>JANQGX010000016.1 GCA_028282885.1 SAR324 cluster bacterium
AAAAAACGGCATACGTGCCAGTGAAGCTTTACGGCTTTTATTCAGCGGCAAACTTCCAGACTTTTTGACATCAGACAGCTAAATGTGCTGAACAGATACAAACACTATTCATAAAAAGCAAATGAACAAATTCAACATAACACTTCTAGGCACCGGTACACCACGATTACAGGCGGACAGATACGGTCCCTCATCACTGGTGGAAGCTGGAGATGAGAAATTCATTATTGATTGCGGCAGGGGAACTCTGCAACGTGTTTTCGAATCCGGAACTCCTATTACCTCAATCGGCAAGGTGCTCCTCACCCACCTTCACTCGGATCACACCGTGGGATTTCCTGATCTCTGGTTAACCCCGTGGGCCTTTGAACGAAAAGGCGATTTTCAGGTTTGGGGACCCGCAGGGACTGAGGATATGATGGCAAAGCTGGAAGCGGCATTTGCCTTTGATATTGAGACACGTCCCCTGCACGACGGAATAGAGGCTAAAGATGCTGCCATTTGCGCGGAGGACATCAGACCGGGAGTGTTCTATGACAGGAAGGGGATCAAAATAACCGCTTTTGAAGTTGATCATTCCCCGGTTAATCCGGCTTATGGCTATAGAGTTGACTACGAGGGAAAATCGGTCGTTTTCTCAGGCGACACAAATTATTGTGAAAGTCTTATTGAACATAGCCGGGATGTCGACATCCTCTTTTGCAATGTCTCCGGTGGCAGGGAAAACATCACCATTCACTCGGAAAGGGACAAAAGCATCATGAAACTCCACCTGATGCCTGAAGACGCAGGCAGGATTTTTGATAAGGCAAACATCAAACTGGCTGTTTACATTCACATGGTTCAACATTCGGATATTATCGATATCATCGATCGCACCCGCCAAACCTACCAGGGACCGCTGAAAATAGGAAATGATCTGATGGTCTTCGAGGTAGAGTAGATCGGGATTGCTCACTGGATTTGAATGGCTGTGTGGGATGATTTTTAGCGAAGATAATATCATTTGCCGCGGGGACGACCTGGCTGCCGTCCCTCCTGATGAAAAGTGCCTGGACTGATGAGAGTCCAGGCTTTTTGTTGGATCAATAGAATCCCAATGTATCATTGACGTCAGTTTGAAGCCAGGTCGGCATGGAACCTTCGAAGTCTTCATTCATCAGGTCACTTTCTGCCGAATCAATCGCACCCGAACTGGTCAGGGTTGAAACCTTCAGATTGTCAATGGCTATGGCTTCATCCAATCTCAGCAGGATGGTTACGTCATCATCGTCCGAAGCTAGGGTATCCCTGTCTTTAAAATCAGAAACCGTCAAACTGGTGATTTCCGTCCAGGTGTTACCGTCTTCGGAATAGTATGTTTTGATATTTTTGTCGTAAAAGTCTACCCGATATTTCATCCAGGAACCGGACATAACCTTTGGCACATAATCGCCGGAGAGCCATTCATTGGAGGATGACTCAGTGTGGTAATCCAGATATGGCCAGGAGTTCAGGTAGACCTGCGCTTCAATCCCGCTATAATTACTATTGCTGTTATTCGTATACCGATCCCTGTTCCAATATACAATTCTAAGATTGCCGTACGCGTAGTTCCTGGCCGAGAACTCCACCCTGATATTGGCTGAGCTTAAATTTAAAAAACCAAGATCATAGGTCTGCGTCTGGTACATGGTTTCGGGTCCGGCATATTTACCGGCTTTTCCACTGGAAAAACTGCCGGTATCATCCGTATCCCCCTGCCACCATCCGTTATCTGGTTTGGTGGTAAAAGACTGGGACAAAGGATTCAACTGCCAACCAAAGGCATCATATACTCCGGATTCGAGTGCAATCGTATAGGTTTCATCATTCTCCAGAGGTGTTGTCCACGACATGTCCAACAACCCGTCAAGATCAGGTACCAAGTGCAGGGTTTTATATACCCACAATTTCAACACGGAGATGTTGGCCGAAGAACTATTCCTGTAGGTAAGATTGCTCTCAGCTGAGGACTTGTTCATGTACTTGGTAAATGCAATCGTGTTGGAATAAAGATTCTCTGCAGAATAGTAAACTGTGGCGCTAGGAGCACTACCCGTATCTTGTTCCGGTTGTTGGGGAATTAGAACAGAGATATCCTGAACACTCGCTGTTGCACCCAGCGCTGAAGCAGTGTTTCTGATCGTCAGGTAGGTGCTTTCCGGTTCTCCGTTTTTCACTTTTAAGGTATCTATCGTCCCGGTGATCACGATATTTGAAGCTTGGTCCAGTCCAGCAAAGTAGAGATTGTCGTTATTCACTGACCAGTTATAAACTTCATATCGATTGGTGGAGAGCAACGTTGTTATCACCCTGTTATTCAGATTAACCATTTTGATGACTTCCCGTGTCCCGTAGCCATCCCCGGGATCATACTCCTCCACGAAATAGAGAAATCCCTTGGAGATCCTGAACGGCGTTTCTTGCATCCATGCCCACCAGCCATCGGTGCTGTCAAGGGTCAATTGGACTTTGGGAATCCCGTCATAAGGAAGAATCTGATAAACACTGAGAACAGTGCTATAATCCCAGGTATCCGTAGATTCATTATATTCATTCAACCAGCTTTCAAAAACACCATAGATATTTCCATCATCCGCCACAATGACACGCCTCGGGCTTGATTGATTACTTTCCGTTGATCCAAAAAGGCGTGTATCCAGTTGTGCCGACTCCACGCGACCAGTTCCATCATTCATGGGTCTGGCCAGATACATACCCTTACTTTCCCAGCTGCCCTCGCCCCAGATCACGGTGTTGTATGAATCGGTAGTGAAAAAATCCACTCCCCAATTACCGCTGGTCAGCGGTATCAGACCTCCGATCTGACTGTAGATGTAAAGCTGAGATTTATAAGAAGCAGTATCATATGCTTCAAAAGCGATTTCGCCAGTGGGAAGGACCAGAAAAGTGGTTACGGATTGATTGTCCTGGGTAACTGCTTCAACAGTGCCAGCTGAAACTGTGTATTTGTAAATGACGGGATCCCATGACCAGTCCCAGGTATCGCTGGAAAATGTGGTTCCTGCAAAATAGACATCACCAGCTTCATCAAAC
This sequence comes from SAR324 cluster bacterium, assembly GCA_028282885.1. Taxonomy (GTDB): domain Bacteria; phylum SAR324; class SAR324; order XYD2-FULL-50-16; family XYD2-FULL-50-16; genus JAHJTV01. The sequence goes on from JANQGX010000016.1 coordinate 3,079, forward strand.
TGAATGGGTTTCTGATTGCCACTAATCATCTGTCGGTAGGTATCGCTCATATCCTGAACAAAGAGGCCTTCCTTGACACATACAGTGGTGTTGTCTGAGATGTGTACCTTAAAAAGCGCACAGTTTTCCGCAAAGATAAACTGGGAATAGTCATTTCCATCATAATTATTCCAACCAGTATCCAAAGCGAGATAAACATACTCCCCGGCCGGATCCACAACTGAATACATGACTTTAATCATGTATTGGGAGTCAATGGCTAGACTGGCAATTCCCTGATCATCTACCGCAAGCAGGTTTGTTCCACCTGTGCCGGTTTCCCCGATCATGGGAACACCAGATGCCGCCTGAAGTCTTCTTTGTTGGATGTCTTCACTAGTCAGTCCTTCATTGACTATCTTATATTGGAACACCGGACGATCCCCCACGTAACTACTCTTTGCAATCGATGAAGAAGTAGCAGCAGTTACGGTTGTATCCAGAGCCTGCAGGGTCTTGGCACCGCTGATGGAAAAGGTTGCATTTTCGACAACCTGTCCACCACCAATATCATCACTTGGATCAGTAGTTGATGTGCTATCGTCATCACCTGAACCTCCACTATCACTACTGGTACAACTTGAGGCAAAAAAGAGCGCCGCCAATAAAAGCAGGGTCATAATCCTTATTTTCTTAACGCTATTTAGATTTAAAAACATGATTCGCTCCGTATTTTCTTATCTGGCAGTTGAAAGTAAGCATGAAATTTTATTAGAAAACAAGATTGGTGATCGCTATTCGAATAAATAGTTTTTTACAAAATTGAATTAAATGTATTCGCCCTAAAAAAAATCTGATTTTAGGCTGATTCATACATAAAACCTTATAGTCTATTTAAAACTAACTTGCAACTTGATCGATCCAGAAAATTCATACTTCTGATCATAACTTCGATTTGATACGCACAGATTCCTATTTATGTTGATCCTATCCCGAGATCAAATCGGATCTTGAGTAAATTGATCGTTCTTTACCAATTACGCAAACTGATATTGATATGTCGATTTTCAGGACAGGAGTTGGGGAATGATTTCCTGAAAAATGAAAAAGTTAATACAATTATCGCTTGGATTGATAATAATCTTAAGGGCTTTGGCTTTGATTTGCTGAGAAGACAAGTGAAAGGATTTCTGACGGGGATCTCCACGGCGGACACATGTCCGCCAGGAGTTTAACTATTGAGGAAAATGCGAGAGGGGATTAACCCACCATCACGCTCCAGAGTACACCGGCTGCGATGGCAGAACCGATTACTCCGGCAACGTTGGGTGCCATGGCATGCATCAGCAGAAAATTGGTTGGATCTTCTTTCTGTCCCACCATCTGTACCACACGAGCTGAATCCGGCACGGCAGAAACGCCTGCAGCTCCGACCAGCGGATTGATTTTGTTTTCCTTGGAAAGAAAGAGGTTCATCGCCTTGGCGAAAATCAGTCCGCCCGCAGTGGCCACACTAAAGGAGGCAGCACCCAATCCAAAGATAAGGATGGATTGCGGTGTCAGAAAGTGACTGGCCTGTGTACTGGCTCCGACTGAAAAACCCAGCAGGATAGTGACAATATCAATCAGTGAGTTCCTGGCGGTATTGGCCAGTCGCTCTGTTACACCGCTCTCCTTGAGCAGGTTACCAAACATCAGCATTCCCACCAGTGAAAGTGAACCCGGGGCGATCAAACCGGCAATCAGGGTGGCTGCGATCGGAAAAATGATCTTTTCCCTCGTCGGCACCTGTCTCGGCGGTTTCATCCTGATCAACCGCTCTTCCTTGTTAGTCAGCAACATCATGATTGGCGGTTGAATCACCGGAACCAGGGCCATATAGGAGTAAGCTGCAATCGCGATTGCCCCCAACAGATGAGGCGCCAGCTTGGCTGACAGAAAGATGGCGGTCGGTCCGTCCGCTCCGCCGATGATACCGATAGCACCGGCTTCACTCGCAGTAAATCCAAGATACATGGCGCTGATCAGGGTGATGAAGATACCCACCTGTGCAGCCGCCCCCAATAGAACCAGTTTAGGATTGGACAGCATGGTCGAAAAATCGGTCATGGCGCCGATTCCCAAAAAGATCAATGGTGGAAAAATCCCCTGGCTGACCCCGAAGTAAAGATAGTAGAGAACACTTCCCTCGTCGTAGACCCCCAGGGACATGCTGGAGATGTAGGGAACATTTCCGATCAGAATCCCGAAACCTATAGGCAATAGTAACAGTGGTTCATAATCCTTCGTAATTGCCAGCGTTATAAAAATGATGCCGATGACAATCATTATAGCATTCCCGGGCTCCATTAGCATGAAACCCGTCGCACCCAAAAAACTCAACAGTGTTTCCATTCAGCTCCTCCAAAATTTATGTCCGTAGCATTCATCAAATTTTACCCGATCACCATTAAATCCTGTCCCTGGTTGACAGCATCACCGACATTGACATTGATGGCTTTGACAACACCATCGGAATTGGCATTGATGTCATTTTCCATTTTCATGGCTTCCATTTTGAAGACGGTCTGACCTGTCTTGACCGAATCTCCAACCTTGACCAGGATTTCCAGGATTGAACCGGGAATAGGAGCTGTTACAAGCTCTCCTTCTACAGGAACTGCAGCAGGAGCCGCAGGTGTTACAGGGGCTGCTGCAGGCTGGGGAGCTGCCTGAGGTTGTACGGGTTGGGGCTGCACGGGTTGAGGTTGAACGGGCTGAACGGCAACCGGTTGCATCGGTTGAGGCTGGGGAGTGGGAGAAACGACCGGAGCATCCATCTTAACCATATATGGTGTTCCGTTGATCTCCAGTTCCGCATCTTGTTGCGTATATTTTTTTACGACAACAGAATACTGTTTACTATTTATGGAAACTTCATATTTTCGCATGAGTTCTCCTCTGAGGCATCTTCCTCATTCGACCCGCCCTGCTCCAGGGAGAGGGCTCGCCGATGTTACTAGATATGGTGATCTGTTCGTTTTCGGTACTTATGGCCCGTTCATGCTCCAGTTGGAGCACAAGGCCAATGACACTGGCGATATCATTAGCTTCTTCGTCAACGGGCGCTATAGGTGTTTCTGTTTCTGCTGTTGCTACAGTCCCTGTTTTTTCAGGTTTTTCCGCTTCGTCTGCTGTAGCTTCTTCTTTCTTGTCAGGTCTAGGCTTTTCCAGGAATTCAAGTATTTTCGGCAAAACCGTAATATAAATACTAAGCAATATCAATCCGGTAAACACGATAGACATACCGGTAATACTGATTCCGATGGCCTGGCTATCAAGAATATCTCGCAAACTGAGTGAGTTCATGAAGTCCTGTCCTTTATGACTGATTTCAAGCCGCAGGATGTGTCCTTCCAGCTCTATTGTTATTCAGGAAGTCGTCCGCTACAGCGGAATATTTCCGTGTTTTTTGGGCGGATTGCTGTCCTGCTTGTCTTTTAACATAATCAGCGCTTTAATGATCCTGAACCGGGTCCGATTGGGCAGGATAATATCATCAACATATCCTCTTTTCGCCGCTATGTATGGATTGGCAAAGTTCTCAGCATATTCGTCTTCTTTCTGTTTGAGGTAGGCAGCCTTGTCTCCGTCGTATTCAGCAACCTCCCTGGCGTATAATATCTCCGTTGCTCCCTTGGCGCCCATCACGGCAATCTCTGCCGTCGGCCAGGCATAATTGATGTCCCCTCGTAAATGTTTGGAACTCATCACACAATAAGCGCCACCGTAGGCTTTACGAGTGATGACCGTCACTTTGGGGATAGTGGCTTCGGCATAGGCATAAAGCATTTTCGCGCCGTTACGTATCACCCCGCCGTGCTCCTGGATTGTACCGGGGAGAAAACCGGGCACGTCAACAAAGGTCACTACCGGAATATTAAAAGCATCGCAGAAGCGGACAAACCGGGCCCCTTTCACCGAAGAGTCGATATCCAGCACTCCTGCCAAAAATTTGGGCTGGTTTGCCACCACACCTACGGATATTCCACCATACCTGGCGAATCCGATCACCAGGTTGGGTGCGTAGTCCGGTTGAATTTCCAGGAATTTGCCGTCATCAACTGTCTTGAAAATGACTTCCTTGATGTCATATGCTTCGTTGGGATTCTCGGGAATGATCTGATCCAGGGAGAGTTCCGATCGATTGGGCGGATCATTGGTGGGGACGAAAGGAGGTGACTCCATATTGTTTTGAGGAATGTATGAGAAAATTTCTCTCAGGTATTGGATCGCCTCCTCTTCAGAAGCCGCAGCCAGATGCGCAACCCCGCTCTTGGCCGTGTGTACGCCGGCTCCTCCCAGCGAATCCGTATCAACCTCCTCATGAGTCACCGCTTTTACCACCTTGGGACCGGTGAGAAACATGTAGCTGTTTTTATCCACCATCACCGTGAAATCAGTCAGTGCAGGAGAGTAGACCGCGCCCCCGGCACAGGGCCCGAAAATTCCGGACAATTGGGGTATCACACCCGATGAGGTGACATTCCTCAGAAAGATGTCGGTATATCCGGCCAGACTTTCAATCCCTTCCTGTATCCTGGCTCCGCCGGAATCGTTCAAGCCGATAACCGGAGCCCCGTTCTTCACGGCCATATCCATAATCTTGCATACCTTTTCAGCAAAGGTTTCAGATAGGGCACCGCCAAAAACCGTGAAATCCTGGGAGAAAACATAAACCAACCTCCCGTTGATGGTTCCATAGCCTGTAACCACGCCGTCACCCAGGTATTCGGTATTCTCCATGCCGAAATGATGGCAACGGTGGGTTTTGAACATATCGAACTCTTCGAAACTGCCTTCATCAAGCAGCAGGGCGATGCGTTCCCTCGCTGTTTTCTTGCCCTTTGCATGATGTCTTTCTATACGATCAAGACCGCCACCTTCCCTGGCCTGTTCTCTCAACTTAACTAGCTCATCAACCTTATACTGGTTCGTCATTCTATTATCTCCTGATTAGTATTATGCATTGGAGCAATTTTAGCTGCATAATCCGTCGGGATCACCTTTTGGTGCTTCCGCTTTCTCTCCCTTTCTCCCCTCAACATCGGATTTTCACGGAAGATCTGTCTGTTATTCGGCAAGATTTCAACCAGGCACCAGAGGTATGGTATTTCAGGAACCTTGTAAGCCGGGAAGCTTTTTTTGCATTTTCCTGAAATGCCATGCCTTTGGCACTATCCAAGCCAAATAATCCCTAATTTTTAAGAATATCCGGGCAGATTCCGGATTGTCATTGATTAATACATCCTTTCTGTTAATCTATGTCATCCAAAACTCAGCTTTTTGAGCAAAACTCACTAAGCACCCCAAAGGTCGATTTTGGATGTAAGAATGCTACTTTTTTTCCACCTGCGCCGTCAACCGGCGTCTCGTTGATCAATTTGCAGCCTTCCTTTGCTGCCTGGTTGAGCTGATCCTGCACGTCATCGCTTTGATAAGCTATGTGATGAACACCGGGCCCTTTTTTCTCCAGAAACTTGGCAATGGGGCTGTCTTCCGACATGGGTTCCAGAAGTTCCAGGTGAACTTCACCGAGAGCAAAGAAGGCCGTCTTCACTTTCTGTGTAGGCACCTCTTCAACTTTCTCACAGCTTAATCCCAGAACTTTTTCATAAAAGGGAATAGCCTCATCAAGCGAATTTACTGCAATACCAATATGATCTATTTTTGTCAGCATAAATCATTCCTTTTGATTGTTCAGATGATCGATTGACTATAATTGATTCTATTCGTCCCGTAAATCACGAAATCGGGCTAATATGCTTTCTACCGCGGTGGTTACGGGCATGTGACCGGAAAGTACTGCATCCTTCAGCAGAGGCAACTGTTTGAGAACCATGGGATTTTGGAAAAAAGCGTTACTGATCTCTTCCTTAATCATATCAAGCATCCAGTTCAGGGTTTGCTCTTTTCTTTTCTCCGCAAAACTTCCCGATTTCCTGGCCTGTTGTGTAAAATCCATCGCCACCTGCCAGATCTCTTCAATACCATCGCCTGTCATGGAAGAACAACAATAAGCCCTGGTTTGCCAGGACTCGGTGGGTTGGCTGATCAAATGGAGCGCCTGGTTTATTTCCTGTTGGGTGCGTTGCGCCGGAATCCTGTTGTTACCGTCCGCCTTGTTGATCAGAATGGCATCGGCCAATTCGATAACCCCTTTTTTTATACTCTGCAACTCGTCGCCAGCTCCTGTCAGGGTCAACAACAGGAAGAAATCAACCATGGTGCTGACCAGCGCTTCGCTCTGTCCCACACCAACAGTTTCTACCAATATCGTATCGTATCCGGCAGCTTCGCAGATGAGGATTGTCTCCCGGGTTTTCCGGCTGACGCCTCCCAACGTTCCGCCCGAGGGAGAGGGGCGAATAAAACAGTTCTCTTCCTGGCTGAGACGCTCCATGCGGGTTTTATCCCCCAGGATACTACCCTTGCTTAACGAACTGCTCGGATCAACAGCCAGTACGGCAACCCTGTGATCCTTGCGGCAAAGCCGCGATCCCAGGGTGTTGATAAAGGTGCTCTTGCCCGCTCCCGGAACTCCTGTAATACCGAGCCTGATGGCGTTCCCGGAATGGGGCAGCAGTTTTTTGAGCACCTGTTGTGCCATATCCTGGTGCCGCCTGGCATTACTTTCCACCAAGGTGATGGTTCGGGCAAGAATCATCCGGTCTCCGGCCAACACACCCTCGACATGATCATCGATATCAAGTTTTTTCCTCCTGATATCAGATCCATTCGGAGCATTCTGGCGGGAAGGGTTCATCCCGTCGTGTGAGTCCGAAACGCCCTCAACGACGCTGGATGCAAAGGCATCGGAATTCTGTTCCGGGCTCCAGGCCGGTTTCTGTTTTTTCTTGTCCACGCGGCTTGTTACTCGACTTCAATACGTTTCAGAAGTTCACTCAACAGCTTTTCAGCGGCAATCGGAATCACGGTTCCGGGACCGAAGATGGCAACCGCCCCGTTATCCCGGAGGTAATCATAATCCTGTGCGGGAATCACGCCTCCTACCACAACAGCGATATCCTCCCGGTCCAGTTTTTTCAATTCGGCGACAAGTTGAGGCAGCAGGGTTTTATGTCCCCCGGCCAGGGAACTCATGCCCACGACGTGTACATCATTTTCCACTGCCTGTCGGGCCACCTCCTCCGGTGTTTGAAACAGGGGACCGATGTCCACATCGAATCCGAGATCGGCAAAGGCTGTTGAAATAACTTTTGCTCCACGATCATGACCATCCTGACCAAGCTTTGCCACCATAATCCTGGGTCTTCTACCCTCTTTCTCGGCAAACTCGTCCGCCAATCTTCTCACCTCTTTCACGGCATCCTCTTCACCATAAGTGTTGCTGTAAACGCCTGATATGGACCTGATCACCGCTTTGTGCCTTCCAAATACCTTTTCCATGGCATACGAAATCTCACCAAGTGAAGCTCTGGCTCTTGCCGCCTCGATGGAGAGCGCCAACAGGTTTCCTTCATTCTTGTCGGCAGCTTCAGTAATACGATCCAGAATGTTTTGCACTTCGTTGTTGTCCCTTTCCGACTTCAGCTTTTGCAATCGTTTCACCTGGGACTCCCGGACTGCGGTATTGTCTACCTCCAGAATCTCGATGGGGGCTTCCTTATCCAAACGGAATTTATTGACACCGACAATCGTTTCCTTCCCCGAATCGATCAATGCCTGACGACGAGCTGCCGCCTCTTCAATTCTCATTTTGGGCAGCCCGGTTTCGATAGCTTTTGCCATTCCGCCCAGGGACTCAACCTCCTGGATATGGTCCCAGGCCTTGTGCATCACCTGGTGCGTCAGGGATTCGAGATAGTAGGAACCTGCCCAGGGATCCACCACATCGCAAATGCCGGTTTCGTGTTGCAGGTAGAGTTGGGTATTTCTGGCTATCCGCGCTGAAAAATCCGTCGGCAGGGCAATGGCTTCGTCCAGTGAATTGGTATGAAGCGATTGTGTATGTCCCAGGGCTGCTGCCATGGCCTCAATACAGGTTCTGGCAACATTATTGAAGGGATCCTGTTCGGTCAGGCTCCAGCCTGAAGTCTGGGTATGGGTTCGCAGAGCCATGGATTTGGGATTTTGCGGGTCGAATCCCTTGATGATTTTAGCCCACAGCAATCTGGCGGCACGCATTTTGGCAATTTCCATGAAGAAATTGGTGCCTGCGCCCCAGAAGAAGGAAAGTCTGGGGGCAAAATTATCGATTTTGATTCCGGCCTTGATTCCAGTTTTAACGTATTCCAGCCCATCAGCAAGGGTGTAACCCATTTCCAGGTCTGCCGAGGCTCCCGCTTCCAGCATGTGGTAGCCCGAAATACTGATATTATTGTACTTGGGCATGTACTGCGATGTGAACTCAAAGATATCCGCGATGATTCTCATGGAGGGTTCCGGCGGGTAGATATAGGTGTTCCGCACCATGTATTCCTTGAGAATATCGTTCTGGATGGTGCCGGTCAGTTCTTCATGTTTAACCCCCTGTTCCTCGGCAGCAACAATGTAAAAAGCCATCACCGGAAGGACTGCCCCGTTCATAGTCATGGACACAGACATCTTGTCCAGCGGGATCCCATCGAAGAGGATTTTCATATCCAGGATGGAATCGATGGCTACACCCGCCTTTCCGATATCGCCTACCACCCGTTCATGATCCGAATCATAGCCACGATGGGTTGCCAGGTCAAAAGCCACCGAAAGTCCTCTCTGGCCTGCTTCCAGGTTCCTGCGGTAAAAGGCATTGCTCTCTTCCGCTGTGGAAAACCCGGCATATTGTCGCACGGTCCAGGGCCGGGTGACATACATCGTCGGGTAGGGTCCCCTCAGGTAGGGAGGTATCCCGGAGAGATAGCCGAGGTGTTCGCACGCTTCAAGATCCTTTTTGGTATAAAGCGGTTTGATGGGAATCTGCTCCAATGAGTCCCAACAGAGGGATTCCACGCCGGTTCCGCTCTCAGTGGTCATCTCCTGTTCCCAGGCAGCCAGGTTCTCATCCACCGATTCTGATTGATAAGCAATGTTGGTAAAATCCGGAATTTTGTTCATATTGCTACCCCCGCTTTTTCTTGTAATCTGGTCAGTAGCTCAAGATTGTTTGCCTTGAGGTGAATAAACTCATCGACACCCGCTTTTTGGAATGCTTCCACATGATCCTTGGGATAACCGGCAACAATCACCACAATGCCGGTGTCCTGTTTCTTTATACCAGCGGCAATGACGGGCACCAGGTCAGGATAGGTATCATCCTTCGAGCAGATCACCATTATTCTTGCTTTGGATGCCAAACTGCCTTCGATTGCCTCCTCGGCCGTGTCATAACCTGCTCCCTGGATAACCTCAAAACCCCCGGGTTGCAGAAAACCGGTTGAATAGTCAGCCCTGGCCTTGTGTTGCCTCAGGGGACCCATATTGGCAAGAAAGACTTTAGGCCGTTCCCCCGTGGCATTACGATAGGCCTCCGCCTTCTGACGCAGTTTTTCATAAGGTTCCGCCTGGCGATGAATTGTCAGTGCCCGAACGTCTGTGCCCGCATTGACCGACCGTCCAAGACTGCCGGACAGACCTCCCAGGGTCGTCCCCTGGTCGGCCAGTTCCAATAATCGGTCAAACAGGGCATCCGGGGCTAATCCGGTTAAAGACTCCGAATCGCCTGATTGAGCATGGCTGTTCGCTTTTTCTATTCTCTTTTTGGCAAAGGCGATCTGGTCGAAAGAGACAGTTTCAGGGAGATGCTCTTCGAGGTTGGGATACATATTGGTTCCCACAATAACTTTTTTTCTGCGAGCCGACTCCAGGTGGTTGTGATCGACAACCTTGGCAATCTCCTGCTGAACATATCCATTTTCAAGAGCCACGGTGAGTCCACCAATTTCTTCTATTTTCTGAAATTCGTGCCAGCCCTGTTCGGCCAGCTTTTCCGTCAGGTTCTCCAAGTACCAGGATCCCCCGGCCGGATCAATCACCCTGTGACCATGACACTCTTCTTTGAGGATAATCTGAATATTGCGGGAAACTCTCCTGGAAAACTCATCAGGCAGTCCCAAAACCTCATCAAAGGGAGCCACGGAAACCGAATCACTACCACCCAGGACTGCCGAGTAAGCTTCTGTCGTCACCCGCAATATGTTCACATGGGGATCATAGACAGTCTTATTGTGTTTCATTGTACCGGCGTGAATGACCATACGTTGGTTCTCTTTGGAACCGCCGCAGGCTTTGATCACCTTGGCCCATAAAATTCGCGCGGCCCTGAGTTTGGCAATACTCATGAAAAAATCGGATCCCACCGGAATGAAAAACGCAGCATTACTCGCGATTTCGTCCACATCGATTTCATAGGTCTGCAACTTTCGAATGTACTCAACACCGGTCGCCATTGCCAGAGCCAGTTCCTGAGAGGCACTGGCACCTGCTTCACTATAGGGAAAGATGTCGATACCAAGGGTACGAAGATTCGGGGTGTGTTTTTCAGAAGCTTTAATACAGGCAGCCATCTCCCTGAACTGGTTTTCCAAGGCAAACCCCGAGATCCCCTGCTCCGCAAGCAGGGAAAGAGGGTCGGCTGCCAGACAGCCGTTGAGCTTAACCGGATCGATATCAATCTTCTTCAGAGCGGACACCAGCAGAATCATCAACGGCAAATAGGACCTGCGGGGACGCACCAGGAGCGAAACTCGATCCAAATCGATTCCATTCAGAACTGCCTGAATATCATCGCGGCAAAACAGGGAAACTCCCGTATCACCAATCTTATCCTGCGGACCCTGGTCAGGATTCATTCCATTTCCTGAAGGTTCATCCAGGTTGAACAAGAAGGAGGTAAGCCCTTTTTCGGCGTCAAAAGCCACCGCTTCACCCAGTTCTTCAGGATCCGCATAACGATAAGGGTGAGCAATATCCCATCCCCGTGTCAAATGCCCCGAAGCCTTTGCTCCCCTTGGGAAGGGGAACTCACCGGGCACGGATAGTGTAATCCCTTCTCCGTCTTCCTTGCGATAAATCGGTTGAATGGAAAATCCTTCCGTAGTCTGTTTTACCAGTTTCTTTTCGAAGGGAGCTCCTTTCAACTGCTTACTCACCAGCTCCAACCATTGTTCGTAACTGGGAAGTTCAAATTCTCCAAGGAGTTTCTGCTGATGGTTCTCTTTCATACTCAAGTCACTCTTATGGAATTGATCAGTTCGTCAAATATCTGTAAAAGATTGTAACACCCTTCGGGCTTTCACGGATTTATAACAATATCAAAAGATAAGACCAAGCATTATTCCGATTTTTATTGACGTGATACGAGAGTTTGTCAAACTGTCCCTGCCGGATCCGAAGATCAACTTTATGTACCTCAATAGTATCTCTCACAACTTTGTAATTCAAGTTTTGTAAATAATATGAATCGCCGGTTCCTGTAAATACTTATAAAAAGCTGATTTTACTCCGCTTGGCCTTGTTGCCCGTTTACAATAATTCGGTTCTGCAAACCTATAACCCCCGTGCCGCACAGACCACTTCGTTTACATAGACAACCCGGAAGCACCGCTGGTCCTTACTTGTCCATCTTTGACGCCCGATTGATGTTCCAAAGCCGGACAATCCACTCTTCAGTAAAATCAATCGGAAGCGATAAATGATCGGGATTAAATCCATCAAACGATGGAACCTTTTGATGCATAAGAAATTATATTACTATAGATATTCCGCTGACAAGTCAATCTTTTTTATTCCTGTCATTTCAGCATTATACGTTGATAGGACGCACAGTGTCGGGAAGCTTTCAGGATGATCGGAGACTATTTTTTTGAATGGATATTCTTGATGAGGGCTCTGAGGAGAGACAGGGGGCCGCGAGTTACACTTCCTGTCTCTTTTAATCATGTCTTCAGTTCTTTACAAGGGGCGTCTTACCGGGGTGGCAACAATCCAAAAGAGAATTTTAAACATCGCACAAACCATTACAAATCAACACAATGCTATCTATCAGAGCTGATTACCCTTTTACCAAAACCAAATGCTTATTCATAAGCCATCCCGAATTTCATTAATTGTAGAAGAGAGGGCTTCAACTCGGCGGTATAACAGGTAACAAAACATGCGAAGGCCTGTCGCGATCCATGAAGATGCGATTTTGAGCGGTTCGGTTGAGTGTTCCCTTGGCTGGGTCCTCACCTGTATTGGGATTGACGTCAAAATGGGGAAAATTGCTGCTGGAGATATCCAGGCGAATACGGTGTCCTTTTTTGAACAGGTTGGCTGTGGGAAATGGCTCCACACTGATTTTGTAAATCTCTCCCGATTCCATCCACTCTGCTTTATCCCATGCATTCCTGTACCGGACCCGCAGAATACCATCGGTAATATTCATGGCAAAGCCTTGCGGATAATCAACCGATGGCGGATAGCAATCGATCAGTTTTACGGTGATATCCGTATCGGGACAATCCGAAGCCAGCCAAAGATGCACAACGATGGGTCCGGTCACTTCCACATCGTTTTCCAGGGGATTCGTTTGAAAAACAAGAATATCCGGTCTGTTGGCGAGGGGCAAATAGGGTGGCTTGCATCCGAAAAACCGTTCGGATTCCACCTGATTATAGGCTCCGCCAACCATGACAGGCTCACCTGATGTTATCGTCCCGCCGATGGTGGGAACCGGGTTTTTTGGATCATATTGATAAGCCAGACTATCCTCTTCAGGTTCGGGTTTCGCCTGGTCCAGTCTTCCGTCAGAATGGATGTAAAAAGGTGTATAAACGGTTTGGGGAAGCGGCCAGTTTGATTCTTCCCGCCAGGTACCCCCATGATCGAGAAAACCCTGCCCGGTGCGACATCCGCTTCCTCCTCCCATGATGAAAAGTTTTACCGGTTTTTCCCAAAACGTCTCCCGGGTTTCCTCTTTAAGCCATCGATCAAACCATCGCAGTCTGAATGCGACATGATCGGTTGCCAGGTTTCCGTCCAGGGTTGCCTCCGGTCCGAAATCCACCTCACCGTGACAGGGTACAGAGCGATTGCCATGTGTCCACGGCCCCATCAACAGGTATGCCGGACCCTTTCCCACATCGTTGAGCCCCCTGAAATTGTCGGTTGCGGTCCTGGCATATGAATCATACCAGCTTGCCATATGCATCATGGGGACATTGGCGTAATCATTATAGTATCCTTCGGCATAAAGCCCGATCTGTTGCCAATAACCGTCAAAGCCTTCACGTTCCCATTGATCAAACACATACTCTTCATATTGCGGATGATACTTCAGGGGGGAATGCCCCTTTTTCCAGGGAAGCCTGGAAAACCAGTCGCTGATATTGATCTTCTCAAGTGCCGCTTTGCTGATCTCATCCGCTTGTTGTTCCAGATCGACCAGGGATTGATGATATGCCCAGGTCAGTTGTTTCAGTTCAAAGGCTCCCCCCTGGCGTATGCCTCCTTGAAATGCATTGGAGAATCCCCCGGAGTCGAGGAACATGCAGGCCAATCCCGGTGGGTTCAGACACGCCAGTGCACTTTGGGTATGCGCAGCATAGGAGAGACCCATGGTTCCGATCTTACCGTTGCACCAGCTCTGTTCGCAAAGCCATTTGAGGGTATCATACCCATCGGGTCCCTCGTTGATGTATTTGCTGAATTCTCCCTGGGAGTTGAATCGACCCCGGCAGTCCTGGTAAACAACCACATAACCTCGTTCTACAAAGGCGTTGGCAATTTCCCGGCGTGATTTCGGATTGTGCTGTGACACGGTTACTTCGGATCTACTGGGTTTGCTTTTGTCGTAGGGCGTTCGTTCAAGAATCACGGGTAAAGGGCTTTGCTGGTTTTGTGGACGATAAATATCAGTCGCCAGACAAATCCCGTCCCGCATGGGAACCATAATATCTTTTTCAATTTCCATTATTTCTTCTGATTGTGATTAGTAACAAAGTTTGCCTGCAAGGGCCGGAATGTGATCAAACAACTTCATTCTCCATCGGGGAAGTCCAGGTGGCAGGCACTAAAATGCCCGGGGGATACTGATCTGAGCGGTGGCACTTGTTCACGGCATTTCTTTTCAGCAAAGGGACATCGGGGATGAAAATGACAACCCGGGGGCGGATCGAGCGGCGATGGAATTTCTCCTTCAACCGGATGAAAATCGATCTTCCTGTTTTCCAGACGGGGCACCTCCCTAAGCAAAACCTTGGTATAAGGATGATTGGGGTGGGCAAAAATCTCGTCCGTCAGTCCCGATTCGACAACTCTTCCCAGGTACATCACGAAAATACGATCGGAGATATGCTCGACAACTCCAATATCGTGACTGATAAACAGGTAAGTCAGATGGAGTTCCTCTTTCAGTCGAATGAACAGATTCAAAATCTGGGCCTGAATAGAGACATCAAGTGCCGCTACTGCTTCATCGCAGACGATAAACTCCGGATTAACCGCCAATGCCCTGGCAATAACAATTCTTTGTCGCTGTCCCCCGGAAAACTGGTGCGGATAGCGATTCCCAAACGAGGGATCAAGACCGCATTTCTGAAGCGTTTTTTCCACATGGGAGTCCAATTCTGGCCTGCTGATCAGTTTATGGTGAAGGGGTGCCTCTCCTATACTGTCACGAATCTGCATCCTTGGGTTTAACGAGGCAAAGGGATCTTGAAAAATCATCTGGATTTTAAGGAGGGATCTGACCCCGGATTTCTCTTTGAGCTCTTCCAAAGTTTGATCACGATATAGCACCCTACCGGCACTGGGATCAATCAATCCTGAGATGACGCGTCCGAGCGTCGATTTTCCGCATCCCGATTCTCCCACCAGGCCAACCACTTCTCCGCTGTTAATCGAAAAGGACACCTTCTCAACGGCGCGAACTGTCTGCTCTGAAACTTCGACCCCTAATCTGCGGGCGATTTTGGCAGCCAGATCCAGTTTTTTTGAAAACAGCTTACTGACGCCCTCAACACGGATTACAGGTTGTTGGGAATCATGGTTCATCAGAGAATGCCTCCTGAAAGGGGGTGAAAACAACGTACGAAACGACCCTTAATCGGTGAAGTCACTGTTGGCTCGACCAGACAGGCCTGGTCACTATGAGAGCACCGATCCCGAAAAGGGCAACCCGGTTTCAGATTAAGAAGTGAAGGAGTTGTTCCGGGGATTTGATTGAGATAAGTCCCCCGCCTGTTTCTGCTGGGAACAGAGTCGATCAATCCCTTGGTATAGGGATGAAGAGGGGAATCCAACACTTCGTTGATTGATCCCTGCTCGACGATTCGACCTGCGTACATGACACTTATTTTATCGGCCAGTCCCGCTACTACTGTCAGATCATGAGTTATCCAGATCAGTGACATCGATTTTTCACGCGTCAGTTTCTGAATCTCGTACAGGATTTGAGATTGAATGGTGACATCCAGGGCTGTTGTTGGCTCATCAGCAATAATCAGATCCGGACGGTTAGCCAAGGCTATGGCAATGGCAACCCTTTGCCGCATACCGCCTGAGAATTGATGGGGATAGGCATTCAGCCGTTTCTCGGCTGCAGCAATTCCAACTTGTTTCAACGACTGCAATGCCTCGGTTCTGGCTTCCGACCGATTCACCTTTCTGTGTGCCCTGATCGCCTCAATCATTTGGGTATCAATCCGAAGCATCGGATTCAACGTTGTCAGGGGATCCTGGAAAATCATCGCCACTTTTGAGCCACGGAGCCGGCGAAACTTCTTATCCGTGTAGCGTGCTATATCCTTGCCCTGCAGCATGATACGACCGTCAACGATACGACCGGGAGGATCCACCAATCCCATTAGCGAGAATCCCGTCACCGATTTACCCGATCCGGATTCTCCCACCAGCCCCATCACTTCACCCGGTGCAAGGCTAAAACTGACGCCGTCGACTGCTTTCGCCACTCCGACTTTTGTGAAAAAATGCGTCTTCAGGTTTTCAACTTCAAGCAGTGGGCCATTTTTCATTGTTTCAGCCTCGGGTTCATAATATCTCGCAATTTATCACCAACCAGATTGATGCAGACAATGGTCAGAACTAACGCCACACCGGGATAGAAACTGATCCAGTATTTCCCTGAAAGCAGGTAGTGGTAACCGTTTGAAATCAAGAGTCCGAGAGAAGGCTGGGTAATGGGAAGTCCCAATCCCAGGAAGCTCAAGGTAGCCTCCAGGGTAATGGCGTGGGCAACCTGAACCGTGGCAATAACAATCAACGATGGCGCCACATTGGGTAGCAGGTGTCGGAAAATGACACGACGCACAGGCAGTCGCAGACAACGTGCTGCCTCAATATATTCCTTGTTACGTTCCGAAAGCGCAGATCCCCTGGCTGAACGTGCATAATAAGACCACTGGACGACAACCAGTGCAAAAATGATCTTACCCACTCCCTGGCCCAGAACAGCCAGGAGCATCAGGGCCACCAGCATTGCCGGAAAGCTGAGCTGTAAATCCACCAGACGCATGACAAAGGTTTCCAACTTTCCGCCAAAATAGGCTGCCAGTAATCCGACCAACGAGCCTATCAGAAATGCCAAGAGACCGCTAAAGACCCCTACACTGAGGCTGGTTCGCAAACCGTACATTATTGCCGACAGCATATCCCGACCTTGCCCGTCACTTCCCAACCAATAGACCATTCCGCTTTCGCTTTCCGACATTGGCTGCAGGGTGGAATCCATGATATCAAGCTGTGCCAGATCATAAGGGTCCTGGGGGGCCAAAACCGGCGCAAAAACCGCAATCAGGATGATTATGACAACAGCACCGAGGGCCAGGACCGCCAGGCGGTTTTCACAATACTCCTTCAGCAGGTTTCCCATCGGCGTGTCAAAAAAAGGAGTCGATGTTGAACCCGTGTTTTTTTTCATGTTCCTACCTCATCAATTCGCACCCTCGGATCCAAAACGGTATAGAGAATATCAACCACCAGATTGATGACGATGAACATGCTGACCACAACCATCAAATACGCCACGATGACAGGCCTATCCAAAACATTGATGCTGTCGATAATCAGCTTCCCCATACCGGGCCAGGCAAAGATCGTTTCCGTGATCACTGCAAAGGCGATGACCCGGCCAAATTCCATACCAAGCACCGTAATTATGGGAATCATGATATTCTTAAGAAGATGGACACCCACAATTCTCCGGGGGGATAACCCTTTGGCCCTGGCATATTTGATATAATCCATCAGCATGGCTTCACGGGTTCCAGCGCGGGTCAACCGTGTGATCAGTGCCGTTTTGAACAGTGACAGGTTGATTGCCGGGAGGATCAGGTGCCGAATACCGTCCATGGTCGCCATCGAAGTGGTAATGCCGAATAACTCACCGGTCTCCCCCCGGCCTCCCGCAGGTAGCCACCCCAGGTAGACCGAGAAGAGCATGATCAACACGAGGCCTTGCCAGAAATGAGGAATGGAAAATCCCAGTATGGATCCGACCATAATTCCCCGACTGGAAAGCGCATCCGGTTTCAGGCCGCACCAAATCCCGGCTCCGATGCCGAATAACACCGTCACCAGCAATGCCGTAAAAGCCAGTTCCAAGGTTGCCGGTGCCCGTTTCATGATCAGCTTGAGGGCCGGTTCACTGAAGACAAAGGATTGCCCCATATCGCCTTGCAAGGCGTTGACAACAAAGCTTCCGTATTGTTTCCAAAGAGGTTGATCGAGGCCCAGGCGCACAATTGCGATGTCCCTTTCCTCCTGCGTAGCATCTGGAGCTATCAGAATATCTGCCGGATTTCCGATGGCAAAAACACCGAAAAACACAATAACCGACATGCTGAACAGAACCACCACACTTTGCATCAACCTACGGATTATAAAGATCGTCATGGATCAACATTCTCCTAAAGCCTTCCCTTGAAGAACGTAGGCTTTTCAAGGGAACGGTAATTCCTGGCCGGATTGGACACCCAGGATCACTGTTTACTTTTCACCGAATGGGCCAGGGTATTCTCGTCCATTCTGGATTCATACATCAGATTTCCACGTGTTGCCCAGTTGAGGGTGGTGAAATAGAGCGGAATAATGGCCTGATCCTGGCCGATTGCCAGGCGGGTCGCTTCCTGAAGATACGACTCCCGATTCGCTGCATCCGAGGTTACGGCGGCAAGCCTGATCAAGCGATCAAATTCGGGATTGGAATATCGTCCTCTGTTATTGGCCCCCATACCGGCACTTTTATCATAGGTGGCCAATACGGCTGTGAGACCACGGGCGGCATCTCCGGTACTGTTTCCAAAACCTAATTGGAAGAAGCTGAATTCACGTTTTGTTGCCCTGGGAAAAAACACGTTTTTCGGCATCCCCTGAACATTCATTTTGATACCAGCCCTGGAGAGAAACTGGGCGATAACCTGTGCCACCTGTTCATCGTTGACATACCGATTGTTGGTACAATGCAGGGTCATGGCAAAGCCATCAGGGTATCCGGCCTCAGCCAACA
Source organism: SAR324 cluster bacterium (assembly GCA_028282885.1). Taxonomy (GTDB): domain Bacteria; phylum SAR324; class SAR324; order XYD2-FULL-50-16; family XYD2-FULL-50-16; genus JAHJTV01. The sequence continues at coordinate 21,545 of JANQGX010000016.1, forward strand.
GTCTTTTGGCCTCTTTGGGATCATATTTTTCGGGAAGCATTTCCGGCACCCAGCCTACCATTCCCTTGGCTACGAACTGACCCGTCGGCTCCGCAGCGCCATGAAACAGTTTGTCAGCCATTGCTTTACGATTTATCGCCTTTGAGATCGCTCTTCGTACCCTGAGATCCTTCAGGGGATTCTTGGCAAGCTTTTTTCCATTTTTGGCCGTGACAAAAGGAGTTTGATCGCGGGCGGTATCCATGTGCACATACATCATACGGGAGGATGGAGTATGCCATAAATCGATTTTATCGTCATTTCTCAATCGCTCAAGGTCGGTTGGCGGCACATTGTCAATGATGTCAACATCACCTGCCAGCAAAGCAGTGACTCGCGAGGGATCATTGGGAATCGGCTTGATTGTTACCTTATCCCATTCGGCCTTTTCACCCCAGTATTTGTCATTCTTAAGTAAAACAACCCTGTCGCCGGGAACCCATTCGACAAACTTAAATGGGCCTGTACCGATAGCAGCTCCCTTTTTATGGAAATCGCTGGAAGAAAGCGTTCCCTTCAGCTCATTGGAAATGATATAGATGAAGCTAAGCTCCAATGGGAACATGGGAGCTGCTTTCTTGGTTTTAAAATGCATTGTCAGGGGATCGATAATCTTAATTGAGGCGATTCCCTTGATATTGCGTTCATAGGTACTTGGACTGTCTTTTATGCTGGGAATGCGATTGATCGTAAAAACCACATCATCCGCATTAAATTCACTCCCATCATGAAAGTAAACGTTGGGGCGGAGCTTGACTTCCCATGTCAGTTGATCCAGCATTTTCCAGGAAACCGCCAGACCCGGTTTCAGTTGGAGGTTGGCGTTTTGCTGTATCAAAGTATCGAACATATGGGCTGATATCATTTGATTCGCGGAAACCGTTGAAAAGTGAGGATCGATGGAACTGGGTTCGGTCGCGGTACCCATTTTCAAATCAGCGGCCATCGAAGAGTTAAATCCAAAAAGCGCAGTACAGAACACGCAAATCAATGTCCTTCTAATTCCTTTGAAATTCATTGCAGATCTCCTGTTTATTGAAAAATATCCAATTACTTAAAAAATGAATTAAAAACCATCTTAAATTCGCGTTCCCATAAAGATTTGAAATTTTTCATTTTATATGGATTGTGGAAGTATACTTTAAAACTCTGAGATCATCAGAAATGAGTGGTGTTTAATGAAATCACTGCCAGCTTTGCATCCAAATGTCCTGAAGTGATTCAGTTTTCAAAAAAGATATCGGACAACGACTCCCTAACCCTCTCCAAATTCTCTTTTATTTGGGAATTCCGCAGCAGGGTTGTTACAAACAAGGCGTCCAGGAGTGCCAATTGAACGATGCGGGTGGAAAACCGCATGATTGCCGGTGCCGGTTCCTGGCAGGGCAGAGAAAACGCCATATCACACAGCGGATGCAAAGGCGACTTATTGCGGCCTATGATTCCGATAACACGCGCTCCCGCTTTGGAAGCCAACCTTGACGTTTCTATAATGTTTTTTGTCGCCCCGTTTGTTGACAATGCAATCACGACAGAATTGGAATCCAGTAGTGATGCAGACCAGAATTGCTGATGAACGTCCAGGAAGGCATTGCAGGCAACACCCAGGCGACAGAACCTGTATTGCGCATCTGTCGCCACACAACCACATGCTCCAAATCCGTAGAATTCAATTCGTTTTGCATTGCAGAGCCAATCAACAGCTTTTTCGAACATCTCGGTATCTACCTGGTTTTTAAGAGATTGTAGTGCACCCTGGTGTCCGTCAAAAATCGCATCCATGATTCTGGCAGGGGAATCATCCTCATTAACGCTCCGATGAACCTGCACCGGCTTTGGTAACTCACCGGCAAGATTCAGCTTAAGCTCCATGAATCCCTTGAGACCGATTTTCTGACAAAAGCGAACAATTGTCGGATCACTAACACCACATTTTTCTGCCAGTTCGGTGATAACATAATCAATGATTGCAGCAGGATCCTTAAGAATCTGTTCCGCAACTTTTCTTTCGGCAGTCTTCAATTGAGGCAATTGCTCTTTAATTCGAAGTAATATGCTCATGTAATTTATTTACGTAAGTTTTTAAGTAAATCGCTCAATTGTGAATTTCATGAAGTAAATTTACGTAAATTGTTTACACATAACTTGATTAAGTCAAGAAGAATCTTGAAAATAGGTAATTGATTTACCTATAATTGATTAACTTACTGATTAAATATGGTTTTTAGAGAATGTTGGACCAAATATCGATTGAAATATGGGTGGGAGAACTATCTTGACAAACAGCGTGAGAGAGACTTTAGCTCGCTTTCAAATGAGCAGGATTGGTAAGTTGAGAATAGATTAGAGCAAATTGATTTGCAGCAGCAGGAGGCGAGAAGAAATCACTCAGTATTACAACTACCGACAGAATTTCTGCCACATATAAGGCCGTTTGTCCAAATGGCGCCGTCCAATTGGGCTCCTTCGAGGTAGGATTGGTTGATGTTGCTTCCTTCCAGATTGGCTTTTTCCAGGCGGGCGTTCTGAAGGTTTATTCTGTTGAGATTTGCACCACTCAAATCAGCCCAGCGGAGATCAGCTCCCATTAAATTGGCACCCTCAAGACTCGCATTGATGAGACTTGCCCTCTGTAAATCGGCTTCGATCAGATTGGCCCCATTGAGTTGTACCCTTTCCAGGTTAGCCTGATGCAGAACTGCTTTACGCAGGAAGGCTCCTTTGAGATTGGCATGTTTAAGATTAGCCCAACTCAGGTTAACCTTCTCCATGATGGCCTTTTCCAGGTCTGCTGACCAGAGATATGACCAACGCATACTGGATCCGCTTAAAAGCGCCTGCTTTAAAACAGCCCCTTTCAACTTGGCATTCTCAAGATCGGATTCGAGCAAATCACATCCGCTACAGGAGTTGGTTTTGAAGAGTATGGACAGTTGCTCCTGATCAAAGGCAAATACAGGTGAAATGATGAATAACAGAACGACCGGAAGGATGATCGGCAGTTTAGGCATGGTGGTTTGTGATTAACTTGTTTTGGCTTCCAGATCGACCTGTTGTCTTTCCAGATGCTCAGCGATACGATGCAGATCAGCAACGGTTTTTGTATTATCCTCTATCGAGCGGTTAAGCTCCTGCACCAATGTGGCATTCTGGTCACCGGATTGGGCAATCTCTTCAGTCCCACGAGCGATCTCCCTGATTCCCAACTCCTGCTCTTCGAGAGCTATAGCCAGATCCCGGATCACCTCGGTCATGTTTTCAATCAAGGAAGTTACGGTATCAAACACCTCTTTGATGGATACCATTACATATTTGCTTCTGGAAAGTACGAATGAACTTTTCTTAATAACCTTTCGAATGTCGACCACCGTATCATTACTTCTCTGGGCCAAATCCCTGATCTCTTCAACCACGACGAAAAATCCTTTTCCATACTCCCCAGCTTTCGCTGCCTCAATCGCTGCATTCAGGGACAGCAAGTGAGCGGAGTCCGCAATATCGGTGATGGCCTGGAGAATCGTTTCGTACTCCTGTCGACTTTCGTTGATTTTGGCCATGGCAGATACCGAGTGATTAATCGTCTTCTCGGCATCTTTGCCCCTGTCCTCAATCATAACCGAACCATGCTCCAGCTCCTTGATCCGTTTAACGGTCTGGCTGAGAGTGGTAGAAAGCTGTTGAATCGTCGTAATCCCCTGGTTGATGGCTGCTGAGGATTCTGCCCCAACCTGTTCGATCTCCACTGCACTGCTTTTCATACGCTCCAGGTTTTTATTAAGCTGGTCCGACGACTGATATATCGTCCCCGTGTTGGTACGGATCTGTCTGGCAATGTTCTGCATATCAGCAGCGAGATTTCGGGTCCTTTCCACCTCATCCTGACGGATTTTCATCACCAGGTTTTTACCCCGCTCCAGATAGAGAGAGGTTACGGTCAGAATGACAGTCAGCGCAATGGTGTTTAACACCATAGACTCATCGCTGATAGGTCCTGCACCTGGAAGATAGGCCCCCTGGTTTTCCAGCATGAAGAAGATTCCCACGCCCAAACCGTTCAAAGCCAACCAAAAAAAACCACTCTTTGTACCGACCAGTAAAACGGCCACTACCGGTGCCACCACGTTCCACCACAGCATCACGGCATTAAAACCTCCGTCCCAATAGGCGCGATAGAAGTTGGAGAGGGTCATCAACAAGACAATGATATGTCCCGCCAGGAAAACAGACCCGGTTCGTTTCAGCAAAAAGGGCATGGATAGAAGAATAACGGCCATCCCCGCTCCCAGGATCACTGATGTTGGACCAAACCGGAATACAAACGGAACCCAGATAATGGTAACCAGCAATGAGATTGTGATCAACAATCTGCTGCGCAGTAATAGATCCCGATCCTCAAATGTGCTCTTCGGAATGAACCAGTCAATCACTTTGGTAAAGAGATTGCGATCAGCCATATTCCTTTCTCCGAGGTTGCTAAAGATTTATTGTTAATTTGATTTGTTTTAACATCACTTCATCATTCTCAAAAACTCAGCATATCTCTCAAGCCAGGAGACGCGTAATTAAAAACCCTGAAGAGCGAAATGCAGCCCGGGAAAGGGTTTATACCTGTTATAATCACATCTTTCTCTTCGGCGAAACACCCAAATGAGATTGAGCAGTTGCTGAACTCAGGGCTTTATAAAGACAGAAGCACTGTTTTTGATTATCAAGTTTTATACAGTGTCGCCTGGTCATCCAGTTGATCCGCGATACGGCTGAGATCGGATATAGTGTTGTTGCTTTCGCCGATCAAAGCCACCAGATTCGTAATCAATTCCAGGTTCTTGTCGCTTCTGGCCGAAATCTCCTCCGCCCCCCTGGCAACTTCACGAGTGCTGACATCCTGCTCGGTAATGGAGTTCACCAGATCGTTTACTTCGGTTGCAATCAGTCTTACCTGGTTAATCATCTGTTCCAGGATCTCCCCGGTCTGCCCGATTACCGTCTTACCTTCCTGAACATTGACGTCACTGCGCGCAATCAGTTCACTGATCCGCTCCGCCGCCGTATTACTGCGTTCAGCCAATTCACCGACCTCTTCGGCTACCACGGCGAATCCCATACCGTATTCACCGGCTTTGTCTGCCTCAATGGCTGCATTCAGTGACAATAGGTTGGTTTGCTCTGCAATGTCGGTGATGATCTTCGTGATCTTTTCAATCTGCTGGCTGCTCACCTCAATCGAGTTCATCATCTCATCGGATTGGGCAATAATGTCGGAAGCCAGGCTTCCCTCTTCTTCAGCGGTATCGGCATATTTACGCAGCTCCATCATCCGTATTGTAATCGCCCTCAGGGAAGTTGACAGTTCCTGGACTGTGGTTGCGCTTTGGTTTGTTGAGGCTGCGGATTGGGTCTCGCTAATGGATATCTGGTCCGCATTTTTCTGCATTTCTACGGATGTCTTCGAAAGCTCCTCCGCTGAAGAAGCCAGTGCTGTTGAATCGATACCGATCTGGTTAATGGTTTTCTGTATATTCCGGGTCAGCTCCCGGGTTCGTTCTTCGATCTCGCGTTGTGAGCGAAGGGCGTTGTTCTTGATCAGTTGAAAGAAAGCGGCAATCAGCGTATACGCAAAAAAGACGGCGATAATATAGTAGTACTTCTCTGTCATATAGGCGGTATCGCTGATCTCATAAGCCGGGAAAGGATGACCGATGGTTTTCAAATAGTAAATGGCTCCGAGAAAGGTGATCAACATTCCCATCAGGATGATGCCGGTGCGGTACCCGACCAACAGGATTCCACCGACGGGTATAACCAGAATCAGCCCGATAACATTGGAGAAGACGCCTCCGGTGAAGTAGACCGAGGTCGCCTCCTGCAGAAAAAGGGTAAGAATCAGGATTATGCCAATGATCGTCGTTCTGCCAGTGATTTTCATAAATACCAGCAAGATGAGACAGACCAGCATGTGGCCGAAGTTAACATAGGCCACGGGTGAGTTCAGGGCCATGAATTTAATGATCGGGCCGATGTGAAACGGTATTACCAGCATCAACATGGCGGTCACCAACTGGGATTTGATTCTCTGACCGGCCTCCCGCTTGGCATGATCCGGTATAAACCACTCCAGTTGCGCCACCAAAAACTGTTGGATTGTCATGGCTACTCCCCTCCTATTGGTCGTTTCACCCTGTTCTGCCAGCAAACCAAAGCCGGTGTCTCTGCACCTGCCGGTTATGAATTGTCTCAATGCTGCAAAACATTGGTCTTTGCAAAGAACAATCTAAATAAACACAGGACCAAATGTCAATTACCTTTGTGTTTTTTAAAGCGAAATCGGCGTTTCCATCTCAGGAACGGAAAAATTGAAATATCGCTTCGGCATCCCGGGTGGAAATCCCCTTAACGCTTTTCAAGGCTTCAACATCGGCTGCTCGAATGTTCTTCAGGCTGGAAAACGCTTTTAGGAGGATCTTCCTTTTACCGGGACCGATTCCGGGAATATCCTGAAGTTCGGATTTGGTGGTTTTTTTCCCGTGCAAGCTACGGTAGTAGCTGATGGCAAACCGATGGGCCTCGTCCCGAATATTCTGCAGAAAGTGAAGTGTGGAAGAGTTTTGTTTGAGATTAATCTCGTTTTTTCGTTTGGGTTTGACCACATATTCGTAATCGTCCTCTCCCTTGTCCACCTGTCCGCGTTTTTCAGAACGACCCTTGGCCAGTCCGATCAGATCCACGGATTCGAGATCCACTCCCTGCTCGTTCAGAATTCTCTCGGCAATCGATAGCTGGCCTTTGCCTCCGTCGATTAAGATCAGATCCGGCAGTTCCATAATTGCGTCCTCTTTTTTTCTATAGCGACGGGTCAGAACCTCTTCCATGGCAGCATAGTCGTTTGCTCCTTCAACGGTTTTGATCTTGTACTTGCGGTATTGTGATTTTTGAGCCTTGTTCCCCTCCCAAACCACCATCGAGGCAGCCGTGTTGGTTCCTGCGATATTGGAGATGTCAAAGCATTCCACGCGATGAGGTCTATTTTTCAGTTTCAGTTTCTGTTGTACCTCATCCAGAATGATTTTATCAGCCTCGGAAGCCTTCATCTCCAGCTCCAGATTTTGCCGACCGTTCTTTAATGCCATTTCCACCAGGGCTTTTTTTTCACCCTTTCGGGGAAAGATCACCTTGACATTGCTCTTTCTTGTGCTGGAGCAATATTCCTCCAACATGGTGGCATCGCCGTAGTTTACGGAGAGAATAATCTCCTTGGGGATCTCTTTTCCGCCGGACACATAGAATTTGGAGAGCATTGACCTCATTATCTCCTGGTCATCATACATTTCAGCCTGGGAGATAAAGACAAAATCATCGCTGAGCAGGATACCGTTGCGAACAAATAAAACCTGAATCCCGGCAAATCCACCGGAACGAACCAGGGCAAACACGTCACGATCAACCTTTTGTTTGGAAACCACTTGCTGCTTTTGCAGAGTGCTCTTCACTGCGTCGATCTGGTCCCTGATTCTACCGGCATCTTCGAACTCCAGCGCTTCGGATTTTATCCGCATCTCCTCTTTCAGGGTGGCGATTAGCTCATCATAATTCCCTTTCAATAACTGCAGGACGTGTTGCACAATCCGATCATAATCTTCCGGAGAGATTTTGCCGGCACAGGGGGCAAAACAACGTTTCATCTGATAGTTGAGACAAGGTCGGTACTTCTTGTTTCCATCCAGATTCATGGAACTCTGGCGCAACGGAAAATGTTTTTTTATGATACGCGAGGCTGCCCTGGCCTTACCGGCCGAGACGTAGGGGCCGAAATAGAGCGAACCGTCTTTTTTTATTTCACGAACCAGCGTCAGGCGGGGAAACAGTTCCTGCACGGACAGCTTGAAATAGGGATAGGATTTGTCATCTTTCAGCTGAACGTTGTACCGCGGATGGTGGGTTTTGATCAGTCGATCTTCCAGGATAAGGGCTTCAGCTTCGGTATGGGTTACAATCCAGTCGACATCGTCAATCTGTGGACGTAAAAAGCGAATTCGCCATTCCCACCGATTGGATTCCAGAAAATAGCTTCGGACCCGGTTTTTCAGGTTTTTCGCCTTTCCGATATAAATGATCTTGCCTTTTCGCGAGTAAAACCGGTAAATACCGGGTTGTCCCGGCAACGATTTCAGTTTCTCTTCAATATTCATCTTTTTTTATCCAAACGTCCCGGTGGCCTGCTCACTGTCTTCAAAAATAGATCCCCGTCCCTGTGTTCAACGCGATCCGGGGTTGTCTCTGCGGGACAAGATATATACCAGAACAGAAGATTTCTCCCGCATGCACCATCAGCGTTAGGTAGTATCCATCTACCAAATTTGGTCTTGTCTCAGCTTTAGAGATATAATAATTGTATTTATTCAGCATAGTGTTTCAGCCAGGTGGCTGTCCATGCTGAATTACTATTGAAACACCAATGGTTAACAAAGTTGTATCGAATTCGGGTATGCCCGACAAGTCCGGAAGGATCCCGGAACCTCCCGATAAACCTGCAACTCAATCAATGATCAGGCCCTGCAAGCAGTCGTCTTAAACCCATCATTTCCGCTGTCTGCATTCTGATCAGCTTTTAAAATATTGCACCCTGAGGAGAACTTAATGATTATAACATGCCTGGATCTGGAAGGAGTACTTTTTCCCGAAGTGTGGATCAGTGTTGCCGAGAAAACCGGAATCAAGGATCTGCGTCTGACCACCCGAGATATTTCCGACTACGACGAGCTGATGCAATACCGTCTCAAGATCATCGCCAAGGAAAAGCTGACCCTGAAGCAGATTCAGGATACCATCGCCTCCATGGAACCTTTCCAGGGTGCTGTTGAGTTTGTGGACTGGTTACGAGAGCAGGGGCAGGTGATTATTCTTTCGGATACCTTTCAGGAGTTTGCCAAACCCATCATGAAGATGCTGAAAATGCCAACCATCTTCTGCCACTCCCTGGGCGTCAATGAAGAGAACATCATCACCTCTTATCGCCTGCGAATTGAAGACGCCAAGAAAAAAGCGGTCCAATCCCTCAAGCAACTCAATTACAATATCATTGCTGCAGGTGATTCTTTTAATGATATCAGCATGCTCAAAGAAGCGGACAAGGGCATCTTTTATTGTCCACCCGAAAACATCGCATCCCAGTTCCCGGACATACCGGTCACCCAAAACTACGAAGAACTGAAAGAACAGATCAGTGCATTCATCAAAACCCTTCCTCAATCATAAATGGTTATGGTACCGATGTTGAAAAACTGAACCTTAAACCAGCCTATGATTTTTTAGACTCCTGCCGGGGATTCCAACTCCTTCGGCAGTGACTCGCCTCAATAGCTCCGTTAAAGCATGGAAGTACCACAGCTTGACCAGTGATTAAGCTCAAATTAACCAAAAAGCAAAAAACCCTGTGTTCGTAATGGAACAGCTTCTGATATCTTCAAGGTTATGAGTAGTTGACAAGCATACCGGATTCAATGAAAGCAGTTCCGTGCCTGGTGTGGATGCTTTCGGGTCAGGAAACAGTTCGTAAGATGATCTAAGCTCGCTTCGCTTAAACCTCTAAACTCGCTAACGCTCAAACAGTAGAGGCTTTTAACGCTCCGTTTCACCAAGATCATCTAACTCGACGTCTCAATTTCTCCAAAAACATCCACACCGGACACTCGATAAACCGTTGTTGTTTTATGATTCACTTATATGATAGAGTTTAAAACAGCGAATTTGTAGTTTGCCGATTCTGATGTGTCGGCATATCAAGCCAAGAATTAAAACCAAATTTAGATCTATGACTCCCGAACAGTTTAATGAATTGTTGAAAAATGAAGTTCTGTTGATCGACGGTGCCATGGGTACCATGGTCCAGGAACTTGGTTATGATGCCAAGGTATATGGGGGAGAGGATTTCCAAATGCTGTCCGATATCCTCGTTCTTTCCAGGCCCGAAGCCGTGCAAAATATCCATCTGCAGTATTTCAAGTCCGGGGCTTCCGCTGTCGAAACCAACACCCTTTGCTCATCGCCCTTACGGTTGGAGGAACATGATTTTGCAGCCATCGACGATTCGGAGTTCCCTCTTTTGGATGACGGCAGGTCCGTCAAGGAGCTTTCCATAACCGAGCTCTCCTATTTCCTGAATAAGAAAGCGGCGGAACTGGCGTGTGCTGCCCGGGAGGAGTATAAAAAAAGTGCTGAGTACGACCAGCGAACCCTGCTTGTCATTGCTTCCATAGGTCCTTCCAACTGGGTTCTCTCCAGCACCCAGGCCGATCTAAAGCGTGGTGATTTCGAAACCATCAAGGATAATTTCTACCAACAGGCCCTGGGAATTATCGACGGAGGAGCCGATGTGATGCTGTTCGAAACCCAGCAGGATATTCTGGAACTGAAATGCGGCATCCTTGGAGTCAGAAAGGCTATGAGGGAAAGAGAGGTAACCCTTCCTATCATGGCCCAGGTTACGGTTGATGCCCACGCTAAAATGCAGATTTTTAATACCGATATCATCGCTGCTTTCACCACCCTGCGCTACCTGGGAATTGATACGTTCGGTATCAACTGTGGACTGGGTCCCGATCTGATGTTGCCGGCGGTAAAAAAATTGAGCCGCCATTCCGATCTTCCCATTTCCATTATTCCCAATGCGGGTCTGCCTGAATCGGTGGGTGGCAAGACTGTGTTCGGGCTGACTCCGGACAAGATGACCGAGCAGATGATGGCGTATGTCACAGAATATGGTGTCAATATTATCGGCGGTTGCTGCGGTACCACTCCCGATCACATCAGACAGCTTCGAAAGGCACTGGGAAGGCGTAAACCCAAGCAAAGGGAAGTTGAACGTCACATTCTGATTTCCGGACCGCAACAGGCGGTTAGGTTGGACAGCAGCGAATCTCTGATCCGTATCGGCGAACGACTCAATGTCAGGGGATCCAAAAAGGTTAGGGAAGCGGTTGAAGAGAGCGATTCCATTAATCATGAAGCCCTGGAGGAGGTCATATCAGAACAAACCAGGGACCTTGGACTTGAAGTGATCGATGTCTGCATGGATTCCAATATTGTGGACACAAAGCAAACCCTGGTGGAGGTGATTCAGAATCAGACCTTTGATTTCCAAGGGGCCATGTGCCTGGATTCGTTTGATGTCAGCGCTCTGGAAGAAGCGATTAAGGTTTACCCGGGGCGACCCATTATCAATTCAATTTCACTGGAAGAGTATGCACCCGGGGTGGATAAAGTGGATGCCGTGCTGGAGGTCACCAAGGAGCATGCCCCTGTCTATATAGCGCTGGCCACGGATATAACCGGACCAGCCACAACTGCAGAAAAGAAAGTGGAACTGGCTAAAAAGATAGTGGAAAAAGCAGCAAGCAAGCACCAGGTTGGTCCGGATCAAATCTTGATTGATATTAATGCTTTCCCCATCGGCTCGGAATCCGACGACAGTATCAATTTCTCCCTGGAATCCCTCAATGCTATTCCGGACATCAAAGCCATCCACTCTGACCTGAAAGTCACCATCGGAGTGGGCAACCTGACCAACGGCCTGGCACAGAAACCCTATATGCGAAAGGTGCTGACCTCGGTGTTCCTGGATGAGGGACGAAAAAGAGGACTTGATGCCGCCATTGTCAATCCCAACCACTACGTTCCCATTTCCAGCCTGCCCGATTCGGATTACGAACTGGGGCTTAAGGTAATCCTGGAAAGGGATCTGGATGCCTTCGCGGAGTTGGAAGAGATCGCCATCAGGAAAAAGGGGGTAGCTGTCCGGAAAAAGGTGGCCTACGACGATCTGGAACCCATTCCTTCTGTCTGCGCCAAAATCAAGGATGGCTATAAACAGCGCGAATCCGGATCGGTGGTCGTCGACGGAGTTTCATATGACTACCAGGACCAGATTGTGGAACAGGTTGCCGGAATCATTGCTAACATGCCACCCCTGGAATTGATCAACAACCACCTGATGCCGACCATGGAAGACCTGGGATCGGAATTTGCAGCAGGTACGGTATCTCTCCCCCACCTTCTTAAATCGGCAGATGTCATGAAGCAGGTGATGGGTTTTCTGGAAGAGTACCTCAGGAAAACTACCGGTAAAGAGTCTTCGGAAACCGTAGGATCCAAAGGTACGATAGTCATCGGCACCGTCTACCAGGATGTCCACAGCATAGGCAAAGACCTGACCAAAACCCTGATGGAGAACTACGGATACCGGGTTATCGACCTGGGGGTCCAGGTTCCGGTTCAGGATTTTATTGAAACAGCAAGGAAGAACAATGCCATGGCCATTGGAATGTCCGCCCTGCTGGTACAGACGTCCAACCATATGATCACAGTCTCATCGCTTCTGGAGCAGGAACAGATGAAAAACATCCCCATTCTGATCGGTGGTGCGCCTGTTAACAGAAGACATGCCGCTTTCGTGGCCCTGGCGGGCCGCGAAGATGAGGCCACCATGCGTGACAACGTGTTCTATTGTCGATCGGGTATGGATGGCGTCAATATTCTCAACTTACTTACCGATGATACGCAGGTGGAAAAGTTATGCGAGGGCAACGGTAAAAAACTGAGATCAGCCTATAAATCCGGTCTCAAAATGGAAAAGGAAAAAGAGAATCTCCTGAAGACCCTGCCCCGCCGAAAAGTCAACTTCTCTGAAACCTACAGATCGGATATTGAGTTGGGGGTCATCAGAAAGATAGAGGTGCCGGTGACAGAATTCAAATCCCACATCAATCGAAAAATGCTCTTCTCCCTCAACTGGAAGTTCGGAGGGGAAAAGAACTGGGCCAAAAAAGGGGTCTCCGGCGAACAACTGGATCAACTCCTGGACGATTGGGTGAACCGATCAGCCGACAACAACTGGATTCAACCCCAGGCTGTCTCAGTTGTATTCAAATGCAGGGGTGCACAGGACAGGGTCACGGTCCTCTCGCCGAACAACGGTGAACCGCTGGCAACCCTGACCTTTAACGACGTCATCGGCAAGGACAACAAGGATATTTTCAATGTAGCGGAGTTTTATAATCCTGACCGGGATGACCTGATCGCTTTTCAACTCAGCACAGGAGGGTCGGGCGTTAACAAAGCCATTGAAGAGTTCAAGGAAAACGACAAGGAGGGAGCCTTGTTGCTCCAGGGGCTGTCCGACAGGATTGCTGAGGATATGGCTGACTACGTCAATGCCCAGGTCGATCTCATGGTTTATGGCACCGATGATAAGTATAGTAAACGCTATTCCCCCGGATACCCGGCCATGACCGATATTTCAAACAACCGGGTCATTGCCGACCTGCTGGAAGCCTGCGAAAGAACCGGTATCAGCCTTACCGAAGGATACCAGTTCAGCCCGACAGGCACTACCGCCGCCGTGGTATGTTTCCACCCGGATGCGGGATATCAGTAGTTCTGTCTGCTTCTACTCCTACCCGGTTATTTGACTAGATCCAATTCCCCGGGCGATGTTCGGCTTTCAGGGAGGGCAATTCCTCACCTCAAGATGGCTGTAGGCTAACGGTATCATAAACTCATGAGCAGCCGTCGTTCCACGGGCAACCTCATCGGATAAGTGGCAACAGAGAGCAATCTACCGATACATGCGTCTCTGTTCAACCACCCACAGTGGCATATTTCAGTTTATTTCCGCGAGCGATTTCTACAATTCAATCTTTCTCCTGCAGTATTCCCATCCTGGATCCTGTTTTCATTGGGTTAGATTGTTATGACACGAGAAAAACTGATCCGTATCTTTTTCGCTTATCGCATTATTACATACAATGACGGACCATGGCCGCCAGTAGACAATTGGACAGATAAAATAAAAGAAACTTCGAAAATCTATTGCAATAAATCGTCGATCTTATTCGTCTACAATCTTAACAGACAAAAAACCGGACCCGATTTCATTAAATCCTGTCTGTTTGCCGGCCGTCCGGTTCTTAAGTCACCCCTTGTCCATAAGATTGTAAGGAGATAATGATGACAAAACGAATTCCCCATCGGGAAGAATTCATAGAAGGTGTGCAAAGTGTCACAGCCTATGTAGAAAGCCATCGGGACAACGCTGCTTCCCATTTTAGAGCTTTTCTCAAGGAGTTTGACAACCTTGATTGTGACGGACGTTTTCTGGAAATAGGGCCCGGTCCCGGTTTCCTGACTGCCCTTATTGCTGAAAAAAAGCCCAAGGCTCAAATAACAGCGCTTGAGCCCTCTTCGGAAATGATTGAGTTTGCGCAGAACCACCTTCAATCCAGGGGGGTTAACGGCAATGTCCGGTTCATCCGGGGAAGTGTTGACGACAGTGAGGTGATGGGATCATTGGGAGAGTTCGATTTGGTTTACTCAACCTTCTCCCTGCACCACTGGAAAAAGCCCAATACCGCCTGGAGATACCTGTTCAGCAAATTGAAGAAAAACGGTACCCTGTTCATCCATGATCTGAAGAGAGTTCCCTGGCTATACCATGTCCCATTTGGTAAAAGAATGCTCGACTCGATCAGGGCAGCCTATACGCCGGATGAAATTAGCGATATGCTGATGACCATGGGCATTGCCCGAAACCAATATACAATTAAAACCCCCTTTCCATATTTCTGGATGTCCGTACTGATCCGTAATAACGGGAACTAGGCTCATGGTGCAACCACCGCAGAAAACAAGACTGGCGGATTTTTTCAAATCCGAATATGGCAGACTGGTGGGCTATGTGCGGCATAAAATCGACAATGTAGCAGCCCAGGATGCGGAAGATGTAGTGCAGGAGGTGGCTGCCAATCTGTTCCAGAAAGCGGATATATCTGCTCCGATTGAGAATGTCTCTGCCTATGTTTTTCAATCCTTGCGCAATGAGATTGTAGATTATTTCAGAAAAAGAAAGGAGAACCTGTCGCTCGATCAATCGCTACCTCAATACCAGGATATCAAGCTAATCGATATTCTCAGGGACCGGCGAAACGAAGATTTATCGGAAATTGACAAACAGGAAAACGCCGAGGAGTTGTACCGCTACCTGAGCAAACTCACAGAAGACGAACGTGCCCTCATTATCGCTGTCGAACTGGAGGGTTACACTTTCAAACAGCTTGCTGAGAAATGGGGAATCCCCATCAACACCTTATTATCCAGGAAATCGAGAGCCATGAGTAAACTGCTCCGATTGACTCAATCCCAATCCGCCTAGAATGGAGAACTGATAATGAAATTCAATCCACACAATAGATCGCCGCGCCGATTCACCGGAAACCTCCATCGGGTGGTTTTTTGGGTGATCATCGGACTATTCTTTGCCGTTGTTTTTGCCGTTGTTTTCGGCATTGTTGTCAAATTACTCTGGGGCGTCACCCTTACCCCAATTTTCGGCCTTCCGGAAATAACCTACTGGCAGGCAGTCGGTATTGTGATACTGGCGCGTCTGATCTTTGGAGGCTTCGGCCATCGCTCAAAAGATAAATCCGATAAAAGATGGAACCAGGGATGGGACCGCTGGGGCAAATCGGACGACGTCCCTCCCATGTTTAAAAGAATGCACGACCGTTTTCACGGAATCGATTCGGAAGAAGCAGATGATGACGCGGATATCCCGGAAAAAGATCTGGAGCACTATAATGATTTCTGGGAAAAAGAGGGAAAACAGGCGTTTGAGGACTACATATCCAGGCAGAAGCAGGAGTAATTGCAACAGGGAGGAACTGTCTCCTGTGTGTTAATACAGCAGACAAACCAGCAGTTTATGTCCGGCCCAAATCGACATCGGCAGGATCAGCGAGCTTGCCGACGTCCTCCACAATAAAGGCGTTGAGATCGATGCCCTCGAAGATCCGGTAGATCTTATCTTCGCGGAAGCTATTGAGTCTCCGGATTTCGTTCTTCGCATACCAGAAACAATCCAGGTCAAACCAATCCGTGAATTCCTCTTCATTGGAAACCGGATTGCTGTTGCGATACTCTTCAAAATAGAACTGCAGCATGTTTTCCAGTTTTTCCAGGTGCGGCTTTTTGCCATAGACAACACATGAGGTGTCCAGATCAAATTCCCCCCAGATCAGTCTTAGTTGATAGATCCTGGTATAGATATTTCTGGTAATCCCCAGCTTGAACTGGTACTTCTCCTTGCTGACCAACAGATACAGACAGTGATCGGATTTAACCCTGAGACGAACCTCTCCTTCACGGGAAAATCTCCTGGAGGGCTTCCAGCGTTCGATGGAGTGAGGATTGCGAAACTCCGTGGCAGTTTCTATCTTCTGGCGATTGAAATACTGGGTTACCGTATATTTACCCTGTACCTCGTTGAATTTGGCATAGAGACTCACTTCCAGGATTTTACCATCCGGAGATTTGAATTTCTCTTTAGCTTTTGCGGTACCGTCTGCAGATAATCTGCAGGCCTGTTCAACTTTCATTTAATGTTTGCTGCTTGTTCTGATTAGCTCTTCAATTGAGAACGACTGGTTTTAATCTACAAACTTAAATCAAAACCGGTAACCCCATTTTAGCATAAAAATGCCTTTCCCGTTCCGAACATCAATCATTGAATGAACCAAAAATGTTTCCGAAATACTAACAGAAAGCGGGAGTTCTATCGGAAAAATACTGATCACTCACTCGAAAGAATTTGATGCATCACGTTAACCACGTCAAGCAGAACCTTACTTCAGGATTTTGAATAGAGATCAGCAATCAAGCGATTGAAGATTTTTTGTTTAATAGCTTTAAGCTATCATCTAATAGTTTTTTAATATTTTACAACTATGTTTGTTTTTGAAATATTAGCACCAGATACAGCGGCAACATTAAACAAAGCTGTTTCGTACGTTTTTTGGGAAAAAACACTTTTCTTTTTCTGCAATGTTAACTCAAATTAAGGAGAAAAAATTGGAAACTTTAATCAACACCCAAGTAACAGATTTCAAAGTTCAGGCATATCAAAACGAAGAATTCAAGGAGGTCTCCCAGGATGATCTGAAAGGCAAGTGGTCCATTTTCTTTTTCTATCCTGCCGATTTTACCTTTGTCTGCCCCACAGAATTGGGAGACATGGCGGATAAGTACGAAGAATTTCAAAAGATGGGCGTTGAAGTTTACTCCGTCAGTACCGACACTCATTTCACTCACAAAGCCTGGCATGATGCTTCTGAAACCATCAAGAAGATCAAGTATCCCATGCTTGCCGATCCTACGGGCTATCTCTCCCGGGCATTCGGTGTTTACATTGAGGAAGAAGGACTTGCCTACCGCGGCACTTTCCTGGTCAATCCGGAAGGTCAGATTAAACTGGCGGAAGTGAATGACAATGGTATCGGACGAAACGCCGATGAACTGCTGAGAAAGGTCAAGGCTGCCCAGTACATTGCAGCTCATCCTGATGAAGTTTGTCCTGCCAAGTGGAATGAAGGAGCAGAAACCCTGAAGCCCGGTTTGAATCTGGTGGGAAAAATTTAAGAACTGAATTTTGGGAGAGCAAGAGGCTCTCCCAAAAAGATTGATGGGAGGAGTTATGCTTGATAATGAGATTATTGACCAACTAAAATCCGTTTTCCGGAAACTCAAGGGAAAGGTGGAATTGGTCCATGCCAACAGCGGGCATGAAAAACACGCTGAACTGATCGAGATGCTGGAACAGGTTGCCTCCACTTCCGAGAATATTTCGTTACGGTCATCCGAAACCGAATCGACCGTTCCCTCTTTTGAGATTTTCCATGACAGTTCACCAACCGGAATCCGATTTTCCGGAATCCCGGGTGGACATGAATTCTCTTCCCTGGTTTTGGCGATTCTGAATTCTGATCACCAGGGAAAACTGCCCGATGAAGGAATTGTCAGAAGGATAGAGAGTCTGAAGGGCCCCATTCATCTGAAAACCTATATTTCCCTCTCCTGTGAAAACTGCCCGGAGGTAGTGCAATCGTTGAATCTGATGGCCATTTTCCGTGAAGACTTCACGCACGAAATGGTGGACGGCTTCTTCTTTCAGGATGAAACCGAAGCTCTCGGTATTCAGGGTGTACCAAGCGTCATGGATGGCAAGCACCTGGTCAGTTCGGGAAAATCCGATCTGCCCCGGCTTCTCGACAAACTGGAGGAGCATTTTGGAACGGATGAGTCGATCCCGAAAGAAACCGTAGACCTGGGACTTTTCGATGTAGCCGTTATCGGTGGAGGACCCGCCGGATCTTCTGCGGCCATCTATTCTGCCAGGAAGGGATTGAAAACCGTCATCATTGCGGAGAGAATCGGTGGTCAGGTTAAGGATACCAAAGGGATCGAAAACCTCATCTCCACACCTTACCTGGAAGGTCCCGAACTCTCGGACAAGCTTTACAAGCATATTTCAGAGTATGATATTCATGTGCTGGAGCACAGAAGGCTGGATCAACTGGAAAGCGGCAAACCCAACCATCTGGTCCTGAACAGTGGCGAAGTATTACAGGCCAAATCGTTGATTGTTGCCACCGGTGCGAAATGGCGGGAGCTGAATATTCCGGGAGAGAAAGAGTACATCGGGCGTGGAGTCGCCTTTTGTCCTCACTGTGACGGACCCTACTATAAAGGAAAAGATGTGGCGGTGATTGGCGGAGGGAATTCCGGTGTGGAAGCAGCCATTGATTTGGCCGGTATCGTTAAATCGGTAACGGTTTTCGAGTTTTTACCGGAACTGAAAGCGGACGAGGTTCTGGTTAACAAACTTAAATCAATGGATAATGTTTCCATTTTAACCAATGTGCAAACCACGGAGGTGGTTGGTGATGGTGATAAGGTTACCGGCTTGATGTTCAAGGACAGGGAAACCAACGAGATTTCAACCCATGGACTGGACGGGGTTTTCGTTCAGATCGGTCTGTTGCCCAATAGCGATTTCATCAAGGATCTGGTGGAAACCAACCGTATGGGCGAAATTGTCGTTGATGACAAATGCAGAACCAGTGTAAAAGGGGTGTATGCAGCCGGTGATGTAACTACCGTTCCCTACAAGCAGATTATTATAAGCATGGGAGAAGGAGCCAAAGCTGCTCTAACCGCCTTTGAAGAGCAGGTTCTGGCAACTGCCTGATTTTCGCAAACCCGATTCTGAGTCCGAATGACAACGATAACCCAACTTGAGTACCTGCTGGCTGTCGACCGGGAGCAGCATTTCGGAAAAGCAGCCAGGGCCTGTTTTGTTTCCCAACCCTCGCTGTCATCTCAAATCCAAAAACTTGAAGAGGAACTGGAGGTGGTTGTTTTCGACCGCTCCAAAAAACCGATTCTAACCACTGAAGTGGGAAAAGAGATCATCAAACAGGCAAAGATTATTATTGAGGAACATAAAAAGCTCAGGATCATTGCCGATGAAAAAGCCAGGGAACCAAAAGGGCGATTCGAGCTGGCTGCTATCCCTACGGTGGCATCCTACGTTATTCCCCTGTTTATCGGACATTTCAGTGAAACTTATCCCCTAGTCGACCTGGGGATCTATGAATACAAAACCGATGACATTATCAAACTGTTGGTCAATGACGAAATTGATGCGGGACTTCTGGTCACTCCCCTGGAGGACGAACGTCTGATTGAAAGACATCTCTTCTATGAACCCTTCTATTGTTACCTGGGGAAAGATCATCAACTCTCAGGTAAAAAGTCGGTATCCAGCGAGGATCTCAACACCAGCGACTTATGGATACTCTCCGAGGGGCACTGTTTCAGGGATCAGGTATTGAGAATCTGCTCTTCCGACAGGGAAAAAAGCGCATTACCAACTGTTCGTTTTGAAAGCGGAAATCTGGAAACACTGATCAAACTTGTTAAATCTAATTCGGGATTCACCCTCCTGCCACAACTGGCTGTAGACGAGCTCCCGGAAAAGGAAAAGCGGGAACACATCAAGAGATTTGTCGATCCGATTCCTACCCGGGAAGTCAGCCTGGTTTATAACAGAAGTTTCCTCAAAGAAACCGTCATCAACGTCCTGGAACAGAGCATCCTCCAGCATCTGCCCGGCCGGATCAAATCACTCAAAAGACAGAATATTGATGTGGTCGATATTTAAGCAAAACGGCCTTTAACAAACATCGTCTTAATCCAAAACTCAAATCTTGATTTCCAGGCAGTAGCATATCCCCACAATCCTATTCCCAGCTTACCATCCCAAACCCTGCCCAGTCTGAATTCACAATAACAACACCCAAAAACAGTCAGTTTAAAAAATCACATTCAACCGTAGCAATCAACGCACTAGATAATTTATGTTTAATATTTCAAATAACTAAATATGTCATGATTATGCAGCAAGATTGGATTTGACATTATTATGAATTCACTATAGATTAATTTTATATTTTATTATTTTTTATCATATTATTTTATCTTTAAAATATTCTAAAACCTGATTTTTGGAGATTTGCTATGAAAGCCATGCTGATTACAGGTGGAATCCTGAACGGTCTGTTAGCTGTATTTCATATGATGTTCTGGAAGATGTTTAACTGGAAAGAGAGTCTGCAATCTCTGGATAATCTGCAAAGAGCGGTTATGCAGGTTCTCAATATCCATCTCATTCTTGCCTTTATCCTTTTCGCCTACCTTTCTCTTTTCAAGATTGAAGACATGATTTCAACCGGCGCCGGACGGATTATCATGCTTTTTATCGCCGTCTTTTATCTCATCCGGGTCATTAACCAGTTCATCTTTTTTGATATGAGTTACGGGATGTCCTGGGCTATTGTTGTCTACTGCCTGGTTTTGACCGGTCTTTATGGCTGGAGTTGGAAACTGAGTCTGTCATAACCACCTCCGGGCAGGTGTCTAAGGCTGCTCTCGGGGATGGTCGCTGAGTTATCAACCCTGAAATCTACTTATCCCAGTTCACTGGATTCCAGATTGATCACAATAGCGGGTTACCGAGGTCGGTACCAAACCTCCCATGCAGCCGGTCTTGACAGAATCAGCCATTTTGCTGATCATTAAAAAAGAAACCATTGATAACTTTTTAGGAGTTGCCCAACCGGACTTGCTTCATTTTCATTAAGCACGCCTGGAACTGTAGAAAAACCCTATTTGAATCCGTACACTTCACTAATTTTGAGCAGACCATGTCCGCTCAACAGGGGTGAGTTGCGTTTATAGGCAAACTTTCTACGAATTCCGGTGCTTGACTGAAACCTCCCGACTTCCTTCCTATCAAACATGGCGAACCCCTGACAAATCAGGAGTTGGCAATGTTAATCAGCCAAAGAGACAGAGAACGTTTAGATTCGATTCTAACTCTTCTCAAATTAAAAAACGAAAAAAAAGAGTCCTCAAAGGACAAAGCCTGCAAGATTGAGCAGATTATCGCATTTCTGGAAGCCATCCACGTGGAGATCAGGCACTATTCCAAAAAGCGTCAGTTAACTCTGATCGATGCAGGGGCCGGGAACTGCTATCTCAGTTTTCTTGTCTATTGTTACTACACCATGATCGACAAAAGGGATATCGTCATCCATTGCATCGATCGCAATAATAAACTGATGGAAAAATGTCGCAGGATTGCGGATGAGCTTGGTTATCAGGGAATGCAGTTTCATGCCTTGGACATTGAAGAATTTCGTCTGGAAAGCCGGGTGGAGATGGTATACGCCCTTCATGCCTGCGATTCCGCAACGGACAAAGCGCTTTATTTGGGACTGATGCACAAAGCGGCGACTGTTCTTTCGGTATCCTGCTGCCAGCATCATATGAAACAGCAGATGAAGACGGGTGGGCATGCCGGTATCACCAAACACAGCGTTTTTAAAGACAGGTTTGTCTATATGGTCGGAGACTCCCTGCGGGGTCTGTTGATGGAAATGCGGGGTTATCGGGTTACCATATTCGAATTTGTCTCGTCGCGATACACCGATAAAAATATTATGCTGAAAGCTAGGAAAAGCAGTATCGGAAAGCTTTCGGCAATTCGTGAGGAATTCAGGAAAATCAAAAGTGACTTCAGGGTTACACCCGAACTTGAACGGTTGCTGGACAAAGAGCGGTTAGCTGACATCAGAATTGCTTCTTGACGATTCCTTGATGGGGATTGACGTTTGCTGCTTTGTAAAAGAGACAAAGTCGATTAATCCGATTAAGTTTTTAATCAGATGGAATAAAGCCAATTGTAAAAAATCGGATTATTCCCCCAGCGAAAACCGAATTGCAGAATCCACATTGTGGTAACACGGGCCAAGGACGAATCATGCCAGGTTACGATCTTATTATTTTTCATCCACCCGCTCATTATGATTTTCGTCGCAAACCACTATTCCCGGGATTGCTGGGCAGATCCGTGGAGGGTGTCCAGTTTATCAAAGTGCCGATTGGCATGTTGAGCCTGGCCGAATACCAGGATCGGCACGGATACAAGGTTATCGTGGATAACCTGGGCGACCGGATGGTAAACACCCCGGATTTTGATGTGGAAGAGCATATTAAGAACTGTTCGGCACAGATCTTCTCTATCGGCCTGCATTTTCAACAACATTCACAGGGGGCTATCGAGATAGCAAAGCTTTGCAAAAAATATCATCCCCACTCCCCGGTTCTGTTTGGCGGACTAACCTCCACCTGTTTTCACGATGAAATTGTGGAGAAGTTCGAGTGTGTGGATGCCGTAATTCGTGGTGAAGCGGAAAAAGCCACCCTGGAATTCATACGAGCCTGTGAAAACGGGCGCGACTTCAGCAGCGTTCCAAACCTGACCTACCGCAACCGGGAGGGTGAAGTCTGTGTTAATCCCATGGCGGAAGCCAGTCTGGATATCGATGATTTCGAATTCATTCGCTTTGACCTGATCGAACCCAAGACCTCCATCTATCCTCCTGATTCCGTCAATCGCTACAGTCTTGAGGTTTGCCGGGGATGTGTTTATAACTGCACCATCTGCGGGGGATCAGCCTATACCTACAAAAAACGGTTAGGGATGAAAAAGCCTGCTTTTCGCAGTCCGGCTAGGATTGTAAAAGACATCAGAAAACTCACGGAGATGGGCATTCATTTTGTCGGTCTGTTTCAGGACATGCGAATGGCCGGTAAGAAGTATTGGCAGGAATTACTGGGATTGCTGCAAAAAGAGAATCTCGATATTGAGCGTCTTTCCCTGGATCTTCTCATTCCGGCGGATGAGGAATTTATTCGGGAAGTGGCCGGGATTGGCAGACAGCTTATCTTTCATCTCTGTCCCGATACCGGGTCTGAAAAGGTTCGTCGTCTGTTGGGGCGAAACTACTCCAATGAAGCCATCATGGAAACCATGCGTACCTGCCACAAATACCGGATTCCGGTCACCAACTTCTTCTCGGTGGGCCTGGCCGGAGAAACCGAAGCAGAGATGCAGGAGACCTGGGATTTTTGGGCCAGACTCGACCAGATGGACCATGAGGCAAGATTGAAAGGAAACTACGGCGATATCGAGGAAAACGTTCCCATCGGGGGCCAGATATTGGGTCCCATTGTTCTGGACCCGGGGTCACAGGCTTTTGATACGCCTGAAAAGTACGGATTCAAGCTGCTCCATAAAAACTTCGAAGAATACTTGAACGCCCTGTCCCAACCCTCCTGGCACCAATGGCTGAACTATGAAACGGAGCTTAAAGACAAGGATGCCGTTCTGGAAATGATTCTGAAATCCACGGAATTCACGATTGATCAGCGGGAAAAGCACGGCTTTTTCGGCTCCCAGGAAGCCTACTATGAACGTTGTTGCGTGGAAGCGGAACGGGTGATTGTGAAAGAGATGGACAGAATCCTGCAGATGGAGGATGAAAAGGAGCGTAACTTTCGCATCGTCGCCATCCGTCGCAACCTGGATCAACTGGAAAAGCGCAGGATGGTGTTTCTGGATTGATTGAAAATACAACGTTGAACTCGCCACCACCCCACCTTCGCAGATGCGACACTCTATTACATCTGTACCATTTCTTCTCTGTCGCTTTGAGACCCTGAAACTTTTGGGCGTACCCTTCAGTCATCTTTGATTGACAACCGTATAAAAATCAAATACCGTGAGCAGCGATGGTTTCCGGCTGGGAACAAATTACTTCATTGAACAAAGGAGAGTATCATGGAAGAAATCAAGGTCGCCACCATGGCGGATATCGAAAAGATAGAGTCGGTTCCCTTTGAGCAGCGAATGAAAGTGGGAAACATGTACGATCTGCTAAAAGAGGGGGCCGAAGCCAATGCAGAGAAAACAGCTCTTAGCTTTATGTTTTCCGGAGACACCTTTGAAAGTCCCATCCAGGTAACTTACGGGGAGCTGATCTCCCAGATTACCCGCACAGCCAATCTATTCCACGACCTGGGA
The DNA here is from genome assembly GCA_028282885.1 of SAR324 cluster bacterium. GTDB lineage: Bacteria > SAR324 > SAR324 > XYD2-FULL-50-16 > XYD2-FULL-50-16 > JAHJTV01. Next base: position 45,897 of record JANQGX010000016.1, read on the forward strand.
ATCGGGCCCAAAGATGTGGTGACCTATCTGCTACCCAATGCCCCTCATACTCACTATGTATTGTGGGGTGGCGAAGCTGCCGGCATTGTGAATCCTGTCAATCCTCTATTGGAGGCTTCCACTATTCGCGACATCTGCCTGGCAGCCGGGACAAAGGTGCTGGTTGCGTTGGCAGAGGTCCCCGGATCCGAAATATGGCAAAAGGTTGAAGCCATTCGGCATGAACTGCCGGAGTTAAAGGCTATAATCAGGGTATTCGGGCCGAGTGATGAGAAGGAAGGGATTATTGGATTTGATGAAGTGATCAACAACTACAATGGCGACAGTCTGGACTCGGGACGAGAAATCGATCCTCAGGATATCGCTTCCATGTATCACACCGGTGGCACAACCGGTACTCCCAAGCTGGCCCCACACACCCATGCCAACGAGGTTGCCATGGTCAATATTATCGGGGCCATGAATCTCCTTAAACCAGGGGACACCGTACTCAATGGCCTACCTCTTTTTCATGTCAATGGCACCATCATCACTGGCGGTTTTCCTTTTTCCATCGGGGGTCATGTGGTCATTCTCTCTCCACAGGGATATCGTGACCCAACGGTCATGCAGAATTTTTACAAAATTGTGGAGCGGTACAAAGCCGTTTTCTTCTCCTGTGTCCCTACCGTACTTTCGGTTCTGATGGATATCCCCAAAGAAGAATGTGATATCTCCTCACTGCAATTCGCCCTTTGCGGTGCAGCTCCCCTCTCCACGGAATTGATGACCCGATTTGAAAAACGCACCGAGATGACTATTCTGGAGGGCTACGGACTTACCGAAGGAACCACCGCCTCTTCGGTGAATCCTCCATTCGGTGAGCGAAGGGTGGGTTCCATTGGCCTCAGACTGCCCTATTCGGAGATGGATGTGTTTGTAAGGGAAGGTACCAAATCCCGGCGAGCGGAAATCAATGAAATTGGAAATATCTGCATCAAAGGCCCGACCGTATTTCAGGGATACCTGGATGAGACTAAAAACGAAGGAATTTGGGCTGACGATGGCTGGTTCGATACCGGTGATCTGGGCCGAAAGGATGCGGAAGGATACTTCTGGCTGACCGGAAGGGCCAAGGATCTGATCATCCGTGGCGGTCATAATATCGACCCGGCTGCGATTGAAGATCCGCTTTACAAACTGGACGGAGTGCAGGTAGCCGCTGCTGTGGGTCGTCCCGATGCGCATGCCGGAGAGGTTCCCGTTGCCTATGTCCAGCTTCTGCCGGAATGTAATTTAACGGCCGAAAACATTATGGAATACCTGGAAGGAGAAATCGGGGAGCGTGCCGCCCTGCCTAAGGAGATATTCATCATGGATGAGCTTCCCCTGACGCCTATCGGCAAGATCTTCAAGCCTTTCTTAAGGTGGGACGCTGTAAAGCAGACATACGAACGTGAAGTAAAAAAGATCGGCGATGAAATAGCCGATGTCAAAGCAGTGGTCAGGGAGGACAAACTGCATGGAACCCTGGCGCTGATTGAAGTTACCCTCGATGGCAACGCTGCTGCCGATGATGTTAAATCGAAAATCGAAGAAGTATTAAGTCGGTTTACCGTTAAGTATGAGCTGGTTTTAAAATAGGTTAGAGGTTTGGATCATATGATTCGGACCAAATCCCTTTAACGGGGACATAAGCTGTACATAACTGGTAATTAATTTTCAAGACCGTCTATTTCAAGAAGGAGAGACCAATGGTACTTGTTTATGAAAAGAAAAACCATGTGGCCGTTATGAGACTGAACCGGCCGGAAGCAAGGAATGCTTTCGATCCGGAACTGGTTTGCGCCATGTTCGATGCCTGGGAGGATTATAAGAACGACAAGGATCTGCGTTGTGCCATCCTCACCGGAACCGGGGAAAACTCTTTTTGTGCCGGGGCGGATCTGGCTAAACTGATTCCCCTGATTACCGGGGCTCGAAAACCCGGGAATAACTTCGACGAAACCCTGACAAAAGACCCAACAAAGGTTGAAAAAGCCTTCCTCAAGGGAAACGATATCTACAAACCGATAATTGCAGCAATCAATGGACATGCCATTGCCGGTGGAATGGAGATCCTCTATGGAACGGATATCAGACTGGCCTGCCCTGAGGCGAAGTTCGGTCTGCAGGAGGTCAAATGGGCCATTTTCCCTGCAGGCGGATCAACCGTTTTCCTTCCCCGTCAGATGCCCTATGCCCGGGCCATGGAGATTCTCCTGACCGGTGAATTGATGGATGCCGAGGAAGCTTTGAAATACGGCTTTATCAACCGGATTGTCCCCAGGGAAAACCTACTGGAAGAGGCGGAGAGGATTGCCGACACCATTTCCAAAAATGGACCTTTGGCTGTAGCTGCCGTCAAACAATCAGTCCTGGAGAATATCGGAGTTCCGCCCAAGGACGGACTGGCCAGGGAACTGGAACTGGCCATGCCCGTTTTCCTGAGCCGAGACGCCCAAGAAGGTCCCAAGGCCTTCAAGGAAAAGCGGGAACCTGTATTCAAGGGATCATAGAAAAACCGGTGTCTTTTCATCAGCCGAAGCAGAGGATATTTAAGTTGTACTCGCAATATCTTGATGACGGGCTTGAGTTCACTAACCAATTGGCGCCTGAACTGGAGTTCGAAGCACCTGCCTTTCCGGTTCTTGGAGCTGAATCCTCGGTCCCGTCATCACAATAGTAATTGAGGAGAGGTAAAAAACGGGGAAGCTGGTTGTTCTTTCGGAAGTGCCGGAAAACAAAACTGTGATTTATGCCATCGTCAGGAATAAACCACAAAATAATTCCATCTTTGAGCTCCTGGAGGGTATTCAGGAAAATTGAGGGCAAAGCTCAGGCGATCTTCTCATGTTTGGGATTGCTCATCACCTGGAAAATAGCATACTTGACTATCTCTTCTATACTTTCATTGACCAGTTTGTTGTCCGGAATATCCTGTGTTTTTTTCATATAGATCGACGGCATGCGGCTGAGAGCAAGGGCATATACGTCTTCGATACAAACAGGGCAACTATCAAATTCCGGGAACTGTGGAATGAACTGTTTCATCAGCCGAATCACAATAATCTCGAATCGGTTTCGAATCTCGTACAGTGAAACTCCTTTTATTGAGTACTCCTCTTTCGTCACGTCGATCTCCCTTTGTATGGCTTTACCAATAATCAGGATGTCTTGATGATTCTCTTCCAGTCCGTCAGACCTCCCCGGATAACCTGGGCGTGAATATCACATGATTCAAGCAGCTTCAGTGCCTGATAGCTTAGATTTCCATCGCTACAGATGATCAGGGTTCGTTTTTTGGCATCAAGATTGGGAATCTCCTGGCTGAGCCGGCTTAGTGGGATATTGATAAATCCCGGCAATGACCCTCCGTCAAATGCATCATTACTTCTGACATCGATTAGTTGGAGATCTCTTTCTTCTTTAATCAGATCCCTGGCATCAATAACTGTTATCTCTTTTTCCATTTCTGTACTTCTCCCGATATTAATCTGGTCTGAATATTACCTGCTGACGATTTACTCACTTCCGTGTCAGAGGATTGTAACGGCTCCTGTTTAGAGCCGGTGGTTTGTCCGCCTGCAGATTATTGCAGGCTAAGTTTAATCTGTTTCGCCAAGGGGAACCTCTACCTCCACGGTGGTTCCCTTTCTCAATTGGGTTCGAACCTTGATATCGCCCTTCAGCTCTTCGATTGCCGTACCCACGGCACTCAAGCCTACACCTCGGCCAAAAGTACCACTGGAGTCTTTCTTTGTTGAAAATCCCCTGGTGAACATCAATTTAAGAATCTCCCGATCCGAACTCCTGTTGGCTTCGGTTTCGGTTATGACGCGATTGTTGATGGCCGCCCTTTTGATTTTCTCAACATCGATTCCCCTGCCGTCATCCTTTATCAAGATGCGTAAAACCTCATCCGCCAGGGTCGCTTCGACGATGATATTCCCCTCGAGTGACTTATTCAGGGCGATACGTTCTTCCATGCTTTCCAATCCGTGCTCAACGCAATTGCGTATCACAAACGTCAATCCAGTGAACAGATTTTCCAGGGTGTGGAAAGGTACTTCAATATCCGCTCCCCTGATTTCTACTTCCACCCGCTTTTTCAGCCTTTCCCCAAGGTTTACCGCTATGATGGCATAGCGTTTCAGCATGAGGCCAACGGGCTGCCTGCGAAATGCAGCCATTATTCTGGTGATATCCCGGGATCCGCCCTCCACAACCTCACCCCGGATATGTTGCTTGATACGCTCCAGCCTTTTCTGGGTGATGTCTTCAAGACTTTTCAACCGGGTGAACGGCAAATAGTTCTTTTCGAAAACCTTTTCCAGGTCAGTCATGCGACTCTTAAGCACCTGTTCAGATATTTCCTCGCCAACGGCAGTGATTTTGCTGGTGGTTACCCTGTAAACCGCTTTATCCAAAATCTGCTCGTCTGAAACGAGATGATTGAGATACTGACTCTGCAGCACATCAAAGGTGTTTCTCAGCTTTTCGAATTGATTCTTCAGTTTTTCGATTTCGAAGGAAGTAGCCGTCCGGGCCCTGTTGATCAGATTTTCCAGATCCGAGATCATGGTTTCCGATAAAGCGTTGACCTCACTGATTTCATATATTTCGGCTCCCCCCTGGATAGCCTGTATATGGTGAAGTATCCTGCTTAGCCCGATCAACTCGATCGGTTTGGACAACTCATTTTCGATCTGCCTGAACACAAATACCGTATTCTGTCGATACTGATCGTAACCGTCAACATCCAGGGCAACCTTGATGATCATATTGGCCCGATTCACCTCGCGCTGATACCTGGCATCAAGCCTCTTCTCTTCGGATATATCCTTGAAGGCACAAACGATGGCATCCTGAACCTGTCCCTTCGGAGACCTCAGGTAATGGTATTCCACGCCATATGTTCGTTCTCCCTTTGCGATTTCTGTGGGAAACAGCTCTTTCAGCACATCGATATCCGTAACCCGTGCAAAGACCGTCGTCATCAATTCGGTGATGGTGTCGTAATTGGGCTTCGTTTCAAAACTGGCCGACTCCGTATTAAAGGGCTTTCCCCATTCGAACAGCACTTCCAGGGCCGACCGGTCTTCCAGTTTGAGCTGAAAAAAGTCCGGATTCACAAGGGAATGCTGGATTAAAATCTGATTCTTCTGATTAAACAGCAGAAATCCCTGGCCTGACAATCTCAGATACAGGTCTATCCCTTCGGCATCCAGTTCCGGAATTTGAGGTACTTCCTGCGGTTCCTCCACCGGCTCCACGATGATCTCTTCGTCCTCGGGAATCGGGTCGACCGCGTCCATGGTATCAACGATATCTTCGGTCTCCGCTTCGGTGACAAGCTGTCCCTTTTTCAAACCTAGAAGAACCCTGATCGAGATCAATCCAATCATATCAAGATAACGCCTGTCCTCACTGCTGAGCGCTACCTCATCAAGCAGCCCCCAAAACGCCATCACTCCCAGTTTCCTGTTATCGATGACCAGGGGAATGATGATTTGCACCCGCGGGGGATTTACCTTCTCTCTTTTGATAATCAGAGGTTTTCTGATCGCGCTCATCATGGATTCACTCAAGGACAGATGAACACCGGCTTCACCTTCTATTCCCTCCATTAACTGAATGGATGCCTTGATTTCCAGATTGTTTTGCCCCTGGTTCCAGTAGAGAACGGCGTGTTCAAGAGAGTATTTCAAGGAGAGGGCGTCTGAAGCGATCTGCAGTATCTGCTGAAAATTTGGTTTCATGATTTTCCGCGTGCATCAATCGAAAAGCGTCTTGGCAAGCCTTCTGGTTCCCGATTTATCAACCATTTGTAGGTCTGAACATTTCATTTTCTGCTCAATCTGTCCATTTTATTTTAGTTCACCCGATTTACCTAAACCTTCTTCTCGGATTCTTAAGTGAAAGATTCAGCTTGTCAACCGCACATCCATATAACGATGGATCAAACACTTGCCATCTCTCGATGATTGACGATTGTGATTTCAGACTCTAAGCTTGATTAAGATAAATCAAAGACAATCTTCCGGCTGATCGAACCGATCAGGTAAATCCTCGTGGTTGTGTTTCTGACAAACTCAGGAGTTACTATGACCGGCGACACCCGGAACCTCCATGTGATAACCCAACGGAGCTCACACTTGAACGGATTGCGCATCCGGTCTCTTATCACTCGTGAGAAGGGACCTTATAACCTGACCGTGGTGCCGGGCAACTGCACCTGCATTACCGGGTCCTCAGGATCAGGCAAATCACTGCTTTTAAGGGCCATTGCCGACCTTGATCCCCACCAGGGTGAGGTTTTTTTAGACGGAAAATCAGCCGCCGACTTCAAACCTTCTGCCTGGAGAAGATCAGTGGGATTGCTCCCGGCAGAAAGCAGGTGGTGGAAAGATCAGGTGGACGACCATTTCCCCACAATCGATGCCGAACTCCTGCGAAAAGTTGGATTTTCGTTAGACGTGACAGGATGGCAGATCAACCGGCTTTCAACCGGAGAAAGACAGCGACTTGCCCTGGCCAGATTGCTGCTCAACAAACCGAAAGCTCTTCTTCTCGATGAACCGACAGCCAGTCTTGACCCGGATAACGTAGTCAGAATAGAGGGTCTAATCGAGGATTACAGAAAAACCTATATGACTCCCGTTGTCTGGATCAGCCACGATATGGAGCAGGTAAAGAGAGTGGCCGATTCTCACTACCTGATGACGCCGGGTGGTTTAATTGAGAATGGTTCAGAACAGAACTCCGCCTGAAGGATCCTGAATCAATGCATAACTTAACAAACCTGCGCAGAGATCGAGGATAATCAATGATACTGCTGACTCCCCTGGATTTGTCACTGGCAGCCGGATTGGTAATTCTGCTTGCCTTTGTCTCCTGGAGAATGAAAATCAATCTTCAGCGACAACTCCTTTTTTCCGCTTTCAGGATGACACTACAGCTCATCCTGCTGGGGTTGGTACTGAAGATACTTTTTGATCTGTCCAACCCTATTCTTATTGGTGGCATGGCTTTGATAATGCTGTTTGTCGGCGGACGGGAGGTGTTTGCCCGACAACAGAAACGGTTCAGGGGGATCTGGGGATTTGGTATTGGTACCCTGTCCATGTTTTTGTCCTCATTCACGGTCACCGCTTTTACACTGTTAGTCGTCATTCAGAACCAACCCTGGTTTGCACCGCAATATGCCATTCCGCTATTAGGTATGATCCTGGGGAATACCATGAATGGTATTTCGGTAGGCATGGATCGCTTCAGCCAGTCCGTCTGGGATCAACGGGAGATCATTGAACAGCAGCTATTACTGGGATACAACAGCGATGATTCCATTTCTTCGATACGTCGGGAAAGTACCCGTTCGGGACTGATTCCCATCGTCAATTCAATGGCAACCGCAGGTATTGTCAATCTGCCGGGGATGATGACCGGTCAGATTCTGTCCGGCACTTCTCCGTTTGAGGCGGTTAAATACCAGATACTTATCATGTTTTTGATTGCTTCAGGAACCGGTTTTGGTATCATGGCAGCCTTATGGATCGCATCCAAACGACTCTTTGACGATCGGGATAGATTACGACTGGATCGCCTGACCGGCTAACGCCATCCATCGGTTCATAGCAACGGTTTAAAATCCACTCAACCAAAGATAAGCAATATGCAGGTTAACCGTCCCAAAGAAGAAACTAGCGATCAAAATTCAATGGCCGAAATTCTCATGCTGCGGAGAAGAATGCTGGAAAACCGGAATTCTCCTGATGCGTATTGTGATCTCGGTGTTGCCATTATCCAATCCGGCGATCCCAAGTCGGCCATAGTCTACCTCAAACAAGCCACCAAGCTGAATCCCGATCATGCCCGCTCCCACTATAACCTAGCCCTGGCCTATCAGAAACTGGGCTATATCGACAACGCACTTAACGCTTATGAAAATGTGATTCGTTTGAGCCCAAAAGATCATGAAGCCTGGGCTAATGTCGCTGTGCTTTTTCACCAGAGAAACGAATACGATGATTCCATACACTTTTACCAAAAAGCTCTGGAGCTGGACCCCCAACAGCCCAAAGCGTGGTCAGGCCTTGCTGTAACCCAGTATTTAACCGGAGCTTACGAGGATTCCATTGAATCGGCAAAAAAGGCCATCGAGCTCGACGGGGAAGATTTCCAGAGCTGGCAACAATTGGGCCTGGGTTATTATGCCCTGAGAGACCCGGAGGAGAGCGTTAAAGCTTTTCTTGAAGCAATCAAACTGAACGAAACTTCCGAGGTCACCTGGAATAACCTGGGAAACAGCTATCTCCTGGCAGAGAATGAGATGAAAGCCGAAGAAGCGTATCGAACAGCTATCCGGATCGATCCTTCTTTCTCCGACAGTTGCTTTAACCTGGGAGAACTGTTGTTCAAAAGAGGAGAGAAAAAAGAGGCCATTACCTGGTTCAGCCGGGTTATGGAAAAAGACGAAAACGATGCCGAGACACTGGAATACCTGGTTAAGGCACTGCTTGACACCTCCTCTCCCGATGCTGTCTCAAGAATCCGCGAGTTAATCCGACTCAAGGGCGACCGGCCACAGTATGTCTCTATGCTGGCTGATGCATATTCACTCAGCGGCAGAAAAGATCTGGAAGTGAAGACACGTCTCAAACTGGCTTCTGAGAACCCCAATGACAAGGAAAATATCCACAAAACAGCCCGTTTGCTACAGGAGCAAGGAAACAGGGATATGGCCTACTCTTTTCTGAAAAGCAGTTTACCTGTATCTGCCAAGGATCACTTCATGTGGTCGACATTTGCCCAGCTTTACCTGCTTGAGAACAACCTGGAAGAAGAGTTCCAATGTCTGACACAATCAGTCAAAGCCGATCCCGGGGACGGACGATCCTGGTACCGTCTCGGTATAATCGCTCTAGAGAATGGCTCGGAAAACACAGGTTTGAAGTATCTGAAAAACGCCAAAAGTTATTTAAAAAACAACACCCGGGTCTGGTCGAGAGCTTGCGAACTCCTGCTCATGGCCGGTAAGTATGATCTTGCTTATCGCTGCCTTGAAGAACTGTTGCCCCTTCTGGATCTTTCGCCAAAGGTCTGGAACTACCTGTTTCGTCTTCATAAAAGATATCACCGACTCGATGATCTGGCTAAAACGCTGCCCCGGCTGCTCAGCGATCACAAAATCGATGATCACAAAGTCGCCGTCTCTGCTGAACTGCTTTTCCAATTCGGATATACGGAAATCGCTATCAAATTGTTGAAAGAGGATAAGGAAGAAGGAGTTCGTTCCCAAGTCCTGACCAATCAACTCTGCCGAATCTACCTGGATCTTCAGGATAGAGACAATGCTTCTGAACTGATTCGCCAGGGTTTGGATGAAGATCCTGAAAAGTACGATTTCATTCTTCTCAAATCTGAACTGGAATATTGCAGGGGCGAGATGGACTCGGCTTTTGAGTGGATTCAAAAGGCTCACGCCTTAAAATCCGACGACCATCGTTCCTGGTTCTTCTTTGGCAAAATTGAACAAAGCAGGGGCAATCATCGGGAAGCCTTGGATGCATATGATGAGTCCCTCTCCCGATTTCAGGCAAATGCAGATGCCTGGAGCAGAAGGGGAGAGATCCTGCGGGATATGGCAGAGGTCACCGAAGCTGAAACCTCTTATCAAAGCGCAGTCGCCATAAACAGGAAACATGCAGAAGCCTGGCTCGGCCTTGCCAAACTCCGGATGCTCAATTCGGACTACGATTCTGCTCGCAAAATGCTTTTGAGGTCGGTTGCGGCAAATCGGGAATTCAAATCTGCCTGGCAGACGCTGGCCGAAGTCTTTGATCACCTGGAAGAGGAAAAAAAGGCAGCCGTCTGTCGCCAACAGGCCGAAAATCCCACCACTGACGTTGAAGACAAATCCTTCGATTAAAAGCCCCGGTTATAAAATAGACCGTGGTTAAATTGATGGAGCGCAACCATCAGGCAGGTTTTGGTATTGGCATAAATTGTTTTCTTTCGTATGATATGTTTCTATATATAGAAACACTTGCTGAATTCAGGTCTGATCGAGATGCCGCCAAACGGCAGAATCAGAATCCCAACCGGAGATGAGATGGAACCGGAACGATCCGAATACAATAGACTGTCACAACAACACAAATATGTTCCCCTGACCCTCAGGATTACGGGAGACAGTCTAACCCCGGTACAGGTATACCAAGCCATACGAAACGATTCACCCTATTCTTATCTCCTTGAATCCGTTCAGCAGAATGAGAAACTGGGTCGATATTCCTGGATAGGCCTTGATCCTTTGATGGTGTTCAAATCCCGGGGCCGACAGATCGAAATCCGCTCCGCGGTTGGTACTGAAGAGTTAAAGGCCAATCCGCTGGATGAGCTGTTCAGGGTTATGGAGAGATTCCGTCCCATTCTCTCCGATGAATTATTGCCTTACCAGGGGGGTGTGGTCGGCTATTTTGGTTACGATAATATCCGGCATATTGAAGAGATTCCCGACAAAAACCCGGATCATCTTGCCATTCCCGACACACTTTTTATTCTGCCCAAAACCGTGTTGATTTTTGATCATATTTACCAGTCAGTGTCGGTGATTACCCTCCTGGACTCGGAGGAAGAAGGGGCATACGAGAAAGGTGAAAAGCAGATCCGACATCTTCTGGACCTGATTGCTTCTTTCAAAAGTGAATCGATAGTCCAGGAACTTCCGCGGGAGAGCGATAGCGAGATCGAGTTCTCATCCAATATGACTCGGGATGAGTATATGGCTGCTGTTGAAAAGGCCAAGCACTATATCGTGGAAGGAGATATTTTCCAGGTTGTCCTTTCACAACGTTTTTCCATGCGGTTTACGCAAGATCCTTTTGAGGTATATCGCTCATTGCGTCGCATTAATCCGAGTCCTTATCTTTTTTATCTTCATTATCCCGATTTTCAGATTGCCGGCTCTTCGCCGGAAATCCTGGTCAAACGGGAACAGGACACCCTGACCCTGCGGCCTATCGCCGGAACTGCCAAAAGAGGGGAAAACAGGGAAGAAGACCTGCAGGCGGCTGAGGAACTTCTCAATGATCCCAAAGAGCTTGCGGAACACATGATGCTGGTGGACCTGGGAAGAAACGATCTGGGCAGGGTATCACAATTCGGATCGGTTAAAGCCACCCATTTCAGGTACATTGAAAACTACTCTCACGTGATGCACATTGTAACCAACCTGGAAAGCGTCCTTGAAAAAGGAAAATCCAACAGCGACCTGGTGAAGGCCACATTTCCTGCCGGAACGTTGAGCGGTGCTCCCAAAGTGAGGGCAATGGAGATCATTGACGAACTGGAATGCTCCAGGCGAGGATTCTATGGAGGTGCAGTCGCCAATATCGATTTCAATGGCAATTTCGATTCCTGTATCGGAATCCGCTCCGTGCTTGTGAAGAACGACAAAGCTTATATCCAGGCCGGTGGGGGGATCGTAGCCGATTCAGTTCCTGAAAGAGAGTATGAGGAGAGTATTAACAAAGCTAAAGCGGTGATGAAAGCCATCCAACTTGCCGGGAGAAATAACAGATGATACTGCTGCTTGATAATTACGATTCATTCACTTTCAACCTTTATCAATACCTCGGGGAACTGGGTGAGGAGATCCGCGTTTTTCGTAATGACAAGATAACCCTGGAAGAGATTGAAGAGATGGCCCCCCAGCGTATTGTCCTCTCCCCGGGACCGGGGAGGCCTGATCAGGCGGGTATTATGATCGATCTGATCAAAAGATTTGCCTCTCATGTTCCGATCCTGGGTATCTGCCTCGGATTTCAGGGTATGGGTCAGGCTTTTGGAGGAAATATCGTTCACGCCCCTGCCCTTTTCCACGGGAAAACCTCTCCCGTAAAACACGAAGGACAGGGCATATTTCGTCATCTACCAGCGGTGATAGAAGTGGGCCGCTATCATTCCCTTATTGTCGAAAGAGAGAGTCTGCCGGACTGTTTTGAAATCACCGCCTGGACCGCAGATGAGGAGAACCTGATCATGGGCATCCGCCACCGGGAATATCCCCTCGAAGGTATCCAATTCCACCCGGAATCTATTCTTACACCGGAAGGCAAATCCATGCTGAAAAACTTCCTGGCAGAGACTTGAATCGGAGCCTTTCTGATTTTTCCATCCCAGCGATTAGCTGATATTATGTCTTGCTTAAGTATGTCTGGTTTGGCTAACAGGCGCAGTCTCCAGTATGCTTAAGCATATGGCAAGTTGGCTGAGCGAACGGGTGCACCCCTTTTGACAAAAATTTGCCTAAGGGGAGTCAAGTCTAGTAAGTTTAGATTATCAGACGAATGATTCCTGTAAACCATTCAAAAAGGTGACTCGTGAGCACACATATTTACGATCTGTTTAAATACGATACCCATGTATCCTTCGAATTCTTTCCACCAAAGACAAACCAGGGACGTAAGCAGATCTACCAGGCTATTTCAAAACTGAAAGGTCTCAATCCCGATTTTTTCAGTGTGACCTATGGTGCAGGCGGATCCACTGCAGAGAGATCCCTGGAGATTGCATCGGCCCTCACCAATCTGGCCCAAGTTACCTGTGTGGCTCACATCACCTGTGTGGGGATGAATCGAAATGAAGTTAAGGAACTCCTCACCTCCCTTGAGTTCCATGGGATTTCCAATGTTCTCGCCCTGAGAGGTGATCCTCCCAAGGGGGAAACTAGGTTCATCAAGCCCGTTGACGGCTTTTCCTATGCCAGCGAGCTGGTTCGGTTTATTCGGGAGAACTCGGATATGGGAATTCTAGTGGCGGGATATCCCGAAGGCCACCTGGAGAGCCCCAATAAGAAAGAGGATTTTAAGTATCTCCTGGAAAAGATCAACGCCGGGGCCAACGGAATCATCACCCAGCTCTTTTTCGTCAATCAATACCTCTTTGAATTTCAAAACAACCTGCGCAATGCAGGTGTCAATATTCCCTTGATTGCGGGTATCTTCCCCATCTCCAATGCCAAGCAGATAAAGCGGATGACCGAGCTTTCGGGCGCCACAATCCCGGAAGAGCTGCTGAAGGACATTGAGAAGCACCAGGATTCGTCGGAGGATGTGGAGAAGATCGGAACCGACTTCGCAGTGCGCCAGGTGGAAGAATTGCTGCGGGGAGGGATTACCCATTTTCATTTTTACACCATGAACCGTCACCAGCAGACGAGGAATATCCTCTTTCAGCTCAAACGGTTCTTCCCAAGATTGAATTTCCTCTGATCAGAAATCGACAGGCGATTAAAGATCGCCGGACTCAGCCTTTATTAGGTCGCAACAGGACTTCAGCGGGTGAGTTCTGATAAAAAGAAGATTTACGGAACGGGTTAAACAGGGGAGTCTTCTCGGTTCAGAGCGAACTATTTCTCCCGATGTCGCATGAAATGGGGAAGCTCGATCTCCTCCACCTTTTTCGGCTTTGGCTCCTCTTCCTTCTTTTTATGTTGGATTGCCGGACGGGTGATCTGCTGTTTGATGCTATCGGCAACCCTGAGCGGGGCTCTTTTTATGAGTCGGGTGCTTTTTTCCTTGAAGGATCTCTCATACCCGGTCGCAATGACCGTAACCATCACTTCGTTGTTCAATGACTTGTCATACACCAGACCGAAAATCACATCGGCATCTTCGTGGGCAGATTCCTGAATGAAGGTTGCCGCCGCTTCCGCGTCCAGAAGTGGAAATTCCTCGTCGGCCACGATATTAATGATAATTCCGGTTGCTCCGCTGATCGGTTGGCTGATCAAAGGACTATTGATAGCCATTTTAACAGCTTCCAATCCGCGATTTTCACCTTTTCCCATGCCGGTGCCCATGAGGGCGCCGCCTTTGTCCTCCATTACAGTTCTTAAGTCTGCAAAATCGAGATTGATAATCCCCTCAAGGTTGACCAGGTTCGTGATCCCGCTAATAGCCTGCTTGAGGACTTCATCAGCCATGGTAAAGGCTTCGGTCATGGTTGTTTTTTCCGATGCCAGTCGCAGCAATCTGGTGTTGGGGATCGTCACCAGGGTATCGATGTGTTTTCTCAACTCCCCCAGCCCCCCTTCGGCAACCTGGGTACGCTTTCTACCTTCGAAACTGAAGGGAGTGGTCACTACCGCGACAGTAAGGATTTCCATCTCCTTTGCAACCTCGGCCACCACCGGAATAGCACCGGTTCCGGTTCCACCGCCCATTCCCGCCGCCAGAAATACCATATCGGCCCCGTACAGAATCTCTTCAAAGATATTCACTTCAGCTTCCGCTGATACACGACCTACTTCCGGATTCATTCCGGCTCCCAGCCCCTTGGTGATTTCATTTCCCAGGGGGACTTTGATATCAGCCCTGGATGAACCCAGCGCCATAGCGTCCGTGTTCATCGCAATGTATTCGACACCCTTGATATTGTCTTCAATCATCCGGTTCACAACATTGCCTCCTCCTCCTCCGACGCCGATGACTTTAATGATTGGGAGTTCCCTTCCCTCGTGTTGTGATGTTACACTATCCGGTTCGATCGCCATAAAAACTGCCCCGTAATAATTCCCGATTTATAATGAGCCTGTATTACCCTTTACTTTAGGGATAACAACCGCAGGATCTACCTGCCTGACAACGGACCCCTTCCGGGAATCCGAACATCCACCTTATGCAATAGCAAAGCTAAATCCTGAAGTCTAGCTGATAGTGGGCGTTAAAGAGCAATTTAACACAAAAATACCTGTTGGATCAATCATCGAACTTCGGTCCGGACCTTTCGTTCTCCAAATCAGGACAAGAACACGCAATACCCGTGCTGCTTTCGTTTAATCCGCCGATACTCTCTTCCACAGTATAACCTGTGGCATTAACAGGATGATTTCAAGCAAATAATGTTTCTCACCCCGGGGCACTTTGATGTCATGTCGCCTCAGGCGGGCATGAAATGAAGTATTTTAAAACATTTTAAATTTCAACATACTGCCGCTAAATCAAAAAAAATTCAGTTTCCGTGCATTAATCCTGTGACTACAAAGGTTTGTTCGTGTTAATGCCAATAGATGGAGACGTAAACCAAAGCATTGTCACCATGTGGCTGCCCCGTTGAAGCGCCGTCATGTTGAGATTGTTTTTCACAATGAGGCAACTGCAAGAGCTGCTAAAGGAATAGCACCAATCTTCGAGGGATTGCTGCTGGAAGTGTTATGGATAGTCCGGTCCGGCAATCGGATTATCGCAACCCGGAAGCGGCGTAAAACAGCCTCAGGACACATAAGTGTCCTTTACTCGTAAGTTTAAGGAGGAACGAAAATGGCAGAAAAAAATTACAGCGACAGGCCCTGGCTTGATTTTTATGAAAAAGGTGTACAGGACAAACTGGACTATGAAAACGCCTTTCTCCCCGAGTTTCTGGAAAGATCCGTCAAGCAGTTTCCAAACAATACCGCCCTGATATTCCAGGGTTACAAGATGACCTATCGCCAACTGGGCGAAGCGGTTGATCGTGTTGCCGCCTGTCTTACCGATTTTGGCGTCAGGAAAGGAGATGCCGTAGCAATCCTCCTGCCGAATTTGATTCCCTGTGTGGTGAGCTATTATGCCATCATGAAGATCGGCGGCGTTGCTGTTATGAACAACCCGCTCTATTCGGACAGGGAACTCGACCACCAGTTTAACGACTCCGGATCCAAGGTTCTGATTACCCTGGATCTGCTCTGCAACCGCATGATTGATCTTCGCCCCAAAACCGGGATCAAGCAGATTATCTACACCTCCATTGGCGATTACCTTCCCTTTCCCAAAAGCCTGCTTTTTCCGCTGGTGGCAAAAAAGAAAGGGCTTGCCGCTACGGTCAAACCGGCAGAAGAGCTTTACCGCTGGAAGGAAATACTTGCCAAATATCAGCCGGGTTCCAAGACTGCGGATTTGAAGCCCGAAGAAACTGCCATGTATCAATATACGGGCGGAACAACCGGTGTCTCCAAGGGGGTGGAATTGACACACGCCAATCTCAGTGAACAGGTTCAGCAGATTTCCGGCTGGTTTCCCTCTTTTGAAAACGGAACCGAGATGATGCTGGGAGCCCTTCCCTTCTTTCATGTTTTCGGTCTTTCAACCTCGATGAACTTTGCCATCTATAAGGGTTGGGGGAATGTGCTGGTTGCCAAACCCCAGGCCGATGCCCTGTTGAGCGATATCGCCAAGTACAAACCCTCATTCGCTCCGCTGGTTCCGACCATGTACATCGGCATGTTGAACGATCCCAATGTCGGTTCTGCAGATTTGACATCCATTAAGGGCTGTTTTTCAGGAAGCGCCCCCCTGCCTATCGAAGTGATCAATGGATTCGAGGAAAAGACCGGTGCTGTGATTGTGGAAGGATACGGACTCACCGAATCTTCACCGGTGACCCATATTAATCCCTTTAACAAGAAAACACGAAAAATCGGTAGTATCGGCCTGCCTATCGCTGATACCCTGTGTCGGATCGTTGACCTGGACGATGGAAAAACCGACCTGCCCGTAGGCGAAATCGGGGAACTGCTGATCAAAGGTCCCCAGGTTATGAAAGGCTATCTCAACAAACCGACAGAAACGGCAGGCTGCCTGACCGAAGATGGCTGGCTGGCCACAGGTGACATCGCCAAGATGGATGAAGACGGCTATTTTTATATCGTGGATCGAAAAAAGGACCTGATCATATCGGGCGGGTACAACGTCTATCCAAGGGATATCGAAGAGGTTTTTTACGAGCATCCGAAAGTGATGGAGGCCTGCTCGGTAGGAGTTCCTCACCCGCATCGGGGCGAAGCGGTTAAGGTTTTTGTCGTCCTCAAGGAAGGAGAGACAGCGACCAGCGATGAACTGATGACCTATTGTAAGGAAAAGCTGGCCAAGTACAAGTGGCCGGTCGAGATTGAGTTCAGGGATGACCTGCCCAAAACCAACGTTGGAAAGATACTGCGTAAAGATCTAAAAGGTCAATAGCCATCGGTGTTCGCTTGCAGCGGCTGATTCAAACCGCTGCAGCCATTGTTTTTCCTCTCCAATCATCCCCCGCAACAACCATCCATTCCATTTACAATCGTCTGATTTTCTGATACTTGTGGGACAATAAAAACGACAAAGCCCCGAATTGGCTTACATTGAGAATGAACTTAGTTTCTGTAATGCTGTTTTCGGGAAAAGAAGTGAAAAACCGGAAGATATCACAAAAAGGATTGAGTATGACAACGACAGCGAAAAAATATACCGCGGAATATATCAAGGCACTGGAAATCGGACGTCCCCCCAATGTCAAAAAACTGTTTCCTAATTCGAAGGCGCTGTTGGTCAGCGGTAAGGTTATTGATCGTGCAATGCTGAACAGGGGAAATGCTATCGCCATGGCGGCAAACGGGCGCAGTAATATTGTCATTCAGGGAGCCCTGAGAGCAGCTCGGAAGGCAAACTCGGTTTTGATCATTGAAATCGCCAAGTCCGAAGGGGGTGCCGGAGCCTATTGTGCATCCAGTTTTTGGAACCTCGCCCGCCAGGTCGACGCTGCTTGCAACCAACTCGGGATAACCGTTCCGGTGGCCATTCATGCCGATCACTATGGAATCAAGAGTGACAGGGACATCACCCGTGCGCAGATAGAGATTCCCAGTATGTTTGATGCCGGTATCACGTCCATTGCCGTTGACGCCTCTCACTTGCCGGATGATCAAAACCTGCTGGCCAGTCTCAAATTGAATCCCTTTATCCCGGACTGGGCCGGACTGGAAACCGAGGTGGGCGAAATCAAAGGCAAGCAGGGATTATCAACCGTTGAAGAAGCCCTGTTTCTATTGAAAGGCCTCAATGCCCATGAGGTGTATCCGGATTGGATCGCCCTCAACAATGGTACCACCCATGGCCTGGAAGCCAGTGACGCCGGAATTCAGGTGGAGTTGACAGCAGAAATCCACAATGCCATCGCCCGCTACCAGGTATCCGGTGCCCAGCACGGAACTTCGGGTAACAGCTCCGAGCGGTTGCGGGAAATTGCCCTTAAAACCAAAACCACCAAGGCAAATGTTGCCACAGCCCTGCAAATGATTTCATGGGGGCTTGAAGTCAACGATTATGGCAATGCCATCCTGGACGACAATGGCAGTTTTCGCAAAGTTAAGGATGAAGGAGTGACAGAGGAGTTATGGTCGGAAATGGTTGCCTACGCCGATGATAAGGGCTGGAAAAAGGGAAATTACAAAAAGCTGAACCTGCCCTTTGAAAACAAAATTCTGGGGCAGCCCGAAGAGATCAGGGAGAGAATGATCAAACGGGTTGAAGATTTCGTTTACTCCATGCTTGTTGATGTCTTCAATGCCGAGGACACAGCGGACAAGGGAATTGAAATTCTTCTGGCTGCCGGCTCACACAATATCGGTCCCAAAGCGGAAAGAGTCGAAGATCCCAAAGAATGGACTGTGAGCAAAATCAGGGAAAAGGGATCTCAACTGAACGTGGACAAAGGCCCGGAAGGAGATTTTGACGACTAAACATCTTTGAAACACTCGGGTGTATTGTTGGCGGGATTACGGAATTCATCCCCAATGATACGGGGCAGCCCTGTCAGGATGAAACCTTGTAATGGTGAGAACGTTCTGTGAAGGGACGATATTGTAATTCGGTTTGAGATAAAGGCCGAAGTCGATTCCCGGAAAAGTCTCCTGCAGACATTCGAAATCTGTATCAAAGCCCACACACAGGATTTCCTCCTCTAGTCTGATCAAACTTCAGTCGTTTTTTGCCAATTCGGCTAGATACATCTCCAGAATTCTCTCATCGTCCTCAAACAGATCGGAAAAGGAGATGCCAATTTCGTATCCCTCTTCCATTTTCTTTACGTGCGCCGCGAGACCTTCACAGCGTATTTCATAGTTCCCTTTATCCAGGGGAACTTCGAAAAGCAGAAAAAAACGAGCGGAGATTGGAATCTCAAAATTGGTTTTAACCAGCATCCCGGACTTACTGATGTTAATCCCCTCGCAGGAAATAAATTTTTCCTTACCGATCGACATCTGGATCATCTGGTAGATTTTGAATCGGTTGTGCTTCCTCTTATCAGACATAATCAGCCTTTAATTTGAGATGACCGTGCACTCGAATGCCCCTTCATGAGAATGGATTTTCCACCCAAGTGATTATCAGGTTCTTGGTTTTTCTGCAATATTTAAGCGATTAATAACAATGAAGGATCAAATCCGATTGCGAGGGTAATGACAGATCAAAACTCCGGTTTTTTCCGGTTTTTAGTGTGGGTTTCGGCGGGTTCGGGGAGGGCTGGCAAGCCCTTTACAGCGTTATGCTTGACATTAGGATTGTCAGAAACAAAGGGCAGGTAGGTTTAATCCTTGAGAAATTCCGTATACAACTCCTCGGCGTCCTCTTGAGATGAAAACAGCAACTTGTGGTCTCCTCCTTCCTTCACCATCATGGTAAAGGACCAGTATGCCTGCACGTCCTGTTTTCGGGCAAGTTCGTCTTCAAGCCCCATGAAATAGGGTACGCCGGTCAGATTATATTGTTCTGAAAATCGGTTTCGTCTCTCTGAATCCACCTTGGGAATCAATGAAGAGATGGCAATATTCCTGATAATCTGGGTATCATTGCCGTTTTGATTCAAATGGTACTCAATTTCCTTAATAAAATCAGAGTCTTTTTTTCTGTTCTTCGGACGATTCTTCTGATTTGGTTTCTTCGGTCTGTTTTTCATTAAGGTTCCGAATTGCATGGATTAGAACTAAGGCCAACATCATGTTGAGCCTGACAATTAAACACTACTATAACATCCGAACCCCCCTCTACCAAGAAAAAATTTTTGACAAACTGTAGTCATGTCAACCCTGCGCTCCGATTCCGCACATTTGCAGCGCCCGTAATTCCCGAAACGGCTTTCGACCGGTCTATATAAACTCATCCTTTAAGTCAATCAATTAATTTCGAATTATAAGAAAACTTCCTTCATTGCACAGCGGGTTCTACTGGTATTCCTGATACCCCTCATGTTCAAATTCCGGATAATCAGCTAAGTATTATCGATCAAACCGGATTATGTTCCAATCCCGGGGACGATTTTCCGGTTCGATGTAACAGGATTAGACCTAATCATACCAGGATTAAAAGGTTTTAAAAATCCATCTGTTCGCCACCTGACCGGTAGGCCCTTAACTACAAACCACCGAGCATTATCAGACAATGAGCAATGAGATCAGTATCAGAACTGCAGTTCAAAACGACGCTAAAGTATTAACCGAGTTCAATATTAGAAACGCCCTGGAAACAGAAAACATGAAGCTTGATGAAGAAGAAGCTCTCGCTGGCGTCAAATACGCCATTGATAATCCCCAGAAGGGTTTCTACCTGGTTGCGGAAAGAGAGGGTGAAGTACTCGGGGCCCTGATGATTACGACGGAATGGAGCGACTGGCGCAATCGGGATTTCTGGTGGGTGCAGAGTGTTTATGTACGCCCTGAGGGAAGGAAACAGGGGATCTATTCCCGATTGTACAACCATGCCAAATCACTGGCTGTCAACAAAGGAAATGTCTCGGCCATAAGACTTTACGTGGAAAAGAACAACAAAACCGCCCAGAGCGTTTACCAAGCCCTGGGCATGGAAGATTCAGACTACTACCTTTTCGAAGAGAAGATCTAAGTTTAGATTTATATACTGGCAAATGCCTTTTCCAGATCCGCGATGATATCCTCTGTTTCTTCAATACCGACTGCCAACCTGAACAATGTGTCGGTAATTCCCAGCTCATACCGTCGTTCCCTGGTGTAGTCATAATAACTAACCAGGGCCGGATGGGTGATGAGCGTTTCCACCCCTCCAAGACTTGGGGCGATATACATCATCTCCAGGGCATCGATAAATCTTTTGGACGTTTCCAGGTCGCCTTCGATATCAAAAGAGACCACACCGCCACCGCCCTGCATCTGCCCAGTGGCGATATCATAATGTCGATGGCTTTCCAGGAAGGGGTAATAGACCTTCTTCACCTTTGCGTGGCCTTCCAGATAATGGGCGATTTCCAGGGTGGATTCATTCTGCTTTTTCACCCGCAGGGGAAAGGTTTTCAATCCTCTAATCAGCAGATAAGCGCAATTGGCATCGATAACACCACCCAGCGCCTTATGCAGGTTTCGAATCTTGGAAATGAGATCGGACCGGCCCAGGACAACACCCGCCAGAATATCATTGTGACCGGCGAAGTACTTGGTGGCACTGTGCATCACCAGATCAATGCCCCAATCCAGGGGACGCTGATTGACCGGTGTGGCAAAAGTGCTGTCTATGAAAGTAATAACATCATGCTTTTTCCCGATCTCCCTGAACTTTTCCAGATCAAACACATTCAGGTAGGGATTCGTTGGAGATTCGGAGAAAATAAAGCGGGTATTGCTCTTGACCGATCGATCCATCAGTTCGTAGTCACCAAAGGGAACGATGGTGCAGTCGATCCCGAACCGTTTCAGGTAGGACTCGCAAAACTCAAGGGTCTTCTTATAGCAATCATCGGTTATGACGATGTGGTCTCCGCTTTGTACAATAGCAAAAATAGTCGTGGTAATTGCCATCATCCCTGATGCGAACAGAACACAATCCTCGGCATTTTCGAGCGCAGCCAGCCGTCGTTCCGCGATTTTTTCGGTTGGATTCCCATATCTTCCATATTCAAAACGGTCCTTCTTATGCTTGGTGTATGCCTCTATCTCCGCTGTATCCTTGAAGGTATAGGTTGAAGTTTGAAAAATGGGAGTGGTCAGCGAATCGGCGTATTTCTCCCTGGTTTCGCCGGCATGGACGGCGTTAGTGCTGGATGAACTGAATTGTTTTGTTGTCATTGACACGTTTTTTGTAAGTTAAATTACTATTGGATTGCGGCCTGGCTGTTAGACGGAATCAGGAGAAGGCTTGGCGAAACTCCGGATGTTGAGTATCGATATGACAGGCAGCATTACATAAATATCGGATGAATTCCACGATTCCAGTGTTCATGATTTTTCCTTAAAAATCAATATGACTCGCCTGCATCCCGGCAAATGGCTCAACTTCGTTCGCAAAGGTGGAATTGTTTGGTGCCTGTGGTTGGCCAAATTTTCAGTTATCAAATCCTTTGGCTTGTCAGGGCGATTGATCCCACGTCTTCAAATTCTATTGTCCGTGTAGAGATGACAGACAAGCCGATATTCCTTGCTTGATCATGGTGTCCGGTTAGTATAAGATTGAAATATTTACAGATTCTGTATTTCCCAACCGACAGACAACCCGTATTATTTCAAACAACAAGCTTCACTGATCAACATTATGGATGCGGCCAAACCAAACGTTTCCGATATCCTGAACAAGAGATTCTGGATTTTTGATCTCGACGGCACCCTGACGGTGGCCGTTCATGATTTCCCTGCCATCAGACGGGAGCTCGGGGTTCCCGAAGGAAAAGATATCCTGGGTCATATTACCGGCCTGGAAAGCACTGCCCGAATCCGGTTGCTGAACCGATTGAACGAAATTGAGATAGTTCTGGCTGATAATGCCCTGCCGGCAGTTGGAACCTTAAACCTGGTACACCTGCTCAAAACAAAGATGGTTCGAATGGGAATCATTACCAGAAACACCAGGGCGAATGCCAGGAGATCGCTGGAAAAAATCGGAATCTCCTCATGTTTTAAAGATGGAGTGATTCTGGGGCGGGATGAAGCCCTGCCAAAACCTGATCCTTCGGGGATCAGACATTTGCTCGACCATTGGGAAGCCACTATCGATCAGACTGTGATGGTTGGCGATGATATTTACGATCTGCAGGCAGGCAGAAATGCCGGAATCAACACCATTCACGTCGATCTGCATCGAAAAAGAAACTGGCAGAACCTTGCCGATCTGCAGGTCGATTCACTGCAGGATATTGTTGACCTGTTTGCAAATACCGCATAAGAATCAGGATCGGGCCGCTTGCCATGACAATCTGATTGAAGGCCCGACAGAATGCGAGAACTGAATTACCCGACACCAACGTAAAAACTTCTGCTAAGAGTGAGAAAATGATCATACTGGGATTACCGGACATACATGGAGCAATGGATCAACTGAAACGCTTGGTACCGAGGATTGAAGAGGCGGACCTGGTGTTGCTGATTGGTGACATTACGAATTTCGGTCATGAAACGGATATGAAAGAGATCATCGAGTGGGTGTGGCGATTCAATAAAAATGTTTTCGCGGTTCCGGGAAACTGCGACTACCCGGAAACAGAGAAAACAATGGACAAAATGGATGTCAACCTGAACGGCTCCCATCGATATCTTGGTAACCTGGCTTTCGCAGGTCTGGGTGCCTCGCTGGAAACGCCCTTTAAAGGCACCCCATTTGAGGTCTCCGAACACTACCTAGAGGCGCAATTAAAGGCCTCGGTCAATGGATACCAGGGTATACAACCCCTGGTCCTGGTCTCCCATCAACCTCCCATCAATACCAAAGCGGACGCGCTTGGCAATGGAATGCATGTCGGATCAAAAAGCGTGCGTGAGTTTATCGAACGGACCCAGCCACTGGTCTGCTTTTGCGGGCATATTCACGAGGGCAGGGGAGTTGACGCCATCGGTGAAACCAAAATCATTAACCCGGGACCGGTTTTCCAGGGGAATTACGCCTACGCCGAAATCGGTGACCGGGTAGAGATACTTGAAATCAGGCCTATCGGTTAAACAGACCCAAAACCCGTCTCAGTAACGGTTTGCTGAGCTCAATGGCACCCTCGGGACAGACTTCCTGACAGCAGTAACAGCGAATACATTCATTGTAGTCATATACCGGCGGGGCCTCCTTGTCCTCTCCTTTCTGCGACAGGGCACGTGGTTGAACCGGACACATGGACACGCAGGTCGCACAGCCATTGCAGAGTTCTGCAACGATCCGGGGTTTCGACACCAACTGGTCATTGATCACTCCCCGCAATCCCTTTCGACCGGGTTGAAAGCTTCGGATTGGTTTTTTTCGAATGTCAAAGGTATTGCATTTCAATGGTTTGATATCATCCCCCAGGAGTCGAATCTCCTCTTCGATATAGACCCCGGCACCGCTTTCACATCCATATTTGATAGTGGGAACATATTCCGGATTTAGCCCCACAAGTCGACATACGGTGGCATCAAGCGCAACCGGATCGCTGGAAATCAAAATGACATTCATGGCCCTGGGTTTTCCACCCCGGGGACCGTTTCCCTCCATGGCGAGCACTCCATCCATGACATAGAGGCGCGGTTTTAAATAATTATTCAGATCGACAAGCATCCTTCCAAACTGGTGAGCGTCCGGCAGCTTAACATGAAATTCTCCTTTCAGAACCCCCGGAACACAACCGAACTGATTTTTGATGGATCCGGTGAGACGTTCCAAGGCATGGGTTTTCAGTTTAGGAAGGCTGATAATGCCATCGCACTCCAAAGCTCCTTCGGCGATAACAAATTTACGATTTTGAACTCCCTGCTCAAAAAAGATCTCTTTTCCATTTTTGAAATCAGCCGCTTTTACCTTCAACTCCAAAGCTATCTCTGCCAAACCGGCTTTTCGGGCTGCTTTTGCCATTCCTCCGAAAGCCGGGGAATCTCCATAACTCAACTCTGCACCAGTTGATAGCATAACCTCGACCACAGCCCTGAAGACAGACGGATGAGTCGTAACACATTTTTCCGGTTTCTCTGCCACCAAAAGGTTGGGTTTCAGCAAAATCTTCTCCCCGGCGCCTACAAACTTGCCAGCGCCTCCTAACAGAGCAAACCCTTTCTCAACAGCGTTTTTTACTTCGTCATCGTCGTAACTCCTACACTCCATTATTGCAACATCAGCCATATTCCCTCCGGAATCCTGCAAGTTTCCCTATTTGACGCCATTGAAAAAAATTCGGGACCTCAAACCCGGCCTGCTTTCCGGATGTTATTCTAACAGAAAGATATAATTGGGCAAATCAGAAGGTCGTTTGCACCCATAAGTTAAAACAGATATTAAGATTGCTAAACTTTGATTGATTGAAATCCTTGCAATCTCATCTTCCCGATTTAATACCTCATAACCGGGGCTGAAAGTCCAGTTGCGTTGTCCCTGTTTTGATTCCTGTTACGCTCCTGACCGCATTCTGCCCGCAAGTTATTTCGTTTGAATTCTGCGGGTTGTCATGGATCTCCTCCAAAACTAAGTTCAACCGCGGATTGGCTTCACCAACATGCAGAATCCGGGTGTTATCAAATTTTATCCTGGACCGGGTGCTTATATTATATTACTTCTTATCCCAAGATGCTGTAATGTTTAACTTATGAATATCAGCGCTCGTCAAATCCCACTATTGTGGTAAACTGATATAAAATATCCCGATACCGGTTTTCCGGAACTATTTTCAAGAAGTTTGCGGAACTTAAAATGAAACTCGATGACAAACTCAAAAAACTGAACACTCTCTTGCAGCAGGCCGGTAAAGTGGCAATTGCTTATTCCGGGGGAGTGGACAGCAGTTTTCTTGCGGCTATAGCATTTAAAATCCTTGGGAAAAACTGTCTCGCACTGACCATCGATTCGATATTTATCCCCCGGGATGAACTCATGGAAGCCAAGGCCTTTGCCGAACAGATCGGAATACCCCATAAAATCATCACTCCCGGTCTTCCGGACGACTCGGTCCTGGCTAATACCCCCGAGCGCTGTTATCTCTGCAAGAAGAGGATCTTTGGAGCCCTGAAAGAATACGCATCAGAAAGGGGATTCTCGATTCTAATGGACGGTTCCAATATCGATGATCTCTCCGACTATCGGCCCGGAATGAAAGCCATCGGAGAGTTGAAGGTACAGACCCCCCTGGTTGAGTGTGAGTTCACCAAAAGTGATATCAGGGAGGCATCAAAAAAACTGGGACTTTCGACCTGGAACAGGCCTTCATTAGCCTGTCTGGCCTCCCGTATCCCCTATCACACTGAAATCACCGAAAGCAATCTGAGAACGATCGAAAAGGCCGAGGCGTTTTTAAGCAACCTAGGATTCAAACAGTTTCGTGTCCGCCATCACGACAACCTCGCCCGGATCGAAGTGGCAGCAGAAGAGCGTCATCTTCTGTTTGATGAAGAAAAAATGGAAAGTATCGCCCGGGAACTGAAAGACATCGGATACACCTTTGTGACTCTGGATTTGGAGAGTTATCGGACGGGAAGACTCAATCAGCAGCTCGGAAAACCCTAATCAAGGCAAATGAACATGGATGAACACCTGATTAAATCATTGTTGCACCAACTTAAAGAGGGGAAGCTGGATATCGAGGATGCCATCTCCCGCTTGAAGAATCTGCCTTACGAAGACCTGGGCTTTGCCATGGTGGACCACCATCGCCAATTACGCACGGGTTGTCCTGAAACCATATTCAGCGAAGGCAAAACGCCGGAACAGATCAGGGGAATTGTCGAACGCATGCTGGATAAGAATGCCAACATCATGGCGACCAGGGCAGATCGAAATGTCTATGAAGCCTTGCAGGACCTGGGTCCCAATGTTCACTATCATGAGGCAGCCCGCATTGTTGTTATCAGTCAGCAGGTGATCCCTAAAACCAAGAGCACAATCCTGGTGATCACGGCTGGAACTTCCGATATTCCCATAGCCGAGGAAGCTGCTGTAACTGCTGAAACCATGGGAAATCGTGTGGAGAGGTTATTTGATGTCGGTGTGGCAGGGATTCACAGGCTGCTTTCCAATAAACACAAAATCGACACAGCAAACGTGGTGGTAATTGTCGCGGGGATGGACGGAGCGCTTCCTAGTGTCGTGGCAGGTCTGACTGACAAACCGGTTATCGCAGTACCCACCAGTATTGGTTATGGCGCCAGCTTTGGAGGTCTGGCTGCCCTGTTGACCATGTTGAACAGTTGTGCCAACGGTGTAACAGTGGTTAATATCGATAATGGCTACGGAGCCGGTTATTCGGCTTCAGTGATTAACGGTATCGCGGAAAAGGCATTGCGCAATTCGGAGACAGGTTGAGATAGCCAATCAGTTTTCAAGGGATTCCGGACCAAAATATCTCACCAGGGAGGTGGAACTGAATGCACCCTTTGATTCGGACAGGTTTCATCCCGGTTATGGCGTCATGCAGGATTCAGGTTCTCTTCATTCGAACTTCCCCGAAGACGCCTCACTTAAAAAGGATAAGTTTATGAGTAAGATCCTCTATTTTGATTGTTTCTCAGGTATAAGCGGCGATATGACCATCGGTGCTCTGCTTGATCTGGGCATTGATCCGGAATTCCTGCAGGACCGGCTTAACTCGCTAAACCTGGAGGGTTACCAGTTGGAAATATGCCGAAAACAGGTCAAAGGAATCTCCGGGACCGATTTCGATGTCCGGCTGACAGAACATCACCATCACCATCACGATCACTCCCACCATCATCATGAACACCGTAATTTTAACGATATAGAAACGATTATCGAAAAAGCGGATCTGGACAGTGAGACCAGGGAGCTGAGCCGTTCCATCTTTCTGTCAGTCGCCAAGGCAGAGGCCAAAGTTCACGGGAAAAGTATCGAAGAGGTCCATTTTCACGAGGTCGGGGCAATCGACTCGATCATCGATATCGTGGGTGCCGCTGTCTGCCTTAACGCATTAAAGCCGGACAAGATTTATGCCTCTCCCCTGCACCTGGGATCCGGGACCATCAAGTGTGCCCACGGTATACTGCCGGTGCCGGCCCCGGCAACCGTTGAAATCCTTGAGGACACGCCCGTTTATTCCTCCGGGGTTGTCGGCGAGTTGGTTACCCCAACGGGAGCTGCCATCATCAAAACCATTGCTGATGAGTTCGGAAGTATGCCCACCATGACCGTTAAGAAATCGGGTTATGGTTGCGGCAAGAAGGATTTCGGAATTCCCAATCTCCTCAGGGTAGTGATGGGGGAGGCTGATACGAGGACTGACCTGGTTAAAGAGGACCTGGTCATGTTGGAGACCAATATCGATGATATGAACCCGGAAATATACTCCCACCTGATTCCGCGTCTGCTGGAGCAGGGTGCCCTTGACGCCTTTCTTAGCAATATCATCATGAAAAAAGGCAGACCGGGCATTCTGTTGAATGTGCTCTGCAAACCCCATCATGTGGACTTCATTGCGGAAACCCTGTTCCACGAGACCACCACCCTGGGAATCAGAAAACTTCCCATGGAAAGACTAAGCCTTGAACGTAAAACCGTCAGTCTGGAGACTTCCTGGGGAACCCTGGAGATCAAGGCTGCTTACAAAAATGGGGAAATCCTGAAAGCAGCCCCGGAATACGAGGATTGTAAAAGACTGTCCGCAGAACACAACCTGCCCGTTAAAAAAATCTATGAGCAGATTATGGCGGAGATTGAAAAATCGCTGTTTTCATAAACCGAAATCAACCGCCAGCCTGTCGCAGGCAGAAGCGGTATTGCAACAGACGATTGGTCCTTACGATTCGGATATCCGAAATTCAGGCACACCGCCCTGGTTGGGCGCAACTCATTTACCCATACCTTCAGCTTCCAGATACTCCTGAAATTTCTGCAGAGCAGCCGTCATGGTCGCTCTGCCAAATCCGATCCGAAAATGGTTGGATCCTTCTGCATACAAATCCCCCGGGAGTAGCAGGACACCGGTTTTACTGACGAGATTTTCACAAAATTCGCCGATCCTGCCCTTTAGCAGTTCCGGAAAAGCAATCGGACCGGCCTTGGGTTGAGTCCATTTGAACAGATGATCGTACTTTTTGAAGAAATCATTTAACCGGGTGATGTTGTCGCTGATGATACCGAGATTTCGATCGATAATCTGTTTTTTGTGATTCAGTGCGATAACTGATAAAAACTCACTGGGAGCGCTGTTGCAGATAGTTGTATAATCCTTGTAGGTTGCCAGTTTGCGATACACCTCCCTGTTTTGAGTCGCGATCCAACCGATTCTGAGTCCAGCCAATCCGAAAGATTTGGACATCACACCCAGGGTCAGTCCGGATTCATTAATTTCACAAATTGACGGCAACCGATCTTTATCATCATATTCCAGCCACCGGTAAACCTCATCGGAGAAAACATAAAATCCGTGGTATTGGGAAAGTCTCGAAATTCTTGTCAAATCTTCTTTGCCAAGTAGATATCCCGTTGGATTATTTGGAAAATTGATTACCAGGAGTTTTGTGTTCGGTCGAATTTTATCTTCCAGAAATCCCAAATCCAACTGCCAATCAGGACCATTTTCAAGCTTCCAATAGGTAATTTCGCAGCCTATGGCACGGGCGACTTCAGCCAGGGACTGGTAGCATGGATAGAGAACGATGACATGATCGCCTGGCTTCAACAAGGCATTCATGGCGTTAAAAATAGCCTCTTCAGCGCCAGAGTGCACCAGAACCTGATCGGCTGAAATACCCTCGTACTGTCTGGCAATGGCTTCTCGCAGAACCGGGTCTCCCTGTGACTCGGTATAACCAAGCCAGGTCTCCCTGAATTTCTCTTCCGCTCCCGGTTCCATCTGCAGCAGATCCCCGATGGACATCGATCCGCAGTCAGAACAGCATAACAGGTATGGTGCGCTGAACTCGTGCTGCGCAAAATATCGTTCAAGCCTAAAAGGTTCTATACGCATATCCTCTCCAGTCTAAGTTTGAGCGTAACATGCCGTCATCGTAACAAAGCCGGGATGGTGATTCAAAACGTGTGAAAACAGGATGGATTCATTCGGGTTTGAATCACCATTCTCCCGGCGAAGCATATTACGGCTCGCTACTCGTTGTTCATTTCTAAGGCGCTGCAAACCGGCTAATCCCGGCCTCCTTTGCTTCTTTGACAGCTTTCTTATACTCAACCAGGGAGAGCGACTCCGATAACTCTTCCACATGGTGGGCCTTCCCGCAGGGTCGGTATTGGTCCATGATGTTTACATAAGTGTTTTTAGATACATTATTGGCAATAAAAGACATAACCTCCCTGGTCCCGGCAGCCCCCGCAGGCATCATCAAGTGTCTGACCAGTAAGCCGCGTGTGGCGATACCGTTTTCATCAAACTGCAAATCACCAACCTGGCGGTGCATCTCAACTACAGCTTCTGAAGCTACTTCGGGATAATCCGGAGCGTTGCAGGTCCGCTCCGCGACGACCGGATCCCAGAACTTGAAATCGGGCATATAAATATCAAATACGCCTTCCAGCAACTCCAGGGTCTCTACCTTGTCGTATCCACCGGAATTGTAGACCAGTGGGATCTCCAATCCACCTTCGATGGCCATATCGAGAGCTGCCAGGATTTGAGGAACAACGTGAGTTGGCGTAACGAAGTTAATGTTGTGACATCCGTTATTCTGGAGAATCAGCATTATCCCCGCCAACTGACCTAATCCGCACTCGTCCCCAACTCCCTCGTGGCTGATATCGTAATTCTGACAGAAATTGCACTTCAGATTACAATGGGTAAAGAAGATAGTCCCGGAGCCAAAAGCCCCTACCAGCGGCGGCTCTTCCCCAAAATGGGCATTGAAACTGGAAACAACTGCTTCCGCCCCGGTGGAGCAGTCTCCCAACTCACCGGAAAGCCGATCGACATCACACTCTCTGGGACATATTTCGCAGGAACTCAACAGTTTTCTTGCTCTGCTGATCTTCTCCCGGAGCAATCCCTTCTCTTTTGTCTCAATATACGCCGGTCTAAAGGCAGCCATCTTTTACTCCGCTAAGCTTTTATTATCAGCATACTAGATTAGAGCCCGGATTCATCGGCCCAAATCTGAAAAACCATCCTAACCTCATCAATAAATTAATGCAATATTCCGGGGATAAAAGAGGAGAAAAGGAGATCAGGTTTGCCCGGGACTTAAAGATGTAATCAAATCAAACCGGGCAACTTGATCCGGAGGATTCAGGTGCGGCTCTGGTCGATAATGTCCTGGAAGTGGTGTTCCAGGTGTCGAACATTGCGATGGAGATCAAAGGAATCGACCATGGTTTTTCTGGCCTGGTAGGAGAAATCCGAATAGAGTTGATCGCTCATCTCCATGCAGATCCTGATCAGGTTTTGCAGATGATCGGCATCCTTGTATGAATAAAGAAAACCGTTTCTGCCGTGCTCGATCAGCTCGGTTGTTCCCCCACCATCAGTAGTAATGCATGGCAGCGATTGAGAGAGATATTCGGCGACGGTATTCGGGAAACCCTCCTCTCGCGAGGTCAGCAAACCGAAACTGTAGTCCTTGAGACGGTCACGAATATCCCGCCTGAATCCTTTCATGTTCAACCTGTCAGAGAGTCCTGCCTGTGAAATCGCCTCCCTGATCTCCCCTTCCCTGGGTCCGCTACCATAGATATCGCAGAGAAAATTATCATGCCCAATTCTGACAAGCTGTTCAAATGCCCTGATCAGGGTCAGATGGCCTTTCCCTTCCGCCAAACGGGATGTAATCACAAAGGGAACCGGTCGTTTTTTGTTCTTTTTGTAATTCCTCTCCACTTGCTTGGAGTTGTGGACGAGATAAACCTTATCCTCGGGAATAAAATCAAACCTGTGAATCAGCTCAGTCCGGATCCAATCACTGGTAACCAGAATTTTATCCACCACCAGTTTCTGTGACAGACGTTGGTCCAGCTTGCTGTTGATATCACCCGGTAGCCCCACACGATGAATAACAGGAATCTGCAGCATCTTGGCGGCTATTCCGGCTGAGCGCAACTCCTTTTGGATATTCATGCAGGTAATATCGATGTTTAGCTGTTTGAATTTCCTGAAGAAGTAACCAATGGTCAACGGGGAGTAATCTGCGCCAAATCTGAGCCCGAATGAAACACAGCCCTGTTTACCGGTTTCTTCAACAAAAACGGGATCCCTGGCGAAGAAATAAACCTGATGCCCCATCTTCTGCAACTCCCTGCCGAACTCCAGCATCCAGGTTTTAACACCGCTCCAGATTCTCGTGCTATTTACAAATGCAATATTCATCAGTCAATCGTTGATTTGATGTATTGATTGGGTAGCCGTACATTATTACCGGGATCATGAATATTCCGGCCCGACCTTTGGCTTTTGATATCAAAGACCAACTCCAGGGAATAAACAAAGCAGAGAAAGGAGAAGAGATACTCCCGAAATTCCCTGGGACCGTTTGAAGGAAAGCTTTCTCGAAGGCTGATATTAACCACGGCGATAAATATAACCAATGAAGTGCTCAGAAGAACCCGTTCCAGACTGTGCCAATCCTGTTTTCTATGAAATTCAAAAAAGAGGGCGACCAATACCAGGTATGCGAGGTAATCCTGGGGCTTCATGTAGTGATAGGTCACGTAACAGGAGACGAGTTGAAACCCCAGGATCAGAGAATAGGAGGGCAGAATCAGACCAAATATCCTGTCTCTCCCTTTTAACCGGCATACCGTAGGGACGAGTATTGCCAACAGAATGATTGTTTCCAGACCATTATTGAAAAACAATGTGTTTAAATTATGAAGATTGAGCTCTTTTTGCTGATTTATCTCTGCCAGCGTCCGGGGTGTGGCGATTCCAAAAATCCGTTGCCCCCAGCTAATCTCTTCCCCCGCTGCCCATAGAAACGCCATGGCTGCCAGGAAGAAGAGGGCCAATTTGATTTTTCTGCTCCTGTTTGACGGTTTTTCCTGTCTGTAGAGAGTCAGCACACAATAAAACAAGGCAATCCCTGTAAACAGGAGCAAGAGAGCTCCCGATGTTTCGGCTATGCTGTCTTCCCGTAAAAAGATTGACAGGGCCGAGGGGGAAAACATCAGGAGCATCACTCCGAGAAACAGGTTAATGAAAACAAACCAGTAGGCGATCAATCCCAAATTTCTGATGCGTTTTTCCTGTTCGGGAACAGGTAGATATAAGCCATCATCGATTGAGTTCATATCAATTTCCTGAATCAGGTTTTGCTCGGTTGCTCGTTTATCCAAAAAACCGATCCACGGACAAAACGAGCAGCAGGGAGAATCAAGAGAGCGATTCTTCCCCCAATAACTCACCCGACTGCAACGCTTTGCCTTGGTCTCAACCACCGCTTCCATGGGCTTCGTACTCACCCGGAATTGCACTGTTTATGCAAGGTCAGTTTTTAAGGGACATCTCCTTCTTAGACAATCGTTTACCCTGGTTTCTTTTTAAACTCTCTTAAGAAAAGGATTGGGTGTAATCAGATACTTTTGTTAATCCGTTAGGATTCTTTAACTGCTCATCCCATGCCATATATTTAGTAGATTGTTTTTTATAGCCTTTTTGTTCTGATCATTGTCAGATAACTAAATATAGTCAATAATAATGACGAAATTTAGTCTCTCATCTACTGATTTCCGAAATTCCGTAAAGTGTTAAGAAACTATGAAGACTGATCAGAAGGAATTTTTTATCAAAGCGATTAACCTGTTGTGCAGCTCACTTGATATCACCGTCGCTATCGAACGATTTCGGAAGCACTTGAAAACTGCAATTCCGGTGGACAACGTAGGAATAAGTATTTTCGAACCGGAGTTGAAATCCATAAGAAACCTGATCGCGGCCAATGACGAAGGGGCTGAGTGGAGGGATGAACTGATCCCCCTCCATGTAAAGACACTCCGTTTTATAGAAAAGGGGGAGTTTGCCAAACCCATGATCATCAACGACGTAGCCACCGATGAAAACCTGGGTCCGATGATGGATTTTGTCCAACCTGATCCAAAATATGATCTAGGCAGAGATGTATCTACTATCGGAATTCCCCTTCTTATAGACGATAACTGGGTTGGTCATTTCAACATTGTTTCGGCAGGGGTGAACAAGTACAGGCAGGAGCATGCGGATCTTGTCGAGCCTCTTCAGGAGCCCCTGGCGTTGATTCTGTCCAATTGTCTTCAACATATGGAAATTCTTCGTCTACAAGAGATGCTCACTGATGAAAACCGCTTTTTACAGAATGAATTGAGAGAATCGATGGGAGACGTGATCGGACAGCATTACGGGCTCAGGCATGTCATGGAGATGGTCTCGCAAACGGCACCCAAGGATAATCCGGTGATGCTTTATGGAGAAACCGGCACAGGCAAGGAGGTCATTGCCAACGCCATTCATTACTCCTCACCCCGCAGGCATGGTCCGTTTATCAAGGTTAACTGTGGTGCTATTCCGGAAAACCTGATCGACAGCGAGCTCTTCGGTCACGAAAAAGGTGCCTTTACCGGCGCATTTGATCAGAAGAGGGGAAGGTTTGAACGGGCAAACAAGGGGACCATTTTCCTGGATGAGATCGGAGAACTACCCATGGCTGCCCAGGTCAGACTGTTAAGGGTTATCCAGACCCATGAAATTGAGCGGGTTGGGGGATCCCAGACCATCCCTCTCGACATCAGGATCATCACTGCCACCCACCGGGACTTAACCCGAATGGCAACAGAAGACAGGTTCCGTGAGGATCTGCTCTTCAGGATCAATGTCTTCCCTATCATCATCCCACCGCTCAGACATCGCAAAATGGATATTCCGGAACTGGTGGATTATTTTATCGAACGCAAGGCCAAGGAACTCAAGCTTCCGGAACAACCCAGGCTTGCACCCGGTACCTTGAATTCGCTGGTCAGCTATGAATGGCCCGGCAATGTCCGGGAGTTGGAAAATGTTGTGGAAAGAGCGTTGATCCGTTTTAACGGAGGCTACCTGACACTTGACGATTTTCTCTCGCCAAAACATCAGCCCAGTGTAGAACAACTTTCGGGCGAAAATCCCGAATTTCTCTCTTTTGATGAGATGTCCAGACAACATATTCTGGAAGCTCTAAGAAAAACAGCCGGCCGGATCAGCGGCCCAAAGGGAGCGGCAGGGCTGCTGGGAATGCATCACAACACCTTGCGCAGCAAAATGAAAAAACTTGGCATTTGAAAACAGGCATCGATCCAATTTTATCATCATGGGAAAACCGTCTAAATAATCCAATTGAAGCAAACTACCTGACGGCTAGCCGGTCAGTGCCTATGATTGTCCGATCGGTTTTGGTTTTGTACTCATTTCTCCCTGAACAGAACCTTATCAAAAGCCATTATTGCACATAGCATCCGATTCGCCCCTGAAACTACACGGAACCGGATACTTCAGCTCCCTGCTCAGAAACGGGGAGGCCCTCTGTCTTCCCGAAAGAGATCCATCCGGATTAACCGGTCAGGTCAGGAGAGAAAAGGAGAGGCTCCCCCAATTGATGGCCTGAATGACATCGTTGGTAAGGGTTCGTATCGAATGGATCGAAAAAGTGAATTCAAAATCGGAGATAAAGAAGCTGATACTGATTATTCCGGCATGGATATAAGGTTTTCGATCCAGGTCATGCTCGTCGGACGAATCGAGGATCATTGAATAGGCAACACCGCTTAGATAAGTACCCAGGTTCAGTGACCATCCCATGGAACCATCCCGGGAGCCGAATGCAATTCGCCCGTTTCCGGTGGCTCCGCCCATTCCGCTATCAGGACCCAGTTCCAGCGGATAACCAACACCGTAACGCACCAGGGAACCTACCGAGCAGCCTGTCATGAAATTTCCCACCTCAAATCCGAAGCTGTTTATCCAGTCCAATTGGGTACCGTTTTCAAACCGGGTTGACCAGCTCCTGATGGAACGGGAATAGCCAAATCCCAGGATTGGCTGATTTTGCAACTGATGTTCCCAGCCCATCGGCTCTTCATTACCGATCAGTCGATGCAGGGATTTTTGCGCCCATTCGGCACCTGACAACGGTCCCACCAGTCCAATCGAGAAATAGCTGCTGGACACGATTTGATCCCGCCACTCAAAGAGGGAGTAACGTGCGTGGAGATATCCGGCATAGGGAATATCGTTTGTTATTAACTCCTCTGTTCTGGTATTGGAAGGCGTATAAACGTCCTGTGCAATTCGATATCCAACCGCAATATGCTCAGATTCTTCGTTTACCAGTGAGAAAGCGGAAAAAAGATTGAAGATTCCGCATCCGCCGCCGGTATCAACTGATAAATCATCACACCCTTCAACCGGATCACTGATCCAGTTAACGCTGATACCATTGGTATAGTGCTCATCAGTCCCTGTCACAATATCGTTTTGCAGATCGATGGACCAGAGATCCGCACTTGCGGTCAGGGGGATAGCTGCAGCAATAACAAGGATAATCGGTATAAAAGCGATTGCCGATCTAATCCGGATTGAAGGGAGAAACATATGCCATTATTTTAATGTAAGGTTCCATCCGCCCCCTCGAACAGAACTTTTAATCTTCCTGATTCACTAAAATGAGTATTTAACCTCCGCCTGGACATCGGTAAAGGTATTATCCATGAAATCTGAATACATCGGACTGAACAGGACTTCCAAGCCATCGGCGATCTTGTATTTCAAGGTTGCCCTGGCAACCGACTGCACGGATTCTCCATCTTCATCCCAATAACCAGCAGTCATTAACACCAGGTTAAGAGCGTTTCCGGTGAGAAAGTCGGCATTGATATGACCGGAGATAAAATCTGTTCTTTCCCGAAGCTGGCCCATCAGAAAATTGGTTTGTTCAGACACCTCATCGTCTTTGAACTCTTCAATCAGGGTCTGACCCGCATAAATATTGATGGTCGAGCCCCCCACGGTAAATTCGGTGCCGACGGCATATTGACTCCAGTTGTTTTTGGTATAGGGGTCGTCACCATCGGTATCTTCGGTCAGGTACCAGGCATAGGAGAGCTTCCCCAGGAAACTTCCGAAATTAAACTGAAGATCGAGACCGGGGCTTTTCACACGTCGGTAAACCTTGCCGTCACCGGATGCATTGAGATCCGGTGCGGTATCAAGTCCTTCAATATAGCTGATGCTTGCATCGAGACTTCCCACGGTCCCGGAAAGCCGGGTAGCCCATTTCCCGTTATTCGGTCTGTTCTCCGGATCTTCTTCTTCGCCTGTGAACAGATATTCTGAAAATTCCGGAGACTTATCCTGTTTGGAAACAGGGATATACATCACTTCAAACTGATGATCCCCCAGGTTTTGAACCATCAGAATTCCGGCTGCGGGAAGTTTACTATCCTCATATTCCGTGCTTTTATAAGATTGATCCCTGGCATTAAGCCGGTCGGTAGGGACTTCCATTCCTTCCATGTAACCCCAGGTAACCAGTTGGGAGCCGATCTTCCAGGTTCTGCTGCCTTCATAGATTTCCACAAAACTCTCCACCATACGAATATCGGTGTTGTCTTCTTCCTGCCTGGTCGCTGAGGAATCGTGTAGGGATTCTGCAAGGTTGTAGTTGACATTGAAGGCACTGAAGAGCCGGGCATGATCTCCCAGGTATCCTTCCAGTTTCAATTGCATGCGGGTTCCCACGTTGTTAAAACCGCTGATTTTCTGCTCTTCCGGAGCCGGCAACCCGAACATTGCCATGCTCTGGTATCTTTCCCAGAGCTCATCACTGTAGTGTTCCTCGTTCCAGTAGGTAAGGGTTTTCAGATAACCTCCGAAGGAGATCGATAGTCCGGAGGATTCATCGTCATCGTAGTCCTCCTCCTCTGCCATCTCCAGATCAAAATCACCATCTCCACCAAGATTTCCCGATTCCGGAGCGGCATCCTCTGTCAACAGCTCATCTGCCGGATCGGACAGACCGGCAAGGTCATCAAAATCATCTGCCCGAACCGGTTGAAAGGAGATACCGGTCAAAAACAGAACCGTCACAATCAAATAAAACGTCTTCTTCATTTCAAATCTTCCAAAGGGTATTGTTTTTAATTTATTCTGTTATGTGTATTCAATCCTTAATATTATCCGGCAACTTCCGGATGTAACGTATACGTTGCTGTCACATCCGGAAAATTACTGTTCGGAGAGGCTTTTGGCGCGTTAATATACACTCTCCTGTCTCCGGTTGTTCGTACGATTACCACCATTTTCTCGTCAGGTAAGAGGTATTGAACATGGACTCCTTGATATTCTTGGTTTTTTTCCCGACTTTGATGTTTTTGGTGATCATCACCGTTCGGGTCCCCTTAAGCAGGTTTTTCATCTCCATTCCCGTGGGAATGAAAACTTTTTTCCCGGCTTTGTTCTTTTTGACCGCAAACGAGAGCAAGGTAGCTCTTTTGAAGAGCTGACCATTGAGGTCATAGGAGTCTCCCCTGAAGATAAGACCGGTTTGAGGATGAACCCAGGCGATCATTTTGCTATAACCGTAGTCCTCCTTCTTTTTCTGTTCTTTGAACTCCGATTCGATCTTCTCCGTTTTGATTTTCTTGTCTTTAAAACCGATCTCTTCTGTTGCCAGCCAAACATAGTCAAAATCATTGATATCCCTGGAAGCCACATCACCATTGGAGAAGTCCGAACCCATAAATGAGGAGCTTTTATCCGAACCAATGATTCTTTTGGGTTTCCTCAAGCCTTTCAGGTACACCCATTGATCATCGTCCTGATCCCCCGGTTGCTCTATCATCAGGGCTGCATTTCCCTTGTCGTCCGCCGGGGCAAAGAAATAACTGATCGATCTGGACAACCTGTTTGCCGGATCATTGAAATTCCTGGTCAGCGAGGCGGCGCGGGATTTTTTGGTGAACACCAGTTTATCCTGGGCATCGTAGATCCTGAAAATGGCCTCGGAGGTCATTTTCTCGGTCTGGGGCAATGCATCAATCTCCGTTGCGATTCTCAGCCCCTTTTCCTGCGGGGATTCAGCCAGAGCTGTAGCTCCCGGGATCAAGAGAGCAGAAATGAAAAATGCAGTCAGTTTCTTCCAATATTGTTTCATGGTTTTCCTCGTTTTTTAAAGTTACACGTTTGAAATGTACGCTTTTCCCATATTTTATGTTGAGATCAGGGCTGCTGTTTTGAGTCTCGGGATTCGGCACAGCCGGCAAAAAAAAATGATTTTCGTTTACTCCGATTCATCTGAAATTTTAATACATTTATTGTGAAATTGGCCGTGATCCGCCACCAATCAATTTTGCAATGCCGGTTCCGATGCCAGATTCCTTTCACTGAACTTGCTTAGAAATTTCGGTTTGGTAACAAAGATAACAGCCGGTAGCAAAGTCAAGGCTGCCAGACTGCTATATGCCATGGTTCCTGCCATCAATACACCGAGTGCCATGGTTGCGCTCATATCGGAAAAGAGCATCACCAGGAAGCCTGCTGCCACCGAAACCGCATTGATGATGATCGCCTTTCCCACTGAACGAATGGTATTAAAATAGGCCCGGTCGAATTCATCCCCGGCTTTTAACTGGATTTTGAATCGCTCCAGAAAATGGATCGTGTAGTCCACACCAATCCCGATGGAGATAGAAGCCACCATCACAGTTGCCGTATCGATTTTCATTCCCAGGATTATCATCATCCCGAAATTGGCCAGGATGGTGAATACCAGGGGAATCAGGGAATAGAGCCCGCCAACCCCGGATCTGAAGATAAAAAAGGTCACCGCAAACACCAGGAGAATTGCCTGACCGATACTCGAGATCTGTGAATCCGCTACCGAATTTGCCAGTTCCATCACTACGGGGACCATACCGCCGACAGAATAGGAGGCGATATAGGGATCATCCTCCGCAAAGATCTCCCCAATAATCCTGTTCAGTTCGTCTATGTAAAGCTCGGAAAAAGAGGAGAGCGAGCTTTTGATCATCACGGAGTATTGAAATTCTTTCAGATCGGGACTGATCATCTGGTTAAACGTATCCCGGTTAGAGTTTTGAGCCTGGTTTAATACCACGCCAATGATTCCCCGGTTGGTCAGGGTGGGATCGCCCAGGTTATCAAGTTCGGCATCCGGAATCTTTTTATAAGCGGGGTCTTCATCATGGTAGAAAACGCTGTAGGTTTTTCGAACCATGTCCACAGGTCCCATCACAAAGCCGGTGGGATCCACTAAATCTCCATCCAGATCAGCCTTGGGAGTTTGTAGTGAGATCATCTCGGCGCGCATCTCTTCCAGCTTATGCAAAACATAGGGCTGCTTGATATCCGCGGCAAACAGATCCTGGGTCTGATTCCAGGTTTTGATCATTTTCTGTCCTTTATCTGTCGATTTGATATTTCTGACCAGCAGAACCATTTCCCCCGTTGATTCCCAATTCTCTTCCGACTCACCCAGCCTGCGATTGATATCCTTTAGACCCGCTACCTGATCACCGGTGAATTCGGAGAAGACACCCGTTCCCTGTTCGTCGGATTCCTCATCCGCCTCAGCCAGATCTCCCAGACCACCCAAATCAACCTCATCATCAGAATCCGCACCGGCGTCCAGCAGGGCATCCATTCCTTCATCGTCGATATCCTCCTCCAACAACCCATCCCCTGTTCCCTCGATGACAAACTCCTCATTCAGAATATCATTCATCAGTGTTATGGAATGGAGGAGATCCTCTTCATTGTGAACAGGATCCTTTGACATCTTCAGAAGCTTTTTTTTGAAATCAGTAAGGATACCAATCTCTGCTCCCGCCTCTCTGTTAACCATTTCATCCCAGGCCTTGTCAAAAGCATTCATTCTCTCTTTCAGCTCACCTTGAATCCAGTTGTTATTGAGATTAACCGAATCCCTGAACTTGAACACCAACTTCACTTCCCCGGTACCGGTCAGGTTTTTGGCAATAAACCGATCGCTCTGTTTCACCGGATTGTCATCCTTGAACTGTTCCACCATCCCGGCTTCAATAGCGATATCCTTCATAGCCACAGCGCAGACTGCCGAGATTGCCAAAAACAGGATCGTGACTTTCCGGGGTGAACTCTTTACCATGGAAGCCCAGCTAAACAAGGCAATATCCATTATTCCCGTCCTGCCCGACTCGTCTTTTTCAGGGTTCTGTTTCCGCTCGGAGGGAAGCTTCCAGAAGCAGAGCAGGGAGGGCGTCAAGGTCAGGGTTAAGAGCAATGCCACGCTGATCCCAAATGCCGAGAAAAGTGAAAAATCCCTGATCATGCTGATCTCGGAGGTGGAGAGGGAGATAAAACCGCTGATGGTTGTCACACCGGCCATAAAAACAGCAATTCCAACGCCCCGGATCGAGAGACGAAGCACCTTACCGCGATCATCCGATTTTTTTGCATCTTCATTGTAGCGATTCAGAAAGTGGATTCCATAAGCGCTGCCTACTGCCAGCAAGACAATCGGAACAGTCGATGTAGCTGTGGTGATCGCCGATCCGATTGCTGCCATCAGGCCATACGACCAGATAATTGAGAGCGTTACCGTGATCAATGGAATCACGACTCCCCGGATACTCTTAAAACTGATTGCCAGCATCAGAATGATCACCAGCAAACCGATCGGGATCAGCACACCCATGTCATTGTTCACCGATCGGTTCATGACGGAGACCAGTACCGGCTCACCCGCAACATAGGTATTGACACCCTCTGCAGCATTTTGCTTCAACACCTCACGGATCTTGTCATATATCGTGAGCATGTCATAAATATTCTTGACATCAGGCAGTTGGAACTCAAGATTCTCCCTGCTCAATGGATCGATCTGTTCCAGGGTGAAATCGTAAAGCTTGGCTACAAACTGATCCCAGGTTGTCAGATCGGGAATGCCCACAAAGAAATCCTTTCCCTGGGTGATCTTGATAATCTCATCAAAGGTTTCACGATTCATCTCTCCTGAGAGCAACTCCGCGAGTTGTGGATTCGTCTCATATGCCGGGGAGAGTTGTTCATCCAGATACGCTTTTAAATTGTCGGCAACCCTCTGCGAGTGCTGTTCGATATAGACATTATCATAAAGAACGCCGTCGATTTTCTGTTCGTAAACAGTAAAGGGAAAGGTCGATGTTTTGCCCTGGTATCGCCTCCTTAACAGATCCTGATCCAGTGCAGTACCCAGTTCCAGGCTGGTATATCGCTGCTTGTAGTCCCATTTGTTAATCAGCGGAATCATGATGGTGGAAGCTTTACCGTCCCCGGACAGAATATTTCCCCTGAAAACACGATCATTCAGCACATGCTTTTCCAAAGCAGGGATGATTTTATTCAGATCCTCGTCGGATTCCGGAAGCCATTCCGCATTCTCTTTCGTAAATCCAATCCCCATCTCCTTTTTCAGCTTCTTGATTACGCTCCCGGTAACCACCGCCCCGGTCTCCCTATCCAGAATCGCATCTTCCAAACCTGAAATGCTGGTAATATCATCCGTATCAATTCCAATCGGCAACTCAATTGCTTCCTTCTTTCCGATCAGCTTACTGTCAACAATTTTGACGGTTTTCAGCCTTTTGATTTCAAACACCATCTGCTCAATGGAGCGTAAAACCGCCGGATTCATTATGCCTTTATCCGGAGACCCAATTCCCACGAGCAGAGATTCGTTGTAACTAAAGTTCTTTTTGGAATAATCATTGGCTTTGATGCTGGCGAATCCGGTGGGAAGCATTTTTGATATGTCGGATTCCACATAGGCATGTCTGACAAACTGGTATGCAAAGAATGCCGTGATAACCGATACCATGAAAATAATTAACTTGGGAAAACGTGTGGAAAAGCGACTGAGGAAAAGCATAACTCTCATCTCCGTTAAGAGGGTTTAATATTAAATTACAATTTCTAATACACCAGACGATTGATCCCCGGATGGCACACATGACTTAAAGATCCAACTCACTCCAGACGTCGTGGATAACCGTTCCAAATGACTTCAACGACTCGGCCACCAAGTAACCCAGGTCGCTTTTCGTTTTTTTCGATCCGCTTTTTTTGCTGACCAGGGCAATCAGTATTTCCATATAGAGTCGGTTGCGACGAAGTATCCAAATGTCCCATTTCCGCTGGATATCCCCTTGTTCGGTGATCTTCTTGAGAAAGCGTTTAATATCCGGTTCCGCATCCTGCTCCAGATAACGCAGACTAATTAATTCCAGGTTCATCTTACTCTCACGATTTGGATGGGAATCTTTATCCCAACCTTGAATGCACAAATAAAGTCAGACTTTGGATAAACTCATTGCGCAGAACATGCCATGGGTTTTTAACTTATATTTCAATAAAATAGATTATTGAACTTGACAAAATACGAAATATAGTTAAATCTTGAAACTAAATTTGGTTATATTTGAATAATAACGATATTTAGTAAAATTTAAAAAATAAAAATGACCATAAACAGGCAAAAATTCTTTTTTGATGCTGTCAGCCTTCTCTGCAGCAGCCTGGAGGTGAATGTTACTCTTGAAAAGTTTCATGTTTTTTTAAAACAGTTCATGCCGGTTGAAGTGACGGGTATCGCCATTTACAAACCGGAATTGAGATGCGTGGTGAACCTGGTTGAGGTATCGGAGGATGGGGTTAACTGGCTGGAGGAGACGTTGCCGGTCGATGAAAAAACAGCGGCATTTGTTGAAGAGGAAAACCTGAATAAACCCCTTTTTGTTAATGACATTTCAAAACATGAATACCTCGGCCCTATGATGGATATTGCCCCTCCAAGGCATCACCAGCGATTCGGAGGTGATGCATCCTTTTTAGCTCTTCCCTTGTTGATCGACGAGAAGTGGATCGGGAACTACGCCATTGCTACAAGAGGACTTAATCAATATACCCGGGAACATGCTGACCTTTTGGAACCATTGCAGGAACCGGCAGCCCTCGTTTTAACCAATAGTTTACAATACCGGGAAATTCTGCGGCTCCAGGAATTACTGACGGATGAGAATCGTTTCCTTCAGAAGGAGTTACAGAATTTCAGCGGTTATATCGTCGGGCAGAATTATGGTCTGAAGCACGTCATGGAGCTGGTAA
Source organism: SAR324 cluster bacterium (assembly GCA_028282885.1). Lineage (GTDB taxonomy): Bacteria > SAR324 > SAR324 > XYD2-FULL-50-16 > XYD2-FULL-50-16 > JAHJTV01. The sequence goes on from JANQGX010000016.1 coordinate 89,712, forward strand.
AACAGACAGCATCCAAGGATAACCCAGTGATGCTGTCTGGTGAAACAGGAACCGGAAAGGAGGTAATCGCCAATGCTATTCACTATTCATCACCTCGGCGCACCGGACCGTTTATCAAGGTGAACTGCGGGGCAATTCCCGAAAACCTGATCGACAGCGAACTGTTCGGACATGAGAAAGGAGCCTTTACCGGTGCTTTTGAACAGAAACGAGGGCGATTCGAACGGGCCGACAAAGGGACTATCTTCCTGGACGAGATCGGGGAGCTGCCGATGGCGGCCCAGGTGAAACTGTTGCGGGTGATTCAAACGCATGAGATTGAGCGGGTGGGGGGCTCCCGAACAATTCCCCTGGACATCAGGATTATCACGGCAACCAATCGGGATCTCACGCAAATGGCGGCAGAAGGAGAATTCAGGGAAGATCTCTTATTCCGAATAAATGTTTTTCCTATCATCATTCCACCATTGCGCCAGCGGCAGATGGATATCCCGGAACTGGTGGATTTTTTTATCGAACGTAAAACCAAGGAACTGAAGCTGCCCGAAATCCCCAAACTGGCGCCGGATACAATGAGACCGCTGATCGCTTATCATTGGCCTGGAAATGTCAGGGAACTTGAAAATGTGGTGGAACGTGCCCTGATCCGTTATAATGGAGGATTGCTGACACTGGATGACTTTCTCTCACCCCGGCGTCAGCCGAAAGACGATTCACCCCCGGTTGACTCCGGTGAAGACCTCTCTTTTGATGCCATGGCACGGCAGCATATCCTGAGGATTCTGAAAATGACTAACGGTCGCATCAGCGGCCCCAAAGGTGCAGCCAACCTTCTGGGATTGCACCACAATACCCTGCGTGGAAAAATGAAAAAACTGGGTATTTAAAGCTGATTGAGAATCTCGGCATGTTTTTTCCGGGTAATAGGAAACCAGATGAGAAGCGGCAGACTAATGAAAATCAACAGTGCAGGGATGGGACCAAAAAAGATCCTGATCCCGAACAGGGCCTCTTTACTCTGAACCGCTTCCGGGACAAATCCGAACAATTTCAGCGCCCAACCGCCAATGAACAGTCCCAAAGCGTCGGAAATCTTGCCGATGAGCCCCTTCAGGCCGTAGTACATACCCTCTCTTCTTTCCCCGGTTAAAACCTCGTCATACTCTACAACATCAGGCAGGATCGACCAGGGAAGCACCCATTGGGCAGACATACCAAAACCGGAAATAAAAACAATGAAATAGATATGTAGCCCCTGTCCCTGGGGCAGGAAAAAAGTTGCTGCAAGGGCTGAAAATGCAATAAAAAGCCCCAAGGCATAAGTCGGCCCCTTTTCCCAACGGTCAGCCACCCATTTCCAGAAGAAAAGAAACACCAGGATGGTCGACAGAAAAAGCGTCATCACCAGGGGAATCTGCTCCTTCATATTCAATTGATAGGTCAGGAAAAAAGCCATGTAAGACATGGCCAGCATAAAGCTCATCCCCGTGATGCCGCCCTGGATCAACAGGTAATTGTAAGGTTTGTTCTTAAAACAGATAAAGATGGATTCCAGCGGGGGTAACTCCGAAGGCGGGCTCTCATTTTTTGGATCCTGCTTCACCCCAAACGCTGTTATATAGACACAAAGGATGGTGAATCCGGCAAACATAATGCCTACCATGGTCCAGCCGATTCTGGCTGTCATGAAGAGACCGGCGATGAGAGGCGGAAAAGCCGCACCCGCCATATATCCGATGCTGCCACCCACCATTCTGAAGGTGGTAAGACTGGTGCGTTCGTCATAATCCCTGGTCAACTCCGGAGTCATGGCATAGTAAGAAACGCTGACAACCGTTATGGAAGTAAAATAGAGAAAAAAGGTGACCAACAGCCAGGCAATGACGAGGGTACCGGAGAGGCCTTTGGGAATATACCAGAGCAGGGCAAAAGCAATTCCCAGGGGAATGGTTCCAAATAAGAGATAGATCTTACGCCTGCCGTACCTGGATTTTGTCCTGTCGGATATCCAGCCAAAAAGAGGATCATTGATGGCATCCCATATTTTTCCCAACAACAGCATGGTTCCGACCACTGCCGGATCGATGTGGGCAACATCCGAGTAGAAAAACAACATAAAAAAGGCGACGGTGGCCACACACATGGAGATGCCGATGTCACCGAACAAGTAGAAGATTTTAAGTGAGAGAGAAAGCCTGTCGCTGGATTTCATAATCATCTCATACCTTGCCTGAGGTTTTGGTTTGCACTTCAAGAGAAATAAAGAAACAGTAAGGGTCCGGGTATCAGTTTTTAGAGACCCGCGGGGTTTTCCTCAAGATACTGCTCGGCAGCGAGGAGAAATTCGTCGGCCTTGACTACTTTGATTCTTGTGCTGTCGAGAGATTGTACAAACTGATAAACATCCTTCACCGTTGTTCTGTAAGCAAAAAGATGCACTCCGATAAAACGTGGTGTCGGCTCCGGCTGATCCAAGAGTCGCTTGACTCCTGCCAGAGTCTCCTCGGCGCTATCCCCGACGTTATCCAGGGGAGGCCAGACATTGGCAACAAAGGCACGTTTTCCGGTAAGCACTGCCGGTGTCCTGCCGAAATGAACATACCCACCCATAAATCCCAAAAAATCCTCGGAAGCTTCACCATGTTCCCGGATGATCCGATCCGAGGGATCTCCGATATAAGAGGTAAAGGTTTTGATATCGGCCTTTCTGCAAATCTTGACACTCTCCTCCAGAAAACCCTTCAAATCCGGGGGCAACGGGGGAACCATATATCCCGCACCAGAAGGACCGGCAACCAGGTAGTCCTGATCGGTCAGGGTATCATAGTATCGTCTCAACAGGGCGGGTGCAATTTCAACCAGGAGAGGCTGTGTCTCCCAATTGAAAGGAACCTTTCCCCGCTCCTCCCTGAACCAGTTTCCGAGTTGAGCCGTGTGCATCAATACCAATTGATCCCCATCTGAAAGGGTGAAGGTCAGGTAGGTTTTGTCTTTCTCCAAACGGACTGAGTCTCGGGTTGCATGGGGTTGACTGAATTCCGTATTAGCAGGAAGCCTGCCGTGAAATGAGAAGTTGGCAGCCAGATGAGACGGAATCAATCTCAGACCGTTGGCAGAGAGATGAAGCATAAAGGAGAACTCGTCATCCCGTTTGGTATGCCAGCCAAATATCGTGGGATATGGTGTGGGTTTCACTGCCTTCTGGATACGGTTGGCCAGATGAACCTCTTTTGAGCCGAGCCCCATCAGCCACAAACCTGTTTTTTTCAATAGTCGATCCGCTCTCCGGTTAAAAAGAAAGTTTCTCAACCCGAAAGGTCCGCCGACGAGAAGCATCAGCAACCTCTGCCCGAGGCTGAAAATCGCTCCGTTTTCCAGGGCTCCCAGGTTATAGACGAAAATCCGGTTCTGGATGACATAGTCCAGAAACTCCGGTCGTAACCAGCCGGGTTCGATCGATGCAATCACTCCTTCCAGACAACGGTCGAACAGATTCTCATAAGCCCACCGGTAAAGCGACACCCGTTCCTTCCATTTTCCGCGAAGATCCACGCGGACTTCCAGACCGGTTGTCTTTATTATGCTGTCAAGTTCATCGGATCCCGAGATCAGAAGATTGTCAAGGCTGCAGTACATTGCCGCCAGGTTTACCGTATCGATACAATCGGAATCCCAGACGACAATCCCCTTGAATCGATCCGCATATTTGTTCAGCAGTCCTTGCAAATCATCAGTAGCATTTTCCTCCAGTGAATAAACGGATCTGTAGTAATCAAGATTCTTCTGATCCTGATTTCCCAGGATATCCCTGTATTTCGACCGCCAGAGATCATCGGATATGAACACTTCATTCGTGGTGCGACAGGATTCGTCATCATAGATACCCCAATCCAGGTAAACAATGGGTCCGTCACGATTTACAATTCCCTGGAGTGATATTGCGGTCAACCGTTCTGTAAAAGCCATTTCCGAAACATTCAGCACCTCAATTGCCATGTTTTTATCTGACATGATCATCGCCTGTTTGCATTAAATTCGGTTTTCTCTGTCGACGCGGATTTGTTTACATTTTGACTCCTGCCTGCTCCCACAACTCTTCAGCTTTATCCAGCCAGCCGGAATAAGATGCGGGAGACCCGGGAAAGGCTTCATAGTGTGCGCGAATTTTACCGGACACGTTCATGGATTGCCGTTCCGGCTCCTATGATCAATACATCACAATTCTCAGCCATTGGTTGATCTCCCTTTCATATTTCGCAACACATCAGTCATAAACTTCAACTGTTCCCGGGGATTATAGCGGGCATGAACCTTACATCAGCTATGGACCGGTTACCATAGATGAGTCTCTCTTTCGGTCTATTCCCTATCGGGTTTCACCGGTTTCGTCCAGTAAAAGCAGCGAGTTCTTTTGTAAGGTTTTGAGCGTGACAGGAAAAAAAATGCTATGCGTCCACTCTCGTTTCCATGGTAAGGAAGGGAATAATCTCGCCCTTGGGTCCGGTTTTCGTCCCCTCTCCAATAACGGAGAAGCCACAATTCCGGTAGCAGGCTATTGCTCTTTGATTGGATTTTCTGACATTCAGCCGTACACGATTGAAGCAAAGGATACCTGAAGAAGAGCTGACGGCCAGTCGAACCGCCTGTTTGCCATAGCCCCGGTTGAACAGCCGGTTATCGCCCAGCAGAATGCCAAGAGTGGCAGTATCCGAGTCCGCCTTTTCCTTTTCAAGCCAGACCGTTCCGATACATTGCTGCCCGACATGAATCAAATACCAGTTCCAGAGAGAATTCTCGGTTCCCAGTTGCCGATTAAAGAATCCGGGGGTGGTTCTGGACATATAGTCATCCGATCCGATAAATCGACACCATTGATCCAGTCGAGGCAGATCGGAATCCTTGAACGGTGTTAGGTATACAGGCATGGAATTGATCATCACAGAATTGTCTAAAAGACGGGAAACCGATTTCTAAAGCATCGCTTCCATAAACAGGACCTGAAAGGGAAGATGATCAAAGGTTTTTGTTTTACCCTCCAGAAATCCGGCCTTCCTGTACCACTCCTTCAGATCCTTCTGTTTCGAAATGATACCGATACTGATTCTGGAGCGATTGGACTCCCTGGCCTCCTTAAAAACATGATCGACCAGTTTCCTGCCGACACCCGAGGTTCGCTTTTCCGGAAGAACCGCCAGCCGTTCCAGATAGCACAAGTCTGATTTTGCCATCTCCAATGCTGCACAGCCAATGACTTCTCCACCGGTCTCTGCTAGGTAATAGCGTACGCCTCGGGAGAAATCCCTTTCAACCCATTGGGGAGTGCAATTTGACGGATGTTTGGGACAGTTTTGCGGAGTGAGATCAAATCTCCTGGCAACGGTCCGGTAAGCACCGGCAATGATTGCAGCAATGCGATCACATTCGGTGATCCTGCCTTCTCTGATTTTCATGGTTGTTATCAGGCAATTGATTGGCGGTTGCGGGCGATCACCTCTTCTTTTACTTCATGGGGAAGATCATCAAAAAAGGCACAATATCCGGCGACCCGAACCACGATACCGGGGTATTTCCCTGGGTGCTGCAAGGCATCTTCAAGCAGGGTATGGTCATGTACATTCAACTGCATTTCCATACCCCGTTTTTCGAAGAATCCCCCCAACAGGGATGATAGAATCATCAAACCCTTTTCACCCTTGATAGTGTGGGGATCAAAACTGAGATTTACCGCGTATCCATTGGGAGAGAGGTCCGGATTGGTGGAGGCAACCGAATTCAGTACCGCCGTGGGGCCCGATCTATCCATCCCGTTAGCGGAACTCATGCTTGCGGCGAAGGGTTGTCCCGCTTTTCTGCCACTGGGAAGAGCAGCAGTCTGTTCACCGAACCCTACATGGCATGTAGAAGAATAAAAACCGGGGATATAGGTTCCTCCCCTGACATTACGATTCCGCACCAAAAAACCGTGAAAAAAGCTCATGACTCTTTCTGCCAACCGGTCGGTTTCGGAATGATCATTGCCAAATTTCGGACTGTTCAGCAGGCGGGTACGAAGTTCCTCTTCTCCTCGAAAATTTTTTTTCAGCGCCTTGATCACCCGCTCAATACTGTAGATCTTCTTTTGGAATACCACTTCATCAAGCGCCATCAGTGAATCAACAACATCTGCCACCCCGACACCCTGGACTCCGCTGGTTTTATAAAGTGCACCTCCTTCGGTTAAATCCCTGGCGGATTCCTGGCATCCGTCAACCAGTAGCGAGGAAAAAGGAGTGGGATGATAATCCCGATTACCTGCTTCCAGTGTCCGAATATCCCTGACGAATCGTTTGATCAGGAATTCCAGTTGGATACGATAGGCATCGATAACCTCTTCAATGTTTCCGAATGAGAAGGGATCGGGCGTTGCCAGTCCTACCCGCTTCCCGCTCCCGAATCGTTTTCCGCGATTTAAAGCCAGTTCCAGGCAGACAGGCAGATTAACCAGGGCGGCATCTGTAGAACAGAAACTCTTGCCGGGTATTGTCGGCTCGACGCAACCCACAACCCCATAATTCCTGGCTTCCTCTTCAGGATAACCATGTGCCATTAACGATGAAATCACGGCTGTATCACTAAAAAAAGCAGGGGATCCGTTTCCTTCTCTGGCCACTTCCAGGGCACGATTTGTAAATGAATCCGGTGTCTTACCGTTTATCCGGACCTGGTAATTAGGATCCCGAAGCCCCAGTTCCTCCATGACATCGAGAAACAGCCAGGACAGTTCATTCACGGCATTCTCGCCGGAATCGTCCACTCCTCCGACAATTGCGGCTTGTGCCGTAAGAAACCCGCCGTGATATTTACTCATCTTTTCTGAAATAAGAAAGACATGTTCATTGGTCTTGGCACTGAAAGCCAACAGCAGTTCCTTTGCCTTTTCCGGTGTGATTCTCCCCGACTCAATATCCTTGCTGAAGAATGGGTTCAACATCTGATCGAGTCGACCGAAACTGACGGCAGAATTGATTCCCTCAAGGCAGACAGCCATGTGGCAAAACCAAATCGACTGCAACGCTTCATGAAAACTTTCGGCTGGCTGTGCCGGAACCTTGTCGCAAATCCCGGCAATTTCATTGAGCTCATCCGCCCGTGTCCGATTGTTTTCTTTTTGTGCCATCTCCCTGGCCTTTTCCGCCATTCGTTTTGCATAAGCCAACACTCCGCTGGCAGCACTAATCATCGCGCGGGAAAGGGGATCATCCTTCCCCTGCAACGCATTGATTTCGGCCTGCAGACCAAACCGGATCACTTTTTCATAGTTCGGTATAAAATGACCGATCCCTGCTGCTTCGTTGATCAGGTAATAGTTGGGATTCAACTGGTCAAAAGTGTAGGAAAGCAGATGCCTGACATTCGGCCAAAAGGCGCGCACAATCATATTGCGCGGCAACCAGTAAGGTATAACCCCGGTCAATAGCCGAAAACGGTCTTTCCAGGAGATACGGAAGGGTGTGGTTTTTCTCCTCTCCATCCAGAGCAGTTCCTGTGAAGAAAAAACACCCGATAACTCCGGCTGAATAATAGCGGATTTTCGATACTCGCCAACGTTCCCGACAATCAGTTCATCATCAAAGATGATTGTCGACTTGTTTTCCATCAGGTACCGGAAAGCCTCAGCCTTTCTGGTCACCATTGGATCGGAATGCCGGTCATGTCTTTTGAAATATTCCGTGATTAATAAGGCACGCTCTACGCAGAGATGGATGGGGCTGCTGAGCAGTTTCTCCCTGATTCTCTGGAATCGATTCGATCTGTTCATGGCCGGTCCTGGAGATGGGATTTGGTTTCCAGTCGTTACCTTTCCTTTACCCCAAGTCTTGGTAATTCATAAAGAAAAATCAATAAAAACCGACCTGGAAAACAAACAAGGGGACACAAAGTCTGTTTTTCAAGATATAGGCCTTGTATCCCTCTATTTCCGGCACAATAAAAAAAGGGAGCAAATCGAGATAATTTGCCCCCTCTGAGAAGATCAGGAATGTAGTTGACTAACTACCCTGTTTTTATTGGACGTATTGGTAGCTAACAACAACCGCGTCACCGGCTGAAGGAATGGCCGTTCCATAGAAGGTGACGGAGTTGGTTGAAGCCAGGTAGAGATAACCGTCATCGCCTGTCTTGATTGAAACGGCAGTGCCATTCACCGTAACACCCAGGGTACTGACGACTGGGGTATTGGTCAGGGTGAAGGTCTGTCCACCGGTTGAGATAATGGCATCCAGGGTGTCACTGTAATCGCTCTGGCAGATACTACCCTTGGCTCCACCGGTATTGGTCACCAGTGTGGGATAATCCGAACTTCCTGACGCAGATCCGCCATCACCGCTACATCCTGTATCGGGATCGGAGACAATGGCATGAACAATGTAGTCGTTCTGAGTGAATACGTTGTCGTCAAAATCGAATTCCACGCCACCGCTACTCTTGCTTGTGTACTGATCCCTTTCATCACTGAGCATGATTACGGAAAGGGTTGCCCCGCTCCTGGGATAACCGGCTGTCGGTACGCTACCACCGGTGCTCAGGGCCTCTTCCGCATAGAAAATCCCTGTCTCAGTTGTAGATCCGTTAATTCCAACCAGGATATTGCTTTCAAACTCGGACTGAACGCTGGTAAACCCTGTTCCCTGGAGAGTGGAAGAGTCCGTTGTGATGACACCGATTTTGAAATCCAGCCCTTTGTTGGTCAGTTTTTCAAAAAACCGGGTGGCGTTGTCACTGATGGCGGTCTGCTCTTGGGACATACTTGACGAGTTATCGACGACAAAGAGGAAATCGGCTGCCGACTGGGCTTCTACAGTGAAGCTGTCACTGTCACTGACCCTGGATGTTCCGCTACTTTGGAGATTATCCATCTGAACCGTCAGGTTGATCACCCCTTCATAAGTGCTATAAGTGCCGGCCGGAACAATTGCAATGATAATGGGGGTTTCGGTAGATGTGTAGCTGAGGGATATCTCCAGGCGGAAATCGGTTGTGGCATCACCTTCCGCTTCCGTTGAGAAGGAGACATCACCAGTGGCATCGCTGAGACCTATCAGCATGATCACGATCCTGGAAAGCTGGTCGGAACTCATGGCGGAATCGGTTGTAATATTATAGCTTCCGTAGATCACATCTTCCGACGCATCGGATGAAGCCTGACCAACATTGAGTCGCGAACTCAGAGATGCATTGGAAGAGACGCTGATCGCAGTGATTGAGCTGATATCCGATGTGGCATCAAGGGTACTTACCGCACTGGTGAGAACAGAACTGGCTGATGTTCCACTGGTACTCTCTTGCAGATTGGTTTTGCTGGCAAATCCGGATACTGCATTGTTGGTGCCTGAGTAAAAGGTCACACCCGAAAAATCGCCGGAAGCGATGTTTTGCAAGGTAACTCCATCCGGCACCAGAAAGTAATCACCGTCACTAAAGGTATACTGGCTGCTGGAACCGGAGGAGCCGGTTTCATTCAGCTTGGATTTGATATCGTTGTCTTTTTTACATGCGCTGGTCAATCCGAAGACAAACAGCAACATCAATACAATTGTAAAAACTCTAGCTTTCATTATATTTCTCCTGATACTGAAGTTTGTGATTCCGATTGATTAAAATTTATATTGACCGGTGAGCAGAAGCTGGTTGGAACCGGTAGCGATGGTAACCCCACCTGTTTCAACTTCACTCGAAATGTACATAAACTGAGCACCTACCGATACCTGATCCAGGCCGAAAACGGACAGCTTGTAAAGACCGCCGCCGCCAATCAGATAACCCAGACTGTTTTCCGTTTCATCGAGAGCCTTGGCCATTACATACGCCAATCCACCCATGGCATAGAGTTGAACATCGGTAATGATTTCCATCTCATACCGATAAGCGCCATAAAGAGAGGTTGCGCTGACTTTTTCCTCGCCACCGTCCCAACTGATTTTCGCCGAAGCCATATTAATACCGGCTCGAAATTTCAGCATCTCTGCAAACTCAAAATTGGCATAAACATCCAGTGGAGTACCGTCTTTCTCCAGATCCGCTTCTTCGGGAACATAGTAGAGCAGCGCCAGACCGCCACCCACTGATAGGTTTAGTTTCTGAGCGAACAGGTTCATTCCGTTGAATAAACAAAACACAAGCACCAGAACGAGTTTTCCGGTAAGACTCATCAAGTTTACTTTTCCTTTCATAGTCACCTACTGAGGTTGGTTTCGAATTGACATATTGCCTGTTATCTGATCCCTACCCGATGAAAACAGAATCGACTCATCAATTTACCTAATTCTCACTGGAATTGAATAACCTCCGTCAGGAAAGCTCATCTGTATCCGATTACTGATGTGCTGCTCTTCACTTCCGAACGGTCGGTTAATTACAGTGTGGACATAAAGTTTTTAATTTATCATCGCTTTAAAGAGATGTCTACTTCAACTAAAATTCATGAAATTTCAATATTTTAAATTATTAAAACTTATTATTATTAATTTTAACATAGAACTAAGATAGCCTGCTCGAATAGCTATCATCAGTTACTGGATTAGACAAAAAAGTTGAAGTTGATCAATCTAACCCCATCCTTTCTTGTGCAGACTTAAGTAAGATCATTGCGCAAACCGTCTCACCTAACATATGGTGGATTCAGGTGATTAAAATCCACCATATGTTAAACAAAATCATTAAGTCAGGATACCCATCGCCCTTTTTTGTGCAGCGGTTCAGGAACCGAATTTAACAGTTAATGCAATAAACCTGTCTGTTTGCAAATGCAGTGAAACATGCAAAGGGTTATGCCTATGTCCGTTTGCGTTATCTTGTTAACCAACGATCACCCGAGATGCGCTGATTTTGAAACCCGAAGTTTCAGGATAAGAAATGATCGACTTGAGAAGCGATACCGTCACCAGGCCCAACGACGCCATGCGCAAAGCAATGGCTGAAGCCGAGGTCGGTGACGATGTTTATGGAGAAGACCCGACTGTCAATCGACTCGAATCATTGGCTTCAGAGATGATGGGGACCGAATCCGCGATTTTTGTCAGCAGCGGTACACAAAGCAATTTGCTGGCACTGATGAGTCATTGCAGAAGAGGTGACGAATACATCGTGGGGCAGGATGCGCATACCTATAAATACGAAGGCGGTGGGGCGGCTGTTTTGGGAAGCATCCAACCGCAACCCTTGGATGTGGAGGGTGACGGTACGATTGATTTGAAAAAGGCTGAAGAGGTTATCAAGCCAGACGATTACCATTTTGCACAAACCAAATTGTTCTGCCTCGAAAATACCAAATCGGGCAGGGTGCTGCCCATGAATTACCTCTTTGCGGCTAAAGAATTTGCCGACAGGGCTAATCTTGGTTTTCATTTGGACGGAGCCCGGATATTCAATGCAGCAGTCAAACTGGGAATCGACGTTAAGGAGATCTCTTCCCTATTCGATTCCGTTTCTGTCTGTTTGTCAAAAGGACTGGGAGCCCCTGTGGGCTCCGTCTTATGCGGCAGTAAAGACCTGATTGGCCAAGCCCGGCGCTGGAGAAAGGTTCTTGGAGGCGGTATGCGGCAGGCAGGAATTCTGGCAGCCGGCGCTATCTACGCTTTGCAGAACAATGTGGAAAGACTGTCAGATGATCATTACCATGCTGCCAGACTTCGTGAAGCCCTTTTGGACATCGATGAAATCAAGGTTGAACCCGGATCGGCAGATACCAATATGGTCTTTATCTCTTTACCCGCTCACTCTCCACAGGAACTGGCGAAATTTCTTCAACAGAAAGGAATTTTGATTTATCCCGGCAAAAGCATGCGCCTTGTCACCCATCTGGATATCTCTGGCAGTGATATCACTGATTTTGTCGAGGCTCTAAAATCTTTTTTCCCGGTCGGATAAAAGCATTCAAATCGAAAGAGGCGTAAGTCGTTACTGGTTTCCAACAAAAAACGGTCTGAAATCACTCTCCGGTCTCTTTAAAGCTTCATCAATATCGACCAAAATTCTGTCCCGATCTTCGGGCATTTGTCCCTGAATATTGACGTAGTTGGTGTAGTGATCGCTGACCAGCCTGGAGTGACAGGTCAAATCCGATACCAGATGCCGGGTTTCCCGAAGGACGCCGTGAGGACCCAGCATTTCGAAATTCCCGCTTTTCACCTCATCCAAAAGAGCAGTATTGATTTTGGGAACAAAGGTTCTCAACCGGATAAAGTGCGGTTCAATCAAGTTCAGCACACGGGCGGTTTCCATTGCATGAGCCTCGGTTCTTTCCACCCCGCCGATGCCAAGAATGACATATAAACTCAATTCAATCCCGGCCTCCATGACCCACTTACCGGCTTCCACCTGGGTTTTGGCCAGGCATCCCTTTTTAATCCTCCGCAGGACAGCATCATCACCCGATTCGAGCCCAACATGAATTCTGGAGAGACCCGCGTCGGCCAACTCTTTCAATTCGGCAACGCCTTTTTTATGAATATACTGGGATGATCCGTATACGGTTATTCGTTGAAGGTTGGGGAATCTGGTGCCGGCATGCCTGCAAATAGCTGCGAGTTTCGATGTCTCCATGGCAATGGTGTTACCCGAAGGAAAGAACAGTGTCCGAATGTGAGTGCCATAATCCCGGGCGGCTTCGTCAATTTCCGCCTTGAGCTCCTCGACTTCTCGTTCGCGATAGGGAGGACCGTCTTTGTACACCAGGCAAAAAGTGCAACGATTATGCGGGCAACCGACAGTGGCCTGAATCAACAAGGAATCAGCTTCACTGGGGGGTCTGTAAATAGGGCCTTCGTATTTCATCGGATGAAAATCCTTCTACGCTTGTTCAAAAAGCGATTCGGCAAACAACCGGGCCGAGAAAGGCTGGAGATCGTTAATTCCTTCGCCGATCCCGACGTAATAAACCATAATATCAAATTCATTGACAATCCCAATGATAACTCCCCCTTTGGCGGTTCCATCCAGCTTGGTGACTATCAAACCATCCAATCCGATATGAGCGGAGAACTCACGTGTCTGCATAATTGCGTTCTGTCCGGTATTGGCGTCCAGGACCAGCAAAGAGGCATGTGGTGCAGCGGGGATGATTTTCTTCAGGACTTTCTGCATTTTATAAAGCTCATCCATCAGATTCTTCTTGGTATGGAGTCTGCCGGAGGTATCGCAAAGCAGAATATCGTAGTTTTCATCAATCGCCTTTCTGGCCGCTTCGTACATGGTGGCCGAGGGATCCGAATTGATATCCTTTTTGACAATATCGACTCCTGCCCGTTTACACCACTCATCGAGCTGTTCAATAGCTGCGGCTCTGAACGTATCCCCTGCAGCTACCAGCACCTTCTTCCCGGCATTTTTATACTGTGCGGCAATCTTGCCAATGGAGGTGGTTTTTCCCACCCCGTTGACGCCGACAAAAAGATATACCGTGGGTCCCGATTCAGCCAAGGGAAGATCCTGATTTCCCTTGTCGAGAATCGTCGAGATCGTGTCTTTAACCAGATTAACGGCCTGGGATTGGCTCTCGATCTCCTTTTTATCCGCCTGTTTCTCGATGATCTCTATCACCTTGGCGGTGGTATTGGCTCCCAAATCGGCAGCCAACAGACTATCCTCAAGATCATCCAGAAAATCATCATCAATGGGGTCCTCGACAGCCAGGTCCATCAAGCCGCCTACCAGCATTCGCTTTGTTTTGGAGATTCCCTTTCTGAATTTGCTGAAAAATCCTTCAGGCTCTTTTTCACTGACCGGTGCAACAATTTCTTTTTCCAGAACGGGTTCCTTCTCCTTTAGATCACGTTCTGCCCGGGCAAGCTGCTCGGATATTTCACGGCTCTTTTCCTCAAACTGTTTCTGTTTTTCCTTTTCTTCTTTCTTTGCTTCTTTTTTCTTTTTGTTGAATAGCATTAGTGCAGTATTGATATGTATTTAGTTTAAACTCATTTTCCCGTTTGTCTTTCAGTTCTGATTTCGAAACCGACTGGGCTCATTTTCGTAACAGGTCATCATCCGGGGTATTCTCAGGAAAGCGCTGTCAGTATGGGTTGTGTTTCTCGATCAGCATAACATTTAGATCTGTTTATTGGAATAGCCGCTGAATAAAAGGATAAATCATTGTAATCACTTGTTTAAATCAAAACAACACCACCCTGAATTCCGGTAGTTTAACTACAATTGTAAAGCGGGTCTAAAAAGAAGAATCATCCCTGACGTTTACAAACAGCTAAAAACCCATTAATTTGAATAAAAAGCGGGCGTGTGCAAGCCGAACATGGATTGTGTTCCCCTGCGGATTGAAGGTACCGAAACGAAAAGGGAGAGTAACCCTTATACAGAACGGATTCAATGTATCTCGACCTTATAAACCAGATTGGAAGGCTGCTGAACTCCGACGGCGACCTGATGAGAAATATGAACATGGTGCTCATCATGCTGCAGGAGTATCTCCCCCTTAGAAATCCGTGTCTGCTGATTCGAGACAACATTATCAACAAATTCTTTATCGAGCTGGCCCCGGAAATTTCGGAGGATGAGAAAAACCGCTGGAACCAGAATGCCCTCAAACTGGCGGACTCACCGGCCCTGAAAATTCAACATGAGATGATCCTCTATCCGGACGAACCGGATATTCTGAATCTGCCCTGCACACCACTGGCCGATGACAGGCCAAACGCTACCATTATCCAGCCGGTTAATTACCAACAACAGCATTTACCACTGTGTATCTTAAGTGTGATGGTAGTCGGCTCTGACAAGATTAACGACATTGTCCGTATCATCAAATTCATCTCCGACCTCTTGGCTGTGAGTATGATTGCCCGTGGATTTCCCGTGGTGGAAATTCAAGACTCGTTTCAACAGGAGAAACAGATCCCCAAGATTATAGATAATTTCGTCGGCCAGAATGAGAAGCTGCAACAGGTGGCGAATATTATCAAGCGGATCTCCGCCAGTAAAATCAATGTCTTGATTTACGGAGAAAGTGGCACCGGAAAAGAACTCATTGCCAAGGCGATTCACAACAACAGCCTTCACCGAAAAGCCCCGTTCATCGGGGTGAACTGTGCTGCTCTTTCCGAGAACCTGCTGGAGAGCGAACTGTTCGGACATGAAAAGGGGGCATTTACCGGCGCAGCCGGAACCAGAAAAGGCCGGTTCGAGCTTGCCGACGGGGGAACACTCTTTCTGGATGAAATCGGGGACACCTCCCTTGGTTTCCAGGCAAAAATCCTGCGAGTCCTTCAGGAGGGTCAGTTTGAAAGACTGGGTGGCAGTAAAACCATCCATGTCGATGTCAGGGTGGTTTGTGCGACTAATATCCTTCTGGAAGAAGCCGTTCGCAACGGAACCTTCAGAGAAGACCTGTATTACAGGCTCAATGTGATCCGATTGGAAATCCCGCCGCTCCGGGAGAGACGAGAGGATATTTCCCTGTTAATTCGATATTTCCTGGAGAATTTGAATCAGCAGGCTAACAAAAACGTACGTATCCGGCCCAGGGACATGGAGCGGCTGACTGAGTTGGATTGGCCGGGTAATGTTCGGGAATTGGAAAACATGGTGCAGTCCGCTTTCCTGATGGAGCAGAACAATTATCTCAAATTTTCCGCCAAATTGATGGAGGCCAAAGCCGGCCGGAGAGTTAACCCGCTCCCGGCCAGTCCCGAGCATCAAAACATGCCCATTGCAAAAGACAGGGTGGAACTCGAAGAGGTTGAAGCCATCGAGTCCGCTCTCAAAAATGCACGGGGCATTCAGAAAAAAGCGGCTGAAATGCTCGGCATCACTTTACGACAACTTCGTTATCGCATTAAGAAGTACAATATTACGGTGAGAAAAATTACACTTCCCGAATAATGCCCCTGCAGGGTGAAAAGAGAGACTTTGGTCAAAACCCGGAACTTAATTACATGATAGATTAAGATGCTGACACGTCTATTTATTCAAAATCTGGCAACGATAGAAAAGCAGATCATTGAGTTCGACACCGGTTTCACCGCTCTGACTGGAGAAACCGGTGCCGGCAAATCGGTGATCATCAAGGCGCTGAGATTGATCCTGGGGGAAAAATGCCCAAAAGATCTGATTCGGACAGGAACCAGATTTCTCTCGGTAGAAGCCTCTTTTGATATCCAGGAAATCCCTCCGGTTTTGGGTCTGCTGAAAGAAATGGATATTGAACATGATGGGGAGTTGACCATCCGCAGAAAGGTTCATCTGACCGGTAAAAACTCAATCTACCTCAATGATCACGGAACCAATCTTGTGACCCTGACACTCTTTTCCGGTTTCCTGGTGGATTTGCACGGGCAGCATTCACAGCAGTCCCTTTTGTCCACTGCAACCCATGTGGATTACCTGGATGCCTTTGCCGGTTTACGGCAGAGGGTGGAAGAGTTTGGTGAGAAGTTCAGGGATTTAAACACAAAGCTTGCTAAAAAAGCAGAGCTGGAGCAAAACACGGCGGATAGAAACCGAGAAATCGACTTTCTCAGGTTTCAGATCTCGGAAATAGAAAAAGCAGGCTTCACAACGGAGGAGGAGCAAGCGCTGCTGAACGAGTCATCACAATTGTCCAATGCCGAGCATTTGATCAACTCGCTTTCCCCGATAGCGGACTGGCAAAACACCGACTCATCACCGCTTGGGGCTATCTCATCAGCTTTATCCATGCTGGACCAGGCGGTAAAACTCGATCCCGGGCTAAAATCCATGAGGGACGAAGTCCAATCCGGATTGATTACATTGGAGGAAGCTGCAACGGAAATTGCAGCCTTTTCATCCAAACTGGAGATTAATCCCAACCGCCTTGAACAGGTCAACAGCAGACTGGCCGAATTGGACAGCCTCAAACGCAAGTACGGCCCCGAATTGGCGGATATCAACCAATACCAGAATGATTCCGGGCAGAAGTTACAGCAACTGGAATCCCTTGAGCTGAGTTTTGGCGAACTGGACAAGGAAATCGAATCTGAGACAGCAGTGCTGAACCGGGAAGCCGATCAGATTTCCGAAATGCGATTAACGGCGAAAACAAGATTCGAATCGGTCATCGGTGAGACCCTGAAAGAACTCGGAATGGAGCACAGCCTGTTTGAGATCAATATTGAGCCTTATGTTCCCAAGACAGTTTCTGATCTTGGGTTTTTCTCAAAGGGAAAAAACCAGGTGGAGTTCCTGATCGCCACCAATCCGGGAAATCCTTTGAAGCCTCTTTCCAGGATTGCATCCGGTGGTGAACTGTCCAGGGTTATGCTGGCAATCAAAACGGCCTTGAACCGGGATATCTCTTTTGGGTCGATGATATTCGATGAAGTGGATTCCGGAATAAGCGGTCCCGTGGCAGAAACAGTCGGTATTAAACTGGCAACCCTTGGCGACTCCCGCCAGATCATCTGCATCACCCATTCTCCCCAGATCGCCTCACAGGCAAATGAGCACCTGAAGGTGGAGAAAGTCTATGAGGAGGAGATCAGTAAAACCCTTATTCACAATCTGAGAGATGAAGCCCGGATTGAAGAGATTGCACGATTCCTGGGAGGTAACCGGATCACGGAAAAATCTCGCTCTGCAGCCCGGGAAATGTTAACCCGTTAACTAAATTCAAATGGAAATCTTTTCTCTTCGATTTCTCGGTATCCTGTTACTGGCCATTGTCATCCTGAGATTCATGGCTCGGCGAAAAAAGAAAGGCCCGAGCATTGTGCGGGCAAAGCAGATTCCTATCCGCGGGCAAAAGCTGACCACCCCGATTGCACCGGACACGCCGCTTGACTGCCTTTTGGACGAAGGAAAGATTTTTGGTGAGGATTTCAAGGATAAGTCCTTGCCTGAACTTCCCCACGGGGAAAACTGTCAATGTGAGTTGACCGGCGTAATTCGTCAGAGCCATGACTGGTTTAACAATCCCCCGGAGAAGGATGAAAAGATCACCACCGATTTGGGGCGCCTGGAACGAAACGAATACAGGTATTATAAATATATGCTGATCGCTCATCACCAGGATTCAGAGGACGCGGACCGGCAAACCTATGTAGATCTGGCAGAAAATGTCTCAGTCGCGGAGGATTTCAAGGAGCGGGTGGCCAACAAACTGAGTGTAATTAACAAAGAAATTAGCAGTTCCATGTAATAAAACAACACTCCGGAGAGCAGCGCCATACGACTACTAACTTTCCCATGGCTAAGCATAAAAAGGCATAAAACAGCATGTTCGCAATAAGCCGTAATCCATCAGTCAAAAAATCGACTCCGATGTTGTTCCAGAGCATTCGGATCAGGAGCAAACCTATGAGGCAGCTTTAATGCACATCCTTCCATTTTGACAAAGCATTCTTTCTCAATCCAACTTAAAGTGTTGTTTTTCAGTTTATTAGAAACCAGCAGCCTATACTCCTCATCAAAAGTGACCAAATAACGGTCGAATGCTTTGTCATGTAAAGCATTTAGACAAAGCCCGTTTGTTGGATCAGCTCTCCGATTCTCATTTTCACTCCAGGGAATTATGTGACTTGCGATTAATAGTTCCGGAATTGACAATCCTGTCAAAGCACACTGGAAGTTGTAACTTGATAAGACTGCGCGCCGAAAAAAATTCTGAATTCGACGGCTTTTTGTGGTGGCTTCAGATTCTGTTTGTCCTGCAGGTGATTTAATCAGCAGTGCTTCATTCGAATCTACATTTTTAATTCTATCTTCAAAAATTAGGTCGCTTTCAACAGCCATTGCAGACCAGTCTTTTTGAAATTCTGACCAAATCTTTCGATCCAGCTTACTACTGTTAGGTAAACCACCCACCCCTCTCGCTTGGTGCCTAGGATCTAAAGAAGCAAAATTGCCTAGCTTTCTGGAAACTGCCCCTGCCGTTCTTCCTAGTGTTTCTGCTGCGGCTTTGACCAACCGATTTCTGCTGTTACACTGGCCAAAAGGAAGACGACAATAAAGATTCATCACGACCAATAACTCTTTTTCTGTCCAAGCTTGCCTTCTCATTTCGCTTTCAAACGCAACCATTCAGATTCAATTAGACCGACTCTACTTAATTCTCTAGCAAATTGCTCAGAAGCTCTTTGCGCATGTTTTGGTTTTAATTGTGCGACCCAGAAAAACGTCCTTTTCTTTCCATCAAATTCTGAAAAAACAGAATTTGAGACTTTTACTACTCCGTTTCTAGATGGCTTAAAAACAATCGTTGCAGCATTTGCCATTTTTGGTTTATATGATAGAGCGATATTTTCATCATTAAATCGTACTACATGAGTTGCTTTCTCTCCCTTTGTAATCTGCAATAAACAAAAAATGAAAGCTGATTGGACACCTAAGCGGACAGAGTCACAACTTGGTTGTAAACACAAAAAAAAGCGATTCGGTTTATCACACTCTCGGATAATAGTGCCCTGAGTTAAAGCTCGATCCTTACCATAACAGGTGCGTTGACTCATCAAAATTGAAAACTCTTGATGATCTTCACCGACGGAGGTTTTGCTTAGGAGCGAGGTCAATCTTTTGAATGAAGGAGAATCTGCTGAAGGCCACTGTGGAGGATTCTTCTTCAGAGTTTTCACTGTTTTATTAAACTCAACCTCATCAACTGACAAGTATTTTCCAGCAAATTTCATTCCCTTTGTGCAAAAATCTTCAACAAAATCTCTGTGATTAATACATTCCGGAATGAACTCGTCAACCAGGTTTGTTGGTTTCCAAGAATCGACACACCAACTTTTTATGATCGAATCATCCATAACCGGTTTAGGTAAACAGTCTTCCAATACTGCTTCAATTTCATCAACAAGCAATGGATTGATATGTTCAAATGCTTCTTCATGTGGAATTCCCAAAGCACGGTGTGTCAAAAAAGCTGCATCAAGTCCCGAATGAAACTTGGTTAGTATCTTTAGGCTGTTTTTCCTAATTGCAGCAAGGCCCAACAAAACGCTACCTTGAAGCAGTCCGTCAGCTAGTTTTCGAAATTCGTATATAGCCCTGTCTGCAAGATCTTTTTCAGCCACTTCAAATTCTTTGTAATCATTAAGCCTATTCCCAGGTTTGCCAAGAACAACAACTCTTGCATTCATTGTATAAAATGCAAGGCCTTTATCTGGCTTTTTATAGTCAATTTTTTCATCCGGTATTTTCTTTGAAAGTCTGTCATATACCTCATCTGCAATAGCAAACAAGTTAGGACTGTCTGTATAAACCAGAATCAACCTGAGTTGGTGAGGAGATCTCTGTACACTCTCT
Organism: SAR324 cluster bacterium; assembly: GCA_028282885.1. GTDB lineage: Bacteria > SAR324 > SAR324 > XYD2-FULL-50-16 > XYD2-FULL-50-16 > JAHJTV01. Next base: position 109,962 of record JANQGX010000016.1, read on the forward strand.
GCAATAACACTCTCAATGAGAACCTTTGCTTTATCGCCAGCATCTCCATTAAAATCCCAATCGATAATTGTGATATCTGCAGCAGAACAAAGTTTGTAAGCAATCGAATCTATTCCGAAAGAGTGTGTTTTTTCCGGTTGGTGTAGTGAACAGACTATGCTTTTTTTAGCAAAACTTGCTTGAATATCATAAGGCGAGTACTCTACATACGATTCGGCAACAGATTTTGAAACTTGATTTAAATAATCTGATTTTATTGCCTTTTTTGTCGCAGGTTTCCTTGTTTTGGGAGTGATGATCTGCGTACCGGGCTTTTTGGGTGTAGAGTGCGAATCGTAGATTTTATCATCAACAAAGACAACAGATTGAACGAAACCTTCGATGGCTTTTGTTGAAAAAGCTTCCAACTTTGAATTGTTAGTCATGTTTGCTCCCTGCCCATGTAATTTTAAATGTTGCTCCTGAAGGAGAATTACTTGGCTCTATTTCCAGATCCATTCCCTCTTTATTAAGTGTCTTCTTAGAGATGAATAGGCCCAAACCTCTTCCTCCCGGTTTTCTGGAAAAACCCTGTTCAAAAATCGCTTCTTGGTCTCTGGAATGCACAGAAGGACCTGAATTGCTAATCAAATAACAGTTTTCTCTATAGTCCAAGGTAATGAGCCGATCTGACTGGACTTCCTGCAACCAAAAAACAGCATTATCAATTATATTGACGAATACGGGGTAAATTACAGAAGGGAATCCGGAATACTCTGAATCTATGAAATCCTCAGTAACAGCTAATTCAATGTTATTTCTATTAAACCGAACACTGAAGAGAGTTTTCAGATATTGTGAAATCAGACTGCCCTTTATTTCGGTTCTTTTCCGTTGTAGTCTTCGCTGCAAAGGCGTGAATAAATTCAGATGAGCATCCAAGTGATCAAAGTTTGTTCTGATTTCCTGATAAAGCAGCAGCAACTCATCATTTGCATTAGCCCATGTACCAAGTTCTCGAAGTCTGGTTCGAATGCCCTTGATAGCAGCTTCAAATTCGTGATTGATTACTGCTACCGCCAATCCTAACTGAACCAATTCAGAGTCAGTATCAGCCTGTTCGCGTAGTCCTTGCAGCTCCTGGTCCATTGCCTCGACCATATCAAGATGACCGATATCTGAAGATTGTATTAGGTTTTCAGAGATGTTTGTGAGCATTTCGCGAATTCTTCCCAAGGATTCTGTATTTCTTTGACCAATGTCTTCAATTCGAAGTTCATACTGTTCTCTAATTTCTTCAGCTTTTTGGGGAGAAATATCTGTAAGATCCTGTTCTGCAAAATCTATCTCGACCTTTTTGACTATACTCCGAAACTCTTGAATCGCTTTTCTGGCAGTATCAATGGCTATTCTACGCGTATCACCGGCTGTTTTTTCAAGCATCCCCGCTTCAGATTTAACTTCTGATTCACGATTATCAGCAACTTGTTTAATCAGTTCCTTCAGCCGACGACGCTGATCTATATATATGCGTGCCTCCTCAGCCATTTTTCCAAGGCTTGCTGCAACTTCTTTTGACAGAGGTAAGAATAATTCCTCTTCTAATCGTTGCAGCTCACGAAGATACGCGTCCCAATCTCTTTGGAGGGTCTTTGTCAGACCTACTCCACGAGGTTTAGAAATCTGGTAGCTAATTCTTATCTGAGTCAGTTTACGATTCGCATCATTTTCTGCATCAAGCAATTCCTCAGCAGCTTCATCAGGATTCTCCAGTTTTGAGGCCGCCTCCATTCTGGCATGGACTTGTCTGCGTAATGAATCAATTTCTGCCTCTGGGATTTTTTGATATGTGTTCTGAAAGAAATGTTCCAAAGCTTTAGCCAGTTTTTTCCTTTTGGTACCGACTTGTTTTTCACGCTTTTTCCGTGCCTTTTCTAATCTTGAAAGTTCTGCTTTCCGATCATAAAAGTAGTCAGAAAAATCACCTTCTTTTCGAAAAAAATCTGTGGCTAATTGAATGAAGATGTTTTCAAGTATATCTTTTAACTGTCTGTAAGCCTTATCTTTTTGAAAACCCTCCCGACCGGCTTTTTCCTTTAATTGCTTATTCCCAGTCCTTGTAAGGTTAACAGCGCCGTATATATTTCGGTATGAAAAATAATAATATCCAGCCCCCTTTGTCCTTCTAACTTCAATATCCAGCCAATCAACATCTGAATTTCCATAGGGCAAAATTCGAATTCCGTCTCTATAAACGTATAGCCCTGAAATATGCTCTAGTTTTGCTCGAAGTCGATGGAAATCTTCCGGTTCTGCTTTGGTTTCTCGTTGAAGCGGCTGTAAATAACCAAATTCAATGTTAAATGGTCCACAGGCGGTTTTCTTTCCACCACCTTTATTCCAGGATATTAGGTGTTTTTGATATTCTTGCTCATACACTCGAATGTTTCCAATGAATTGCCCAAACTCATTCACCTCTCCAACTACATGTTGGTCTGCGCAATTAAGATCGTGAGTAGAAAAAAACTCGCCGGGACCAATCATATCCTCATAGGAGCGATCGGACGGCCAATATCTGAATGCTGTTTCAATCGGAGGTGGCGAATCGATACCAAATATCGAATTACAAAACCCTAACAGGTTTTTTGAAAACTCTTTAGTTCTGGATTCTCTTTCCTGTTCAATTTCTGCCTTCAATTCATCGTTCGCAGGGGCGATATAAAAATGAGTACCATGCCTTTTTTCATTTAAAGACAAGCCTCCAAGAAACCCATCCAGATCTTCTGGATCCAACTGAAAATCTTCGATATCACTTACTATTGGGCCAAAACTAACATCCGGGTACCTTTTGGCTAACTCTTTAACCTTACTCAGATTTTGCTTAAGCAAAGAATTAACACTATCGTATCCCGGAATCACTCCCCCGGATACTGTGGTAATTGGGAAATCGAGATCCTCTAGGTTTATTGACGGAATTTCAAAGAGTTCCCAATGAATAAAACACATCGTAAGTGAATCCGATTCGGTTTCTCTCATCGATCTGGTAAGAATCAGAACCTGTGAACCAAGTAGTGCAATTGCCAGACGTCCAATCCCTTTTTCGCCCATGATTTCACGTTTTTCTTTACCCTTGGGTCGAAAAGATTTGTCGTGAGCATCAGAGTCAAGTTTGCTCTCGGTTCCGAGTACTAACCAATGATTTTCAAATTCATTCTTGGTCATTCCTATTCCGTCATCCCGAATAACCAACAGTTTATCTGATCTAAAAAAGTCAACCTCCACATTATCAGCATATGCATCGTGTGCATTTTTAAAAAGCTCATTGATGGCTGTTGAAACATCAGCTATTTGCTGACGTCCCAACATGTCCACTGCTCGTGCTCTTGTTTTAAACTTTGCCATTATTAATGAATTTGATGATATGTTTGCCTAATCTCTTTGATAACGCTGGAGGGACTGCATTTCCTATTTGACGAGCAATTGAGGCCTGATTCGGTGCCTTAAATATGTATCGCTTTGGGAAAGTTTGCAGAGTCGCACCTTCTCTTAAAGAAATAGCTCTATTCTCTTCGGGGTGGCCAAAACGTCCGTTCGAAAGGCTGTTAAATCGTGTTGTTATCGTAGGAGCCGGTTGATCCCAAAACATTCTCCCATATACATTCCTAAATATTGTGTCTTTTCCTTTATATGCTGGGATTTGGAGATCTTTAATATCTTTCCAACTTTCACGTGTGCCTCCATCATGAGGTGTTCGCTTTATCCTTTCTAAGTTTTTGTCAGATAACAATGCAGCCGTGTGCATACGAGTTGGATTATCCCTGTAACCTGCCTTAATTCTGGGAAAGTTATTTTTGGTGCCTATGAAATTCCGAACCACAAGGTTTTCGTTTTTTCTACCTTTCGGTAAAAAAAGACCATCTGACAATCTTGTCCCAATTAATACATATCGATATCTGTTTTGCGGAACACCGAACATATTTGAATTAATAATTCCGTCATCGAAATGGTAATCTCTTGATGCCAAAAATGTCAAAAACGACGGCAGATAACTCATCCTACTTTTAAAAATACCAGGGACATTTTCAATAAGGATGAAACCAGGATTCAACTCATAAACAAATCGTTGAAATTCCTTCAACAAAAATGCCGTTGCTTCACTTTTGGTCTTGTTAGTTTGAATCCTGCTCCAATATTGGCATGGACTGCATCCAACCAAAATCAGATTATCATCATCCCTTGAAACATCTGTTATATTTACCAAATGGTCTGAGCTTAGATCAGATATATCTTTATGAATAAACTTCGCGGGTCGATTATTGGCCAGATAGGTTTCTTTGCAGCTGAAGTCATTGTCAATACCGGCTAACACTTTAATCCCCGCCTTTTGTAGCCCAAAGCTCATGCCCCCGGCACCACAAAAGAAATCAATAGCTCTAAGATTTTTAGAATATCTATGTGACATAAAATACTGGTTAATTGTTAATGAATGAGCCCGCTCCGAAAAGTATTTATGAAAATATTAACCCACTGAAATATTATTGAATTAATTGTTTGTTGAAATGAAAAATAAAACTCAATAATATCAGTATAATAAAGTCTTGAACCGACTTTTCGGAGCGGACTCATGAATGTAAAATTCAATACCACTCCAGAAGAACAACAGCTCTGGAACAAATTGTCTAAAAGGAATATGCTAAACAAAGAAAAGGTTCAGTATTTCAAGTGTTTTCCTTCCACTCCAATCAGTTAGAGGTATTATTTGGATCGTCATACGCCATTGCAAAGAAGTTTCAATATGCAACAGGTGAAAAGTAAAAATACAAAGCCGGAAATACTTGTTAGGAAGCTTCTTTGGAACAACGGTTACCGCTACCGGTTACATTTTGAAAAACTACCCGGAAAGCCAGACATAGTTTTCCCCCGAAAAAAGAAGGTAATCTTTATCCACGGCTGTTTTTGGCACAAACACAATTGTAGCCATTTCAAATGGCCAAAAACTAACACTGCATTTTGGAAAGAAAAAATCAACCAAACAGTTGAACGAGATCAGAGAAACCTCCTCGAACTAACAAAAATGGGCTGGGATGCATTGGTAATCTGGGAATGCGAAACAAAAAAAGATAACCACCAAAAGCTCAACAGTAAGCTATTCACCTACGTTAATTCTTAAGTTGTATTATCAAAATTACAGGTGGTCGAAAAGCTCCCAAAACCCCGTAGCGTCTGTTTTAGTATATCAATCTCTTTCAAATGCTTATATTATATTAGACGATTCATGTCCATCGGGAGTTAAAGACTGTGTCGCTTATAAAGCTCAGAGAAGCTGTTCATTAAGTGTATTTTTTCAATCGACTAATTTTATTGCTATTTGAAAAGACCCTATATTATGATAGTGAAGGAATAGAGCTTGACGAGAGTTAATTAAATCAGATGAGATTTAATTTTGAAGATACTTGACCGGGTTCTGGGGAACTTCATTAAACCTCACCTCGTAATACAACCTCGGACCGGTAATCCGCCCGGTGTTGCCCACTTGGGCTACAACATTTCCCTTTTCCACCAGATCGCCCACCGCCACTTCAAAATCGGCAATATGGCCATAAACGGTTTTGAACCCGTTACCGTGATCAATCACCAACACCTTGCCATAGATTTCCTCTTGACGGGTCTCAACAACTATACCATCGGCAGGTGCGATGATTGGCAGATCAAGACGGGAGGCGATATCTATTCCATTCTGGGCTCTCACCTGGCCGGTATAGGGATCGGTGTGAAGACCGAACTCGTTCACCAGGTAGCCATTAATCGGAAGACCGCTGGGAATTCTGGCAAAGGGATTCCTTCCGGCCTTAAAAAACCGAACCAGGTTTTCGGATCTCTGTTTGCGCTCGAAAACGATATCAGAATCCGCTTCCAATGCATCAGTGGCAATCACCTCAAGCACGCTGGATTTTCTGGCAACCTCAAACATCTCCTCCCTGGCCGAGGCATCCATTTTGTCGATCTTGGATTTCTTATCGGTATTCATGCTGGTGATCACCATGGACTTCAATTTGTTATTAAGTGATGTCAAGTGATTGAAGTGAAGCTGCATATCCCGAAAATGTTTGTCATACTCGTCTATTTTCTTCTCCTGCTGAATCCTTATCTGCTCTTTTTCATCAAGAATCGCAAGCTCGGATCTGAGGTTAAAGTAGTCAATCATGATATACACGAGTCCGGAAAACAAGCCGATCAGAAGAATGCCAAAAACACCGAACAAAATAACCGGCACCCGGATTTTTTTTACGTTCTTGGTTTTCCTGGGGATGACAACGACAGAGAAATGCTTCTTCAGCAAAACAGGCTCCTGTGGACCGACAAAACTCAAACTGGCAGGTTAATTGTGAATTCCGGTATTTGCGACTGCCAAAGTGAACGATTAATCACAATCCCGGTGTATTTCATCTGTTAAAGTTATCTGCATCTCCCGGGTTTTTCAATCCCTTCTTTGAGGTGAATCTTCACGAAAGGGTACCAGTGCTGATTTTAAGCAAAAGAATCACCAATCCGACCACTCCTTCCAAAACAGCCAATTTCTTTATATCCATATTCGGGAAATACCGCTTCAGGAGGGATTCGACCTTATTCAGGTTCAACAGGGTGAATGAAGCATCAGACACCATCAGGACAGCAACAATTGTAATAGCCAGATTCATGTTTTAGAGATAAGAAAATGGGAAGATTAGTGCAGAGTTGAATTCAAAACAAGTTCGGAACCTATTGAATTGATCAGATATTGATACTCGACAAAAAAGGGTTTTTAATCCGAATTGTAGGTGATCATTGTAAACCTTACCATCAACAGAATCCTATATCTGCTTAAACTTATTTACCAGTTAAAAAAGAGAATCCGGCTCTATTTACTGTTTTTCTTTGTTCTGCTTCCAATCGACTATTTTTTTGATATGGATCTTATCTGTCTGATGTGATATATTTGGCAAAAAGCATAGATGGATAACCGTCGACAAATACAAGTTTCATAAAAACAGCAGGGTTGAAGATTATGCGCTCAGATTATAAGATTTTGATTGTAGATGATGACCCCATGAACATCGACATTCTAATGGATGACCTGGAAGATCTTTATGTGCTTCGGTCCGCTGAATCGGGTGAAGAAGCACTTCAGATCATCCCGGAGTTTCATCCTGATCTTATCCTGCTCGATATTATGATGTCGGGAATCGATGGATACGAAGTCTGTCGAAGAATTCGAGCTGATGATCGTTACAATTCCATTAAAATCATACTGATCTCCGGCAGGGCAATGGAGGATGAACGTCAGAAAGGATATGCTGTCGGAGCCGATGATTACGTCACCAAACCATTTGAGGTTGAAGAGCTGGTTGAAAAAATCCGTCTTCTGGACAACAATGGTCACCAATAAACCGGAGAACCTCCTCTTACCCGGGTGTTTTGACACCATGCGGCCCATAGTAATTTGACATGGAAATCCGGAGCGGCATAGGCAGGCTGCTCATAAATTCTGATACCCAGACAACTCAAACAAACACTACCTATGAAATCGATAAGAGAACTTTTTGTAGTGGGCAGGGGTCCATCCAGCAGCCATACCATGGGCCCCGAAAAAGCAGCTTCGTTTTTCAGGAGGAAATACCCGGATTCCACCTCGTTCCAGGTAACCCTATACGGAAGCCTGGCAGCAACCGGCAAAGGACATCTGACAGATCACATCATAAGAGAAACCTTGAAACCGCTGCCAGTGGATATCGTTTGGGAACCGGAGACCTTTCTCCCTTTTCATCCCAATGCACTGAAAATCGAAGCTTTTAATACCGTGAGCAAGCTTACATGCTCACAAGTATTCTACAGCACCGGGGGAGGTGCTATCACTTTGGAGGGAGAGGAATCTTCAGCGGAATCTGTCTATCCCGATAAATCCATGGAAGAGATTCTTGCTCACCTGGAAAAGACGGGAAAGAGTTTTTGGGAGTATGTCTACGACAATGAGGATGACGAGATTGAATCATACCTGGCGACTATTTGGGAGACCATGAGCGATTCAGTGGATGCGGGGTTGGAGAATGAAGGCGTTATTCCAGGCGAACTGCACCTGGCTCGCAAGGCCTCCTCTTTTCTTGCCAAATCCCAAAACAGCTTGGGGCCGATTAAACACAGCAATCGAATCTTTTCATACGCCCTGGCAGTGGCTGAAGAAAATGCATCCGGGAAAACCATTGTTACAGCTCCGACCTGCGGTTCAGCAGGAGTGCTACCCTCTGTTCTTTATCACCTCAAGCAAACTTATCAGATTAAGCAGACAAGAATCATCAAAGCTTTGGCTACTGCAGGCCTGATCGGCAACCTGGTTAAATACAATGCATCTATTTCCGGAGCTGAAGTAGGCTGCCAGGGAGAAATCGGAACAGCCTGTTCCATGGCTTCGGGAGCCGCAGCACAACTGCTGGGAGGTTCACCTGCACAGATCGAATATGCAGCGGAAATGGGAATGGAGCATCACCTGGGTTTAACCTGTGATCCGGTGGCCGGACTTGTGCAGATTCCCTGTATTGAAAGAAACGCCATGGCAGCCACTCGAGCGGTCGACTGTGCCACTTATGCCTTGTTATCTGATGGAAAACACCGGATCTCCTTCGATGAAGTTGTGGAAACCATGCGGCAAACCGGGAAGGATCTGATGAGTTCCTACAGGGAGACTTCCAGCGGGGGACTGGCAGCTATTCACGGGAGCCGGAAGGATTAGCTTCTGTTAAGAATGCCATAAACTCGGAAGGCTGCAATGAGATGCCGCTGAAGATGCTATGCACCGAACCATCCGCCTTTAGCCTGACATAGTACGGTAAGGCTACAGTCTGGAATCTTTTTATCTGCATATCGAGGTTCCGGCTGCCCATCTCCCCGCCATCGGTAAAGAGCTTGACCAGAACGAAATCTCTTGTCAGAATCTCATGAACCTCTTTCAAAGCCAAAACATTCTGCTCCATCCAGCGGCAGTTGACACAGGTATAACCGGTGAATTCCAGGAAAACAGGCTTATTCGCCTCTGCCGCCGCCAATGTTGCACTTTCAAGATCGTCATACCAGACCACTGACTTTGCCTCCTCTTCACTGATATAATCACCGGAAGCGAGATGAAGGCCGCTGGGCGGAGGCAGGACTGCATCGATAAGGCTGCCAAGTGACCGATCATTCCACCCTTTTGCCAGAAGCAGGAGGCAAATGGTAAACGCCGTTACACTGCCCCATTGCCATATCGATTTGACAATCCTGGGACGAAGACCCGTCCAAACCAGGTAAGCGACAATGAATCCCAATAAGAGAATCCAGATGAGGATAGCCGTGTTTCGGGAGATGAGATTCGTTTGCCAGACCAGATCGGCGTTGGAGAGGAATTTGACTGATGCCATCAACTCCAGCACTCCCAGCACAAATTTGCTTCTGCCCAGCCAGGCACCGGACTTGCCCTGCATTTTTTTTACAAGACTGGGAGCCACCGCCAACAGGAAGAAGGGGAAAGCAAATACGGTGGAAAAGACGATCATCCCGATCAGCGGCCAGATCCATTCCCCCCGGGATGCCGCTATCAGCATAGTTCCCACGAATTGAACAGTGCACGTAAAGGCGGTCAGGGTGAAGGTAAATCCCATTAGTAACACCCCGATGGCACCACCCATGGTCCTGGCTTTTTGATCGAAGTAGCTTTGAATTCCTGCCGGAAGGGTGATTTCGAAAAGCCCCATCAGACTCAAGGCAAAGGCGATAAACACCAGTGCTATGATCAGGTTTACAACAGGATTCGCAGCAATAGTCAGCGCACTTCCTGCGCCAAATACCATGGACATCAAGAGACCGAATCCCGTGTAGGTAAAAATGATTCCGGCAGAAAAGAGAACTGCCAGTTTGATGACCCGTATTTGACTCCCTTCGGCGTGCTTGGAGAAAAAAGTGATCGTAATCGGAATCATAGGAAAAACACATGGGGTTAGTAAGGAAACCAGCCCCATCAGGGCCGCCAGCCCCAGGAAAGCCCAGAATCCATCCGAGAGCATCCCGGATAGTCCGGGTGAACCGGGTTGTCCCGGTAGCGGATTGATACTTCTGTCTGCGAACTGATACGCCTCCCTGGGGGGACCCTCCTCAATATTAAAACGTAGGGTTTCCACCCGTGATTCGATGGGAAGGCAGATAACATCAGTGCATAACTGGTAAAAGATTTTAATTCCGGTTTCAACTTCCCCTGCTTTGGCCCCACCTGTGAGTTGCAGATTCTGATAGAGCTCGGCCCTCTCTTCATGGTAGTAGATTCCCAGATCCAAAACCTCTTCGAATTTATATACAGGTCGCGTCTCATAGACCGGTCCGTCTTCACTGAGAAGTTCCGAGTCGATAACAACTCGGGTAGGTTTGGGCGCGTCCTCTCCTTCCATGGGAATAACGGAGTAGATGTGCCAACCGGGTTCCAGTGTCATGGCCACCACCATTCGGAAATTCTCTCCGGGTCTCACGGTTTCGGGTTCGAGACGAACCTGAAACTCCAGAAGCTCTTCAGTCGAATCAGGTGCTTCGTTCTGTGCCTGCAATGAATGGTTCACCGGATGCAGTACAGACAGAAAAAAGGTAAATAGTATAATTGTGCGCAAGAAGAGAGGTGGCATTGACTGATTAAGGGATTATTGAGTTAAGGATTGTTGTCATCGTCAAAGTCGGGAGGCGAGGAGGATTCAATTGTATAACTTCCATCCGCCCAGTTCCCCAAGTCCAACAGTCTGCATCTTTCGCTGCAAAACGGACGGAACGGATTATCTTTCCAGGGTTTTTCTTTGCTGCAGGTGGGGCATTTCACCATAACTTTTTTCTCATTTTCCGCCATGGACGCTCTTTACATCAATTATATTGCGGCAGCAATCCCCTCGGCGCTGCAAAAAGGTGGTTAAACAGAATGATCGGATCTTCAGATCCCCAATTTCAAAGTATTATATCACTATTCATTCTGCTTGCAAACAGGCGGTGTATCGGATGATAAAAGGCGGGATCACCGGGGTTGTGTCTTGCCCCGGTGAAAGAGACGAAATTCGGATACCTTGTTCGAACTTCTTGTTCCTTGCTGGTGAAGGACAAGTTCGGCATCGATATCAACAGGGCTGTACTTATCCTGCCGATAACAGATGACATAGAATCAATCGATCCTGACTTCCCTGGTCCAGCCATAGGGATCTTCACGCACACCACTCTGGATATCCAGGAGTGTCTGATAAAGTTTCAGCATGACAGGACCAACTTCCTCACCGTCTTTGTGAAAGGCATGCCATTTATCATATACCCAGATTTTGCCAACCGGTGATATTACGGCAGCGGTTCCGCAGGCTGCCATCTCTTCTATATTCGACAACTCTTTCATCAGTTCGACAGGCCGTTCTTCGGTTTTCATCCCCAGGTCATCCTTGGCAAGAACCATGATGGATCTTCGGGTCACACTAGGCAGAATGGCATCCGATTCAGGGGTAACAAAACTGCCGTCTTTCATGGCAAGCAGAATATTGGCAGATCCGGCTTCATCGAGGTACTTGCGTTCAGCGGAATCCAGGTACAGCGCTTCGTTTGCTCCCAGCTCCTGGGCTGATTTGGTTGAGATCAATCCGCCCGCATAGTTGGCACCGGTCTTAAATTTGCCGGTTCCCAGCGGTGCGGCTCTGTCATAGTTGGTAACGGCCAGGGATATCAGCGAGAGACCCCCACCCTTATAATACGGTCCCACGGGAGATACGAAAACTCTGAAGATATATTTCGTAGCGGGCCTGAGTCCCAAATTTTCACCAATACCGATTAGCAGTGGTCGGATATACAGGGACGCTCCGGAACCGTAGGGTGGAATCCAGGCATAGTTGTTACGGACCGCTTCTTCAACACCTTTCAGAAAAAGCGCTTCGGGAACCTCAGGCATTAACAACCGTTTTGCTGTATTTGCCATCCGTTCGGCATTCAGTTCCGGCCTGAATAACAATACTCTTCCGTCCTCGGCCGTTTGAGCCTTCATTCCTTCAAAACATTGTTGACCGTAGTGCAATGAGGGAGAACCTTCATGGATCACCATCATTTCGTCGGTTATGTTTTCCCCTTCGCTCCATTTTCCATCTTCCCAGGTGGCATGAAATCGGGAGTCGGTTTTCATATAAATGAATCCCAGGTTCGCCCAATCAAGATCTTTTTTAGCTATATTTAGACTATTCATGTTTCTGTCTCTCCATTCGGATTTAAACACCATTGTTATCTCTTACAGCGCATTTTACTCGTTCCTTAAAAAAATGGTAGTTCAATCTGCGGAATTTTGACCTGGATGGTCAGAAACAGCTCGGGAAATCTCCAAATCAGAAAAGCGGCCAGGATCAGCCAGGGACCAAAGGCAATTTCCCTGGATAGAGATTGTCGGTTTGATAAGAGGATCATCCCACCTCCCAGAATACCCATGGCAGATGCCCAGAAGATGATCGGGAACAATAACTTCCAACCGAAAATAAACCCGATCAATCCCAGGAGGGTTGCATCACCCGCTCCAAGCCCTTCTTTCTTCCTGATCAGTCGAAATAGATAGGACACCCAATGAAAAATGCCCGCTCCCAGGAACAACCCGAAGAGGGAGTTCAGAATTTCGCCAGGCGCAAATACGACCAGCCATATACTTTGGAAAACAAGACCCAGGATGACAGGTCGCGCAAGTATCAAATGTGTCCGGAAATCAATGATTGCTGCCAGAAACAGAATCTCGAATATCAGCAGCATGTGGATAAAGTTTTCGGATAGGCCGGTCCTGTTGAATATCAACCAGACCAGCAAGCCGTTGGCCAGTTCACTGATCGGGTAATAGGGAGATATTCTTCCCCGGCAGCGATTGCACCTTCCACGAAGCAACAGATAACCCATTACGGGTATCAATCCCAGGATACCAACGGTCGTTCCGCAATGATTACACGCTGACCGTTTCCAGATTGAGGTCCCCTCCTGAAGCCTAATAGCCATTGTGAAGAGAAAGGATCCCAACACCATGCCCAGCAGCAGAATAAACAGGTTTGCCAGAATCATCAAAGGGAGGCGGTTGAAGGATTATCTGAGTTCCTGGAATATCTCTTCCATTCTGTCCCTTCCTGCCAGTTTGACCCGCTTTAGCTCTTTCAGTTTTTTACTCTCCTCCGGACTGCGGATCTTAAGAACCTGGAGCGCTTCAATCTCTCCTTCCAGTCGGATGTGTTCCTTATATAACCGATCGAGCTCATTATTGTCTTTCGCATGTTTTTCAATTAACTCAAGATCGCTCTTTTCCAAGATACCTCCTCTTTGATTTCAGGTTGTAGCGGTTGTTTATCGTTCATTGTGGTCACGCCGGATATTATACGGACGATTTAAATTGAAACTGAATTCACCGGCCCGGATCAGACACCATCAATCAGGGCTCCAAAATCATCTTCATATCGTTGTCTGGCAACCCGGAGTGTTTTTTCATCTTCTCCTTTTAGATTGTAGTAAAACTTAATCTTGGGTTCTGTACCGGAAGGTCGGGCTGTGATGCGGCTGCCATCTTCCATGTAATAGGCCAGGACATTGGATTCGGGTTGTGTGGTTTGCCCGATGATCTCACCAGATTCGCGATCGGCAATGGTTTTTTTCTGATAATCCCTGATGGTTAGTACCGGTACGCCGGCGATTTCCCGTGGCGGGTTGTCCCTGAGATAGGACATGATCTCACGAATTTTCATGGCACCGCTTTGCCCCTTAATCACCTTGTTAACCAGGGAGTCGGAATGATAGCTGTTATCTCGGTGAATGCGATCAATCTGATCGATAGCGGTCTTCCCCTGTTGGTGCAGTTCGGCACAGAGTTCGGCGAACATCATTGCGGCCATCACCCCGTCTTTATCGCGGACAAAATCTCCCAGAAGATAGCCGTGGCTCTCTTCGAAGCCCATGAGAAAGGTGCCGCTTTTATCATTTTCCAGCTCCCGGATTACCGCCCCCATGTATTTAAATCCCGTCAGGGTTTCGATAGTTTGTACTCCGTATCTGTCGGCGATTTCTCTTCCCAGCTCCGAAGTTACTATAGTGGTGACAAACACCCCGTCAGCCGGCAGTTTTCCCGACTCTTTCAGTTTTCTGAGATAATATTCCAGCAGAAGTTGTCCGATCTGGTTTCCGTTGATTTTGATCCAGGATCCATTGTGCTTTACCATGACACCCAGCCGATCCGCATCCGGATCCGTGCCGATAATCAGATAATCATCCTCACCAGCTTCCTCCTGTGCTATCAGGAGTGCTGATGGTTCCTCAGGATTGGGGGAATCTACCGTGGGAAAATCCCCGTCGGGCTGTTGTTGAGATTTGACGATGGTCAGTTTCTCAAAACCTCTCCGTTTCAACATTTCGCTGACGGGGAAGTTACCAGAGCCGTGGAGTGGTGTATAAACAGTCCCGAATAGTCGATTGTGTTCCTTATTCCCCATGGCAAGGGATTCGACACGATCAAAATACTTCTGTTCGACTGATTCGGGAATCAGTCGAATCATGTTATTCTCCAAAGCTTCATCGTAGCCCAGGTATTTGATCATTGAAAAATCGGTGACCCGGTTCACTTTGGAGATAATCCCGTCATCATGGGGCTGAATGACCTGGCAACCATCCGTCCAGTAAGCTTTGTAACCGTTATACTCAGCCGGGTTATGGCTTGCTGTTATGACAACACCGGCAGTTGTCCCCAGTTCCCTGACGGCAAAGGAGAGCATGGGAACCGGTCGCAGTTGCGGATACAGATGAACCTCAACCCGGTTGCCGGCAAATACGCAGGCAGCTTCCCGGGCAAAGATATCAGACATATTCCGGCTATCATATGCGATGGCGACCTTGGGAGAAAGTCCTGTATCATTCGACCAGTCCAACAGGTAATCAGCCAGTCCCTGGGTTGCCTTACGCACAGTGTAGATGTTCATTCGGTTTGAACCTGCTCCCAGTATGCCTCTCAATCCTCCGGTGCCAAACTCCAGATCCTTATAAAACCTGTCGGTGAGTTGATTCTCATCATTTTTATCAATCAGATCAGAAATTTCCGATCTAAAAGCTTCGCTAAAATATTGATTTTCAGACCAGGCTTTTGCTTTTGCCAGGATTTCCTTGTTCATCGTTTACCCATTCGGTCATTTTAAGATTTCCCCATTTCCCTTAACCGCCCGAACATCATAACTACCGGGTTTCACGGACTACCGGGAATCATATTAACAGTTCGATATCAATTCTACATTTATCGCCAATTATCGTCAATTTAACCCTTGAAAGACAGGCAAAGGGTAATGAGAGTTGTTGTGGCTGTCAACCTTGAGTTTTAAATGAAAGGTCATGATGATGAAGCCTTCACAAGATCTGTCAGAGACTGATGTTGGATTTTTTAAAAGATTATTTACAATTTCTTCATTTTTTCTTCATATTCCAAGGGTAGGTTTAAAGCAACAGAGGGGGTTTTTCCATTTCAGCAGTGATATGGAAATTTTGTCAGATCCAGACCCGGATCTGAGATTCTTATATTCGTCAGGATTTTATGATAAGGGTTGTGAAAAATCGGCAGGAGATGGTGGATTCGTCAACGAAATAGATCCATTCATCATCATGCAACCGTCTCATCTTGTGAATAAAGATGATAATCGCTAGAATGACCGAATGGTTTAATTTTCACATGGATTTTTCCCAACCTTCAATCACCACTTAACCCGGGGGAGTAATGAAATGAAGTTAACTAAAATTTTTTCCACATTTGTTCTATTCGTTTCCAGCCTGGCTCTTAGTCTGCCTCTGTTCGGAATCGACAAAACAGATAGTGCAATTCTTCTGAAGCTGCAGCAGGAAGAGCCGGAGCTTTTTGAACGCGTGAATCTGGTTACGAATGGTGAAAGGGAACTTTTGGAAGTGTCCTTGAGTGACGTGCTGAAGATGGTACTAAAACGAAGTATTACCATTGAAGCCAACCGATTGGGAGAACAGGCTGCCATGGTTGGACTTGATGCGGCACAGGGGATCTACAATCCCACCCTGGTGACCTCCGCCAACCAAAGCAAAACAGCAGCCAAGTCAAGTTCAACTATATCGGGCGATACTTCTGCCACAGATTATCTGACAACCTCATCAACAGATGCAACAGTGCTCTCGGCAACCGTCAGCAAGAAAAACTCACTGGGGATCACTTTCTCATCGACCCTGCAAACAACAAGGAGTCAAACCAAGCTCTACTATATGGAAGATCAAGGAGATGATATCACCGGGGGAACTGCAACTGATGATCCTGTAGACTCCACTTCCCTCAGCGCGTCTGTCTCGATTCCGATATCCCAGGATTGGGGTGAAATAAATGATCTGCCCATCAAACGAACAGAGCTGGCCGTCGATTCAAGCCGGATTACCACGCATTCCACAATGATCACTCTCCTGGAATCAGTCGCCAAAACATACTGGTCGCTGGTGGGGGTTCAGGAGAACATCAAAACCCTGCAGGAAGCGGTGGAACTGTCCGAGCGTCTGGTTGAGGAAACCAAGGCCAGGGTGGAGGTCGGTGTCCTGAATCCGACTGACCTTAAAGAGGCAGAAACCCAATTGGCGTCCAATCGCAAGAGCCTGTTAACCAAGAAGATCGAAGAGCAGCAGATTGAGGATCAGATAAAAGTTGCCTTAAACATGGGGCTGATTCCCTACGGTTTCAAACCTGCCGATCCCCCTCGCATTCATGGCGAAGATTTCGATTTCAATGCGTTGCTAAAAAAGGCTTTTGAGAACAGCTCGACCCTGCAGAGTCTGCAGGTTTCAGCTAAATCGAATCAATATGATCTGGAAGAAGCACTCAACAGTGACAAGAGCAATATTGATCTTTCAGTATCTTACAATCTGAACGGTTATGGGGCGTCAACCTCCGAATCCATGCAGGGATTTTCCAATACCGAATACCAGGGATATGCGGTTGGGCTTACCTGGTCGGCGCCTCTCTTTGACAACAGTGTTGCCCAGACCATAATGAAGCGTAAAATAGAGCGCAGCCAACTGGAGTTGCAGATTAGCGATAACAAATCCCAGATTCATGTCAATCTGCAGACCATTCTCAGAAACCTGAAATTCGGGATTGAAGAGGAAAAAACAGCGCAATTGTCGGTAAATCTGGCCAAAGACTTATTGGACAAAGAGGTTGAGAAATTAAAAATCGGAAAAAGCACCAGTTACAACGTCTCCCTGGCTCAGAAGTCGTACACCGACGCCAATCTCGGGGAAACGCTTGTGCGCATCAGCAACGAGCAGAACTATGTTTCGCTGTTGGTGCTGACAGGAGATATTTTCGAAGTATACGGACTTCAAAAATCCATGTAGTTGATCGTTCCCGCCGGGTTAGCCCGGTGGGGACCCTGTGAAAATTAAACCATTTACCGAGGATATAATGTCCGCCCGTCGTAGAATTATTGTCAGGATCACCCTGCTGATCTTACCCATATTGCTGGGGACCTTTGTGTTTATCTATATGATGAAAAACAAACAAGGCCCTCCCAAAAAGCCTCGACTGAGCGATATTCGCAAAGTCAGGATTATCGAGATTACCGAAACCGATATTATTCCCAAGACACACGGTTATGGCACTGTGCAACCCGCAAAAACCTGGCAGGCAGTGGCCGAGGCAAGCGGTAAAGCCGCCTATGTCAATCCCCTGCTGAAGAAGGGAGAGCGAATTCCCAAGGGCACCCTGCTTGTCGAAATCGATCCGACAGATTACAAGTTAACCGTCTCCGAGGCGGAAGCCAGTCTGCAGAGTATCGAAGCCCAATTCAAACAACTCAGGGACAAGGAAACCAGCAACCGTGCTCTTTTAAAACTTGAGCTGCATGCCCTGGATCTAAAGCAGAAAGAACTCGAACGTCAGAAGAAACTGGTAAAAACAGCCATTACTACCAAATCCGCTTATGAACAGGCTGAAGCCGGTTATATTGCCCAGAAATATAAGGTTCAGGCACTGCAAAACACCTTGAATTCCCTTTCGAGTGATTTCGATCTTCTCAAGGCCCAGGAGGAGCAAACGAAGATAAAACTTCGTTCCGCCCTGAATCAACTTGAGGATACCAAAATCATCGCTCCTTTTGACGGTCTCGTGGCGCAGGTGAACACCGAGAAAGCCCAATTTGTTCAGCAGGGCCAGGTTGTGGCCGAGCTGGAAAACCTCGATTCCGTAGAAATAGAAGCCCAGATATCGAACGGTCTTTATGTTTTCAGACCGGACCAGGACCGGGAATCCCTGATTGAATCGCTCCAAATGAATGAAACCCTGGGAGATGCCCTGGGAATCACAGCTATTGTCAAACCGACCTCCGGGAAAATGAGAGGTGAATGGCAGGGGCAGGTCATGCGGTTTAACGCGGAGATTGACTCCAAAACCAGAACCCCGGGTGTGATTATTCAGATTGATGACCCTTATAACGTTCAATCCCGGGAACCAAGAAGACCTTTGATCAAGGGAATGTATTGCGAAATCGAATTGTACGGAAAACCATTCAGAAATCAGATCATCATTCCCCGGACAGCCATCCACGAGAACGGTACTGTTTATGTCCTGGATGAGGAGAATAAACTCAGGTTCAGAACAGTGGAAACACGATTTTCACAGGATGGATTCACCATGATCAGGTCAGGTCTTTCGGTCGGAGAAAGGGTTATTATCACCGATTTGGTACCCGCAGTGGAAGGAATGAAAGTTGAGCCGGTGATCGACAAAAAAGTTGCCATGATGATTCAAGCCAATGCCGGGGGAGGTGAAAAATGATCCGTTTTTTCGCATCACATCCCACGGCTGCCAACCTGATGATGATCATCATTATCATCACCGGTGTCATTGGGATTCCATCGTTGAAGAGAGAAACCTTTCCCGAGTTTGAAGCCAGCAAAATTGGTATTACCGTAACCTATGCGGGAGCTTCGGCGGAGGAGATGGAGGAAGCTGTCGGTCAACCGATCGAGGATGCCCTGGGCGGGATAAATTACATAGAAGAGATCTCGGCAGTATCCAAGGAGGGCGTAACCACGGTTAGTGTTGAAATGGCTGAAGGCGGCGATCTGACCGAGTTTTATAACGACATTAAGACAGCCGTGGACGGCATCAACAATTTCCCCGAGGATGCCGAAGATCCCATTGTCACCGAAATGAACAGAACCAGCCACGTGGTTGCCATTGCGGTTTCGGGACCGATGACGGTGCAACACCTGAAAGAGTATTGCGAATACCTGAAACGAAGACTGAAGCAATTACCCGAGGTTTCCCTGGTCAGCATCCACGGCTTTTCGGATCGCCAGATCCAGATCCAGGTTCAAGCGAATAAACTCTTGCAGTACGGAATCAGTATCAACGATATTGCAACAGCCATCTCCAGCCAGAGCCTTGATGTACCTGCAGGCAATATAGAGTCCGATGAACAGGAGATACTGATTCGGTTTGCCGACAAAAGAAGAGCGATTGAAGAGTTCGAGAACATTGTCATCGTAGCGGGAACCAGTGGTGCGGAAATCAAGCTGGGTGAAATCGCCACGATTGAAGATACTTTTGAAAACAACAAGAGCAAAACCATTTTCAATGGTGAACGGGCTGCTTATATTGCCATATCAAAATCTACAGAGCAGGACAGCCTGGTGATTTACGATGCAGTCAAAAAATTCCTGGATGAAGAGAAACAGATCACACCCAAAGGGATTAACCTTATCCTTACCCATGATTTGGCGTCGGTTATCCGAGATCGTCTGGAGCTTGTCTACCGAAACGGCTGGCAGGGATTGATCCTGGTTTTCTTCGCCATGTTTCTCTTTTTCAACCTGCGCACGGCTTTCTGGGTGGCCCTGGGATTACCGATATCCTTTCTGGGGGCTTTTTTCCTGATGGCACAGATTGGCTATACGCTGAATATCATGACAACCCTTGCCTTGTTGCTCTCCATTGGGATCTTGATGGATGATGCCATTGTCATTGCCGAGAACATAGCTGTTCAGATTCAAAAGGGGAAAAATGCCATCGAAGCGGCAATTACGGGAACGATGGAAGTGAAAAACGGTGTTATCGCGTCCTTTCTAACAACTGCCTGTGTCTTTTTGCCCCTGTCTGCTCTTGAAGGAAGGATAGGTAAGGTTCTGCTGGTCATCCCGGTGGTTTTACTTTTCGTGTTATCCGTCAGCCTGATCGAGGCATTTCTCATTCTTCCCCATCATTTAGGGCATGGTGCAGGAAAACAGCAGAACAAACAGGCCAACAGGTTTAGAAAAGGCTTGGAGACCGTCATCGATTTCATCCGGGAAAAAATCCTGGGCAGGATTGTGGATGCAGCAGTTAACAGACGCTATTTCACCGTGGGCCTGGTTTTGATGTTTTTTATCATCTCCCTGGGCATGTTCTTCGGAGGTAAACTTAAGTTCATTGGTTTTCCGGAAGCTGAAGGAGATAACATAGAAGCCCGCATATTGTTGCCCCAGGGGACTCCACTTTCAAAAACCGAGACTGTTGTTGAAAGTGTTCTGCAGGCGCTGGACAAGGTTGATAAAAGACTCACACCCCTGCAAACCGATGGCAAAAGGCTGGTACAAAATGTCAGGATATCATACGGTCAGAATTCCGACTCCAATGAATCGGGTCCTCACCTGGCAACTGTTGCTGTGGACCTTTTGGAGAACGGTTTAAGGGCAAACACCGCACAGCAGGTCTCGGTGATGTGGAAAAAACAGACCGGTACCATCCCCGATGTCATCAGTATTAACTATGGGGAATCCGTCCGCGGCCCGGGTGGAACCCCGATCAAGATACAGTTTCAGGCGGACGATCTGGATGAGTTAAAAGAGTCCTCCATGGAGCTGATGGGCTGGTTAAGCCAGTTCAACGGAGTCTATGACGTTTTCGATGACATGAGGCCGGGTAAGCCCGAGATTGTCATGAAGTTGAAAAAAGGTGCCACCATTCTGGGATTGACTGCTAATTCCATAGCCAGTCAGGTTCGGGCTGCATTTTTGGGAAAAACGGTGAATGAGATACAGGTTGGACAGGAATCCTACGAGGTTTCGGTACAATTAGCCCCGGAAGATAAGGATAATCTTCAGGATTTGGAACTCTTCCAGGTTTACAACGCCAGCGGAATCGCCATTCCCGTGACCAGCGTTGTGGATTTTCAGCAGAAGAGGGGATATGCCAGAATCGTGCGGATAGACGGTGTCAGGACATTAACCCTTGAGGGAAATATCGATCGATCCACAGCCAACTCCACGGAGATTATTGCCAAATTCAAATCGGATTTTCTGCCTGAATTCAAGCAGCGTCATCCTGAGGTCGGTGTAAAAATCAGGGGATCCGCAGAGAGGACCTCAAAAACCTCCGGTTCCATGGCATACCTCTTCCTGGTGGGCATTATCGGAGTATATATTCTGCTCTGCTTTCAGTTCAAGAGTTATAGCGAGCCATTTATCATCATGATGGCTATTCCCTTTGCCATGATCGGAGTGATTTGGGGGCACCTGTTTATGGGAATATCACTCTCCATGCCCAGTATGTTGGGTTTCGTCTCCCTTTCAGGTATTGTGGTCAACGACTCCATCCTGCTGGTGGAGTTCGTTAAGATGCGACGTGCCGAAGGGATGAGTTCGATTGAAGCAGCAAAAAAAGCCAGCCGTCAACGCTTCAGGGCTGTCCTGCTGACATCAGTGACAACGATAATCGGTCTGATGCCGTTGTTGTCGGAAACAAGTTTGCAGGCGCAAATGCTGATTCCCATTGCGGTCAGCATCGCTTTCGGGTTGATGGCGTCAACGGTTTTGATTCTGGTTGTCATCCCCTGTTTCTATGCCATTGCCAGTGATTTTGGTCTGACCGTTCGAATCGAATCAAAAGCAATAGCAGAAACCGGGTAAAAGAACCCCCTGAGAATGGAGCAGCTCGACTCCCCCTTTACTTCCAACCAAAGAGCAGCTCCATTCTCGCCTAATACGCCCCTTTTCCTTTTCCAACGAAAGGGTTACACTCCATTAAAAGACAGATTTTCCGTATCAACAATATTAAATTACTTCTAATTGTTCACTATTACACTTACGGAACCGATTCTGATCGAAATCACCTTACAACCTATCAATTAAAAATGTCCACAACCCTCATCAATCCAAGTTTCATTGAGCAGTTCAATATCATTATGGACAAAGGCGGAGTGATGATGATTCCCCTTTTGATCTGCTCTTTTATCGTTATGCTGGTTACCCTGGAACGGCTGTTTAGTCTGCGTAAAAATCGAATTCTCCCCGGAAGCAATCTACAGAAATGGCAGAACTGGATCTCCGGCGGAATGGACCCCCAAGAGCTTCCGCGTCGATGTTCGGCATCTATCATCGATGCTGTTCTTCATCCTCTATCAGGGCACTTACCCTTAGGTGAAAATCGACTTGAAGAGAGAATGGGCGATCTCGCCAGGAAAGAGAAACACCGGTTGGAAAGGGGGCTGGTATTTCTGGATACGATAGCAGGAATTGCCCCTCTGTTCGGTCTGCTGGGGACAGCATTGGGTATGGTTGAAGTCTTTTCCCGCCTGTCCGCAGCCGGAGAAGCAAAGATGAGCGCCCTCTCCTCGGGTATTTCGCAGGCACTGTTCACTACAGTAGCCGGTTTATGTATCGGAATTCCCGCCCTGATCGGGTATAATCTCTTCTCCCGTCAGATAGAACGAATTCTTATTTCAGCCGAAGACCAGCTCAACTCACTGATTGATAGACACCGAACCCAGTTTGTTCTGGATAAGCATCAGAATTGATTCATGAAACTCTTTACTCCGACAAAACGCAGAACCCAAATCAGCCTGACAGCGCTGGTGGACGTTTTGTTTTTATTGATCATATTCTTTTCCGTATCCACCAGGTTTACCAACCAGCAAGCCATCGACGTCGATCTGCCCGAGACGGTTACCTCCAGCACCATGTCCACCAGTGAAAAACTGATCATTATCATGGCTGAGGAGGATGAACTGTTTGTAAATGGAATTCTCTTTCAGTGGGAGGAGATGAAGCGGGAGATTAAAGACCGGAAATTTGACCGCACCCAAAAAGTGATTCTCAACATCGATAAAAGCATCTCCCATGGAAGGGTGATCGAGCTGCTGGATGTTCTTAAAATCAACGATTTTAAAAAAGTGGTGTTTGGTACTTATGGTAAACAATAGCCACTCATGGTTTTATCCTGCTCTGATTCTGACCGTGGTGATCCATATGCTCGCCATTTCCCCCCTGGCGACCTGGCTAAGCCGCTCCCTGATTCCCACCCTGACAGACACCAGCATTGAAATCGATCTGACAGAAATCAAAGCCAGGACCGAACAGAAAACCATCATTCCTCAAAAGCCACCACCCACTGAACCTGAGAAAAGGATTGAACCTGATCCGATACCGGAGGTTAAACCCGAAAAGAAGCCCGAGCCACTGCCCCTGGAAAAGCCTGATCTCTCCGATCAATCTGAAAAGATTCTCAATCCCGAAAAAAAGAAAATCCTGAATCCGGAGTTAGCGGAGGATATCATTGTTAAACCTGGAGATAAGGACAGCGGTCAAAGGCTAACCAAACCGGTCCCGGCCCAGCCGGCACCAGATAAGAAAGAGCCTGTAGTCGAAAAACCACCGGAAAAAATGGCCGAATCCAGGCCTCCGGCTCCCACTTCACAACCTCAAAAACAGACGTCCGCACCCGCGAAAGCCATTGAAACGAAACCCCCACCGATTCCGGAAAAGAAAGCTGAACCCGAGGTAAAGCCGGAGGAAGCGGAAGAAGAGATTGTATCACCCCTGTTTGTTCGAAAACCGCAAAAGGAAGATTCCCCGAGTGTCGCAACCGAGGAAGAGGTAGAACCTGCCCTGCCTGAAGAGATTGTTAGAACCTTTCGTGAGGGAGCCCCTGAGAAAACGGAAGAGGAGACGCTGGAGTTCTCTATGAACTCCTATAAATGGACCTTTGAGCGGTACATGGAGAACTGGGCTTACGACCTTCAGCGATGGTGGAAACCGCCACTCGACTATGCCATGGGCAATATTCCCGATGGAGGGGATATGTGGATTCAGGTTGAATTGGCAAAATCGGGAAAACTGCTTGGCTATAGGATCGTTAAGTCAAATATAACTGCCGAAATGGAGCTAATGGTGATTCAGGCATTGGTGGGTTCCCTGGCAAGACCGGCGATACCGGCCTCTTTTCCGGAAGCGAGCCTGATAATCAACTGGCATTTCATCTACCCGCCTTTGCGTCCGAAAATCGACCTGAGAAAAAAATCCAGGGGATAAGACTGGTTGGTGCGGCTAAACCTCGTAGCCCATTTCTTCAAGCAGTTCAAACAGCTTGGCCTGCTGGAAGGGTTTAACGAGATAGTACTCACATCCTTCGTGAAAAGCCGAAAGAATGTTCTGCTTATCACCCAAAGCGGTGACCATCACAATTTTAACGCCGTTGCCGATGAAGATTCCGTTTTCCTCCTCGATCACACGAATGCGCTTCAGGGTTTCATGACCGTCCATAACAGGCATTTTGATGTCCAGGAAAACAACATCATAAAAATCCTTTTCTTTGAGACTGTTTTCGAAATACTCCACAGCTTCCTTCCCGTTTACGGCAATATCGCAATCGCCAACATCTTCAAGCATGGAATTCAACAGCTTGCGATTGGTCAGCTCATCATCAACAATAAGAAATTTCATGTTTCCCTTAAAATTTAATTCATCAGTTCGGAAATTTCAGACGTAGTATTACGGTTGTTAAATATTGAGAAGCGTCTTGATCTTTTTCATCAACTCCTCGTGGTCAAAAGGTTTGGTAATATAATCATCGGCTCCTGCTTCATAACCCTTTTGCCTCTCATTCAGCATTGCTTTGGCAGAGATAAGGATAATCTTAATCTGATCACATCTTTCATCCTGTTTAATCGACTGGCAGACCCTGTATCCATCCACACCCGGTAGCATGATATCAAGCAGCACAATATTCGGTCGGAATTCGTGAATTACTCTCAGGGCCTCTTCACCGCTATCAACTGAATATAGCTGAAACTCTTCGTCCAGAATCTCCTTAAGGAATTTCAGATTGGTCTTGTCATCATCAACTACAAGGATTTTGGGGGCTTTCTGCATCGGCAGCACCGGAACCTGTTTTATGATTGTAATGGTTTAGAAGCTAATTATGGTTATATTATTATGAGATCTATCTTACTTGAATTTAGCAGCAAATGTCTAATAAAACCCGTACTTCAATAAAACTAATTCTATTATGACACAGGGAGTCGACAATCAGCAATTTATTTGTCCTGCGATTCGATATCCATCATGATCTCATTGATTTTGTCGTGATGGACGGGCTTTACCAGGTAGTATTCACAGCCGCTTGAAAATGAGGCGAGTACGTTTTTCTTGTCGTTGAGGGCACTGATCATGGCAACTTTCGCTCCACGTCCGGCAGCGATATCAGCTTCTTCTTCCAGTTTGCGTATCAGTTTTAGGGTTTCATCACCATCCATTTCCGGCATCATTATATCCAGAAAGACGATATCATAGGGCTCTTTAATAGCGATTCCCAATTTGAAATACTCCACCGCTTCCTTCCCATTTACCGCGATATCGCAACTGCCGTATTTTCTCAGAATACCATGCAGGTACTTTCTCGAAATGAGATCATCATCGACGATGAGGATTTTCAGTTTACCTTCATTCAGCAAGGTGTTTGATGTGGGCATGCTATTGAAACAAAATATTTTTTTTGGGTGACATCATACTCATCCTTCGCGATTTTAATAGGATCAGTTCCAAAATCGCCAGCGTTTGTCAGTCAATCGAGAATTTGAGGATTGGTCTCTGTCTTTACCTGTTTAATCAAAGGATGGGACAATGTCAATTTATCAATTTGAAGGTCTCTCCAGGACCTATATACCGGGTTTCGTTGAACTCAGCATTTCCCGCCCGAATAAAGGGTTCCATCGGATTCTCCTGATCCTGCCAACTTATAGCGGATGACAGAGAGGGAGGGATAATGGGACAATAGGCTTTTTTCCAAGGACAGGAGGGCGCTGGAGGTGCTCCTTTCCGGGTTTTCTTACTTGTCAACTAGTTCAAAACCGTCTATTTTTGACCAAAAGCTGATCACATTGGCTGTCATGCGATTTTTTCGATCAGAAGGACACTATAACGGCATATTATTCACCGATTTTTGGATTCCGGTCTCTATCGGGATATAGATCCAAAAACTACACCCAACTGGCTCAATGAAGATATCCACAAGAATCAAGCAGATTATCACGGTTTTCATCATCCTCGTCACTCTGGCGCTTTTGTATAAGTTCCGGGGTGTACTTCCCATTTTTATTCTGGCTTTACTGCTGGCTTATATTCTGAGCCCGGTTGTGGTTTGGATGACATCCAAAAAGATCTTTAGGAGGCGTATTCCCAGGGGAGTTGCCGTTATTTTTCTCTACCTGGTGATCATCACCAGCGTTTCCTTTGGAGGGGCCTATTTCGTGGTCAATCTCTCCAACGAGATTCAGATCCTGGTAAAAGACATCCCCTCCTACAGCAAGGATTTTTCAAAGAAATGGGTACCCGCGGTCAGCAAGGGGATTCAAAACATTGCGGCATATCTGCCGAAAGCCAAACTGACCGAAGAGGCCGGAGAGGAGGTCAACGAATCGACGCAGATCACAGATCTTCCTGAAACACCGGGATATGAATCGCAGAATGATATCCTGAAATTTCTGCAAAACACCCGATTTGAGGTCAAACAGGGGAAGGACGGGTTTGAGGTTGTTCCCCACAAAATCACCAAAACAAAGACAACGGATGACATCGGAACCTTTGATCTGGCCACGACGATCGACGATCTGATCGCCAACGTCTTCGAAAATCTGCAAAGTATTCTGCTTGGATTCCTGGACCTGGGACAGACCGTTGTCTTTTCTATCATCAGCTCGATATTTCAGACTTTTATCACGCTCATGGTAGCTGCTTTTATCATCATTGATCACGAAAAAATCCTGGATTACTTCCGTGCGCTCTTCC
The DNA here is from genome assembly GCA_028282885.1 of SAR324 cluster bacterium. GTDB lineage: Bacteria > SAR324 > SAR324 > XYD2-FULL-50-16 > XYD2-FULL-50-16 > JAHJTV01. The sequence continues at coordinate 137,049 of JANQGX010000016.1, forward strand.
CGGAACGACTGCTGAGCAGGGTAGATATCTTCCTGCAGAAACAAAACATCGGACTGCATGGAGTTGTTAGGGGGCAATTGATTATTTGTGTGGTAAACGGAACCTTGACAGGAATCGGCCTTTTGATTTTTGATGTCAAATTTGCCCTGACCCTGTCGCTGCTGGCAACCGTTACGTCTCTGATTCCCATTTTCGGAGTGTTTATCTCATCCGTGCCTATTATTTTAATGGCCCTTACCAGTTCTTTTATAACAGCATTGTTGATTCTGGCTTGGATTCTACTGATTCATTTTATCGAAGGAAATATCCTGAATCCCAAGATCATCGGAAAATCGGCAGAAATTCATCCTGTTTTGGTGATTCTGGCACTGATGGCGGGTGAAAGGGTCTATGGCATTTTTGGGGCATTAATTGCGGTTCCCATCTTTTCCGTGCTCCAAACCTCTTTCCTGTTCATTAGGGAGGTTGTTTTTGCTGAAAGTGGTCCATTCGAAGAACTGGAAACTGCGGAGGGCTCATCGCCGCCTATATCCGAGAAAGGTGAATCCAGCTACGAAGACTGACCGCGATAGCGGTTTCCGACATCTATAAAATCCTGAAAATACAAGATGAGTACACAAAAATCGATATCCCAGGTCTGGGGTTCCCGGCTGGGAGCTTCTCCTGACGATCTAAATCTGGAATTCTGCTCCGGACGTGATGTTAAAGCACTGCCCATGGCAGATGAGAAACTGATCAAATATGATATCTGGACAAATCTGGCCCATGCAGAAATGCTCTGTAAGACAGGGATTATTTCGGACGATGAGTTGGATGAACTGAAGGGGGCTCTGCTTGACCTGTTTCAGCAATCCGAATCTTCCGGTTTTGAACTTGACCCCGACAAGGAGGATATCCATATCAATGTCGAGCATTTCATTACCCACACTAAAGGCATCGCTGCGGGCAAGAAAATCCACTCGGGCAGAAGCAGAAATGACCAGGTGGCCACCGATATGAGATTGTATCTCAGGGAAGAATTAATGGGGGTAATCGAGCCACTCGGCTTGCTGGTTGAATCGATTCTGGAAAAGGCTGCCGAGCAAAAAGAAGCCATTATGCCCGGCTTCACCCACTATCAACCGGCCATGATCACAACAGCAGGTCACTGGCTGACCAGTTGGAGCCAGGCACTGCTCAGGGATATCGCCCGCTTGATTAATACTTTCAACAACTTAAATCTTTCCCCCCTGGGGGCAGCCGCCTCCTTTGGGACCTCCTGGCCCATCAACAGGGAATATTCGGCAGAGCTTCTCGGATTCGAAGGTGTGGAAGAGAACACCCTGGACTGCATCACATCCCGTGGGGAGCTTGAAGCGGAGATCGCCTCGGGAATCTCCATGATGATGAACCATCTGTCAGTCATCTCCCAGGATCTGATCCTGCTCAGCACCCCATATTACAACATGCTGAAGATCGATGATCGGTTTATCACCGGATCTTCGATTATGCCTCAAAAGCGAAATCCGGATTTTGCAGAGGTCATTCGCGGCAAAGCGGCGTTTTGCCACGGAGCACTGACCAGCCTGCTGGGAATTATCAAAGGATCCATGAGCGGTTACAACAAGGATATCCAGATTTCCAAATACCTTATTATGGATCTTTTCAGAGAATGCAGCCCGGCTCCGCCTCTGTTGGCTGAGGTGATAAAGAGTCTTGAGTTTAAGAACGACGAGATGCGCAAACTGGCTGAAACTGATTTTATGAACAGCGCCGATTTTGCAGACTGGCTGGCCCGGAAACACGCCCTGCCATTCAGGGAGTGTTATGATCTGTTGTCGTTGGCGGTCAAATACAGTGAGGCAAGTGGTAAAATCACCCATGAGGCAATCTGTCGGGCCATTGAGGAAAACAAATCCGAAATATCCGTGAGCAGGGAGGAGATAGAGATGATTAATAAGCCTTCATCACTGATTAACCGGAAAAATCATACCGGCGGACCGGCTGTATCTTCCATTGAATCCATGATTGAGAATCAGACTGGCAGATTGGCCGGTTATCGTAATCAGATTGCAGGAAAAAAGGAGCGGATTGAGTCAGCGTGGCGGAGATGCTTCAGTGGTGCTTAATCCGATTACCCTTCTTTGGGAAGCTCGGATAACAACTGGGTAAGCATTGCAGTGTTGATGGCTTGCTGGGGATCTTTCATATGGTCCCTGCCCGGTTGAACCAGGTTGTGCTTGGGAACCGGGTTGGTGACCAGATTCAATACCATGAGCGCTTTGACAATAACATCCTGCAAATGAGTCGGTTTGGCGTTGGTTGGCGAGGTGACCTTCAGCCCGAGCAAAAGCTTCAGACTTTTATTATCGATACTGAGCCGGAAAAGGTTTTCGATAGGGATTACATTGGTGAGAAAGATTACCTTACAATTAAATATATCCGGCATCCCTCCCTTGATCTTCACCTTGAGCAGATTAATCATGTTCTGAGTCTTCTCTTTTTCCTCTTCGGTTAGGGACAGTTTTACCGAATCAGCTCCACCCGATTTCTCAAGCGATTGAATCAGAATGACCTTTTCCTGGGTAGAGGGATTGAGGATATGGAACATGTTGTTGTAGAAAGGATTCAGATCTGTTTCGTATTCTCTTTGGATGAACACGCTGATGTGCTTGATAAACTCACGGACAAAATCGGTTTCGGGGTTCAACTCTTTGATCAGGGCTAAAATTGACCTGGCGGAACGCCCTTCATCTACATCTTTTTCCTGGGTAAATTCTTGAAAAAGCGTCTGTAGTCTTCTTTTTTGCAGTGCCATTTCCAACTGGGCACTTTCCTGAATCTCGTCACATTTCTCTTCAATCTTTTTCTTGTGGTTTTCGATATCCCTCAGGTAGACTTCAGCGGCATCGCTCTGTTTCATACGTCTCAGCTTGGTGACCTTTCGCTCAATCACACTGATCTGCTTTTCTCCCCTCTGCTTCACATCCTTGATTCGCTTGACCACCAGTTCTTTGTCCGTTTCCAGCCTTTTTTTGAATCGTTCAAGCACCTTGTGTCTTGCACGTCGCTCGTACTGGGTGCAGGCAACCATGGTTTTAATGATGTGCACCAGGGCGTATTCCGTGATTTCGAATGGAATCTCTTCCGGTTTGACTTCGCCTTTTACCGTCTTGTAAGTGGAGGCATTCAGGATTTGAAATTTGATGAAGTTTGCCCATTCGGAATCGGAAGCCGGTTTTTTCTCGACATGGTATCCCAGGGCATCCTCTTCCAACATATCCATGTTGTAAGTGTAGGATTCAAAAATACCATTCTGGGTCTTGATCTTTTTGACTTTTGGCTCGTTCCTTTTGTCCTGCTGATATTTTTTAAAGGGCAGTCGGTATTTCTTTTTAGATCGGTCGGTTTCGAATGATCCCTGGAAGACAATCCTGTTCTCGATGGCTTTCAACAGGGCGGGTTCGAAAATCTGGGTCAGATACCGAATTGCCTGCCTGGATTCTGTTCCCGTTGCCAATGTCAAATAATAACGAAACAGGAATTGCTCCATGCCGGTGTAGATAAAGTTGTACCAGTAGAGTGTCCTGATCTCGTCGTCGAAACTCTCCACCCCGAAGGTATCATCAAATACTCCCTCGTCTGTTGATTTGTCCTTCGACAGGGAGGCTTTTCCAAATCTGAATGGTTCGAAGGAATCGGTCAGCTTCTGGAGATCTTCTTTCAACGGAGAGAGAGCGGCAGCTACATCCTGATAGGAAGAGTCCGCCTCTATCTTGCGCAGATAACAGGTTAATCGCTCTTCATCCCAATTTTCCGATGCTGCATAATAGCCGATCAACTTAAAGTAGAGTTTGGCTACCAGTCCCTCACTGTGCCTCTGAGTGGCAACCCCCTTTTCCCGGATGGTTTTAACGGGGAGAAGAAATTTGACAGGGGTCCAGGAGATCAAAACTTCATCGTGGTCAGACGTCAATGAAACCAGTTGGGCTCCGTCATCAAAATCGGGAGCTGGCGGGAAGTTTTCATTCCGCAACCCGGTATTGACCTTTATATCCTTGAGAGCATCCTTATAAGTTGTTCTGTATTTCTTCTTGGCGTGTTTGGAAGTGAATTTCAGGGCAGCCTGGGTGGCCTTCATCTGCTCCATCAAGGACTTTTCCCGAAATAGCTTAAATCCCTCTCCGGCATGCTTGATCTTGCGGAAATAGACCCATTTCGATCCAAGCATTTGATGAGCGATCATTTTCAAAATATAGACTTTTTCGCTCGAGGTTTGATCCTTTATGCTCTTCGCAGAAGACAGAATTTCCAGCATGTTGCTTTGATAATAATTATTTGGACTGCTTGTCTTTGATTAAAAACGGGACAATTTCCGAATGGCAATCAGTTCTCTGGGTTGGAGGATGTGCAATTTTCCTTCCACTTTCAAGGTTTCTCTATATTTTATCAGTTAAATTATTCAAAATCATCAACTAGTTGGTATTGCCCAAAGCCTACAACTCTTTAACTGACTTTAATCTGCATTATTGTGACCCAAATAGACCTTTCACCAGGTTTTTCCGAACTTAATCCTAACACCCCGCTACTGCCCTTGATTCAGCATTGTAATGTTTTTGGGTATAAAAGTCTATTAAGGTCTCAAGTTTACCGTCCGAAAGGTGAACCTATCTGCATGAACCGATCTAAACCCGATATACAATATTGACGAAACATCGACACTTCCGATAGGGCATTTATGCCAATCCTGGTAGTATTTTGCACCTAAGACGGATAGCCGATCGCCAATAGTTCGGTTATGACAACTCATTCAGCAATTTGTTGAACAGGGCGGTGTTAATCGACTTCTGCGGGTTGGTTTCTTTTTCCTTACCTTCCATAATCAGGTTGTTCTTAGGTACAGGATTCATCACCTTGTTCAACATCAACATTGCCTTGGCGGTTTCCTGTTGAATCTGCACCTGTTTCCCGGTATTGGGCAGCGATAGTTTGCAGGTCAACAATCTTTTTAGACTCTGATTGTCGATGCTGATTTGAAAGAGATCATCCACTTCACAGGAACTTGTCTGGAGGACAATTTTGCTGCTGAAAATATCCGGCATATTCCCTTCAATCTTGGCCTTTAATTCTGTAACCATATTCTCGAATTCGGCCTCTTCCTGTTCCGTCAGGGTCAGATTAATGCTCTTCTCTCCCCCTGATTTCTTTAGTGCCTGAATGATGACGATCTTTTCCTGGATCGAGGGATCCAAAATTTCGAAAATGTTCTCATAAAAGGGTTCCAGTTCCTTTGAATACTGGAATTGAATATTTGAAACGGATCGTTCCAGCAGCTTGGCGGTAAATTTGTCCTCCTTATCCAGCTCTTTGAGCAGATGATAGAGCAGATTTGACGCCAGACCCGGACTGACGGATTCCTCTTTGGATATCTGTTTAAAAAGAATTTGCAGGCGTTGCTTCTGTGTATTCAGTTCTTTTAGAGCAAGTTGTCGAATGGCATTGCAACGGTCGTCCAGTTTTTTACGAAACTGTTCTATATCCTTGTCGAAAGCCTGGGCAGCTTCTTCCTGCTTCAAACGTTTGATTTTGGCCGCTTTTCTCTCCAGTTTGGCCAGTTTTTTTTCCCCTTTTTTTCTCACCTCCTTGATTTGAACCTCGGCAAATTCTTTATCCGCCACCACGCGTTTCTTGAATCTCTCCAGAATATTGTGGCGAGCTTTTCTGCGGAATTGCGTACAATTCACCAGAACAGCCAGGAGTTGCATAAAGGAGTACTCTTTCAATTCAAGCGGAATCTCAGGAAGTGGAATTTCGTCCAGTTCAGCGTCTATATCCTCTTCCTGTACATCCGGTAAATCGGGTTGGATCCCCAGCCAGTTCTGTTGGATAAATTTGGACCATGCCGAGTCGGGTTTTGGTTTCTCGGAAAGAGTGAAACTCAGGGCAAAATCTTCAAGCAGAGGCAGGTTGTATACATAGGTCTCAAAAATCCCATTTCTGGTTTTCAACTTAGTTGATCTGGGATCTTCCAGTCTTTTTTGCTGATATTCATGAAAGGGTTCCCGATACTGTTTTTTGGATCTGTCAATTTCGAAGGACCCAAGAAAAACACTTGTGTTTTCAATCACTTTCTCCAGAATCGGTTCAAAAATCATGGTGATGTAACGAACTGCCTGTGTAGACACCGTTGATGTTATCAACACGAGGTAGTAGCGAAAGATAAACGCTTCAACCGCATGATAAATAAAACTGTACCAGTAAAGGGATTTGACCTGGGACTCAAAACTCTCCACAGCCATCGCATCATCAAAGGTATCGGTCTCCTGACCGGCTCCCTTGGTTAATGAGGCTTTGCCGAATTTAAAAGGCTGGTAGGCATCAGCAAACTGATTCAGATCCGTTTTCAATGGCTCAAGAATACTTACCACATCCTGGTATGAGGTATCCGCATCAATTCTTCGGACATAGATGGACAACTTTTCACTGTTCCAGTTTTCAGGGGTAGCGTAAAAAGCGGCCACTTTGAAAAACAGTTTTGCGATTAAACCTTCGGTATGACGCTGAGTTGCTTTACCTTTCTCCCTTATTTTTTTTGCCGGCAGGAAAAACTTTAAAGGTGTCCAACTGATGATCACTTCATCGAATTGCGATGTTAATGAGGGTGGCTCTTTGCCCGATTCGGTTTCCGGCAGGGCGGGAAAGAGATCCTTTTTCAATCCGGTATTGACCGTAATATCATTTAAGGTGGACTGATAAGTCGTCCGATAGGAGCTTTTTGCGCTTTTTGAGGTGAATTTCAGAGCAGATTGTGTGGCTTTCATCTGCTCCATCAGTGATTTTTCCTTGAGTAAGGAAATCCCCTTTCCCCCGCTTTTGATTTTATGATAGTACTTCCACTTTGCACCGAGCATATGGTAGGCCATCTGCTTCAGCACATACATCTTATCACTGCGGGTCTGATCCTTTAACCGTTTAACGGATTTTACAAGTTCAGGCATTTATTTATGAGAATAGAGTTAGCTATATCTCGTTAGGATGAATTTGTTCCATACAGCCCGGTCTCTTCATCCATAAAGAGTTGATCTAGAACTTGTCAAGCACCACTTTAAGAAGGTATGGAAACTGAACTTCAAACCCTTGCTGTTAATATGTTAGCTCCGTGTTAGGACTCGTCTCAAACCTGACTTGTCCGGGTTTCTCAATCGAATCAGAGCGTTGGTTGAGACAGGGAAACACTCCACGGACCATTGTTAAACCTGATTTGTTGGTAAATCAAGGAATTAAACTCAAAACTCTTTGGGGTGACAATTGAGAACGAAGAGATTGAAAGAGATAACACATTGTCAGTACTGTATAATCTATGTTATAGGAATCTCAGCTATCAGGCAAGATTCTCCTTATTTTGATTGAAACTTTCAGGTACAGAGTGTACCTCTAATATTATGATGCATTAGTCTCCATGGTTTCTATGTCATTCAGGAAATCAGACCGGTTTTTTTTATGTTGAATGCCGTCTCTCTGGAGCATAATGCACCCCGACACTGTATTATTGAACGCTCAAGTGATTTTAACACTTTACTGTGCTAGGAATACAAAGAACTCTCTTTAATTCTTCAATCGTCTCAAAATGATTTCAGGGGGAACTATGAAAATAATGGTTTGTTATGACAACTCCAAATCGGCCCAAGAAGCCTTGAAGCTTTCGATTCAGCACGCCAAACACTTCAATGCCAAAGTCTTTCTGGTGACTTCAAAGGTCGGTGGAACAAAAGATAGTGCGGAAGATAATCGAGAAGCCGAATATAACCTGGAACACGGAAAAACCCTGCTGGAAAAAGAGGGGATTGAATGTGAAGCAAGACTGTTGATCCGGGGACTGGAATCCGGTGAGGATTTAATCAAATTCGCCAACGAGAACGAGATCGATGAGATTTTGATCGGTATCCAAAGGACATCAAAGGTAGGAAAACTGCTGTTCGGTTCAACCGCGCAGCATGTCATTCTTGAAGCTCGCTGCCCGGTCGTTACCGTCAAGTAAAGTGCTTTGGCACCGGTGCAGAATCTGATAACTAACTGAAATATTAACGGACTATCCTGTAAAATGACAAGTTCGAAAAAAACAGATTGGGAACACAAGGTTGTAACGGTTGAGCAGGTATTGGAAAAGATCAAGCCGGGAATGAGTATCTTCCTGAGCACCGGTCCTGCCGAGCCAAGAACACTCGTCAAGGCGCTTACCACTTCAGAAGCGTATAATCTTCAGGACCTGGAACTTGTTCAACTGGTGAGTGTGGGTGATGCCATTTCCCAGGAAGAGATGAGACACCAACGGTACCGCCTGAAAACCTTTTTCTCGGGTTGGATTGCCACGGATGCCATTACATCAGGAAAAGTCGATCTGATTCCAAGCCGGTTCGATCACATTCCAGCTATCATCGAATCACGAAGAATTCCCATAGATGTTGCTGTTGTGCAAATCTCCACACCAAACGAGGCTGGTTACAGCAGTTTGGGGGTGGCAGTCGATGTTGCCAGGCATGCCATGGAGCAGGCCTCGATAGTGATTGGAGAGATCAATCCCAAAACTCCCCGTACCTTTGGAGACACATTTGTTCCCATAACTGATTTCGACTTTCTGGTTTATTCGAAGGACCTACCAATCTATTTCGAACCCTGGCCCCAGGATGAGGTTTTCGATTCAGTAGCCCAGAATGTCGCTTCCATTATTGAAGACGGGAGCTGTCTGGCTTCTTCCATCGGAACCTTGTTCGAGCATCTCTGGAAATACCTTGTGCATAAGAGAAACCTGGGAATTCATACCCCGTTTCTGAGTGACAACATCATGAAGCTTATTGAAAGCGGTGCTGTTACAAACAGGAAAAAACAGATCTACAGGGGGCAATCTATTACCTCCTATGCATTCGGTTCCCCGGAGTTGTTGAAATGGCTTGATCGTAACCCATTAATCGAATTCCAGGGTATTGATAAAGTATTTAATCCCATACAGATAGGAAGAAATCCGAACTTTGTCGCTGTTGTCCAGGCTCGAAAGGTGGACCTTTCAGGTCGGGTAACCTTGCATGTGGGCAAGAAAGGGGTAATTGCCGGGTTGGCCCAGGCAACCGCCGTTGTCTCGGGAGCAAATATATCCGAGGGCGGCTTCACTATTTTCGGTTTGACCAGTCGTAACGCCAGCGGAGAATCCAATTTCGTGGTTTCAGTGGAGAATTTCCCCAATCTATTGAATATCCCGGAATCCGTGAACGTAGTAGTTACCGAGTACGGAGCTGCCTACCTCTATGGCAGGACTGTCCGGGAAAGAGCCCAGGCTTTGATTGAGATCGCCCATCCCGATGACCGGGAAGAGCTCATAGAACAAGCCAAGGAGGCCAATATACTATATAAGGACCAGATCTTCCTGAAAAACACGGCCCATCTCTACCCCGCAGACATTCAAACCCAGCATACTTTTAAGAATGGTTTAAAGGTTCGTTTTCGAGCCATCAAACCTTCGGATGAAGATGAAATGCGACATCTCTTCTATCGCTTCTCCGACGAGGCTGTCTATTATCGATATTTTACATCGATCAAGACTATGCATCACACCAAAATGCAGGAGTATGTAAATATCGACTACACCCAGGTTATGTCTATTGTCGGTCTGATCAATGAACCCGGACAGGGGCATATCATTGCAGAGGCTCGATTTGTTAAGGAACCGGACAAACCCTGGGCGGATGTCGCATTTATTGTCGACGAGGAGTTCAACGGGCTTGGAATCGCAACTTTTCTTTACAAAATGCTGATTCGATTGGGCAAGGAACGCGGACTTCACGGATTTACCGCGGATGTTCTCTCTTCGAATGCCGGTATGATGAAAGTTTTTGAAAAGGGAGGGATTGTAAAAGCGAAGCTGGAGTACGGAGTCTACAAGTTAAACATGCCTTTTGAGGAGACAACCCTCTGATCGATTCTCATCTCCGCAACCGAGTTCTTAACCCTGACTTAGACCTTTCTTCAAGCAGGATGCCGTCCAAGTCAGAACATCAACCCATCACTCGCCTCAGTCTATTGTCCGAAGCAGAGCCATTGATGATGTGAATACCCAACATCTTCCACAGCACTGGTAAATGCTATAGGGCAAATACCATCAATGTGCATCGGTGTGTTGGATTTTCGCATGGAGTTGCAAGTGGCATAGAGCGCCTCGATGCAAGAGACATCAACGGCGGTAACATTTTCAAGGTTTAACTTAAAGTACTCAACTGCATATGCTGAACTTTCAACCATTTTTTTAATAGCATCCGCTTTGCGCCCTGTAAGTACACCTGAGATTTTAACAAAACCGGATCGCCTCCCTTTATCAATTGAAAAATCAACGTTTGGAGACGTTGTTGTGTTTCTTCCCAGCATAGTAGCCAACCTCCTGAAAAATGCAGTCCTCTTAAAATTGATAATCAAACTTCCTAGGGTCGTTCATTAGCCGAGGGAGCCTCATTAGACGCTGTCACTCTTATTTACCCGGCATTTTGGGTTTATTTTACATCGGAAACAACCCATTTTCGAGTTTTTTTTTCCCGGTAAGCTCAAAACATAGTGAACAGTGAATCGATTTATGCACTTATAACAAAAAAAGTTTTTTAATTCAGAATGTTAGAGAGAAATCCCATCCGTTCATCGGAAAAAAAATGTTGTGAACGGTGAAACGGAAACCCGCCAGAATCAATCAAAAATGAGAAGATTGCTAAGAAAAGAGAGGGAAACGTTGATCTAACACAAATCTAGCACGAGGCTAAAAATAAGCTAATTGGAGGGAAACCGCTTAACTTTCAAAGAATTGAACTACTTTTCATACCACAAAATGATAAATCCGGCCGATTTCGATCATAATCGATCAATACTCCTCAATCCGAATTAGAAGAGATCTTTCAGAAACGCCCGGAACCGCTGAATCTATCAAACAGAATGGGCGTCTAATCGAGTGGGTATTCTATCTGCGGGTTACCGTGGAGGTTTCATATTCCGGGTTTAATTGCAGCCGGTTTTTAACTTTTTCAGCCGTCCCTTTCTTAAAAGGTCCAGCTAAAATAGAGTTGACCGTATAATAGCGATTGCTGGTTCTTAGCTCAAAATCGATCTGGATCTTAGGATAGAGATCAGCCAGACCTGACTTCGTGCGAATTCCAACCTCCTTGTCCAGAAAATGCCCCATGGAAATTCTGTATCTTCTGTTTTCACGAACCAGACGCGGATCGCCCATCACACCCGGGGTTTCCTCCAGTAATTGGATCTTCTCCGAAGCGGATTGCCTGGAAAAGACAGATGAGGAGATCAGTTCATGGTATTCGGTTTTTCGTTTTGACCGCATTTTGGTATAAGGCAGCTTTTCCTGTTTTAAAAAACGAATAACCTCCCTTTCGCAGGTGATTCCAATGCAGTCTTCAACCTTGACGTAGTATTTTTTGACAGGCTTCGCGACCGGAACCGGCGGTGGTGGCTCTTCCACTGTTTGCGTCTCTTCTACCCGAATTACTTGGTCCAGTTCTTCAGCTTTCTTTAGTTCCGCTTCCAAAGAGATTTCGACCGGATCACCAGTTATGTCGCTTACTTCCTCGTTGAAAAACAGGGTTTTCCCAAAATCGAAAAAATAGGCAAGTGCGATCAGTATTAAAAGCAACAGAAGTATAGCCAGCAGAATCCACTTACCTTTGCCTGATTTGGTCTCCTTACTTTTTTCCTTTCTCCCTGCTTTTAAGGTTTGCTTTGCCATGATTCAGCCTTTTTAGGTGTCGTTTTTTAAGGGAACTCCTATTTTTTAACCTATAGATATCAGTTATTAGCAAAACGTTCAAGATTTAGATTGATGAAGTGATCTATCCAAAACGGGTCATTTGATTGGAGAATTGTCAGCAGCACCCGTGGGAGGGTCCAAATCCATTTGATACCTTTTTGTAGCAGCCGAACAACATACTGAGTTGGTAAATCAATATATGTCATTGGGAAAGAAATCAACCTACGCTCTGCCGCTTGTATCCATTTCAAAAGCATCAACAGTTAAAACCATTTACCGGTGAATAGATTAATACTCCTGCAATTCCCTTTTTAATGAACTCCTGATATGATTTTTCTAACGATACTTTTCAGGAAAAATAAATATTCAAAAGTCGCGTCTCTTTTCTATTTTTTGCTAAAGTTAAGAAAATCCCTGCCGATAAGAAAACAAAGGAAAAACCACAACTGTCTTTGGGAGGTACCAATGAGACAATTCAATTCGGCAACTGCCTTTATGATCGTCCTCCTGTTACTGATTGGAGGACTGTTTTTGAGCAGCCTAACCTTTTTGAATCGGATGGATGCATCGTATATTCTGATTCAAAGGGGGAATGAGCCTGTCAAGCATGTGCTTAATCATTATACTTTGCTGCAAAACAAAAGGGGATTCATCTTTTCCGTAACATTCCTGATCGCTGCTTCGAGTATCATGATTATGATTGCGCTGCCTTCAGTTGAATCTAAGGCGAAGATGGTCCATAAAGAGGCTCCGCAACCTGTTCAGCCTGAAAGAGAAGAGAGCAGCATTTCTGCAGTAATAGAACCTGAACCCGCGAAACCCGTGGCGCCACCTGAACCGGCGGTTCCGCCACCTATCGCTGCGAAAGAGGAACCGCCTGCTGAAACGGTTGAGATTATCGAAACCGTTGAGGAGATGAGTGCGGATTTTGAGGATGTCACAGAAGGAGAAGATGATGTCGTTTATGGCACAGGTCCTATTTCCGATGCGGCTATAATGCATTTTGTCCACAAATTCCCGGACAGCGCCATTAAGTTTCTCTACAGAAAACAACTGGATGGTAAGGCCCTGACCAGCGTGGAAGAGTCCATTTACTCAAGTTGGGAGAACAGGAATCTGACAAGGGGCAAGGTTAAGGGATACATCCTCTCCTTGATGGATTGGAAAGAATTTCCAAAGAAACCACTTTATGAAGTCTGGAAGGAAATCAGGGATCACATCTATGAGAACATAGACTGATATATGTCTTCCCCGGGTTTAACCCGGGGAAACACATTCCGGAGCTATGATTTATAGTGTCGCCAAACCCCCACAACCACTCCATGAATTGATAGCAGTTCAGGATTGACGTATATCGGCTCCATATCAAAATTTGCCGGTTGCAGCCGAATCGCTTTCCCTTCGTGAAAATACTTCTTCACTGTCGCTTCAGTGTGATTAACCATGGCTACAACCATATCGCCATTATCGGCATAGTTGCGATGCTCCACAATAATATAGTCGCCGTCGCATATTCCTTCTTCAATCATGGAATCGCCCTGTACCTTCAGGATATAGGTTTTATCCGGCTTTCTGATCATGGATTCCGGGAACTCCATGGTTTCATTTTCCAGAAAATGCTGGATAGGTTGTCCCGCTGCAACTTTACCCATCAAAGGAAGTTCAACCAATTTGTAATCATCGGCCGAAGCAATTCCCGCATCACCCTGTAAGCCATGATCAATAATCTGAATGGATCGGGAGATGTTATTCTCAAAAGTTATAAATCCCTTTCTTTTCAGGTTGTTCAGATGCTTATGCACCCCTCCGGCAGAAGCCAGGGAGAAATGAGCGGCTATATCCCTGATGCTGGGAGGATAATGATTCTTCTCTATATAACTCTTAATATAATCAAAAATCTCTTCCTGTCGTTTCGTCAGCTTTGTCCGCATGTTTTAATCAGAGTGAATATTGAGGAATGCCGTATGATTACCTGCAAATTCGTTCTGGGCTTTCCAAAAAGTGGGTTCTCGGAATAAGAACACCTGTCTATGAACATATGTACCCTTTTATTCACTATGTCAAGCATTTTACTCAAAAAGTTCATTTTTTCAGTTCTAAAAGCCAATTGGGCATGGATATTTTTGCCTCATAACCAACCAAAACAAGATCTAAAATGGTAAATATGTTCTATTGACAACCTGACAATCAGGACATATGTTTTCTACCTTCACGGGGCAAATGGGGGTAATCCATGGTTTGTTTGCCATCTTGCATCGAGATAGCTATCGAGTACCTGATTGACAAATATCCGTTAGTACAACCAAAATCGAGTTCAGAAGAAAAAGTTCGGTTCAATATCATTCCGTCGATTCATTTCGGCAAGCCGGACTCGGTAAACAGCTAATTAATTCCGGTAATCCGCCTTGATCTTTCAATTTCGATCATTTCTAGTTGTGAGCTTAATTGCTGTGACAACGTCGATCCCTGTTACAGCGGGGGATAAGGGAAGCATCGATATGTTCTTGGATATACCCGGATTAAGCTCTTTTTATTCAGATCAACAGCCAGGAAATTGTGGGCCTTTGGAGAACTTATGGGATGATTCCGACAGGATTCAACAGGTCAATCAACTGATCAACCGGAAACTAAACTCACTGATTTCCGGATCAGGGCAAACCGGATATCTGGCGGTCGAGCGAAAGCTTGCCTCTTTTCTTCATTGGCAGAGTTACTGTTACCTGAAAAAACTGGAGACCATTCCGATAGATAATCGACTCACCTGGGACAATCTCAAGGAGCAACTCAGTCAAGCAAGCGGATCAGACTCCTCATCAATCCTCACAATCACCTGGTTAAACTACTTGAGAACCAGCTCATCAAGACTGAACTCCTATTTTAATACTCCTTATACTGGCAATACATACACGGAAGATCCCGGTAAGCGTTACGTTATTCATCAGAACGCTTTGTTAACCCCGGGTCAGGCTTCCATGTGGCACCATTGTCAGATTCGCTTTAACCGCAAATCCGATTTATGGCAAGTTGTACTTGAAACCGGCTTCGAAAGTCCTGCATCACAATTTCTGCAGTTTTCGAGCTCGAATCCCGCTTTGGGATTGGCGATAAAATCAAATCCACCCCCGGGTTTGAGCGGGCATTCCCTGCCAATTCCCCATATTCGGGTCCGGCTGGTCGATAATCAGGAAATATCGGAGTCACCTCCCTGGACCTTGTTGTACGAAACCTGCAGTGAATTTGGATTTGATGCCGCTTATTCCGACTCAACAAATCTCAAGGGAGAATTGCGATTCGCTGGAATTGAGGAGTTGTACAATGAAATCTTCCTGAATCCGCTGATACCGGTAAACATTGCCAGGGATTTGCCCCCTGCTTTGCAGGAGGCCGGATTTTATCCTTCTCCACGTGGTTTGAGAACTATTTTGGCGCTCAGCGCCCAGGAATCAACAATACAATGGAATCCCAAACTGAATCTGCAGAAGAAGAGATACCTGGGTGAACGTTTCCATCATCTGCTGGGAAAACTTAAGAAATCTGTTCCCGGTTCAGTTTCAACGCTTTTTCTCTCGGCAGAACATAAAAAACAATTGGATCACCTCTTCAAGGAACTGAACGAACTCACGGATCCAACCAGGGACAGGGCCCGCGAGTATGATTTCTATCTTTGGAGCCGGAAGGCTCTGCTGCTGATAGATGAACTGTTCCAGAGCTACAAAAAAATGGCCCGGATCGGTCAGTGGTTTTTTGACCTCAAAAAACTGAAAAGCAAATTGGAATTTGAACCTCAAACCTTCGGACTTTGGCAGATAAACGTCAATCATCTCAAGGAGAAAATCGAATCATACCGCCAGTTGCGCAGGGCTTATCCTGAAATCTACCAACTGTCCAATGGTACCTGGCAGGTGAATCGATCATGGCTGATCGATGCTCTTAGCGGTATTCGCGAAGCCAGGTTAAGCCGCAGACGCACTTTGGAGCTGATTATTCATACGCACCTGCGTCCGCGATATGAAAATCATCTGTTGGGGGATGATGAAGATCTGCTCTATTTTTCTGCAGAAAACATGGCAGGTGAGATGTCCACCTTCAGAGCTGCCATTCAGGAAAGGTTAAACAATAAAATGAACACCCGCCTGGTCACAGACGGGGATCTGACTTACTATCTTGCTTATTCCATGAGGGTAGACTGGGAAAGGCCGTCCAAAAGTTACCGCGTGTTGAGGGATTTTGTGGACCGGCATCAATATTACTTCAGCCCGGCCTTGGTGCCAGATAAGGAAGTGGCGAAGGTCTGCAGGGCCTCTTCTTGGAACGATCTGACAAAACTTGAACTCTATAAAAAGCTGATGGGCAATAAATCCCCACCCAGGGTATTTCCCGGAATCAAAAGCGCCCTGTATGATCAAACGCCTCTCGACTATGCACGACTGGTGAGAAAAAAATCAATGCTGTTCTGATAAAGTCAATGGTTAATCATGAGTGAATATCGTTACAATTGCACGGACAAGTCCATAGTACTTCCCTACTTTAAAAAATATTATGTGAGTTTTTTCTTCCGCTTTGTCCCCCATGTTGTAACCGCCAACACCATAACTTTAATATCAACCGGGTTTATAGTGTTGATGCTTTTCGTCAGCATTCGTTTTGATACCATCAATACGGGTTTACTTCCTTTGCTGCTGGCCTTCTGTCTTCACAATTATGTTGTCGGAGACCATCTGGACGGCATGCAGGCTAAAAATACCAATACCAGTTCTCCCCTTGGAGAATATATGGATCACTATCTGGATGTGTTTAATGGTGCCATTGTGGTATATGTCCTGACTGTATTTTTTTCACCCATTCCGGATTCGGTCTTTTACTGTATTTTGGTTCTCAACTCCCTCTCCTTTGCCATCACCATGGTGGAAGAGCTGGAGACAAAGCAGTTGATTTTCGGATTGGTGGGAACACTGGAAGGTTTGATCATTCTGATTCTATTTTTCCTGACCTGGCAACTCGGACCGATCAGACAATTCTGGGAAGCCGAGTTATATGGAGGATATGCCCGTTATTGGGTGGTCATTGTGATTTTTGCATTGGGATACGTGGGTACGCTGATCGATGTTATTCGCAGAATCGGATACATTCCCAAGCAATTCACCGCCTTTGTCGTTGTCAACATCCTGCTTGCATTTGCTTTATTCAGACTGGAGATCGGACATCTTCTTGGCTGGATTATTATTTCCCTGTATAGTGGCGAGTACATATCCAAGGTGATGGAAAGTTACCTGATCGGGAAAAAGCATAAGTATCCGGACCTGCTTGTGGCCTTTGCCGCAATTTTTTTTATATTTCTGGAGATATTCGGCAGATCATATGATGAGTACCTGCCTGTCGTCATCAGCGGACTGACACTTTATCTCGGCATTAAGGTCGTCTGCCTCTTCAGTTGGGTAGTGTATCAGCTCAAAGAACACTGGCTCTGGTATAATCCCTGAACACCTTCTTTCCGACATAAAATAAGGTTAAGGTTGTAGTTCCGGATCTGAAAGTAAGATCATTCTTTGTCATCAGCTTTGTTCAAGCGAACTTCCAGACTTCTTATTCGTTCAAATAAACTGTCCAGACTATTGATAAGTGCCTGGATCTTCCTCCAGATGTCAATGGGCCGTGAAGGCATCCCTGCGACGACTGAGTTGTCTTCGGTTTTGGATGTCACCAGGGTCCTGGCCAGAAGGGTTACATTGTTTCCGATTCGGAGATTGTCCTTAATTCCTGATTGTCCACCCATCATCAGATGGTGACCGGTACGGGTACTCCCGGCAATTCCGGACTGGGCCGTTATGAGTGAATCTTCCCCCACTTCGACATTGTGGGCAATATGGATCAGGTTATCCAGCTTTGACCCCCTGCGGATAATGGTCTCTTTGAAGCGCGCACGGTCAACGGTTGTGCAGGCACCAATTTCAACATCATCTTCAATCACGACCCTGCCAATCTGCGGAATCTTGATATTTTTTCTCTCCCGCTGAAAAAAGCCATAACCGTCAGCTCCGATTACCGCCCCGGGATGCAGGATGACCCCATTACCGACCCGGGTATGTTCCCTGATGGTAACATTTGGATAGATCAGGCAGTTTTCTCCTATTGTTGTGTTATCCATTATAATAACCCCGGATCTAATGACAGTGTGATCACCAATCTCCACTCCGTTATAGATCACCGCATTAGCGTCTATGGTAACATTTTCACCCAGTTTGACCTTCTCCCCGATGCAGGCCCGATCATCAACCATACCCGACTTTGATGCACCCTCATGCAGGAGCTTGGCAGCTTTTGCATGGTCAAGCATGGGATCATTGGAATAAACCAGGCTGCTTCCGGGGCTTTCCGTGCCAATGGGAACAATAACAGCCGATCTCTGCGAGAGATCGAGATCCTGAATGTTCTTTTTTCTTGAATCGAAGATCCCGGCCGGAGTGGGTAAATTGGCAATCTCTTTTGGATTTGCAATATAGGCCAGGCCCCCTTTTTGAATATCATCGATGCCACAGGCATGTGTTATGATCATGTCGCCATCTCCGGAGTATTCAAGATTCAGGCGCTCGCATAGGTCTTTCAGAGTGAATTCCATTGGCAGTTGTCATAAGGTTTTGTCGATCAAAATGGGACCGGCTTTCATTCTCCGGCTTCATAGTTTGATAAAGCAACCACAATTTGATAACATTTTTTAAAAAAAAACGATATACATGAATACCAAATGGCAAGACATTTGAATAGATTTCTCCGTCATTCAGCCATGTTTATCAGCTAGTCCAATGCTGTTATTGAACGAAGAAAAAATATGAGACTTCCAGACATAACAAATAAAAAAGTAAAGCTCAGGGTTCAGTATCTATCCTTAATCGGGCATATGGCGAAGATTGATGGGAAATTCGATAAAACAGAAAAGTCCCTTCTCAATAAAATGATGACCCGGTTCAAGTTGTCGGAAAGAAGCAAAAAGCAGGTATGTGAAACTAGCACCTTTTCCGACAAGCAGATTAAAGAGGTCTTTAACGATCTGAAAGAGAACAGGCTCCATTACAGTTTTATACTTGATCTGATTGCCATGGCCACAGCAGACGGAGTGATTCTTGAGCCGGAACGTCTGATGCTTTCCCATATCTCCCGGTTGATAGGTCTGAAACACGAAGAATTTCACAATCTTATCAATTTTGCCCAGGCGACATCCAATTTAAATGATGACAACCATAATGATCCCATGTTCCAATATGTTATTGAAATGTTTTTTAAATGGGCAAGAAAGAAGAATGTCAGATTGTATAAGCAGACCACTTTCGCCATAAACGACAAAGTCGATAAGTTATTAAAAGCGGATCTTTGACCCAAAACCTTCCAATCCCCGGGCTAATCTGTTGGCTGATTAATACTTCTCTTTTTTACTTTCATTCATGGCATTAATAACAAAGAGGAAAATACTTGACGGCGTCTTTTTGATCGACATTCCGGACGCAGAATTAAAACTGCTGTGCGGGTGTCCTGCAGATGTGATCAAGCATCTTGCCATGAAAGGATTGTTGCCAATTGTAGAAAAGAACGGGGTTAAATACGAAGCCGGTCCCAACGCCATCCTGCTCTCCGATGTTCTGGTCCAAAACGGTAGCCTTTGCAATCTCTCCGAGTTCCCCGTACTTCACATGTTTTATAACCAGGGTATGATTCTGCCCGGCCACCCGAATGAATCCATGACGCCTAAACTGATCGGCCGAAAGGAACAGGTCAAGGCTCAAATGGAGTACATTTTCGTCGGTAATTACGGATTGGTTACGGAAGAGGAATTTCAGCAGGTTGGCGAGGATATGGAGTTTGCAAAAGAGTATCTCGCCATGAAACTCCGATTTGCCCAGGGGAGGTTTCTTCCCTCGAAAGAGTTGATGGAAGGACTTTTCCTGGAAGACGAGCCCCTCGAAATAACCAACGGGGTTATTATTGAACGGTTGAAACCCAATCTGTTTGATATCAGGTATAAAGGTCAGACGGTTAAAGTGGATCTCAATCTGAAGAGACATCACAAATATAAACCACCCTATCGCCTGCCCAAGGTTCGTCTTAATGACCATCATTTTGCCATTATACACTCCGGTGAAGGTGACGGATGGGATCCGACAAGGCCCTGCCTTAGCAGCATCATTATGTATAAGCGTCAATTCTACCTAATTGACGCAGGACCCAATATCAACACCACCCTCAAGGCATTTAATCTGAAAGCCGGCCAGATCGAAGGGGTCTTTGTCACCCATGTTCATGACGACCATTTTGCCGGTCTGTTTTCTCTCATGAGTACCAAGAGAAAGCTCAAAATCTTCTCTTCCGGATTTGTCAAGGAAACGATCATCAGAAAGCTGCAAGCGGTCCTGTCCGAAAACAAAGTCAAGTTGTCACACTATTTTGACTTCCATGATCTGCAGCGCGATGAATGGAACAGCATCAACGGATTAGAGGTCAAACCCATACCCTCTGCTCACCCTATTGATACTACCCTGTTTTTATTTCGAGCCCGGGACAAAAACGGTTATAAATCCTACGGACATTATAGTGATATCGCTGCCCTGGGATGGTTAAAAAAAATGCGGGCAACGCCTGAAAAACCGGGATTAACCGATGAGTATATTGAAAAGATCAGACAATCTTTTCAGATAAAAGTCGATATCAAGAAAATCGACGTAGGAGGCCCGGCAGTGCATGGAGATGCAGAAGATTTCGTAGATGACCCCTCGGGAAAACTTGTGATGGGCCATACTCATACCCCTTTCACCAAAAGGCAGCTTGAAATCGGTGAAGAGGTTGATTTTGGGACTGTTGAAGTGCTGATCGACAAGAATCCCGAATAAAACTAAGATCATACCAGTCGGCTCCAAACCCCTGTTATCCTGAAAGTATTCAAGGAACGCATTTCCATGGATTTACCCGATTCTATTGCCATTCCCCAGTCCAATCCAGTTCGCGGATCCATCCGCATTCCCGGATCCAAAAGTATTACCAATCGTGCCATTCTGATTGCCTCCCTGGCCGGAGGAGAAAGCCTGTTAAGTGGGGTTTTGCACTCCGATGACACCTTTTATATGAGCGAAGTCTGCAAACAGCTTGGAGTCGAGATCAGTGACTCGGGAGATGAGTTTCGGATTAAAGGGTGTAACGGAAATCTGTTACCGGTTAAGAAAGAGCTATTTGTCGGGAATGCCGGTACTGCCGCCAGGTTTTTAACGGCCATGCTTTCTCTGGGATCTGAAAGTTATATTCTGACCGGCAATGAGAGAATGCAACAGCGCCCCATCCGGGATTTGATTCAAGCGCTCAACAGCCTGGGAGCCGAGGTTAAAGATCTCAATCAAACCGGATGCCCACCTGTGAGAATTAGAGGAGGCGGACTTAAAGGGGGCACTGTCAGGATACCGGGAGATAAAAGTTCCCAATACATCAGTGCAATAATGATGGCGGCACCCTATGCAAAGCATGATGTAACCATACGGATAGAGGGAGAACTGGTATCTCGAACATATGTAGAGATGACCCGGAAAATCATGGAAGATTTTGGTGGGAGATGTGAATGGATTGCTGAAGATTCCCTTTCCATAACGAATGATCATCGATATCAATCCAGAGTTTTTGAAATTGAAGGAGATGCATCCTCCGCCTCATACTTTTTCGGCTTGGCTGCCGTAACCGGTGGACAAATGACGGTTTCCGGCTTAAGCCAAAACAGTACACAGGGGGATCTGGGATTATTGGATATTCTGGAGCGAATGGGGTGCGGCATTAGTTGGCAAAACGGCGACGTCATTATTGAAGGTGGCAAACTGAAAGCGGTGGAGGTGGATATGAATACCATGAGCGATGTGGCTCCGACACTGGCTGTCATCGCATTGTTTGCCGAGGGCGTTACCCGCATCACCAATGTATCCAATATGAGGATCAAGGAGTGCGATCGGATTTCTGCCGTTGTTCAAGAGCTGAGAAAGATCGGTGCAGTGGTCGGGGAGTGGGAGGACGGACTCAGTATAACCGGATTGGGCGATTACCGTGGCGCTGATCTTGATACCTATGATGATCATCGCATGGCCATGGCCCTCTCTTTGGCAGGATTGAAAATACCGGGTATCATCATTAACAATCCGGCTTGCGTTTCAAAGACCTTTCCCGGGTTTTACGATCTGTTTTTGCCGTTAATCCAGGGATAAAGCTTTTCCTGAAGCATTTTACGGGTTGTATCATTCCAGGGGCCCACCAGGCAGAAAGTCGTACAGGATTGCTGAAAAAGCTTACACAGCAATTCGTTGATATCATCCAGGGAAATATCCTTCAACTTAGGCAGGATCTCCTCGTAAGTACTTCCGCAAGGGTAAAGCACCGGCATTAGTGAATTGTACAACACCCCTTGCGCTGAGTCGCTATTGCATTCCAACGCCGCCCTGTACCTGAGCTTCGCCAGTTCAAGCTCATCGGCTGTAATACCGTGTTTGACCAGATCCCCGATTAACTGAACAAGGGTCGATATCAGTTCCGTCAACCGATTTATCCCCACCACCGACTCGATTGAGAGAATAACACCGGTTTCAAAGTAGAGGGTTTCAGCAGAGATGTCGTAGACGAGTCCCTTCTCTTCGCGGATTAACCGCTGTAATCGACTACTATTCCCATCATCGAGAATCCTTTGAATCAGTTGGTACTCGATACGCAACTGGTTTGTCAGGCGATAGGAAGGAAAGCTCCATTGAAATCCGAATTGATTGTCCTTATCAAAAACGAGATTAATCTGATCCTCCGGAAGCCGTTTCCCGATTGCAGGGGGATATCTGCCGGGATTGAACTCGGGTTTCCTTTCTGGAAGTTGGGGTATGATCTTTTCAATTATAGAGCCTGGATCAACATCTCCGGTTATCCCCAAAACAAGATTTGAGGGTTGATAATACCTCTTATGCCATTCGATCAGATCGGCTCTTTGGATCTTCTTGATCGTTGTCCGGTTACCAATAACCGGACGCCCCATGGGGTGATCCGGCCATAACAAACGGGAGCTGAGACTGTCCAGGTCAATCAGTTGGTTGTCATCGTTATAGTCTCCGATGATCTCTTCCAGGATGATAGATCGTTCAATTTCGATCTGTTCAAAAAGAGGGTATTGCAGAAACTGGCAGAATTTTTCTATTCCTTCATCCAGGAAATCCCTATGAAAATCAAACCAGTATTCGGTCAGGTCAAATGAGGTTGAAGCATTCAACTCGCCACCCAGTTTTTCCAGACCGATACTCATCTGATTGGCATCGCCGAGCTTTTCGTTTCCTCTGAAGAGCATGTGCTCCAGAAAATGAGAGATCCCATTATTCTCATCGGTCTCGCATGCCGAACCGACAAAGGCAAAACACCTAAGGCTGATAGTACTGATTCCCGGAAAAGAGACGATGCTGAGTCTTAATCCATTCTTTAACTGAAAAAACTGGGAACTATACCTCCCATGGATATTACATAACCCGTTTTTGCTTAGACTTGCCAAATTGGCAACAGCCATTTCGGGATCTTTAATCTTGAACATATGGTTCGTCAAAAAATTCGGTACGATTCCTTTTCACCTTTTATGAGAAATCAATAGGTTCTTGCGTACGCTTCCAGCTTGACCAGGTCTTTACTGAAGTTTCTAATTCCTTCCGCCAGTTTTTCGGTTGCCATGGCGTCCTCATTTAACATCCAGCGAAATTGCTTTTCATTCATCTCCAACCTTTCGAGATTGGCCGGCATTTCCATATCAGGGCTGAGTCGACATTCAAGCTGGGATTGATCGGCCTGCAGTTCTTCCAGAAAATTAGGTCCGATGGTTAATCGATCACATCCTGCCAGTGCTTCGATTTCGCCCTTGTTTCTGAAACTGGCACCCATGACGATGGTTTTGTATCCGAATTTCTTGTAGTACTGGTAGATCCTTTTGACTGACAATACACCGGGATCGTTCTCGGAAGTATATTCCCCGCCTTCGTTTTTCCGGTACCAGTCGAGAATTCTGCCAACAAAAGGCGAAATGAGAAAAGCACCTGCTTCTGCACTGGCTACTGCCTGACAAAAACCGAAAAGGAGGGTAATATTACAATTGATATTCTCCCTTTCCAGAACTTCAGCGGCACGGATTCCTTCCCAAGTGGCAGCAATTTTTATTAAGACCCTGTTTCTAGGCACACCCGATTTTTCATACATCTCGATCAATTTTCGAGTGCGACTAATTGTCTTCTCCGTATCAAAAGAGAGTCTGGCATCAACCTCCGTGGATACACGACCGGGAACGATTTGCAGGATTTCCTTTCCAAAGTTTACAGCCAGCTTGTCCAGCGTGTTTTCCAACACAAGCTCCGGATCGCCTCCCTGATCCTTGCCAAAAGCAACAGCATCCGTCACAAGATGTTTGTATTGTTCCATCTGGGCCGCTTTTAAAAGCAGGGAAGGATTTGTGGTGGCATCCTCCGGTTTAAACTGCTGAATAGAATTAATATCACCCGTATCGGCAACAACAACCGTCATATTCTTGAGTTGGGAAAGCTTATCAGCCATTCTGGATCTCCTTTTTTTGTCGAAACTCAATTTTAATCACCCGCGACCTTCCGGGTATATCGAGGTTTGGAAAAGGTTGCGCTTGTAAGGCCTGGTCAAATATGCGAGATTTTTATATCCCTTTAATTAAGATTATTCTCTGGAATCAAATTCTGGCAAGGTTATCCGTGTCCTATTTTATTTATGACGGTGAAATCAAGCTCAACCAGGTTTTACATCTAAAAGACCGGGAAGCGTTACATCTGGTGAAATCGAGACGAATCCGGGTTGGAGAAGAAATTGAGCTTCAAGATCATCGACAACAGCGCTATCTGGTCAGAATCGAATCACTATCCAACAAAGAATTGGTTGCAACCGCCTTCAAGAAAATCAAAACCCCTGCGGAGTCTCCCTTGAAAATCAACCTGTTTCAAGCGCTGATCAAGGAAAAGCAGATGGATTTTATTCTGCAAAAGGCAACGGAGTTGGGAGTTGCAACCGTTAACATTTTGCATTCAGCCTATTCACAACGGTTGAAAAAGGATAGGGAGAAACAGCTTTCCCGTTGGCATAAAATCTGTCTTGAAGCATGCAAACAATCCGGCAGAGTAGTTCCACCATCGCTTTGCTTTTATAACGCTTTGTCAGATCCGGAGCTGGTCAGGATTTTGAATTCGGCCGACCATCCCGTAATCCAATTCGAGCAAAAGGGCAGTCCGGGGCTTATCGAATATGACCCTGGTAATACAGGCGAAATCAGTATTATGATCGGGCCGGAAGGGGGATGGAAGACAGATGAACTGAGCCATATCGCATCGATTTCAATGTCACTCGGACCCCGGACCCTTCGTGCAGAAACTGCTGCCATCGCGGCCATCAGCATTCTTCAGTTCCGATTCGGGGATATGACGGGTAATTGATAACGATTTGATCAAAATAGTGAAATATCCGGTTCAGTCGCGTGCAGAACACAGACAAGTCTCTTAGAAATATGTATAATTTCCTGTACGGTTAGCAGCAATAAGACGATGGCAATATGAACCATAACTATTCGGCATAAGGACCAGTTTTATCGGAGTAGGATATGCATTATGAAGGCAACATCATCAGACCTCCCAGCGAAGCCAACAGCATTCTGTTACAAGTGACCGTGGGCTGTTCTCACAATAAGTGCACCTTTTGCGGAGCATACAAAGGCGAACGATTCAAGATAAAGCCGCACGAGGTCATTATGGAGGATATCGCCTTTGCATCTCAATACTGTCGGCAACAGAGACGCCTGTTTCTCTGTGACGGCGATGCCATGATTATCTCCCAAAAAAAACTGCCCGGTATATTCAAGGAAATTAAAAAACAACTTCCCTGGGTTAATCGGGTGGGAACCTATGCTAACGCCAAGAGTCTGAAGCGAAAAAGCCTTGAGGAACTGAAAGAGCTGAAAGAGCTGGGGCTCGGAATCGTTTACATGGGCCTGGAATCCGGGGATGATGAGACGCTGGCCAGGGTTTTAAAAAAAGGAAACGCCAATGATATGATCGAACAGGGTAGAAAGGTTCGGGAAGCGGGAATAAAGCTTTCAATTACTGTTCTGCTGGGTCTTGCAGGTCCTGATCGATCATTTGTCCACGCACGCGAAACAGGCAAAGTTCTCTCGGCTATCGACCCCGAATACGTTGGCGCACTTAGCCTGATGATTACCCCCAATACTCCGTTATACCAGGAATGGCGTGATGGTTCATTTCAGTTACTGGATTCAAAGGGAATGTTGATTGAACTGGGAACCATGATTGCTCATACCGAGCTGTCCAGGGGACTCTTTTTCGCCAATCATGCATCGAACTACCTTCCTATCAAAGCGCGAATGCCGAAAGATAAAGATGAAGTGATGCGAACCATTGAAGAAGCGATAGAGGGGAAAATACCTCTGAAGCCGGAAATGTATCGCGCTCTTTAAAGCGATTATTCTAACAAAAGGAGGGAAAATGCAGGAGCTGCATTTCAAATCGGCTTGCGAACTCGCTGAATCCATCAGACAAGGATCCCTCAAAGCGACACAACTGCTTGACTGCTATCGGGAGAGAATCGAACGGCTGAATCCGGAACTCAACGCCATTGTTTCCCATGATTTTGAAACCGCCGTCAAAAAAGCCAGACTGTCCGACAAGGCCCTGGAAAAAGGGGATTACAAAGGTCCTTTGCACGGAATTCCGATCACAATCAAAGATAATATTGAAGTCGCAGGCTATCCCTGCACAGCGGGAGCTACCGAATTTGAAACCTATCGGCCCTCAAAAAGCGCCGACCTGGTTAAATCCCTCCTCAAGGCGGGAGCTATCGTTATTGGAAAAACCAACCTGTCGAAATTTGCCGACGATTTTCAAACCTATAACAGCCTGTTTGGTCAAACCAACAACCCATGGAATCCCGCCAGAACACCTGGTGGATCTTCCGGTGGCGCTGCAGTGGCGGTTGCTGCAGGAATGACAACTCTTGACCTGGGAAATGATCTAGGCGGTTCTATCCGGATTCCGGCTCATTTCTGCGGCATTTACGGACATAAGCCCAGCTTTGGGATCGTTCCTGATAAAGGAATGATTCCCCCTCCTCCCGGTGTATTTACAGAAGACTATCTTGTAAAAAAAGACATCGCTGTCAGCGGACCTCTTGCCAGAGAACCCGAAGATCTGGAGCTGATTCTTGATTTAATTGTGAGACCGGAAAAACCTGAAAGAAAGGCCTGGTCTGTCAGGCTGCCTCCTCCCAGGCATAAGAAATTAAAAAATTTCAGGGTGGGTATTTGGTTGGATGATCCCGGATGCCCGGTTTCGGAAGCGGTTATCAATCGCACACGCAGGGTCGCAGACGCACTGGTCAACAGCGGGGTGCCGGTTGAAGAGAAACATCCAAAAATCAATTTTGAAAGGAGTTTTGAGCTTTTTACCTCATTGCTGGGAGGGATTCGCGGTCACAGCACCCCTCAGGAGCTATTTAACAAATGGCTGGAAAGTCCGGTTGAAAAGTCGAATCCGGTGGATTCATTTCAATCAAAGCAGATCGTTGGAGCCATTCAGAGGCATAGGGACTGGCTTGGACGGGATGCAGAACGACAGATCCTTCGTCAGAAATGGGCGGAGTTTTTTAAACAGTTTGATGTGCTTTTATGTCCGGTCTGCCCGGTAACGGCATTTCCTCATGATCACAGCCCATGGTTTCAACGCGAATTAAGGATAAATGATGCAAGTTATCCCTATTCCAATATCATGGGGTGGACTGGCTTGACAGGCCTTGCCTACCTCCCGGCGACAGTCGCCCCCATTGGCATCTCTTCCAAAGGCTTGCCGATTGGTATTCAGATTGTCGGACCGTATTTGGAAGACAAAACCACAATTCAGTTTGCCAAACAACTGAAAGACCTGGTTGGCGGATTTACTCCACCACCTCGATCCATTTAAAGCTGGTCAGGGATTCGTTCAATGAAATCGAGCAACTTGTTCAGAATTGAACTGACATCCAGTCCTGCCATTTCCAGTTGATCTTCCCGCGAAGCGAATCTGACAAACCAGTCGGGTATACCAAACTGAAGGGTGGGTTTCAGGATCATGTTTTCTGAAAACAATTCCAAAACTCCTGCTCCAAAACCACCAATCTTGACATTTTCTTCAAAAGTGGCAACGCATTTGACTTTGGCAGCTTCTTCAAGAATCAATTCCCGATCCAGCGGTTTCACAAATCGTGCATTGATGATCCCGGCAGAAAATCCCTTTTCATTTAACAGGTCAGCAACCTGTTCTACTGTTTCAACCATTGTGCCGATGGCAATTAGCAACACATCCTTCCCGCTTCGAACCAGCTCTCCTTTGCCAAACTCCAGTTCAGGTATTTCCGACTGGTCTTTTTCATAATAGTTATCCGACTTACCCCGCGGAAATCTCAAGGCGATAGGCCCTTCTTCATACTGATGAGCAAGATTTATCATAGCCTGCAGTTCTCGGCCGTTTTTGGGAACCATCAATACCATTCCGGGAATCATCCTCAGGTAAGTCAAATCCAGAATACCGTTGTGCGTTGCCCCGTCCGGTCCAACAAAACCGCCCCGATCCAGAATAAATCGCACCGGAAGATCCTGACGCGCAATATCGTGTACAATATGATCTATCGCTCTTTGCAAAAAAGTGGAATAGATCACAACAAAGGGTTTTAAACCTTCGGTCGAAACACCTCCCGCAAACGTCACAGCGTGACCTTCGGCTATTCCTACATCAAAAACTCTGTCAGGAAACTTTTTTTGAACAGGCACCAACCCTGTATTGTTCAACATAGCAGCGCTAATACCAACCACTTTCTTATCTGCTGCCATGATTTGGGAAAAACTTTTCGACCAGATAGAGGTATAACTCTTCCCCCGTGTGTCTTTTGAAACCGGATTACCGGTTATCAAATCAAACGGTCCGACTCCATGGTAGCGGGATGGCTCGGACTCGGCAAAGGAGAATCCTTTGCCTTTTTGTGTGCTGATATGCAAAAGGATGGGACCCCGGAGATCCTTCACCAGTTTGAGAAATGAAACCAGGTTTTTGATATTGTGACCATCTACTCGTCCAAAATAGCGGAAATTAAACTTTTCGAACCAGATCCCCTTGGTGAAGAACGCCATCATGGAATCATTCACCTTGTCCGCCATCTTTGTTATGGCGACTGGAAGTTTGTGTTCCCGGATCTGACGAATGATTTCCGCTCTGAGAATATTGAAGGATTTTGAGGATGAAATGTTCAGGATAGTTCTGGATAGAGCACCGACATTTGGATCTATGCTCATCTCATTATCGTTAAGAATGACAATGATATTCTCGTCCAGATGCCCGGCATGATTCAGTGCTTCATAAGCCAATCCACCGGTCATGGCACCATCTCCGATAACAGCGATGGTTTTGAAATCATCCTTGTTCAGGGTTCTTGCGGTGCTAATCCCCAGCGCCGCAGATATAGAAGTTGAAGCATGACCTGCTCCGAAATGATCATATTTGGATTCAAACCGAGACAGGAATTTGGAGATTCCCCCTTTCTTTCCCAGTCCGCTCATTCTGTCTTTACGACCAGTGAGGATTTTATAGGCATAAGTCTGATGCCCGACATCCCAGATTACCTTGTCCTTTTCAAAGCTAAACACTTTGGCCAAGGCAACTGTCAGGTCTACGGCGCCCAGGGATGAAGCAAGATGTCCACCCGTTTTACTAACCGATTCTAAAATGCATTTTCTACACTCATCGGCAAGTTTCTCCAGTTGGGCTATGGAGAAATTATGTATTTCATTACAATTCTCAAGTTCGTCTATCACGCTCCCCCTAAACTAATATGAAGCTGTTCTTTCACCAATCTGATTCTAGCCCCCCTTATGCGCCACTTTTTCGATTCCGTTTCTCAAGCATAATGGCGGCCTGTTCCCGGACCAGAACATAGGAATCGTTCTTCTGTATCGATTCAATCTCCTCGACGCTGATCTGCAATTCCAGCTTGTCAAATGTGATCAGCGCATTCCAGCGTACTATCGGATCCGAGTGAGACAGATACCGGTAAACTGTCTCTTTGACATCTCTGTTGGCTGATACCTGGAAGTATTTTAAGGAAGGAACGAGAATGTGGTCCAGTATGAAAGAATGATCGCCTTGCGGATTTTCTTTTGAAACCCGCTCCAGGTAATCAAGTTTGGATTCGACACAGGAGCAGAACTTGTTGGATCCGATGCGAATGAAAGCGTCCAAAAGCAAAGGCAGGATCAAAGGGTCCGATGATTGCTCAAACAGTTCGCAAAGACGGGAATTTGCCTTTCCAACCTTTAACCTGCCAATAGCACCGATTGCATAAGATTGGAAAACAAAATCCTTGTCATCCAGGAGCTGCAAAAGATCATCATCTATAACCCTTCCCTCGGATTCCAGAAGTTTCAGATCTTTCAATGCCTGGTTCCGTTCTGAGGCATCCTTGCCGTATCTCAATCTATCCAGCAATGCAACCAGTTCTTCGTCCAAAATTTCCTTTTATAATCGTTTTCAGAGGTTCTATCCAGCTTATCATTCACCGGTAACTTTGTAACATCATGGATATCGAAATCTTTCTCCCGTAACAGGTGACTGTGGGACAAGGTACAGAGACTCTTACTTGCCTAATCCACCTGACGAAATGTATGATACCTTAAACAAAACACTTTCGCTGCTTGCCCGGGAAATACATCCTGAGTGCTTTATCTTTCCACATAATATAGTAACATCAAGCCAATGAAGATGATTCGACTGTATTGGAGTGGCAACTTATCGTTCTATAAAATTTATGACTGAGTCTGAAAGTAACAATATCTTTGTTTTCCGGGAACGTGCCCACTTGTTTGGCGTTCTTGTCGATGATTTCGAATCGCATCTTCCCCTCAACCGGGTCTGGGTATCCCATAACACCGAGGATTCTCCGTTCTGGCAGTTTGAAGACCAACGGACCTCCCAGAAGGGACATTTTATTCACCCGGCTACACTATTCGGCTTCGAAAATCTCAGTTTCAGTGAATCAAGTGTCCTTTTTCTGAATACCCAATCTGAAAAACTGAAAGTGGGAGTATTGATGAACGAATTTCTGATGAAGCTCATCAACAAAAAATCTGTTAACAGGGCATTAGCCGTTGACCTAGTCAAAAACTTTCCCCCAGCCCTGCCAAAAACCGCATTCAAGTTTGTCCATCGCTTCAAAAGAAACAATATCTATGTACTCAATCCTGAAGGCCTGCTGAAAGAGTTCAATCTTACCTGGCCGGAATCAATCTAAACTTCTGGGGCTGATTACACTCTCATTGTACTGCAATGTCTGAGTATCCTTCTATTGTTTAGCCGGTTTTTAATCATTTAATCGATGACAGTGATTAAGAATCGAGGCAATAACTTCCTCAACCGTCATGTCCGAAGTATCAAGATACAAGGCGTCTTCTGCCCGTTTCAGGGGAGCAATCGCCCGTTCCCGGTCATTTTTATCCCTTATCTCCATCTGCCTGATCAGCTCCTCGAAATCAGATCCCGAAGGTTTTATATTCAAATCCCCGGCTCTTCTTTCCGCCCTGATCTTTGGCTGGGCATCCAGGAAAAATTTATGAGTGCTGTCGGGAAAAACGACAGTGCCGATATCACGACCATCAATGACAACAGGATAGTCCCTGGCGATTATGCGCATTTTACTGTTAACCAGTTCCCGGCAGGCCGGATAGTCGGCAATATATTTCACCTGGGACGTCACCTTGGGATGGCGAATGGATTTGGAGACATCTTCGTCATTAAGCCACATTACCTGTGTATGATTCTCATAGCTGATCCTGATCATCCCGGGGTCGTTCCGTATCTGCTCAGCAATTTCCTGCTCCCTGCCCTGGCATCCTTCGGGGAACGAGTTGATACCATGCAATGCAATGGTTCTGTAGATAGCCCCGGAATCGATATATTCAATTTTAAGCTCTTGGGCCAGTAATTTAGCGATCGTGCTTTTCCCGGATCCTGCAGGACCGTCAATTGCAATTATCATCAATACCTGTCTTATTCTCTTATTCTCGTATCCCCGAGCTACGGAGTTATTCGATTATCCTTTAAATTGCCGTCCCGGAAAGCATACCGGAATCAAATTCACAAATCCCAGCCTAAATCTTTCATCCTGAAATCGCAACAGTGGGTCAAACGATTCCTGATCTTTTCTCATCGGATTTTTGACAAAGCAGATGAGTTAACTTGAACCGTTTCTGAATAGATAGCTTTGCCGAAAATCCCGTCTGGATCTTTTCACAACTACTGATCAACCAGGGAGTTCTTGATCAGCCTTTCATGAACAAACCGGTATAAAATGCGATCCGTCGGAATTCTGGGTGTGATTTCAACACTGTGGTGTTTAATTTGCATTTTCTTTTCAAAACGACACCTATATCGTTCAAACAATAATGGATAAACCAATGAAAATATTAAAATATTCTATCCTCCTATCCCTTTTTCTAACTTGTTTCTTTATAGGGCAGGTCAAGGCAGAGATTATCATTCTGGAAAATAATGAGATCGTGCAGGGAAAGATCACCCAATATACAAAAGAATCGATCACAATTGAGACAGATACGGAGACCCTGGAAATCCCAATTTCAAACGTCAGACTGATCGATTATCTGAGTACTGCGCAAAAATACCAGCAGGCTGATCAGGTCGGCAATAAGTTCATTCTCTATTTGAAAAACGGTGAAATCATTGAAGGGATCATTACACAGTTTACAAATGAATTTTTGACCATAGAATCACCGGAAGGATACGGTGTCCTACAGATTCCTATATCGAGTGTTAACTTTATGACTGCCGGCAGATCAAACATCGACCTGAACCAAAGAGACGGAATCGGGTATGTGCAAAGACGGTCAACTCTGGACTCCTCTTCCGGATTGTCATCTTATTCCAGTAACCAGATTAGCTACAAATTCTTTCTAAGCGACGATATGTTCGGGAATCTTTTGCTGGCCTATGGAAGCACAGCATATGGAGACAACAAACTGCAGATCATGTCCTTCGATGGCCGCATGGGATGGGTTATTAAAGAGATACAGAATATGCAATTATACACCGGCGCTTCCCTGGGTTATATGCAGATAAAGGATGATTCTCAAAGCCTGGATGGTTCGGGAATTGGGTACGGAGTTTTTCTCGGAGCGGAGATCTTCTTTCACGGCCTGCCCAATTTCGGATTCTCCGGAGAAATCGGTTACAGCACGAAGAAAGTGGATGAGTACGAAATATCTGATCTGTCAATCAGTTCGTTCCCTGCTTTTTCGGTCCACTACTATTTTTAAGGAAGGATTCAGCCGAATCGGGTCACTATCAAGTAATACCCCCAATAACCGTATTGGCAAGGCTGGATCTAAGTCTCCCGGCGACTTCACCCTCTCTCAGTTCATTGCCGAAGCTCGGCGCAGGCCTGCTTTTAACGAGTCTGATACAGCTATTCCATCTGGCCCTTTAAAGAACATCGAGCCTGCTAGTCAATCCCCAACCGAATTGATTTGACCCCCTGGGATTTTGACCTCTCTTCCCGCGGATAGTTCTCTCTCGGTTTGGCGATCCTCACTTTGAGAACCCTGCTTTCATACTCATTATCATTAAGATGATCAATGGAGTTCTGTGCCCCCTGTTCATCCATAACCACAAAAGCATAGCCTTTTGACCGTCCCGACTCGCGATACCTGATTACGTCAGCCGATTTAACGGTGCCATAGGTTTCAAACAACTTCTTCAACTCATCATTGGTCGTTTTGAATGGCAAATTGCCCACATACACTCTTACGTCATTCACGATTCCCCTACTTTCAATTCTACGGTAAGTTCCCGATCTGCAATCGTTCAGCAACGAGAAAATGACGAAAACAATGACAAAAAATCAAGAAATCCATCAAATGCGACTTGATTGTTGATCCACTTACTTTTTAAGCTAACTTTAACACAAATGCAAGAATTCTTTTATTCTTTTTAAACTGATGTATTCCGTTTGATATTGAAAAGTGAGATCAAAATCCCCTGAATGATACAAACCCGTCATCCGGGACGCGGTCTCATTGCTAAGTCATAAGATAATCGCACCTTTTTGGAGCCGAAACGAAATGAAACCAATTGAGCACCTGTTTTGCAAATCAGCGAAGGACATGACCCCCTATTCTCCCATTGAACCACCTGACCAGATTGCCAGGCGGTTGGGCTTGAATGAGGCTAAGATCATCAAACTGGATGCCAACGAAAATCCGTTTGGAACTGCACCGGCCGTCATTAAGGCCCTTTCTGAAGGTCAATACTATCATATCTATCCGGACCCGGCCCAGGTGCAGCTTCGGGAAGCAATCGCCCGTTATGCCGACTACGATCCCGATATGATCATTGCCGGAACAGGGGCCGATGAGATCATAGACCTCTGTTGTCGCCTGCTGGTGGAGCCGGATCAAATGGTTTTGAGTTTTGTGCCCACTTTTTCCTATTACAGCCATGTCATCGCCCTGAATAAGGCTAAATTTCTTGCCATTCCAAGGGAAGCGGATTTCACCATTAAGCTGGAAAAAGTGAAGAAGGTCGATCTATCCAAATGCAAGCTGGTAATCCTATGCTCTCCAAACAATCCTTCAGGTAATCTGCTTGAGGAAGAAGTTCTGGATTACTTCCTCGCCCAGGATCTGGTCGTAATGTTGGATGAAGCCTATTACGAGTTTTCCGGAGTGACTTTTAAGGAAAAAATCAAGAACCACAATAACCTGATCATTTTGAGAACCTTTTCCAAATGCTTCGGTTTGGCAGGATTAAGGGTGGGATATGGAATGGGTAGCCGCGACCTGATCGCTCCACTCATGAAAATCAAACCGCCATTCAGTGTGAATGTCGCTGCCGAAGTCGCTCTCACAACCTGTTTGAATAACCTCTCTTTTTATCAGGAGCAGGTAAATGAAATGGTGCAGATCAGAGAGTGGACCTTGGCACAATTGGCAGAACTGGAAAAACTGAAGGTTTATTCTTCCCGGTCTAATTTCATTCTTTGTCGTGTCGACGGTTTTGATGCAGCAGAACTAAGCAAAGAACTGGAAAACAGGGGGATTCTGATTCGGTATTTTGCTACCAATCAACTACGTAATTTCATCCGCATCTCGGTTGGCAGACGAGATCAAATGGAATCCCTTTTGACCGAGCTGCAGAATATTCTTGGTTGACTAATCCGATAAAGGAGAGGAGGGTAGAACCGCTGTGATTATGCCCTCGCCAAACAGAAGCAGACGAGGGAAACAAGCAGGAAATGGCACGGTATCCAACGGGGGTTATCCGTCTTCTTTCATTTGCTCCAGGATTTCATTCAGCACCTTCTCCCAGGTATCACCGGGGACCCTGCAAGAGCCAACCTTTTCGTGGCCGCCACCGCCGTATTTGTACATAAGCTTACCGACGTTGGTTTTACTGGTTCGGTTCAAGATACTGTGTCCACACTGGATATTGACGTTTTTCCTGTCATGATCCCAACTCAGTCTAACTTCTATATTCTGATCGGGATGACTGGCGTAGACGATGAAGCGATTTCCACAAAAGACGGTTTCTTCGTTGAGGAGATTGGTAATAACAACGTTTCTG
This sequence comes from SAR324 cluster bacterium, assembly GCA_028282885.1. Taxonomy (GTDB): domain Bacteria; phylum SAR324; class SAR324; order XYD2-FULL-50-16; family XYD2-FULL-50-16; genus JAHJTV01. The sequence continues at coordinate 172,527 of JANQGX010000016.1, forward strand.
TCCGAATCAGTGCAGCGTCGCAGCATATCCTTAAAAAGAATCTGCTGTTCATTGTAACGTTGAGCCCGCTCCTGGACATCCGGGATCTGTAAAATTTCCTCTACTGTTTTGGTGCGACAGTATTGAATCATGTCCAGCACGAATTCTTCATTATTGATTCTGAAGTCCGTAAACTCGGCGAGTCCTGTTCGTGGATCAATGATAAAAGCGATCATGATCCAGTCCTCTGCCAGCAGGATTTCGTCCAGGGTCAGATCTGCCGAGTCATATTTATTGACAGCCTCAAGCAGGGGAAGAAAGTGCTCCCCAAATGTTTCAACGCCACCATAGTAATCCCAGACGACCTGTGCAGCACTTGGTGCCTCTCTTGAATCGCCTTCATATTCAAGTTGAGCTATTTCAAGTCTCTCCTCTTCACTTGAATGATGGTCGAACCATAGCCCGCAACCTTTGGCATAGGGGACATTGGCCAGTACATCGTTTGAGGTCACATCAATTTTGTTGTTCTGAATGTCCCTCGGATGCACAAACTTATATTCGTCGACGACACCCTTTTCAGTCAGCAGCGCAGCACAGACCAAACCATCAAAATCATCGCGGGTCAAAAGTCTCATACGAATCGCTCCTTTGTTGCTAATGTTAATGTAAAACTTATCGCTAAGCAGATATTTTGGTAATCGATCCAATGCTCTTTAAGACTAGGATCTTTACTGGTTATTTGCCCGTTGGAATAACCACCTTCCAGGTTACGGGGGAAAAATCACATTATGCGATCATGCGTTAAGCGCATGACATCATGCAATATTCAATCCTTCACCTATTGTGCAATTGATCTACATTTGCTGAAAAGTTTTCCCCATAACATTGTAGTCCTTTTTCTCCGGGGTTATTTCAGGGAGTTTGGCTGCAAAGTATTTATGGACGTAACTTATCCGGCGTAGAACGTTATTGGTGATGGTTTTGGCATAGGTCGACTTATCCGGATCCAACCTCAACGCCTTTTTACAGATATTGAACAGGGTCTTACCATCCAGTTCCTTGAAATATTTAAAGCGAGTGTCATAAAAATCCATTCCGTAAGCAAGAAAATTATCCATTTTCAGCGGTGTCAAATACCTTGTCTTCTCTTTCCTCTGCCAACCGAAACCTTTCGCCAACCCCTTTATCTTGATTTCCTTGTCAAGCAGATCGCAGTTTCCAAAGTCAATCGCCAGGACAAGATTCTGGTTTTTGGAATTGTATCGGATCAGGTAATTGTTCGGATTGCGATCTTCATCATAGGTGATCCAGCGGTTGATCATATCTAATGCCAGTTGTTCGATCAGCTCAGGATATACCGTATAGTTTGAACCGGAAAGTTGTTCCGCCTTGACGATGAGCTTTGTGGCTTTATAAAGGACATTGTCGATTTTGGTGACAACTACCGGTACCGAGAGCGTATGGGTATATAGATCCAGAAAAAAAACGATCATGGCCATTTCCGACTCGATAACGTCTTTCCCTTTGATAGGCTTCACCAACCACTGGTTTCCCGGATTATCCTTTTCAACGGCTCCCCGGTAATCCCGAATCTCGGCAAAAAAGGGAATTTTCATACTGCCGTCGATGACCAGGAAATCGTCTCTTGTAAAAGCCTCGAACAATTCATCAGCGGTTTTGTCATAACACAAAAGTTGAATTAAATCTTCGTCGCATAAAAAAGATTTAACGTCGTCATATTTAACGTTTTTCATCCCGACTCACTTCACAATTGATTAACTAGATTTGGTAATCGGTCTATAATATAGAGAATAATCTGGTGACGGGCATCCATTTCCATATCAAAGCGTGTAATTTCAGATTGAAACGGAGTGAGTGAATAGCGCCTTCCGATTCAACCCTTGACATTATCCCTCTACCAAAAACAACCCTTATCTGCAATGATTTTATGATTTTAAATATACACCGGTTCAGATAAAACCAAAAGCCTGATTCAACGACAAGGTGATTTATGGGATAAAAAACCGTTGTGTGGAAACGAGAATATTAGAATGAAGGTTGGAAGTTTACTCCTTCATCGCCTGGGTCCAGTAGGCCAGCTCTTTGGAGTACACCCTTTTGAGTTTCAGTTTCTTATAAACCCTGAAGAGATAGGGAGTCATTTCGATTTCATCCGGATTATCTCTTAGATACTGTCGGTAATGATCCATGGCCGCAACCCACAACTCCTCCTTTTCCAGAAAGCTCCCCAGCATAAAAGAGTTGTCCGGATAAGTTTCAGCAATTGTTTTCGCTATCAGTTCTAACTCATTGCTTTCGTCCGGAGTGAGCCAGCGCAATGTTTGATTTGTAAGCACACCTCTTCGTTTGTAGGGATTCAGGCGGGCAGCAACCTGATTGTTTCTGGTGGCTTCCAACTTGATCTCCCGGGTTCCGCTGAATGGGCTGATTTTAATCCGAATCATTTCATCGGTGGTAGGAGTAATGGTGTAGACATCTTCGCCGATTTTGAGATGGTAGGTGAGATCGTCTCCCACATTGTCCCAAACCAGGTAGGGATAGTTTTGGCTTAACACCGTATGTCGTGCAACATCCAGTACCATCGCACCTTGAGAAGCGCTCCTTCTGACAGTAGTGTAGGATTGTGATCGACTGAATCGTTTCATCAATCCTGAAAGCAGTTTATTGGACTGACTGGATTCGGACAGGGTTCCACTTTTAACCTTGATTTCACTGTTCGTTACCTGCAACAAAGTTCCGGGCCGAAGCACTGAATCCTTGCCGGTTTTGCGATTGGTGATGATTCCGGAACCGCCGACATCCGATCGAATCTGGTATCCGGGAAAGAGAAATTTGTTACGACGTACCTTTTTCCATTTTTCCCCGTTTTTCGTATATTCCACGTTTCCTTTGACCTGAAACAGCACCGCTACCGGATCTTTCACCCCGGCATAAGCAGTTGAAACAGTCAACACCAAAGCTGCGATTACAATCAAGATTCTTTTCACGTTTCCCCCTTTTCTGAACCACTCATTTGTCGATTCAAAAAACAGTATTGTCGAAATTCCATCAAATTTCCCTAATTTTTATGTTTTGTTTAACCTTATTGAGACCACTGCAACCTTTGTGACAAAAAACAAGCAATCCATGATTTGTTAAACTGTTTTCAGCTAACACCCCGAAAGATGAGATTTGGGAACAGATTCCTGGTATTCCGCTGATTGATTTGATATTATATTACTAAATGTAAAGTCATCTGAAGCTCCGCTGAAGTAAACCACAACAACGCCAGAGGCAGAATGATAGAAATAAATATCAGCAGTAAAGCCCGGGAAAAGCTGGCTGATTTGCTGGCTCAAGAACCCGGCCGTTATCCAAGGCTGGTTTTTCAGGGATTGGGTTGAAAGGGGAGTGAACTCAAACTAACTCTGGATGAGTTAGAAGATGATGATGGGAAAATCTCTGTTGAAGGCCTTGAAGTTATCTTCAAAAAGAAGGAAAAACTCTACGTTCATAAAAGCGTAGTGGATTACGATATTTCCTATCCTGATAACGGATTCAAGGTGACACCTTTTTTCCAGGGATTCTAAATTCGGTTTGTCAGATCAATCGCGGTCGCCGGTACCTATCAGAAAAATACCACGAAACCACCAAACAACACTGATACCGCCAGGACATATTCGACCAAAAGAAGATAAAACCGCTTACTCATTCCACAACTCCACAGGTCCGTCTAAGAGCCATTCGTAGGTTGGCAGGAAATTCTGTCAAATTACTGCTCCAGTTCAGAATGGACATTCAAAAATCAAACCAGTTCCCCGGTCAAAAGAAACAGTTTGCTTGACAAGCTGTGCAATCCATTTGAAAAAACGCTACAGTATAGTTAGTATATCCACTCAATTCATGGAGTTACTTCGAATGATAGAAGTTCGTAACTGAGAAATCGAACCATCAGAGAAGCCAGATGCCGTCTACTGTTCCCGAACCAGGAATTAAAAAGCGTATACCTAAGTATCTAAAAAGATTCGGGTTGGAAATCCCGGCCTTTTTTGTTCTGATTTCTCTGTTGGAATACTCCATCTTCGATACCCTTACCGGCTGGTCGATCAAGACAAGCACAGTTTTCCCTCATCCATACTGGATCGGCATTCTTGTTTTTGCATTGATGTATGGATTAACCTCGGGAATCATAACCGGAATCGTCGCAGCAAGCCTGTTGATCGGATTTTCTCCTGTTGATTTTGGCCCCAATCCCCTGTCCTGGGGTGAGATCACTCTCCTGCCCCTCTTCTTTGTTTTCTTTGGAGCACTAATTGGCATCATCAGCAGGTTCAGGAAAAACAGATTATATGACCTGGAATTTGAGAATCACAATCTAAACAATCAAATCAAGGATCTTAACCAGGTTACCGGCAGACTCACCCGAACCAATCTTAACCTTGAAAAAAAGATCGTGTTCCGGTTGGAAACCTTCCAGTCGGTCTATGAAATCGCCGAGAAATTGAACAAACTGCACCTGGACCAATTGTACGAAGCAATTCCGCAACTGGTATCAAAATACTTCAAGGCGCAACGTTGCTCCTTTTATCTGCTGGAACCCGATGGCAACCTGACCTTGAAAAGCAGTTTCGGCTGGACCAGGGAAAATGAGCATCGTCGGGTTTATGACGCCGACTCCGAACTGATTGAAACCCTGTCATCATTGGAAGAGTCGGCTGTTATCACCATGGAAACATTAATGGAGCTCAAAATTGATGCTTTCTTTGCAGTCGCCCTCATTACACAGGAAAGAAAGCTCCTGGGAATGATCAAGATAGAAAGCATCGATTTTCTTAATGTAACAGATGACAATTTGAGATTTCTCTCCATGCTCAGTAAATGGTTCATGCAATCGATTGTGAACGGTCTCCGTTATGCGGAAAAAGAGAAGGAGTCGACATTCGAACCGGGTACGGGGCTGATCCGAGAAGAAGCATTCTGGTTCATCGTGAAAAAGGCCGTTGCTAGCGCTGTTCGCCACAAGTATGAAATAGTACTGCTTAATCTCACACTCAAGTTCCCCGATACTGTCGGAACCGTAGAAAAAAACCTGCTGATAAAAAAAATGGGGACCATTTTGAAGAATGTTTGCCGCATCGACGATGAAGTGGGAATTGCCGATGTGGGAAGACCTTACAGTTTTATGTTAATGATGCCTTACACCAGTGAACAGCAGGCTGATGTTGTCATAGACAAGGTCACCGGTTCAGTTAAGGAAAACCTGTATTCTACCTATTCCTATGTCGGTAAAGTTGAATTCCTCACCTGGGAGATCCTCTCCTTGGATGACGGAACCCTGTTCCTTAGCGAAACCGTGCAACACATGATATTCGATCCCATCCTTGCAGGGTAGTCATGACCTTAATCGCAAAAATCCTAACCTCGATGTTCTATCTGGTCATGTTGGTTATTCAATTGGAGTTGATTACACACTCCCGAACCGAACTTTGGTTAATTATCCCGATTTTACCCTTTCTCTGCTCTTCGCTATTACTCCAACTCCCTTTACCCGACCAGTTATGCAGGCAGTTAAGTTTTTACAGGTTTATGGTCATTATCCTGGGACCATTTGCCTCCATAGGCTGTATCATCCAACTCATTTTTACCCCCCGGCAACATCTGGCAAGCGAATATCGGGAATTTGTCGCTGCAGAAGCGGTTTTCACGCCTTCGGAACGATTTGAACTGGGTCTTGCCCAGGATTACTGGCAAGGAGGAGACTCAACCATTACTCCCTATGTGGATATTATGGAAGGTGATGATTCCCCTCTGAAACGGGCGACAATCAACAAAGTGATCCAACATCCCGGCCCCAGTTCGCATCTGATCCTCCATACCGGATTAAATGACAAGGATCCGGATGTTCGATTTTATGCAGCCAGTGCCCTGATTATATTGAACGATACTTTCATTAACGAGTTTCGGGAGATTCAGCGCAAGATCAGTGAAGAGCCTGAAAATCCCCTTCACCATCTCAATCTGGCCACTGCTTACGATCGTTATTGCTCCTGGGATCTGCCAGGCGAGGAGGATATGGAAAACTATCGGGAAAAAATGGTGAGCTCATATCGTCAAGCCTGGGCTTTGGATTCAAATAATATCAACGCCATGATCGGTCTCACCAAGGCTCTGATCAGCCGGTCTGACTACGAGGAAGCAGAAAATATCCTGGAAAGAGGTCTAAAAAAATACCCGAACTCACTAAACCTGGTTCTGCAGCAACTTATCCTGCTGTTTAACAGAAAGGAGATAAAGAAACTGCGGCAGTTGGCAAAAGAATACCTGAAACGTTTTCCCAATAGTGCCTTAGAGATCCAGGAAGCCGTTGCTTTCTGGGGTGATTCCAGGCAAAACGGAATCTACTATGAACATTACGTTCCATAATACCATTTCCACCAAGGGGAAAAACAATCCCTACCCGGGGAAAGAGCCGGAAGCGGATATCTGTCTCCTATTGGAAGGTACCTATCCTTTCGTCTCCGGCGGCGTCTCCAGTTGGGTTCATTCCCTGATCAAGGGGCTGCCTGATTTCACCTTTTCCCTGTATGTTATCCTGCCGGACAGCAAACGACGCAAAACAAACTATGAGATTCCGACCAATGTAACAGGGCTTTATCTGCACTATCTCAATCACAAGAACTTTAACAAAAAACCCCTGTTTTCTCTGCCCCGAAAAGAACAATATCTGGACGATATCGTCAAACTTCACCAGCTTTTTCCGGAGACAGTGTCGGAAGGTGTTGCTCTTAATATGTCTTCCGTATCGAACAAGGGTGAGAACACGCAGATTTCAGGAAATGGCGAAAACAAGGACATCGACCCGCTAACCCCTCTGTTCAAAAATCTTCTCGGGGTGTTCAAAAAACAGAACAGAGATATTCCAAGCAGGGTTATATCCAGAAAAACCTGGAAGATTATCAATCGCATCTATCAGGAAAAGGATCTCAATTGCTCTTTTGTGGACTATTTTTGGACTTGGCGCTATCAACACCATGGGATCTTTTCCATCATGAACGCCCATATCCCGAAGGCGAAAATTTATCATGCCGTATCAACAGGCTACGCCGGCTTCGCAGGAGCAAAAGCCAGTGCTCTCTATAATGCTCCCCTGGTTCTCACCGAACATGGGATTTATAATAAAGAGCGGAAAATTGATATCTCCCGATCACCCTGGATTTATGAGGAGCGCAGGCACCTGTTTCGTCCACAGGCCAACCTGGAAGTCTTTAAAGAGCTATGGATTAAAGCCTTCACAGCCATGTCCAAGTTATGTTACGAAGCATCCAGTTCCATTATCACGCTTTACACTGGGAATCAAAATTACCAGTTGATGGATGGAGCCGATCCTCGAAAGATGGAGGTCATTCCCAACGGAATCGATTTTAAGGTGTTGTCCTCATTGAAAAGAATTCCCCAGGAAAAAAAGATCATCGGCTTTGTTGGAAGAATTGTTCCCATCAAGGATGTAAAAACCCTTTTAAGAGCTGTTGCTCTGGTATTCAAATCGTACCCCAATGCAGAGGTATGGTTGATGGGGCCAACTGATGAAAACCAACAATACTACGAAGAGTGCGTGCAACTGGTTGAATTCCTGGAGATCGGCGATAAGGTGCGGTTTACCGGAATGGTTGATCTCAGGAACTATTATCCCAAACTGGACATCCTGGTGCTGACCAGTATCAGCGAAGCCCAACCCCTGGTTATCCTGGAGGCCTTTTGTCTGGGTATTCCCGTCGTGGCAACAGATGTTGGAGCCTGTAGAGAACTGGTGGAAGGAGCCCCCGGAGCAGATGCAGAGCTGGGGAAAAGCGGAATTATCACCGGATTGACCAATCCGGCAGAAACTGCGTTTTCCATCCTGCATCTACTGAGAAGTGAGGAAGACTCTGTGAAAATGGGACAAGCCGGCAAAGAGCGCGCACGCAGGTACTACGATCTGCCCAAGCTGTTCGGCAAGTATCGACAGCTCTATCTATCAAGCATTGAAACCAAAAATCGGAAAGAATAGCGGATAGGACCAATCAACGAGGTATTATGGCTGGAATTGCTTTTAATATCAGAAAGCTGCTTCATAAGAGGGATCTCTCTTCGGCAGTTTCCGCATTTTTTTATTCGGGAATTATTTCTTCCGGCCCCTGGCTCTTCGCTGTTTTTGCCCTTGGGGTTATTGCCTCGCTGGGAAAAACTATCAGCGATCCCCAACTGGTCAACACCTTTATGGGAATCATCATCTATGTTTTTGCCCTGACAACAGTCGTCACCTACGGAACCCAGATATCCATTACCCGGTTTTTATCGGACTGTCTCTATCGCAAGGAGGATGAACGGATTCCCTCGCTTTTACTGTCCTGCCTGCTAATGACCGGTGGCAGTTCCGTTATACTGTTGTTGCCCTGGCTCTGGTATCTTGAGCTGGAGTGGATCCACAGGTTATTAACCCTGTACCTGCTGGCTCTGGTCGCCTGTATGTGGGGAGTGATGATCTTCGTTTCGACCCTTAAGGCATACATCAGGGTGTCGCTGGCTTTTCTGGTCGGATTCGGCCTTGCTGTCCCGGCTTCTCTCATCACCGGCAAATTTTTCGGATTAACGGGTTTTTTGCTGGGGCTGAATTTAGGAATCAGCGTCGTTGTCTTCATCTTATCTGCAACTGTTCTGGCTGAATTTCCCGGAGATATAAGAATCGATTTTCGTCTGTTCCGATCTTTCAGCAAGTATCCCATGCTGTTCTTTTATGGTTTGCTGTCCGGACTGGGTATCTGGGTGGATAAGTTCCTGATCTGGCTTTATCATAAAGCGCCGATTGGGGCAGGACTTGTTGGGTTTCCTCTTTATGACGGAGCCATGTTCGTAGGTTATATGACTGCTTTGCCGGCATTGGCATATTTCATTCTCATTGCAGAGACCGATCTTTACGAAATCGTTCGTAAATACACCTATCTGATCAACCACCACGGGAACCTGAATGGCCTGAAGATGATCCGGAAAAATCTTATAAAATGCATGCAAGATGTCCTGGTCAAAATTGGCGTATTCCAGGGACTTTTTTCCTTGTTCATGTTCTTCACAGCTCCCTTTTGGATCCAATCATTGAATCTTGATATTACACAGCTTTCGATTTTAAGGTTCTCTATCATAGGCGCCTTTTTTCATATGGGATCAATGCTTCTGACCATCGTTCTGACTTACATAAATGGTGAAAAAGACAGTTTTTGGATCGTTCTTCTGTTCCTGTTGACCAACCTTCTGGTCACCTGCCTGATGCTGGGCGACATCTCTTTTTACGGTTTGGGATACTTGTCGGCTGCTGTCATCAGTTTTTTGCTCGGTTTTTATCTGGTAAGTTTCCGCTTGAAGCATCTCCATTACTTCCTGATCTGTGAACCCAATACATAGTCCGTCTCAAACGCCGCATCTTTTTTTATATTTCGATATTCACACTACGCGTCGTTTCCGAGCTGATTGCCTTTCTCAGTAAATAAAACAGGTAGATTCATTTATTTACTTATGAAAATTTGAAAAATAGTCTATAATGAAAAAGCAAACACGCTATTCAACAGTCTGCTTCAGCCGGCAATCCGGCGATTAACCAATCAAAAGCTGAAATCGTCGGGCAAGAGTTAATTTAATTACCCTTTGATCCGGCACAGTCCAAACAACAAAACCAGTAAAGAGCAATCCGGTACTGCCCGGATTTTACCTATGACAAAAGTGCTAATTGTGGAGGACGATGCAGTCCTGACAACGCTGCTTCAAGCCCAACTTGAACGATTGGATTACAAAGTGATGGATATTGCCTCTTCAGGTGAGCAGGCAATTGAGATTACGGGGCATTCCCAACCCGATCTGATTCTGATGGATATCATGATGCCGGGAAAATACAACGGAATCCAGGCAGCCGAAATTATCGTCGGTAAGCACAACACTCCGATCATCTTCCTGACGGCAAGATCTGATGAAGAAGCCATCGCCGAGGCAAAAAAGGTCAAACCTTACGGATATCTGATTAAACCGGTCAAAATATTTGACATCAAAGCCGCTATAGAGATGGCCCTTGCCCGGAAAGATCTGGAACAACGCCTTAACCAAAGCGAAGCCAAATACAGGGCGGTCATTGAAGATCAGACTGAATTGGTCTGCAGATACACCCCGGACAGGAATCTAACCTTTGCCAATATGGCCTTTTGCCGACATTTCGATCTCGACCAGGAAAAGGTGGCAAGCTATCCGTTTGCCCAGGCTACTCCCGATTCTGAACTGCCCGATGATCCAGAAAACCCGGTCATCACCCGGGAACGCTGCCTGGAGTTAAGTGATGGCAGGAAATACTGGTACCAGTGGACAGATCGTGCCATTTTCAACGAGAAAAATGAAATCGTTGAATACCAGTCGGTCGGAACGGATATTACTATCCTGAAGCAAACCGAGGAGGAACTGACGCAACATCGTAATCACCTGCAGGAGATGGTCGATGAACAGACCAGGGATTTGCGGATTGCCAAAGAAAAAGCCGAAGAAGCCAATAGAGCAAAAAGCGAGTTTCTGGCAAACATGTCACATGAGTTGAGAACGCCGCTCCATGGTATTCTCAGCTTTTCCCAGTTAGGCATCACCAAGCTGGGAACTATTCCTGAGGAAAAAACGCTCTCCTATTTTTCCAAAATAGAGAAAAGTGGGAATCGACTACTCTCCCTGTTGAACAACCTGCTGGATCTGTCACAGATGGAGGCCGGAATCACCAGCTATCAAATGGGTAACAGCGATCTCTTGTTTATCACCAATTTGGTCGTAGCCGGTTACCAGAACCAGCTCCAATCAAGAAATCAGACCGTACACGTCGTCCAGCCACAAATTTCCACTAAACTTGTCTGCGACAGCTTTAGGATTGAACAATTGATCAACAACCTGGTATCCAACGCAGCAAGGTTCTCTCCCAATGACAAAGAAATTTTTATTGAGTTCGAAAACGGCACCATGCGTATGGATGACTGTGTTGTCGAATCCCTGTCCCTGCAGATTCGGGATCAGGGAGTGGGAATACCGGAGAACGAGTTGGTTTCAGTATTTGAAAAATTCAGCCAAAGCTCCAGAACCAACACAGGTGCCGGTGGAAGCGGTTTGGGACTGGCTATCTGTAGCGAAATCGTGAAAGCACACAGGGGAACCATCGTAGCTGAAAACCATCCGGAGGGCGGAGCAGTCGTTCGATTCACGCTTCCCGCCGATCAAAGCATATCAGAATCGGCTTGAAACCGGGGTTGTGATTGGAAAACCCAAAATCCTCCTCCCCGGTTCAGCAAAGGGTCAAAAAATGCAGAACCGGTTGCCATAACCAACCCACCTTTTTCCGCCGCAGAACAGCAGCCTGTATTCCTCTTCATTAAAAGAATCGCCCCGAATTGATCAGATTTGAATGGCTGTTTTTAAAAATCGAAATCAAAACTGAAAGACTTCTGCTCTTGACAAGACGAGCCGTTCTATCTTTTATACTCTGTCATGCAGCACCCAAAACCTGTTGGAGTTTAGAGAGAAAGGGTGCAGAATTTACCTATCTCTGAAGGTAATGGAACAGATCCGTTACTTTCACGACACAATTGGAGGAATCGTACTATGGCACAACAGTTAGCAGATTTAAGGGATATAGATTTTGCTCTGTTTGAACAACTGAACGTAGAAAGCTTATCTGAACATGAGATCTTTGCGGACTTCAACAAAAAGACTATCAAGATGATAATCTCCGAAGCCCGTCAGTTAGCGATCAAGGAAATCCTGCCGACAAACAAACCCGGAGATGAAGAGGGGTGCACCTTCGAATCAGGGGTTGTCAAAGCTCCCGAAGGCTTTCAACGGATTTATGATTTGTACAAGGAAGGCGAATGGCTCGCCATGACTGAAGACCCGGAAATAGGCGGTGGTGGCATGCCTCACACGGTTCATCTGGTTGCAAATGAGCTGTTCAATGCCGCTAATCTTTCATTTATGCTTTACTCCGGGTTGACCCACGGGGCCGCTAAGTTGGTGGAAACCTTCGGAACAGACGAGCAGAAACGGCTCTTTTTAAGAAAAATGTACTCAGGAGAATGGTCCGGAACCATGTTGCTTACCGAGCCGGAAGCCGGATCCGATGTTGGAGCATTGACTAGCACTGCCACCAGAAACGATGACGGTACCTACAATATCACCGGAAATAAAATCTTTATCTCCGGTGGTGAACACGATCTGACCGACAATATCATTCACCCGGTACTGGCGAGAATCGAAGGCGCACCTGCCGGGACAAAAGGAATTTCTCTGTTCCTGGTTCCCAAATACAGGGTCAATAATGACGGAAGTATGGGAGAATTTAATGATGTGATCTGTACCGGTATCGAGGAAAAAATGGGTCTGCACGGCAACTCCACTGCCTCGTTGACACTTGGCAGTAAAGGGAACTGTGTCGGCACGCTTTTGGGAGAGGAAAACAAGGGTATGAGAGCCATGTTCGTCATGATGAACGAAGCAAGACAGCTTGTAGGACAGCAGGGATTCTCGCTTGCCACTGCTGCATATATAAGTGCTGTTAACTATGCCCGCGAGCGGGTTCAGAGTGCCCATGTCCTGAAGCCAAAAGAGGGTGGGGTCCCCATCATTCAACACCCCGATGTCCGCAGACAACTACTGATCATGAAGGCCTACGTTGACAGTCTCCGGAGCCTGATCTATTTTTCCGGTACAATTTTCGATACGATAAAAGCGACTGAGAATGCAGAAGAAAAACAGAAACTGGAGTATCTGGTCGCAATTCTGACCCCGATCATCAAGGGATATATTACGGATAAGGCCCTTGAAGTTACCAGTCACGGTGTACAGGTCTATGGAGGTTACGGCTATACCAAAGAATATCCTGTTGAGCAGTACATGCGGGATTGCCGGATTCTCATGATTTATGAAGGGACCAATGGCATACAGGCCCTGGATCTCTTTCAGAGAAAACTGCGCATGGAGAATGGAAAACCCTTTATGGATTTTCTGGCCCGAATCCAAAGAACCATAGATCAGGCAAAATCGGTCGGAGCTACCCGGGAACTGGCTTCCAGGCTTCAGGAAACACTGAATAACTATCAGGAGATCATTGTTACACTTGGCAAGGCAGCCGCTTCTGACAAGGCACTTAACGCCATTGCCCAGGCAACGCCGCTCCTGGAGGTAACCGGGGACCTGGTGGCAGCCTGGATGCTGCTCTGGAGAGCTGAAGTAGCCACTCGAGCACTTGAAGACAAACCCAAAAAGAAGGATATTGAATTCTATAAGGGACAGCAGAAAACGGCCGAGTACTTCATCACGTCAGTTCTGCCTGTAACCATGGGAAAACTCAACGCCATTGCCGGAATGAACGCTGCGGTGCTGGATATTTCAGAAGACGGATTCGGAGGTCTGTAATCCAAACCCATTCGGGGGTCTTTTCCCCGAATGGGATATGTAAACGATCACCTGTCGAATCCAAACAGGTTTTCGATGGGAAAGGTTGCCATAAAATAGGGCTTTGCATCGTCGGCTTCTTCACAGATATCGGATAACACTTCGTTTATTCTCTTAGCCATCTCCGCGTCAGCAATCACCAGAATCAGCTTGTTGTTCGGGCTACTCCCCGTAAATGCTTCTCTCAGCCCTGCAAAGATAGGAATATTCTGCGAGATGATATGCCCCATACCTACCGAATCGATCACAGTTGCTCCGGACACACCTATCTCCAAAAATGCGGCGAGGATATCTTCCAGGTATTCGGTTTTATTCAAAAAAATAACAGCAAGCTTCATAACCTTGGATTGGCTTAGTGAAAGTGTTTTTCTTCATATTGCTTGAAAACTTCTATAATCTCTTCTGAGCCGGTGCAATCATACAACTTTTCGAGCAAATCGCTGTTATGGAGCACACGTGAAACCCGGGCCAGAAATCTGAGTTGAAGATTAACCTTTTCCTTAGGAAAGAGGATCAGTAGTACCAGACGTACCGGTTTTCTATCAAGGGAGTTGAATTCCACACCTGTTTCCAGAAGTCCGAAAGAGACCAGTATTTCGGAACAGCTCTCGATTCTGGCATGCGGTATGGCAATTCCTTCACCAATACCGGTGGACAGCAGTTTCTCCCTTTCATAAAGGCTGTCCATGGTTTCGCCTCGGTCGATTTCCGGATGAGCTTCAAACTGAAGCTCCACCAATTCTTTCAGGACCTCTTCTTTTGTATCGCCCTTCACTCCGACGCGAATACAACTTGGATCAAGATAATCGGAAATTAACATATGAGTCTCTGTTAATTATTATAAGTTCAAAAAGCCTTCTTTCCGGCAGCAATTGTGATGAGTGTTTATAAAGCAACAGAAAACGGGTACACATCAGCAGAATAAAATAAGTTCAGCTCTCTATTCGTGCTTTTGTTTCTCCCTGCTTATTCAGAACATATTTCAAGGCAATCGGGCCAACCAGTTGATTGAGAGTAATCACCACTATTAAAATCGTTTGAATGTTTTGACCGATAGCCGGAAAGCGCCTGACCACTTCAGTTAGCAAACCCAAAGCAACTCCGGCCTGGGTAATAAATGCCAGCCAAGTCCCCTTATACAACCTTGGACTATCCCCTGCAAGCTTTCCAGCGACAATCGAGCTGACAATCAACATCAGAATCCTGGAGACAACAACCACCAGTCCAACCAGCCAACCCGAACTCAAGACGGAAATGTTGATTGAGGCACCTGTCAATGCAAAAAAAGCAACGTAGATAGGCAATGAAATTCGGTCCATTCTGATCAGAAACGTTCTGCCATGCTTCGAGAAATTTTGAACCGTAAATCCGGCCGCCATACAAATCAAAAGCGGTTCCAGATTTATACCGATTTGATAGGTCTCGAGAAGATAGTCACCCAATAGATGGCTGATTTTGATCACCAGTAGCCCCACACCGATAATGACAATCGGAAACTCCACCTGCGCTGTCTTTATTAGAAAGATGATGACCTTTCCCAAAAGAAAACCGATTGAAAAAGCAACTATAATCTCCAAAAGGAGTAACAGAAAAAAAGTGATATCGATGGAGGTATGTGTTGAAATAACAGCCTGACATATTGAGATGACAATCCCGAACATCATAATGATTACAACATCAATGGCCATTGTAACGCCAAGGATGGTATCGGTGTACGTACCTTTAGCTTTCGTTTCGCTAATGATAGCAATAAGCGATGATGGTGAGCGCGCAACAGAGATAACGCCAAATATGGATGAAATTGCCAGTCTGGTGATAGCAGTGAAATCGGCCATAAAAGGAATATAAACCGAAATGATAAACACGGTAAATGTTACGCCGGCAAACACAAAAAGTGTTGAAAATCCAACCAGGTAAAGAATACTTTTCAAGCGAGCCGAAATATTGGCCAGCCTCAGTTCACCACCGGCACAAAAAGCGATAAAGGAAAGGGCCAGCGCATTTAAAAAATCCAGCCTGATCATATCTTCCTGATCAAACAAGCCGATTAAATGAGGTCCAAACACTAATCCGGCCAGCATATAGCCTGTTATCCGGGGAAGTCCCAAATCTCCAATCAACCAGCCTATTCCATAAGCAGTCAGCAACAAGAATCCCAATACCAGGGCAGGCGAAATCGTGTGCTCAGCCGCTACCTCCGAGACGCGAGTGATGATGAACATGCTTGCAATAACAAAAACAATACTCAGCAGACGGTTTCTCATTTTTCAAAACCTGCTTTTCAATTCAATCTCGTCTTTCTTAAACAAGGACAATATCAGCCGGGGGCTGATAAGCTCGCTGGCAAATACGGAAAGTACTACTATAGTTGTCAGCGAATCTGCGATCGAGGGGTATAAAAATCTGAAATTTATGATGATTGCGACAACCAATCCCCCTTCGGAAACCAATCCCAGCCCCACATGGGAAGGAACGGAATACTGCGGCCTGAATATCTTTGTTGCAGCGATCCCGCCTGACAGCTTGCCAGCCATTCTGATAAGGAAATAGCACACACCTATCACCAGGCTGATATCCAGCCTGAACTGCCAAAGTGCTCCTATCATCAACAATAACAAAATATAAATTGATTTTTCAGCCTGGACGGCAACCTGAAGCGCCCTTAATCGGTGACGACACAGGTTCGCTGTAACCACGCCACAGACCATTCCGGATATCAGTGGAGAACAAAACAGTTGCTGGGCCATCCCGCCACAGAACAGGATGGTACCAATCAGATAAAGCATATACTCCTGTTGTTCAAATTTGATTCGGCTGAGAAAGATCAAGACAACACCTGGAACCACACCGATCAGAATTGAGATTCCCAGCCATTTCAAAGAGACCAGCCAACCGGAAGCAATAGTGGAAGTTCCGTAAGGGTAGATGGATAAGGCCAGGGCAAAAAAGATCAGTGCAAATAGGCCATCTACGCTCGATATATAACGGATCAGATCAAGCAATCCCCGATTTTTGATTCGGTAATTTTTGTTTACAATCGCAATTGCGGATTGGGCGGTGCAACTGGCTGTTGCCCCGAGGGTAATGGCGGATGGTATTATGATATAACCGGGAAGATCGAAAAAAAGGGTCATCAGGTGGTAAATTCCACCGCCAACAATGAGAAAAGTGATGCCGGATTGTATAGCTGTAATGGAAAAATAGGACTTCGGCAGATTTTTCAGTAATCTGACCTCAAACTGCAACCCAAACAAAAATCCAATCCAGGCCAAACTGAATAGAAGAAAGGAGTCCAGTTTCAAAAGGGTTTCAGGATCGAGGATATTCAATCCCATTCTTCCCAGTAGAACTCCCAGAAAAATATATTCGGTGCCGGTAAACAGAATATGACGAATTCCCATGGGAAGCCGACGATTCAAGAAAGTCAGGCGAGATCCGATGAGGGCAACAACTGCCAGAATGACTACCGCGGATAATAACTTCATGCTTTACTGTTGTAAACAAATCTGTATCGGGTTGAATCGCAGCTCAGGTACTCCCTATTACATTAGATCCAGAGCCGTTCTATGGACTTTGAATTTAAAATAGGGTGAAACACCTTTTTTGTCTACTGAATTCTCAACAGGAAATCAGTGGGTTTAACCGATATCAATCCGTAGCTTTATGGAGATTTCTCGAAAAACAGATTTGATTCTGTCATTACTCAGCGGTAAAACCGGATAAATATACAAACTTAAAAGTTATCCGCAAACTAAAATTTTGGTTTTATAACATTTCTACCTCTAATAACAGTAAAATAAAGATTTTTCTTGCAATATTCAACCTTTCCATATAACTTATTGTAATAAGTATAAATGGTGGGGAATTGAAATCTAATTTTTCACCATATTTTTTTATTAACATTTATCGAAAGGATACGATGTTATCTCCTGAAGAAATCAAAGCAAAACTGGTTTTAAAGAAGGTGACGCAAGCTCGTCTAGCCGAAGAATGCGGTATTTCCAGGTCTCAATTTTCAACTATCATTACAAAAACCCAGGTTGTATTACCCAAGCTGGCAAAGATTTTGGGTGAAAATCCCTTTGAAATGAAAGCTGCGAAAAGAACCAAGAAAAAGGCATAAATCCAGAATCCGGCCCTGCTCAGCGGCCGGCCCCTTAATCAGACAACTTTTCGGAAGTTTGCAGAATCTGTAAGGATTCAGAACCCAGACTGCGGATACCGGATTGCGTTTTCGATCAGCAGGATTGTAGCGTCTCTGTTTTCCGTCAACAGGGCCGATCCATCCGGATAGACAGATCCCCCCTTGAACGCTATCTTTATCTGAAACCCCCTTTTTATCGATCTGTTTTACCTTTAATTTCAGATAGAAAGAACGATATGGCACATCAGGATTCCTGTGATTCAGATAACCAGGTAAAGAAAACCGGATTCATTCAGGTTACGGCATCGGCTAAAACACAGACGGAGGCAGAACAACTGATACGTATTATTTCACAGAAAAAGCTGGCTGCCTGCGCACAAGTACAAGGTCCGGAAGCCAATTCAGTTGTTGAGAAGAAAGAACCCTGGCGCTGCCGTTTCAAGACCTCTGATGAACTTTTTCCTGCATTCAAGGAAGCGCTGGATCTGTTTTTTGAAGGCGCTCCCTATACCTTGCAAGCCCTGCCCATTGTGAAGGGAAGCAAAGACTTTCTGGACTGGCTTGGGGCGGAGCTTGATAGCTAACGAAGAGGGGGGCAACAATGACTCACATTGATCGTTGCTGGCTGATTTTAACCAAAACCGCACCACTATTGCCTTGTAAGATTGAAACAGAGCGAAATATTCCGATCTCGACCACAAAATCTCGATTTAGGATGATTTTGTCCTTTTTTTTTAACAGTTTCGCCGAGCAAATCATTCCCAGCACAGATCGAGGTTAACTCTAATTTCGGTATATTTTCAGTTGGATATCTTCCCCTGCTTTGCACCAGGCACGGTACATCCCCTTGGATATGAATGGAAGTGACAGGTTCCCTAGGTGATCTGCAGCAATAAGTCCACCTTCCCCGTCAACAGCAGGAAGTTTTTCCCTGATCACCTTGTTACAAGCCTCTTCGAGGGGCATCTTGCCATATTCCATCATCGCCGAGACATCATATGCCGAAACAGCCCGTACAAAACTTTCACCTATACCGGTGCACGATACGGCGCAGGTTTTGTTGTTTGCATAGTTGCCGCAGCCGACTAACGGTGTGTCTCCTACCCTTCCCGGTTTTTGATTGGTCATCCCACCGGTGGAAGTTGAGGCAGCCAAATCCCCAAATTCATCCAATGCCACGGCTCCGACGGTTCCAAACCTGCCATCTCCGGTATCCGAGTGATCCAGCTCAATAGTCTTTTTGTTCAAGGCATTTTGAAGCTGGTCATATCGGAACTGTGTAAAAAAATATGGATCCGATTCAAAGTCCAGCCCCAATCTTTTGGCTTCTTTTTCTGCTCCCGGGCCACTCAACAATACGTGTCTGCCTTCTTCCAAAATGGCCCTGGCCAGTTTGATCGGATTTTTAATATTACGAATACAGGTCACAGCCCCGGCCCTAAGTGAATTGCCGCACATAACCTGGGCATCCATTTCGATAAATCCGTCGCTGTTAAATACGGATCCCTTACCGGCGTTGAAATGGGGGGAGTCTTCCAAAACAGACACCGCAGCGACACAGGCATCGATGGCTTTTCCGCTTTTTTCCAGGATTTGTATACCGGCCCTAATCGATTCAAGGAGATCGTTTTCCACTACTGCTTTTTTTTCCGGGCTCATTTCACTTCGGCGAATTGTCCCTGCTCCACCGTGAATGGCGATACAGAATCGCGGTTTTTTCTCGGTTCCCGTATTCATCTTTCCTCTTCCTTGTGTTTTTATGATTTAAGATGGCTTTTTTTGATTCGATATAGAGTGGTCAAAACACCTGGTATTAAAATAAAGGCCATATCAGCTTAAAAGTATTCGCTGATTGCAACTCATCTACAATCCTTTTTCTTGTTTAAATTCCAATTGAAGCTGAAAAGCCATTAACTAAAATATAACAATTTCAGACTCTTTTCAGGATTTAACCGGCTTTGTGAAGGGTTTGCTCCGTCTT
This sequence comes from SAR324 cluster bacterium, assembly GCA_028282885.1. GTDB lineage: Bacteria > SAR324 > SAR324 > XYD2-FULL-50-16 > XYD2-FULL-50-16 > JAHJTV01. The sequence continues at coordinate 192,128 of JANQGX010000016.1, forward strand.
GGCAAAACAGAACCTCAGGGTCTTGTTATCATCCCTGTCGTGATAAAACGCCGAGGGTGGGATTGCTGCCACCCCTTTTTCAACCGTCAACCACTCTGCAAAATCGGTGTCTCTGCTATCTGAAATAGCGGAGTAATCCACCATTTGGAAATAGGTTCCCCTGCAAGGAAGAATCTTGAAACGCGAACCTTCGATGGAAGCAAGGAAAAGATCACGTTTTCTTTGGTAGAAATCCGGCAACTGCTGATAGTGTTCTTTCCGTTCCATGAATTCGGCATAGGCGAACTGTACGGGAGTCATAATCGCAAAGACGAGATATTGGTGAATTTTCTGAAACTCGCGTGTCATCTGTTCGGGTGCTATACAGTATCCTGTTTTCCAGCCGGTCGCATGATAGGTTTTCCCGAAAGAGCTGATTACAAAGCTCTTCTCTCTTAATTGTGGGTAGCGAAGCAGGCTCTCGTGTCGAAATCCATCAAAAATGACATGTTCATATACCTCGTCACCAATGATAAAAAAGTCATGAGTTGACGACAAATCAGACAGGGCTTCCATATCCGTGGCGTCCAGAATTGATCCGGTGGGATTATGGGGAGTATTAAGAATCAGTAGTCTGGTCTTTTCGGTTATGGCATCTTTTACCTCGTCCCAATCGACAAAATAGCCTGGATATCTGAGCTTCACAAAAACAGGAATACCTCCGCTCAATCGAACTGCAGGTTCATAAGAATCGTATGCGGGCTCAATGATAATCACCTCATCACCCGGTTTGACAAGGGCAGTAATCGCACAAAAAAGTGCTTCTGTTGCGCCTGCAGTTACCGTGATTTCAGTATCCGGATCCACATGAGTCCGGTAGAGTTCGACGGTTTTTTCGGCAATTTTCTCTCTCAGGGGCTCTACACCGTTCACAGGGGCATACTGATTCCTGTGTAACCGCATGTGTTTTTCTACAAGAGTGACCAGTTCGGGGTTGACATCGAACTCCGGAAATCCTTGTGAAAGATTGATGGCGTTATGCTTGGTTGCCAGTTTTGACATCACTGAAAAAATGGTCTCCCCGGTGTTGGGGAGCTTGGAAATCAATTTCATTGAAACCTCTGCTTACAAATAGCTTATGTCTGTTTGGTGCCGGATTACGTCAACTTGTTATACTAGCTAAGTTTACGGGGGTTTACAACGTGGAAAGATTCGGAAAATCATAATTGGATCACCAACCCAAATAAAGATATGACTTAAACACAATTTGATTAACGGCAAAGCCGGGAGACTGTCCTGAGGTTTTAATGAAGTCTCCGGTAGAATATTCTGGCTGCTAACCGCTGCAAGGACGGGGGTAAAACGATTGGAATCAACCTAAGTGGCGTTATTCTCCGGCAGTAAATCGGCCACCTCCATACCGACCAGGCAAACATCGTCTGTAAAGGAGTGATTCAGGGTAAATGTCTCAACTTCTTCAATGACCGATTCGAACAGGTGTTTTGGTGCCTTGTTCTTATGCCTGGAGAAGGTGTTGATCAGCCTTTGAATCCCGAACTGCTCCTGTTGTTCATCAAAAACTTCATAAAGTCCATCGGTATAGGTCAGAAAAAGATCCTCTCTGTCTATGGTACCTGTCGCTGTCTCATATTTCATCTCTTTCAGAACACCCAGTGGTGGCCCTATCATTTTGATAGGAAAGGCTAATTGGTCACAATAACCGGTTCGGTTATTGATTTTAATGACAATGGGATGTCCGGCATTGGCATATTCGAATTGTCTTGTCCGGACGTCTACAATCAGATAATTCGCAGTGGCGTACATGGTATCGGGATAGCTTGCTAACATCTCTATAAATTTCTGATTAATGCGGGTTAGCAGCTCACCTGGATTATCGGCGACTGACCGATATCCTTCCACCAGGGCCCTCATCATGGAGACAACCAGGGCGGATCTGATATTGTGTCCCAGGACATCGCACATGAACAAACCGGCTCTTTCGCCCGACAAATAGACGATGTGAAAAAAATCTCCTCCAAGGATATCCGGGCTAAAATAGGTGTGGTGGAATTTCACTCTTGATTTTTCAGCGGGCAGGTAGGACGGAAAATTGGGGTACTGGCTGGGAAGCATAGCCAACTGCAATTGACGAGCAAGCGCCATGTTCTGCTCGGCTTCTTCCTTTTGCTGATTGAGTGACTCCTTCTGACGATTGATTCGGTTGATATTGTCGATAAAAAAACGATTCTGCAAAATAACCAGGGTTCTCATGAAAACCAGGCCCAGGTATTTGCCCTTTTTATCTGTTATGACAATATCGTCATAAAATCTGCTTTCACTTCTGTTGAAAGCGGATTCCAGCACCTCCACAATGGAATCATTTACCGCGACGATCAGGCAGGAATCTGTCAGATGCTCTCCGATCGGTTTTGAGGCATATAAATCAAATCCGTATTTCTGCCCCAGCATGGATCCGAGTTCCGCTCTTGAACAAATCCCCAAAACCCTCTCCCCTTCCAGAACTGCCAGGAAATCGAGATTTTTGGAAGACAGGAGCTGGTGAACTTCGCCAAGTTTCTGATCTGCCTGTACTTGTTCCTGATGTTCAACAAGTCCGGCAATATCTACCCGGTTATGCAGAAGTTCGCCATTTTGAAACAGGTCAGTTGCCGATTCGGACTGGTTTTTTTCAGTTTTGGCAGGAGGAGTACCCTTAGGATCCATAAATATTTGTTAAAAGTGATTCCAGTTTCTCGTCCAGCATCTCATAAGAAAGATATCTCCATCCCAGCATGTAGTTGGTTTCAGCCATCTCGTCCAGCCTTTTCTCATCGGCCAGAACCGCTTTAACCGATTCGATGGTCTTTTGCGTTAAATAACCGTCGAAACTGATTACCTTAAATCCCAGGGGTTCAATATCAGCCTCAAAAATCATGTAGCGGTTAACCAGAACAGGTTTTCGATAGTAAACCGCCTCCACAAAGGCGTTGCCATAGCCTTCATAAATGGAAGGATAAGAGATCAGATTGGCTTGAGGGTAAACATCAGCCAGGGTATAGTGTTTGGTACCATTTTTATCTATGTATCTCTCTTTCGAAATCCTGTCGGCAATCAGACGAATTTTAACTCCCATGAACTTGGCATACTCCTCAATCCGGGTCTGGTAATCCAAGCCTTCGTCCCCCGATTCGTGTGGAATCACCAAAGCACAATTTTTCCTTTTTAGACGGCTGATCAACTCAATGGAGGTTTCAATTCCTTTTCTGGAAACCATTCTTGTTGGTTGCAGAATCAAATAACAATCCTTCCCAAGCTTTAGCTCCTTCCGCAAATCACTGCTGTAATCGTCCGGATCCGCAGGTAGTGTTTTGAAATCCATGACATTGGGAATCAGGGTCCAGGGAGCTCCTGTTCTGCGTGAAAGCTGGGATCCGGCGATTGAGTTGATCACAACGTGTTGAATATTAGGTTGATGAGGTGGGAAAAATGATCTCAAATAGTCCATCGCCGGGTAGCTATGAAATCTTTGGCGTTCCCAATAAAAATCGTGATGATGTGCAATAGTGGGGATTTTGGTTTCAATGATAAATTCCGTCAGGGCCTTTCCCAGGGGGATATTGACAGGTATAGCCAGGGCATTCTGTACCACCAGGATATCGAATTTGAAACGGGCATAAAAGGCTTCCAGGCTGTCCCGGATCTCCTCTTTTAAGTCATGAATTTTTCGAGAAAGACTTCGATTTCGCTGTTTATCCCGGAAAAGTGCCTTTTGAATTTCCAATATATCCGGATGTTGGAAATGAGCCTTGGGAACGCGAAATGAGACATCTTCCGGGGTGTCCAGTTCACCCGCCATGAAATAGACGTCACAATCGTGCGTTTTCAAGACATCCACCCACTTACTCGTTTCCAGGGAGACACCATCGGTACCCGCAAAACGGGTGGAAACAAAACCGAATGAAGGTTTCTTACGTTGCCAAATACTCATTTGCACTCCACGATCCAAGAAGTGAGTTGCCTTAATACAGACAAACCCCGCACTACCCCTGTCAACATTTATCGTTTACCAACCTTTTGATGGAATATCCAGCTCAGATTCACCTTTTATGATACTCAATCCAAATGGCCTGAACAAATGGAAAATCGACGGGGGCAGTATGCTTCCGGGGAATATCTGACCTTAACCTGACAAACGAGTGACTGCGGTTGAAGTGGCAGGAAAAAAGTTTGATTAAGAGTATTGCCGTTAATTGGCTTCAGGACCAAAGCTTTTCAGTGCTGCTTCATCGGAATCAAATATTTCAAAGACCCGATCCATACGGGTCATATCAAAAACACTTTTAACATTGGAGCAGGGCTGGGCAATCTTTAAATGTCCACCGGCTTTGTTGATGGACTTCAGACAGGTAATCAATGTCCCCAGACCGGAACTATCAATAAAAGAGACATTCTCCAGATTAATCAGAAGGTTAACTTCATTCTTATCAATCATTCCCTGAATCATTTCTTTGAGATTGTTGGAACTGGACGCGTCAACTCGATCGAACAACTCTACAACACTCACTTCATTGATCTTTTTGGTTTCAATTTTCATGTTATAATCTCACGATCCAAACGGATATTTTTAATCATAATAAGGGCATTGCTTTCGTCTTTTGTATAATAACTAACATCATCCATGATATTGGCGATGATCATCAACCCTCTACCCGTGGTCGGAACTCCTCCCACGCCATCCGACTCAACCTCTACAAAAGGCTCGCAGACTTCTTCGAGTTGCAAAGGACTCATGGACAGTCCCTTGTCAAGAACCTTGATCCGGAGATATTCCGGGTACACTTTCAGCTCAACTTCAACGTGATTCCCTGGTGTATTACCATAAGCATGTTTGATGCTGTTGACAACTGCTTCCGTAATACAAAGTTCAATTCCGAAAATCTCTTCGGAATTCAATGGGAGCTGTGAGCAGAAATTATTCACGGCGGTGCTGACCTTGTGAATGTCTTCCAACCTGCTGTCAATGATAAGACCAAACTTTTTTGTCTTCATTGAGCCAAGCCATTATTCAAGGGTTTAATGAAGATGGTATTGGTATTTTGAGGACTGTTTGATTCTCTATTCTGTCTGTACGAGATGTGACACTGCCTCCTTACGGAAGCTCTGATCTCGGGATAACCTTCCTGTATCAAAATGACACGTGACTGTTGATTTTGTTCTCATTTTGCACCAAATTCGATTGTGGCGTCAAGAATTGAACAACAGCCTACAACGGGCAAAAAAAAGCACATGAAACAGCGTCGAACCGGGTAGTAATCATTGTCCCCGATTTGCGGATGGGTCGATTGTCGTAATAAAATCCGTCATTTACATTCGCCACCCCTTAATCGCAAGTTGTTTTGTTCCTGCTTCCATCACTTGTTTTTTCAGAATGACTGTCTGAAAAGAGTCCTTTTTTGATCTGATCCTGATTCCGTGAAGACCTCTGTCAAAAATACCGGATTAGAGGACAAAGCGGTTGATTTTTTAACAGGATTTTTGGAAACTGAAAAAGCTTTGAACAATGACTACACGACCTTTTACCGCATCGAGAAGACTATCAACAGCGGTTGCCAGCCCCAATGTAATAGAGACCTCGGGGCTGGTCGAATTGAAATCTTAGTATAAACCACCGGGTGAGTCTCGGATCTAATCACCTTTCAAACGTTGGAGAACATATGGAACTAAAAGTCGTTAAATTGGAGAATCCGGAAGATCTGAACCTGATTCTTGGGCAATCGCATTTCATCAAAACCATCGAAGATATTCACGAGGCAATGGTCAATACCGTGCCTGGCATTAAATTCGGAGTGGCCTTCTGTGAAGCATCCGATGTCTGCCTGGTTCGATACAGCGGCACCGATGATGAGCTGGTTGAGTTGACCAAAAAAAACGCCATGAACCTGTCCGCCGGGCATTGTTTTATCATTTTTATGAGAGATGCCTTCCCGATCAATGTACTCAACACGATTCAGCAGGTGCCGGAAGTCTGTAGAATTTTTTGCGCCACGGCCAACCCGGTAGAAGTTATCATTGCTGAAACAGAGCAAGGCAGGGGAATTATGGGTGTTATCGACGGATTTGCTTCCAAGGGAATAGAATCAGAAGAAAATATCGAAAAACGAAAAGGTTTTCTGAGAGCCATCGGATACAAGGCATAGAAAACCCGACTGGGCAGGGAAGCACCTGTTCAACCTTTCCTGCCTCAAAGAATATGGATTCCACCCTGAAAAAACGGACCGGTTATGCCCACAAACCTACCACCCGAATATTTTAAGCTGGAAAAACAGTTGAGAGACGTTCAGACAACGTCCGAAAAGCTGGAAATCATGGACGAAATGATGAGCGTCATTCCCAAGCACAAGGGAACAGACAAGCTCAGGGCGGATCTCCGCAAAAGAATCTCAAAACTGAAAACTGCCCCCCAGTCGAAAAAGGGTGCGGCGCGAAAGGAATCGGCTTTCAATATCAGCAAAGAAGGTGCGGGGCAGGTGGTGGTGGCCGGACCGCCCAACGTCGGGAAATCATCTCTGGTGGATGCCCTGACAAACGCCAGCCCGGAGATATCACCATCTCCACACTCCACCTGGAATCCACTTCCCGGTATGATGCAGGTGAATGATATTCAGATTCAGTTGATAGATACACCCCCACTGAATCCGGACTATATTGACAAAGGCCTCTTTGATCTGCTTCGCAGGGCGGATATGGTTTTGCTTGTTGTTGATATTCAGAGCGACCCCTTTCAGCAATTGGAAGAGTCTGCCGATATATTTCGTAATAACAGGATTGCCCCCGAACGCCTGAAACATCTATACGAGAACGAACCAAAGATGCGCTTTCTCCCCTTTCACGTGATTGCCAATAAAACAGATTCTACCGAATTCGATGAAAATATAGAGATTTTCGACGAGCTTTTGGAAGATAACTGGCCCTATCTTGCCGTATCGGCTCAAACCGGTAGAAACCTGGATCGGATTGGCGACATCGTCTTCCAACGATTGGAAATCATTCGCGTCTATTCCAAAACGCCGGGCAAGCCGGCTGATATGACAGCTCCTTTTATCCTCAAGAAGGGTCAAACTGTGGAAGTGTTTGCCGCCAATGTGCACAAAGAACTGGCAACCAAGATGAAGACCGCTCGTATTTGGGGCCAGGGGGTTTATGATGGTCAGATGGTTCAAAGAGATCACACTCTGTCAGACGGTGATATCGTGGAAGTCAATATTTAAAACACCCCTCCTGTCAAATCACCAGTCAGTCACCCTTACGTTTTTAATCTACACCTTCCGGATTCCTGCAGTTGGCGTTTATTCAGCACATCTTATTGTACACGACACGAGTTTGGGCATCTGCCGGCAGGGATCGCTTGCTGAATCCGGTGATAACAGTATATGATAACGCAAAGATAGAAGTCTTCTGAACCCTTGCCGGAGAAACTGCCATGTTGTCTCGCTGGATGGATCACATGATCAAGATCATAACGGATTTTGGTAAAACCTATATCGATTTTCCCCCCAAAAAACAGAATCTGAAAAGCATCAAACAATTATGCCAGACCCTGTTGGTGCGAAAAGGGGAGGCTTCCGGGACAGCACTGGCTAAGGAGATTGTGGACGCCTACAACAATATGAATCTCAAAGAACAAAAAAAATTCGTGGAAATGTTGACTTCCGAATTCGACCCCGATCCCCGGGAAATCATCAAAGCGGCACAACAGTACATTAAAACCCAGGATTTCTCCAGCCTGCAGCAGCTATCCAATGCCATCGATTCTCCCAGGATGGACCTGTTGCGAATGATAAACTTCGCTCCGGGGGGAATCGCAGCCATCATCAACATGAGATCCCTGGTCTTAAAAGACTTGAAAAAAGGAAAAACGTTTTTACCCCTGGAGGCGGATCTGTTTCATCTTCTTTCCGCCTGGTTTAACCGCGGGTTTCTGGACTTCCAACAAATTAATTGGGACACCCCCGCAGCTATCCTGGAAAAAATTATCGCATATGAAGCAGTACATGAAATAGCCGACTGGCAGGATTTAAGACGTCGTCTGGCTGAAGACCGAAGTTGCTTTGCCTTTTTTCATCCCGCCCTGCATCATGAGCCTTTAATATTCGTCCAGGTTGCCTTCACCAAAGGTGTAGCCAGAAAAATCCGGCCGCTTCTGGGGAAGGAGGATCAAAACGGTACCAAAGCGACCCCTGACACTGCCATTTTTTATTCCATCAGCAACGCGCAGTTCGGATTAAAAGGCATCAGCTTTGGCAACTTTCTGATCAAACAGGTTGTCGACCACATCTCCCGGGAAATGCCGGCAATAAAAACTTTTTGTACCCTTTCCCCGATTCCCAAATTCCGTAAATGGTTTGAGCAATATTATATCAATCGCAAAACGTCCATTCTTACCGAAGAGGAAACAGCCCTCCTAAAGAGGGAAAACTGGTATCGGGAGCCTGAGATTCGCAAGCAATTAAAAAAGACGATACTCCATCTATGCGGTTTATACTTGACGGAAGAAAAGAAAGGGCAGCAACCTTATGATCCGGTCACTCGTTTTCACCTGGGAAATGGAGCAGAAATAGAAAATATCAATTGGGAAGCAGATATGTCGGAGCACGGATTAGAGCAATCCTTTGGTCTGATGGTAAACTATAAATACACCCCATCAAGAATTGTGGCCAATCACGAAGCTTATGTTAACGAGGGGAGAGTTTCCTTCTCCTCCAAAGTGAAAAAGATCCTCGAATAGGTTGCACCAGGACTCGATCTTGACAAAAGCCTTCTTCAATCGGAAACTGACCTTTCGGTTTAAGACAGGTTCAAACAAGAGCTTACCGTACTGCTCCATCATACTTTTCCAGGAGTCAATCGTCAAAAACAGATTGGGGAAGTCCCGGTTGACAGGTCTGATTTGGCCTACTCGGATGATGAAGTATCGACCAAAAAGGGCCAGGCTCACGAGAGAATCGGTTGGTTTCCGATTGAGATTATCTGCCGTAAAAGAAAATCAAATAGCTTTCAGATCTCCCTGTCACGGACTGATACGAATCTACAAACCAAACGGCATTAACCTGTAAATAATTTGCCTGCCTTGATCGGATGCGGGTGATATTAAATAGAAATAGACCGAGAATGGTACCATGGTCTGTTGGCTGAACATAAACTACGTTTTTGCCTGAGAACCTGATCAGGCCTGCTTTTCACTACCTGTTCCTTTCCAACTTGATAAACAATGAATTTTGATATCGATGCTCTTTACCCGGAAATGCTGGATCATTTCCAGAACCTGATCCGGATAAACACTACCAATCCTCCGGGAAATGAAATAGAGGCAGTTAAGTATATTGCTAACCTTTTTAAAAATGAGGGAGTAGATTTTGATATTGTTGAGCCCGGTAAGGGCAGAGCAAGTATCATCGCCCGAATCCAGGGTGACAACAGTCGCAAACCCCTGTTGCTGATGTCCCACCTTGATGTCGTTGGGGTTGAAGAGGACAAATGGCAAATCCCCCCCTTTGATGGCAGGATTGAAGACGGATGCCTCTGGGGAAGGGGAACGCTGGACTGCAAAATAACGGTTGTACTCTGGATGATGATTATGCTTATCCTGAAAAGGTCCGGACAGAAACCGACCCGTGATTTGATATTCCTGGGAGCAGCAGATGAGGAGACAGGCGGATCACAAGGCGCAAAATGGATTGTCGAAAACAGATTCGACCTGGTCGATGCGGAAGCAGCTTTGAATGAAGGCGGCGGATTTGGAATGGAGTTCGGCGGTAAGACATTCTATACCTACCAAACTGCTGAAAAGGGTAATATCTGGTTTCGAATTACCGGCAGGGGAACTCCCGGACACGCTTCCATCCCCCGCCCGGACAATCCCGTGGGAAAAATCGCAGAACTGATCCATCGGTTGAACAGCAAGCAGATGCGGCTTTCCGCGACCCCAACAGTCCGACGCATGATTAAAGTTCTTTCAAAAGCAAAAGGATTTCCGGTTAGCCTTGCCTTGCGGCAGATTTCAAACCCCATGATTTCCGAGTTGATTTTAAGAAATGCCATTAAGGATGAGACGGTCGCCAACACTTTTAGATCCATGTTAAGAAATACGATCTGCCCAACCGTCCTTTCCGCCGGTAACAAAGTAAATGTTATTCCCGAGGAGGCAGTAGCCGAAATCGACGTCAGGATCCTGCCGGGAACTGATGTCAAGCAGTTCATTAAAGACCTGAAAGGAACCATTGGTCCTCAGTTTGAGATAGAAATAACAGATCTGGTTCCTCCCAGCGAATCTATCGTTAATCATCCTCTGGCAGACTCCATTGCCAGGGGAATAGCAAAAAACTTCCCCCGGGCGGAGCTGTTGCCTCTGATGCTTCCCGGATCGTCGGATGGAGGATTTTTCAGGTCCAAAGGTGTTGTTGTATACGGATTCACTCCTGTTTTGCCCAAAGAGGACACCAATTTGGTGCATGGACACAACGAGAGGATTACCCTGGACAGTATTCGGTTTGCCCTGAAAACCGGATTGGATACGGTGATGGATTTTATCACGTAAAATTCAGGTGAGCGCTGAACTCCAGCCCGCGTTAAGCCAGGGGATTCAAACTGAAATCAGCCAGGTATAATGAACGTTATTAACGCTTTAAAAGCACTTTACCAAAGGAGAGTCATGGAAAAGGGAGAAAAGCTAATTGAAGTGAGAACCTTTTTGGTTACGATTATCATTTTGGGTTGTCTGATCCTGGCTTCCGGCGCTGCAACCTATTGGGTCCCCTCCGGAAAACTGACCGAAACAGTGCTTGATGGTAAATCAGTCATGAGTTATCAGGTGATCGAACAGACTCCGGTACCCGTCTGGAAAATATTGCTTTCTCCTATCATGTGCGTTACCGGAAAGGATGGGGCAAAGGTAGTTGTCATTGTCCTGTTTATCCTGTTTATCGGCGGCAGTTTCTCCATTATGAACAGGAGTGGTGTCTTGCCCGGAATTCTAACGGGGCTGGTCAACCGGTTCACGAACAAACGAAAACTGTTTTTGGTGATCAATATTGTTCTCTTTTCTTTCCTGGGTTCGGCCCTGGGCATCCTGGAGGAGATTGTTCCCCTGATTCTGATTTTTGTTCCCCTGGCCTATCGCATGGGCTGGGATTCAATCACAGGGATGGCCATTCCTTTTCTTTCGTCCGGATTCGGATTTGCAGCAGCAACCTTTAATCCCTTCACCCTGGGTACGGCCCAAAAGCTGGCCGACGTCCCTCTTTTCACAGGGCTGGAAATCAGGTTGCCCTTTTTTCTGATTTCGACAAGCTGTGTCATTCTCTACCTGTTGTACTACACTTCCAAAATTGAACGAAATCCGGAGAAGAGCCCTACCTATAAAATGGACCAAAAGATCAAATCAACCCTGAAACTGAATGAACCGGCTGAAAAAGCCAGCATTGGTATGGCCCCTGTTATCTGGACTATAACCTGTTTTCTTCTGATCGTTGGAGTGGTGCTGGGAGGAAGCGCAGTTCCTGTAATTCAGAATCTGGCCTTTCCAATAATCGCCTTGATCTTTTTGATTATGGGATTTGGGGCTGGTTTTCTGTCGGAAGCCAAACCGGGACAGGTGTTTAGCTATTTCATCAAAGGATTGGTGGACTTTGCCCCGGCTATTCTGGTGATTCTGATGGCCTCCTCCGTGGCATATTTGATTCAGGAAGGAAATATACTGGATACCATACTTCACAGTGTTTCCCAGGCTTCGCAAGGACTGGGCAAAGAGTCCGCAATTCTTTCGATTTATGGCTTTCAAATGCTGATGAATGCCCTGGTTCCTTCCGGCACAGGCCAGGCAGTATTAACAATCCCTATTTTGGCTCCACTGGGAGATCTTCTCGGAATTACACGCCAGGCAGTCGTGCTTGCCTTTCAGTTTGGGGATGGATTCTCTAACCTGATATGGCCCACCAACCCTATGCTATTGATTGCCATCGGCTTAGCCCGAATCAGTTATAAGGATTGGTTTCGCTGGGTTATTCCCATGCAACTTCTGCTGTTGATCCTTTGTGGTCTGACCCTGTTATTGGCAGTTAACATTAATTTTGCCTGATCATGAGAGATTTACACCCCTGGGGAAACAGATCCGGGTAACAGGGATCAAATCGACATCTATAACTTGTAACATGACACCGGCCATCAAGCTGCTGAAAAAAAAGAACATAGAATTCAAGCTGCACCCTTATCAGGTTGATCCTTCTTGTCAGTCTTATGGTGAAGAGGCAGCCGATGCGTTGGGGGTAGACAGAATAAGGCTGTTTAAAACCCTCATTGTAGAAGCGGACCAACAGCCCGATAATCTGTATGTGGCCCTTATACCCGTCTCGCAACAGCTTGATATGAAACACCTGGCAAAATTATTCCAGCTAAAAAAAGCCAGGATGGCTCAACCCGCTGATGTGGAACGAAAAACCGGTTATATCCTGGGAGGTGTCAGCCCCCTGGCACAGAAACGAAGCTATAAGACGGTTGTTCATCGTTCTATTCTGGATCACGCGACTGTATTCGTCAGTGCCGGTAAACGTGGACTTCAAATCGAGTTGAGCCCAAAGGAATTGATTTTGCTTACCCATGCGCAAACTGACGATATTGCAAGAAAGTCCTGACTGTATTAAACCTTGAGAATAGAGACAGGAGTGTTATCCGTCACAATTAAGCCGACATCTGTGAATCAAGCCCCGTCTTCAAGTGAATGGTAAACATGTACATCTGCTAAATCAGCAGAATTACCAAGAGAATCAAAATCAAAAAGTAACAACCGTTAACAGTCGACTATGGCCGAGGTTATTCAACTAGATCAGTTTAAAAAACATCAAATTGCAAAGCGGTGTTTTAAGCAGCTTAATGCCGGATTTCGTGAATCCTATAACGAAAGTACACGCATTCCGGACCTTTCTGATCAGGTACTGCTCTTTCTGGCCAACCCGGATGAGAACAGCACACGATTATCCTATCAGTTGATTCAACACGTCATTCTACCTAGGAATCAAAAACCTGCTTTACAACCGGACAAAAAAACGGAAATTGATCTGATGGATATTCATCTCTTCCTGGTCGATAAGATTCGTTTTGAAATTATGACACGGCTTGGCTGGCTTGAGTCTTACCCCGGCTCCGACTCAACAGTTATTGATCTGATAACCAACTATGAAAAAACCAGGTACGATCGCTACAATACCCCTCCCCAGCTTTCCAAAAGCCATGAAAGCTTCGATGAGTTTATCGCTCTCGGAAAACGAGAAAAAGAGACCTTTGTCAGGAAATTTTTTCTTAGCGCCATGATGGCTTTTGAAGGTCAAAACCGTAAATGATGCTGTTCCATATCATCGCTTTCCTCGTCGGGGATTTGGGTCTATTTCCGTTGTCAGGGAGCTCTAAAACAGCGATTCAATAAGCGGGTATCCTATGGCTCCCTCATCTCTGATAACATGAAATCAGGCACAGAGATGAGAATCGGCGACGGATCGTTTTCTTCAACAGAATGGGCAAACCGAAAGCGTGTTGCTCTGCTTTGAACCTGGCAGTAATGGCTGATCTGAAAAAGAGCAAAGAGATGAATTTCCCTGGTTTACGGTGAAGTTCGCGGACGTGTGGCTCTATCTCGCAAAAGAATCGTGGAAATCAGTTTTGCCGGTGAAATCGAAACTTCGGAGAGAAACAGGTATCAGCTAAGCTGGTGAATCTACTAGAGAAACACCAGCTTTGCCAGTCGGTTTACTTCGCAGTTTCAATGGTGACTTGCACTGTGGTCTTATCCTCGCGAGGATCAGCAGTCAGCAGGTAGGCCTTGATCCTCTTTCGGACAGTTATCTCATCCCCGGCCTGGTATGCACCACCAAAGCACACTGGACTGGACAACCTGTGTTTTCTTCCATACCATCTGAACCAACCGGAAAGATTATCCCAGGCCGCGCTGTATATACAGCGAGTACGGTCGAACCGCAAAATCAGCATAAACCAATCAGGATTACCTTCCAGGACTTCCAGAGAATCATGATCAGGAATGACAACGTCCACCGGAGAATCAAGCTTGACCTCATCCTTGATTCGCTTCCAGGGCCAGGAGGTTAAAGAGGTGGTCAAAACATACTCATCTACCGATGGCGGCACTGTCTCACTGACCGTAATTTTAACTTCCGCCAACTCGCTGACGTCCGTACCATCGGACACCTGGTAATAGAAGCTATCATCGCCAATGTACCCGGGATCGGGAGTGTAAATTGCCTGATCTCCTGAAATGTCAACCGTACCGTTTGAAGGTTCGACCGCAACGCTGTAACTTAAGGTGTTGCCTTCATCCGGATCAGAACCGACAAGCGTGATGGTAACCGCGGTATCCTGGTTGGTAACGGCATCAAGATCTTCAGCGCTGGGCGGTGTATTGACCTGCCCTCCATCCTTTTCATTGACAACAATGCTGACATCGCCCGGATCACTGGTCAACCTTCCGTCACTGGCGGTATAGCTAAAACCATCCGTTCCATAATATCCCGAATCCGGTGTGTATATTGCCGTTCCATTGATATTATCAATAGTGACGGTACCGAATTGAGGATATGCTGATATGGAGAATTCCAGGTCATCTCCATCAACATCATATCCAATCAGATCGAACTCAATTGCCACATCCTGATCGGTGCTTACATCAAGGCTTTCCACTTCGGGAGCTACGTTTACCGGCGGAGAAATTACTTCCAGGATGGTTAGTCCGACCGTCGCAGGTTGACTGCTCGCCAACCCGTCGCTCACCGAATAGGTGAAGCTATCCTGACCATAATATCCGGATTCCGGTGTCAGCGTCGCCGCATCGCCTGAAACGGTGACGGTTCCGTGTAATGGTTGTGTTTCGATTGAATAAAACAGTTCATCGGCATCCACATCCTTTCCAAGCAGATTGAAGACAACGACCTGGTCCTGATCCAAAGTCACGTAGATATCCTCTGCCGTGGGAGGATTGTTCACGGGAGTAGTTACCACTTCGTTTATTGTAATGGAGACAGTAGCTGTATTGCTGTCGGCGGTTCCGTCAAATGCCGAGTAGGTGAAACTGTCTGAGCCGTGATAACCGACCGCAGGTGTGTAGGTAACCGTATCTCCGGATCTTGAAACGATTCCGTTGGCAGGATTCGAATCAATCCTGTAAATCAGTGGATCCCCATCTTCATCTGTCACATCCAAAACTATTGTGGCAATGGTATCCTGATCCATTTCAACCGAGAGATCAACCGCAACCGGCGCGTGATTGATGTCCGGTGTGGGATCAGCCGTCACCTGAACCGTCACTGTTGCAGGATCGCTATCCATGCTGCCGTCACTAACGACAAAGGTAAAACTGTCTGTCCCGGAAAAACCAGCGTCAGGAGTGTAAGTCACAATATTTCCGATATAGCTCACTGTTCCTTTAGCTGGGCTGGTATCGCCAACCCATATCAGCGAATCCCATGGATCCGGATCAGAACCGCTAAGGGTAATATCAACAGGGGTTTCCTGCAGTGTTTCAGCCACAGCATCCGAAGCCTGGGGTTTATTGTTCGGCGGTGGCGGCAACTCAAGGTCCAAAACCAGGGATCCGCTTTCGGTTACACCTGCGCTTGTGGTAACAATCAAGGAACCGTCACTAGATTTTGCCGCAATAGTGTAGTTTCCGGCAGGTATCAATACTGTTAGCTGCCCGTGATTTGCACCGTTTTCACTAGCTGTGAGGCCGACAAACCAGTCATCAACGAAAATGGCAGCGCCCGATATCGGAAATCCGTAGGTTGCAACCCTGACGATCAACTCACCCGGAGGATTCTCTTCTATCGTGGAGGCGGTCAGCATATTAAAATCACAGGTTAGTGTCTGTGAATCTACGCTGAGATCGACCGCTTGTCCGCAGTAGGCATAAACACTACTGCCGCCATTCGATATATCGGCAATTTGAATAGCCCAGACCACCGGCCCCGGAACAAAGTTCTGAACGGTGACCGACCCCTCAAAAAAGGCATCGTTGTCTGTCAAGCTAACAACAGATTCCACCGGATTGTTGGCGCCACCCGTCAAAGAGAATTTCGCTTCCACATTCACAACACCGCCTGCCTCATCAATCACGTTATCGGGGATTACCAGAACAAACTCAGCCGTATTGTCAGAAGCGTCGAACGTGTAGGTGTTTTCAAATACCAGGGGAACAATCTCCAGATGAACCGTACCTCCCTCTTCAGTGATCGTGATCGTGGTTTGACCGTCCAGGAGAACGCTCTTCAGCAACGATCCGTCGTAAAAATTCAGTTCAAACTCATAGGTTCCCGCGGGCAGATAAACAAAAGTACTGGACAACCCGGTTTCGGGATTGATGGAGAATCGGTGTTCGTCCCCACTGTCAATGACAATACCAAATGAGGGATCATCAAATTCGGAAACGACGTTTTCGTCGTATTGGAACTGGAACTCGGCCAATTCCTGTAAAACATGAATTTCAGGGATCTGCTCACCAATAACGGGATGGATCAGGAAAGATACCAGATTCTGACCATCCATTATGATCCAGGATTCGTTGATGGCCGCATATTGATATTCCCCTGAAGTCATCAGAAAATAAAAGTTGTAAACCCCCGTTTCCAATGGCAGGGAAACCTGGGAACTTATCTCTAATGATCCCTCGTCGACTTCCAGAGCCCAGTTGTAAATATGCTCGGCCCCGGTTTCCTGGTTTACCGCAAGGATTTTGCCTTCAGCCAGTTGAACCACAGTCGACTGGGATACAGAGTTGTTTGCGGGAGTGTTTTGGGAATCGTTGGTTTTTGCGTAAGAGCTGAGGGTCAGGCTAAAACGGGCGTTGTGATCGTTTTCTGATTGGCCGCCTGTTGCGGGATCGTCTGTATCGGTATCACCACCTCCCGGGTTTTCAGGAGTTGGATCCTCCGGTGTTGGGTCAGTTACTGTCGGAGGCGCCTGTCCGGTTGTATCTGCATCGCTGCTGCTACTGCCGGATGAAAAATCGCAGCCAACCAGCAGTAGTAAAGTAATGATCAGTAGAATCGCCCTAAGCAAATGTGATTTCACAGTATTCCCTGAAGGATTAAGATCAAACTCTCTTCGTGTCCGGTTATATTTCATCGGTTGATTTTTGAAAAACCCGTCCATAAAGAAGATGCAAAAATCATGAAAAACACAGGACATCGGCCGAGAATTCGCGATCAATTCTGTTAAATTTCCTCCAAAACCAATGGTTACCTAATATATCGTCTTTTTTAGATTATAACCCCATTAGTTCAGAATACAAATAGAAAAAATACTCAGGGGTGTTAAACGTCAGAAACCGACCCAACTTGTTAGGCTGGCAAAAGGTTCCCTATCACTTTTAAGTTGATTGGCAGGGAATTCCGGGTCCGGATAGCCTATCGCAATAGCGATAATAATCCGTTTATTTTCAGGAATTCCGGCAAACTCCCGAATCACACCCGGGTATAGGACACTCTGGTCTTCAATACAGGTTCCCAAACCGAAGGATAATGCGGCTAGGCAGATATTCTGCATGGCAGCCCCCAGGTCAAGAAGCGGACCCGTTTCCGTCAAGGCTTTATCCGAAGTCAAAATCACCGCGGCCGGGGCATCGAAAAAGCGAAAGCCCCGTTCCATCCATGCAGCGCGTTTTTCAGCATCTTCTCTCCGGATATCCATCAGTTTGAATATGCCTTTGGCCAGATTGACCTGCCGCTCCCTGAATACGCTCTCCCTGGGCCATCCGGTAACGTTGTGTTCAGGTTTCATCTCTTCGCCATTGTTTAACTTGGAAACCACCACCTCACTGATTTTTCGAATCACCTCTCCCCCGAGCACGTAAAATTCCCATGGTTGGGTGTTCATAGCTGAAGGCGCCTGACAGGCAGATTCCAGAATCTTTTCCAGCACGTCCCTGGGCACCGGATCCGGTTTATATCCCCTGATGCTTTTTCTTTCCTTAATCGCTTCAATCACATCCATATGTCATCTCTTTTTTGGGTTATGGAAAATTATGTTTCTATCCCCTTGATACCAGATCAGGTGTTTTCCCAGCAAGTATCCAGATCTGGACGAAGCATTGATCGGATACTATTGAAAGTCCTGAAAAGCCATCAATTCAAATGACTGTCAAGGGAAAAGGTCCCTTTCCTGAAAATTCACTTGACAGGACTTTATTACCAAATGAGACTTAAATGTATCATTTAATGATAAATATTCTCACTAGTATCATGCATAAGAATCGTGAACGTATCATTGAGACAGGTCTTCGGATTCTGGCTCAGAATCCCGCAGCATCCATGGACCAGATTGCAGAAGAGGCCGGTATCGGGCGAGCCACCCTTTACCGGCATTTTGGTTCTAAAAACATTTTGATTCGGGAACTCTATTTTACCGCCCATCGTATGTTTGAAGAAGCTGTTCTTCCCATTCTGGACAGTCAGCTGGCCGCCTGGCAAAAGCTGGAAAAGGTGGTTACCACCATGATTCCGCTCGGAGCAAGCTTCCAGTTCATGATGTTCGAACCCATGCATACGGATGATCCCGAACTTGAGGCGCTATATAACAGTCAGTTGAGAACCTGGAGGGCACTGATTGTGGAACTGAAATCGGCAGGGCTTTTAGATCCCGGTCTTTCAGATGCCTGGATAGTTCTTTGCCTGGATTCAATGATTTTTGCTGCCTGGGAGGGCATATTCAAAGGTGATATTGCTCGAAACGAAGCCCCAAGCCTGGTGTTAAGAACCCTTATGAACGGTGTGGGGAGAGCAAACCCTGCCATCTCAGTCTGAAGAAAGACAGCTTTAGTATCCTCCGGAAATAACGGAATTTTATGAAATTGGAAAAACTGGATGTCACCCGCGGCAATCCCCTGAAGGTGTTTTTGACTTTCAGTATCCCGAGTGTCATCGGACTTTTATCAGCATCCTCTGCGGAAACCATAGACGCGATCTTTGTCGGCAACTACGCCGGAAGCGCCTCCCTGGCAGCAGTAAATCTAGTCATCCCCTTCTTTTTCTTCGTCTTCGGATTTGCCGTAATGATAGTCACAGGCAGCAGTGTTCGATGCGGAAAATACATGGGCGAAGGAAATCCCAAGGCTGCATCAGCCATCTTTACACGAACTATGATTGTACTGGGAGCCTGTTGTGTTGTTATCACCATCGCAGGAACCCTGTTTTCACGTCAGATTGTCGCCTTTCTTGGAGCAAATAAGGAGTTGACAGAGGAATCGGCTCTTTATCTCTGGACTATTTCGCTTTTCACCCTTTTCTTCCTTTGTTCATATGGTTTATCCGTCTTTGTCAGGGTGGATGGAAGACCGGTTTTATCCTCGGTGGGGATGGTAATAGGATCGATCAGTAACTTTGTTCTTGATTTCTGGCTGATCGCCGTTCTTGACATGGGTGTGAAGGGAGCCGCTATAGCTACTGGCGGGGCACAGATTATCAGTTTTCTGATCCTGCTCTTCCATTTTTTCACAGATAAAAGCAGCCTCAAATTCGAATTGAACTGGGGACGTTGGGGAGAGATTTTTAAAGCCTGCTATAATGGTTTGTCCGAGTTTACCAATGAGATGTCTGCCGGAATCGTCGTTTTGATTTTTAACTGGATTATGATCAGCCGTATGGGAGTCTCAGGTGTAGCAGGTTATTCGGTTATCAACTATACCCTGGGAATAGGCATTATGGTATCCTACGGATTTAGCGATTCTTTACTTCCCATTGTTAGCACCCACCTGGGGGCAAAGATGCCGGAGCGAATTAACCGTTTTCTGATCATATCCAGCATCCTGGTTTTTGGCCTGGGCTTAGTGCTGTTTACCCTCCTGGCCTTTTTTCCTGACCATATGATCGATGTTTTCCTTGAACCCGAAGAACTCTCGGCAGCGTCCATTGCTCTTGAGTTTATCGTTCTGGTAAAATGGAGCTTTCTCTTTATCGGTATCAACCTGATCCTGACTGCGTATCACACCGCCATGCATCGTCCCATGGAATCCGCAATCATTGCGCTTTTCCGCAGTCTTATTCTGCCTGTTTCAGCACTGTTGGTGCTTCCCAAGCTGTTGGATAATACCGGAATCTATCTGGTCATACCTCTATCAGAATTCATCACCCTGCTGATTGCTGTGGCACTTTTCATCAGAAACCGACCTTCCAAGCTGATTGCAAGGCCAGTCTCAACCGATATTCTTGAAAAAGATCACCTGCGAAACTGAGGTGAAAATGTGTTTTCCAGGAAAACCCCGGGCAAAAGTCTCCACGACAATCAAACCGGACGATTCATGTAACCATATAGAATCAACCTTTTATGTTTCGGGAAAGTTTCAGCAGACAGCTACCCAAACCAAACCATAGTTAAGCGGCCTTCGGTTCTTCCAGATGATCACCGGACTGTGCGCTCTTCACCACAATCCGCTCCGTATTCTTCCTGTATCCGGGGAAACCGGCAAGATAAAGCAATACCATCAATATCATGGAGACAAAGACAGCCATGGGAAAACCCAGATAGAAAAAGATCCTGGGAAGTATCTCTAAAGGAGCTGCTTTTACGGAAGGCAGAAAAAAAAGAACAGCGCCGAGTACACTGGCAATATAGCTGAATAGGAAGGTTTTCATCGTATTCTCCGTTAAATTTTTTTTAAGATAATCTAATTTTCAATCAAGATAATTAGCTATCTGCAATTGGAGAGCCAATGTGAACCGAGTAAATCGTGTCCTTAAACAAACCAATTTAACATGCTGTAATAAAAGATAAAAAATATCAATAAATAATTTTGATCACCTTCTTAAATAAATCTGGTTTATTTTTCCTTTATCTGGGCCAATGTAGAAAAACTCATTTTCCTGATAAACATCGTCCTACCTAACTTTCATTTAATATTCTGTTTTTTTTAATTATTTTACAAGAATGTTTCATAAAACCCAGTCATCCAAAACCGTGTCGCTATGAAAAAGGAAGAAAACCGGAGGTGATAAAATCGATGTGAAGTGTACGATATCCGGATTTTTTATGTTCGAAATACGTTTTCACTATTATATTGTATTATTTTACCTTTATCACGCATTCATGAAATTGTGTCCAATTTCAAGACACAATCAGTCATCTGTTTTGATCAAGGGATTGGGCATCAGGTTTGATTTTTGAGGTCGAATCGTTTGATTTTATCGTAGAGAGTGCTGCGGCTGATCCCCAGTCGACTGGCTGCAACTTTTTTATTCCAGTCGCTTGCTTCCAGGATTTTCAAAATATGTCTTTTTTCGTTGGTGGCCAGGGTTTCATCTTTATCGGGGCTTGAATCGACTTCTGCTTCCAAATTGATAAAAGGCAGGTCTCCGGATTGAATACGATCCTGCTTGGCCAAGGTGACGGCGTACTCTATGCTGTGTTCCAGTTCCCGGCTATTTCCGGGCCAATTGTAATTCTTCAGTTCCTCAAGAGCATCGGGTGTGAAATCTATGATAATTTTGCCCAGTTTTTCGGCGTACTTGTTTAAAAAATGGCGCGCGAGAAGGGGGATATCTCCAGCTTTGTCACGAAGGGCAGGGAGGAAAACGGGAATCACATTCAGGCGATAGAACAGGTCAGCCCTGAACTCACGTGCCTGAACCTGTTCTTTGAGATTCTTATTCGAGGCGGTGATGATTCTGATATCAACATTGATAATCTCATCCCCGCCGATCCGTTTGAGCTTTTGGGTTTGCAGAACCCGCAGCAATTTGACCTGGGCCTGGGGAGATATATCGCCGATTTCGTCAAGAAATACAGTACCTCCATCAGCTTGTTCGAAACGTCCTGCCCAGGTTTTAGAAGCGCCGGTAAAGGCACCCTTTTCATATCCGAACAGTTCACTTTCCAGCAGTGTTTCAGGATAGGCAGAGCAATTAATAACAATGAACGGCTTATTTTTTCTTGGACTCAACCGATGTATCGCTCTTGCCACCAGCTCTTTCCCCGTTCCGCTCTCTCCCTGGATCATTACCGTGGTATCGGTTACAGCTACGTCCTCGATAAGCTGATAGAGCTTCTGCATTTTTGGATCATTGCCGACTATCCTTTCAAATTGTCCGGGGGTTTTATCGAGGATCTTTTCAGCTCCCGGCTGAGTCTGGCGGTCAATTGTCATTTTGGTTAAATGAAAAAATCAAGTTCCGTTTGTAAAACTGTTTCACAAAGCCTTAGCCCTTTCTCAGGGTCAGAACAACCTCGGTTCCCCGCTGGCGGTCCCCTGTTTTTTCCGTTTCCGAGAGTACCGATATCTTTCCACCATATGCTTCCACAAAGCTTCTGACCAGGGGCATTCCCCACCCGGTGCCGGTTTCATCCTGGGTTCCGCTTCGGCTCGTGGCTTTATCCAGGTCAAAGAGATTATCCAGGATCGCCTGAGGTATCCCGATCCCATAGTCCCTGAAGGAGACAGCAATCTTTCCATTGATTTCAGAGGCTTTGATCTCGATGACCGAATCCGGGTATGAAAACTTGATGGCGTTGGTCAGGATATTGTTAATCACGGAGTTGATAAAGCTGGTTTTCTCCACCATTACACTGGTTGACTTGGCCACATCCATCAGCAGGGTAAGCTGTTTTCTGTGAAAGTTTTGTGACAGCATCTTCTCCGATTCCAGGATCAGGTCGAGCAGATCGTGACTGGAAGCATTCTGACCCGGATTGGCTTCATCCAACATTCTGAACTGCTTGACCATTCCGATGATCGCGATCCCGTTATCTACTGCCGTCTGCATGTAGTCACTCATCTCTCCAAACATTGAGGAATCGGATTCAAGCAGTTCAATGGCACTGCTCAGACTGGTAAAAGGGTTCATCAGATCATGACAGAGAATATGAAGAAATTGCTTCATCTGGTCATTTTTAACCGATAGTTCCCCGGTCCTTTCCCGGACCCGAATTTCCAGGGTCTGATTCATTGCTTCAAGATCCTGTTTAACTCTGGTCAGTTCCCGTGCATAATTCTGAATTTTCAATTGGTTTTCGATCCGACTTAGCAACTCATTTTTGGCAAAGGGTTTGGCGATGTAATCATTGGCACCGCAGTCCAATCCCTTTACCAGGTCACTGATCCGGTTTTTGGCTGTCAGGATGATGATGGGCAACTCAACTGCAGGATGATCTTCCCTGATCCTGGTGCAGAGGTCATAACCGGTCATCCTTGGCATCATCAGATCGAGAATTATCAGGTCCGGGGTCAGATTCTTCAGTTTCTCCAAAGCTTCATATCCATCCAGGGCGGAAACAACCGCAAATCCCGCGGTTCTTAACTGGCTTTGCAGGACCTGTATATTGACCGGTTCGTCATCCACCACCAGGATAGTCTGCTTATGTGATCTCCCCGGGGCCAAATCATCATTTACCTCGGTTATCGAATCTTTCAGCCTGGCCATCGAGTCCGGCAGGTTATCTCGGGAAGTAAGCGGAAGGTCCTGAGTCGGATGAACATCCTTATCGTCAACCGGAAGGAGGAAGAAGAACTCCGAGCCTTCGCCCGGCTTACTTTTGACCGCCAATTCACCGCCGTGCAGCTCTACAAGTTTGCGGGTGACGGCAAGGCCTAGTCCTGATCCTCCAAATTCTCTTGATATGGAGCCGTCTGCCTGTTCAAAGGACTCGAAAATGGCAGTCTGTTTCTCCTCAGCGATGCCGATTCCCGTATCTTTGACCGAAACCATAACCGATCCCTTCTCAACCCAAGCGTTGATTGAGACGGTACCCTCCGGGGTGAACTTAATGGCATTTCCCACAAGATTCATCAAAATCTGCTGCAGTCGGTCCTCATCAGCCAGAACATAAGGGAGTGAATCCGGAACGTTGTTTTCCAGTGTCAGTGTTTTCCCCCCCAGCAAGACACCGGAAAAGGTGACAATCATCTCGGTAACAGCTTTTAGATCAAGGGGTTTGCTTGCCAGTGAAATATCGGAGTATTTCAGCTTGGAAAAATCAAGTATATCATTCACAAGACTGGCCAGACGCTTACCACTGGATATGATCATAAACAGGTGTTGCTCCGCTTCCCCGTCCAATCGCCCTTTGGCCCCGTCCAACAGACCCTCTGCCAGCCCAATGATGCCGGTTAAAGGCGTTCTCAACTCGTGGGAGGTATTGGTAACGAATTCATCTTTGAGTTTATCCAGTTCCAGTAATCGTTTGTTTCTCCGTTCCAGCTCAATAGAGAGATATTCCACATCGGAAAACGCTCTTGAGAAACGGGCGGACAAAACATATGCCTGGCACAGGATACAGATAAACACGCCAAAGGGGAGCAGCATGGAGGTTGGCAGAATCATCCTGTTATAAAGGATATCATTAACCACCGTCAGAAAAAGAACGATAAAGCCAAATAATAACGGTTTTGCTCCCTCCCGCTTTCGTTTTACAGCGACCACAAATACTACAACCAACCCGAAACAGGCCGCTATCAGGTAGACCTGAAAGTAGATGAGAATCTGGGAAAAAAATCGAACCGGTCCGATAACGGAAAGAGCGCATGCCGCAGTGACCACGATAGCACTTTTGAGCAACCAGTGCGGGAGTTCACGAGGAAAGAGGTTATGGACAAACAAAACGGCAACAGGCAGGGGCAGGTATAGAGACAGATATTCAATCTTCAGTAGCAATCCCCAATCGATTCCGGGAACAAGTTTGAGGATAAAATATTGACCAACCACGATGTTTCTTAGCGCCACAACAGCGCAAAAAAGACCAAAATAGAGGGGAGCCCGATCCTTGCGTCTCACGAAATACAATCCAAAATGATACAGCGCCATGATTAGGATACTACCGAACAGAAACAGGTCGTAGTTTCGCCTGTTTTCCCATTTGTTTGAAATCTGATGACTCAGTCCCAGGATGATCTCTTTTTCCAACCCACCCTTTCTATGGTGATAATTGGAAACCTGGGCCACGATGTTCAGTCTGTCTTCACAAACAACAACATCTTCTATATGAGGTCTGTATTCGGGAACCGAGGTTTCAGCGGAACTACCGACCCTTCCCACTCTCGTTACCAACTGTCCGTTAATAAAAAGATTATATGCGGTCTGCTCGTATTTAAATTCCAGACCCAAGAGCCTGCATGAGGACAATTCAGAGGGGGAACGTGGGTTTTTTACAACAACTGAGGCATGTGATCCCGTTACCAAAGGGCGTGATTTGTCAAGGTTATCAGGCAGGATAACATGTAAACGATATGTGGCATATCCGTCACCCTGGAGAGGTTTACCATCAATCGTATATCCGTTCCAATTTCCGGGAAGATTGATATATCCGTTCCTACTGCCTTCCTCAAAATCCGGCTTCAGCAATTGTTTCCAGAAAAACTCCCATTCTCCCCTAAGCTGAACCGGTCCATCCTTCTGAAAATCCCATTGACGTAAATCCAGCACCCCTTTGGTCGCTACCGGTTCCTTTTTACCGGAGTAGTAGAACTTACAAGAGACAAGTAATAACAGGGGAATGAGTAGTAAACAGAGTTGAAGCGGTTTTTTCAAAATCATTATCATTGAATTTCATTTAGATCGGAAGAGAGTAGTGTTTCCCGACAGGTCACAAACTCTTCCCAGATCTCCTTGATGATAGTACCCGCTGGTTTGATCGAATCAATAGTAGCGGATATCTGTCCGATTTCAAGCTCTCCCTCCTCCAGATCCCCCTCAAAAATGCCCTTCTTCGCCCTGCGCATGCCAAGCAGGTTTCGCAGGGTTTCGATGTCGGCACCTCTTTTTTCGGCGGCATCCACCCGTTCAAAAAACTGGTTTTTGATGATCCGGACAGGTGTTAGTTGTTTCAGGGTCAGCGCTGTTTCACCTTCTGATGTATTGACGATTCGTTCCTTGAACCGTTGGTGCGCAGAACTCTCCTTACTGACCGCAAAACGACTTCCAATTTGAACCCCGTCCGCACCAAGTGCCATAGCCCCAAGCATTCCCCTGCCATCACCGATGCCACCGGCAGCAAGCAACGGCAGCGATACTGCCTTCCTGACCATGGGTACCAGACAAAAGGTTGTGGATTCTTCCCTGCCATTGTGACCTCCGGCTTCAAATCCTTCTGCCACAATTGCATCCACACCGGCAGCCTCGCATTTTTCAGCAAATCTGACATTGGAAACCACGTGAACGACAATGATTCCTCTCTCCTTGAGAAACGGAGTCCAGGTTTTGGGATTCCCCGCAGAGGTAAAAACGATGGGGACCTCCTGCTCTTCGATGATCCGCATGAGCTTTTCAATATCCGGATAGAGCAACGGGATATTTACCCCAAAAGGTTTATTCGTAGCGGCTTTGCACTTAACCAGATGTTCCTGTAAGGTCTCGGGATACATAGAGCCCGCCCCTATCAGCCCCAAACCTCCGGCATTGCTGACTGCAGCCGCCAATCTCCAGCCGCTGCACCAGACCATGCCACCTTGAATAATGGGGTAGGTGATGTCAAATAGTGAAGTTATCCTGTTTTTCATTTTTCCTCTGTTTAAAATCGGTTAGGAAAATCAAAAACCTGCCACCAGAGTGAGCAACGATCCCCTACGACCGTGTTGTTTTTTAGATTAACCGAATCAGTCCATGATCTCAATCGGCATTTTGTGGCTTCACTGAAGAGCGCATCTTATCCCGGCATTTGCACCCGTCCGATTTCCCTTTCAACAATCAAATCCTGTTACTCGCTGTGAAGTTCTCTTAATAAAATCATTCCACTAGTCAAAATCCAGCAGATAGGATAGGGTTCTATCTGCTTATATTTAGAAATCAATTTCATAGATCGACATAAACAACAGGAACGATCGCAAGGAGAGAAATATGATCCCGATTCTGATTGGAGTTCTGATTATTACCGTGTCCCTGCTGATTAGAGCTGAATTCGCGGATAACAAAAGGCAGATCTATATTTTCAAACCCATATCAACACTGCTTATCATCATCGTCATCATAAACTCGTTTTTTGCCAATTCTGTCGGACAGTTTTATAAGCAGACTATCCTTTTGGGAATGGTTCTCAGCATGGGCGGAGATGTTGCTCTCATGTTTGAATCCAGAAAAGCATTCTTATCCGGATTGGTCCTGTTCCTGCTGGGACATATCGCTTACACCGTCACCCTGGTTTATCACAACGGCTTTCTGATCAACGGAGTTTTGATACCCCTTATCATTGGTCTAGTCGGACTTGCTTTCTTTGCCTATCTCTATTCCGGTCTGAAAAACATGAAACTGCCGGTCTTGTTTTACATTCTGGTCATCTCTCTGATGCTAAACAGCGCATTACTGTCTTATCGCTCCGATTTTTTCAACACAACCCAGGCCTGGCAGTTGGCAACCGGAGCAACGCTTTTCTACCTGTCGGATGTCGTTTTGGCTATCAATAAATTCAAAATACCTTTCAGACTCAACCGGCTGAGCCTGATCGCCTATTTCTCGGGTCAGCTTTTTATTGCCCTCAGTACTCATTATTTTTAGACCAAATGAACTAGTTTCATGAAACAATCACAACCCCATTTTTAAGAAAACGCCTTCGTCTTTTCTGGTTTTCAGGCATTGCCTTTGGGAGATGAATCGGCGATCACGGTAGACCGATACCTGCGAAGACATCGGAACCGGTCGTGATTATTGACTGGTAAACGGAAAACTTACAAATTTGTTGGTTAGTCGGATCAATTCGTCAAAATTGCAGGAAGAGGATTGGGGAGTTTCATCTTTAAACAAAACTGATTAGCTACAGTTGGCTGAAAATAAAGACAATTAAAAATCACCTGTTTTTTTTGATTGTTTTGGCTTAATAATTGTAGAAAACCTAAACTATCGAATTGATGCATGGAGCATCAGGCGAGATTGAGCAGCCTGCTAATCGATCATACTTACTTAAAGGGGGTTAAAAATGAAAAAAGCACTTTTGAGTTTTTTTCTGGTTTTCTTTCTGATTGCTTCATTTGGTTGTAGTTCGGATGATGACGATGATGTCTCCACAGATACCGATGAACGTTCGGAAGTTGTCAGTAATGCATTGGTTGACATACCATCCTCACTCAGTTCATCCTCTTCCAGCTCAGCAACTGCTTCACTCTATTCAACATCAGCAAGGGTCTTGAGTACGGCACCCACCACCGAAGACCAACCGGTATGGGCGGTATATGAGGGAATCCGCCAAAATGTCGGTGCCATGGAGGCTTGGGCTTCTACGATCAATACCTTTACCAAGGTAATTTACGGCGTTATCGGCAGGGTCGAATCCGGAGATTGGACAAACTCCTCTCCCGGTACTGGAGAACCGTCCCGAATCGTCTGGGGTCCGGACACTGTAAATGGTTATGATTCCAAAATGGAATTGTATTTCGACGATCAGAAAGGGTTCGAGGCGTATCTTACGGTTAACGAAACGGAACAAACCGCCAAGGGAATATACACCTGGGATTTTTCCATTGCCACCGATAGTAACGATCCCAGCAATGATGCCAAGATCCAGTTTATCTTTGATTCCACTGCAACGTCCGGGACCAAGCAGATGGCAATCAAGGTTCAGAATATGAACGGAGACAGCAGCAGCGGTCCAGAAAATGCCTGGATAAAAGTCACACAATCCACAGACAATGTGATAACCCTCTGGGGGAACTACTATTTTCCGGCCTTGGACTGGTTTTCCGATGCTACGGATGATACGGCTGAGGCACGTAACTATGTTTTTGCGGCTACCGGATTTGACGAGCAGGGACAAAGCGATGACAAAAAGAACATGGCGATTCTGCAATTGGCCTTGCCACCATCAGATTCCACCGCGGATGATTATTGGACCAGTGAAAGCGTCAGCGCCATATTCGTGGAGAAGCTCAAGGAAGTTTGGGACGCCACCGGACTCAGTGTCAGCAATATTGCCTTCTGGACCGGAATCGATCTTTCCGGTGTATCGGCCATTACCGATCTGACTTACGCCCAGGTCATTGAAATTCTTGAATGGGCCAGAAACAACTCCTCCTCAACAGGAGCTTCAGAATTAAGTAAACTGATTCACGTAACCAAAATGGTCAATCCGGCCTATTTTGATTCCGATGGATTTGCAGGTACCTGTTACGATCCCGATGACGATGGAACCTGCGACCAGGGAACCGCTACGGATGTACCTAGCGGATTCGATGATCTCGACATCGATGCCGTTGCCAGCGATGTCGTGACCCCAGCCACTGTCAAGAGCCTTTCAGTGGATTTTCTTTAAACCAAGCATTTAACTCCTCTCCGACTATTCCTGTCAGGAACTTGCCACCCTGGCAGGAATGTCGGTGATGCTTCAGTTCCGACCTCTCCCTTTCCTGATTCCCATTTTTCTGCTGTGATCATCCGATTTGAATGCTTTGGTTTGCTTTATGCATTTTTGCCGTAAACTGCTCATCATTTACGGATAATAATCCAAGTTCATACGGATAACTTGCTTTAATCATGGAGGAATCATGGAAGACTCAATGAACACAATCGAATCTCTGAATGAAATCCTGGAATTATTGGAAAGTGGCGAAATCACGGAAGAGATGGCCAAGAAACTGTTAAGTCTGTTTTAGCCCCTGATCCGAAGCTACTCATAAAAAGAATCAAGGGTTTGTCTGTATTTCTCTTCAACAATTTTGCGACGAATCTTCATTGTCGGCGTTAGCTCTCCGGTCTCGACCTGCAGTGGACGAGGTAGAATCGCAAATTTCTTGATTGTCTCAAACTTGGCCAGTGCCAAGTTGGCTTCATCCACCCTCTTTTGCACCAACTCCAGCATCTCCGGAAGTTTAGTGTAAGCTTCAAAATCCAGACCTGGGTAACCGGTTTTCTCCCCCCAAACCGCGATATGATCAGGAGATAGCGAAATCAGCGCAGTCAGAAAGTTTCTCCTGTCCCCATGTACCATCGCTGCCTCAATCAGGGGATCTTTCATCAGTAGAAACTCAATATTGGATGGGGTTACGTTTTTGCCCCCCGAGGTAATAATGATCTCCTTTTTCCGTCCGGTGATCCAAAGAAATCCATCTTCATCAAGCCTGCCTATATCCCCGGTTTTGATCCAACCGTCCTCCGTCAGGGTATTGGCAGTGAGATCCGGTTGGTTCAGGTACTTTTTGAAGACAATCTCTCCCTTGACCAGAATTTCACCATCCTCGGCAATTCTGAGTTCGGTGTCCGGCATAGCTTTGCCAACCGAACCAAAGCGATAGGAATCCGGCAGACTGAGGGTGCAGAAACAGGATACCTCGGTTTGTCCGTATGCTTCCAGGATCAGCAAACCACAGGCGTGAAAAAACTCGATTATATCGAGGGCGATGGGAGCCGATGAAGAGAGAAAGTATTTTACCCTGCCCCCGAACAGGTCTCGGATTTTGTGAAGAACCAACTTATCAGCCAAATTATATCTAATTTTGAGGCCTATAGGGATCGGCTCTTTTTTTTGTTTCAGGCGGCTGACCTGGCGACCGGTATTCTCCGCCCAACGGAAGAGATTCCTTTTGAGCGGTGAAGCATTGTTGACCTCATTTTGGATTCGGGCATAGGCTTTCTCAAAAATTCTGGGAACACTGCCGAAAAATGTCGGTTTGATTTCCGCGATATCATCAAGCACTTTATTGATATCCCTTACATAAGCTGCCGTAATTCCCCTGGCAATTCTCATGAACTGCCCCGGCACCCTTTCTCCCACATGGGAGAGCGGTAGGAAAAACATCATGATCTCACCTACATCATCAGGATTAAAAACCTGGTTGATCTGTTCCAGTTCAGCCAAAATATTCTTGTGAGTCAGGCAAGCTCCCTTGGGAGGTCCGGTGGTTCCGGAAGTGTAGATGATAATTGCGATCTGATCGGATCGAATCGCAGACTCATAATCCCTGACAAGTTCCGGTGTTGAGGAAAGACTTTCCTTTCCCGTCTGCATCAGCTTCTCCATACTGATATGCCGATCGTCATCTGCGTCCCAGGTAATAATGGTTTTGAGATCCGGAAGATCCTTCAGTAACGGGGCCACCTTTTCGCGTTGTTCCCGATTTTCCACAAAAAGCGCTTTAGTACCTGAATCCTCGAGAATGTATCTGCATTGATCCGGTGAGAGAGTTTGATATATCCCGACACTGACAGCGCCGATGCGAATTGCCGCCAGATCGGAAAGGGTCCACTCCAACCGGGTATTTCCCAGGATGGCCAGCCGATCTCCCGGTCGGATCCCACATGAGAGAAGTCCGGCTGCAACCCTTTCTACCATCTGATCAACCTGCAACCAGGTGATCTCTCTCCATTTATCCAGCTCTTTCACCAAAAAAGCCGATTTGTTTGGATCCGCTTGACAACGCTCCCTCAACAATTCTGCCAGATTTTCCATTATCTCTCCTTATAGGTTGTTACATCCGATTCGGATGAACTCAACAGTCAAGAGGTCGACTGGTGCAGTAATGCGGGAAATTGGGTTTATTGGACCGGATAGTCCGCTCGTCTGGTGATACCTACGGTAGTTAACGGATATCACTGATATATTTGCAAGGCGAACTGTATCAGAATCTGGTAAATTTACAAGACCCGTTTTAGGGGAGGGCGGATGGACGGCTTAAATCATGAGAGAGTTAATCGATACCTAGCACATCGTACAGTTTAAAGTTTCGGATATAGTTTTTTCAGCTTTATCCGTGCATCTGATGTGCGAAATTGCCAGTCTACTGCTGATTGGCGGTTGTTTCTATCATTGTTCCACGCAGATACTTTCGAACGAACTTTTTCAATGCAATCAATACGGCTGGAAAGACATTGCCCTTTTAAAACACTGAGTTCAATTTCTGCTATATTGAGCCAGCTCCCATGCTTTGGTGTGTAATGAATTTCAAGTCGATTAGCCAGATTTCGGGCTTTCTCTGGCGGAAATGCTTCATACAAGGATGCGATCTTATGCGTATTCAGATTATCCATTACAAGCACGACTTTTTCCGCTTTAGGATATCTCTGCTCAAGCATCTCTTCGATAAAGTATGCCCAGTCAATCTTCGTGCGGCGCTCGGTGATTTTCACCTTACGCCTTCCGCCGAGAGGCTCCACTTCCATAAAAATATTCGCAACACCTTTGCGAACATATTCATCATCCATCAACACCGGATGGCCGGGAGCTGCCGGTATCGGTTCTTGAACGTCGCCAATCAGCTGCATACTCGACTCGTCCATACATACAACCGGAAATCGCCGGCTATAAGGACGTGCATAGACTTCCAGAATATCCTCCATCGCCGCTACAAAGGACGCGTTATGGTCCGGTGGAATTTTCCAGTATCGGCTGAGGTGAGGCTTAAATTCATTTTTTTTAAGGCGTTGCAAACAGTCATCGGCGAAACACTCGGTACAATATCCAGCTCGACCAGCTTTTCAGCCAGTAATCTGACTGTCCAGCGCTTACGTCCCTCCGGCGGATCCGTACAGGCTAAAGCGATCAGTTTCGCTTCAAAATCTCCACCAAACTGGATCTCACGCGGCGGTGTGGTCCGTTTTTTTCGTTCTATCGCATCTGGAAGACCTTCTTCGACAAATCTCTTTTTCAACTTTTCAAGGCTTCTAGTAGTAGTACCTAGCGCCTCCGCTACACTGGCAACAAACCATTTGGGACCGTACTCACCGGCATCCAATAGTAGTAATGCACGGGCATACAATACGGTTCGGGCTGCTCTTTTGCCTTTGGTAGAAATAGCTTCCAGATCTTTTCGTTCCTCTTTTGTAAGAGTGACTCTGTATCTCGGTGCCATATTCTCCTCCATGTTTGGGTTGTTTCTGGAGAAGAGAATAGCATATAGTTTTCAATATGCGAAGTATTAAGTTTTACATTGTACTAGGTCAATTAAAGAATCAACTACTCAGACTCGGAACTCAATTCTTCCTCTTTTTTCTGGGAGATGATTTCACCGTTATTGTAGGCTCTCAGGAAAGCATTGATAACCTTAAGGTCGAACTGCTTGTTTTTGTTAGCTTTGAACTCCTCGTAAGCGATTTTGTCTGACAATCCTTGCCTGTATGGTCGGTTGGAAGTCATGGCATCCCATGTATCCGCCACGCAGATAATTCGGGCCAGCAAAGGAATATCCTTTCCTTTCAGACCATGGGGATACCCCTTTCCGTCAACTCGTTCGTGATGATGTCGCATACCGGGAATAGCGGGAGCCAATTGTTTCACATTTCTTAAAATCTCATAACCATAGCTGGTATGCATTTTCATTTTGTCAAACTCTTCATCGGTCAGTTTTCCCGGTTTTCTTAATATGGCATCATCAACGCCGATCTTGCCGATATCATGCAGAATAGCTGTTATCTCAAGTAATTCCAACTCTTCATCGCTTAGACCGAGATGACGCCCGGTTGCCAGGCTGAAATCTCGAACCCTGCGCGTATGGCCACCGGTGTAAGGATCCCGTTTTTCAATAGCAGCGGCCAACGCCTCGGCGGTTTCGAAAAACATCTCCTTTTGTTGCTCATATAAACGGGCATTTTCCAGTGCAATGGCAACCTGGTCTGAAAGACTTTCCAATAGTTTAAGATCGGAGCGGTCCGGCTTCCTGCCATCCAGTTTATTGATAGCCTGTAAAACGCCAATGACCTTGTTTTTGGCCTTGACAGGAACCGTGATCATATTGTTCGTGATGAAATCCGATTTCTCGTCCACCCGCTTCGCCCAACGGGGATCCAGGGTGGTATCCGGAACCAGATCACTTTTGCCGTTCTCTGCTACCCAGCCGGCAACTCCTTCTCCCATTTTCAAGCGTACCTCTTTAACCGCGTCGCCTTTATCACCGAGTGCCACTTCAAAATAGAGCTCGTTTCGTTCCTCATCAATCAGGTAGAGTGAACCGGTCTCGCACTCCAACAGCTCGACAACCGATTCCAAGGCTCTTTTTCGAACCGTTTTCTGATCGAGACTTGAGTTCAAAATCGCGGATAATCGAGCCAACTTGGTGAAATTATCGGCTCGATACCTGGCGGAATCCAACAATCTGGCATTCTCCAGCGCCAGAGCCACCTCAACGCTTAAACTTTCAAGCAGGGCAACATCGTTGTCGTTAAATAGTTCACCGCTGTTTTTATTGATAATCTCAATCACGCCCTTGGGTACACCTCGTATGCACAGGGGTACAGCCAGAAGGTTCACGGTTGAGTAATCCAGGGTTTTGGCTATTCTTGAACTCCAATTGCTGTCTTCCTGAACATTTTGGGAAATATAAGGCTGGTTTGTGGAGAGGGTTTTACCGGCAATTCCCTCCGTTTTAGAAATGGTTTGTCCCTCTAAGCCCGCCGAACTTGGCCCCTTAGCCACTTTGAACTCAAGATTTTGTTCCGATTCATCCAGCAACAGCAACGCTGCGGATTCTGTTTTGGTGGCAACCATGATCCAATCCATAACCCGATCCAGGAACTGTTTTAATTCAAAATGTTCGCTATTGATAAACTCGACCGCTTTGAACAGGCTAACCTGTCTGGATTTATCCTGGTATTTCAGCTTCAGTTCTTCATACTTTTGACTTAGTTCGGTAATCTCCTTTTTCATACGATCCAATGAGTATTCCGGACTCTCTTTTACCGACTTTTTCTTGCTTTGGCTCATGATCATTACGCGGAACTAAGGTTAGTAAAAAAAGAATTGGACCACACAACTACTCCGACGCGGTTATCCCAATTGGGGATTTTCTAACGGGCACCCGGCGTTGGTGTACAATGCAAAATCTTTGCCCAAAATGACACGGGAATGAGCACCCGACTGACCGGATGCTGTCGGAGATGTTGGCAATAAAAGATAGATAGACAGGGAAAACTGCGGATTGAGGTACTGGTCTCTTAAAAACCGAGATTCTGGTTGATCAAAACAACAGAGATATCTGTCAGCATGGGTTTTCGATGCAGGATGGTGGTGATTCTGCAAATTCTCTGCTCGGAATTGCAGTCGGCACAAATGCCGGTTTTAGCACAGGGAGTGTCCATGTTCAGACTTCTGGACCGCATAGGGGCGGCTATTTCATGAACCCGGTCCAATGCCCTGTCCAGATCCTTGGCCACCTTGTTCATTCCGGCCACTACAACCACTTTTTTGGGACCAAAGGACATGGCATTGGTTCTGTTGCCAACCCCATCCACATTGACAATTTCCCCGGTCATGGCTATTGCATTGGCACTGCAGAGAAAGCAATCGGCCCGGGATTGCATTTTCCGGATATTTAAACTCTCCTCCGCGGATATTCCCTCCTGCCAATGATCATAAACCGTCTTGCCCATTTGCAGTAAAGACTCCGGCAGGCCCAGCCTCCTTGTTGTATCAGAACCCGCAAAACCAAAGCTCTCATACTCGCTGATCATTTCAATTATTGCTCCTGCCGCGGTTTCCAAATCCGGAAGGAGCCGGGCATCAAATCCGTGCTTCTGCAGATTTTTAACCGTTTTTTCCCCCTTTTTCTCCCACAACCAATTGCTGAAATCCATACGATTACTCCTTTATATTACTGGAAAACTCGTCGCAGTGATGACCACTCAATCTCTCATTTTCTAAACCACGTCTCTTCCGGTCGTTTTAAAATCACTGGGGATCTTAGTCAAGTTTTATGCCAGTAAACCTGGAAATTAAGCCGGGATTCAAGTTTAGTAGCTATCAGTCGTGGGAAACGCTCCAATCATTTCGAATTAGAGACATTGTGGCGGAATTTGCCAGGCGAACTCACAAGGCCAGACGAAATCGATGACTTCCAGTTGTTCGGTTACCACCTTGGTCTCAACCACCTTCATATCATATTTGATCGGCACCGACGCCTGGAGTGTGGTTAAACCGATAAATAAAGCAGCAGAAACAAGCAATCCGAGGGTTCTTTTTATCATGATGATCTCCTATTTATTCTTATTTAACGATAATTTAGGCTGCAGCCGTTATTGCTAATTTTATTTAAATTTACCTTCGCTTTAAGATATCTTGTCTGTTAAGACGACAGAACTGGCCTTTTTTTCTTTATCGTCAAAGATAAATCAAACAAGATACTGAAATCTATTGAGATAAAAAACGCAAATCAAAAAAAATGATTTGTCTTTGGAGATCGATAAGTCAAAAGAGAGAGATTATACTGAAGAGATCAATAGTTTTGATTGATTCAAAGACTGTTTTAGGCCCAGGCAAAAAAGTATTACCGGCAGTTTACGGAATATGCTACTTAGCTGTGAAAAACGATTGATGTTGAAATGCATTAAATTAGCGTCAAGTGGAATACATCGTTTCGATTTGAATGAGCTTCTTTATTCAGCGTCATGAATTTCACCGTAACGGGTGCGGGACTCCGAGTGAAAATCACTTTTTCTGCCTTCCAGTGTCGATTTGACATGATATCGGCTCAAACCAAAAAATTGTAAGATTTGAACTGAGTTTCTGTTCCGGATAGAATAATTCGGTATCGACATGAGGCAAACCATTAAAGCCTGGCAGTGATTATTGGCAAGAATCGGGATGAACCACCTTTCCGGGGAGGGCCGCTTCCAATGTGTTCAATTGACTGCAAGGTATATTGTTGTTCCCTGATAGATTGATCTGATAACCGGTGTCGGCACTGATATTGGTGAGAGTGACCAGGCAGTCCACACCACTGGATATGGCATTATCATCTAGATGAATCGCTTGCAAGTTACTAAGGGTCCTTAGGGAACAGACATCTTCGATGGAATTCTGGTTTAAGATTAAATAGATCATCCCTGTCAGGCCAGCGAGTGATTCGATATTGGAAATACTGTTCTCATGCAAATATAGCTGGTTGAGCCTGGAAAGACCCGCCAGTGGCGTCAGATCTGATACTGAATTTCTGCCAAGATTAATACTGACAAGGCCGGTAAGATTTGCCAAAGCACTAATATCCGAAATGGAGTTATCATTGATGGTCAGTGACGTCAGGGACTTCAGATCTTGCAAAACAGATATATCATCAATGTCATTATTGTACAGAAACAGTTCAGCGAGTTGGATATGTGATGCAAGAGGGGTAATATCCGTAATTTGATTATACTGCAAACCTAACCGGCTGAGATTACTGATCTGGCTCAAAGGGGTGATATCCGTGATCAGGTTATCTCGCAACGACAGATTGAGCAGTTCGCTAAAGACTTCGATCCCCTCCAGCGAAGTGATATATTGGCTTTCACAGGAGAGGGTCTGCAGCTCGAATACATAGGTGGCATTGTATTGATCAATACAGTTTTGAAGCATGGCATCTGCAACTTCAACATCCTCAAGCTTCGTCCTTCCCCCCAGGGTCTTGTTGTCTGCATCAGCGGCAATATCAGCGTTATCATAGGAACCACAGGCAGCCAGAAAAAGGAAAACAAACAACCACCAGCGGATATTTTTCAATGCGGATACCAGTTTACAGAGTATTACCAACGCCATTGAGCTGAAATTCCGATTGCAATGGTTTGAGTGTTGGGGGAAAAGGCGGTTTCGGGTTTGAGGTCAAACTCCGGTTGGTCATAGATGCCTTCATCATAGGTCTCAAAAGCCACCAGGTAGATTTCCCATATCAGTGCTGCTGCGGTAAATATATCCAGCAGCTCGTAATTCCGTTTATGGGTTTTCATCTTCTCCTGGTTGACATAGTACTCTTGCCTGATTTCGATAAAATCTTCCAGACTGGTTGCATTGCGATACTTCTGTTCCAGCAGCTCATTCTCATCAGCCAGTTGACGATAATTCCTGGCTTCTTCCCTGGCTTGCCAGCCGGCTAACAGCGCTGTAACGCCCGCAACGATATGCCAGGTCCAATCCTGGGGTTTGGCCGGGTTAAAATAGTACCCCTCTTCCAGTGTAGAGACATCCCAGGTTGTTTGAAATTGTCCGGTTTTTTCAGCAACTTCCTTTCTTACTTCCTGAAACAGATCCTGGATATCAAGGTTGGTTTCCGGAAGATGTCTTAAGAACGAGCTGGTAAATACCCCGTTATTGCCATCCATTCCATCCCAGGCGAGCTTTCCGGGTGATGTCGCATAAGCGATGAAGGTTCTCGGGGGTGCCATCATTTCGGCAAATCCCTGGAATCTACTGCCCAATCCGGGTAGAGGATTATCCCTGCAGGCATCCAGGATAACGATATTTTGTACGTTCCGCGCTTCCGCCATTCTATCCAATACGCGATTCAGGCTGACCGCCATATTTCGGATTTTTTCGTCCTGATCGACCTCAGCCCTCGGGCTGCTTGTTTGCCAGTTCATATTGATCGGCAGAACGAAATTCTCACCCTTCACCTGCATGCCGTGGCCGGAATAGTAAAAGAGACCGGTTGTTTCAGGGGTTAGACGGTGTCCAAAATCCTCTATTATCCTCAGGAGTTCGAAGCGATTGAGATCCAGCCCCAGAATGACCTCAAATCCCAGATTTTCCAATGATTTTTTGACAGCCGTCGCATCATTCAATGGATTTAATAAGGGAGCCTCGGCATAGGCACCATTGCCAATGACAAGGGCCAGTCTCTGTTTTTCAAGAGTGCCCGCAGCCTGATCGCGATCATATCCCAACTCGGATCTGACAAGCCTGGAGTAGGAGGTATCTGTTTCGGTTTTCAAAAAGGGTGACCAGGATTTGGAGACGGTTTTCCTGCAATCCTCACCCGCTTTCAGGCCGGCGGTATCATTGCAGTCAAGGCGTTCGCTGGTAATTCTGGCCTTGTTATAGCGTGAAAAGCGAAACGAGTAGCCGGTTGGTTCCTCCCTGATCCTCCCTAGAAAATCCAGGGCAGTTTCGAAATTGTTCTGGGGATCGCTGAGATAAAGCGCCACGGCAATATTGTTCAGTATTTCCGGCTTGGAAGGACTTTTCTTCAAGGTCTCTTTCATCAGTGATACAGCCTCACCGTATTTTTCGGCCGAGATATAAGCAGAAGCCAGATTGATTCTGGCCGGGATATAGCTTGAATCCCGTTCCATGGCCTGTCTCAGGTAGTATTCTGCTTTATCCATCAACTCCCTGTGGCGATTCCGATAGTTACGGGTTTTGCCCAGTTCATCCGGAACCAGGTTGAAAGCCAGTGTTTCGGTATCAACAGAAGTCGAAAGCATAAACCGGAAAAGTCCGCTGGCATCGTATTTAGACTGCTCCCGGAGTGCCATCTGATAGTAGGTGAGTCCGATATTGTTATAGACCTCCCGGCCGGGAAAATAGGTAGCAAACTGCTGGAAACCCTCCAGGGCCTGCCGGTAGTCTTTTTCTTGATAAAATCGAACCCCGTTGGCAAAAAGAGGGAGTTTTTCGATTATGGGCCGGAGACTATTGGTTAATACCGCTTTTCTTTTCTGAGGTGCATAGTGACTTTCGGATTCAACTTGACGACGCACTCTTTTCAAGTACTCTAAGAAAAAATTGGATTCGTCTATCAAATGCTCGGGTTCAAATCCTGACATGGTCATCAGGATCAAACCGGAATAATCGGCTCCTGCTTCAACTTTTTTACGGAAGTCGGGATCTGATTGAACTGTTCCGGTAGTCCCTGCCTTTGTCCCTCCATGGTCCAGATAAGTAAAATGGTGATCGATCAGATGCGATAATTCATGTGCCAGGATAAAGGCCAAGCGAGCATTACCTTTGGGAGTCGGATCTGATGACCCTTCGAAACAGAGATCCAGAATTGACTCTACCAGAATGATGCTGCCATCCGGGAGACACATTGCCCATCCAATCCAGTTGGCGGCAGAAGAGGGAACAATGATCAACCGCACGTTGTGATCCGTCCCAAATTCGCTTGCTTCGATCAGTCGATTAAATATCTTGTGAGCTTGACCGGCCAGGGGGTTATCCTGCGGACTGGAACTGCCGAATTCCTGGATATAATACTCCCCCAAACCCTTATCATATACTGCGGCAATCAGGCAGAATGGAATACTCAAAAGGACAATCAGGAGACCGGCGATCACCTGCATCCGTTTAAATGGGTAAGAAACCATCAGATCAGGTTCCGAATAGCATTAGAATGTTTGACAATGTTACCCGAATGAGAGTCCGAAACTTGTGATAGACAAGGTTACTCAGGACAAAATTAGTTGAATTTCTGTTGTTATTTTATATATGATTTCGTGTCGTTTTTCAACTTTATTATCACTGATTATCTTTCCTATCTTAGCTAATCTTCGAGTAATGCCGGGAGGAAGGTCCTTGAATTCCGCATGACTGAGGAGGGCATCCAGGTTTTCTCTTTTAATCAGGTCAGACCTTTTATTAGAGGAGAGTGCCAACGCTGATTTTGTGAATAAACCCAATTTGTAAAAATAACTGCTTCCTGACTTTAAATAGTATTCTTCTATATTTTCAACAGCATCCAGAGAGGTACGATTATTGAGTTCGATTGGAAGTTCCGGATATTCGGTTAATAGGTCTTTATTTGTCAAAACCAGTTCGTTCATTTTTTTCAAAACCACTTCAAACTGATTTCTGTTTGACAGCAGCGTGCTAAGCCTCGCATCCACCACCAGGATACCTGTCATAAACGCAACTTGTTGCTCGGTTTTGCCGCCGCTGAATCCCAAAATCATTGTTTCATTTGATTTCTCCGGGGCAAAACTGCTGATGATGACCGTGTCTTTACTAGGGGACAAACCGGCTAAAAGACGCTCAGATCTCCATTCCGACTCAGTCTTGAACTGAAAAAGCAGCATAAGGGAAGCAGCGACAGGAATCGCAATTCCCGCTGCCCTGTATTTTCCAATTCTACCGATGGATTTCAACCATCTCCGATAGAGCGAACTGTTAGCAGGCATCGGCTGAAAGTTCTCAAGTTCCCTGACAACCTCAATGGAGTCCACCACCAGTTGATAGCAGTCTCTGCACTGGTGAAGGTGAGATAGGACCAGTGCCCTGTCTTTTTTTGCCAACTGCCCGTCAATAAAAGCCGCAATCGTGTTATCATCGAGACATTGTTTCCGAACTTCCGAACTCATTTTGGCTTTTAGTTTTTGTTTCATAAATGTGTTTTATCTAATTTTTACGATATTCGTTTAAAGGGACACGATGCTGTTATTGATTTCGTTCTTAATAGTAGACGACAGGGTTTATATTTTTTTCCATTTTTTTTACGATATATTGATAACAGAGTTGAATAATCATCTCCCTGTCCTCTTTCGCAATTTGCAGGTTTTCAATCCGGGTTTTGAGTTCATTCGTGAATCGGGATATTCGTTTGTCAATCCTTTTCCAGGCCTGGCTTGAGACCTTTCTTTTCCCCGTTATCGATTTCATGGGCTCTGTCGGTTTGCTCATGGTTCTGGCAATTTCCGAAATGTGCAAACCATCAACCAGGTACATGGACACTATCATCAGATCCGTGGCTGTTTGTTCCGCTAATAATGAATCTATCTCGTTCTCCAGATGCGACTGCACTTCATCCTTCAAGAGGCTGGACAAGGGATTAACCGTGGAATTATCTTCGACCTGATCCAGTACCTCATCACCCAGTTGATCACGGGAAGAAATGTTGCTTGACTTTCGGGAAGGTATTCTACCCTGCAGCTTTAGGTCCCAATCTTCCAGCATTGTCATTTCCAGCCTGACCCGGGAAACTTGCATCACTTTTTGCAAATAGGATTTATCCCTGTTAGTCAAGAGCTCATCCATTTTATTGAAAAACTCGTTTTTTGGATACAGGGTCTCTTTGAGATGGAGTTCAAGCTTATCTGAAACACGGTTGGGCAGGTGCTTTTTTATTTTCAAAAACTCGGCAGCAGAAAGACGGTATAACAATGTGAACTCGGGATTGGTCATGATAAACTGCGATGCTTCGCTAAAAGTGCGACCATCCCGATAAATCAGGGTTTCCAGCATCATGGCAACCTTCCCCAAGTGTTTCGCTATGGCAGAGTTTTCCCATCTTCCCCAGTGCTTTTTGATGAAATCGATGGCCAGTCGATTAATAACAACAGACAAATATGACTTCCAGGTACTGTTGGTAGTCCCCTGGTAATCCCTCAGTCTTTTACCATCGTTAATCAGAAGCTTCTCATAAATGTATCCCTTGAAATCATCGGACATTTCACTGGATATGCTTTTGTTGCGGCAGACTGATGCTATCACCAGGTCAATTATTTCTTTTTCTTGCTCAAGGGTTTTTTTAATATCCATAAAACAGGCGATCATGGGAAAGTCAACCCCCGGGGGAACTTAACTTTCGGAAATCTCCGAAACAGGTTTTCAGCGGTTTACCTTTTTTCAAAGATCCATTGGTCAGGGGAATCAGAAGGATATTGTGTACTATTATAGTACCCTTTATCCGATAATCAAGCAATCATTAGAACGTCCACCAACCGTTAGTCTGTTTCCTTTTTTACCAAAGGGAATGAGGAGAAACAGCTATTCAGTGACTTGGATGAGCTAAGATTGGATTTGATCTCTTTGGTTTTTACTCATATAAAC
The DNA here is from genome assembly GCA_028282885.1 of SAR324 cluster bacterium. Lineage (GTDB taxonomy): Bacteria > SAR324 > SAR324 > XYD2-FULL-50-16 > XYD2-FULL-50-16 > JAHJTV01. The sequence continues at coordinate 234,563 of JANQGX010000016.1, forward strand.
AAAAATCAACATACGAAAATAGGACAGCCGTTTCATCATGTCAAGGAGGTCATGATCATTGACCGGACAAAAAAAGTCTTCAGCATACACTAAAGCCAGCTCTTTGCCTCCATTATCAGCGCTTTGACCGTAAAGCATGGTGTTCCCGGATAAAGAGCCAACCGGATGAAATCTTGACTGAAAGAAAATAATTATGAAACAGATCAAAGACAAAAAATTCATTGATGTATAGTTCTACATTACGGTCAAAAAGATGATTTCGATATCAGGCGTCAAATCCAGTCTTTGAACTTGATAGTGGGGAAAATGAAGCGGGCTGTGATAGATGGCTGTAAAGTTTAACCAATTGAGCACCGGCAGTAAAGAAAGTACTGAGTAAAGAATGATTCGGTAGTTTTATAGTGGAAAAACGTTTAAGCCAATGGTACACCTGTTGAATAGAAAATTGAATCGATTGGATTGATTAATGGCCTATAAAAACAACACATATTATCAGATCTCTTCATTCGGGGATGAAGCCGTACAGGCATCGGAAGCACTGTTAAAGTCTTACCCTTTGACCCGCGTCTGCCTGGATATTCTTGGCAAACAGTTAGTTAGGAAACTCGAATTCGGCTTTTTCGAACCCCATCATCAGATCATTGTTCAAGGAGAACAGGGTAAGGATCTGTTTCTGATCTGCAATCATCTGGCTGACGTTATCGTTTTTGATCGTCTGATCATACAAATGGAAGCCCCGGCACTCTTTGGCGACAAGGCTATTATCGACAGAAATTCCACCCGAAATGCCACTATTGCCATAGCAGAAGGGGATTTGTCACTTGTGATTAAAATTCCCATGGGGTATTTCATCCGGGACTTTAAACAGTCGGATGCCGATGATGCCAGTTTTGTTCAGGAAACACGAATCTATTACAACCTGTTTCTTGAAATTCAAAGCCGTCTTTTCAAATACAGTCAAATTCAGAAGAAACTCTGGGATGAGGTCAATAAGCAATTAAAATTACTTAACATTCAATTAGTCACCAGCCAACTTATCAAAAAGGAAGAGAAGGAATGGGAACCAAAGGTATGGCAGGTAATTCGCCAATATCTGAAATCGGTCCATAGTTTTGCCTGGCCGAGCAATGTCCAATACAGCACAGGTGCTTTAATGGACATTCTCAATTCGGTTCTTGAGAGCCGATTCCCCAAAACCGAGTTCAAGGGGAACTATCAGACTTATCTGTACCAGAAGAAATTAATTTGGAATCGTTGGTTGGACACCTTGAGCGAATTGCTGATCAAGGTTCTGCCTAACGAACAGCTACCTATCAGTATCGGCGAAGTCCTGCTGTTCAATCCCAGGATTTACCAGATGCGTATGCACACCCTCCTGGTTTCGATCCAGAGAAAATTCATGTTCAAAAAGGTACAACCGCGCAAGGAGGTGTTTGATTCCGACAAGTTGGTAGCTAAAAATTTCTTCAGCAAGAAGATCTCGGACAACGAATTTGACCTGGATAGCTACCTGAAAACAGTCAAGCAGATGTTTATCCTGCGGAATCCGAACCGGGTGCTTGCCCAGGTTGCCCAGCAAACAGCGCAGTTGACGGCAACCTGTGAAAACGAGTTCAACGAATCGGTTTCCAAAATGCAGCACTTTTTGGACAAGGTCAAAAAGTTGTCCCTGGTTAAAAAGGAACTGGTGCCGGAAGAGGAAAAGCTGCAGAAACAGATTCTGGAAAGAACGACCGTTATTAACCAGGGCTTCAGCACCTTCCATTCCAAAATCGTCGGACATACCTATACCTATGCAGGAGTTATCCGGTTCACCGATACCAAGGTCCCCCTGTTGGAAAACCTGATCAAGGCCACCGGCTCCGACGCTTTGAAAAAGAACCTGGTTAAAGCTTTTAACGGTCTGATCGACCTTCTCGCCCTGAAGCCTGAAGGGTACAATCACAATGAGGTCCAGCAGATATTTTATATCTGCCACGGATCCTCGGAAGATGCCATTCCCGAAAGTGAACTTGCTTCCAATTACTGGATTCCGGTTTCAGAAGGCATTCGCCTGTTAAAAGGAGATAAAGACTTCGGTGTTATCAAACCGGGATTTCTGGTTGGGGGCGACGCCTGGAAACAGAGCAGCGAAATCGAAGATCAGGCTGATCAGGATGAGTGGCATTTGAAAATACCGAAAAAGAAGGCGGATCAGCCCCTGGATACCTTCTTCCTTCTTTTTGTCATACCCAAGAAGAGTATCCCCTGGCTTATTTCTGATGTTCCTTCCGCCGGAGAGTTACAAAATCAGATTGTTCCCCTGATGCAGTCGCTGGTGACCCGGATCCTGGAAAACATCGCGGTGGTTTCTGAAATCAGGGACTCCCTGATGAAGCGATTCAGCCAGATTGTGGAAGTCATTGTTACGGAAAAAAAGGTGCGGGAGTTTGAAAATAACCGAAACAGGATTCCCCAGGCCAAATACAACCGAATCCTAAAGCTGATTTACGAAACTCTTGGCATTGCCCTGGAAAAGAGACAATCCGTTAGTTCAGAAGCTTTCTCCAAGCAGCTATATAACGAGATCGTCAAACAGACCAAGAAGGACTTCCCCAACCTGACAGCAGAAGAACAGGGAAATAAAGCGTATACACTCTGGCGATTCATGCAGAGTGAAATCGTCTCCAAAATATACCTGGAGGAGTCGTCGGATATTATAAAACTCGATGTACCCAAATCCACCTTTTTGCAGATCAGAGAAGATATTGAAGCCTTTTTCAAGGAGAAAGACCTCGAACTTCCCAAGGGAGCTTGTAAAATGCGGGAAGAGAGCGGTGAAATCAATATGAGCAAAATGATTCAGACGGAATCCAAGCTCAAAAGCAGGGAGTATCTGGAAATCTTAAAATCAGTTCTTGATATTGTGGAGCAACGCTTTGTACACTTAGTAGGAGAAGCCACAGGGTATAAATCCAGGCTGGACCAAATCAGCGCGATCCAAACTGAATTTGATGTTAATGAAATACAATCCAAATTCATTCTGGATGCCATTGCCAAACTGCAAAAGGCCCTGCAAAATGAAAGCCCTGAAACCGGATAAAATAACAGGATCATACCCCGATTATAGAATCTAAGTGCACCAGGCTGGGATGAAAGAAAAGAATAGTTCACCGGAAGACACCCGCCCCGAAAAAAAGAGAAAACTCAAAATCCAACCCACCTCCTCAGTTCTCCTGACCCCGGGATCGTCCCGAAGAAAAAATGCCTGGGGAAGGCTGCGCGACAGCGGTAGTAACAGGGGAATGACCCAAGGGCAAATCAGCGATTATCTTGAATCCCAAATGAAAAAAAACTACGTCAATGTACGTAAGGATGGCGCCCTGACCTTTGACAAAGTCGACAAATATCTGGAATACCTCGCCAGAACCGCCTCGCAAACCCTGGTTCAGGCGGAAATGGACCGCAAGTCCGTTACCCGGTTTTCGGAAGAAACAAAACCGTTACTCGTCGATATCGGATCAAAATCATCTTTAACCGACTCCGATGTCAAACAACACACCCGTCTGATTACCGAAAAAGCCAATAACCAGGTACAGGGGATGATATCTTCCGCCCAAACCGATCCATCCCCACCAGCAAAAACCGAGGAGAAACCAGTTGTACCGCCGGCACCCAATGTGGCAGAAAAACCTGGCAAACCTGAAATTGCGGAAGAGGATGGCTTCCTGGACAGCGAGATTATTCCGGTTGGCTTTGAAAAGGGCGCTCCTAGAGTAAGCGTGCGTGATTTTCTGGAACTACCGATATCGACAAAAGATGACGGTCCATCCGATGAAGATTGGTTTGCCGCTCATCTGAAATATCTGGAAATGGCTGCCAGGAAAGCCTTCTTATCAAAAAAAGATCTGGATGAAGTAAAACAGCAGTTGGATCAGTTTCCGAAAATCAAATACAAGTCCCATTTCAATATCTTTCCGGATCGTGAATATGAAGATACCCAGATGATGATTGTTTACAGCCGCTGGCGAAATGGCACCATTCGCCAGTTGCGGAAAGATAACGGAGTAGAGGAGGATTGAAAGGGATAGTCCCGGCAGTCACACAAGAGTCGATTCACCTGTTATCTTCAACGATACGTCCCTTGACCCGACTTAGGTCGATCTTGACACCTTTTGGCAAAAACAGTTTAATTCTACCCCGATAATCCCGAAAAGCGCCTTTCTTTCGAACATCAACCGAATAATAGAGCGTATCACCCTCCAATTGAATCGATGGAACCGGCTGCACATCGGACCAGGGGAAACCGTTGGCAAATACGAGATGATCGAATCCGATTTGGCGGTTTGATCTTTGGTACAGCTTTATCTTTTCATCCTCCAGAGGCGAATTGATAATCACTCGCGTGATTTGCGGAGGGATTTTCTTGTCGGACGTCTTGTAAAAGGTAAATGGAAAATTTATCAGGTAACCGAGGCCAAAGAGAAAAGTGAGAAAGGCAGCCTGAACGGTGAAACCGGCCTTGGCTTTCCGGGAGGCCGGCACCGGGTTTTTGCTCGCCGGTTTGGGATCATTTCCGGAAATGGCTTCAAACTTAAAATAGAGCAAAGTATTGACCAGTTGCGTCAATCCCAAGGCCCACAAAACATCCGATGCGAAGTGACCTCCCTGGGCAATTCTGCCGATGCTGAGCACCATCCCCAGACCCATGCCGCCGAACCAGGCAAACCAGGCCAGTTTCTTTCTTTGCCTGTACAGTACATAAAACAGAATGGTCAGTACAAATCCGGAAGCCGAGTGACCCGAAGGAAAACTCTTTCCACCATCGGCCGGAACCAAAGGTTTGACATACTCGTCCGATCCCTTGTACCTCTCCATGACGTAGGGCCTGGGTCTTCCCATCAGTGGCTTCAGCAGGCCGTTTACCAGTAATCCCGGCCCCAGCATGATAGCAAGAACAACGCAAAGTGCTTTGAGTTTCGTTGCCCTGTTTTTAGAGATTAACCAACTGAAGGAGAGTAAAACCAGGGCACCGTAGAGGAGAAATATGTTGGGGCCGGTTCCCAGCTTGTAGACAGCTCCCCAAAACGGATGATCAATTCCGACCCATCCTCCTTCCCGATAAAACCAATAATCGCTGATTGCGAGATCCAGATCGGTAAGCCAGAAGACGAGGGTTCCTACCATCAGGAGAACCCCATACGCGATCAGATGGAATCGTAAGCTGAAAATTCTTATTTTCATGCAGGGTCAGACTGGCTGAATGCGGATTAAATGGCAACAGGATCGTTTTCAAAAAGACGCATATAATCGTCAATTGTCTCAGCCCGGCGAATACGAATTAATTGTTTGTCATTCACCAGGTATTCCGCAGGTTTCATCTTCAGGTTGTAATTGGAACTCATGATAAAACTATAGGCACCTGCGTCATAAACAACCAAACCGGCCCTTTCGTGAGGTGTGGGGAGGTTCCGATCCAATCCCAGAAAATCGGCTGACTCGCAGATAGGTCCCACGATATCGAATACTTTTTCTTCCCCATTGACCGGTTCTATGTAGCCAATTTCATGATAGGCATCGTAGAGGCTGGGCCTGATCAACTCTGCCATGCTGCCGTCAATCACGATAAAATTCTTGTTTCCATTGGATTTAACACCGGTGACCTTGCAAACCAGAATCGCAGCATCGCCAACGATCGACCGGCCGGGTTCGACAATCAGGGTCATATCATCCAGCAGACAATCCCTGATGGAATCGATCAATTCCGACTGGGTTGGCATCTTTTCCCTGCGTTCATAGTCGATACCAAGGCCTCCACCCAGGTTAAGATATTGAACATCAAACCCTTTTTCACGAATTTCCTTGAAGAATCCAGTCATGATTTCCATGGCATCCCTGAAAATCTTCACCTTTTTAATCGTTGATCCCAGGTGACAATGAACTCCCACAAGGTTCAGTTCCGGACTTTGCCTTATTTTTTCCAGATACCAGTCCAATCGTTCATTCATGATACCGAATTTGGTATTTTTAAGCCCTGTCGCGATATAAGGGTGAACTTCGGGATCCACTGCCGGATTGATTCTCAAGGTAACCCTGGCGGTCTTGCCTGTTTCCTGGGCGGCTTTTTTGATATGTTCAAGATCGAACTCACTGTCAATGTTGACCATCACATCGTGGAGAACAGCCAACGACAATTCGGACATGGTTTTTCCATTTCCGTTATAGGTGATTATTTTGTTATCGAACCCTGCTGCCAGGGCAACTTTTAATTCGTTACCGCTCACCAGGGTGGCTCCGGCTCCGGCTTCTCGCAGATGTCGGGCAATCGTTAGGTTGGTGTTGGCTTTCAAAGCGTAAGAAACAATCGCGGAGACCCCTTCCAGGGCACTTTCATATGCCCTGTAGTTCTCCAGAATCCGGTCCAGACTGTAGAGATAAAAAGGGCTATTGGGAATTCTGTCCTGGATATCCTTAACCTTGATATCCTCACAATAGAGAAACCCGTCTTGAAAATAGAAACTCATCTAACCTTTTGTGAAATATTAAGCAGGAGATCTCAATGCTTCATTCAGCATTGAAGCAATGATCACAATAACCGGTACCAATGGGGGATCGCGGTTAAAGCAGTCATCATATTTAATCCGTTCACATCTGTCCAGCAGCCGAAATCCCTATCCTGACCATTTCATGACGGAAATCTCCTGAAATCCCCGATATCCGCATGATTGACCAGTTGGCATCGCCAGCTGACTCAGATAACATGTTATCATATCAGAATCTAACATGAAATTCCTAGGTTACGAATCAATAGTTCACCAATTTATTACGATTAATTCCTCAAGCTGTTTTGAAGCAAGGGTTAATGGGATCCGGAAAGCTAACAGGGTGGATGCGTCCGGGATTCAGGATTGATGTTAAAATCCCGGATATTAAGGTCAATCTGATCGCTCGGGATTAGCGATCTCGCAATTCTTTGGGTCTGTGATCGATATGATGGACAGGAAGCACCACTGAAGAGGCAATATTGGAGAGATGAGCCTGAAGTCTTTTCAGGGTTCTGGTCATTAACACGGTGCAGACAGCTTCCTTGGCCGTAACATCCGAATTGGCCACTTCGCCAATAAAGGCGTCGAAGCGTTTGTTCCACATCACTTCATCTCTGATAATTTCACCGGCAAGAACATCATCTTCAGTTTCGAAAGCCTTAATCGTATCGTCAAATACGGTACTCACATAGTTTTTAAAATCATTCAGTTGATCGGCATAATACATGTCCGAACAGGCCGCACACCAATAAGAGATGGCTTCATACATGTTTTTGCAGAAATCCCCAAGACGTTCCGCATCCTTTACCGCACTCATCAATATCAAGCTCCCCGCTATCTGCTGACCCGGGTTAGTGGAGAGGTGAGTCACCAGGGCCTTGCGGATACGACGTTCCATCTTATTGATTTCAATATCGGTTTTGTAGACCACCTCCTCAAGCTCATCAAGACCTTTACCGGTATTCATGGCATGAACAATCATCAGATAGAGTTCCCTGGCTTTGTTCAGCATTTTAACAAACTGCCTATATTCATTTTTGAGAGGGGCATCTCCCTTCCATATCATACTCAGCCGTTCAAACATATGACATCCTTAATAATCAGGTTAGATAAATAGCAAGACCGGGGATAGCAAAATAGATTACCAGAATCAGTATTATACCATACATGCGATTCTTAACTACCAGCTCCGACATGAACAAGGCAAGTCTGACAGGTATCTGACGGACCATGGGTAAAGGGTAGAAGACTAAAATGCCCGTTAGATTGAACATAAGGTGAACCAACGCGATCGTCAGGGCTGCCGGGCTTCCGGTGGCCAGGGACGCCAGCAACGCTGTGACTGTCGTTCCGATATTCGCTCCCAATGCCACGGGAAACACCTGTTGTACTGTCATGATTCCGGCCGCCGCCAGTGGAACCATTAAAGAGGTGGTAACCGAACTGGATTGAACAATCGCTGTGAAACACATCCCCAGGACAATAGCGATAAAACCGTTGTTATACAGAGAGGATTGAAAGAATACCTGCAGCCTTTTTAAGACAAGAATTTTCAGGAGCTTGGAAAGATAGTATAGGCTTACAATCAACAGGATGAATCCCAATGCGACGATGATCACACCCGATACAACCTTCGATAAATCAAAGGATACAACCAACTCCACAATGGCTTTGTTGACAGGTTTTGTGATTAACTTAAGCGGGCTTTTGAACTCCATTCCGCCTGATCCGGCCAACCCACCGGCTAATTTTTCTGCAGTGCTGCCTAGAAATCCGGTCATCAGTTCCAAGGGCAGAATAACCACAACCGCAAGAATATTGAACATATCATGGACCGTACCGGCTGCGTATGCTCTTTTAAATTCCCTGACCCTGGTAACATGGCCGAGTGATACCAGGGTCGAGGTCACTGCCGTCCCGATATTGGCTCCCATGATGATGGGAATGGCATTTGGAACACTGATACTTCCGGCTGCAACAAAGGCAACGACCATGGATGTAGTCGTACTGGAACTCTGAATAAGAGCCGTTGCCAGAATTCCTACAAATAGTCCTACAAAAGGATTGTTGGTGGTCTCAATCAGCGCTTTCGCGAATCCCTTTCCAAAGACCTTGAAACCGGAACCCATTAACCCTACGCTGATCAGAAAAAAGTACAGTGCCAACAGAATCAACACTACTCTAAAGATTGTGACAAGCAGATCGGTCTTGACCTGCATATCCTTTATACCCAATTTTTCCATTGACAGACTTACCTGGTGAATAAAAAAAGTTCCGGATCAGCATGTTCATCGGGTATCGCCGATGAACCGCAATCCATCCTCGTTTGTTAGATTTTTGTTAGATCTCTGTTAAATATTTGTAGTGTATTTAATAGATTGCTGCAAAAAATAAACTAGATTTATATCAATTTTTTTCCCGCCTGCCTGTTTATCTAACTGAATCCTTTAATTTAAAAATCGATCTCCTACCGGCTCACCCCATCGCCAGTAATAGTCGAACCCAGGCTTGGGCCGTGGATCGAAACTGCAGGTTCCATCGAGTTTCTTTCTTCAATCGGGATAAATTCAACCTTTGCTAAGGTGCAAAGGACCTGCTATTCATATTCAACCGATTGTATCAAAAGAGTTATAACTCAATCCTAATCCGGGGAACCGATTAGAATACTGCCCCTTCAACAGACAGCCATGAGATCGAATCTACTCGCTCCTATTCTGTTGCTGATTGTTATCGCCAGCTTGAGTTGCGCCAGTGATAACCAATCCGGGAGTTATCCGGTTGCTAAGAATGGGATTCTTGATCTGAACGATTGGAATTTTGAGGCTGATGGACCGGTTCCCCTCAAGGGTGAATGGATGTTTTACTGGAAGGAGTTAATAGATCCCTTTCAGGAATCCGGCTCGAAAGAATCACCGGATGATCAAATAGCTTGGCTTCCCGGCGCCTGGGAGAATTCTACTATCAAAGGACTGAATAAAAGGGGAGAAGGGTATGCCAGTTATAAGCTGAGAGTGTACCTCAAAAATACCCAGGGCCGGTTGGCGTTGCACCTCCCGGAAATCAGGACAGCGTTCGCAGTGTTCGTAAATGGAAACCAAATCAGCTCGGTTGGGGTGATCGGAACGAACAAAAAAAACAGTGAACCCTATTTCTACCCCCACATTGCCAGCTTCAGCGCAAGTGGTGAGACCCTGGACATAATCCTGCAGGTCTCCAACTTCCAAATGTATAGGGGAGGCGTATTAACTCCCATCATGCTGGGGAGTGAAAAAGAGATGCTGAAATCCTGGAATCGCAACCAGTCCCTTGATTTTTTCGTTTTTGGCAGCCTGATCATGATCGGTCTTTATCACCTTGGGCTGTTTCTATTTCGACAAAGTGAACGATCCCCCTTGTATTTCGGATTGATTTGCCTGCTGATCTCCTTCAGAATTCTGGTGCAGGGGAACTACTACCTTGTCCACTATTTCCCCGAAATCTCATGGGAAACAGTTATCAGACTTGATTATTTAACCTTTTATATTACGGTTCCCCTTTTTCTTTATTTTGCACATTCGCTGTTTCCAACCGAATTTCATAAAAAAATTCTGGTCGTTGCCGTTTTTATCTGTTCCGTGTTCTCGCTTGCTGTCATCCTGTTGTCTCCGACATTTTTCTCTCATACCACAACCATATATCAAGTTATTACCCTGGTGGCGTGCCTTTACCTGTTCCGGGGACTGGTTCGATCCTTTCTGCAAAAAAATGAGGGAGCCTTTATCTTTCTGGCCGGGTTTGTCCTTCTGTTTGTCACCGTCATCAACGATATCCTTTACGAAAACGATATTATCAAAATCGGTATCCTGGTTCCTTTTGGCATGTTTGTCTTTATCTTCGCCCAGGCGTTTTTGATCTCCATACGCTTTTCCAGGTCGTTCCAGGCTGTTGAAAAGCTGTCTGTCGAATTACAGCTTAAATCAGCCGAATTAAACAACTCCAATACGGAATTGGCAAGTCTTAATGAAAACCTGGAAAAAAAGGTCGAGGATAGGACCAGGGATCTAAACGAAACGGTGCATCAACTCAAATTGGCCATTCAGAGATCAGAAACTCTGGCAAAGGAGGCGCTTTCAGCCAATGCTGCCAAAAGTGCTTTTTTGGCTAACATGAGCCATGAAATCCGAACCCCCATGAACGGGATCATCGGAATGGCAAACCTGTTACTGGAAACATCGTTGGACGATGAACAGAGTGATTATGCCAAAATAGTAAAAAGTAGTGCCGATTCGCTCCTGATCATCATTGATGACATTCTTGACTTTTCGAAAATAGAGGCTGGAAAACTGAAGTTCGAAATTATCGATTTCGACTTGCGAACGACCCTGGACAATGTTACGGACCTGCTTTCACATAAGGCAAAAGAGAAAAACCTTGAGTTTACCTGCTGGGTCAACTTTGATGTTCCCACCAGCTTGAAGGGAGATCCCGGTCGTTTAAGGCAGATCCTGATAAATCTGTCCGGCAATGCCATTAAGTTCACGGACAGCGGTGAAATCCTCATTATCGTTAAACCGGAGCATGAAACTGATGATCGGGTAATGCTGAGATTTGAAATTATCGACTCGGGAATCGGCATATCCGAAGAGGAGCAGAAAGTCCTCTTTAGATCCTTCACCCAGGTAGACCCTTCGGTCACGCGAAAATATGGTGGAACCGGTCTGGGATTGGCAATCTCCAAACAGTTAACCGAAATGATGAATGGTGAAATCGGTGTCATAAGCGAACCCGGTCAGGGCTCGACCTTCTGGTTTACCGCCGAATTTGCCAAGCAGTCCGGAGATGATGCGGCTACCCCCCGTCTGCCTGAAGATATCAAAGGTAGACGCATCCTGCTGGTGGACGCTGTTGATAACACCAGAAAACCTTTGGAAGAAAGCCTCGATAATTGGGGTTGCCAATACGAATCTGCCTGCGATGGAGATGAAGCTCTCTCCAAACTGAAAAAAGCCAGTCTGGAAAACAGACCATTTGAGATTGCAATTCTTGATATACATCTGCCGAAAATGAACGGCCGTCTTCTGGGAGCGAAAATCAAGGAGGATCCGGATTTAAAAACGACGCAGTTGATCCTTATGTCCAACACCGGTGTCAAAGGAGACGCCCTTAATGCCTGGGAATTAGGATTTAACGCCTATTTTACCAGACCTGTCGATCCGCATCTGATTTATCAATGCATTCTCACCCTGATCGGCAGACAATTCAAAGAAAAGTCCGAACGGGGGCAGACTCAACTCATCACTCGCTACTCACTTCAGGAAATAAGAGATAAAAAAGTCCATATCCTGCTGGCAGAGGATAACAAAGTCAACCAGAAACTGGCCTTCAAAATCCTTGAGAAAAAAGGGTACCGGGTTGATATTGTGGAAAACGGTCACGAAGCGATCGCTGCGCTGGAAAAAACCTGTTACGATCTTGTCCTGATGGATCTCCAGATGCCCGGATTGGGCGGATTAGAGGCAACCCGGATCATTAGAAGCGAGATGTCAAATGTCAGGAATCATCAAATTCCCATCATCGCTATGACAGCCCATGTTATGAAAGAAGACCGGGACAAATGCATGGAAGTCGGCATGGATGGATATGTCTCCAAACCAATAAACAAAGACCGCCTGTTTGAAGAGATTGAGAAGCAACTGTCCTGACGTTCCGCCTCGGTTTACCTTTTTCTATCACTCTTTCCACTTTTGTCGGGAAACAGAATCAGATCCGCTACCACAAGGGATATCCCGGTGACCATAGGGACAAAAATTCCCCAATTCGAATACGGTATCACGCTCAGACCGGCCTCCAGAGGCAAGGGCCAGAAGGGGCGATTGCCGGTCATCAGCATATCCAATGTCAGGTGGACCAATATCGCCAACAGAATCAACGCGTAGGACTTTTTCATCGATGGCGGCATCCAACCGGGAACAGTTCGTCGGGATATCACCAGAATTAAACCGGCAAAGAAGGGCAGAAATAGAAAAGAAGCACTGAAGCTTGGGTGAAAGCTCTCAAAAACAGCCTTTATTTCAGAAGAGGGCATTCCGGACGGAAGGAAGAAGAACATATACAATAATCCTATCAATCCATCGATATCCGGAATGATCGAACAGCAGAGAAAGAACGCTTTGTTTTCCCTGCAGCAGTGTCTGGCAACAACAAACCCCACGCTAAGATGAGTAACCGGATCAGGCATATTTCGGGTTTAACTCTTCGTAAGATCGTTGTGTCTCTTGATAATGGTATCCACAACAGTCGGATCGGCCAAGGTGGAGGTATCCCCCAATTGATCAAATTCATCAGCCGCAATTTTCCTGAGAATCCTCCTCATGATCTTACCCGATCTGGTTTTCGGAAGTGCAGAGGAAAAATGGATGATATCGGGTGTTGCAATGGGGCCTATCTCTTTACGGACATGTGAAATCAAATCAGAAACCAACTTCTCCGACTCCTCGGTGCCGATATTAAGGGTCACATAGGCATAAATCCCTTCACCTTTGACTGAGTGAGGGTATCCGATTACAGCCGCTTCTGCCACTACCGGATGACTGACCAATGAGCTTTCTACTTCCGCTGTACCCAGTCGGTGTCCGGACACGTTGATAACGTCATCCACCCTGCCCGTTATCCAGTAATATCCATCTTCATCCCGCTTGCAGCCATCACCGGAAAAATAAAATCCGTCGAACATTTGAAAGTAGGTCTCTTCGAATCTCCTGTGATTTCCGAAAACCGTTCTCATCTGCCCCGGCCATGGTTCCTTTATCACCAGCAATCCATTGGCAACTCCTTCAATCTCCTGGCCCTGTTCATTGATTATCGCAGGTTTTACCCCGAAAAACGGCAGAGTGGCTGAACCGGGCTTCTGATCTATCGCGTAGGGCAAGGCGGTGATCAACACACCACCGGTCTCGGTTTGCCACCAGGTATCGACAATTGGACAGCGCTCTTTACCGATATTCCTGAAATACCACATCCAAGCTTCAGGATTGATGGGTTCGCCCACAGTTCCGAGGATCCGGAGGCTGCCCAAATCCTTTTCTGCTGCCCACTTCTCTCCCTGTGCCATCAAGGCTCGAATGGCTGTTGGGGCTGTGTAAAACTGATTGACCTTCCACTTGTCAACCACATCCCAGAACCGGCCCGGATCGGGATAGGTGGGAATTCCCTCAAACATCAGGGAGGTTGCCCCTTGGGAAAGCGGCCCGTACACGATATAGCTGTGTCCTGTCACCCATCCGATATCTGCGGTACACCAATAAATATCATCCTCCCGGTAATCAAATATGTAGCGAAAAGTGGTACCGGTGTAGACCATATATCCCCCGACATTGTGCTGAACACCTTTGGGCTTGCCGGTTGAACCGGAAGTATAGAGAATAAAAAGCGGATCTTCGGAGTCCATCCATTCAACAGGGCAGTCGACTGAAGCAGACTCCATCGCTTCGTGCCACCAGATATCCCGTGGTAAATTCATCGTAACCGGGCTGTTCGTTCGTTGTACCACAAAACAATTTTGGACCTGGTGACCATTTCTTTCGCAAATGCCCATGGCTGTATCTGCACTCTCCTTCAGGGGAACTGCCTTCGCCCCTCTCATGGCGCCATCCGAGGTTATCAGAGCCTTGCAATGACTGTCCAGGATTCGATCGGAAAGGGCCTCTGCCGAAAAACCACCAAAAACGATGCTATGTATGGCACCGATTCTGGCAACCGCCATCATGGCAATTGCCAGTTCCGGAATCATCGGCATATAGATCGCAACCCGATCTCCTTTGGTTATGCCGTTTGCTTTTAGCACATTTGCAAATTGACAGACCTGACGATGTAATTCCTTGTAGGTAAAGGTATTATGTTCACCTGGCTCATTTCCTTCCCAGATTATAGCCGTCTTTTCTCCTCTCTCTTCCAAATGTCGATCAAGGCAGTTATAGGTGATATTGGTTCGAGCCCCTTTAAACCATTCAATATGGATAGGACCCCGCGAGACGGAATAGTTGAAATCGCATACCCTGTCCCAGGACTTCTCCCAATGAAAATCTGCAGCCATTTCTGACCAGAATCCGTCGGGATCTTTGATAGATCGCTCATAAAGCGCACTATATTCATCAATGGATTTTACCAGGGCCTTTTCACGGTCGGCATCTCCAGCTCGAAACTTGAATTCACTCATGATATCTCCTCAAATCGCAAACCTGTTAGTTATCAAATCCACTTTTCAGATCTGCTTTCTATATCACAAATGGGTTGCCTAAAAAAGCGTTTTTTTGTTTTCGGCGATTTGAGGTGAGGTGGGGTCCTGACTTAGCTTACAAGGGGAATGTTGATGGTGAATGAGGTTCCTTTCCCGAAACGGGTATCCACCGATATGTTGCCTCCAATCTCTTCAACAGCGGATTTAACGGTACCCATGCCCACTCCTCGCCCTGATATGCTGGATACCTGTTTGACTGTCGAAAAACCGGGTGCAAAAATCAATTGCAATACCTGCTCTTCTGACAAGGATTCAACCTCATCTGTTGTAACAATCTCTTTTTCCACGGCCATCTTTTTTATCTGGTCAGAATCCATTCCCTGGCCATCATCCGCAATTGACAGGGTCAACAGGTTTTCATCTGCCAGGGCTTCGATTCTCAGGTTTCCTGTCAGGGGTTTACCGGCAAGGGATCTGATCACCGGCTCTTCAAGCCCGTGATCAATGCAGTTCCGCACCAAATGCACGAGGTTGACCAACAGTTCCTCGAACTTTTTCATATCCACTTCAACATCGGTACCGGAAAGCTCAACCCGGACTTCCTTCTCCAGTTTCAACGCCAGTTCTTCGGCTATTTTTCGATAGCGCCTGAAAACGGGGGCAACTGCCTGCCGGCTGACAATATCGAGTTTTTCGTCCAGTTGCTTGTGTTGATCCGGGGTGACAATATCCTGAAGGAATGACTTCAACTGTTCGAACTTGGATTCGGCAATTTGATAAATCCTCTCCTGTGAGTTCAATTCATCTTCCGGCAGGACTTCGTTGAACTCACGTAGTATCCCGTCAAAGGTACCTTCCATCTCCCTGGTTTGGAGAATAAGACTCCGCTTCGACTCGGCATCCAAACGCTCACTGCCGTTTCGAAATGCGTCCAATTTTGCTTCGATTTCATGTGCCATTTCTGAAATACGTATCAGCGCAAAACTCCCGGCTTCTCCCTTGATGGTATGAAAGGTACTGAACAGCGCGTCGAGATCGAACTGTTCCAAATCCAGACCTAGAAGTTCATACAGGAGCTGAAACCGCTTCCGCATGTCGTTGGCAAATTCAATGAACCCGGCTTTATCAATGGCGATTTTAACAATCACCTCTTTTCGCTCTTCGTCTCTCTTCAGTTGTTCCGAAAGCTCCCTTTCGGTGGTAATATCGGTCAGGATCAACATAATCCGATAACCCGCATCCACTTCTGTGGGAGGAATGACACGATACTCCAGTTTCAGGGCTCTCCCTTCAACGATTAACTCTGATGGGAGAATTTCATTGAACATTTCAATGGATGAGACGCCATCGAAGACCAGGTTCAGCAATTCTCTGATAGTGGATTCATCGTGTTTGGCTAAAGAGGAGGAGAGTAGTTCCAGAACGTTTTTCCGCTCAATGGAGCCGGGGAAAAACGTTTGGCAAGCCTTTGAATAAAATGGTTCTATTCTGTAATCCGATCCGAATGTCAAAAACCCCTGTCCCGTGTTGTCGAGAAGTCTTTTGATGGATTCGGTTCTTTCGATAACATTATACTCCAATTGCTCCTTATGCTCTTCCAGCTCGATGTTCTTCCGGTAGAGCTCCTTTGACTTCAATCCTAACTCCATCCCCAGAGTCTCAACTCGTTGAAAAGTTCGTGAAAAACGCGACGATAGCAAGTAAGCCTGGGACAGAATAAAGGCGAACACGCCAAAGGAGACCCAGGGACCGGTGCTGACAATTTCCAGGGCATAGAAAATATCGTTCACGGTGGTCAGAACCAGAACAATGAATCCCGCCAGGAAAGTCAGGGCACCATCCTCTTTTCGTAACACGGAGACGATGATGATAAAGAGCAAAAACAGAATAATAGCAAGGACAAAAATCTGGTAATAAAACAAGGATTCGCTTCCGATCCTCACCGGCAAGATCACGACAAAGGCTGCAGCCGCCAGGCTTGCCAGTTGAATGATTCGCAAAACGGGTCGGAAAAAATAGGTGGGGTATAAACCGCTGATAAACATCGAAAACGTGGGAACTGCCAAGTAGAAGGTCAGGATTTCAATCTTGACGGCCACCGTCCAGGACAGGTCGGGTAAAAGGTACACCAGGTATCGTTCCCCCGTCAGCAAAGTCCTGAGAGCGATTAGCAGACAGAAGACGCCGAATAAAAGCTCTGATAACTCTTTGCGCCTCACCGCGTACAGTCCCAAATGATAAAGACCGATAACAAAAATAGCACCAAAAAGCACAAATTCCAGGGAGAATTGCCTGGTTTTTTTGTCCAGGATCTGTTCAATATCTCCAAGGAAAAATTCTCCCCTGATTCCGCCTTCCCTGTCGTGAAAGTTGGAAACATGAATCACGATATCCAGTATATCGGAATCAGGTTGAAAACTGGCCACCATCGGTACAAGGCGGGGAACGGTTGAATCGACATCTTCTCCCGGCTTACCGGCTTCTATCAAACGGGTTCCATTTACAAATACCGTTCCGGCAGTATTGATATCTCCTGTTTTCAACCCGAGGATGCCATTTGAAGGAGGTAGAAAAACCCTGAGCCTGTAGGTTGCAAATCCGAGCCCCGAAGGATGTGCGCCGTTAAGATCAATAACTCCCCAGGAGCCGGGCAGTTTGGCAACTGCGGGAGCTGTTCCGGGTGTGGTTTTCAGTAAAGATTCGGGGGAGACATGCCGATTCCAAAAAAAATCCCATTCTCCATTAAGAACAACCGGACCCATATCCGAAAAGTTCCATTGCCTCAAATCCAGTATACCCCCGCTTGCCGGAGATTGCTTCCGATATTCCTGGGATAAGGCCGATAGGGGGATCAGGCACCATAGAACGATGATTAGCTTCCGTAAGAAATATGATATCCGTTTTAGCAGACCTGATCGATTCATTAGCCAGCCGTATGCGTATAAAAGGAAAAACCTCGGGTTGGGAAGGTTGTCCGGAATACGGGTCGATTGAAATGATTAGGAAAGCTTAACACAATTCGGGCAGGATTCACAACTGATAACCATGCCGTCAGGCAAACAGTGAGGATTTACGGGTTATCGGATGAAAAGATCATGAAAGCTGGAGTTTCATGATCTGAAATCGGTACGTGAACGGGGATAGCCAGGATCTCCTTCAAACCAAACCAACGGTGATTGGTACAGAACCCATCTCTTCAGTCACGCAGTGCACAGTACCTGATATATTGCTTCCGTACTTTTTACCCGGTCTTGGATTTTTGAAACTGCGGGTTTTTCGCCATTGATGTCTGATAACCAGGGGTTTCACATAAAACTCTTCGAAACATTTGTCGCGAAAAGTGACCGAATCAACGTGACCGTCACAAATAAATTTAAGGGATTCGCCACTTTGATCCAGGCACTCATATATATTAAATCGTTCAGGTGTTTTCATATCAGTCCCTATATTTTTTTAAACGGCTATCAGAATCGATCCGTAGCAGTACATAAAAAGTAGAGTATGTTTACCTTTGGTAGTGAACATATGTCTACTTTAGTGAACATGCTTTTCCTTGTCAATAGAAAATAACAAACATAAAATTACTGAATAATTACAAATTGATAATCCATGTAATTAGATTAACTCAAACCATTCGGAAGCGAATCAAGTGAACAAAATCGAAACTTAAAGCAATAAACCAACCGAGTCTCGACTTGCAAATTCCCCGTTTGGGATGATGATACAGATCGGACCCCATCGAACTGAAACTCCATTGAACCGCTCGGATTGGATTTTTACCCATTCCGATCAAAATGCTTGCCAACACTATTAAAGCCGACACCTTGTCCCCACAAAACACCATTGGAAAGCTGCTGCCTTATTTGTGATACTTGCCGGGGTGGGAATTTCGTTGATGACCGAAAAAGCACGATCCGGGGCATCCGGTCGTCCCTTGTCCTATTATCGAAAATCACTGATAAAACGAGCTTTTGCTCCTGACTATCGTTGGACTTTCCTACTCTCACATCTGGCCGGCTGATATTCTGCATTTTTACGGTTTCTGTATCGGGTTGGTCGCTCTTTTTCTGACAGTGAATGATCGTATCCTGCTGCTGACTGCCACTATCCCGGTTCTGGCGTTCGTTCTGCTCCTGCTTGTTTTCGATTATGACGAAATGGTTTCAATATCTCAGCCCTTGATTTAGGTTTTCTTCCCTTTACATTCGTGATACAAAGACGGTATGTCTACACCTGCAGGTAGATCAGCAGCGCCTCTCTGTCTGTGAGCCATAATCTACCACGCTCATGTTAGGTTGCATGAAAAAACGATATGAAGAATGTTATTATCACCGGTGGAACAGGGATGGTGGGAAGTCTTGTTCTGAGAACCTGTCTGGAGAGAGATGATGTCGAGAAGATTACCCTGATCGGGCGGAAGAAAACCGGAACTCAACACCCCAAAGTCGAAGAGATTGTTCACCATGACTTCCTGGATTTTTCCGGAATAGTCGATCATTTCAGAAACCAGGATGTTTGTTTTTATTGCATAGGCGCTTATACCGGTTCGGTAAGCAGGGAGGTGTTCAGTGAAATTACCGTTCTTTATACAAATGCTTTTGCCGAGACTATCAGACTATATAACGACAATACCAGTTTTTGCTTACTTAGTGGTCGGGGTGCCGACCTCTCGGGGCAAAGCAAGATAATGTTTGCCAGGGAGAAAGGCAAAGCCGAAAAGCTGCTTATCGGTCTGAGCTTCGCGCAGCTTTACCTGTTCAGGCCGGGATATATCTACCCCGTCTCGCCGCGCAAGGAGCCAAACCTGGGTTATCATGTCGTGAGACTGCTTTATAAGCCTGTACTTTCCAGACTTCTTCCCAAATTTGGAGTTACTTCAGAGCAACTGGCAAAAGCAATGGTTAAAATCGGATTGGATGGGGGAAAGCAAATGGTTTATGAGAACAGTGCCATCAGGGATATCCTATGATTTCAGGTTGATTTATATCGCTTTGTCCCCCCGGCTGATTTATTTGCGGCTTATATCCGCATCTTTCCGCAGGTTTCAAGGTTGTCTGCCTGATCAAAAAATGCCAATGATTCCGGTAACGAATTTCCCGTTTTCATTTTAATATTGAAATGAGAATACAAGCGTTTTATGATATCCCCTGAATATTCTGACCCACCCCAGCTACGGGCTTTTACCAGGAGCGAATCAGATGTTGGACAGCAACGATCGACCGCAAAATTCAGATCAAATAATCAAGGATCTTGAGATTAAACTGGCTCTCGCAGAGAAGAAACGAGCTGAACTTGCGCAACGCTGCCAACAACTTGAAGCAGATAACAGGGAAAAAACGCTCATCGAAAACCGGCTTCGGGCCCAACAACTGCAAATTCTCGGTGCTCTGGAAACCACAGAGCAGGGTATCTGGGTCTGGAATATCGAGGACGATCTGTATCTGCTCGACAACAAATGGCTGACTATTTTTGGTTATGAGCCGGGTGAGGTTCATTACTGCATTGACTGGTGGCTTAACAATATGCATTCCGATGACCACCAGGTCTTTGAAGAGACACTCAACCGGTTTCTTTCCGGTACCTCCGCCCATTATGAATTTGAATATCGTCTAAAAGCCAAGGATGGAACCTGGCGATGGGTTGTTGTAACCGGGATTATTTCCGAGTTTGATAGTTCCGGTGAAATGATCAGAATGGTCGGGACTCACCGGCATATCACCAGGCATAAAGAGGCGGAAGCCAAACTCAAAGAGACCGAGGAGCGATATAAATCTCTTTTTGAACGCTCCAGAGATGCCGTCTTTATTCACGACTATGACGGGATTCTGATCGATGCCAACCGTGCCAGCCTGGAGCTTACAGGATATGATGCGGATGAAATGACCTCTATCGATCTTTCCAAGATTCTCGATCGGTCCAGCCTGCCCATGGCAAAAGCGGTCACCCGGGATATATTCAAATCAGAATCCTTCAGTGACATGGAAGAGTTGACCATCATTGATAAAAAAGGGAGAAAACACTGGTTGGAGGTTCAAAGATCCTTAATCTACAAAGACAAAAAACCCTGTGCCATCCAGGGGATCGCCAGGGATGTTACCCGACGCAAACTCGGCGACAAACAACTAAAAGAGGCCAATTCGCTTCTCTCTTCCCTGATTCAGAGTCCGGCAGATATCGTAATCTATTCTTTAGACAAGTATTGCCGTTACACCAGTTTTAACGAAGTTCATGCCCAAGAGATTCAAAAGACCCTGGGCAAGGAGATCCGAATCGGCGATTGTATATTGGATATTCTGCCGGATGAAAATGGCAGAAACCAGGCCCGTGAGAATTTTCAAAGCGCATTGAAAGGTGAAAGCAAGTCCGCTATCGAAAAAACGGATACACTCGGGAACAGCAACTGGTTCCAGACCTCCTTTAACCCTATTACGGAAGAGAATGGCAATATCATCGGTGTGACGGTTTTTGCAGTCAATATCACCAAAAGAATGCTGATCCAGGAGGAGTTGCGGCAAAGCGAAGAGACTTTCCGCGCCCTGGCGGAAAATTCACCCGACATCATTATCAGGTTGAACAAAGACCTTAGATACGTTTATGTCAATCCTGCCTTTGAGCATGTTTCCGCACTTCACTATTCGGATGTGATCGGCAAAATGACAACCGAACTGGATTTCAATTGGGACTCCTTTTCCAACCTGAATAAGAAATGCAGACAGGTTTTTCGCACCAAACGGGCGCAATCCATGGAATTTACCCTTGAGCAGCGCCGCAAAACGCGTCAGTTCCAGGCCAGAATGGTACCGGAAACAGACGACCAGGGGAATGTCGAATTCATACTCTGTGTCATCGGGGATATTACCGATATCAAGAAAGCGGAAAAGAAGCTGAAGCAAGCCCATGACGAGTTGGAAGAACGCGTGGACCAGAGAACCTATGAATTGACAATTGCCAACCTTCATCTTCAGCAGGAGATCATCAACAGAAAACAAACGGAACAAAAACTGATTTATGCCAAAGATCAGGCCGTAATTGCCAACCAGGCAAAAAGTGAGTTTCTGGCTAACATCTCGCATGAGTTACGGACCCCAATGCACCACATAATCAACTATTCCAAATTCGGAATCCAGAAAATCGAAACATCAAAAGATAAGTTACTCCATTATTTCTCCCAAATAAGGGTGACCAGTAACAAATTAATGGTGCTTCTGAACGATCTCCTGGACCTGTCCAAGCTGGAATCGGGGCAGCAGGACTACAGTATGAAAAAGAACAATCTCAAGGAAATTGTAAATGGTTGCGTATCAGAACTGGAGTGTCTTGCGGTTGAAAAAGAAATGCGGATTATCGTGGAACCGTCTGAATTGAATCTCAACCTGGAATGCGATGCCTTTAAGATCGAGCAGGTCATCAGCAACTTGCTCTCCAATTCCATCAAGTACAGTCCCAAGGGAAAGCAGGTCACCGTCTCTTTCCAGGAAGACAAAATGGGTGTTCGGGAAAGCTTTGTCACGGCAATTAGAACCATTGTTCTCGATGAAGGGGTAGGAATACCGGTGAATGAGATCAATATGATATTCGATAAGTTTTATCAAAGCAGCAGAACCAAGACCGGAGCTGGCGGAACCGGGTTGGGGTTGGCCATCTCACGCAAGATAATCGAAGATCATCATGGCGTGATCTGGGCCAGTAATGCTCCTGAAAAAGGAGCTAAGTTCAGCTTTATGATTCCCATTGACCAGTCATATTTTGCATCCTCGCATCAAAGTTCCAACAGTATCTCCCATTAGAGTTCCTCGCCATCGATCAAAACAGTTAAAAACTTCCGTTTATCAACGCTACGCTGCCATCCGTCATCGCACTTGCCGGATTGATGCGGGGAAGGTTAAAATTGCCTTACTTTTTGACTAGAGCCTGATGGAACCAGATTGTAATCCGACTGGGGAGTCGCAACCAAATAACAAACCATTTTTCCGGCCTACCAATCAATCGAGTCCCGATGATTAAAAAAGCACTGCAAATCCAAATTTTGCTATTCTGCCTTCTTGCCGCAGGTCACCAGACATTATCGGCGGATGACTCACCGATAATCCTGGTACTGTTCAAAGGTGAGGTCCTGCTTACGGATCATCAAGGAAACAGTAAAGAAGCGAAAGTCGGTCAACTGATATATCCCGTCCAAACTCCCGCTATCCGGATTGGCAGAGCTTCCTCGTTGTATTTGAAAAAGGCGGATCGGCTTGTTGAAGTTAACACCCCGGGAACTTATCAAATCGCCGAGCTGCTTGGCCAACGAAAGATTGAAACTACGGATGCCTTGTCGTTTCTAAAACAACTGGTCCAGCCCCGTAGCTATGTTTCGGGAATAACCGCAAGAGGAGACGGTGTCAGCGGTGCTCAAAACAGCGAGCGGTTTTTTGAAGCCATGTGGGAACGAATCGTATTTGAGGCAGATGAAGGCTCGAGTAGCCTGTTACCCGAAGATTATCTCTCCTGTGCGGCCTGGTTTCATCAGAAAAACAAACCGGCCAGGGTTGCCTACATTCTGGAAAGACTCAACAGTCTGCAATCCGCAGATAACGATTTTTATCGGCAGATGCGAATGGAGTCCCTGAGAGGGATCAGGCTGGTCGAAATCAATAATGAATTGCAACAGACCCGGGACAGGGTAACCGCCGCCAGCACCACCCTGCATTATAAGGCACTGCTCATAGGTATCAATTCTTATCGTAATCCGGCATGGCAGAATCTGAAGAATCCCATTTCCGATGTCAGGGCTATCAAGTCCGTTCTCATCAATCACTATCATTTTGCGGAAAATGATATCACAATCCTGGAAGATGCTTCCTACGATGAGATTATATCTTCGTTTAACCAACTCAAGCAGGTGGCAGAACAAAACTCCAGTCTCTTCGTCTATTATGCAGGGCACGGCTACTACCCGCAGGATGAAGGTGAAGGCTACTGGATACCTCGCGATGCAGGAGAACCGGAATCATTGCGATTGTTTCTTCCCACCAGTATTATTCTCGGTAAAATCAAATCAATCAAAACCCGGCACACACTTTTGATTGCGGATTCCTGTTTTAGCGGCTCCCTGATCCGAAAATCCCGGGGTGCTGAAACAAACTCCCGTTTTTACCTCGACCTCTCTCGAAAAAAGAGCCGCCAGATCATCACCTCGGGTGGGCTGGAACCGGTGGATGACCAGGGAACCGGCAACCATTCCATTTTTGCCGGGCAGTTGATTAAAATTCTCTCACGAGACAGGCAGGAGCCTTTAAGCGCCTCGGAACTGGCATTTGCACTGCGAAAAGAAGTAAAAGATGACTGGGGAGTTCAAACTCCCGAATACGGCCGACTTCAGGTAATGGATGATGAGAATGGAGAATTCTTTTTTGTGCGGCGTGAAAGCAGCCCCCAACCCAGGCGGGTTCAGCCGGCGGTCATTGCCGCACCCGTACCTGATATCGCTCCATCTTCGGTGACCAGAAAACAGTACACTTATCAGGGGCTTCCCAGGGGTGCCTGTCTTGCTCCAAGAGCTTTTACAGATTTGCGGGACTGCAACTTCCGAGGGAAAAAAATGAAAGATATCAATCTGGAAGGGGCCAATCTGCAGGGGGTTGATTTCAAATACGTTGAACTGGAAGATGTCAGCTTAACCGGTGCCAATCTGACCGACACTGATTGGCGATATTCCTCCCTGGAAGGATTGTCGGCCAGTGATAGCCTCGCCATGAACAGTGACTGGCGCTATTCACAGATCAGTGACAGTGATCTGTCATACAGCCGCTTGGATAACTGTGATATCCGCTATACAGGACTGAAATCCGTTAACCTGGATTACGCTGATCTCACCAATTGCGATATGCGGTATTCCTACATGAATGATGTTGCCTTAAAGGAAACCAATCTGACCGATGTCCAGTCAACCAGCGATCAACTCTTCGGAGACCATATCAAGGGGATTATTGAGGGTATCGAAGGGGCTGTGGATGGAATTGAAGAGCAAAACGCTCGGGAAGAAGAGCCTGCAGGTCCAACTTCGGAGGATAATCGGGGGGATAGCACCCTGTTCCTCGGCGTAACACCTTTTTCTGTAAGTATGCCGGAGTCCAATCTATATCCGTTTCAGGCGGGGATCTTCCTGGGAAAAAGCCATCTGTTCGGAATCGAGTACGGTTTCATAAACAAATCCAATGAATCGGCAACCCTTAAATCTGAAGCCGAATTGGTTACCAGGGGTGTTTTCTATCGAATGTTCCCGGGCAGTTCCTTTAATCTGCTGTTTGCTGTCAATAGGTTGACCTGGATTGCCGAATCCACGGCCTATATTGAAGCCGGTTCAGAAAAGAGTTATACCGTTGAGGATGAGGAGAGTGTTGTCATCGGTACTTTTGCCATCGGTAACCAGTGGCTTCTCGATTCAGGTATCACCATCGGTTGCGATTGGGCACTGTTTTCAAATCGACTGGGAGATCCTGAATCATCACGAAAAATAAGCGATAACGGCGGAAAATCAACGGAACTGGCAAGAGCCAAAAAAGAGTTGGAAGACCTGGGAGACGAAACCAGGAAAGAAAAACTGTTTGATAGCAGAGATCACTACCTTTCTCTATCCATTGGTTACTCGTTTTAAGAGCGGTTCAACCATCCCGGTATTCCGGGAAATTTCCGGGGTTCCCGTTCAAAAGTCAATGGTCAGCAGATCCCTGCCCGCAATCACCTCTCCGTTGAAATCAGACTTAACCTCTGCAACCAGTTCCTTTATCCGCATTTCGTCCTTCTGCCGAAAATGGGTCAAAATCACCTTTTTTACCCCGGCTCTGGTTGCGATCCGACCAATCTGCGGGGAGCAGGCCAGAATATGATCGGCTATCAATCGGGACTCCTTATCCAACATCTCATTTTTAGAAAGATAACAACAGATAACCAAACCATCACTTCCTTTTGCCAGCAAATCCAAACCGTGGCAATCCACGGCATCACCGCTGATTGAAACCGTATGTCCTTTCGCTTCAATGCGATAGCCCAGACACTTCCAACCATCTTGGGAAATACCCAACCCATGCCCGTGCAACACAAACTCAGATCTGATGCTGATCCCCCCTTCATCATATACTATCCCGGCTCCAACATCCCTGCTAATAACCATTTGATCCGTATCGGCCAGTTTTACCCCACTCAGTTCCGCTTCTCTCAACCTGAAGGCGATATCTCTTTTGTATATCCGGTTGATCAGGGAGTCTACAATTGACGCTGTTCCCTCCGGACCAAATACCGTTATAGGATCCGTTCTACCCAGGTTCCACGCTGACATCAAAACATCACCCAGGCTGTTGATATGGTCGAAATGATGATGGGTCAGGAATATCAAATCGATGTCCTTAACCTCAACTCCCACCCGAACCAACTGCGTGACAACTCCCCGACCGGTATCAAACAGAATATTCCGATCACCCGTGCCCACTAAAACGGCCGGTCCCTGTCGGTCAGGATCAGGTTTCGGACCGCCGGTACCCAACAATATAATCCGCATTAACCAACCCTTTAAAAAAAACTTTATGGATATCGCTGTTTCTGATATTCTTCACCAAAATAAAATTAAAACCCTCCTGGAATCAAAAACTTGCGCCTGAAAACATAGTCGGTTTTGACTCCAGCACATTAAATACATCTTGACAACCCACTCGATCAATACTAAGATTCCAGTCGACATCGCAGATATTGTCAACAATTTTGTTAACAATATTTTCCGAATCAACTTTTCCCAGCAAACTCAACCAGATGTATTGAGTTGAAGTAGAAAACCCGAAAAAATACAAAAAGGAGTTAACATGAAACTAAGAAGCATCTTTGCAGGTATTGCAGCAGCGTTTTTGTTGCTGGCTCCGGTAATCGGCCAGGCGGCAGAATGGAGTCCGAAAGGCTCAATCGTGCTCCAGGTCGGATTTGGTGCAGGCGGATCAACGGATATCATGGGACGTCTGGTTGCAGCGCGAGTTGAGAAAGAGACAGGTTGGAACATGGTAGTTGAAAACAAGCCTGGTGGTGGTGGAGTAGCAATGTTCTCCGGCTTGATGAGACAGAAACCGGATGGACTCAAACTGGGACTAGGCGTAAACGTTCCGATTCTCCTGAATCTGGCCCTGAGGGGAGATAAACTTCCATTTAAAATCGATAGCTTTGATTACATTGGCACGATCCTCAGGGGTGAAAATGCCATGGTAGCCAAGGCAGATGCGCCTTTCAATAATTTCAAAGAGTTTATCGCTTATGCCAAGAAGCAGGGTGGTGTAGCAGTCGGTTTCGATGCGAAACCTCAGCAGATGATCATGGCTGCTGTTACCAAACAGTCTAAAGCCAAGTTCAAAATGGTCACTCATAAGAGTGGTGCGGAGCAGATTCAGAGTCTTCTGGGTGGGCACGTTGCCGTTGGCTGTCTGGCCGGCGCGCATATCAAGTATATCGAAAGCGGTGACCTGAAGATGATTGCGGTTTTCAACAAGTCCCGTCACAGTTATGCACCCGACACGAAAACCATCATCGAAAGCGGTTATCCCTACTATCTCGATCCTTACTACTATATCGCAGCCCCCAAGGGACTCCCTGCTGATGTACAAGCAACTCTGGCAAAAGCGTTCGACAGTGCTATTCACTCCGATGAAGTGAAAAAGGTTCTCTATAACACCTTGAAAGCACAACCGAATAACCTGGGACCGGAAGGCACAAAGAAGATGTTGGACGATGGTGTCAAAGATATCAAAGTTCTCATTGATGCAGGTAAATAGATGTAAAACCGAATTGACCCTGTCCGCCCGGACGGGGTCATTTTCCCTAATTTGAAAATGATACTGAACCGAATTTCGGGGCTCGTTGTTGTCGCCCTGGGCTTACTTTTAATACTCTACATTATCCCAAACCATACGGAGATAGACGAGTTCAGTACGCTGGCACCGTCGACCCTGCCTTATATCACGGCATCAATTGCCCTGATAATGGGTTTGGTGCAACTTATCTTTCCTTCAGGAAAGGCGGAATTCAATCCGGGACCGGCCCTGCGCGTCGGCTTTTATTTTCTCTTATCTCTGGCCGGCCTCTATATGATGAACCTGATCGGGTTCAGAATAGCAGCTCCACTGCTGATCCTGATTGTGATGATTCTGATCGGGGAACGTCGACCTCTCTGGTTGATTTCGGGAATAATAGTAATGCCCCTGGTGATGTGGTACGCGGTTGAAGTCTTGTTGAACTGGCCTTTGCCCTGACCCGATAAAATAATGGGACACCGATACGCACTAACAAACACTAAAGCCAAACGCAGATGTAGAGCGGTCGGTAGCAGAAAGTAACAAAATCACAATAAAAAATTTATCCTGAATTTACGATATGTTCGATTTAAATGTGGCACTCGCGGGCCTGTCAGACGCCTTCACCCTGTATAATCTGCTCCTGGTCTGGTTTGGTGTTGTCCTCGGCCAGTTTGTAGGAGCCATGCCGGGAACAGGCCCGGTAATGGCCATGGCGATTGCCATACCCTTTACCTTTACGCTAAATCCCCTGCCGGCAATTGCTTTTCTGATTGGTGTCAATAAAGGAGGCCTGGTGGGAGGTGCCATACCGGCTGTGCTGATTAACACCCCCGGGACACCTGATGCAGCAGCCACCACTTTGGACGGATACCCTCTGACCAAAAAAGGAAAGCCGGAAAAGGCGACAAAAATGGCACTCTATTCTTCGATTACCGGAGATGCTTTCAGTGATGTGGTTCTGTTTACCGTTTCCCCACTGCTTGCCGTTGTCGCTCTGAAAATGGGGCCATTGGAAATCTTCGCCCTGATGGTATTTGCCTTCTCTATCATCTCCGGGCTGGTGGGAGATTCCATGGCCAAGGGAATTGCATCTGCAGCCCTGGGTTTGTTCTGTGCAACAGTCGGACTCGACCCGGAAGCCAGTACACCACGGTTTATATTCGGAATATTCGAGCTCTACGACGGACTTCCCCTGGTTTCCATCGCCCTCGGTATGCTGGCTGTCGCGGAAATACTGCGGAGGCTTTCTTCGATGAGAGGTAAGATAACCGCTGCTGTTGAACTCCCCAGGACCCAGAAAAAGGAAGACCGCAGAATCAGTTGGGCGGAATACTGGTCGTGCCGATATACCATGCTCAGGGGATCGGCGATCGGAACCATCCTCGGTGCCATTCCGGGACTCGATTCCTCGGCAGCAGCCTTTATGAGCTATGCCACGGCCAAGCAGACCTCCAAGGACCCGGACAGCTTCGGAAAAGGGAATATCCACGGCATCGCCGCAACCGAAGCTGCCAATAGTTCGGTTTCCGGAGCAAACCTGATCCCATTGCTGACTTTGGGTCTCCCCGGCAATATTGCGGCTGCGCTTATCATCAGTGCATTTATGATTCACGGTATTCAACCGGGTCCTCTTCTATTTCATGAACAGGGACAACTGATATACGGTCTGTTTGGTGCCCTGATGATGGCCAATATACTCAATCTCATCACCGGACAGTTCGGATTAAGGCTCTGGGCAAAAGTGATCAAAGCGCCGGAATCATTCATTTTCAGCACCGCACTGCTTCTTTGTATTGTCGGCGTTTACATGGCAACAGGCGGGCTGACCGGTGTTGTGATTATGTTCATCTTTGCCATTATCAGCTATCTGATGACCGCCTTTGGTTATTCAGTCATCGTTTTCGTCATTGGGTTTTTTCTGGGTGAACGATTTGAATTAAGCCTGACCCAATCCCTGAGTGTCCTTGACGGAAACTACGCACTGATTCTGGACCATCCCGTCGCACTCGGCCTCTTTGCCCTGGCCATTGCTTCGGCCTACTGGTTTGGATTTCGCCCCATGAAAAAATCAAAGGGAAAACAACAAACGGCAGAAGAAACCACATCATAATAACTTGCCGTTCGGTTTTACCCGGATCCAAAGGATTCGGAGTCACCATCCCGGGTAGATTCATTTAACAATGAGTTAAATCTCCTACCCGGCAACTGAACCAGACACCACTACTTCCACGAAGAGTTCGGTAAAATTCGGAGTTATTCGTGGAGTTTTTATTATTAATAATATTGTTAATAATAAAGGGACCTTTTCCGTATGCGAATTCGGATATAATGGATTGGCAACGCACGTGTTCAAGTGCTTCGGCGATTAAACCCAGCAAAGGACATTTCTATGGCTTCTTCCCAAAACGGTGATATGGCGACTATTCTGGAGGATCTTGAATTCAAGATCCTGTCGGGAACATACAGGCCAAGGGAACGACTGATTGAAAGAGATATCATGGAAACTTACGGGATCAGCCGGGGAACGGTAAGGAAGATCCTCAAGGACCTTGCCTTCAAGCATCTTGTTACCCACGAAGCCAACAAGGGAGCTGTCATAGCGGAACCCAAAGGCAAAGATGTGGAGGACATCTACCAGACCCGGTTATTGTTGGAGAACCATGCTATCGGACAGGTCATTCCCAATTTAACCAAAGTCTCCCTGGAAAAAATCCAACATTTTGAGAGTCTCTTTGAGCAGGCTTTGGCAGAGGAGAACCTGAGGGGCCTGTTTTATTACAACAGACAGTTCCACTCCTCCCTCTTCGTGGTATGCGGCAATAAGGTGTTGTCTGATCTGATCGACGAACTCAGAAAACGTTCACACATCTGGAACAACTATTTTGCAGGTAGCTCTTACCACAGGAAAAATACGGTTAAGGATCATCAGTTGATGATTGAGTGTCTTCACAACCGGGATGTTGAGGGCCTCAGGGAAATCAACCATAAACATTTAACCAAAGGCTACCAGAGTTATAAAGAGGACCTGAGAAGATTCTAATTGCAGGTTTTATAGATCGCTGAAACAGCGGAGTATGGAGAATTGCTATGAAGGAAGAAAGAATCAAAACGGATGTACTTTGTATTGGCGGCGGTATAGCCGGTCTGATGGCGGGTATTCGTGCTGCCGAAATGGGGGCTGATGTGGTCGTCGCGGAGAAAGGGAACGTCCTTTACAGCGGATGCGGCAGAATGGGAAACGATCATTTTGAAACTTATATCCCCAAGGTTCACGGACCGGATCGGGAAGCCTGGATCGATGAGCTGCTGAGAACCGCCAAAGGCGAGATTCTCATCGGCAAGGGTCTGCTGAAAACCCAGTTCATGAAGGCCTACGATATTGTCAAGCTCTGGCATGAGTGGGGTATCAATATGAAGTACAAAAAGAAATGGGAGTTCGCCGGCCACTCTTTTCCCGGTCGTCCAATGACCCATATCAAATACGAGGGCCGATTTCAAAAAAAGGTTTTGACCCGCCAGGCAAAAAAACGGGGTGTCAAGGTGATCAACCGGGTAATGATCTATGATCTGCTTAAGGAAGGCAGTAAAATCGTCGGAGCCGTGGGGGTCAAAACAAGGGAAGACAAGATAGTTGTCATCAATGCAAAAGCCGTGGTTCTGGGAACCGGCAAATGCTCCAGGCTTTACCAATCCCTGACCCCGGGATGGATAATGAATGATGGTCACGGCGGAACTCAATCAGGAGACGGCAGGGCCATGGCATATCGATCGGGCGCCGAACTGCAAAATCTGGAAATGCCTCAGCGTCATATCGGTCCCAAGTACTTCGCCCGTTTCGGTCAGGCAACCTGGATCGGTGTTGTCAAGGATTGGTACGGCAAACCGGCAGGAACGTTTGTGACGAAACCGGACAAGCGATATGGAGATATGATCTGTGAAGTCAATAAGCTGGCTCCCGAGCAGTATACCCAGCAGGGAAAGGGACCACTCTACATGGATTGCACCGATATCACCAAGGCCGATCACGAATATATGAGACACTGGATGGATAATGAAGGCTATCCCGCAATGACCCAATATATGGATAAGGACGGCATCGATTTCCGGAAACATCCCATCGAATTTACAACCTACCCTTTGCGTGGCGGCGGTTTGATTGTGGCAAACGAAAAAGCCGAAACCTCCCTTAAAGGCCTGTACGCCGCAGGCGATGAAGCCTTTGGTGACATATCGGCAGCGGCGGTCTTCGGTTATATCGGCGGAGAAAATGCAGCAAAACATGCGGCTAAAACCAAACATATTGCCATCAAGAAGACTCATCCCAGGATTAAAAAACTGAAACAACTGGCCGATGAAATCCGGGGCCGGGCCAGCGGACCGGAATGGGACGAGACCAATATCGCCCTGATGCAGACCATGTCCGATTATGTCGGCAAGGTTCGAAATGAGTCCCTTATGCTTCAAGGTATTTCACACCTGAGAATGATCAAGAAAAAAGCGGAAGAGACCATGATTGCCACCAATTCGCATGAACTGGCCCGTTGTCTGGAAGTCATCAACATGCTTGAACTGGGAGAACTGACCTTTTTGATGGCCTTGGACCGCAAAGAGACCAGGGGACTTCATAACAGACCCGACTACCCCTTTACCAATCCGACGCTGAACATGGCCCATGTTATCAGAAAAGTCAGGAGCAAAAACGAGATGAGCTGGAAAACGTATTAAGGAGACGAATCATGCCACCGGTAATTAATGAAGAAGAATGCATCAAATGTAATAAATGCGTGGAAATCTGCTCGGAAGATGTCTTTTTCGGATCAAAGAAAGGCGAGATACCGATTGTCAGATACCCGAGGGAATGTGTCCATTTCAATGGCTGCGTTTCGGTTTGTCCTGTTCCGGGAGCGATATCCCTGAGAATACCGCTGCCGGTTCAACTGGTTTACAAACCGGAGAAAGTGGATCTTTGATCTCAGCCAATAGATCAGGGAGTGGAAGTTCGACCAAACAACACTCCCCGACCGCCTTTTCTTCCCGGATAACCCAGCACCACCAGGCCTGCTTCACCCGCTTTTTCCACCATCGTCTCAAAGCTCCTGCGACCGACATGCATTTTGGGTTCTACCACCAGCAGTTTGCCATCCGGCTTTAGAAGCTGCCTGACCTCCCGGAGAAACCTGGCTGGGTCCGGAGTTTCGTGCACCATGTAGTAGGCCAGTATAAAATCCGCCTCCTTATTCAGTCCGATGCCATCTTTTCCACAGAGATGATATTTGATTCTACCGTCCACACCGTGTTTGCTCGACTTTTTTCGGACCTTGTCCAGCATGGGTTCCTGCAGATCAACCGCAATAACCTCCCCATCCCGCCCCACCATTTTGGCCATATCGATGGTAAAAAAACCGGGACCGCACCCGATATCAATCACGGTATTGCCGGGTCTGATATATTCCCCCACAACCCTGGTGGGAGGCTGCAACAATCTGCGAATCCAATTGTCCAGTATAAAGGCTATTTGATAGGGGCAAACATGTAAATCCATCTCTTTTGCCGATCTTGTCATCTTTCCTCCTGAGTCTAAGTACATGATGGCATAAATACGATGACGTATTAAAGGTTGCATTTTGTTTTTTTATCCGGCATGATCCTTCTTAACCAAGGGAGGTTATCATGCCG
>JANQGX010000014.1 GCA_028282885.1 SAR324 cluster bacterium
GAGTACTTATACTCACTCTTTTTTGACGTGAAAACAGACCGAAACCTGTTTCCCGCGTTTGGTTAAACACTGTCTTACCCGATTCTGTTGTCAATGAACTCTCTGCAAATATTTTTTGCAGCTCATCATTAATATTGCGCATGAGTTCTATTAGCTGTCAAGAACTTTTTTACGCGTTTTTTCAGCTCATCTGATTCTGTCGGGCTGTACCAAACAGAAATTTTATTTTCGAGCTGATCTTTCATATTGCTCATTAATCACCGCACCTGTCAAGAATTTTCAAAAATTTCTTAAAAAAGCTGTAAAACCAATCAATTGAAAAATACAAACTGGATTACTCATCCACCCAGACTTTGGTTTTGAGGGGAACATCGGGTTTGCCTTTCACAAACCCTTTCTCCTCATTCATATACATGGAGATTTTTGATGAGATAATCTCCATTTCATCGGGTTCCTTGACGCTGGCATTACCGATAAGATTGATGGTTTCGGTGACATAGTCAAAAACAGCCTGATCCGCTTTGGATGTTCTTTTGGGTTGGGAGATCACAACGTCCTCAAAAGCATTAATTCGTTCCAATTCATCGGCCTGGTCAAAATAGACATCCGCCTTTTCGGCTACGAATGAGGTTTGCTCCATGTGGTCAATAAATCGGACCCTGCCCTGGAGGGTGATTTTTCTTTGAGTCTTGTCGAAGCGGACTTCGTTGGCAAATCCATTAACCCTTCCAATCTCCGGTAACTCGTAGGAGTCCGCGGTTTGGTCATGAACAGCATTTTTGAAAAAGGTCATCTCCACCTGCTTTCCCGGAATTTCTGTTATCCGTCCCTTTTCGTGTTTCGTATCATAGAAAATACGATCCGCCTTGATAATGAAATCATGGGACTTAACCGTTACCAAGCCGCTCAGCAGAGCTTCTTCAATGGTTTTGTCGAACTCGGCATTTTTGCATCGGACATACATGGTTCTGGTTAACTTGTCTGTTTCGTCCAGTTTGTTCATCACCGCATATACTTTTCCTTCAGCTTTTCCCTGGACCAGCTTGGATGTCTCCTTGTCGCGTTTCAGAAATACCCTGTCAGCCTCCAGGGTTGAAGCCGTGGATTTATGTGTTATACGCACATCGCCAATCAGCACAGCTGTTCCCAACTCTTTGTTTAAACGTGCAGTTTTATTTGACCGGGCAGAAATAAAATCATCGGAGGCTATGGTGTTGTCTCCCCCCCAAATGACAACCAGCATCACAACCAGGCAAATGGATAAAACACGAAATCTCGATTTAAGGGACATTGTTTTCCTAGAGTTTAAAAGTTGCCCTGGGCTTTCTTAACAGAAGAATTCCTTTTTTAATCCGGTAATTTAAAGAAGCAGCGTTCACGATGTCGGAGTCGGAGATGGCTTTGACTTTGACTGTGTTATAGATCAAGTCTTTTTTGCGATCAACAAACAGCTCTTCGGTAAACAGTTTTTGCCCTTCTTTGAGTTCAACTCTTACCTTGCCCCACAGGCGCAGCAATTCTGTTTTATTCAGATACTCTCCTTGATCGGCAACAATTCTGGCAGAGAGATTCACTCCGTCATCTTCATAGAGATAGGCAGTCAGGTTAAACAATAGTGTCTGTTTCTTTTCTTCAAAGACATGGGCCTTATCAGCGATCAATTTGAAATTGAGAGTTTCATTCTTATAGTCGGTCATTACCGGTGCTGTCAAAAGCATCGGATTCTCTTTCACCGCTTTGTCATCCCTTATATTCGTACTGAATTGCCGGTAATCAAGCACCCAGTAACCGGCTGCAACCAGCAATATAATCAAAGCCAGCCATTTTATGGATTTCAATCTGGTGAGTATTGTTTTCATATTAACCGAGGAGCGGTGAGGAGTAATCCTGTAAATCATTCATCCGGCTGGGTTTTCCATCGTCGATGAAACCAGACCCATTGTTCAGGGTATTTTCTGATATGCCTTTCCAGGGCGATGTTGTATTGACCGGTCAGATCGAGGATCTCCTGATCACCTTCCTTGTAGGGTTGTCTGGAGAGCAGTTCAAATCTGTAGAGATGGGTGCCATCAGGCATCCTGGCACCAAATCCGGAAACGACCGGAGCATTGAACTTCTGGGCAAATCTGGCAGCCCCGATTGCTGTTGCTGCTTTTTTTCCAAAAAAGTCAACAAAGACGGTGTGTACTTTTGTATCCTGATCCATCGCAAACAGAAAGACTTGGTTATTTCTAAAACACTTGATTATTGAAAGGGGTGATTTTTTATCTCCGCGATGAACCGTTTTTATATGGCTTGACGCCCGCGAAGACAGGAGCAAACGGTCCAGTTTGGTATCCCCAACTGCACCAGCAATCGTCATTCCTTTAATGTTGAGCAGTTCATATATTATTCCATACAATTCCCAGTTGCCGACATGCCCGAACATCAAAACCAGCCCATTCCCCTCTTCCAAGGCTTCATGAATGATGTTTTCATTCTCAAATCTGATCCAGTGCCTGGCATCTGTTTTGATTTTCTTGAGAACGAGGACTTCAAAGAACGTGATCCCTATGTTGCGAAAAGAGGCTCTTACAAGCTCCTTTCGCTCTTCAAGACTCATATCCGGAAAACAGAATTCAACTTGATATTCCGCGATTCCTTTGTCTTTCTTGGCCAGGTACATGGCCATGCTTCCAAAGGCCGCTCCGAATCTCTGGTTTGCTTTTACGGAAAAGAAAGAGGCTAGTCGGCTCAGAGCGAGCAAAGCATAGTACTCCACCCGGTGCCTCAGCCACTTCAGGGACGAGGATTTGTTCTTTTTAAACTGGTCGTAGTGTGTATCCCGTCCCATAAGATTATGACCTCTTTTCAGGAAGCCACTGTTTGGCATACTCAATATACCTGGACGGAGTATCAGCAATCATTTTCAGTTCATTGTCCCTGAGTTCACGCACCACTTTTCCGGGTCTTCCCATGACCAGGGTTCCCTTCTCTTCGAATCGGGCTCCCTGGGGTATCAAAGAGCCTGCAGCGACCAGCACATGGCTGCCTATGTAAGCTCCGTTCATGACAATCGATCCCATGCCTACAAAGCTGTCGTCAGCCAACTCGCATCCATGAATAATGCAGGAATGACCGATGGAAACATTGTTTCCAACTACCACCGCAAATCTTCCCAGTTGTCCGTGGAGCACGGTGTTATCCTGAATATTGCAGCGGGATCCGATGGTAATCGGTTCCACATCACCTCTGAGAATCACATTGTGCCATATTGAAGAATAGTCACCGATAAACACATTGCCCGTGATTACCGCATTTTCACCAAATCGCACATCCTTGCCAAATCTTTGTTCAATCATATTCACAAAACTTAACTGTCTGGTTCTCCCCTCTTTCGGGTGAGTCCAATGTAAAAAATCCTGTCCAAAAAGGTCGGTGTTATCAAAAAATACTCGATAAACCTTGTTCTGTCCAATATGGACGCCGTATCCTCTACCCTTGGTTTATCCCCATACACTGAACCGACTATTGTAAGTGTCGCCGCTTTTTTAATTCTTCACCGCATGTAGCCCAAAGTTCAAAACCAGAGCCGGATAGAATCCGGGTTTTGGGCATATTGCCAAACCGGTTAAACACTGAACAGGATTGAATAAAAACCGGTTGCTCCTGCGCAAAGACGGCCATCTGCGGCTGGACGGAAAACGCAATTCCTGTTAGTTCTAGTTCTTGACATTAACTTCTAAACCGCAATCAAAGATTATTTAAGGGTTGAAGGTGCTGTGAACGAATCTGGTAAATCCGAACAAGAACAACTTGACTGGCAACTGGTCGAGGCTGTGCTTTTCAGCGCAAATCATCCTCTCTCTGTTCCGCAGTTGAAGAAAATTACAGGGATTAAGGAGACCGGCAAAGTTCAGGAAATTATAGACGAACTAAATGAATTTTATGGTGATCATAACAGGGCTTTTTTAATCAAAAAAGTTGCCGGTGGTTATCAGATGAGAACCACTGCCCGCTTCATGAAATGGATCAAAAGAGGCAAAATTGTCAAGCCGATTCAGTTATCCCCA
Organism: SAR324 cluster bacterium; assembly: GCA_028282885.1. Taxonomy (GTDB): domain Bacteria; phylum SAR324; class SAR324; order XYD2-FULL-50-16; family XYD2-FULL-50-16; genus JAHJTV01. The sequence continues at coordinate 4,053 of JANQGX010000014.1, forward strand.
TCTGTCATGGAAACCCTTGCAATCGTGGCATACAAGCAACCCATCACCCGTGCTGAAGTGGAAGAGATCCGATCAGTAGATGCAACCTATGCCTTAAAATCCCTGCTGGACAAAAAACTGCTTAAGATAACAGGAAGAAAGGAGATTCCCGGTCGACCCATTCTTTATGCCACCAGCAACACTTTTCTTGAGGTGTTTGGATTCAATACCCTCAAAGATCTGCCTCGCCCTGAAGAGTTTGATATTCTGACGGAAAAGGAAAATGAAGCGGGAATCGATCAAACCGGAGAGATGATTTGAGCAAACGTATTGTTGTCAAGGTAGGCACCCATATTCTTGGACGCCCCAATGGCAGATTAAACTATAATCGCATTTCAGACCTGGTTGACCAGATTTTTGAGCTTAGAAAAGAACATCAGGTCATCCTGGTGAGTTCAGGGGCAATCCGAGCTGGCAAGGAGTATTACAAGTTCGAAAATGAGATCGATCCCCTGAAGAAGCGCCAGATGCTGGCAGCCATCGGCCAAGGGAGATTGTTTCAGGTATACACGGACTTTTTCAGGGAACACTCCGTTATCACAGCCCAGGCTTTGATCACTTACGATGATTTCCGGAGAAAAGAGTCTTACGATAATATTAAAAACGCCCTGGAAGGACTGCTGGAGAACCGGGTGATGCCGATCATCAATGAAAATGATGTGGTGAGCTTCAGCGAATCCTCTTTTGGAGACAATGACCAGCTTGCTGCTTTAACGGCGTCTATGTTGAGTGCGGATCTGATGATTCTGCTCTCCGATATTGTTGGATTCTTCACAGCAGATCCCAAGAAGGATCCTGAAGCGAGGTTAATTGCGACTGTGGAGAAAATATCTCCCGATTTGTTGGCCTTATGTGAGGATTCCCTGTCAGATGGGGGAACCGGTGGAATGTTGAGCAAGCTAAGGGCAGCCGAAATAGCGTCCGATCATGGTATCCCCACCATTGTCTGTTCGGGAAAAGAGAAGAATAGTCTGCTGAAAGCGGTCAAAGGTAAAACCAGCGGCACACTATTCAAACCCGGTCATGAGAAAAAGCAGCTCAGTCCAAGGGGTAAATGGATGACCACCGCTGCCAGTATCAAAGGAACGGTAACTATTGACGAAGGGGCGGAAAAAGCACTGAAAAACAAAAAGAGTCTGCTTGCTGTGGGCGTCAAATCGGTAAAAGGGAACTTCAGTAAAAGAGATGTCGTTCTGATTGAAAACACAGAAAAAAGCAGGATTGGAACCGGTCTTGTCAACTACAAATCTGACGAAATCAGAAAATTCACCAAGGCGAAGGAAAAACCGAAAGGAGTCATTGTCATACACAAAAATCATCTTTATACTTTGTAATACCGACAGTAAGAAAAAGATCTAGATCATTCTCCGATCGTCGGTTTCAGATGTTCGAGGATACTTCCAAAATCAAGCGAAAGTCAGCAGATTTCCTGCTTATTCAGATAAGATCTTTTCCGAAATCCTGTGTTGGTTTGTCGGCGATTGCCGGAAACACCAAATTATTAATCAGACCCGACAGGAGAAGCCGGGTTGATTCCGGCAACCGGATCTTAAAATCCAAAAACTGATCAATGGCCGTTAAGAAAGCCCCCAACCCGAAAAGTAGATACACCAGAAGCAAAAAACCAACGGAAAAAAAGCAATTTTTCACTTTTAAGCGTCTGTTTTTTGGAACCATCTATTTCGGTCTGCTCGTTTCTATCGGCATAGCCCTCTATTTCTATCAGCTTTCACTGAATCTTCCTTCTCTGGATGAATTTGCAAATCCGGAGTACGACCTCCCGACCCAGATTTATGATCGCAATGGCGAGTTAATCACGGAGTTCTACGGTTCAAAAAGAAGGGTTGTTATCCCCATTAGCAAAGTACCGGATGTGATGATCAAGGCACTTCTTGCCATCGAGGACAATCGGTTCTACAGCCATTTCGGTATTGATCCGATCCGAATGGTCAGAGCTCTGATCGTGGATATCAAACAGGGCAGATTGGCCCAGGGAGCCAGCACTGTTACCCAGCAAACCGCCAAAATGTTCAAGTTTTCGTCGGACAAGAAATGGGTGAGAAAATTCAAGGAGATCCTGCTTGCCCTGAAAATGGAACAACGGTTTACCAAAGATCAAATTTTACAATTGTATTTTAACAAGACCTTTTTTGGACATCGGGCATACGGCATTGAAGCGGCGGCCCAGGCCTATTTCAGTAAAAATGCAGAAGATTTGAACCTTGTGGAAGCAGCAATGATTGCGGGGCTGCCCCAGGCCCCCTCAAGATGGTCACCCACCTATAGTATTGAAAACGCAACCAAGCGACGAAACCTGGTTCTGAAAAAAATGGAAGAGGTTGGTTACATCACCAGGGAAGAGCGAATCAGGGCTGCCGTAACACCAATTACACTAAACCTGAACAGGGGATTGGATTTCAATGAAACATCGTACTACACAGAGCATATCCGCCGATACCTGTACAAAAAATACGGGAAGGAACAATTATATAGCGGCGGTTTGAAAGTGTACACGATGATGGATTTAAAAAATCAGATTCTTGCTCAAAATGCCCTCAGAAAAGGTCTGGAAGATCACGATAAACGCCAGGGATATCGCGGACCTTTGAAAAACCTTCTACAGGAAGTCGATGATGAGTTGGGGCTTTATGTGTTTTCGGAAGAGAATGGCTGGAATTTCGAGCAGTTTGAAAGACTCGACGATGACAATAAAACTCTTGCTCAGAAACTCTATGACGAGAAAATTACGGATGCTGTTAAAAACAACCATTTCATAATCGGCGGAGATGTCCTGGGCGTGGTCACCAAAGTGGACAAATACGTAACACAGGTGAACCTGGGTAAGTATGAGGGTAGCCTGCTGCTAACTTCGATGAGGTGGGCACGACCTGTTAACTACGATGTCCCTTACTACGAAGAAAGATTAGACGATTTTAATGATATTCTTAAACTTGGCGATGTGGTTAAATTGAAAATACTCGACTATGACCATGTTCACAAGGAGTTTGCCTTGGTGCTGACGCAAGAACCTATCGCCAATGGCGGTTTTCTGGTGATGAATCCGAAAAACGGCGAGGTAGTGGCCATGGCAGGTGGTTACGATTTCCGTGAGAGCGAGTTTAACAGGGCAATTCAGGGCAAACGACAGACAGGGTCGGCTTTCAAACCCATTGTCTATTCACTGGCGCTGGACAGCAGTTTTACCGCCTCCAGCATGCTGGACGACACGCCTTTTGTCGGTGATGGAGAAACTTCATACACACCGAACAACTACAGCCGGAGTTTTAAAGGCAAAATGACCCTGAGAGAAGCTCTGGTACAAAGCAAAAACGCCCCTTCCGTAAGGTTGACCCAAGAATTGACTACCGCGGCTGTTGTTGAGCACTCGCGAATGCTTGGTATCGAATCTGAACTGCCCGAGGATGAACTGGGAATCGTTCTGGGATCAGCATCCCTGACCCTGAAAGAGATGGTGGTTACTTTCGGCATATTTGCCAACGGCGGGAGATTGGAACAACCTGTATTCATTTCAAAAATTGAGGATCGGGATGGATCCATTCTTGAAGAGTTGGAGGAAAAAGAACCCAATCAGGTTCTGAGTGAAGGTGCGGCGTTTCTGATGACGGATTTACTTCAGGATGTCGTCAAATATGGAACCGGTCACAGGGCCCAGGCCATCAATCGCCCTTCAGCAGGCAAAACCGGGTCCACGAACAACTATGTCGATGCCTGGTATGTTGGTTACATCCCTCAAATGATTGCAGGGGTATATGTCGGATTTGACAAAAACCAGCACACCCTGGGCGATAATGAAACCGGATCCAGGGTAGCTGCCCCTATCTGGGTTGATTTCATGATGCAGGCAACCGCAGCTATGCCAATCTTGCCTTTCGAGCAGCCGGATGAGATCAATATGGTTAAGATCAATATTGATTCAGGATTGCTTGAGTGTGATACAGGTGGCAAGGTCAGGTTCGAATACTACAAGGCCGGAACCGAGCCCACCCAATGCCACAGAAACATGGCAGGACCGATTCAAACAGAAGAGGATATTCCCGGTGGTTTGCCGGAAACACCGGGTGTGATTGAGGAAGAGGAATACGTTGAAGAGCTTTGAGCTGAATTAAAACTGATCGCAGGTTTCACACATGGCCATTTTGAGACATCGATTCAGAGCACAGTTAGTGTATTTCCCCTTCAGTCCCAAAACCACCCGTTCCATATGGGCAGATCTTGAGCCCTTTACCCCGATAATCGTATCAGCATCCGTCATCTTCGCAAGATTGTCGATTAACTCCTGGATTGTTTCAAAATAACTGAGGCGAAGTCCCGGATATCGATCCTGTAAAAGTGGCAATAGTATTTGTCCAGTATCTCCACCCAGAAAGAGGTGCGACAAACCATCGGGAATTCTTTCAATGATATAGCTCCCACTTTCTGACAGATCATCATCAAGCTCAGCCAGATTCCCCACCACCCCTAAAGTTTGCTTCATTTGCAGGGAAGTAATCAGCTTCAGCATAGCTATCACCGACTCGGGATTGCCATTATAGGTGTCATCCAGAATCAAAACCTCATTAATTCCTCTTGAGAAAATGGCACGGCCCTTCTCATAGGGAAGTGAACCGATACCGGTTCTGATCTGCTCCCAATTCAGTCCCAGGTGATAACAAACCGCAATAATAGCCGCCAGCAATTCTCCAACATAGTCCCCCAACCGGGGAACAGTGACAGTTTTGCTTCCATCGGGGGTTTCGAATCTGATATCCTGACTTCTACTCTCCGGATCAACTTTCAGGCATTGCCAGGAGAAATCGGGTGAACCTTCTCCAAAATAGGTCCAGTTGCCATCCGGCAGAAAGTTCTTCAACCGTTCGTCACCAAAAGGGATCAGTGAAATCGCATTATTTCGCTGATGTTTGAACAGCTCAAGTTTAGCTCTGTAGATATCATCCAGTCCTCTGAATTTTCCCAGATGCGCATGACCTACATTCAATAGAACGGAAATATCCGCAGGAGCGATGGCAGATAAAGCAGTCAGTTCTCCCGGACCGGATGTCCCCATTTCCAGAATCAGGAGATCATGTTTTTCTTCAATACCAAGTATCGTGATAGGACAACCAATGTGATTGTTAAAACTGCCAATATTGGTCAGCAGATTGCGATGACCGTTGACAATGTGTTTCATCCACTCTTTTGTGGTCGTTTTGCCGGAAGAACCGGTGATATTGACGATTTGTCCCTTAAAACCTTTGATCAAATCAGCCGCAATTCCATGTAACGCCTCCATGGTGTCGTTGACCTGCAGTATTGCCTTGTTACCGACCCCGGGTACCGTTTTTTCAACGATAATCAACTTGATATGTGATTCTTCAAGTTGATTCAGGTACTGATGACCATCGCTGTTTTCTCCCTGCCAGGCAAAGAAGATATCGGCATTTCCCAATGCTCTTGTATCAAATGCGCCTCCTTTAAGAGAAATGTCCGGATATTGGGGTGGGGTAATCCAGTTTCCTCCCGTGAGTTCCTGAATGGATTGAAAGGTTAGCAACTTGTTTTTAAGTTCAGTCATTGTCTATAATAATCGGTATAATAATAAAATTGAATGGGTTCGAACCATTTAAGCCGGTCGGAGAGATTTTTTGGATCAACCCGATCCCATAATTTCCAGCAGATCAAACATATCCAGTTGTCGGTTCAAAGAAACATCTTCTTTTTCTTCGTCGGCAAAATTAGAAACCGACAAGCCCAGCAGGCGTACCCTCTTGCCGGGATACTCTGCCTCAGTCACTTCAGCAAGTTTCTTGTGGGCGAGCTTTGAAATCATTGCATCATCCAAAATTCCTTGTTGCAGGGTGATACTTCTGGTGATCTGATGAAAATCGTGAAACTTGACTTTCAGTCCCAGGGTTCTGGCACGACTGTCTTTCTTCCTCATTCTTTTGGATAAACCTTCTGCCAGTCGATCCAGCTCACTTTTGAGTTCGGTTCCATATAGATAATCCTCCTTGAAGGTGTTCTCAATTCCCAGGGACTTTCTCTCCCTATAGCTTGAGACAGGTCTGTGATCGATCCCCCGGATGATCTGGTAAAGATAGTGCCCGAATTTCCCAAAATGATTTTTAAGATAGTCCTCCGGTTTTTCAAAAAGCTGAAACCCCTTTTCGATCCCCAGAGATTGGAGTTTGGAATTTGTCACTTTTCCCACTCCAGGGATCTTCTTAACGTCCATTTCCCTGAGGAAATCTGCTGAATTGTCCGGGGTAATCACAAAGAGCCCGTCAGGTTTTCTTTCATCCGAAGCGATCTTGGCCAGAAATTTGTTGTATGAAATGCCTGCAGAACCGGTCAATCCGGTTTCATTGAGAATGTCTTTCTTTATTCTCTGGGCCACCCAAGTTGCGGACGGACAGTCGATGTGATTTATCGTCACATCCAGCCACGCTTCATCCAAGGATAACGGTTCTATAATATCTGTGTATACTCGAAATATCTCATGAATCTGCCGTGAAACCTCCTGATACCTATGGAATCGCGGTTTAACAAAAACTGCCTTCGGACAAAGCCTGTAAGCTCTTGAACAAGGCATGGCCGATCGAATTCCAAATTTCCGCGCCTCATAGCTCGCAGCCGAAACGACGCCACGACTTTGCGGGCTTCCCCCAACAATGACCGGTTTACCCTGAAGATCGGGATTGTCCTTCATTTCAACGGAAGCATAAAAAGCATCCATATCCAGATGGATGATTTTTCTTACCAGCGGATCGGACATGTATAATGATGTGTCAAGAATCAAAATCGTTAGATTGTAGAGCCCGGTATCGGCTGTTTGCGATCCGGTTAAGCCAGCCAGGTTTTCACCCATTCTGCAAGAATCCGGCATATTTGTCTATTATTACAGCTTTCCCCGAATATCACTTTTTATGAAACTCAATTCTTTCCCAATTAAAAAAGACCCAGCTCCACCTGTCAAAAAGTGACATTTCATTTTACCTTTGAATTATTTGTACAAAGAGCACATACCGGTTACATCTTCCCTTTTTATCGGGCACCAGGAAAGGTATAAAAGCCTTGTTTGAAAGACTGCAAATTGCGCATCATCGGATTTCTTTTTATTTAATCCGTCTGGACAAGGCTTGACAGTTCGGGAGATAATATTTTTGAGCTGTTGTGCCAACAATCTGCAAACGGTTCTCCAAGCTCAAAAGATACGTCGGTTCGAGTAAAAATTCTGACACTGAAACATACCGAATTAATGAGGATTCGTTGACAGATGATTAACATCCTCATTTCATAACAGATATTAAAGAGATCACAACTGACTCTACCTGTAAGAAGGACACGATGACAAAAACACTATACGAGAAAATATGGGAATCTCACGTCGTTACTGAGGAGGCAGGTGAAACCCCATTGCTGTACATAGACCGACACCTGGTTCATGAAGTCACCAGCCCGCAAGCATTCAACGGCTTGAAAATCGCTAAAAGAGATATCAGACGTCCGGCCAGCATTCTTGCCACCATGGACCATTGTGTTCCCACCAAAGATAAAGATGCGCCTATTCAGGACACGGTCGCTAAAAGGCAACTGGAAACACTCGAAAAAAACTGTCGGGAACATAACCTGACGCTTTATAACATGTCTCATCCCAGCAACGGTATTATCCACGTGATTGCACCGGAGCAGGGTTTCATTTTTCCGGGAATGACTGTCGTCTGCGGCGATAGCCATACCGCAACCCATGGCGCATTCGGATCATTGGCTTTCGGGATCGGAACTTCGGAAGTGGAACATGTTATGGCAACTCAAACCCTGCAGCAGGCAAAAGCCAAAACCATGTTAGTAAGAGTTGAGGGCGATCTCCCCAAAGCCTCAACTGCAAAAGATATCGCCCTTGCCGTTATTGGTAAAATCGGAACGGCTGGTGGAACAGGACACATTATCGAATTTGCCGGATCAGCCATCCGCGCACTCAGCATGGAAAGCCGCATGACACTCTGCAACATGGCTATAGAAGCTGGCGCAAGAAGCGGTATGATCGCCCCCGACCAGACCACATTTGATTACCTGAAAGGTCGGCCTTATACTCCGCAAGGCGAGGAATGGGACAAAGCCGTGGCATATTGGAAAACCCTTGCCACAGACGAAGGAGCCAAATTTGATTGTGTAGTGGAATTAGATGCTGGCACCATCGCTCCGCAAGTAACATGGGGAACTTCACCTGGCCAGGTCGCCCAGGTTGACGAAGTTGTGCCCAATCCCGATAATTTCGCAAACACTGACGAACAAAAAGCCTGTCGCAATGCTTTGGCGTATATGGGATTGGAACCGGGCACAAAACTGGCTGATATCCCCGTCGACTATGTTTTCATCGGATCTTGCACAAATTCCAGAATAGAGGATATGCGACTTGCCGCACAAACGGCAAAAGGCAAATCAGTTTCAGAAAGGGTGACAGCAATTGTAGTTCCCGGATCCTACCCGGTTAAACTTCAGGCAGAAGCGGAAGGGTTGGATAAAGTGTTCACAGACGCAGGTTTTGAGTGGCGGGAGCCGGGTTGCTCCATGTGCCTTGCCATGAATAACGATAGGTTGGAGCCGGGTCAACGCTGTGCATCCACATCCAACAGAAACTTTGAGGGCCGACAGGGAAAGGGAGCGAGAACTCATTTGGTGTCACCGGTAATGGCCGCGGCAGCGGCTATAGAAGGCAGATTTGTGGATATCAGAAACTGGCAGTGATCTCGATCTGCTTTGGCCTGATGAATGCCGATTCCCGGGCGGCACAGTTACAAGAAGAGACATAACCAAAAGTAAACAATCACCAGGATAAACATGGAACCTTTTGTAAAACACACCGGTATCGCAGCACTTTTAAACAGACAGAACGTTGATACCGATCAGATCATTCCCAAACAGTTTCTCACCAAAATCGAAAAAACCGGGTTTGGGCAACACCTCTTTCACGATTGGCGGTTTCTTGCAGACGGGAAAGACAATCCGGATTTCGAACTGAATCATCCGGCCTTCAAGGGAGCTACCGTTCTGGTTGCCGGAGACAACTTTGGATGTGGCTCCTCAAGAGAACATGCCCCATGGGCATTGTTGGATTATGGATTCAAGGTAATCATATCAACAAGCTTTGCCGATATTTTCTTTAACAACTGTTTTAAGAACGGTATCCTACCTATAAAAGTTGACGAAGGAGCCCTCGAATCGCTAATGACCGAAATCGAAAGCAACAGAGGATCTGCTTTGACTATTGATCTGGAAGAGCAGATCATTTCCTCTCCTGGTGGTTTGGGAATTGGATTTGACATTGATGCCTTTCGCAAGGAGAATCTGCTGAAAGGAATGGATCAGATTGCATGGTCTTTACAGTATGTTGCAAAGATAAACGAGTTTGAAAAAAAGCAGGCATCAACACAACCTTGGCTTTGGAATCACGACTGAATTCCGAGCCGGGAATAATCAACTGAATTCCCTGTTTACGGGATCGGTCGCCTATTCCCAAATACCGTTTTGAAAGATATGAAAGCAGGTACCTATGCTGTAGAAATCCTCGACACTACCCTCAGAGACGGCGAACAGACTCAAGGCGTCTCCTTTTCGCCAGCAGAAAAAGCCAATATCGCCAAAGCTCTTTTACAGCATCTTCGAGTCAATCGAATCGAAATAGCATCCGCGCTGGCATCAGAGAGAGATAAGGAAGCAGTCAACAACATAACGAGTTGGGCTGATTCCAAGGATTTTCTTCACCGGGTTGAAATCCTCGGATTCGTGGACCACAAAAAAAGCGCGGATTGGATTCGCGAGTCGGGTGCGACAGTAGTGAACCTGCTAGCCAAGGGAAGCGAGAAGCATTGTCGTCAACAACTCGGAAAGACGCTCAAGCAACATATCGCAGACATAAAAAAAACCGTGAACTACTCCTTGAAACAGGGATTGGCCGTTAATGTTTACTTGGAGGACTGGTCAAATGGTTACCGGGAAAGCCCCGACTATGTATTTGAGTTAATGGATGCAATTTCCAAATTGAATATCGGACACTATATGTTGCCGGATACCTTGGGTATACTGTCGCCCAACCAGGTGTACGACAGCCTTTCCGATATGGTGAAGCGCTATCCCTCTTTGAATTTTGACTTTCATCCGCATAACGACTATGGCTTAGCCACGGCCAACGCCCTGATGGCTGTCAGGGCCGGAATAAGGTGCTTACATTGCACTATCAATTGCCTTGGTGAAAGAGCGGGTAATGCATCCATGGCGGAAGTAGTGGTCAATCTCAAAGATCGCATGGGTGCTGATCTTACGGTGGAAGAGACGCATTTAATGCGGTTAAGTAATATGGTTTCATCTTTTTCCGGGAAAAGGGTTTCGGAAAATACCCCGATTGTCGGAGAAGACGTGTTTACCCAGACAGCCGGAATCCATGCTGACGGTGATAAGAAAGGCGGATTATACCTCAGCATGTTGAAAGCGGAACGCTTTAAGCGCAAACACAGTTATGCTCTGGGCAAGCTTAGCGGGAAAGCATCTCTGGATAATAAACTGGAGGAACTGGGTCTGCATCTTTCAGATGTGAATCGGAATAAGGTATTAAAAAGGGTCATCGAGCTTGGGGAATCCAAAAAGCAAATCACCACGGAAGATCTCCCCATCATCATTGCGGACGTGCTGGAAACCGAGGACTATAACTATATTCAGTTATTGAGCTGCACCGTAACCAGTGGTCTCAATCTGGAGTCGACAGCCAGTATCCATATACAGATCGGGGAGGAACGATTTACTTCATCAGGCGGTGGCAATGGAGGTTATCATGCCTTTATGGTTGCCACGAAAAAGGTTTTGGACAAACAGAAGATCGACTTTCCAAAACTAATTGATTATGAAACTAAAATTCCTCGTGGTGGAGAAACCAGCGCCCTGGTGGATTGTATAATCACTTGGCATGACGGGGAAAAGAGTTTTAAAACCAGGGGGGTTCATTCAGACCAGGTAGTTGCCGCAGTTGAAGCAACGATGAAGATGTTGAATCTCCATTTACACGCCCAAGTTACCATTGCTCAATAGGTATTAGGTAACATTGAAGGTGTGGAAAATTCTTTCTTGAGTTACTGGCCATAATAAAGTTACAGTAAAAAACCGGTCGGGATAATGCCCTTACCAAACCTCTTGTAACCGCTAAACAATTGAGTATTCATGCAAGAAGAAGAGATCTTTCCAAATACGGAGATTGAGGATTTAAAGCCGGGAATGATGATAACGGCATATACAAAATTCGAGAGCAAATACAAGTCAGTGGATGAGAAGACCTGTCAGTTTTTACAACACAACTTCAGAAAGACCAGGGTTACCATTATCCGTGACAACGATGAACACGAGATTCCAATCGAATCCCTGAGGATTGGTGATAATGTTAGAAAAATCTTCGATTTCCCACCCGAGTTGAAAAAACTGCAGGTTATCAATGAGAAACTTGTTCAGGCGCTAAAGGCTAGGGGATTTCTGGCCTTCGACGTCAAGCAGCCGACTTTGGAAAAGGAAGAACGGAAAGAGCTCAAGAACGCAATCGATACTGTGAAACGCTCCCTCACCGCATCCGAGAAAAAAGAACACTATAAAAAAGCAAAGCGGGATGCTGAAAAATTCGTCCATGAGTTGAAGGAAAATGTAACTACCCGCCAGCAGACCTCCAAGGCGATTGAGAATATCATGGATGATGCCCGGAGAGGAAAAATCAATTATGACGGCATTATCGAATATGTTGATGAAATCACCAAACATGCTTCCGCAGAAGCCATGTCCGCTATTGTCAGTTTAAAGCAGAGTGACCAGACTTATGATCACTGCGTTGACGTTGGCGTGATCTTTCAATCTTCATATTATAAAATCAAGGATAAAAAGCAGGCCAAAAGCATCTTCGAGACAAAAAACAAAGCCCTGCTTGCAGCTTTTTTACATGATTTCGGCAAATCCAAGATTCCCAAGGATATTCTGGACAGTACCGTGCGTTTTGATCGGGAAAGCCGGGAAATGAAACTGATGGAGTCACATCCCAAATTCGGTGCGGAGCTTCTTTCGGGAATGAATATGTCCAACAATATTATTAACATGGCCTACTATCACCATGTCAAACAGGATACCTCAATGAATTCCTGCTATCCGAAAGAAGTACCTTATGATCAGGTGATATATGAAACCCGGCTTTTATCAATCATTGACGCCTACCAGGCCCTTGTGGGAAGAAGGAAATATAAAAAGTCATGGAATCCACCGGCTGCCATTCGTTACATTGATGCTTTAGCGGGGGTGGAATTTGACATCGATACTTGGAGTGATTTTATCAGTGTGGTTGGACTGTATCCAAAAGGATCTCTAGTGCAACTGAATGATAACTCAACCGGTTTTGTCATGAGCATCCCTTCGGATGATTTGAACAGGCCCCAAGTGGCCATTGTACGAAATGCAGCAGGGGAAGATCTTGAACATCACACCTTGGTAGACCTGGAACTGGAGCAGGAATTGGAAATTGTCAAGGATCTGGATATTGAAGAGACCTTCGGAGCAGATGCCTTGAATGTTTTCTCCAGCATCCAGATTACCTGATGTTTGAACTGAATACGTCTAGGTGTTGGATTTTAGTTCTTCTACGATCATATCTCCAAAAGCATCGGTACTGATAATCTTCTCCTTTTCGGCAGCCATGGAGAGATCGGGCGTTGTAAAACCTTTGGCAAACACACTCTGCATAGCCTTCCAGACGTTTTTCGACTCTTCGCCCAACCCCATTATCATATCCAGCATCATTGCTGCCGAACCTACCATGGCGTATGGATTAGCAATGTTTTGACCGGCAATGTCGGGAGCAGAACCATGGGAAGGCTCGAAATAGGACTTCTCATCACCGATGCAAGCAGACGGCATCAATCCCAGTGACCCGAGAATTCCGCCTCCCTGGTCACTAAGGATATCACCAAACATATTTTCCATCACCATCACGTCAAACTGCCCCGGGTTTAAACAGAGTGCTGTTGAAGCTGCATCGACGAGGACATGTTTGATTTCGACTTCGGGATAATCAGGCGACAGTTCTGACAGGATTTCATTCCAAACGATACTGGACAACAGAACATTGCTTTTGTGAATATTATGTAAAACCTTCTTTCGCTTCATCGCTGTCTCAAAGCCGACCCTCAGGATTTTCTCGATCTGCTCCTCGTCATAGGAGAGGGACTCTTTGACCCAACGTTTGCCGGCTGAATCCGTTCCTCGCTCTTTATCACCGAAATAGAGCCCACCAACCAACTCTCGAATCATCATAATCTCAATTCCGTCCCCAATCACCTCCTTTTTCAAGGGAGAGAAATGGGCCAAATCGGCTGGCAAAGAGACGGGTCGGAAGTTAGCATAGGTGTTGTATCGTTTTCGAATCGGCAGCAGGGCTCCTCTCTCGGGTCTTTCCCCTTCCGGTATTTTCAGGGTCTCTTCATGGCCCAGCCCGATCGTTCCCTTCAGAATAGTATCTGCATTATCACAGATTTCCAACGTTTCCGGAGGAAGCGATTTCCCGGTTTCAAAATAAGCACACGCACCGAATTTGGCGGGTATCATTTCAAATTCTACATCATTGCGAGCCTCAACAACTTTCAACACTTTCAGCGCCTGCTCCATGATTTCCGGTCCGATACCGTCACCTTCAAGAACAGCAATTTTATAATGTTTCATTCAAAATCCTCTATTAACTCAAATCTGTAATAATGATCTTCTAATGTCCTTTCTTTCTGCTACATAAGTTTTTGCGGCTGTTAATGATCGATTCACGATCAATTCATCCGGAAACCCAACTTCCGATAAAAGAGGTCGAATACCTTCATCACAGCCGATCTCATTGGAACAGTGTGCATCCGATGAGAGAGATATTCGACATTCATGTTTCATTGCTAGTTTCAGCATTTTTCGGATCGCTTCAAAATCGGTTTTATTAAACCGAAGGGAAGAATTGTTTAGTTCCATCACGATTCGGGCATCTGCCGCTTTTTTGACAATCAAAGGCAAATCCGGAACATAGCCTTTATGACAGGGATGACCGATAACGTCGATTGGTTCTTCCATGGCCATTAACAGTCTTTCGGTCAAAAAGCTGGAATCATGGGTCTGTAGCAATGAGGGAAGCGGATGAATCGAAGCGATAACAAGGTCAAACTCACCGGCTTCCTTAAGTGGGACATCAACGGCTCTATCTCCCTCCTCGAGAATATTGCACTCGATCCCTTTAAATAATACTGTTTTAAAAGTTTCAGACGGTTGGTAACGAGAGATGAATACTTTGAAATAGGGATAATCGGGTCCGGTGATCCGATGCAGCCAAAATGACCGCTCGTCTTCCTGATTCAGCAACCAGGCGGTATTATCAATACCGGGACAATGGTCAGTAATTGCCAATCCTTCCATTCCCAAGTTGTCCGCTCTTTGCAATAGCTCTTCAATGGTATTGGTAGCGTGCTTTGAAGCCAGGGAATGACAATGAAAATCAACACAGAGCATAGTAAACTCTCTTACCGGTTATTGCACAGCCTGGTTTTCTTCCGCTTCCATGGCTCTCAGGATTTTCTTTTTTGTTTTTTTAAAATCATCCAAACCTCTTCGGTCTCTATCCAGAGCCCTCTCAATGGCCTTCAAGGCTTTGTCGTATTCTTTTTTCTGGTAATAGGCTTCTGCCAGCGTATCAAGATTAGCTGGGGAAGGTTGGATTTTAACAGCCCTGATAGCGAGCTCCAGGGCATCATCCAGTTTATTCATGGCCTTGTCTTCCGCCTTGAGGTACATCCAGGCCAGGTTGTTCAGGGCAATATTATCGTCGGGACTCTTTTCCAGTATCATTTTGTAAACACGTTCCGACTCCTTATATTCGCGGGCCAAATCATAGTTCAATGCCAGGCGAAGATGAAGCCACAGGTAATCTCCATCGGGATGAATTTCCAAAAAACGGTTCAAAAGACTAACAGCTTCCTTGTTCTGGCGCAATTGCTGATGGACATACGCCAGTTTGATTATAATCCAGGGATTATCCGGAGATTTTGCCAAGCTCTGTTCGAGAAACCCTTGTGCTTTTGGATACTGATCCTCACGCATCAGTTGAATTCCCGTATAGAAGCTGTGCCAGGCTGGCAATTGATCATCAAGCGTCTTCTCAGGCAGATCCAGCCTGGTGTTTCGCTCCCTTTTCAACGAATGATAAAAGTAGTTTAGATAGGGTAGATGAATGCTTTTTCCCTCTTCTAATTGCTTCAACCCCTGCTGCGCCTTGTCGTATTCCTTATGAATGATGTGGCTGTAAGTCAAAAATTCAAGACTGGATTTGTCGAATCCCCAATATTTGGCAGTCTGTCCGGAAAGAAAAAGATAAAGTTCGATGGTGGCAAAGCTGAAATCATCCTCATTGAGAGAGCTTTCCACGGTAGCCAGGGCCTTTTTACGATCAATATGGGTTTGAACATAGGCCAACCGGGTCAATATGCGGGTATCGCCGGGAGAATGCTTCAAAGCGTTTTGAAAAGCCGTCTCAGCTTCTACATATCTTCTCAATCCCTCCAGTATCCGACCCTCAATCTCCTTCAACCAGTCAGCTTCGGGTCGAATCTCAACAGCTTTAATAATAGCCTGATGGGCTTCCGGCAGACGGTCCAGCTCCGTCAAAATAAGTGCCTTTTTGGCATAAGCCCAGTAATCATCGGGCATGATTTTTAGCAGTTCGTCAATCTGAATCAGCGCATCTCCCCATCGCTCTAATTCGTCCAAAGTCTCTATATAGTAGGCTCTGGCAGATGTTGAACTCGGTTTTTCGGATATCGCTTTCTCCAACACCGCAAGCGATTTGTCGTACTCTTCAGCTACTCTGTACAGGTTCCCCAGCTTACCCAGGATGAAGGTACTGTTCGGCTCGTTTTTCAGCCCCTCTTCATAAGCCTTGGTGGTTTCACTGACGTTCCCTCTTTTCTCAAGGATATTGGCATACTCGAGAATCAGCGTTTGATTCTTATCGTCGATAGAGAATCCTTCCAGGATCACTCTCTCCGCTTCAAAAGTATCATTCTGCCTGTTATATATTCTGGCCAGGGTTTCATAGACAAATGGATCCTGGCTTTTCTGTCTTCTGGCCTTCTCCAGGAACTCTATTGCCAATTTGGCCTTTCCGGTCTGAATATAAATCTTGGACATTTGAATGATTGCCCAAGTCGAAGACGGATTCAATTTCAAGCCGGCTTCGTAGTACACGAGGGCTTCATCGAATTTTTTCTGTCCGCTCAGAATCATCGCCTTTTGAAAAAGCAGCAGATGATCCTTCGGATTCGCCTTAATGGCCCTGGTGAGAACAAGCACCGCTTTGTCATATTCCTTTTTTTCTATCAGCAGCACGGACATCCTCTGACTGATCCAGGCATTGTCGGGATATCTGGAGTAAGCATTCAGAATCTGTGTCTCCAGCTCCTTGTGCTGTTTCAAATGAATCAGGATCTCAATATAGAGCTTATTGTATTCGATCTCATTGGGAGCAAGTTCCAGAGCCTTCTTTATTGATAACTTGGCACTTTTGATCCCGGTTAGCTTTAACTCCAGTTGGGCTTTTTTATACCAGATTTGGTGCTTACCGGAATCTATTTTAATAGCCTGTTCAATCAATTCTTTTGCTTTGGCTATAGCCCCCTTCTGTTCCTCAATTTGGGCCAGGACTTTCAGAACATCAACCGGGCGATAATTCTTTTCATAGACGTAATAGAAGTCCTGCCTTGCAGATTCTATGTAGCCTTTGGCGAGAAGGAAATTAGCTCTGACCGCGATCAGACCGATGTTATCCGGATTTCGTTCGATCTGTTCGGAAAAGTAATCCAGGGCTTTTTGATCACCATCTTTCAGACTGATAATGGAAGCTTTCATCAGATGAAGCTTGGGGATGTCGGGATGCCCAACCAAAACCTTGTCAACCTCCTCGAGAGCAGCTTCATACTCTCGACTCTTAACCAGCCTGTTGATCAGTTCAAGATCATCAACTACCTGTTTTTCGAATGTTTCTGAAAATGTAATCTCTTTGAAAGAGGAATCCCCGAGCAGGATCACTGGTAGAGAAACTAGAGTTGCAAACAAGAGGAGTATCAGGAAAAGCCTGGATGGTCTGGAGGAAGAGATCATATTTGATGGTATTGGGATCATTGGTTATCTGATCGATAGTGATTTATAAATTCGATATTTCACAAAAAACAGATCATTCATTTTAGCGTAACATGGGGAAATAATATAATCTACAATCAGCAAACCTGCCTGAAATTATTGATGGTTTCATCTTATCCTGCAACAACGGCACGGAATAGATATCCACGAACTCTCAAAATGAACAGGAAATCAAAAGATGCTGCCGTAGGTTATTGAATAGTCGATCACCTGGCCGGATCTATTGCGAGTCAGTTCAGCCCGATCAATCCAAAGTAGATCAACCAGTGGCATTAACTCAGAGATAGTGACTTTGGAGACTTCGTTTTGCACCTCAACCGTCATGACCGGATTTTTAAAACCGAATAAAAACAGGTTTCTGATAGAGGGGCTAAGAAGTGCATTTTGAATTGCATCATCGTGTAGATTTGCTTCGGGCTCTTCTATTTTCCCACGAAATCCCTGAACGAAATGATACCTTCCGGTTTTATAGACACCGTCGATCGAACCGACAACATTCCATTCCGTCATCAGCAGATCCGAAGCTGCAATCCGAATTGGCTGTGCTTCCCGAAGTTCAGAAGTCAGATTGCCTCTGGCACGATTTTGAATAACGGCAGATTGGACAAAGAGCAGGACCAGGACAATCAGCGAGATACGGCTGATTGTCACGGCTGAGAAATCCGACCATTTTTTTGTTCCCCAGAGAAGCAATGCGACTATCGTGGGAACAAAAAATCCCGAGTTCATCAGTCCGATATTGATACTATAGTTGGATATCGGCGAGAAAAAAGCCAGGTGTTCAGTCGAGATAAGCCCAAAAAACAAATAACAGGTGAAACCTGCCAGTGGGAGCAGATATCTCAAAGATCGGCGCACATCCCTATGCGAGACCCAATGCAGCAAAGCCAACACCCCCCAAAAAATCCCCTGGTACAAATAGCTGTGAAAAATCAGTTTCCCTGAAAAAAACCAGAAATCTCCCAGAATCAGGCGAATCACATAGTCACCCAGCGGAAGCAACACACCGACATAAATCAACATCCGAGAAAACCGGGTAATCTTCAAGCGTGATTCTGTCAGTTTGAAAAAATGAATGAGTGTCAGCAAACAGATCAGTGAATTCATTTTTACCCGGATCTAAATCACTTTTCTCGCGGCTTCCAAAACCGCTTCCAGGGTAATTCCAAATTCCCGGAAGAGCACTCCTCCAGGTGCTGATGCGCCAAATCCACTCATTCCCACGAACTCTCCTTTTTCTCCCAGGTATCCTTCCCAACCTCTCTTTAGTCCGGCTTCAATCACAACCCTTGCTTTAAGGTCTGGAGGAACAACAGTGTTTTGATAGTCGGCAGACTGTTTTTCAAACAATTCAACACAAGGCATGCTGACCACCTGAACCTTTACACCCTCACCGGAAAGTTTCTCATATGCTTCCAATGCCAGACTTACTTCTGATCCAGTGGCGATCAATATTAGCTCGGGCTGATCATCCTTAATCAGAACATATCCTCCCTTGGACAGATCACCGGCTGATCCGAACTTGTCCTGATCAAGTACCGGCAGCCCCTGGCGAGTTAGGCTGATGGCAACCGGACCCTGTTTGTAATTCAGGGCAAATCGCCATGCTTCCGCTGTTTCATATGCATCGGCGGGCCGAATCGAAATCAGCCCGGGTAATGCTCTTAAATAGGAAACCTGTTCAACAGGTTGATGAGTTGGTCCGTCCTCGCCCAATCCGATGCTGTCGTGGGTAAAAACAAAAAGACTGGGATACCCGGACAGTGAAGCGACACGAATGGCCGGCAACATATAATCCGCAAAACAGAGGAAAGTTGCGCCATAGGCTCTCACCATACCATTCAATGCCAATCCATTCAGGATTGCCCCCATGGCATGTTCCCTGACACCAAAATGCAGATACCTCCCACCCGGATTATCCTTTTGAAAAACCTCAGCCTGGGAGAAGCGGGTGTTGTTGGAAGGAGTCAAATCAGCCGATCCGCCCATTACCAGGGGAAGATGAGGCATAACACCCTCCAAAACCATCCCGGATGCTTTTCTGGTAGCGATTGACTTTCCCGCCTCAAATGAGGGCAGATGTTTTTCCCATTCTTCTGAAATCTTACCTGATAGTGCTGACTCCAATTGGGACCCCAATTCCGGGTATTCATTCCTATACTTCTCTGTCAGTGTCTTCCAGTCTTTCTGGGCCTGCTTTCCTTTTTCCATTATGCCGTTAAAGACTTCCCTGACTTCACCAGGTACATAAAAAGATTCAGTGAAATCCCACCCCAACTCTTTTTTGGCAAGCGCGAGCTCTTCTTCGCCCAGTGGTGATCCGTGAACTCCCGAGGTATCCTGTTTGTTCGGGCTGCCATAACCGATAATTGACTGAAATTTAACCAGGGACGGGCGACCGGTTTCTGCCTTTGCCTTGTCAATTGCCTTGTTAAAAGCTTCCAGATCATGCCCATCGCCCGGTATATCCTGGACATGCCAGCCATAAGCTTCAAATCGCTTGGCAACATCCTCCGTAAACGAAATGTCGGTTCTGCCATCAATAGTGATTCGATTGTCATCATAGATAACAATCAAACTTCCAAGGCCGAGGTGACCGGCTAATGAGCACGCTTCGGAGGCAATCCCTTCCTGCAGACACCCATCACCAGCTAAAACATAAATCTTGTGATCAATAATCGGAAAGGAAGGTTTATTAAAATAGTCAGATAAAAACTTCTCTGCAATCGCCATCCCGACGGCATTGGATATCCCCTGTCCGAGTGGACCGGTTGTCGCTTCTACTCCTTCAGTATGACCATATTCAGGATGTCCGGGAGTTTTGCTGCCCCATTGACGAAAGTTCTTAATGTCATCAAGGGAAACCTTGTATCCCGACAGGTGAAGAATACTATAGAGCAAGGCACTACCGTGACCTGCAGAAAGTACAAATCGATCTCTGTTCGCCCATTCGGGATTGGCCGAGTTGAACTTTAAATGATTGGTAAAAAGACTGAAGACCGCAGGCGCCATCCCCATAGGAAGTCCGGGATGACCTGAGTTGGCTTTCTGGATTGCCTCAACGGAGAGGAACCGGATAGTATTGATACACAGCTTATCTAAGTCTTTAAGATCATTGTATTTCTGACTTGTTGGCATGCTTGCTCCAATATTACGGGTTATCAGCATATGTGCAACAACCCTTCAAAAGGGGTGAAATCCATACGCCTAAGCGTTCTTTATGCTTATAACTCTAATTTGTTTACCGAATATTTATCAAGGTATTTTTTGTCGGAAACCATGCCATCCCGCACGAATTGAACGATTTTAGGATTGGTTCCATATATCCGAATTCTATTTTTCAGCATCAGGTATCAGACTATTGAATGTAAAACTTTTGTAAACGGTTCTGCTTGAACTTTGATTTGATGATTCATTACCTGTATAAAGATAAATTACGCTGTCTGTTTGAACAGAAAGGAAGCGCTTTAGATGCGCGTTCCCGGATACTTAAGTCTGCCTGCAAGGGCATAAGAATGAAACTGGCCAACCTGATATGAAAAGACTGGATGATACCCGGTTAATGCTGGGGGGGAAAGAATATATTCCCATTATGATCGGCGGAATGGGAGTTGATATTTCAAAACCGGAGCTGGTGCTTGAAGGTGCCAGACTGGGTGGTATTGCCCACTTGTCTGACGCCCTGATATGTGCTGTCTCGGATCGCCACTATAAAACGGATTTTGTCAAACAACGCTTTCGCAAATATCGAGAGATGGCGCATGAGGAGAACAAATCTTTTGCCCAGTTCGACTTGGAAGCGGTTCGGGAAGCAACCCGTCTGCTCGTCGCCAACACAATGGATCAAAAGAAGGGTGAGGGAGCTGTTTTCATCAATCTTATGGAGAAACTGACCATGAACAATCCCAGGGAAACGCTCAGAGCGAGACTGCTGGGGTCCCTGGATGGCGGTGTGGAAGGTATATCCCTGGGTGCCGGTCTTCATTTGGGTTCATTGGAGTTGATAAAGGATCATCCACGCTTTCGTGATGTGCAAATCGGTATCATTGTCTCTTCAGTCAGAGCACTGAAATTGTTTCTCAAAAGAACAATGAAGGTGAATCGCCCTCCAGACTACGTGGTTGTGGAAGGACCTTTGGCAGGGGGTCACCTGGGCTTCGGAATTGAGGATTGGCAACAATACGATCTAAAGACCATCATGCAGGAGGTGATAGACTTTTTGAAAGAGCAGGATTTTAACATACCGGTGATTCCCGCCGGTGGAATATTTACCGGCGGTGAAGGATTGGAGTTCATCCGAATGGGCGCATCCGCAATCCAGGTGGCAACTCGATTCACTGTTGCTGAGGAGAGTGGTCTGCCGGAGAAAACGAAACAGGCTTATTTCAAGGCCGAAGAACAGGACATTGAAATCAATCTTATTTCTCCCACCGGTTATCCGATGCGGATGCTCAAGCAGAGCCCTTGCATAGGCGGAGGAATCAAGCCCAATTGTGAGTCCATGGGCTACGTTCTGGATAGAAGTGGTAATTGCCCTTATGTTCAGGCATACAAGGAGGCGGAGACTCTAAATCAGGAAAAGGTAAGTATAAAAGAAAAAACCTGTCTCTGCACCCAGATGAGAGGGCATAACACCTGGACCTGTGGTCAGAAAGCCTATCGTTTGAAAGAGACCACAAATGTGTTGGCGGATGGGAGCTATCAAGTTCCAAAAGTCGAAGATGTTTTCAACGATTATCGATTTAGTGAAGGAAACATGATCAACCTGCCAAAACCGGATTAAGGGCCAATCACTTTGACCCGATGCACTCAATTTTTCCTGTAGTCATCGGGTATCATTCAATATTCTGAATCTGCTCCCTGATTTTTTCTATTTCGCATTTCAGATCGACGCCAATACGGGTGACCTCAATATGATTGGCTTTGGAACAGATAGTATTAGCCTCTCGGTAGAGCTCCTGGATCAAAAAATCGAACTTCCTTCCCACGGGTTCGTTGGACTGCAGCAGATGATCAAATTGGGAGAGATGGGAACCGAAACGTTCAATTTCTTCAGTAATATCGGTGCGATCCATATATAAACCTATCTCCTGCATGATTCTGGGATCATCCCGGCTGTAGGTTTGCTCCAGGTTTTCCAGGTTTTTCTTAAGTCTTCGACCGTGAGCTTCTATGATTGCAGATCGATATTCCGGAATGCGTTCAATCAACTTCTTCAATTCTCCGATATGTGCAGCAATATCCTTGAACAGGGATTCTCCCTCACGACTCCGCATCTCCAACAGCCCGTCAATTCCTTTTTCGAGGGCTGTGTCGAATAGGACTTCATAGTCTTCCGGGTTTTTCTCCTCCTGCTGATAGGCTAAGAGTCCTTTTACCTGAAGCAAATCTGCCATATTGACCTGCATCTCCTTTCCGGTATCCTGCTCGATAATCTTCACAATGGATTTCACATTTTCCCACACATTCGGATCTACAGATAGCCTTTCTTCGTGAATTTCATCGCCATTGAGTTGAAGGTTGATATCGACTTTTCCACGACTTACCCTCTGCCGGAGTTTCTTTTTCAGAGAATCCTCCAGGTACTGAAACTGACGCGGAAGAAATACCCTTGCTTCCAGGAAGCGGTGGTTCACCGATCGAACCTCGACACTACATCTCAATTCCTGATAATTGACTTCCCCCTTAAAATATCCTGTCATCGATTTAATCATTGTTTTCCTATCGGTGATGATTAGACTTCATTGTAATGTTTTTCTCCTGAAAAGAATAACAGCGGTATGGCCCGGTCAAATTTATGATTCAGCCGTCCTGCTTAACATTTCGTAGGCTTCCTGGATTAATCGGGTTCTTCTGTCAGCCTCTTCCTTGACCCAGTTAAAATCGGAAGCACTATGTCTGTCGGGATGATATTCTTTCATTTTCTTTCTATAGGCTTGCTTTATCTCATCCCGGCTAGCTCCTTTAGGCACACCGAGTATGGCATGATAATCCGGGGCTTTGTTTGCAGTTTCCTGTTTCTTTTCCTGTTTGGATTCCCTTTCAGCCTTTTTTCCTGTCTTTTCTTCCTGTTGTTTTTTTTCTTGGCTATCATAGCCAAAGCCAGCCTTTTTGCTTCCTTGGGCATCCAGTTTTTCGATAGTTGTCTGCAGCTTTTCCATTTCCGAAATGAATTCGGCTAAATGGCTGTCGCTGAGCTTTGCCCGTTTTTCCATGGTGTTAAGCCTGGCAGTAATCTCCATCCAGGTATTCTTATATCTCCTTCCTTTGTCCCTTGCAGCAGCCTGATTCAGTCTCTTTCTGGTATCATCCAACAGATAGACGAATTTTCTGCGCAGATCCTCACCCTTCTCTTCTTTTTTACGTTTCTTTCCGGCCACTCCCCAAGATCCTTTTTTGACAGTCCCGGGCCTTCCTTTGTTGAACAACAGGGATTGATATCTCCAGAGGATAAAGCCAAGCAGGGCCATCAACAGGATCAAGAACACCACTAGAAATACTTTTAACCAGGTGTCCCCCGAAAGTTTTTCGTCGACGCGGTCACGAAATCGAACCAGCTCCCTGTTTTCGGGATTTCGTATCAGGGCATTATCCAGTATTATTTTTGCTGATTTATAGTTGCCCCTTTTATACTGGTCCCTTGCCGCTGCAATTGTATTACGAATTTCAATGGACGTAAGCACCCTTCTTTTCAACTCCCTGGATTTACCATATTCAGGATCATCCAGGCGGATTTTCTTGATCAGTTCTAATGCGGCTTCATAATCCCCGTTGTCAGCTTCGATTTGCGCCAGATCAAGCAGGGTGTTGCGTTTTTTCCCGGGCAAAGGTGGTTGCTGGAGTGAAATCGCATCAGTCCCCGGTGAGGATTGCTCCAACTCTTCCGTTTCAATCCTGGCCCTGGACTTAAAGGTGTTTACTGACGAATAGACATTTCCAACAGAGGTCATGGTCATGGGCAGTACTTCGGGAGTTGCCCTGCCGCGCCGTAAGTCGTTTAGCGAGTATTTCTGGCCAATTGTCTCGCTCTTGCCGCGGGACAAAACCAACAGGTTTTCCTTGGGATCATCCAGGGCCACAGCCAGCAATTCCGCATCATCCTCAGGCTTATCCAATCTCAATTGATGTTTCACTTGTGCTGAAGCTGTATTCCAGAACACCAAATCATAGGAACTATCAAGGGATATAAGCTCATCCTTACCGGGAGACTGAATGCCAACGATTTTTGATTTATGGCGGTTCAACTCAATCGGATCAAATCCGTTCCCCGAAGATAGCATTAGAATTTTATTACTATTCTCCAGATTTACAGCGTAATCATTATCGGAAACTACAGTAATGGAATTGATTTTGCCCTCTTCCCAGGGAACGCTCAGGATTTTCTGCTGGGTTTTGCTCGCAGTATCCGTTTTGAACACATTGCTTTTAGTCGCCCAGACGATTTCATCATTCTCCGCATCGAAATAGGCCTGGACAATCTCCCTGCCTTTGATCTTGGGTTGGAAGAAGAACAATTTCTGTTTATCGTCTATCAAGCGATAGACCAGCAATCTTTTTTTATCCGCCAGAAGAAGCTTTGATGGATCACGCAATGAAAACCGAATCGTGTGGGCTTTGAAATCCGGAATCTGCCATTGGGTGAGCATTCGCATCTCCCCTGTTTCGTGAATTCTGACCCAGGTTTTGTTTTCCGAGTGAAACACCTTCACCAGATATTTGCCGTCGGGACTGAAAACAAAATAATTCTCCCCTTGAAAGACGCCCGGTCTGAAGTCATCGGACCTTATCTCGATGACTGGAAACATCGTAAGTGTTAAACATAAAATTAGAACTAGTTTTCTAACCATGGTTTATTCAGTCTATACACAGTTCTTATCTGCTTCTGCTTTGGATTACGGATCGATGAATCCAGCTTGGAAGCAGGTGGACGAGTAGTCATGTTTTTGTTTTTATATAATAAACCGGATAACCCTTCCCCTTAAAAAGTGATTCAAACTCGGTTAATAGATTTTCTTGATGAAACTCGGATTGGTGCAGGTCTTCGGAGTAGTGTAAGATCTCCAGAAAATCCACGGAATTGATCAGGTCAACAGCAAATTCAAAATACTCCCGGTGATCGGTCTTGAAAACAAAGACTCCACCCGGCACCAGCAATCTTTTAACAGTTTCAAGAAATCTCCTGCTGACCAACCTATGTTTTTGATGACGTGTCTTTGGCCATGGATCGGGAAAATTGATATGCAGTTCGCTGATTCTGTTTTCAGGTATCCAGGACTCGATTTCCTCTGCCCTGGATTGGATCAGGCGGATGTTTGTCAATGCCTTTTTTTTAAACTTTATTGCCCCTTTGACCAATCGTTTAAATTTTAACTCAAACCCGATAAAATGGGATTCTGGTCTTATCTGAGCAAAATCTCTGAGAAAATTGCCGGCCCCGCAACCCAGATCGACGATCAAAGGATTTGGTGATTGGATAAACTCCAGAAGGTCTCGGCTCTCCCTATCGTGTGAGGTGAAAACAATATCTTTATGCTCTTCCAGCTTTTCAACATATGGGTTCAGTTCCGGTCTAAACATACAATCGTACAGATCTATTGGTTATAAGTTCGGTAAAAACTGACTGTCCTCTAGAAATTATTGCCTTTCTCCGCGGCTATGTATAGCGTCTAATTCAATATACTGATATTCTGCGGATTCGCACTGCATGTATGCTTTTTGAAGATAGTAAGGACTAAGATCCCCCAAATGTGAATCGAGACAGGGAGTCTTTTCCGACTCGAATGGATCTTCATGCCATTCCTCTTCTGAAACAGAAATCCATGCAATTCTCAATCCAGTGCGGAGTTATCCGATATTCACAAATCAAATCCGGAAAACAGACTTTTTTGCAAAAAAGAACTTACATACAATTCGGCCACTACTGGTGGAAATGTTATCCAGCTTGAATGATTCCGAAAAAAGTGATATCTATAGCTTAATTAATTTTGGGCTTAATTCGGGTTTTATACCATTGATTCATCTTTACTTTAAGATCTCGCACTCTACATTCTCTTGGCAAAATCCAGGGCCGGTTGACACACCATTTAATTCACAGGCAAACCGACATTCACATCCGCAGCGCTATGGAAAAAACTAATATCCTGATAACAGATGACGATCCGGTAAGTCTGACTGTTTTGGAAAACATGTTGAAAAGGGAAGATCTGAATGTTGTCAGGGCAGAATCCGGGAAAGAGGCTTTGCAACTAGCGGATGAAACGGATTTTGCAGTTGGCCTGATAGATGTCCAAATGCCCGAAATGAACGGTTTCGAAACCGTGGAGAAGATCCGCAAAACCACACTCAACAGTGAACTACCGGTTATCTTTATATCCGCTGTCAGCAAAGACAAGGAATTTGTGCTCCAGGGGTATGAATCCGGGGCCGTGGATTATCTTATTAAACCTTTTGACAAATTCCAGCTCACCAGTAAAGTCAATATCTTCTGTAAGATCCACGAGCAGAAAAGACTTCTGGAAATCAAAAATGATCAGTTAGCATCCGTCAACATGCAATTGCAGTCAGAAATCAGCGAAAGAAAAACCGTTGAAAAGAAGCTAAAGGAGAGCGAAACCAAATACAGAAAACTCTTCGAAAAATCCAATGATGCTCTGCTGATCACGGATAAAACAAGAATCCTGGATTGTAACACCGCGATGGTCGACCTTTTCAATTTTGAAAACAGAAGCGATCTTTTGAAAACCCATTTCTATGAGTTTTTCCCGGAAATTCAACCCCATGGAGAGAGATCCGAAGATAAGCTCAACGGTATGATGGACATGGCCCTGAGAGAGGGTAGCCATAAGTTTGAAAGTGTCTGCCTGAGATCGGAAGACGAGATTTTTTCCACAGAAATCCTGATGACGGCTATTCCAATCGGAAAAAAGACCGTTTTGCATACGGTCATCAGGGATATCACCAAACGCAAGGAGTCTGAGCAGAAACTAATATCACAGGCCATTCGGGATCCACTGACAAGTCTGTTCAATCGCAGGTATCTTGAAGAATCGCTGGAACGGGAATTGAGCAAAGCCCAACGTCACAATAATCCACTGGCCATCATCATGCTCGACGCAGACCACTTTAAGATGTTTAACGACACATATGGCCATCTGGCCGGAGATAAAATACTTCGCAATATGGGAAAACACCTGGTCAAATACTCCAGAAAGGAAGATATCGCCTGTCGTTATGGAGGAGAAGAGTTTGTGCTGGTCTTGCCGGATACGACTCTGAATGTTGCCACCCAAAGAGCCGAAGACCTCCGTTTGACCATCGAAGCCGGCAAAAAGATGAAATACAAACGACAGACCCTGCCCACCGTCACCATTTCTCTCGGAGTCGCCGTTTTTCCTGAGCACGGGAAAAAAGTCAATGAACTGATGAGTGCCGCCGATAAAGCGCTATACCAGGCGAAGGAACAGGGCAGAAACCAGATTGTTGTTGCCAAATCCAAATCCGGCAATGATTGATCTGCCATCACTCGCATCATTTCCAGGTTGATTCTCAGCATAACCTGTCGTTACATCCATGAAACAAAATCTTCACAAGTCCGAAAATCCGCGCATTAAAGTCGAAAAATCCCGCGAGTTGGAAGACGGTTTATATATCGATGTTCGTTCACCTCGGGAGTTCGAGGCCGGTCATATTCCCGGCGCGGTTAATATACCCTTGCTGGAGAACAAGGAACAGGAGACAATCGGCATACTCTATAAAAACTTCGGCCAGGAGAAAGCGATCGAAAAAGGGTATGAACTCCTGGATCAAAAGCTGGAAAGTTTTTACCAGCTCTTTGAAGGGCTGCCAAAAGACAAGTCACTGGTTGTTTATTGTGCCAGGGGCGGAATGCGCTCCCAGGTTATTACCTCTCTCCTAAACCACCTTTCGTATCAGGCCCGGCAACTGGAAGGCGGCTATAAGTCGTTCCGCAATTGGACACTCGATGAGCTGGAAACTTTCAAATTCAAACAACCTGTGGTACTTCATGGTAAAACCGGAGTCGGGAAAACCCTTGTCCTCAATAAACTGGCAAACTCACTCGACCTGGAAGGAATCGCCGACCATCGTGGTTCCCTGTTCGGAGGAATAGGCAAACTCCCGGTTACCCAGAAGAACTTCGAGGCGAATCTCCTGAAGCGCCTGCAGCATCTTGACAACAGCAGACCGATATTTATTGAAGGAGAGAGCAGGAAAGTGGGTGACGTCTCCATACCCGGCAATATCTTCACCCAGATGAGAAACGCAAAAGCGGTATTGCTGGAATCCTCTATGCCCGTGAGGGTGCAGAGAACCATAGACGAATACATTGGTCAACAACAAGAATCGATTGAACCGATCAAGGAGACGATCCGGTTACTGGTAAAGGATCTGGGGCATAAGGCGGTTAATCGACTGATCCAAAGTATGGATAACGGAGAGTATGCGGAGTGCTTCGAATATATACTTACGCACTATTATGACAAGAAATACAGCCACTCCATGAAAGGGCTCAGCTTTGACAGAACTTTTACAACAGACGATCAGGATCTGGTGGTTAAAGAACTGAATAATTACAGCATGGAACTGTCCATATCTCAATCATCGTGATGCTATGCCGTTTCTTAATTTTGAGTTAACCCTCGGAAAATCAACCATTTTCAAGTGGCTATTTCTTAAAGCCCTGAGTCTGTTGTACTCCCTCCTGATCAGGTGCTGGTTATCATTATACAAAACCGGTCTGAAGGTCGGTTATCAGCCTGCAAAACCTGTGATCTCAATTGGCAATATCACTGTCGGAGGCACTGGCAAAACCCCGATGATCAGTTGGTTTCTGGATTATCTGCAAGGGAAGGGCATCAAATCTGGCGTGTTGACAAGAGGTTACAAAGCTGACGGCGAAAAATCAGTCCGGATATTGGATGCAAATGTCACCCAAACGGAACATCAGAAGAGATATGGCGATGAACCCTGGCTTCTGCACCGGAGACACCCCCAACAATCTATCTTTATCTTTCCCGACCGTGCCCTATCTGCCAGACTCGCTGAAAAGGACGCAGATCTCTTGCTGCTCGATGATGGCATGCAACATCTGAAACTGAAACGCGATCTGAATATCGTCTTAATCGACAGCCTATCCGCTATCGGAAATGGAGAGATGATTCCACTGGGCCCTCTTAGAGAGCCACTTTCGGAATTAAAAAGGGCCGACATCATTCTCTACACCAGGACAAACATCGGTTCACCTGAAGGTGTCAAGAAGAGAATTCATCCATACCTCTCGAAGCAAACACTCCAGTTTGACGCTGCTTTTGAAGCACGAAGACTGGTGTCAGCGGTCACTAACGATGAAATAGATCCGATTGGAATCAAAAATCAAAAATGCCTGCTGTTTTCCGGTATCGGGAATCCAGGCTCATTGGAAGCAATTGTGCGCAATCTGGGTGGCATCATCGTCGATCATCTGATCTTGGCTGACCATGATGAATACAATCAAAGCACCATAAACGAATTAAACGCTTTTCTCGCCAGATCAACAGTCAATTACGTTATCTGCACGGAAAAAGACTGGGTAAAATTGGAGAACGCAAAAAACCGGCCGGAAGCCTTCTGGTATTTTAAAATGGAAATGGTCCCCGAACCGGGGTTTATAGGAGCCATATCGGAGTTCCTGAAGAAGAATCTACCGCAGCAATGAGCGAATCAGGTAACTCCGAAACTGTCTACCCATTATCCAACCTGTGGGAGTTTAAAAAACAAACCAAAGGGGACTGACGTAGAATGGATCGTAATAGCTTTGGTAAGTGATCACCGAATGGGATTCCTGACCATCATTGTCATAATAGTCATTTGGATATTCGGAATTCTCATGCCGGAGATGCTCCTCTTCCAGATAGAGTTTCTGACTGAGCTTGGCGCCTTCCCGAATGACATCCTCGATGACAACTTCCCCCGTGATATACTCCTCTTCGTCTGCCTCATAGGAAAGATCCTCAATCTGAATGGCCGTCTGGATAATCTCTTCGATCTGTTCCCAGATCAAACCACTGAGCAGATCAAATTGCCAGTTGGCTTTTTCGGTGTCAAACCGTCCTTCTTTTAAAAAACTGAGAAAAACAAAATCGGCGGGATTGATCTTTTTGAACCAGGCAACAGCGATTCTCAGGTCAACAAAGCGCTCCTGGTTTATGTAAGTTTCCCATTGCTCATCATCCAGTTCAAAAATCTTTTCAAAGGCAAATTCGCCTCTCTCAAGATCAACGGCACAGAACAGGTCGAAATGGGCAAGATATTCCTCATAGCGTTGCTTAAGATTTTCGTATTTTTCAATTCCCTTTTGGGTTGGGCTGTAATAGTTGTTGTTATCCAGGGTCAGGTAGTCCCTTGACATCATATAGACGAAGAGTTTCTCCAAGTCCCTGTCAGCGTCTTCAAGCACAACAGAATACCGTTTGTTTCCATTAAGCATGATATCCTGCAAAAAACCGGACGCATATTCTTTTCTTTGATCCTCCGAAATCGTAAAGTGCCTCTGCCCCATTTTCCCCCTTTTTGTGTAAAAGCTCCCCCCTTAACGGGATTTATGCAGATTGACTACGAGTTGGCTATCCACTCCTGCCTGCCATCACTCATGAACTCTTTTTTCCAGATGGGTACTAATTCCTTGAGTCTGTCTATGGCAAAGTGGCAAGCGTTTATTGCGGCAGCACGATGGCCTGCAGAGACGGCTATTACCACGCTGGCTTCTTCCAACACCACCTTCCCGATACGATGAGTTATGGCGATCTTCTCAATATCGAATTTTTCCCTTGTCTCCTCGCCGATCTGCTCCATCATAGCCATCGACATGGAGTGATAGGCTTCATAGACCAGGTAATCAACCTTGTTGGTTCCGGTATAGTTTCTGGTGACTCCGACAAAAGTTGATATGGCCCCGGCCTTGGATGTTGAGACTTTCTTCAGGATCGCTTCCACGCTGATAGGATCGTTGACGATTTCAAACATGGTTACCCTCCGCTGACCGGTGGAAAAACAGCGACTTCAGAACCATCGATAATCTCGGTATCGGGAACGATGTACGCGCCGTTCATGGAAAGTTTCAGAAAGCGCCTGATCTTCTTCATTTCAGGATACTTCTCCTCCAGAATATCCAATAATCCTTCTCCGTTTGTTCCATCTTTCAGCTCGAGACTGATCTCGCCGGCTCCGAAAATCTCTCTCAGATGTGCAAATGCCAATACTTTAATTTTCATAGTTAATTCTGGGAAAGGTGTTAATAGTGTTGGTCAATACCTGCTTTGAAAATTCCTCCCGGTCCAGTTTCAGGAAGTCTGCCACATACTCTCCTACTATCGAAACCCTTCCGGGAAAATTAGGTTTGCCACGAAAGGGAACCGGGCTTAGAAAAGGAGCATCGGTTTCCAGAAGAATTCTGTCCACAGGAATAAATTCCAGCACCTCCCTGATCTCCTTTGCCTGGGGGAAAGTGCAGATCCCGTTGAAAGAGAGCAGGAAGCCATAATCGAGATAAATCCTGGCTTGGGGCAGATCCGAAGTAAAACAGTGGACCACTCCTTTAAGGTTTTTACCTTTGTAGGAGTCCAACATCTCTTTCATCATGGAATCAGCATCCCTGGAATGAATGACGACAGGTAAATCCAGTTCCACAGCCAGATCAAGCTGTTTGCGAAAAACCTCCTCCTGATCTTCCCTTCCGGAATGTTCATAGTATAGATCGTAGCCGCACTCACCTACAGCCACCAGTTTTTGATTGGTGGACAACTCCTCCTTTATCCAGTCAAGATGTTCTTCCTTAACACTCGATGCCCCATGAGGATGAAAACCCAGGGTGCCGTAAATCGTGTCGTAATCACCACAAAATTGTTTAACACGCTGATTAGACTCATGATCGGTCCCAATGGTAATACAGAATACAACATCCGCCTCTCTGCATTTATCCAGGGTACCGCTGACATCATCTTTAAGCATTTCAAGGTGGCAATGAGAATCGACCCAGGCAGGTTTATCATTCATGACAGGTTAATCCGGTTAGAACGGTACTTCAACATACCAATCTTCAAATTCACTGATAGCCTATTATAATTTAGATTGAGGGGAGTGAGCAAGGAGAAAAAAGTCAAGGCGAGATAAGCCGATTTAGTTGTTGCGCAAGCATCCTGCCTGTAGCGGCATTACACCCTCTGGTCGCCCATTCAATCGTACACTCTCCCGACAGGTCACGTTGGTCCAGCAAGGCAATATGTAGAGAAGAGTCCGAGTTTTTCAGGAGTTTAACGAAATCCGGATAACCCGGATTTATAAACCCATTGCTGCTAAGCAGCGTACAGGTGAGATTCTCCCTATTGCAGATTTTTATAATCGCTTTCAACCTTTCTGCATCGCACTGATATATTACCCCGGTATGAACCACCGATTTGCAGTTGTCGGCGATGATCCGTATCAAAGTGGACAATCCCGCATCGGCATTGATTCCATCATACTCTCGATTTACCAATTCCACGAGGTACAGGTTTTCATATCCAGTCGGTAGGTCCGCCCGGGAGCGCTCTTCCAGTGTCTGTTGGTGAAGCTCGATATTAGCGTTCTCATCCGGGAAAGCATCAGCTTTGCGAGCAAGAGGGGGATATTTGTTTAAGAAATGGCTCAATCGCTCCGAACTGCTAAAAATGAGATCATTCAATTGCTGGCTGATATCTCTGTAGGCGTCACAAAGGGCTTTCTGAAAAGCTCTCTCCTTCTTCAGGCTGAACGAGCTGATAAAAAGGTCCACTCCAGCCTTGAGACCTTTTTCCAGAATTGTTTCGAGGTTATAATTTTTGCTGATTCCATCCATCTCCAGACAATCACTGATGACCAGTCCTTCAAATCCCATCGCTTTCCTTAACAGATTATTGAGGATTTTCCGGGAAAGAGTGGCCGGGTATTTTTCATCCAGGTAAGGATAGGTAAGATGGGCAGTCATGATTGCCGGCACTCCAACCTGTATCGCTTCTTTAAACGGATAAAGATCCTCCTCCAACATTTCCTGGCCATCATGAAAAACGCTTCCGGTTGCTGTATGCGAGTCGATGGCAGTCCTGCCATGAGTCGGAAAATGTTTGGCGGTGGTACCAACTCCCATGGCATCGTGTTTCTGTATACAATTATTACCGTATTGTGCTGCTTCCCTTGGATCCGAAGAATAGGCGCGGGTACCGATAACCTGATTTTCAGAATCCAGGTTCAGGTCCAATACCGGGGCAAAATTGAGATTAAAGCCAAGATAAGACAATAACTCCGATTGATATCGGGAAGCCTGATGCAATAGATCGTTCTTATTGCAGTAACGTAAAGCCCGGGGAGAAGGCGGAACAGGAAACTCCGGCGGGAACCGGTGAACAATTCCCCCCTCATGATCGATGGAGAGAATGATATCCCCCAGCAGTTCCTGCAGATCATTTAAAAGCTTGATCACTTGCCTTTCAGATTGGATATTGCGCCTAAAAAGAACAACTCCCGCAGGATCCATTGCCAGCAAATGGTTTGCCGTTGAGGAATTGAGTTCCGTGCCATCGAAACCCAGGATAAACGGTGTTCGGGTTTTGCTGTTTGCCATATCTGTTTTACACAACGTTTGAAGCCGGTTATACTTGGCTGGGATTAATGAATTCTTATTGTTTGAGCGCGGGTGATAACCTGCCGCAAAAAAAATGGAATTACGGTAAAGGGGTTAGTTAATACTTCCCCAGGCGAAACACGGGCTTAGTGTTTGCTTCCGGACCATCATACCAAACATTAATTGAGATTAATTATGGATAACTGCCACTAGCCGTAACCTTCAAAACAAACAATTTAGCGTTTGA
This sequence comes from SAR324 cluster bacterium, assembly GCA_028282885.1. Lineage (GTDB taxonomy): Bacteria > SAR324 > SAR324 > XYD2-FULL-50-16 > XYD2-FULL-50-16 > JAHJTV01. The sequence goes on from JANQGX010000014.1 coordinate 38,204, forward strand.
TCATGCAAGAGCTTATCCGAATTACTAAAAAAAAGATACGCCGGATCATTGGTGTCATGTCCGGTACCTCGCTGGATGGGATTGATATCGCCCTGGTCCGGTTTGAAGGTAAGGGGATTGATACGGACATCCGTCCAATGGGGTTCAGGAGCTACCCCATGCCGGATTACTGGAAACAGAGAATTCAAAAGGCATTCAAAGCCGACACTGCCGAAATCTGTAAAATAAACTACGACCTGGGATGGTTTTTCTCCGAACAAATTCAGCAATTCTGTAAGGATACCGAGTTTAAACTGCAGGAGATCGATGCAATAGGTTTCCACGGACAGACTCTTTATCATGTGCATCAGCATAGCACCCTTCAAAGCGGAGAAGCAGAAATCCCGGCCCAAACGCTAAAGACACTTGTTATTCATGACTTCCGCAGCGGAGATATCGCTGCTGGCGGTTCAGGTGCACCGCTTGTTCCCTACCTGGATCGTATTCTCTTTCAAGATGAACCGGGAAACACTGCTCTGCAAAACCTGGGAGGAATCGGAAATCTCACCTACCTGCCCAAATCTGGTGATAAAGAAATTCTTGCCTTTGATACCGGACCTGCCAATGCCATTTTAAACGAAACTGTCGAACTGATGACCAACAGGGAAAGCAACTTTGATAAGGACGGTCAGTTTTCAAAGGAAGGTGCTGTCCGGTCCGATCTGCTTCAGCAATTGCTGCAAAACGACTATTTTTGCAAATCACTTCCCAAATCAACCGGACGGGAAGATTTCGGCAAGGAGTTTGTGGAATCTGTTGTTGCTTCTAACCCGGATCTAAGATTCCCCGATCTGCTGCGAACCTTTATCGCGTTTATCACACAAAGCATATTCAATGCCTGCGAGCGGTATCTTGATGGCGTTGACAAGCTATACATCAGTGGGGGAGGAGCCCACCACCCGCTGATAATGGAAGACCTGGAACAACTTTTTGGCAAAAACCGTGTTGGCAGATTTGAAAATCGCAGGGGAATAACCATGGATTCCAAGGAGGCGGTGGCATTCGCTCTTCTGGCACATGAACGACTGAATAACGTACCAACCAATATACCCAGTGTCACAGGCGCTTCCCGATTAACAACCCTCGGCAAGATCACCAGTCCCTACTAGCGAGCAAAATACACTTGATTTTAGAAAAAGACCGGGAATAGGCAGTTATATCCATGCAACAGGATCTGGCGACGTATAAGACCAGACCACCTTAAAATGTCAAAGGGGGATTATTGAAATATCAGAATCCCCCGTTAATAAAAAAGCCGGATACAGCTACTGGAACTGAGTTGTTGAAAGGTTCACAAATCGTTCGGCAGGACCTGGCTACCTGTTCTCCATTTCCTTGACTGCTTTATAAATTATCTCATAGAGCTCATCGAGCTGGTCTTCCTCAATGCAGCTAAATGCGATCCTCAAATCGAATTCACCACAGGAAATGGTCCCCACTCCATATTGATCCAGGAGATATAGCCGCAATTCATGGGCATTTACTCGGAACAATCTCAGACACATGAAGTATCCGGAGTTAAACGGGTATGGTTCCCAGACCTCTTTGTACTTTTCTTTCTTCAGGACCTCTTTCAATCGAAGGACCCGCTTTTCCATAATCCCGAATTTATCTTCCTGGTTCCGCCAATAGCCGGGATCCTGCAAAATCTTCTCGATTATGGCCTGGGAGGAATGATTACAGCTTGAAATGGTGCTGCGGATTACACCTTTACTTTTGGTTTCCAATGCTTTGTATAGAAGATCCGGTTGATCGGTCTTGTTACCAAAAGTTATGAATCCGGTTCTGAATCCCCAGGCAAAGCTCTCTTTGGTAGCGCCATCCAGTTTTACCGCCAAAACATTTTCATGCAGATCACAAAAACCGGAAAAAAGAGATTCCTTTACGGAGTCTTCATAAAACAATCCGAAATAAGCGTCATCGGAAACCGCTACAATTCTTGTCCCTTCTTCGGCCTGATTTCTGACAATCTCAAAGATAGCTTCCGCTTCCCGCGGCAGCGGCGTGTAGCCCGTTGGATTGTTGGGAAAGCAGAGAATCAGTACCAGCTTTTGTTTGGTAGCTGCCTCTTTTTTTATGGTTTCCCTAAGCCCCTCCAGATTGAATCCTTTGTCTTCATTGAACATGGGAAAAGTAGCCACTCTGCCCCCTTTCCGAGTCTCGAAATTGAGGAGGTATGTGCCCCAGAGTTTGTCCGGAATGATCACCACATCATCCTTTCCAACAAACAGATCTCCGGTAATGCAAAGCCCGTGGGTCAGGGCGTTGGTTACCATGGGAAGGCTGAAATCCTTATTTATCAGCGAAGGGTTGCATTTGACCAGTTTCTCTTTCCAAAGCTCTCTCAGCTTTTCCCGGCCCCCCGGAGGCGCGTAGGAATAAAACTCAGTCAGGCTCAGGTTATCAAAGTACTTTCTCGTGATCGGCAGATGCATGGGTTCGTTGTTTTCAAGCGCGATGCCAATGGTTGCGTTGAATCTAGTTGCCTTTTTCTTTGCCTCGCCGGATTGAGTCAGGATACCAGCCGGAAAAAACATTTTCCGGCCCTGCTCTGAAAGACAATCAAAAACCGGTTGTGAACTCTCCTGAATATTCTTGTTTAGTTCTAAAGCTAAAGGATTCATCCGTTTCGTCCGTTTGCTGAAATGTTCTTTTGATGTTGATCTTTACCCCCTTCGAGAAATTGAAAAGTTTGTGACAGGTTCAATTCAATGATGGAGTAAACGACCCGGGCTCCGATTCTCTGTGCTTCCCAAAGGACGCATCCGTATGCACACCGGGATCGGCTGCTGAGGAATAAGCAGCATCAGCGATTTATGATAAAGCCATTTTCTTCCCTCATCGTGTGGATTGTCAATTGCAATCGACTGGTAACTTTACCTTTTCAAATGAATCGCTAGCTGTTTGGCGTGTTAGCTGCAACCATCGACATGTACAGAATTGGCGTCCGACAACCCCCACCTTCTTGTGCGGCTTGATATGTGTACCTATGGATAGGTCACCAACATAGCTTCTGCTACGTTCCCCGCTACATCCATACCGACCAATTCTTCAACCAGCTTCAGGGAAAACTCTATCGCTGTTCCGGGCCCCTGGCTGGTAATACATTTTTTGTCGACTACAACGGTATTTCCAGTTGAAGATTTATCTGTCAGCTTCTCAGCAAATGCCGGATAACAGGTCGCTTTCCGGTTTTCCAGTAGGCCATGCGTTTGCAAAACCAACGCCGGAGCAGCGCAGATAGCAGCAAATTGTCTTTTCTCTCGTTCCTGCTTGAGCAACAGTTCCCGCAATACAGCAGAATCCCTCAAATGTTCCGCACCGGGCAATCCACCGGGAATTGCTATCATGTCATACTGCCTGTTCAAGCAGTTTTCCAGCATTGCATCCGCCTCAATCTTCACTCCACGGGCACATGTAACCTGGAGTTTGCCGACCGAAGCGACGGTAACTTCAATCCCGGCCCGTCTCAGAACATCGACAATCGTAACCGTTTCCAGATCTTCGGATCCGTCAGCTATGGTAACCAGGCAGCTTTTTTTCATAATCAATCCTGTTAATTCGGGTTAGTTGAAACTTGAATCCTGAAAGTAAGGGTGTCCGGTTGTGGTTTGACAGTCATGGTCAACCGGCTAACGAAAAGATCCAGCAGGGCAACATACAGAACTCATGTAATGATCTCGTTCATTTTCGTCCAGCTTTTGACAAACCGTTGCTGCGGCTGTCAGCTAAACACCTCCTCTGGAAATTCATCCGACCAAGTCTCTATGATTTTACCCCTCTCCACCAGAACAGCCAAGGGAATACGACCAGTCAATAGTCTAAAGACGATCGGTCTCGAATACTGAATCAGATCTACTGCGGCAGTACCTGCCAGATCTTCGTTATTAGCTCGTTGATCCGCTGGCAACAACAGATGAATCCTGCAATGGATCTGTTCCTTGTTGATTTCTCGAAGCCGAAACCTCCACTTTTCACAAACAGGACAGTTTCTGTTCAGAAAGAAGTAGAGGGTGGTTTGATCTTTACCGTCGATATCGCCAACAGGGATCAAACCGGAGTTCCAGGATCTGTTTTTTGTCAACTTCAGGAGATCAAATGCCGGTTTTCGAACCGACCTTTTTGCCATCAGGTGAACCACACCGATAACTCCAATGATTATCAAAATCCGGTTCATTTCGGTATATGCTTGTGAAGAAGTATGAATCCGGATATATCCTAACCCCAGTATCAGCAACCCATTGATCAGGGTTGTCTGCACGATGGACAGGTTCAGGAATGCGCCATAACATCCGCAGTGATCGATTCGACGCTGATAACTCCCCCACCAACTAACAAGCGTTGCCAGGATCACCAAGCCAGATGCAAGGGGGACGACAACTTCGGGATAAACCTGTAGAATGAGGGCCACTCCCAGTCCGGCTTCCAGCTCAATCAGCAGCAATGCTGCTAAAGCTGCGGGTTGGTCCGGAAGTATCCGTAGCAACCTCACATGAATAACGAACAATCTTGAAAAAAAGGCTTTAAAAAGAGAGGTAAAAACAAGAAACGAACCCAGGAAGATCGATAGAGTTGACACCGTCATGAAATGAGTTTTCGGATATATGTAAATATCGAATAATTGCTTTTCTGCAAAATATTCAAACAATTGCTTTATTAAACGATCTTACGATTAAAATGACAAAAAATCTAATCATAAAAGCAGGTCGCGAAGCTCTAAAACTGATCAGGGAAAACGGTCTGCGGCAGGAAATGATCAGTGTGGTTCCGGGAGCAGCCGGTGGACCGAAATGGCTGGTCCTGAACAGATTTGACCGGATGCTGTTTACTTCTTTTCTGAAAAACCGCTCAACTCCGCTTAACCTGATCGGATCATCGATTGGCGCTTGGCGATTTGCTGCCATGTGTCAAAATAATCCACTCGATGCCCAGGCCAGGTTTGAAGATGCGTATATCCATCAAAGCTATTCTTCAATGCCCAGTCCGGGTGAGATTACTGTGGAAAGCCATAAAATCATGGATCACTTCCTCAGGCATGAAAACCTCTCCGAAATCCTCAACCACCCGTCGTTTTACATCAATTTTATTTCTGTTCGTTGTCGCGGTCCCTTTGCCAGCGAAAACAAGGCTGTTCAGGGATCCGCATTAATGGGTGCATATTTAATGAATCTGATCAGCCGAAACTTTCTTGAACTCTTTTTTCAAAGAACCCTTTTTACCCGCACTCCGGAAAACAAACCCTTTCTCGCCAAGAAACACCGCGCTAATCGAATCAAACTGACAGTAAAGAATTTTAAAAAAGCACTGCTGTCTTCGGGCTCGATACCGATCGTCATGGAAGGTATCAGGGATATACCCGGAACCCCCAAGGGAACCTATCGCGACGGTGGGGTGATGGATTATCATTTGGACCTGCCGTATAGTGTAAATATAGATCAGATCGTCTTGTTTCCCCACTTCACCAGCAGAATTATTCCGGGATGGCTGGATAAAGCTCTCAAATGGAGAAATCCCCTGGAAGAAAACATGAAAAACGTACTGATGATCGCACCTACCGTGGATTTCATTTCGAAACTGCCAAATGGGAAAATACCCGATAGAAATGATTTTAAGCTCTACCTGGGAAGGGACAAGGATCGATTCCGAGACTGGAAAATCGTTGTTGAAAACGGCCAGATGCTGGCAGATGAGTTCGAAGAACTGGTTCTATCGGGAAAGATAAAAGAAGCGGTGGAACCGCTATGAAAGGCTGAGAAGGAAGGCGGGACAGAGGCTAAGATTTATTGACCACTGTCCCGGCCTGACATTAGTTGATCATTACCCTTTTTCAGTGTGGGTATAAACACCATCCCAATCTTCACCGGGAGGATCCTCGATAAATCGTTTACAGCGATCTATGTAGGTGAGGGTAGGCCCATCCATAGGAGAAATGGCAAGTCCTGATTCAAATACCTCCAAAGCCTCCTTAAACTTCCTGGCTTTATAGGTCTCCAATCCTTTGCGAAAAGCGTCAATCAGTTTTGCTCGATCGCCGGTTAATTCTCCTTTTCTGTCAAGGACTTCATAAACGGTTATAGGCTCATTCTTTCCAACAACACGCACAGTATCCAGTTCCCGAACTTCAATGGCATCTTTCGCCTGTTCATAGGTGAATTCGGATATCATGGTGAAATTTTTATAAAATTTGTTTGCCCCTTCCAATCTGGCTGCCAGATTCACGGAATCGCCCATTATGGTATAATCCATCCGGGATTGGGAGCCCATATTTCCTACAACCATCGGACCGGAATTCACCCCCATTCGCGCCAATAGCTGTGGTTTGCCTTCCTGAGCCCACTTCTCACGAAGTTCAATCAATCGCTTCTGCATATCGATACAGGAGAGGCAGGCAAGCGTCGCATGGTTATCCTGCTGGAGCGGGGCTCCCCAGAAAGCGATGATGGCATCACCTTCGAACTTATCGATAGTTCCGTCATGTTCCGCTATAATGTCACACATCTCCGTCAAATACTCATTCAGAAGATGCACCAGCTCATCGGGAGTCAGACTTTCCGAAATGGTGGAAAAACCCTGTACATCCGAAAAGAACGCGGTCATTTCCCTTCTCTCGCCACCCAGAGAGAGATTTGAAGGATCCTCAACCAGCTTGTCGATAACTTTGGGTGAAAGATACTGGCCAAAGGCGTTTTTGATAAAACTTTTCTCTTTTCTCTCCTCAATGAAAAGATATACATTAATTGTGAGAAACCCGACAACAGTGGCAATGAGTGTATAACTCATTGAGAACACAAGATCCAGGTAAATATACATCATGAAACAGAAGACGAAATAGGCAACCACCAGCAGAAATGACAGCAAAAACCTGAATCTCGGCTCCGATAGGGAATGAATGTAGATAAGACCGACCAGCACGATCAGCATCAGCGTGATTTCCACACTAAAGGAAGCCGATCTCAGTGGAGCACCCTTGAGAATGGTGGCAACTTCGTATGCGAGACTTTCAACTCCCCAGACCTCGCCAACAACGCTGTCAAACTTATCATGACCAACCTCCGCAGTCTCACCCACAAATACAATTTTACCTTCTACCAGACTGGCATACTCTTCGATATCGTCTTCATCCGCCATATCCATATCAAGGATATCCATCGCAGAGATACCGACATTGGGGTCCCGACTCAGGTATTGAACGTTTTCAAGGGGTGAGTAGTCGTTGATAAAGTCGTTAAACTGATCCAGTTTTACCTTGATATCCCCAATGACCAAAACGTTATCGACTACCTCGGGTTCAACTCCCAGGTACTCTGCCACCGCCTTTACCGATACCGGCCACTCACCATGTTCTTCGCCGATCTCAGGATATATTCTCAGCCGGTTCTGCATACCTCCCACTTCCTGATGGTTGGAGTAGGCTGTTTCCGCAACTTCCAGAATATCTTCCACAGGATAGGCGACTTTCTCAAACCGGTCTCCATCATGATAGTCGAACACCAATTGCGACACGACGATGACGTTGCCGGCCTTCTTGAAATAGTCGGCAATGATAGGATCTTCATCATATGAGGAAGCAAAATCCATCAGCATGTCGATTACAACTATTTCCGCTCCCAGTTTTCGTAATCGATAAGCAATAATTCCCAGGTCAGTCCGTCTCAAGGGGAAACTGCCGTACTCTTCAAAAAACTGCTCATCCTGAACCACAACCGCCACCTTTTCATGGGGAAATCGGGTCTTTTCCATATCACCATAAGTGTTTCTCAGTACATGCCTCAGCGACAGTGTTTGATTTTCAAAACCTGAAAACCACTCGTAATACTCTGCCGGGATGATTAAAAGAAACAGTAGAATGGTGAAAAGGACATCATAACGTTTCAGCATTTTTTTCATATTGCGAAGCTCCTTGATGTTTTTCGAATTACGGCAGGTCTATATCCGGATCGATAATTCAATTCAAAAAAAAACCCCTGAAATTGGGGGTTTTACTGCTTATTAGCAGATTTCGCTGCAGAAAACCATTCAAACACAGAAACTCTGCTTAAGAATGACTGCAGCATTGAATCCCTTTTCAGAGGTTTTTGGTCATACAATCCCGGATTCGTCTGGGGATCTTGTGCAGAAATGAGGTCGGATTTCAGCACTCAGCCCCCGATTCTCCTGACGACTCCAATTCACAACAATAGTCTTGGCGGTTAATAGCAGTCTCCTATTCCGCCATCGCCAGATTCCACGCCTCAAGTTCCTTTTTATAAATGCCGTCAAGTTTCAGTTTTTTATAAACCCGGAACAGATAGGGTGTCATCTCAATATCATCCGGATTGTCAGCAAGATATTTCCTGTACTGATCCATGGCAGCAACCCACATATCCTGTTTTTCATAGTAGGTTCCCAGGATGAATGTATCTTCGCCATACTCCTGTGCCAGTTCGGTTACGATCTTATCCAGTTCCTGCTGTTGATCAGAGCTTAGCCAACTGACCGTATGATTTTTCAGTTCACCGCGACTCTTATAAGGTTGAAGCTCTGCAATCTCCGCCCCATTCTGGATGGCGATGATTTTGAACTCTTTTTTCCCCGCAAATGAATCGATTTTAGCTCTCACATATTCCGAATCCGATGCGGCGATTTCATAGACTTTGTCACCTATCATCAGCTTGTAAGAGTAAGAATTGTCGAGATTGTCCCACACCATAAAGGGATAGTTGTTTGAAATAACAACATCCCGAACCGCATTTAGCTTTAGCTCACCGGTATTGGCTGCTCTCCGCACAGTTGTGTAGGATTGTGATTTGGAAAATTTCTTGACCAGACCGGAAACCAGCCGATTGGTCTTCTCCGCCTGCCCCACGTTTCCTTTCAGCACCTTAACATCGTTCGTCGTAATTTCCAGAACCGTGTTGGGATCCAATGTCAGGTTTTTCCCCGTTGTTTTAACGGTGATTTTTCCCGAACTGTTCTCCATACTCCTGACCTGATATCCGGCAAACAGAAATTTGTTTCTTCTGACCTTTCTCCACTTCTTACCGTTCTTTGTGTACTCAATCTTTCCTTTCACTTGAAACAACACCGCTACAGGATCCTTTTTGCCCGCATACACCGACCCTGCGGCAAAAAGCAACACACTAATGATGGCAATGAACCTAACTATTGTTTTCATGATCAACTCCTGAATTGGAAGGAATTAAATGACCTCATATGAAACGAATCACCGAAAATCATCTCATTACTTGGGATTTACAAACCGATCGGAAAACTCCAAATGGTTGCCCTAGTCTAAAATATCTATATCCGTTTGACAAGCCATGGGTATACGACTGACAAGCAGTGCTGAAACGAGGGTAGATCGTGTTCTGGAAAATGACAAAAGTCATGTTGATTTTACAGTTTGCCCGGATTCAATCCGCGGATTTCATTTTTATTTAATTTCAACTAGCAAAGACGGAATTGTCATAGCTGTCAAAAACGAATATCTTATAGAAAATCGGACCAGGAAATGCGAAAGACGTCAGCATTTTCTTCTTTTTAATCCAATCTAAAACTGAACCTTCATGTTAAACATCGAACAAGCACTGGAGATCATCCGGGAGAATAAAAAAGTCGCCATTGTCGGACTCTCTCCCAAGGAAGATCGACCCAGCAGTCGGGTTGCTCGCTTTCTGCTGGAAAAGGATTTCGAAATCACACCCGTTCATCCGTTTCATGATGTTATTCTGGACAAACCTGTTTTAAAAAACCTCTCCTTTCTCAATCCCGGTGAGGTGGATTGGGTCGACCTCTTTGTTAATCCTCAACGATTAATGGATCTGGCTGAAGAGATCCTCAGACTTTCCCCCAAACTGGTATGGTGTCAGATTGGCGTGGTAAATGAGGAATTCAACCGGGTACTGAAAACAGCAGGAATTCCGTTTATCGCAGATGTTTGCCCCAAGATGGAATGGAAATAACTGCAGATCACCAAAGATAGAGATTCCGAGAATATTATGGATTCCAAAAAACTGGCCAAGGATCCGGTAATGATCGACATGAGAAAATCGATCGATCACTTTGACGTATCTTTTCTCCATCTGCTCGCTGAAAGGGTTCGGGTTGTCTGGAAAATCATGCAGATCAAACGTATGAAGAAGATAGATCCGGGTCAGAGTGAAGCCAGAAAGGAAGATATGAAGAATCTGATAGAAATGTCAGTACAACTGAAGCTGGAAAAGACCTTTTTCGGCAAGATCCTGAACCTGGTCTTTCAGGACGCTATGGAACAGTTCAATGCAGGTAAGAGCATCTCTTCTCAGGAACAGGTGGAAAGCATTTGTGCCGGTCTTTCCCTGGAAGATCTTAGAAATAACCTGCTGAATCTGGATCGATCGATCTGCCTTGTCCTTGCGGAACGCTTCAGAATCGTCAAACGTATAGGGTATTACAAGGATAAACTGCAGATTCCCCCGCTGGACTCTGAAAGATGGGAACAAGTGATGAAAACCAAAGCCGAGGTTGCCAGGAGTCTGGGTATCAGTGTTTCGCTTATCCATGATATCTATAATGCCATTCATGAAGTCTCATTAAATCTGGAGGATGAAATAGCAGCGCAGAAGTACTAGGACACCATGGGTGCACCAAAATTATGTGGGCGACGTCACGCCGCCCTTAAATACTTATCGACCACTTCGTCCCATCTTCCTGACTCATATCTAGCTCTCACTGAC
>JANQGX010000063.1 GCA_028282885.1 SAR324 cluster bacterium
TATTTATCCTAATTTTACAATTAGACAATTTTCGAATTATAAAATCGTTCTTATGGACACAAAAAAGATAACCAAAAAGCTAAAAGCACTTTCTAATCCAAACCGATTTGAGCTTTTTGTAGAAATCGCCAAACAAGATCAGTCGAGCTATGAAGATAATGAGTGCTTCATTAATGACGCAATGGTTAAACTCAATATAAGTGCTCCAACTGTTTCGCACCACTTGAAAGAACTGGAAAACGCCGACTTGATTACAACCGAACGCAACGGGAAATTTCTAGTAGCTAAGATCAATAAAAAGGCGTTAAAGGAGTTCCAGGGTATAGTTGAGTTGGCGTAGATTTTTTTTGGAATTGTAATTCGATAGTTGTCTATTTGTATATTTTTGAAATTATCTGATTAAGCTAACTTTTCAATTTGGAAGGAAATCGCATATGACAACATGTCAAATCAGCAAATCCAATGCTAGTGGAAAGAATAGAACAGTTTTTATCACTGGAGCTGGCAGTGGAATTGGAAAGAGTTCAGCAAAGCTATTTTCTCAAAAAGGCTACAAAGTTTTTGCTTCTTATCGAAAGAATGAAGACCGGCAGTATTTGGAGGAAATCGATAATGTACTTCCAATCAAGATGGATGTAACAAACCAGGAGGATATTGAATCTGCGTTTGGAACTATTGAGAGAGAAACCCACAACGAAGGACTTTTTGCCTTAATTAATAATGCCGGAATTGTTTATAGTATGCCTTTTGAATTCGTAGACGTTACTACAGCGAGAAAAGTGATGGAAACAAACGTCATAGCACCGTTAATAGTCAGTCAGGCTTTTTTACCATTGCTGAAAAAGTATAGTGACGAAAATACAATCAAGTCACGAGTCATTAATATAACTTCCTGGACGGCTGAGATGACGTTACCACTCCTTTCTGTTTACAGCGCATCAAAATATTCAATCCTTGGCCTGACGGAATCCATGTACTATGATTTGGGGCTACTGGGTATTCACGCAGTTGCTGCTTCACCAGGGACAACAAAAACGCCAATATTAGATAAAGGTGCGAACAGAAAACAGATGCTCAACGGTATACCAGAAGAAAAAAGAGTGATATATGAGCCTGTTGTGAATCGTTATTGCGATGCCGGTGATGACTTTAAAAATGCTAACTGGGTGTATACGCCTGAAAAAATCGCAAAAAAGCTCTTTGTCATCGTTGAAACGAGGAAGCCGAAAGCAAATTATCAAATGGCACCAGATGCAAAACTGATCGCAGGGTTATTGAAGAGATTTGTTCCTTTTTCCTGGAGAGCGGCTATGGTCAAGAAAATGTTCGGAGTGAGGTTTCAGTGATCTTAATGAAGGGTTGTCCTAAAAGGTGTTATCAAGCTGTATAGCTTTTTTTAAGGCACTATAATTCGAAACATGTCTAATTGTTAATTTATATAATTGATTAAAACATCGTCTATTCAAACAAACAGGAGAAGCTTATGACATCAAAACCAATATACATTTCCAGAAATACTGCTAGAAAACATGAAGCAGTTATGACTGGAAAAAATACTATCATATCAGGAGCCACTGCCGGAGTTGGAAAAGAAACTGCCAGAAGTTTGGCAAAAATGGGAAGCAACATCATATTTGCCACTCGCAATAAGGAGAAAACACTAAATACAATTACAGAAATCCGGGACGAAATCAGAGACGACACAGTGCGATTGGAGTACAAGCATCTGGATTTAATGGATTTGGATAGTGTTCGTAATTTCCCTACTTTATTAAACGATTATGACACTATTGATGTGCTTATAAATAACGCCGGAGTGGGTCATGATACGGGCGTCACCGAACAGGGGATCGAGAAGACATTCGGAATCAACTACGTCAGCCACTTTCTCCTCACCAAGCAACTCATGCCTCTCCTACTGAAATCAAAGGGCAGGATTCTCAACGTCACTTCGATGGGACACTCAACAGCGAAGCGAAAACACTTCGACATGCCATTCAAAGGGGCGTGCCCAGGTATGACACCCCAACAACGATACTCACGGTCCAAAGCAGCCCAGATCCTTTTCACCAAGGCTTTACAAAGAAGATTTGATCAGAACCACATCTGTTGCAACTGTACAAGCCTTCATCCAGGAGGTGTAAGAACAAAAATCCTCGACAACCAGACTTGGGGGACAACGACCATTATCTTCATGCTCCGACCGATCCTGGTCGATCCACCCGAAGGTGCACGAACCTCTGTATATCTGGCTACCCGGGATAGACCCCAGGAAATAGGCGGGAAGTACTTCTACTACGGCTTATTCCGCAAAGGTATCTACGAAAAGCCGGGTTCCGATCTTGTCAACGATGAAGCGCTGCAGGAAAAACTCTGGGAGATTTCTGAAGATCTGGTTGGGGAGGAATTTCGAGTTGCGTAGCGCTACACCAATACTCTGAAGCATCGATAAACCAACAAGGAGACAAACAAAGTGACGCATTTCCCCATAAGCGGACGTGTAACCAATTCACACGTCTTTGAAGTAAAGAAATCACGCAGACAGTTTCTGAAACAGTCTATATACACCTTAGTTTTGTTTGAATTGGGCATGACCAGTTGCGTCGCAAGTGAGCAAAACCAGGTATCGCATTCCAAGGTGCAAGAAATGACTTCCCAAGAACGAATTATAAACTCACCGCAATACCAGGATGGTGAGTTTCATAATGCAGAAAAAAATATCTATGATGAAGGTGCGGCGTGGAGGGCTGCAATAAAAGAATTGTTATTTGGAGAAAGGGTTGATCCTGTTCCGCAAGTGCCACCGCCTATTCAAAGGTTGACTGGAAAGGATTTTTGTAAGAAAGATGCTGCTGCATTACGATTTGTACGCTTAGGGCATTCAACTATTCTGCTTCAAATAGGTGGAAAGTTTTGGCTTTTAGATCCCATCTTCAGCGAAAGAGCCTCTTTGTTTCAATGGATAGGCCCAAAACGTTTCCATCCGGTTCCTATTAAAATAAACGATCTTCCACCTGTTGAAGGAGTGCTGATTTCACACGACCACTACGACCATTTGGATCATAAGAGTATTCTCCAATTGAAGGACCGGGTTAAACATTTTTATGTTCCATTGGGTGTAAAGGAGTTATTGATTTCATGGAACGTTCCAAAAGAAAAAATTGTAGAATTCGATTGGTGGGAAAGAGCACATATTGGAAATGTTGAGTTGATTTCGACACCCGCCCAGCATTTTTCGGGGCGAGGTCTTTTTGATTCCGCTAAAACTTTGTGGACTTCCTGGGTAATCAAAACAAATCAACACGCTGTTTATTTCAGTGGAGATTCAGGTTATTTCCAAGGATTTAAAGGAATTGGAGAGAAGTATGGTCCTTTTGATTTTACTTTTCTGGAATGTGGAGCCTATAACAAAGCCTGGAGAACAATGCATATGTTTCCAGAAGACAATATTAAGGCTCAAAGGGATTTGAAAGGGAAGGTCCTGGTGCCAATCCACAACGGTACCTTCGATTTGGCATTCCATCCCTGGTATGAGCCAATGGAACAGGTGATGGCATTGGCAGAAGATGCTCAGATCAAATATATTATGCCGCAAATGGGACAGATTGTGGACTACAAGAGTGTTCCCGAAACATTGAAGTGGTGGAAGATTTCCAATTCAAATACTTAATGCATTTGTAAACTGAAACAACTCCTTGTTGGAATACTCTCGATCAACCGCTTCTGCACAAAATAAGGACCCCGCTCTATCGTCAACCCAAACGGTCTTCGTATACTTTCCAACTCTTTCAGTGAAGCACTGTTTAAGGAATCTCAACATATTAACAACTATCCAATAGCCATCATGCCACGTGCAAACAGATGAACCTACCCGGATACGCCTGGCACATCACGCATCGCTTTCATAAGATAAAAAATCTGATCGTTTTTATAACTCGATTGAGCAAAACAGTGTGAAAACCTGATTTGTTTTGGAAGCCTAAATTACGATGCCGACATGGTTTTAACATCGTATGTCGGTATCACTTGATCGTTTGTGATAATGGTCAATTTGCTATTTAGCGCTTGAACAATCAACATACGATCAAAAGGATCTTTATGTAGCAGAGGCAAATCCAGAATCGACTGGCCATCCTCAAGTGAAATGGGTAAGCCTGAAAATCCCATTTCCTCAACAATGGATAACATATCGTCAGGAGCTTGCAGTTTACCGATAGATCTTTTTATCGAAATCTCCCAAAGATTTGCTGAACTCACAAATATATCATTTTTTGGATCGGTAATGACTTCCTTACATCTGGGGCTAAGTCTGCCCGGATCAAATAAACAATAAAGAAACGTGTGCGTATCCAAAAGATATCTACTCATCTACTTTCCCGTAAAACGAATCAATAATCTCATTAGGGGTGTCATCAAAATCCTCTGCCATAACAATTTTTCCTTCAAACCCTCCTAGAGTTCGCTTTTTCCTCCGGGACTTGTGAGGAACAAGGTCGCATACTGGTTTTCCTGCTTTTGCTATTACTACCTCTTCTCCGTTTAGCACCTTGTCAGCCAGCTCTGACAGCCTTGATTTTGCTTCGTGCATGTTCACTTGTATCATAATTGCCTTCAATTTGGTTTAGCTAAACTTAGCTAATATTGCTGAATTTGTCAAGTGCCAAGACAGATGCTCCCAAACGGGGAAGAGGCGTCAAAGAAAGAAAAGAAAAAGGGATCAAGACTGCTTTTGGCTTTTGGACAGTATTTGCTGATTGGGAAGCTGCTTCTTTCTTTTCCATATCTGAGCAGACCCTATCAATTGTTCATTGTTCGGAGCAACGATTTTCAATCTTTAACGATACGGTCCTGGCTGTCATCGATTCCCAGGGCAAAGACTCTATTTACCACTTTATCATTGACGGCTCTTTTCAGCTCGGAATAGATGCTATTGATCCAGGGATTTCGATTTCCAGTAAGACTTTCCTTTTTTTCGGTATCTTCCAGAATCTCGTGATGAAAGCCCTCGTATTCATTAATCAAAACAAATAGGTCCAAATCACCGAATCTCTTAAGTATGCGCCTTAAAAGTCTGTCCGGAATCCCGGAATCAACATTTGACACCAATGATTCCGTACTGACCTGGGGATAACGCTCCTTAAACTCCTGTAAAGCCTTTTCCATTTCATGCCGGTATGAGGCCTGGTAGCCAGCGGGGCCTGAGTCCCGAATCCGGCTAAAATCAAAATAGAGGATATAAAAGGAATTTGCGGAGGAAGATATGTTGTTGGAAATATAGAGTTTTCTGAATAGTTTTTTACTCGTCCTGGAGAGATTTGTATCATAGTAAGTCCTGATCATTGATAAAAACATTCTTTTATCAAAACCTTCAGGTCTCAGGCAGATGACAAAATTCTGACCGGCCTTTTCATATTTCTCCAAGTAGGGGGTCCGGTCTATAGTATACGATCCCCTGGTTACAGCCTTTTCAAACTCTTGAAGTCGAATGGAGGAAACCACCTTGGATTAGACTTTATTGCGGTATACGACAGCTCGTTCATAGCGGAGGTCTATATACCGGATATTGCCTCTCTCTTTCTGTAACCTGGGTAAGGCAAGATTCAGGTTGAACAGTTTTTCTTCAAAACCGGTGGAGCCAAGTTTAATGAGAATAGCATCGGGTATGGTGATCAGTTGAATGTTCAAGGGATCGGTAATATCGATTTCAGAAACGTTTTTCAGTGGCAGGGTCTCATTTTTCTCAAGGAAATCGATCATGGCAAAACCCTTGGCCAGATCATGCTTTGGAATTAAAGTTCCCGGTTTCAAGCCCGAGAGCGTTTTATCTACCAGAATCGGCAGATTCCATTGTCCTCCGGATTGCATCATGGAAAGCAATCTGCCTTCACTGCTCAAAAGAAACATGCCATCCCCGGTCTGTAAATAGGAAACTGGGGTGATTTCGACAACTGAGATCGTTAAACCCAAATCAGGATGACGATGCACCGCCGCTTTTTCAATCCAGGGATGTAGAGCCAACCGCCTGCTCATTTCAAAAGGGTCCGCATCCAACCAACTTTGTTCTTTGGGAATCCTTAAATGCGACAGAACCTCATCGGTCGTCAGGATTCTGTTTCCTTTGATGACAATCTTCCCCGGGTTGATCGGCTGGGAGTAGTAACCAGGAAGATGTACCAGCCCGTAGATCACCAGACCGATAGCTGCCAACGTTATGACAGATTTGACCAATTGCCTAAATCCACCTTTTATGTTCCAGGACCTGGGTTCAGGCACTTCCGGTTTTGCAGGTATATGTTTTGCGCTGTAGTCCTTCATCAAGCAAAAAATCAATTGTGTCTGTGAAACCAAGCCTGAAGATTCGGTTTCGAGAATGCAGGTTTTACTACAGGTTATCTGCCCATTTTTAGCTGATGACAAGCCAAAATGTCCAGCTTAGGCTTTTCAATATAGTTATCCAGGAACAATTATGCTAGAATCATGATCAGTTTTTATCAATATTGTCAGGTGCCATGTCAAGGCTGATTCTTCGCAAGGACACCCGTTATCCCGGTTCATCCCTGTGATCTCCGTGAAATCGGTTTGTCAGAGAAATACTCTTGAATTAACCTTACAAATCACAATAATCAACATTGACGTGGCCCCCTTCAGGCCTCCGGATCAGGTCTCTTAAAGTAAACCCAATCCTATGAATGTTATGTCAGGAAGTTTTATTAGTCATTTGCCAAATGCGGCCCAGGTCTGGTCTGCAAAAGCCATCGCCGGAATCATCGTTGCAGATGGAGTCGTTACCAATGCCGAACTGGCTGTCCTGCGGGAGTCTATCAGTTTTTTGCAGGACATGGATACAATAAATGAAATTGTCACCATGGTTAAGAACAGGGAAAAACCCACTCTGGAAGTTCTGAAAACCGACAGGGTTATCGCTACCAAAATTCTAATGTCCCTGGCGTTGGTGACCCTGACGGATGACAAGATTTCCCAGGCAGAAACCGACTATTTCAACTTCATAGCCGGCAGGCTCGGTTTTGAGCATGGAATCGCCAAGGCGGTAATGAGTTGGGGGAGAGACTTTATCGCCCTGAATAAGAGGAAACAGAATATCATCAAAATGGGTGAGGATTCAACACCTGTCTATATCAGCTATTGAGTTGAAGCCCTTTTATCAGGGCCAAAGCGTTTATACCCAGAACGCTGTGGTTGTAGCCGCCTTCCAGTATGGCAAAAACCCCGGATTGGTTTTGGTTGGCGGTTTTTGCCACACAACGCCCGATCTCCTCGTAGTCTGATGTTTTCAAAACACCGCCCCAATCTTCAACGTGATTATCAAACCCGGCGGAAATTCCGATAATATCTGCTTTACAACTGTCCATTTCAGCTTCCACTTCCTCCAAATACTCAATTCGGTTTTCCGTCTCAGGATTGTGCACTTTAGCATAGTCTTTTGATTTCAATATATTATTTGTTCCGTCGCCAAAGTGCATGTCGATATCGAGAATATACGCGGTGTTAATCTTCCCTTCCTGTTTAAGCGCTTCAATGGCAATTGCCATATTGTTATAGAAGCAAAATCCCCAGGCATTTCCGGACGAAGCGTGATGTCCCGGTGGTCGAATCAAGGCAAAACAGGGCTCACTCAAACCAAGGCTGGCAGCCTGATAGGCCCCACCGGCAGCAAGCGAGGCAATCTCGTGCAGATCCTGCCTCTTGACCCGCCTGATATGTTCATCCGTGTGAACCAGCGCTATATAATCCTCGGGGACAGGTTGTATGGATTGAAACTCGACATGAGGTTTTAATTCCTTGACAACTGCTTCCATTCTCCCGACTTTAGCCGCGGGATCTGCCGTATATTCACGATAGAAATCATCATGAAAGAAGACTTTAAATGCCATACCACTCTCCTCGCTTAATCATAAACTCATCTTTAGCCTGTGGCTTGGTATTCACCGGGCGGAGCTTTTGGACAGGTATTAAACCGCTGGTGTTTTCAGCTTTTCAGTCAAAAATTCGAGTAATCGGTAGATTGAGTCAAACTCACCCTGGTGTGTGGTTGTTTTAACCTGCCAGGAGAAAAGCGTTCCCTTCTGTCCAACTTCGATCCGAATCTCTGCCTCATCTGGCTCGACAACAATTTGAAAACCTGACCGTTGCAGCGCTCTTTCAGTCCAATACCGGCCTGTTTCGTCACCCGTCAATCGGACTTTGCCACACCGTGCGGTTTCAAATATAAAAGTACCGGTTTTTGGATCAAAACGAAAACCCTTTTTGCCGAAAACAGATTCAAAGCCGCCGGAGAGAAACAGATCTTCCGGAGCTCCACTCTGAATAGTCCCATTCCTGTTCATCATCCAGATTCGGTCGGCAATCCTGGTAACAATATCAAAATCATGGCTGGACAACAGGATCGTTATCTTTTGATCAAACGCCAGATCTCTTAACAAGCGCAAGGTTTCATGTTTATGATTGATATCCAGAAAAGCCGTCGGCTCATCAAGAATCATGATTCGGGGCTTTTGCGCCAACGCCCTTGAAATCATTACCTTCTGTTTCTCACCATCGCTCAACTCATCCAGTTGCCGGTTTCTGAACTGCCAGACATTCATGGCTTTAAGTGACCATTCAATCTCCCTTTTATCTGTACTGTCCAGCCCTCCCCACCTACCAGTATAAGGGATCCTGCCCAGACTGACCATCTTATAGACAGACATGAAATTGACAGCCGGTTTGCCGGTCAGAACAACCGAGATGATTCTGGACAGCTCCGCAGCGGATATTTGATTTATCGGTTTATCAAAGAGAGAAATCGTTCCTGATAAGGGTTTCTGTAAACGGGCCAACGTTCTCAACAGAGTAGATTTCCCCGATCCATTGGGACCCAGCAGGGCGACCAGTTCTCCCGACTTCAGGAAAAGATTCAGATCTCGTCCGACAGCTTTCAAAATCTTTCCCGCCCGACGATAGCCGATGGTTAGATCCCGGGTTTTCAGTCCGCTACTCATGGCGTGTCAAGGGAACGATGTTGACGAATCACAACCCAGATGATGACCGGTGCGCCGAAAATTGAGGTAACGGCATTCAAAGGAAGTGCATAATCGCTGCCGGGCATACCTGCAATTATATTGGCAATCAGCGCCATGGATGACCCGGCGAGCATAACGGCGGGTATCAGGACAGAGTGATCGGATTGTCTGAATAAGGCACGACACAAGTGGGGTATTGCGATTCCGATAAATGCCACAGGACCGCAAAACGCGGTTACCGATCCCGCCAAAAGGGCGGTTGAAACCAGGATTTCGAACCTGGTTCGTTTTAAGTTCTGCCCCAGGCTGGTAGCATAGTCATCACCCAGTAGCATGGCATTCAGGGACTTCAATCTGGCAATGGAATAGATCGCCCCGATCAATATGCAGGGAAGTAAAATCTTCAGCTCCCGCCAACCGGTTCCCCTGAAGCTGCCAAAACTCCAGAGAAGATAGGCCTGAATATCATCGGGTTTGCTGAAATAGATCAGTATACCTACCAAGCCGCTGACAGCATAACCAAACATAACTCCGACGATCAACAGGGTTAAAGTGCTTTTTACTTTCATTGCCAGAAAAGTGATCAGCAACATCACTGACGAAGCGCCGAGGGTTGCAGCAATTACTATTGCCAGGGGGGAGATACCAGTAGAATTGAAACCTGACAGGGTCTGCAGTGTGACCGTAGCCAGTATCAAAATTGCCACCCCCAGGCTGGCGCCGGAACTGATGCCCAACACATAAGGACCGGCAAGCGGATTTCTGAACAGGGTCTGCATTTGCAATCCGCTAATCGAAAGAGCAAGTCCGGCCAGAATTGCCGTAAAGGCAGCAGGCAGCCGCAGTTCCAGAACGATCTTTTCCCAGACGGAACGGGTAGGTTCGTTTCCGATTAATATCCCCACAATCTCACCCAGGGGGATATGCACGGATCCCAGGAAAAGCGTCAGCAGGAACAGAGACAACAGGGAAAACCCCAGTAAAACGAATATCGTTAAATTTCTATTCATTAATTCAGCTTCTATACTTGGAAGTGAGGAATCAGGAAGTTCTATTTGTCAGTTCATTTTCCTGTACCAGATCAGTTCATGGTCTGGAAGCAGATCCGGGTGAAAAATCTTGACTAGGTCTAACAGGACTAAATGCGGATTTGCCAATCCCGTTTCCCAAAAGTCATTTCCGCCATTGGGACTCAATCTGCGATTATTATTAAAAACTGCTTTATCCTTGAAAGTATTGAACAATCCGTACTTCGGATTGGCTCTCAACAAGTCATTCAAAGATTGCCAGCTACCGGGGTTCAGCCAGATATCTGCATCATACGCTTTGGAAAATACACTTTCATAATCCAGGGGCAAACTTCCGTCCGACCGGTTGTCATCCCACAAATACTCAGCACCGGCATCTTTCAGAAACACAGCAAAGTAACTATTTCCCCCCGGAACGTACCAAACACCGTTAAAGCTGGATCCTGTAAAAACACTGGGTTTATATTTGACGTTGCTTATTAACCCGATCGTCTTTTTATATTGAAGTTCAATAGAATCAAAATGAGCTTTTGCCAACTCGTCGGTATGGGTAAAGGCGGCTATAAACTTAATCCATTCCGCACGGCCAAGCGGCGTGGCCTCCATGTAATCCCCATTGAGAACGAAAGGTATATTCAGATCTCCCATCTCTTTCAGCCGGTCCATTCCGGATTGTCCCGTTCCAAATGTTATGACGAGATCCGGAGAAAGTGAGATCAGCTTTTCCAGATTCACATTCGCCGACCAGCCAACACTTTTGATCCGTCTCTCCGAGATGCGCTTTCGAACTTCGCGGTTACTGATCAGTTTTTCGTCTCCCACTGCTACAAGCTTGTCCAGAAGGTCCAGGCTTTCCAGACTCGGTAAATTGCTGGTCCCTAAACTGACGATTCGTTCTACCGGAATATAAACCACCTGGTCGACCTCCGGATAATTAGGGGTTTGGCTTCCCCTGGCTTTAAGCAGGTAGGTAAATACTTTGGTCGAGCCTTTCCAGGGATTCCTCACCCAAACGATTTTATGATTCTGATAGCATTCTATAGAAAATCCTTTGGCGTATTTGATTTCCACAGTGTCGAATTGCTTGCTCTCAGAGCCGGCAAAGGAGGTAACTGTCCAGATGTGGAGGAAAACAATGGAGAAGAGGCCTAATCGAATGCAATGTTTAATTCTCATGTGACAACCTGAAAAAATGCTTTTATTTCAATACAAAACGGATCGGAAGACGAAGCTGTACCGATTTTTGCAGCACCACCCCCGTGGTTCGAAACGATTTTTCAAGTAAGTATCTGTTCGACTCCAGAAGCCCGAGAGCTGCCTTATCGAGACCAGGGTAGCGGCTGGACCGGGCGATTTCAATATTCTGGATACTGATTTGCTCATTCAGAACCAGACTCAGCACCACAACTCCCTGTTGACGGCGCCTGCGTGATGAAACAGGATAATAGTCCATAATATCAATCGTGTTCATAAATCCGCTAATCATTTTATTCCAATCATAGTGAGGATTGACAGCTTTTTGTTGTACTGCTCCTCCTGTCCCCTCACGGGAAACAGGTTTCAAATCGGAGTCCTTATCCGGCAATATGGAAGTTGACACCGAACCCGTATTTCTATCGGTCACCATAATCCTTTTGTTTTCCTTTTGTGGCGGCGACGCAACTTCTTCACTAATACTCTCTTGAGTGATTTGCTCGGCATCTGTCTTCTTGGCAGAAATCACCGGTTCATTTCCTGTGGGTGTCAATTCTTCAGCATCCGCTGGATCATCATTAAAAGTTTCAACGATAGCCTCCTCCAAAGGACTCTCTTCATTCTTTTTCTCCTCCCTTGCCACCGCCGGGTTGGCTTTTACCGGCGCGGGTTTGTCGACCAGGGAAACAGGGGACCTCATTAAATCGTGTGTACTAACCGTAACCTTTGCTTTTTTCTGTGTTCGGTTTTGATGATTTGAAGATTTGGTGAGTGCTTCAGGAAGTTTTTGAGCCAGAAGCGGCTTATCTTCAGGTTGAAGCGAGGCTTCTTTTTTTAGAGAATCCCGGGCTTTCCCCACTGGTTTGACTTTTCCCGGTTTTCTCAGTTGCAGACTAATAACCGATTTTTGAGGGCTTCCCGTTTTTGGGGACATTTCAATTGAAATGGAAGACATGATCCGGCTATGCAGAATCAGCAGCACCGGGATTAATCCCAATAAAATCAAATGAGAGGAGTAATTCCTTAAGGTGCCCATTGATTAACGATTTGTATTTTTGAAAATTGATGAAGCGACAAAAAATCCATCAACGCCACCAGTTCCTCAACCGGCAAGGTTTTTTCCAGGGCCAGCACGACCTCCCTATCCCTGTGATCCTTATGCTGTGAGAGAAAAACCTCTTGAAACCTCGTAAACTCCCGGGTCTCCAGGTCACCCAACTTCCAGAACCGCGGAGCATGACCGACCTCGATAATGATTGATTGTTCAGTATCGGTGTCCGACTTTAGCGGTTTCTGCGAGGATGAGAGGTTAATTTCGGTCATCACCTGTGAAGTTCCCATGGTAAGGATCAAAAACACGATCAGGGTGAAAACAACGTCAATGAGTGCTGTCAGGTCAAGGCCGTCATCGGTTTCCCCTGAAAGCGTTTTATCCGGATAATGGATCATAATGATAAGTTTCTATTTTTGTTTGTTTTTTCCAGGGAAAGATTGACCAGGTTCAATTGACGGGTCGTCGCCATCATAATTTTAGAGACTCGTAGTTGAAACAGGGCATGGGTGACCAGGGCCAGAATAGCCAGCAACAAACCGACTGCCGTGGTGAGCAAGGCTTGGGAAATACCCCCTGAAACAAGGGATGGAGTGATCGGCTTGTCTGCAGATGAGATCATCTGAAACGAGTCAATCATTCCCAAAACAGTACCCAATAACCCCAGCAGGGGACTGATGGTTGCCAGAATCTTCAATATGGGTAAAAACCGGTTCAGACGCCCATGAATATCTCCCAGGCGTATATTGGCGTAGTTTTCCCTTTCAATTAAAGACAAGCTTTTGTTATCAATCAGCTCCAGGATAAGTGAGCCGAACATGTTTTTTTGTAGTCTCTTCTCCAGCTCCGCACTTACGGCAATCTCCTTATCCTTGACAATTCCATCGACCAATTGCTTGGATATGGGAAAGGTGGAGAAAAAGTAAACCACTCTTTCGATAACGATAGCCATAATCAAACAGGAGCAAATGAGGAGCGGATATCCCAGCAACCCCAACTGTTCCATAAATGAACTGTTCAATCCTTCAAACATAGTTTTCCTTTCATGAGTTCAAAGCTGGACTCGGACCTGCACGATTCCCGAGTGAGAATTATCATACATATGCTGACAGGACTGCTAACCTGCCAGTGTCTTGCCATATTACACCTTTATTTAAACCTCTCGGAGCTGAAATTAAAATCGGAGTTGATAGCAGGTACAGGCTATATCTTTGTTCCGGGGTTGGCAGTATTGAAACAAGCTCTTCTGCCTCAAAATCTTTATCTCAGCGCCTTTTTTGTCAGTATCAGCATTGGAAGTGGAATCACCCTCTTTTCCGTTGCAATTACAATTGTCAAAAAATCATCTACAATAATCCACAAATCACTGCTCTGGTTTATAATATTCTGCTGGATTGCATTACTGATCGATCTCAACCGGAATGGGGCAATGATAGTGTCCAGCTCCTATTTCATTATTATTCCACTGGTGATCATCCTGCTCGATCGAAAACTGCCTGTCAGCGTCTGGATCCCGTCTTTTAAATTTGACCGGATCTACTACCCAATTAGTATGATCCTTATCATCATACTATGGCTGGGACCTGCAAGCCAAACAACCCTTACAAATGTGAGGGACAGCATGCTGCTTACCCATTCAATCGGGACGAAGGCCAATCAGATTTACTATGATCACTCATTTGCGGCTGCCTCACTGTTTACCTCCCAAAGTCAGAAATCGATCAATACCATTTTTATTTCCGATGATGTCCCGGAAGAGGTTTCAGCCTCAATTCCCGATCTTTTAAACGGATTGTCATTTGTTCAAGTGCCTTCACCGGTCCTTGCGGACCTGGTTATGCGATACTCTGAAAACCAGCTCATTCTGGAAAACCAATCTTCCATAGGTTTAGCGGTTGGTATCGAAGAGTTTAATGCTGCGCCTATGCAAACCTTTAAACGGTTCTCTGATCTGGCAGATCCCTACCGGGTTGTTCGCCCTTTTGCTTACTATGCGCTCCTGCTTGGGTTTCCTTTAATAATGATCTTTCTGTTCCACTCCGGGCTAACAGGGATAATAAAACTCCGGATGAGTACAAAAATCGCTGGTAGGTTTGCAACAACCCTGATGCTGATTTCCGGATTGCTCTTTTTGATCAAACTCCATTCCATCGATATGGGGCATAACGCTGCTTCCAATCCAGATATACTATTATCCTCCGACAGAATAACCGATCGATTGGCGGCTTATCACATGATTTCCAAACGCCACCCGGCTATCACCGCTTATCCATCCTGGTCTGGGCTTCACTATAGTAAACTCATCCCTGACCGACTCTGGCTCGCCAACCTCTTGGCCAATGCCAAGGATTCCCAAAGCCCTGCGATACTGAAGGTGTTGCTTACCGATTCTTCCAGCAATGTTCGGTGCCAGGCAATGCTCAGCCTCGGCAAACGAAAGCACTTCCCGGCAAAAGAAGAAATCTCAGCGGTTTTGGCATCAACCAAGTCCTGGTATCTGGAAAACTGTGCCATTCGGTCTTTACAGATGATGAGATAATCATGACTCCTATTCGAATGCGAACATTTTTAATCGCAATTCTCGCCGCACTCTTCATTGAGTACTTGACCGGCCTGGCAATAAATCTGAACCTGTTGACCACTCGAGGTGGTTACCTGTTTGCCAGAACTATGGAAATTTCTGTTTTTACAATACTTCTTTGGCCAAAACAGGTTCATTTCCAGTCCGTAATATCAGAATTTGTTCAAATCCGTGGATTCAGACTTTCTCTTATCATCTGTCTGTTTATCATCGTCGGCGCATTGTTGAACGATTTCATGCAATTAAACCTGGTACCGTCAGGTCCCGACCAAACATCAACACTAAACCCAATAACCATTATCATCACCTGCATCTTGTCTCCACTGGCAGAAGAACAATTCTTCAGAGGATTTGTTTACCGGTTTTTCAGAAGCCAAAGTCCTTTGTTCGCCTTGATCGTCAGCTCACTCCTGTTTTCAACTTTCCATTCTCCCGGAATAAGTCTACCGCTGATTCCCCTGTTGGGTGGACTGATTTGTGGTCTCGCTTTTGAAAAAGAAAAGAATCTCTTATCTCCAATACTGATCCACGCGACAGCTAATACCGTGATTCTGCTTTCAAGTTGATTTTTTCTTGCCCATCCAATCCACCGCAACCGACCAGACAATTGAAAACAGTGCAATCGTTGCCAATAGAAAAAACTGTTTTAATGCCAGCGTTGACTGAATGGTTGAGATAAAACACCCACCTTTACTTCCAATCCCTTCAGTTCCGCTTTCTGATGATCGTGATTCCCTGGTTGCGAGACCGCCTGTATAAATCACCACACCGTTTTTCATGCCGTCCCCATCTCCAATGTCCGCCGATCCGTCTTCCACAGAGAGATAAAGCCTGTTTCTGTCCGCATTGAAATAGGCCCTGATATCTTCCTGCCAACCGTAAATCGGATCATAGGTATGCCAAAAAGCATTGTCCGGCGCAGCTTCGGAGAAATAGACAGTGAAAAGCAGTCGATTGTCAGAATCTTCCGGTACCAGCTTCAAACCGAATACTCCCAGGGGAAACTCCACCGGGCTGTCATCAAGCTGATCATTGAATTCAACAGAATCGAGATCAACAATCCTTTCAATCCTGTTCACATTGGTCCCGGGGGCAATTCCGATATAGACTTCAATGTCATCCGTTCCCGTTGAGATAAATGTGGATATGCCGGTATCCGATACGCCATCTCCATCCCAGTCGTATTCTACAATTGGAGTCTCAACATCAAAACCGGTTGTGGTGAATTGAAAGGATTCCGACCAGGCGGATGAGTTACCGGCAGTATCAAGGAATTGCACCCTCCAGTAGACGGTCTCTTCTTTATCGAGCAGGAGGGACGGAATACGAAGGTTGGTGAGATTCTGACCGGAATAGAGCTTCATTTTTAAGCTCTCGGCCCCAAATGAAGAGGATGAGGACAGTTCCCATTTTGTCAGCAGATGAAGATCATTTGTATCGGCATCAGAAAATGACTCGACCTGCAGAAGCGGGGTCAGTCCAATGTCAACGGAATTATTTTGCGGAGAGTTCAAGCGCGGTTGCTCGGGTTGGTTGCTGAAACTTTCAGCCGCTTCATAGCGAACACCGACAGCTTCCAGGTCGAATCCTGCGCTGATATTGGTGGGGTAGGGATCGTAAATCGGATTGCCGTGGGAATCCTGTACATCACCTTCACCGCTGACATCTATAATTCGAATATGACTTATCGACGATAGATCCAGGGTTCCATTCAGCACTTCGGATTTCAAAGCCAGATCGGAGAGGTCGAAAGGGGTTCCAAATCCGATTCTGTATTTACCGGCAAATCCTTTGATATCCGTAGGGTCGATGGTTCCGAATTCGGATACGGATGCTTCTGTCAGCGAATAATGATCAAATCTTACAAAATCCCTGCCATTCGAAGAAACCTCCACCAAAGCTAATTCCAGGAAAGTATCGCTGAAGCTGTTTTCAAAAACCACGAAATCCCAACCGACACCGTTTCTAATGGAACTATCAAAACCGAGAGTGATCATCCCTCCGCAACCCAGGGAGACAATATCCGTATTGCTGCCGGTAGCGGGACCCAGTGCCTTATCAGGTGTTTTATAGGAGTCGGTTACCCTTTCACCGTAAACCAGATCCGTCCAGGACGTTGCCCAAGCCACGATTTCGGCATTGTCCATAGAGATGGCTGTTGTTTCCTCTTCTCCGGCTGCCGGGGCAAAAGGACCGCAAAACGCAACTCGTTCCGGAACAAGAACCAAAAGGAGCAGAATTAACATGGAACAGGATTTGGATCTTCTCATTTCAGCATTCCCTTCTTTAAAAACTCCAGTTCAGTTCGCAGAAGTAGTTTCTTGTCGGCATTGGATAGTAGGTTTCGCTATAGGCAAGGGATGAATAAAGCTGGTTAAACATGTTATTGACGCCGAACTGAAGACGTTTTCCCCCCAAAAACTCAAAGTTTATTCTGCCGTTGAAAACGGTATAGGCATCCAGTTTTTCGAACTGGTCGTTCGATTGGTCATTGCCATCGAACTGCTCACCCACATAAAGACCTTCCAGCGACGTCGTCCATTTCTCTGTAAGGGTCAACTCCGCTCCAATACTTCCTTTACGTTCAGGCACAAGTGGAATTGACAGGTCGGTATCACGAAATCCGGCTTTCAAGAGAGAGACATTCCCCCATATATACAAGCTGTCTGTTGGGAAGAGTTTGATCTCCATTTCCATCCCGCGACGAACGGTGTCATTTTTGTAATTGCTGTTTATTGTGCGTCCCGTATCGGGCTCAATTCCATAGTAAATCTCATCTTCGATAACCAATTGAAACAGGCTGATAACCAGGTTAAAACCGTCCTCTTGATCATAACGGAGCCCCAACTCCATATTTTGACCGAATTGAGGACCCAGATCACTATCCGCCTCGGCAAACTCATCGACATTCGGAGTTCTGAAGCTGGTTGCCAGGGAGGAAAACAATGTGGTTGTCTCATTTGCCCGAAATGAAAACCCGAGGCTGAATCCCTGATTAAACCACTCTTTTTCAATTTCATCACCGTTGTTCCAGACATATTGAGCATCGGAGAATCTGCCGATATCCTTGCGAAACAATCCCCTGAATCGCGAGTTTCGATAACCCAGGTTGACAAGCAGCGCATCTGTTGCGGTCCACCGGTTTGCCAGGAAAAAAGCAACGCTATCAGTATTGCTATTATGCCTTTCGTTCTGAGCGGTGGATTCTCTTGTATAATAACTGTGAAAATGATCGATTCCGAGTTTTAACCGGTGGTCCCTGGCAAAAGCTGAATAGGGCATTGTATAAGCCACCGACAGGGATTCTGAATTTTCATCGATGGTCGATGTCTGCTGGGATCTGGTCAGTGTTGAGCTGGGATTGTATCCCATCAGATATTCATTACGCCGCTCACGATAGCTTCGTTTAAATTCTACTTCGTCATCACGATCCGTTTGATAACGAACTCCGCCGGTTAGTCTTAAATCCCGGGTCTCCCCGTTGTCATCCGGATTTCTGGATTTGATCCGCTGTTCCTCGGAATCTTTATCTTCAATGGCAACAGGCCCGGGTAGTCCGTACTGATCCGTGTGATAGGAGGCTAATAACTCGACTGTAAACCTGTCTCCCAGTTCATGAGAAAGCGTCAATCCACCGCTTCCCTTACTGAAATAACTGTTTTCCCGATAGCCTTCACTTTTGTGATGGACGATGTAACTGCTCAGATTCAACTGGTTATCTTTAACCGAATAACCGAGAGAGGAGTTGAAGGTTTGATAACTGCCTATTCTAGTCTGAAGATTAAGTTCCGGTCGTATCGTCGGTTCTTTTGTATAGATTTTGATTACCCCTGCCACTGCGCCATCACCATAAGTAATCGTCTCTGCTCCCCTGATGATCTCGATCTTCTCAACAGAATCCAAATGAATGGATGAAAGATCTGCTCCCGAGAGATCCGGAGCGTTTAGTTTGATATCATTGATAAATATCAATACATTGCTGACCGAAGTCGCCCCCATTCCCCTTAAATCCACGGTTGCCTGTTTTTCTTGTCCGGAAAAACTTCTGATATTTACGCCCGCTTGGGTTGAAAGAACCTCACTTACGGTGTTTGCACCGGATTGCTCAATTTCAAATCCGCTGATTACCGAGACGTTTTTAGGCGTGTTTCTGATTGTGTCTTCAATCAGCAAACCCTCAACGAGGATCTCTTCCAGCATGAAAACATCCGTGGAAGCATCATCTTCGGTATGGATTTCCGTTGTTTGGGCAAATACCGAGCCTGAGCTAAAAACAGTTATCAAAACAGGAATCAGGAGCACAAGAAAGCTTGCTGACAGGCCTTGCGGCCAAGAGAAATTCGAATCCAAAATACGTTCAGTTCCGTTGTTCAAATACTAAATCAAAAGGCGGCATATTGGTGCCGCCTTTATAAGAAAGCCGTAAATATCCTATTGCGGATAGGCAATCAATTGTGACCAGGCGAATCCACTACAACCACCGGTTGAAGGTGACGAGCCGTCAGGAGCTGTCACACTTTCCGCATCGGCAGCCGAATCGGCATCATATGCAATCTGGCAGTAGTATTTATTACCGTGTGCGTCCTTAGCCCAGTCAAATCGACTGTATTTACCGGCATTATAGGCATTGTCCGCGTCATTTTTTGCGATAAAGAACTGATTTGTGGTATCGATCTTGGTAATCTCGTAACCACTGGTCCCGTTTTCCCACCTGGTGGTCGAAATACTGTGTGTTCCCGAATAATTGTCTACAAACTCTCCATTCAGCTCTTCGAAGGCATCCAGCTTGCTCCAGGCAAAAGAATTAGAACCACAACCACCTGTTGAAGGTGAACTGCTATCGGGCGCGTCTGTGCTTTCTGCCAGCGTATCAGTTGAGGCGTCATAAGCGGTCTGGCAATAGTAGAGATCTCCATTTCCATCGATTGTCCAATCAAACCGACTGTATAAATCCGGATAATAGTCATTTGCAGAACTATTCAGGGCGATCAGATAATCGTTGGTGGTGTCAACCTTGGTAACTGTAAACCCGCTGCCGGTGTTGGTCCATTGATTAGCCGATATACTGTGAACACCTGAATAGTCATCAACGTATTCACCGACAATTTCATCCAGCACACTCAGTTTGCTCCAGGCAAAGCCTCCGCAACCTCCTGAAGAAGGGGAAGTGGTATCAGCACCCGCAACCGCTTCGGCTTCTGTCGCTGTATCTGCGTTATATGCTGTCTGGCAGAAGTAAAGGTCTCCGGCAGCATCAACCGTCCAATCGAATCGGCTGTACTTATCGCCGAAATAAGCATTTCCCGCATCATTCCTGGCAATAAGATAATCACTGTCGGCTTCAATTTTGCTGATAATGAAACTGCTATTGCCGTTCATCCAGATAGCTGCGTTGATGAAGTGAGATGTAGAATAATTGTCCACATAGTTACCTGTTATCTCGGAAAATCGACTTAATTCACTCCAGGCAAAATCACCGCATCCGCCATTTGCAGGATCGGAACTGTCCGCGGAGGTAACTGCTTCCGCAGCATCTGCTGATTCCGCATCAAAAGCGATCTGACAATAATAGGCGGTATCGGCGGAAACATTGATCCAGTCAATCCTGCTGTATTTATCTGCGGCATAGGCATTGGAGGAATCGTTCTTGGCTATGAGATAGCTTTCATCGGTATTAATCTTGGTTATGGCAAAGCCGTAATCTCCCATTTGCCATCTGGTAGCAGAGATGGTGTGAGGTCCGGAATAGTTGTCCACATAACTCCCATTCAGGCCTGCCGGAATTGAATCATCTGATGAGTCGTCATCGTCGGATGATTTACAACTAACCACTAGAAATGCCATCAAAATCAACAAGGACATCAATTTCACTCGTTTCATTTTTCCCTTCCTTTGTATTGATAGGTTAATATCGTTTTGATCTCTGTTACCCTACAAATCCAATTACCTGTCGCTTTTGCAACCAAGGAATCCATCTCAATAGCAATGTCAACCAAGACTCATGTCATCTGTAAGATCAAAACGTTCCTAAGTGATTTGATAAGCACACTCTGCCGGATCATAACAATTCAGTGGTTGTGGCAGCGGCGGTGATTTCGGATTTGGTAGAGCTTCAATTGGCTGATCATTCAAAAAGGTGTAATTCCTTTCAGAAGATAACAATTGTCATAAAAATCCGAACCCGATTCCACCCGGGAACAGCCCTGGTCCTGAATCCATCAATCTGATAACTCATCAGATCAGCGGACTCGTGACCTGCCGGTTCCAAAGAATCGATTGAATCCGTTATTTCATATCGCAGAATGCATTTTGAACTCTATACATGCTTCGGATAGCTTCTTTTTCCACGAAGAAATGCTTATCAAAGAAGATCTGGCTCATCGGCTTAACCCGAGTTCGGGTTGTCCGCATCACAGTTGCGGGACAGCAAAGGATTCTCACCTTATTTCCACCTGTCTTTTGGACTCCTGCAAGTACAGCGTGATAGGCAATACTATTGAAGAGTTTTGGCAGGTTTTGAATGATACCATCCTATATTTCCGGTGCTAAAATAGGCAAGTGCAATCTGAACGGTCGGGCTTCGGAATCGGTTTGAAAGGGATCTCCTGTGGTCGGTTCTAATCGGATTGATACCTTCTTGCTGAAGCGCGGTAAAAAGACCCTGGCAATAATGCCTTGCTCAGGCATTCGGCAATATGGCAGAATAGGTGTTTTGATACCATCGAGTTTGGATTGATCTGAGCGCCAAGTCTTATTGGTCCCACGTTGCTTCATCTCCATTAATCCCAGCTTGCTTCATTTCGGGACTCCGTATCGAATCTGAATGAACCACGTTGGCACATTAGATACAGCATCAGCTTGCATCAAGCCGTTGCCGAGTGTCGGTTGAAAGCAGTAACTTGATTCTGCCGGTGTCAGCTCTTCAGGATACCAAACGGATTGCCGATTGCCTGACAAACTGAAAAACGGTATCCATGTAGGTTGTCTTTAACAATGTCATACTTAAAACAGAGGTCATAACATGCCGGAAACTGCACAAAAAGGTCATACTGTCAGCGTCGAATATACAGGCAAATTCGAAAACGGAGATATTTTTGATTCTTCTATCGGTCGGGATCCATTGATTATCCAACTTGGCGCCGGGCAGGTTATTCCGGGGTTCGAAGATGCTCTGGTCGGCATGTCTATCGGTGAATCCAAAACCGTGTCCATTCCACCGGAAGAGGCCTATGGAGAGCGGAAAGAAGATTTGTTTGTGACTATGCCCCTGGCAAACTTCCCCCCAAACCTCGAACTGAAAGAGGGCCTGGCTGTTCAACTGGCTGATAAAGAAGGCAATCCGGTTCCTGCGACCGTAAGCGAAATTGGCGACGATAATGCCATTCTGGACATCAATCACCCAATGGCAGGTAAAACACTGATTTTTGAGCTTGAAATTGTGAAGATTGAGGAGTAGACGGCCAACAACCCCCCTTTCCAGAGAGCATTAGCTTAGCCGTCAATTGAGTGATCCTATCGCGTGGCAATCCAGAAACTTGGAGCTCCCCTGTAGTAAAGACCCGGGTATTTTTCCCTGGCCAGTCGCAAGGTGGCCAGGAACTTGGGAACGTACTGATGGGTTTCCGTCCTTATCTTTAAATCCCAGAAATTCCAGGTGCCTTGACGCTTGATCTGGTTCGAAATATAGGTAGGTCCCCCATTGTAAGCAGCCAATGCCAGCTCCCAATTGTAGTTGAATCTTCGGCCCAGTTCATCCAGATACCTGGCGGCAGCGACGGTGGACTTCTTCCAATCCAGACGATCATCCCGGTACCAGTGAAGACGCAACCCAACGTGATGGGCCGTCTGGATGTTAAACTGCCAGAGTCCCTTTGCGCCTGTCCGGGAAACTGCATCGGTTTTGAATGAAGACTCAAGAATGGGGAGATAAGCTAACTCAGGCGGAAGCTGATACTGGCGAAATACCTGGTGGATATATGGCAGGTATTTTTGACCTCGTTGCAGCGAAACTTGAACATGTTTGGTGGACCGAAATTTCCAGTAATACTTATCGATCCTTTTGTTAAACATACTCCAGGTGTCCTGCTTGTTATCCTTGACAATATGCACCTTGTATCGGGAAGCACTACAACTGCCCATTAAAAGGGCTATAAGGATAATAAGTGTAGGATAGACCAGGTTGTATCTTCCGGATTGTCTTGCCATTTCCTGCTCATTTTGAATTGAATCATATGCGAACTCATGGATTGCTCAATTCAAAGCAGTAGTCATGCCAATACAGGCTTTAGGCTTAAATCTTCAATAAGCTTTTTATCAGACCTGTTTACCATACAAAACGGAAGTACCATTAGACTTATTGCGATTACATTTTCCCCCATAATGCACCGACACCCGGAAGAAAGCAATAAATTGAGCCCTGCAGTCGAAGAAGGATCTGAAGTTTCAGAAAACGTGACTATCGGCAATCCTGATGGATACCTTGGTGTAAATTTCATGCAATTGTTCTCCTCCTCCGCCCTGGGAAATCAGCTCCATAAAACTTGCCTTTGCCGAGTCTTTTATCCTGGATGAAGCCAGCACCGTAATACCGGTTTCGGCGTATGCTTCCGGATAGATCAGCGTAGACGGTCCCATCAGGATGATATCCCTGGCAGATTGGCAGTAGCGGACAATCTGGTCCGTTGTTGAGTTGATGAGGGTGGTACCGGTGATAATCACCACATCGCAATCCTTTAGCAGTCTCTCTTCAGCCCAATCGGGGTAAACATAAGGAACACCTGCCACAGGCTTTCTTTCAAATACCCGCAGTTCACCGATCCTGGGTTCAAGCTCCGGAATCAATGGTTTGAAATAACCGATCATTCCGACGGTGTCATTCGGACTGAAATCAACTTCATCCAGCCCCTCCCTGTCTTCAACCAGACCGGGCAGGTCAAAAGATGTCAAGGCATTCAGCACGGCGACCCCGATTGATGATTTCAACAGGTTTTTCATGTCAAGCGTCCATTCGGACAATTCCAAAGCGCTTTTTCCTATCAGGCTGCCCGCTTCTTTTAACAAACCGTTGTTGCTGCCAAACTCACTGTTAAATACAAAAGAGCTGCCCAGGCTGCCGTCATCCAGAACCACACATAAAAAAGCCAATCCGATGCGGACATCCCTGATGGTTCTTTCTGCGGCCCTGTCCCTGGCCTGCTCGACAATTCTGTCAATAATCATTATTGATCCTGTTGAAAATGGTGGTTGTTCAGTCACACCTGGATTAATGAAGATGCTTAGTTGGCGATTCCGGGAATGCAGACTTTTCGGAAAAAGGGTTCCTCAAGTTGCACCACGTCAATGTTGATACCATAAGCCCGGCTCAATACCTCACCGCAAATGACATCTTCGGGATTGCCCATTGCGAGAAAGGTTCCCCCCTTTAGCACTGCTGCTTTGTGGGAATTCAGCAGTGCGTGGTCCGGGAAATGGGTTGCGATGACGATAGTGGTACCTGCTTCGGACAACCGGGAAATGACTTCCAGGACTTTCATCTGGTTTCCCAGGTCTAAATGCGATGTGGGTTCATCCAAAAGCAATACACCGGTATCCTGCACCATTGCCCTGGCTATCATCACCAGTTGCCATTCTCCGCCACTGATATTCTTGCAGTTCTTATCGGCAAGCTCTGCAATCCCAACCTGCTCCAGAACCTGTTGAACCTTTTGCTCATCCTCTTTACCGGGGCTACTGAAAGCACCGACATAGGCCGCACGCCCCATCAGGACGATATCCCTGACCAGGAATGGAAAAGGCGAACTACGATCCTGGGGAACATAGCTGATTCTTTTGGCTCTTTCCCTGGAACTGAGATGAAAAAGGTTTTTGTCATCCAAATTGATCATCCCGGATTCCGGAGAAAGCAAACCTGCCATGCACTTCAGAAGAGTTGATTTTCCGGTTCCGTTCGGTCCCAAAAGAAAAAAAGCTTCACCACGTCTGACTGTAAAGGAAATCTCCTGAAATATATACCGGGTACGATTCTCCTCGTAGCTGAACCGGATCTTGTGAACGTCGAATTTCGCACGGGATATCTTCATCTTCTCACCACCCGATCCTGTTTTGTCTCAAAAGAAAGGCGAATAGCGGTGCGCCGATAATGGATGTCAGAATCCCGAGGGGTATCTCACTGGCAGAAAGGGAGCGGGCCAGGGTATCAACCACCACCAGGAACGAAGAGCCGGTCAATATAGTCACCGGCAGAAGGTAGCGATTATCCGGGCCAACCAGCATTCTGCCAATGTGAGGTACAACCAGGCCTATCCAGCCAATGATACCGCAGAGACAAACTGCGGAAGCTGTTAAGACCGTTGAGCAGAGGATAATGGCGATTTTTAATCGTTCAGTGTTAACACCGAGGGCCTTCGCGTCATCATCACCCATGGTCAGAATATTGATTTTCCACCTGATCAACAACATGATGATAATACTGGCAATTATCATAGGTCCAAAAACGCGAATATCCTTGGCAGACACATGGTTGAGAGATCCCAGCAGCCAGAAGACAATAGCCGGCATCTTGTTCATAGGATCGGCCATATACTTGGTCAGGGAGGTTAAAGCCGAAAAAAGCGAGCCAACCACTATTCCCGATAAAACCAACATCAGAATCGGTGTGGAGCTTTTCATCCTGCTCATCAGAAAGGTGATAAACACCGCCAGTAACCCGAATACAAAAGACGAAACCTGGATAATCACCAGGCTGTCAAACAACAATATCGCAATTGCCGCTCCGAAACCTGCTCCCGAAGAGACTCCCAGGATTTGGGATGAGACCAGG
Organism: SAR324 cluster bacterium; assembly: GCA_028282885.1. Classification (GTDB taxonomy): domain Bacteria; phylum SAR324; class SAR324; order XYD2-FULL-50-16; family XYD2-FULL-50-16; genus JAHJTV01. Next base: position 25,694 of record JANQGX010000063.1, read on the forward strand.
GGATTGCGGAACATTCCCTGGAAAGCCGCTCCGGATATGGAAAGTCCGGCACCCACAAGAATCCCGGCCAGTATCCGTGGGAACCGCACATCATACACCACACATTCTATAGTGCGACTCCAGGTTTTCTCGATGGGAAAAAGCTCGGACAGCGGGATTTTAATGATCGTGAGAGAGGGAATGGAATAACGTCCGATTCCCATCGCCACAATGCCCACAACAAGGACCAAGGCAATAAGAATGATAATCACCTTGACCGGATTCCTGTGAGTCCAGCCCAGCATATTGTCATTTACCGAAGTTTCCATAAAATCAGCGAATCACCCCTTTTTGTTTTTACGAAGTTTTTGACCAAAAAGTACTCTGCCCATCTTGCCGTTTTCAATTTTGTCAGCTTGCTGATCCGAGATTTCATACTCAAAAATCTCACGATAAAATCTCTTCAGCTCATCCCGGTAGGAGAGATCGGCGAAATGTTCGGGATACGCCTTGAAAGCCATCCACAACGGATAAAGAACAGCCGATTCCGCAGAAGGACGACTCCAGAGAAAGACACCACTGGGAACCATGTAAACCCTGTTTTCCTTGACCGCTTTTATCTCCTGCCAGCGGGAATCCTGCTTTAAGTCGGCAGGTTTCCCCCTGTCGATGATGATCATATCGGGATTGCTTTGAATCACCTGTTCCATGGAAATCTCCATAAAGCCGGTATGCATCCCTTCATGTTGACCCACAGTCGTATTGACATCGAGAATGGCATTGCGGCACATGGCTGCATCCATCCATTTTGTGATAAAAGTGTCTCCACCCAGTGTTTGCAGATGGCTTGACCCCTCTCCTACGAAAATCTTTTTTCTTTTTTCCACAGGAATGTCACCAATTCGTTCCTTGATCATTTTCAAAGTTTTATCCAGATAGGTGACATACCTGGTTGCCCGCTCGTTTTTCTGGAAGACCTCTCCGAAGAAACGCACCTCTTCCCGCAATTCATCAAAAGCGGCCCCCATGTTTCCGGAAAGAAAAATCACCGGTATTTCGGTGTGCTTCTCAACAATTCGGCCATCAACGTCAAATGCAATCACACAGTCGGGATTTGCTGCCAACAAGGTTTCAATATTGACGTTTCCGTTGGTAGTCCGGGGAGCTGGTTTGGTTTTCAGGGTGGGATCCATCAGGTTCATCAATTCCATCATCTGCGCTCCTTTGGTCACGGCAACCACACTATCCTGGGCACCCAGCATGTAGGGAATTTGACTGATAGGTCCGCCGAATACTCCAAAAGTGGCTGCCTTTGCCGGTATTGAAATGTTTCGTCCCGTCATATCCGTAACTTGTCTACTTTCATTTTTGGCGGTAGTAACAGTCCGCTCATCCTTTTTTTTATCGCAGCCTGTACCGATCAGAAGCAAAACCGCCATAAAAACAAATAGATTCATTGCTCTTTTCAAAACACCTCCTGTTTAGGATCATGATTTAATGTTGTTGTTCTCGGGAGTGATCAGCATAGCAAAGTAACTTATAGAAATTTTATGTTATTATTATTCATCTTGTTCCTGATCAATTCATAAATCAGGTTTTTAATCATTAAATCAGATTATAATTACTAATACTAACTATAATACACTCAAAAAACCTTAAAATCCCGATTTTGTGAATAACCTTATTTTTCAAAATTATCGTTTGCTAACGATCTGTCATTTTATGAAAGGATTGAGAGCTGAAAAATCTGAAAAATCTTAACGGGGAGATATGATGGATAACCGGACCTGGAGATGAGAAGTAAGGCCGGGAGTGAGGATTAATTGCTGTATAGAACTAGTCAGACAACTTCGGGGGTGAAATGACGAATCATCAGCTCGCAGATGGCAACCCACTCGGAGTCACCGGCACTACTCTGATCAATTATCAAGTGATGAAAGGGATATTTGAGTCGGTGGGGATTCCGTTTGATTTTATGGACCAGCCATTGTGTCAATTGATGGTTTTTAACCAGTGATTTGATTTTTTGATAGGAGACCAACTCATCATCCCTGTCAATCACGACAACCGACGGAATGTTGAGGGAACTGTTCAGACGGGCTTTAAAACCACGAACCGCTTCCAGCAAAGAGAGATAGGCAGCAACGGGAGTGCCACGGTTAGCCCGGTAGTTTTTGGGAGACAGGCTGGGGATGACTATCCCCGGAAACAGGTAAAGGAGACGAAAAAACGGCACCCTGACCCTGTGAGTGGCGATGGCCGGCGCAAACAGGAACATTCTTTCAAAAACGGGGGTACGATAGGAAAGCACCATATTGCATCCCAGCAATCCACCAAGTGAATAACCCACAAAATAGATGGGACAACCCAGGGATTCGGCTCTCTGTTGACAGAGCTTGTAACCTTCCCGAACTTCGTCCTGCCAGATCCTGTGAGTGACTTTTTTAAAGGCCTTCAAACGTAATCGGGCAATTTGACCTGTATTCAGATTCCCGGATTCTTCGCCGTGCCCCTTCAGAGAGAGTAGAAGTGCATCCAGGCCGATTTCATTCAGCACGGCAATAATAGCACTCATCTTCTCCGGTTTCAGGTTCAGGCCATGGACAACCAACACCATGCCTTTTGCAGTTTCCAATGCTGTCTGATAATACCACTGCATGCCCATATGCCTCCCTATTTCCTTGCTAGACTCTTTGAGAAGGTTTATTTAAAAAGAGATTTTATGAAATCCGGTTTTTAATGTCAATTAAGGCAACAAACAGTGGGCCCTGATCAAATATAAAACCTCGGAAAGGTAAACCGACCCTATCCGTAACCGATCGTCAAATCAAACAGCACCCCCGGATTATTAATGGAACTGCAAAAATTCAATGCTTTTCTTGAAGATGAGATTCAGACTCTCCTGGATGGTCTGAATGCTTACAACTACAACAAGGTAAAAAGGGATTACCTCCCGTTTATGATCGTTATCAAAGAGAACGATTTGACTATCGCCGGCGCGCAGTGCGCAAGTACCTGGAAATGGATGAATATCAAGCTTCTCTGGGTGGAAGAAAGCCACAGTCGAAAAGGTCTTGGCAGGAAAATCATGCTTGAGATCGAGGAAGAGGCAAGGAAGAGAGGTTGTCTCGGAGTTCATGTTGACACGTTTGAGTTCCAGGCTTTGGAGTTTTATCAGAAACTTGGATATTCCATTTTCGGAGAAATCGAGGATCATCCACCGGGCCACCGCAGGTTTTACCTGAAAAAAAGAGTCTGAATTCCTTTTGCTTCAGTTTCACGGCTCCTTTACTCCTCGGCAAATACATAAATGCGTCCCCTGTGTCGTGACCATATGAGTCGTTCACGTTCTTAAATCCATCCAGATCGATAAACAGAACTGAAGCCTTGTTATCATTTCGGCGGGCATTGGTTGTCGCCATTTGAATCCTATCCCTGACCAGACGAAGGCTCGGTAGATCAGTCAAAGCATCATGGGTTGTGAGATACCTAATCTTCGCCTCGTGTTCCGTTCGTTCCGTAATATCCCGATTCACCCCGGTCATGCGCAGTGGTTTTCAGAAAATTGTCGGACTTGGATCTGTCAATGGGTATTCCCCCAACCAACGACAAATCTTCCCAAAGGGCTTTTTGAAAATCGCAGCTTTTCCCATCCAATAAACTTTGGCCTTAAAATAGAAAGCGTAAAAGAGCATCATTGGCATATCCCAATTGGAGGTGTGGGGAGCTGCTATAAGAACCAGTTTCTGAATTTATAGAAACCATACGATAATTATCAGACTTTGTCGGCTTATGTTGAGGCAGGTAATTGAGCCTGCAACTAGAGGTATGGTTGTTGGAAATCCATGTAATCGAACCCTATCTTCCCACCATCTTTATCCGGACCCTGCGAAGTAACAACAGTTGTCATACTTAGTTATCTCTTTTTTTAATATATTTTTGACAAATTAGGGCCAGATCGTAATATAATATGTTCAGTTGCTTTAAGTGGTAAAATGGGTGAATCCGGTCTCAACAGTCTTTAATAGAGCCATGCATCAATAGTTGGAGCCTCTTCGCTTGTTGTTGCCTTTTTTTGGGAATCGTATCTCAATTATTCTTATATTCAAGTCTGAAACTTGTTTTTGCCTTGGGAGGAATATCAATGGAGCAGGAAGAATTGGAATTCAGTCTTCATGATGTAACGGAAGAAGATTCACAAAAGGACAAGTATCTTTCCTTTCGTTTAGGGAAAGAGTCATATGGTATCGATATACGATATGTAACTGAAATTATAGTTATGCAGGAAATCACCAAAGTCCCGGATATGCCGGATTTTATCATTGGTGTTATCAACCTGCGGGGCAAGGTTATATCCGTTATGGATATCAGGAGTCGATTTCATCTTGAATCACGGGAGTATGATGATCGCACCTGTATCATTGTCGTTGAAGTGGATGATATCATGATTGGTTTGGTTGTCGACACGGTTAACGAGGTATCCGATATTAAGGAGGAGTATATTGAACCTCCGCCCGCGATGCATTCGGGGATCAAGAATCACTATATCCAGGGTTTGGGCAAGGTGAATGATCAGGTCAAAATTCTGCTTGATATTACCAAGATTCTGCATGAGGAGGAACTCGCCCAGATTGGCCAAATTTAGATGTTAGGCAGATGTATCCGACTTCAGTAAACTTCTTGAAAAGGAGTTAATAATGAAAAAGATTCGATCCATTCAATTAAAAATAACGCTGTCAACAGGATTATTTTTAATCCTCGCAGTGATCGCCCTGGTCTGGTTTTCAGCCAGTGCCTTGCGGGAAGATGGTGTTGAACTGGCAAAAACCGAAGCTATCGGCCAGGCACGGCGTAGTGCAACCCAGATTCAGGTACAAATTGAAGTTGCATTGGATGCAGCCAGAACCATGGCACATACCCTGGCTATTGTACCTGAAAACAGGGGGGACGATATACTGTCCCGGGATGATGCAAACAAAATCCTGGTCTCAGTGCTCATGAACAATCCTGAATTTCTTGGTACTTATACGGCTTGGGAGCCCAACGCCTTTGATCAGAAAGATCAGGAATTTGTCGGAAAACCCGGCCATGATGATTCGGGTCGTTTTGTTCCTTACTGGGTAAGGGGAGGATCCGGTGCCGTGGTCGAACCCCTGGCCGGCTATGAAGACATCACCAAAGACGAACTGGGTGGCAGAGCCGGAGACTACTATCTGATCCCCAGGGAGACACAGAAAGAAGCGATTATTGATCCATATGTCTATCCCGTGCAAGGTAAAGACACGCTCCTCACCTCACTGGTTGTGCCTATCCTGAGCCAGAATAGGTTCCATGGTATTGCTGGGGTGGATATTGCTCTTGATTTCCTGCAACAGTTTGCAGACGAACTGGATCTGTACGATCGTACCGGCAGAATGGTTCTGCTCAGTTATAAAGGTGTTATTGCCGGAATAACCGGAAAAGCGGATCTGATTGGAAAACACCTCAGGGAGTATGAAGAGCATCCCAATCATCAGGCTCGTATTATGGAAGCCATCAAAAACAGGGAGGAGATTATCTTTTTTGATGATGAAGAGGATCTGTTAAAAGTCCAGGTTCCTATCCAGTTTGGATATGCTTCAACCGGATGGGCTGCCATGATCGAAATCCCACAGGATAAGATTTATGAACAGGCCAATGCGGTCATGTACAGATCCATCGGTGTTGGTGCGATTCTGGTTATTCTGGGGATAATTATCCTTTGGTGGATCAGCAGAACCATTGCACACCCCTTAAAGCTCACAGCAGGTGTTCTTGCCCAAATTGCTGAAGATGGAGATTTCTCGAAAAGAGTCGAAATCAGCCAGGAGGATGAAACCGGGCAGATGGGCCATGCCATCAACGTCCTGATGGATGCTCTTCAGACAGCCGTTAACAACATGAATGTGGTGATGGAGGCTGTCTCCAACGGCAATATGCTGGAAAGGGTATCTACCGATCTGCGGGGAGATCTCGACCGACTGGCCAGAACAACCAACAAGTCCATCGATATGTTGTCAGATGCCCTTGGTCAGGTCGGAAGCACCAGCAAACAGGTCAACTCAGGAGCCAGTGAACTCGCCGGATCCGCCCAGGCTTTAGCCAGTGGAACTTCAGAACAAGCTGCTTCCCTGGAAGAGGTCTCTTCATCAATGAATGAAGTCGCCTCCCAGGCCAACACCAATAATGAAAACGCCACCCAGGCAAGTCAATTAACGGATCAAACCATGAATGTCGTGGGCAAGGGCGATCAGCAAATGCAGGACATGCTTCAATCCATCAATAAGATCAGCGAAGCCAGTACCGAAATTTCCAAGATCATTAAAACCATTGATGAGATCGCATTTCAAACCAACCTGCTGGCTCTGAATGCGGCAGTTGAGGCGGCCAGAGCGGGTAAGTACGGCAAAGGCTTTGCGGTTGTTGCCGAAGAGGTGCGAAACCTGGCCGCACGCAGCGCTGAAGCAGCTAAAAACACCACCGAATTGATTGAAAACTCGGTCAAGGAAGTTGAAAAAGGTGTGGAAAAGGCGGATAAGACTGCAGAGATGCTAACTGAGATCAGCGCCAGCGTCACCAAGGTTAATGATATAGTCGGTGAAATCGCCTCCGGTTCCAATGAACAACAGAGAGGAATCGACGAGATCAACAAGGGACTAAACCAGGTGAACGACGTTATTCAGCAAAATTCATCCATTTCCGAAGAAACAGCTTCCGCTTCCGAACAGCTGAGTGGTCAGGCCCAGATAATGCAGCGATTGGTCAACCAGTTCAAATTGAAGCAGACGGATCAGGCCGCTTTTGCCGAAGCCAAGCCAAAGCCGGAACCGAAAGTTACCCAGTTGCCCGCGGCGGAGCCTGTTAAATCTTCAGGCAAATTGATAGCGCTTGACGATGACGAATACGGCAAATACTGACATTGATCATCCGCATTCTCATTAACCTTCCCCGGGAGGCAGCTTCACTTCTGCCTCCCGAACCTGCTACAAAGCGGTTCCTGAGTTTCATTCCTGTTCACTGAATCTGCTCTTGAACAGTCAACAATCCGGCTGGCAACGATATGCTGGTCAACAGTTCCGAATCTAATCCGTACCACATTGATAGGAATATCAATCTCGTCCGGATCAGTATATTGACTGTCAAAGTCAATATACTGACCAATTACTCTCCTGATTTAATCTCGCTTACCTCAATAAGCTGTAATATCAGCATTATAAATAAATCATGACTGGCATTCAATTTGCAGATTACCCCTTTTCAAAACAAAGGGCATTGAACGGGCAGAAAAGGGTCGAAGAGGGCAATTATGTTATCCATCACCAATCTGGAGACAACCTACAATGATATCGTCCTCTCGCTGAAGGGTATCTCCTTGGAAGTCCCTGCGGGCCGCATTGTCAGCTTGCTCGGTGGAAACGGAGCAGGCAAGACAACCACTATCAACACCATCTCGGGCATCAGAAACTCCGTCAATTTAAAGATAGAAACCGGCAATATCCTGTTTGACGGCAGGGAAATATCTCACCAGGAGCCGCATGATATTGTCACATCAGGTCTTATGCAGGTACCGGAAGGTAGGAGAATATTTGCCGAGCTTACGGTTGAAGAGAACCTGAAAATCGGCTCATATACACTGAAAGACAGGAGTCACTTCCAAGAACACTGCCATCGGGTTTACGAATACTTCCCGATTCTGGCCCAGCGTACCAATCAGCTTGCCGGATATATGAGTGGCGGTGAGCAGCAGATGCTCGCCATAGCCAGGGCCCTGGTTGCAAACCCTGAATTGATCATGCTGGATGAGCCCTCGCTTGGTTTGGCTCCACTGGTTGTTCAGGAGATCTTCTCAATCATTCACAGGTTCAACCGGGAACAAGGATATACTATTTTGTTGGTAGAGCAGAACGCCAACCTGGCTCTCTCTATTTCCGATTACGGCTATATCATGGAAAACGGGAAAATCGTCATGGAGGGGACCAGTGAAGAACTAAGAAAAGACAAAGATATCAGGGAGTTTTACCTTGGAATATCAGAAAGCGGTAAACGCAAAAGTTATCGCAATATCAAACATTACAAACGCAGAAAACGTTGGCTTTCCTGATTAGGGGGTAGCGAGAAATGTTACTGAGAGTGTCGGATCTGTCAATTCGATTTGGTGGAATTGAAGCCTTAAAAAAAATATCCTTTTCTGTTCGCAAAGGCGAAATCCATTCCATCATCGGACCCAACGGGGCGGGAAAAACCACACTCTTTAATTGCATCAATGGCATCTACCGGGCATCAAGCGGAATGATCTCCTTTGAAAACCATCCGATTCTCGGAGAGAAGCCACATAAAATTGCCCGGCTTGGCATTGCCAGGGCCTTTCAGAATATTGAGCTGTTTAAGGGCATGACGGTGCTGGATAACCTGATGTCGGCCCGGGGAAGTTCCATGAAATACGGTCTGTTTCGGGCCGCGCTCTATGCAGGCAGATGTTCGCGTGAGGAGGCACGTTGCCGCGATCAGGTGGAAACCATCATCGATTTTCTTGATCTGCAGAACGTCAGAAAACAGCCCGTTGGTAGTTTGTCATACGGACTTCAGAAACGAGTGGAGATGGGAAGAGCCCTGGCCATGAATCCCAAGTTACTGCTGATAGATGAACCAGTGAGCGGAATGAACTCCGAGGAAACCGAAGATATGGCGCGTTACCTCCTGGATGTAAATGAAGAAATGCAGATCACCATTCTCCTTGTGGAGCATGAAATGGGAGTGGTTATGGACTTGTCCGACCGGGTGACGGTCCTGAATTTCGGAAACAAAATTGCTGAAGGTTCTCCCCGGGAGATCGCCATCCATCCGGAAGTCATCCAGGCCTACCTGGGTGAATCAGCAGACCACACCGCAAGCGTATGATTAGACCTGTCGAAACCATGATGACACAACATCCCGAAACAACTTATCCTAAGTTGCTGGTGCAAACAGCAGGGGAGCTCAAACAGAGAGTTGCATTGCGGGAAAAATCCAAAGGTATCTGGAAGGAAATCACCTGGGATTCCTACCTGGAGAAGGTACGCCATTTGGCCCTTGGCTTGGAGCATTTGGGATTGAACCGGGGAGATCATGTTTCGATTCTGGCGGAAAACTCTCCCCGTTGGGTGTACGCCGATCTGGCAATACAAAGCCTCAGCGCAGTTTCCGTTGGAATCTATCCAACCAGTTCTAGTGAGCAGGTAAAGTATATCGTTGAACATTCCCAATCCAAGTTTATATTTGTAGGAGATCAGGAGCAAGCTGACAAGGTACTGGAGATCAGGGAGGAAGTCAGCGGCCTGGAGGCTTTAATCGTTTTTAATCCCAAAGGGATGAGACATTATACAGATCCGATCATCAACACCTGCCAGTCAATAATCGAAACAGGCGCAGCCACCGATAAAAAGCAACCCGATCGGTTTTATCAACATGTAAGGCAAACAAGATCGGAAGATACTGCATTTCTCATTTATACCTCGGGCACTACAGGTCCTCCCAAAGGGTGTATGATCCCCCATAGAAATCATATATCCAATGTCCTTGGCATGAATGAAGTTTTCAGATTGAGCAGGAAAGACTCTGTTGTTTCCTATCTTCCCCTCTGCCACATCCTTGAACGAAGCATTTCCGTCTGTATACCCCTGGTTTTCGGATACTCCATCAATTTTGCGGAATCAGTTGATACCGTCCAGGAGAATATTCGGGAGATCTCTCCCACTTTCTTCGCGGCGGTGCCCAGGATTTTGGAAAAGATGCATTCGACCGTTCATATCAAGTTAAAAGAGACCACTACTCTCAAACGTTTCTGCTGGAGGATCGGCTACCCCATCGGAAAGAAAGCAGCCGGCTATAGAATGGCCAAAAAGAGATTGCCATTGCCTTGGTTTGTCGCCTATCTGTTTGCCTATATCACCGTTTTCAGATCCCTGAGGGAAAAACTGGGATTATTAAGTTGTCGCCTGATGATGAGTGGGGGAGCACCGATAGCGCCGGAAATACTGTCCTTTTATCACGTATTGGGCGTGTTTGCTGTTGAGATGTGGTCTCAAACCGAAAGTTGCGGTGGGGGAACAGGTCCACACAGTGATGTGAAACCCGGATCGGTTGGACAACCCGTCTCTTCTGTTCAACTCAAACTGGCTGAAGACGGTGAGATCCTTATCAACCGGGAATCGGCCTTTGCGGGTTATCACAGGGACCCCAAGGCAACAGAAGAGGTTTTGCAGGACGGCTGGTTACATACGGGGGATATCGGCCAGTTTGACGAAGATGGCCACCTCTATATTGTGGATCGCAAGAAAGATATCATTATCACCTCAGGAGGAAAAAACATCTCGCCTTCCGAAATAGAGAATACAATGAAATGCAGCCCCTATATCAAGGAAGCTATTGTTATCGGCGACGGCAGAAAATACCTGACCGCACTCATTCAACTTGAAACGGACAATGTAGGGAAATGGGCCCAGTCTCAAAAGATTCCCTATACGAATTACAAAAGCCTGGCCAGAAATGAAGAGGTCAGTTCCATGTTAAGCGGTGAAATAACAGAGATAAACATGAAACTAGCCAGGGTTGAACAGATAAAGAAATTTTATATTCTGGAAAAGGAGTTGGACCAGGATGATGAAGAATTAACTGCCACCCAGAAAGTAAAACGTAAAGTCATTGAGCAACGGTTCAAAGGGGAGATTGAAAGCCTGTACCAGTCAGTCTGATTGATCGCCGGTTTCTGATAACGCTACTGCTATTCTGATCAGCTTATGGAAACGATTATCGATATTCTATTCAGCGGCTTATCCATGGGATCTGTATATTCCCTGATTGCATTGGGATTTGTCCTGATCTTTAAGTCAACGGGTATTCTGAATTTTGCCCAGGGAGAACTCTGCATGGTAGGTGCGTTTGTCTGTTATTATTTTGCTACCCGACTGGAGATCCCTTATCTGATAGCCTTTCTCCTGTCTATCGCCATTGGCTCAATTTTGGGAGCACTGATAGATGTGCTTGTTTTCAGAAGGCTTGTCGGTGAACCCATACATTCAACCATTCTGGTGACAATCGGGCTGGCAAGCATCCTTGTTGCCCTGTCCGGTCTGATCTGGGGGCATGATACCTATTCCATCAATTCTCCTTTTGTGGGAAAAACCGTCTCGTTCGGGGGTATGGTTTTTTCCCAGGTTTCCATTGTCACAATTCTGGTGTCCCTTGTTCTTTTCGGATTATTCATACTGTTTTTCCGCAGATCGCTCTTGGGCATAGCCCTGATGGGAACGGCTGAAGACTCGGATACGGCAGGCCTAATGGGAATCAATGTTAAAAAGATGCGAATGATCGCCTGGATTCTGGGATCATTTGTGGCCTGTATTGCAGGCATTTTTCTGGCAGAACAGAGCTTTGTTCATGCCGGTATGGCGCATACAGGGATCAAGGCAATGTCTGCCGCCATCCTGGGAGGAATGCAGAGTATCGGCGGCGCTATCATTGGCGGCTTGCTAATTGGCCTGGTTGAAAACCTGGCGGCCACATTCCTGACCGGTTTTGAAATGGGCGGTTTTCATTTCGGGGATGTCAAGGATGTAACGGCATTTGCCATCATGATTCTGGTATTGATGATACGTCCCCATGGCATATTCGGAAAAAAGGAAGTCGAGCGGGTATAATCAAGGAATTCACGAATGAGAAGAAATTTCAAGGTAAGTTACAGGGAAGATGCGGCACTCCTCCAGAATAACTGGCAGAAAAGCTGGTTGGGAATTCTGATACTAATGTTACTTATCTGCCCCCTGATTCTCGATCGTTATCAACTCAGTATCGCCAATGAAATCTGTATTGCCATCGTCGGTGCCCTGGGGCTGAATCTCCTGATTGGATTTACCGGACAGCTTTCCCTGGCCCATGGCGCTTTCGTAGCTATTGGGGCATACACTTCCGGACTTTTGACCGGCAAACTGGGTCTGCCCTTTTTGATTGCCCTGCCGATGTCCGGGCTGGTTGCGGCATTGCTGGGACTGATAATCGGGATCCCATCGCTTCGGTTGAGGGGACTTTACCTGGCATTAGGCACCCTGGCATTTGGGTTTGTAATCGATTATATTCTCCACCATTGGGACCTGACCCAAGGTGATCTGGGCATGGCAGTAAAACATATATCCTTTGCCGGATTGAAGATTAAAACCCAGGTTCACTATTTCTACTTTTTTGCTACGTTTGCTTTTCTTGCCGTTCTGGTCACTAAAAATATGACCCGCAGCAAAATCGGTAGGAACTTTATCGCCATACGTGACAGGGACATCGCAGCCGAAGCCATGGGGATATCTATAACCCGCTATAAAATCATGGCATTCATCCTGAGTGCCTTCTACGCAGGAGTTGCTGGTTGTCTGACGGCCCATTTCAACCGCTGGATTGTTCCGGGAAGCTTCGATGTCTCTTTGACCATCTCAGCCATTGCCATGATTATCGTCGGAGGATTGGGAACGGTTCTGGGATCGGTGCTTGGAGCGATCTTGATCACTGGAATTCCCCATCTAATTGTCTATTTTGTTGATATTTTGAAGGACTCCTACCCGGCGCTCAGCGGATTTATTGTTGATTTCAAGCTGGGGATTTTCGGGCTGGTTATTATCGCAACCCTGCTTATCGAACCAAGGGGGCTAGTCGGTATTTACCAGCGGGTAAAACTGTACTGGAAAACCTGGCCGTTCCGTTACTAAGTGCTCTAGGTCATAAATTCGGTGACGTATTTTAAGCGGCCAAACTTGGCTTGTCTTTGATTTTGGATAAAACATCGGCCAAATCCTTCCGGGT
>JANQGX010000020.1 GCA_028282885.1 SAR324 cluster bacterium
ACCCGGAAGGATTTGGCCGATGTTTTATCCAAAATCAAAGACAAGCCAAGTTTGGCCGCTTAAAATACGTCACCGAATTTATGACCTAGAGCACTTAGTTATAAAATGCCGATATACTCCACCTCTACCGGTTGGATTTCAATCGGAAATCAAAAAAGTTACTGGTCTGTTTACACCTGCAGCGAAGAGAAAATCTCTCCCTACCTCAAGAAATATCCCCAAATCAAACATGGCAAGGGTTGTCTGAACTTCAGAAAAAAGGATACTGTGGATCTGGAGTTGATGAAAGAAGTCATTCAAAACGCCATGGAAGGGAAATAGAATCCAGTGAAAAATGGAAACAATCGGTACCTGAATGCAATAGGTGCCGTTCAGTCGAACAGACGCTACCTGTTATTCGGGATAACTGCCATCTTACTTTGGTGCTGGAGTGGGGTATGCTTCAGAAAAGGAGCGGAACTGATGGGATCGTCCCTGGTTTACCTGACATTCATGACAGGGGGTGGAGCGCTTACCGCAGTATTCATTCAACTAATAATGCGCCAACCGTTGTCCGATCTTTATCGACTTCCCGGGCGTGTTTTCATTACCGGATTTTTCGGAATTAACGTTTATACCCTGCTTTTGTCTGTCGCCTTTGGCATTGCCCCGCTGGGAGACATCGGTCAGGTCAACCTGCTCAACTATCTCTGGCCGGTTTGGTTGATTGTACTGGGAATTGTTTTCCTGCAAAGCAGGCCGCGGGTTTTACTGGCGATCACGGGACTATTGCTGGGGGGAGCCGGAGTTGTGGTCTCACGGGGTTTTGATGGCATCACCCACCTCCCTTCCAATCTCTTGCCCCATCTCATGGCTCTGGTGGGAGGTTTTCTCTGGGCGCTCTACCTGGTTTTGCTCAGGCGATGGAATATACCGGAAGAGAAGGGTGGTACGGCCTTTCACTTCGCAGGATGTGCCCTATGTGCTGCCGTGATTGCAGCATTTATGGGAAAGTGGAGTACTATGCCGGCCTGGACATCTGAAACAGTGACCTGGGTGCTGTTTGGCGCTGTGGGAAGCGTTGGAATAGCCTATTCCTTTTATGAAATCAGTATTAAAAACGGCCCTGTTCTTCTGATTGCCTCATTGTCATACTTTATTCCCATCGGATCTTCTGTTGTGATTGGTCTATTTTTTAAAGAAACAATGAATAGCGGCTTGTTCGTGGGGGCTGTATTGATAGCAGTCGGCGCCTGGCTGATTCGTAAAGCGGAAACCGATTCCGGGTAATCACTTTCTCGGAAAGGACTTTTCCAGCAAACTTTGGTACTGCCTGAAGACGCGTCGATCCGAAAGAATGGTGGAGTGATTGACGTCAAACGCATAGGCCCCTTTGACGTTCTTAAAAGCCCTTTCATCCAGTGCCCTTCCTCGTGATACCTGATCGTCTCTGCCAAAAAACAGATAGTGATCGATTTTGTCCGGAAGCGGCTTATTCATCAGCTTCTTGATGAACATGCTGCGGGAGGCGATATCGATCCAGAAAGGCAACTTTTTGGGTGATGTGGCCACAGCCGTATCTGCCGATTCAAATCCCGACCAGGGTGTGGCGAGGGTAACATAGAGACCGACTAAATCAGGATAAATATCCATACCATAGCTGGTCAGCATCTCCTGAGTGATCAATCCTCCCATGCTGTGAGCCACCAGGCAGAGGTTGCGAATGTTGTGTTGTTCTGTAAAGTCGATTAGTTTCTCGTGGAGGAGTCGAGCGACCAGTGTAAGTCGCAGTCCCGACGGATAGTAGAAATATACCGGTTGAAACCGCTTGTCCAGGCGCAGTCGGAAGTAAACCCAATCCTGTGGAGTGCCGTTGGATCCGTGCACAAATATCACCGGAATTCTGGTGGGATCAAACGGCTCCTCCATATAGAAATTGGCCCCGAAAGATTCCATGAAATTGGTTGGAGACCAATACCCGACCCGGGCATTTTCCCTGGAAAACACGGCATCGTAGATTTTTCTTACCTGTCCATTGGCTGCCAGATAGATATGACTGTCAAAGTTATATCTAATCTTGAGTTGATCGGGAAATGGGGAATCCATGTTTATGTCTAAATGCTGATGAATGTCGATTCGGGTACGGACGTCACCCTCATTCAGGATAATCGGATTAAGCTGATTAAAAGATCCGACCAGCTCATTTGCTTCAAACAGGTCGTCGTTATTATAGTCAAGCAATAATCCTATCATGTATTCGCCCGCAGGAAGATAGAGCATGTAATTCTGATTGTCCACCAGAATGACATGGTTTCCCGGAGCTGACCCAGGTTTGTCAATCGGAGCAGCAAGCACCATTTTGGTCAATGAATGAGGAAACTCCCCATGAATTGATCCCATGATAACACAGCTATTGTTGCGGGCTTTTTCGATACGGGAATCTCTTATCTGGTATTCATCCTTTCCGCTGATGTTCAGGTAGGAGCAGGTCGAAATCCCAAAAAGAATGGCTATCAAATGTGGAAGGTGTTTTATTTTCATTTGGTCTTATTCTTGATACTGGCCCTTAATCAACCCAATCAGTTCTTTGTTACCCCCGGACTCTGCATAGGCGAGCGTCGATAAGCCGTTGTTGTCCGAAAGATTTGCTTTCGCACCCTTGCGAATCAAAAGCACAGCGGTATCGAGATCCTTTTCCCGCACTGCCAGCATCAGGGCGGTTTGCCCGAGATAATTACGTCGATTCGGGTCAGCCCCATTTTTCGTCAAAAGAGTTATCATAATCCGATCTTCTTCCAGAACCGCGGTCATCAATGGAGTTTGCAACCGGTTATCACCAATGTTTACATTGGAACCCGCATTGATCAGTTTTTCAACGATTTGGTGATTTTGCAGTTCGATGGCATAATGAAGCGGTGACTTTCCCTTGTGGTCCTCGACATTTGGATCGGCCTCATGTTCCAAAAGCAGGGATGTAATCTCATTCATTTCATAATAAACGGACAACAGCAGGCTATTCATTCCCCACCGGTTCTGAGAATCAATTTTGGCTCCCTTTTTGATCAGTTTCGGCACCAGGTCTTTATAGTGCCAATACACCGCTTTCATCAAAGGCGTATGTCCCTCTTCGTCGAACAGCTCCAGATTCAGGGGATGTTCCAGCAATCTTTCAACAAAGAGAAACTCCGAATTCTCCATGGCAATTGTGAGAGCCGTTTCACCTTCCAGCCCGGCGGCATTGATATCAATCCCCTGTTGGATCAGGTATTCTCCCATATCTGCGTAACCGTAGCTCGCTGCGTACATCAGGGCGTTCCACTTGTATGCGTCGACTGTGTTGATATCCACAACTTTTTCTTCAAGCGCCTTCAGGACTTGAATCATGTCATTTCTTCTCACAGAGCTGAGGAAAAAAGCTTCGGGGTGGGCATAGGATTGCGAAAATGTTTTATTCTGCAGAGACACCCTGGGAGAAGAACACGCCAGGATCAGGCTCAATGGCAGAAAGCACGAAATCCAAATGCTGCACTGTTTTATTGAATATTTACGCATGTCGGATGATTGTGTTATGGTTTATGTTCACAGGTATACACCATTCCTGTGTTTTGGAAAAGTGACCATTGCCCATCACCGATCAATCCGGAATTAATGAGAAGGGACAATTGAAAACCGAAGGTATTGTTCTGAAAACAGCGGTTGCTGATTTTAAGAATACCCATTAATATACACTAGCAAATGGTAACTCAACTAAAAACGCTCATCGATTTCGTATGATTCTAAAAAAGCCAACGACCAATGAGAAAATCCTGCTCCTCGGATTAGGGGGGGTTGGGTTTTATTTGGCAAAACGTCTGGTCCATGAGGGATACTCCGTAACTGTCATTGAACAGGATAGAAAAAAAATCCGTCACGCCGATGGCAATATCGATGCCCGGATTCTAAAGGGAGATGCCATGAGCATCAATTGCTGGAAGGAAGCTGACGCACAAAATATCGATTATCTGATAGCCGTGACGGACAATGACGCAGTCAATATACTCTCTTCCATTATCGGCGATCGGTTCGGCATTCCCAGAAAGATAGCCAGGGTCCGTTCCCTGGAGCTTTGTACCGGAACCTCCGTTTTGAACATGGAGGATCTGAAAATTGACTTGATTATACATCCCGAGGAGCTAGCAGCCCAGGAGATTGTAAGGCTGGTCAAAAGGACTGCCGGAAACGAGATCATTGAAATCGCGGAAGGCCAGATGCAGGTGATGGCAACCCGGATTCATGAAGCCTCACCGCTATCCAATAGAAAACTGAATGAACTGTCCGCGGAATACCGGGACCTTTTTTTCAGGGTCTTGGCTATTGCCAGGGATACTAAAACCATCATTCCCGGTGGAAACAACCAGATTAAGCCTAATGACCAGGTGTTGATCATCGCCAACCAGGAAGCCTTGGCCAAATTCATGGAACTGACCGGGTTAAAACAGCACAACCGCCACCGGGTGATGATCCTGGGAGGTGGGCTGATAGGTTCCAGGGTTGCCAAATTGTTGGGCAGATCAGTAAAAGTAAAATTGCTGGAAAGAAACGATTACGATGCCAAGGAACTCTCCTTCGCCCTGGAGGATACGGAGGTTCTACATGGTGATGGTTCTGATGCCGAGGTACTGGAGATGGCCGGTCTTGCGGATATGGATACCTTTATCACGGCAACCCAGGATGATGAGACCAATGTTATGACCAGCCTCCTGGCCAAAAACCTGATCAATACCAAAAACCCGGAAAGTCAGGCTAAAACCATTGCCATGGTTAACAAGGAAGAGTATCTGGTTCTTTCTTCGACCATTGGACTGGATATAGCCCTAAACAAGAAAATTCTGGCCGGCAACGAGATCATCAAATATATTCGCAGGGGTGAGCTGCTTTCAGTTGCCCATTCGCATGGTTTTGACATGGATATTGTGGAACTCCATGTGGGCAAAGGTTCGCAAATCTGCAAAACCCCTTTGAAAAAGCTCGATTCGCGCTATTATGGGAAAATCCTGATCGGAACGGTTTTTCGAAACGGCAAATGGGAAATTGCCATGGGTGATACCCATCTGCAGGAAGGAGACCGTGCCATAGCCGTCTGTAATTCATTGATGTTGAAAGACCTGCAACTACTTTTTCATGAGGTTTGATCGGTCGAATCGGTATTTGACTCGAAACCGGGAATCTAATCTGTCTTGGATCACTAATGCATTTTTCTTCAATTGCCAACGTGCTGGGCAAGCTTCTGATTGTAACCGGCATCTCCATGCTGCTCCCGGTTATCGTTTCCCTGTACTATAACGAAGGAGATCTCAATTCGTTTCTGCTGTCGGCGCTGATTACGTTATTGCTGGGTTTCCCTATGTGGTGGTTCTTCAGGCACAGCATCGAGCTGGCAATCAAGGATGGATTTTTTATCGCCGTTTTCGGTTGGGTTCTGGTCTCTGCCGTCTCCGCTCTTCCCTTTATGATCCATCAGTCAATCCCTTCCTTTACGGACGCTTTTTTTGAGATGATGTCCGGCTATACCACAAGCGGGGCAACCATTCTCACAGATATCGAAGCGGTTCCGCACGGTTTGCTTTTCTGGAGAAGCCAGACCCATCTGCTTGGGGGGATGGGGTTTTTAACCCTTACCATTATTTTCCTCCCCCACGGAATCGGGGGATTGAGGATATTCCGAGCGGAGTCCAGTCCGGGGCAGGTTATTACCAAAGAGAGATTCACCCCCCGCAACCGGGATGCGATGATCTGGCTTTGGGGCATCTACCTGGCCTTGAATCTTGCGGAAATCATTCTGTTGTGCCTGGGAGGAATGTCACTTTTCGATTCCATGTGTCATTCATTCGGCACGGTTTCGACTTCCGGATATTCTCCCAAAAACGCCAGTATCGGTCACTACAACAACGCCTACTTCGACTGGGTGATTATTGTTTTCATGTTTTTGGGGGGTATGACCTTCGTGCTTTTTTACCAGATCATGAAGGGGGATCTTCGGGCTTTGAAGATCAACACCGAGTTTCGCTGGTATGTGGGTTTTCTGTTGTTTTTCTGCGGAATCGTCTCCTGGATTCTCTGGAAAGAGAATACGTATGACAGTGTAGCCGAAGCTGTCAGATATGCAACCTTCCAGGTAATGTCCCTGCTGACTACGACAGGATTCACGACAGCAGATTATGAATTGTGGCCGCAGGCCGCCCAGATGTTTCTCTATGTTGTCTGTTTTATCGGGGCCTGTGCAGGTTCTACAACCAGCGGCATCAAGATTGTGCACTATGTTATCATCTGCAAGTACATGGCTGCTTCGATTAAGAGGATCTTTCTGCAGCCTCTTACGGTGGTGTCGATTCGTCTTAATGGTCGATTGATAGACTACTCGATGATCGATCTCGCCATCTGTTATTTCATTGTTAACATTTTCCTGGTGCTGGGTGGGGGCTGCTTTATGGTGTTGGTGGACGACATGGACTTTGTTACCGGCATGAGTTCGGTGATTGCAACCCTGATGAATATCGGACCCGGTTTTGGAACTATTGGACCGGCGGAAAACTACGCCCATATCTCGGATATCGGTAAGTGGTTCCTCTCCTGGAATATGATGGTGGGAAGGTTGGAAATGTTTTCGGCCCTGGTGGTTTTCTATCCCTCATTCTGGAGAAAATAGGTTCATCAGCACCATCTCTCTTCCCTGCCAGGTTTAGAAATAGGTTATTCCATAAGATCGGATTCCGTTTTCCGGGCACCTCTCTATTTCCGAAGTTCTAACCGTTGACATTCCGGCTCGTTTGTGATTGATCTAGGCCACGAGCATTGTTGTTATAAGCAATGGATTTGTATTGGCTGACAGGCAGGATGAAAAGGGCCATAGACAAGCGTTTTACCTACCAAGGAGGAGTATGACTGTTGAAAATACGATTTATGACCGAATGGCGGAGCAAATTTTTCTCAAGGGTTCCAAGCTCATTCCGCAACTTTTCAGTATGATTGCCGATGAAGAGGAAGCCGAATTGATGATGGCAATGCCGGGCACCCCTGAACAACTTGCCGAAAAACTGGGCAGACCGGTAAACGAAGTAGAGGACTCCTGCAAAAATCTTTATTACAAGGGGACAGTATTCAAATCTTTCAAAGGAGAGACCATTGGTTTTAAAATGTGTCGCGATATGGTCCAATTTCATGATGCCACGATTCTGTGGCCTGATGCCCCCCGCGAGTTTCTCGACCTTTGGCAGAAGTTTATGGATGAAGAATGGCCGGATTTTGCGCGGCTTTATACCCAATTATTGCCCAAGCCTTTCACGCGGGTTATTGCTGTCGAAACAGCCGTAGATTCGGGAAAGCAGCAAATTCTGGATGCAGACAGCGCGGATACTATTATCAAAACATCTACCAGGCTGGCCGTTACCAAATGTACCTGCAGACTTATCGCCAACAAATGTGACCAACCTTCCGAAGTTTGCGTCCAGGTGAATAATTCTGCTGCTTATGCCATCGACAGAGGCACCGGGCGTGAAATCAGCAAAGAAGAAGCACTGGATATTCTTCGTTTAAGTGAAGAGAAAGGATTGGTACATGTGGCGATGAACAAGATGCAGACCGGACACTTTATCTGCAACTGCTGTGGTTGCTGTTGCCAGACCTTCCCCCTTCTGATTTCCGAAGGTCTGGAGCTTTGCGACCCGAGCAGGTTTGCGGCGCAGGTTGACGCTGAACTCTGCACATCCTGCGGGACATGCCATGATCGATGTTACTTCAACGCTTTGGAAACAATTGATGAAGAAAGCGAGATTACCAGTGTGATTCGCGAGAAATGCATGGGGTGCGGTCTTTGTCAAATAACCTGCCCCGCCGATGCCATCAGTATGATAGAGGTTCGAACCGAGGAGTTCATTCCCAGTTAACCCTTTGCTTCTTTGCTGCATTTGCCGGGATTATCAAAGGACGTTAAATGATGTCCGTTAGTCCTGGACCTCCTTGGTTAAAATAGAGCAATAGAAATAATCAAACAGCCTTCGACCCCACACGGGATCTTGCTTTATTTTCAACTCTTACCGGTCGATCTACGATCCAAAAATTGACCGGGAAACCCGCGATAATACCTCGCAACACCTTTGCTAACGCACCTTTAAACCAGGAAAGGAAATTCTCTTGACTTATTATATACTTTCTATATATAGGTTTTATATAATAGATTTTCACAGGATTCATTTTCCCGATGGTTGGAGTTGTCAGACAAACTGAATCTGGTCATAAGGGCTTTAAACCAGGGGCTTCCGAGATAAAACAAGGTGAGAGGTTGCGTTTGACATACACGAACTGTCTTAAAGGAGAGGTGGAATGACACTGGATCTGTTCACGGGTTTGCTGCAGGAGTTTGGAATTCTGGGTGGATTGTTGCTGGTCGGTGTATTGTTGAGAGCTAAAGTCAGGCTGTTTCAGAACCTGTTTCTTCCCGCTGCGGTCATCGGCGGTTTCATAGGTCTTTTGCTGGGGCCGATTATCATGAAATCCTATGCCATTCTTCCCATACCGGAAGAATTCATATCGGACTTCGCATTGATTCCGGGTATCTTGATCGTTCCGATCATCGCATCGGTACCACTGGGGATTGGCATGGAAAGTCGGGATGCTGCCACACCCCGTTCAAAAAGTGGCATTCTGCCTATGTTTTTGTTGAGCACCGGTTGTGCCTTCGGCCTGTTTGCTATCGGGTTTGCAACAAACATTGTGTTTTCAAGTTTGCAGCCCGAGTTGGGGATATATCCCGCTTTTGGAATGGAGCTTTCGCTGGGATTTTCGGGGGGACACGGTACGGCAGGACTGATAGGCAATGTTCTTCAGCGTCTAAAACTTCCCTATTGGGAAGTGGCGCAGGGAGTGGCTGTTACATCAGCTACCGTTGGTCTCGTGGGTGGAATTCTCCTGGGAATGATATTGATAAACACTGCCGCCAGGAAAAACAAAATCGCCAATCTGGCCGATCCTTCCCTGATTCCACCGGAAATCCGTAAAGGCTACCAGTCGGATATAAGTCGACAGGAGGTTTCCTGCAGGGAAACAACACATACCTCTTCCATAGACAGTTTGACATTTCACGCAGCTATCATATTTGTGGTGTGCGGTTTGTCCTACGCCCTGGTCTCATTCCTCAAGGCTTACAAGGTACCCCTGCTTTCCAACATATTCGCCTGGGCCTATGCGATCGTTATTATGCTGATCGTTAACCAGATTTTAAAGAAGCTCAATCTCTCCTTCATGATCGATCATAAGATCAAAACCAAATTCACCTCTTTTCTGGTGGACTTTTCAATCGTGGCCGCTATTGCCAGTTTACCGGTTCAGGCGGTTCTGCAATTCGTTGTCCCCATGGTGCTGATGTTTGTTGTTGGCTTTGTTGTGATCTACCTGGTTCTGATGGTTTTGGGACAAAAGCTGTTTGAAGACTTTGCCTTTGAAAGATCCATTGCGCTGTTCGGTCAAAACACCGGGGTGATCATGACCGGAATTCTCTTGCTTCGTGTCTGTGATCCTGATATGAAAACCCCCGTGATGAAGGATTTTTCCATCAGCTATGCCCTGACCACCCTGCTCTGTTATGCCATGTTGCTGCCGGTTATCAAACTGATTCCCAATGCGGGCGCCATCTTTATTTTAACCGGCTCGGTCGCGGTAATAGCCATCGTTCTGGCTGTTATTCATGCCAAGAAGACCAAAACTGTTTAACGTGAGTTTTCATGTCATTAAAATTTTCTATCCTGGGCCTGCTGCACTATCGTGATCTCCATGGCTATCGGATTAAAGAGGTCCTGGAGCAGAACTTCGGACATATGTGGACCATCAATTTCGGGCAGATTTATCCCAATCTCAAAAAAATGCTGGAAGAGGAGTTGATCACTGTTGAAGAGCAGAACTGTCTCGGAGAAAAAGGCCCCCCACGAAAACTATACTCCATTACGGAAAAAGGAAAGCAGGTATTTGCGGACTGGATCGCCTCTTCTCCCGAGAAGGCGATGCTGCTTCGTGATCCTTTTCTGATGCGATTTGTATTTTTCGGATTTGGCCGGAAAGCGGACGCACTGAAGATCGTCGAAGAGCAGTTAGAACAGTATCAAACTCAACTTCAGTTCAGGGAGCAGAATCTTGCAAAATGGCAACAGAACGATATCTACGTCAACCTGATGGCGGAGCTGGGAGTGAAAATGAACAAGATGTTTCTGGAGTGGTTACAGAGTGCAAAACAGAGAATTATGGAATCTGAGGAGTCATAAAGGGAGGATAGACTATGGGATTTTCCGGAATTAGCCTGGTAACCGGTGCTGCCGGATTTATGGGAAGTCATGTTGTTGAATACCTGGTTGAAAAGGGGATCAGGGTCAGGGCCACAGCACGGCCCCGAAAAGATCTCTCCTTTTTTGAAAAACTGGGCGTTGAGTATGTCCCTGCGGACCTAACAGATCCGGAAACCATTCCGAGACTTTTTGAAGGTGAGGTGGACAGGGTATTCCACCTGGGAGCAATCTGCAATTTCTCGACACCTTTTGAGAAGCTATACCCGACCAACGTCCGCGGTGTTGATCTGATCACCGAGGAAGCAAGAAGAAAAGGTGTCAAGTGCTTTGTCCACGTTACATCAACCAGTGTCTATGGGTATTACCAGGGAACTCCCTTCAGGGAGGAGGATGAGAGAAATCCCGGGGATGCTTATGGCAAAAGCAAAAAAGCCGGGGAAGATATCGTTTTTGAAAAAATCAAACAGGGATTCCCGGCTATAGTTATCCGCCCATGTACCGTATACGGTCCTCGCTGTAATGACGGGGCTGGCAAGGCTTTTTCCAGACCTTCCACCATAGCGGCTATTCCCGGGAGCGGAAAACAACTTCTCTCCAATATCCGGGCCGAAGATGTGGCTGCAGCGGTTTATCACCTTTCGGAGCGCCCGGATACTTACGGTGAAACCTATAATATTGCGGAGGATTCAAACCCGACCCTGCAAGAAGCGCTGGTTCTTGCCGCTGAGACTTACGGTACCAAGATTCCGACACTGAAGCTGCCCCTGGGAATTGTAAAGCTGACAGCGGTGATTGACGGCTTCCTGTCGGGAATGAAAGGCAAGATACCGGATTTGGAATATACAGCAGTCAAATATCTCTACTATGACTATGTTGTGGACAACCGGAAGCTGGCAGATACCGGGTTTAAAATGGAATTCCCTGACTTCGGGCAGTCTATAAGGCAGTTGGGAAAACTCTATCAGGAGCAGCGTTTTAACTAACAGCCGCGAAATCGGAGATCTGTTTTATCCGGAAATCAGGACAAACCTCACAACGGTAAGTCTTCCTCCAAAGGATCGTGAATGGAAAATCGGTACTTTGATTTGGTTGACTAGCCTTGTGATAACTAATAAGGAGAGACCATGGGACAGACAATTGTAATAACGGGATTGGCCCAGGGAATGGGTAGAGAAGTTGCCCTCATTCTGGCCGAGTCGGGATTTAACATCACCGGATTCGATGTGGATAGTGAAGGAATCGCATCTCTTGAAAAGCAGTTGGATGGGATGAATGCCCGGCATTTTCTGAAAACAATCGATATTACCAACCGGGCATCAATACTGGAATTTCGGGACTCCGTATTGGAGCAGTTCGGACAGGTTGATACGGTCCTTTCCAATGTAGGTATCGGTTTTTTTGGCCCTTTTGAAGAGGTTGATTTGGAAGCTGCGTTGAAATGTTTGGAAATCAATGTCATTGGAGCCGCCGCCATCTTCCAGTCTTTTCTACCCTCCATGAGGGAACGGGGAAAGGGAAAAATGATAGCCATGTCCTCGTTGGTCGGGAAAATTCCTTTTCCTTTCGAATCCGTGTATACTGCGACCAAATTTGCATTGGAAGGATTGATGGAATCGATTGAATACGAGGTGGAACCTTTCGGTATCAAGGTGGCCATCGTACAACCTGCCCAGGTATCGACAAGTTTTGCTGCGAAAATTCATCAGCTTCCACCGCAGGGATCTCCGTACCGGGAAAGAGCGGGTCGGTTCATCGATCGGGACAATGAGTTGATTAAGAATGCGACAACGCCTGCGGAAGCCTCCAGGAGAATCGTTAATGTCATCCTTGCCGACAAACCGAAGCTGTATAACCAGGTTGATTTTATGAGCAGTTTTTTTCTGCTTCTAAACCGTATTCTTCCCAAAAGTATACGCGATTCCATCCTGTTGAACCACATGGATATCAAGGTGTAGTTTGGGAATCCACCGCTTGGTATGAAAGCCTGAAAATTGAATTTGAATTCGGAAAAATTCACCTGATTGTTGGAGAGAAGAAAAAATGAATCTGATATCACCGGAAAAGATACAAAACACCAAGGTTGCCAGATTGAGGGATCGGATTATACAGGCACCCCAGGAGGTCTGTGTGGAAAGGGCTCGTTATATCACCAGATCCATGGCCGCAAACTGGGATGAACATCCCCTGACTCGCATGAGCAAGGCCTTTGAGGATATTCTCAATCAGATCAGTGTGGCGATCAGGGCTGATGAACTGATTGTAGGCTGTCGTACCAGTAAGCTAAAAGGGGCGCCCCTCTTCCCCGAGAACAAGATCCGCTGGATTGAAGGTGATGTGGAGAACTTTGATAAAAGGGAAGTGCAGAGAGCCTTGATTCGGGAAGAGGAGAAAAAGGAAATCCTGGAAGAGGTTGTGCCGTTCTGGAATGGCAAGTCCGTTGAAGACCGATTTGAGGAGGTTCTACCCGAAGATATCCAGGACGATATCGATAAGTATATCTTTACTTTTATGCTGCAGATCACCTACGGCATTGGTCACTTTACCATGGCCCACGAACAGGTATTAAACCTTGGCCTGGAGGGAATCATCCGGAAGGCCCGGGAACGATTTGATCAGTTGTCAACAGGGGAACAGGCAAGTGAGAAGGGCCTTTTCTATCAGGCTGCCATCAGGTCCATGAAGGCTGTTATCTCCTTTGCTGCACGTTATGCGGAACTGGCTGCTAAAATGGCCGGGAAAGAGACAGACCGGCAACGGGCGGCCGAACTATTAAAGATCTCGCAAATCTGCAGCAGGGTTCCGGGTAAGCCGGCGGAAACTTTCCACGAAGCAGTGCAGGCCTTCTATTTTATTCATCTCGTGGCCCAAATCGAGACCGGGGGAAACTCCATCTCACTGGGACGGGTTGATCAGATCCTCTACCCTTGGTTTAAACAGGATCTGGACAGGAATAAAGTTACAAATGATGAAGCAAGGGAACTGCTCTCCATGCTTTATCTGAAAACGAATGAAATCTGGAATGTACTTGAAGAAGCCTATATCCCGGGTGGAGAAGGACCGGAGGGAAAGACCACCCAAAATGCCACGGTCGGCGGATTGGACGCGGAAGGGAACGATGCTACCAACGAGCTGAGCTATATAGGTCTGGATGCATACGCAGCGGTACGTACGGTTCAGCCCAATTTTGGTGTACGCATTGGTCCGGAAGTTCCCGAAGATTTTTTCAAAAAGGCCATAGATTACGCCAAAGACGGAGTTCTGCTCCATTTTTTCAATGATGAAGCTATTATTGATTCCCTGTTGAATTCCGGACATACCCTGGAGGATGCCAGAAACTACGGTGTTGTGGGATGTCTGGAACCCAATGCGCAGGGAAAAACCTTCGGCTCAACCTTCGCGGTTCAATTCAATGGCATAAAATGTCTTGAACTGGCCCTTTCCAATGGCGTTGATAATATTTTTGGTTATCCGGTTGGCCTTGAAACCGGTGATCCCGCGGAATTTAAAACTTTTGAAGATCTGTGGAACGGCTATGACAAGCAATTCCGGCATTTTATGAATCAGATGATCCGCGGCATCGAATGCCTGGATCGGGTGATAGCCGAACAGCTCCCTTCACCTTTTGCTTCTGCGATGATTGAAGGACCATTGGAAAAAGGATTTGATCTGACGAAAGGCGGTGCCATCTACAACTCCACGGGTGTCCAATTGATGGGCTTTTCCAATATTGCTGACAGCCTTTATGCCGTGAAAAAAGCCGTTCTGGAGGAAAAACGGTTCTCCATGGGCGATTTAAGTGAATGGTTGGCAACCGACTGGCTGGATGCGGAGGATAAGCAGCAGTTTTTTTATAACAAGATTGATAAGTATGGAAATGACAAGACCGAGGTGGATGAGATGGCCGCCAGGGTTGCACATCACTTTTGCGATGTTTTGGAACCCTATCGCAACTTCAGGGGGGGCTCATTCTGGCCGGGAATTTTTTCGGTAGGATTCCATATCACCATGGGAGCTTTTACCGGTGCCAGTGCTGATGGAAGGTACGCAGGCGATAACTTTGGTAATGGGATTACACCGACCAACGGAGTGACTGTACAGGGGCCAACCGCAATCATGAATTCGGTTACAAAACTGCCGCTAAACAGGGTATACAACGGGGCCAATCTGAACATGAGATTTCATGGTCGAAGAACCGGGACAGACAACCTTTTTAATATGATGAAAACGTATTTTGAAAAAGGCGGGGAGCAGGTCCAGTTCAATATGGTGGATACCGAAACCCTGGTTGCGGCTCAGCAGAATCCGAATCAATATCGCGACCTGGTTGTCAGAATCAGCGGGTATTCAGGTCTTTTCACCAATCTCAGCGATATCGCCCAGGACGAAATCATCAAACGGACGGAGTTTGAACTATAGCCGGGCTGATAGCACTCGGTCGAGGGGGCTGTGATGGGGCTGGTAATAGAAAGCAACTGCGATCAAATCGAAGTTGGGTAAATTAACTGGTAACAATAAGAACTAGGAATTGGAGATCAAATGAGCAAGGTTATGTCGGCCAAGGAAGCCATCTCTCAGCATGTCAGGAGTGGCGATTTCCTGTTTATCGGCGGTTATGTTTGCAGATCACCATTTGCCGCCATTCATGAAATCGTCCGCCAGGGAATTGATGATCTGACCATCACCCGCAGCAATGCAGCGGATGATTTTGACTTGATGATCGGGGCGGGGTGTGTCAACCGTTTTATTGCCACCTTTCTCTCATTAGGAGTTTATGGTTTGGGAAGGTGCTTCAGGCGGTCACTTGAAAAGGGGATTCCGCATAAGATCGAGCTTGAAGAGTATTCCAATCTTTCCCTTCCCATGATGCTACTGGCCGGGGCAACAGGAATGCCCTTTGTTCCGGTAAAGGATATGATCGGCAGCGATCTGATGAAGGTAAAATCCTTTATGGGTGATGACAAATACAAGATCATCGATTCTCCATTCGACGGAAAACCGGTGTTGCTCGTACCCGCTCTGAACCCGGATGTTGGGATCATACATGTACAGCAGGCTGATGAGAATGGTAACGCCCAGATCTGGGGAATCGGAGGAGATTGCCAGTACGGTGCCAATGCCTCCAAAAAGGTGATTGTCTTTTGTGAACGAATTGTCAGCCGGGAGACCATCGGTAAGGATCCTTCAAGAACCATTGTTCCGGCTGCCAAAGTAGTTGCAGTGGTAGAGGAACCCTTCGGGGCCCATCCGGGGTACACACCCGGGTTCTATGACACGGATTTTTCATTCGGATACCAGTACCAACAGGCCTCAAATACCGAGGAGGGATTTCAGGATTTTCTCCGGGAGTGGGTCTACGATTTGGAAGACAGAACGGCTTATACCCAGCACTATATCCGGAAATTCGGGTTGGCCGCATATAAAAAACTGGAGGCGGAATTCGATTACAGCTACCCGGTCAGTTACGCCTATTAATGTCGGTTAACCAAGGAGAATGATCTATGACTAGCAAAGCCGGCGAGTACATAAAACCGGAATTAATGGCCTGTTGCGGCGCCAGAGAGATTAAGGATAATGATCTGGTTATTGTGGGAACCGGATTCCCTACCATGTCCGCCAATATCGCCAAATATACTCATGCCCCCAATGCTGTATTGATGCAGGAATCCGGTGTTGTTGACGCCCAACCCAAGCGAACCGCCCTGTCGGTCGGTGATCCCTGTCTCAATCCCGGGGCGGCCATGATCGGTGGTCTGGTGGATATTCTAGGAATGTTGCTGCAGGCCGGTTGGGTTGATGTAGGATTTCTCTCCGGCAGCCAGGTGGATAAATTCGGCAACATCAATACCACGGTCATCGGGGATTATGATCAGCCAAAATCCCGGTTGCCGGGTAGTGGAGGTGCCAATCCCATCGGCTCCATGGCTCGCAAAACCCTGATCATCACCCTGCATGATAAAAGACGTCTGGTCGAGAGAGTGGATTTTGTCACTACTCCCGGATATATCGATGGACCCGGCGCCAGGGAGAAATGGAATATGCCCGAAGGAAGCGGCCCGTCAGTGATCATCACCAACAAAGCCATTCTCAAGTTTGACAGCGAGACTTGCGAAGCTTATCTCGCCTCTTACCATCCGGGCAACACTGTTGAGGAGGTCCTGGACAATACCCCATGGGAACTTAAAGTTGCAGAGGATGTACATGAAACCCAACCACCCACGGAAGAAGAAATCCGTGTTATTCGGGAAGTTTTGGATCCCTATCGAATGATCAGTGTTTACGAAAAGAAAGGATATGTCTAAAGGAGCTCAAATGGAATATACCCGCAAACTAGCCGAGTTTTGCTCTGCTGTTTCATATGATAAATTGCCGGATGAGATCATCGAAAAAGCCAAACAGTGTATTCTCGATTACGTGGCCAATGTCTACGGATCTTTAGAACTTGAGGCTGTAAATCGCTCCGTTTCCTATGTGAAGTCAATTTCCGGAAACGGACCGGCTACAGTATTCGGATGCGGATTTAGATCAGATCTCCACCACGCTGCCTTTATCAACGGAACGACGGCTGAAGCTATTGAGGCCCAGGACGGGGTCAGGTTCGGCGGGAACCACCCGGGGGTAGCAGTCATTCCGGCAGCCCTTGCTGTAGGAGAAATGGACGGGCTCGGCGGAAAAGATATCATTGAAGCCATCGTGGCCGGGTACGATGCCGCCAATCGGCCAGCCTCTGCCATGCATCCCTGGCACACCCTGTCCGGATTCCTACCGACCGGAACCTGCGGTGCTTTTGGTGCCGCCGCAGCCTACGGCCGACTTAAAAAGTTTGATGCAGATAAAATGGCATCTGCCTTTGGTAATGCGGGTTATTTACTGCCTATTTCCATGGCGGAACAGTTGATGGGAGGATACACGATAAAAATTGTGCAGGGAGGTCAGGCCGCCATTGCCGGTTTAATGGCTGCCGGTCTGGCTGCTCAGGATGTAAGCGGTGCCCCGTATACCCTGGAAGGATCTGATCTTAACGGGGGCTTCACGAAAATCACTACGGCAGCCGATCCCAAACTTGAGAGAATATCCGATGATCTGGGCGAGGTCTATTCCCTGTCCGACGTCTATTTCAAACCGTTTACAGCCTGCAGGCACACCCACGGATCGGCACAGGCCATACTGGAGTTGCTGTCTGAAAATGATCTGGAAATCGGGGAAATCGAATCCATTGATGTTCACACCTATGGAATTGCCAAGTTGGCCGTAGGTAAGGAGGTCAATAAGGAGAGCACCTTTGTCTCTGCCCAGTTTTCCATCCCCTATGTCGTGGCGGTCTGTCTGATGGATGGAGAACTGGGGCCCAGGCAGCTTACCGAAAAAAGGCTGGCGGATAGTGACCTGTTGGCATTTTCCGAAAAAGTGGATGTCCACTCAGATGAAAAACTGGATGCTGTCTACCCGGACAAAACATCCAGCAAGGTGAAGATCAATTTTAAAAGCGGCACTTCCCTGGAAAAACAGGTGGATGTACCAAAAGGTGATCCCAGGGATCCCATGACCACCGGAGATATTATTTCCAAGGTAAAACATTATGCCGGCGAACGAGACCAGGGCAGAATTGAAAGCCTCTGCCAAATGATCATGGATTTGGAAAACCTGGGTGATATCAGCTCGCTGGTCAGGATGATCTAGTGGTATCAGGTAAACTATTCAAGTGATGATTCGCCTTAAGCAGGGGCAATCGCTATTTATAACATTTTAAGGGAAATATGGATTTTAGTTTAAGCAAGGAGCAGTTGATGTTGCTCGATAGCCTGAAGGATATGGCTAAAAGAGAGGGATTCAGGGATCTGGCGTTTGAAATCGATAGAACCGGTGAATTTCCTGCTGATCTGTTAGGTAAGTTTGCCAAGATGGGACTATTGGGAATGACCCTATCCTCACAATTCGGTGGCGGAGATGAGGATTCCTTAACGGCAATACTGGCTATTGAGGAACTGGCAAAGCATAGTCCTATGATAGCCGCGGCCGTATTTGAATCCAATGTCGGGGCGGTTCGGGTCATCGACATGTTTGGCACCGAAGCCCAAAAAGAGGCAGTAATTCCGGGTGTATGCAACGGAGAGAACAGTGTTTCCGTCTGTATGACCGAGCCTGAATCGGGATCCGATCTGACATCACTGACAACTGTCGTGGAAGATAAGGGAGATCACCTCCTGCTGAATGGTCGAAAATGCTTTATTACGGGAGCCGGTCATGCCAGCCATTACGTAGTCTATTGTCGGTTCGGGGAAGAAAAGGGATACAAGGCTATTGGCGCAGTATTGTTGGAAAAGGGAACCGAAGGATTCAGTTTTGGTAAGCAGGAAGAGTTTATGGGACTCAGGGGTATGCCTTCCTGTGATCTGATCTTCGACAACGTTTGCGTTCCCAGGGAAAATGTGGTGATCAACAAAGGCGACTTCTCCAAACTCATGTTGACGTTTGATATCGAGCGTTGCGGCAACTCTGCCATGTGTCTTGGCGTGGCCGGTGGAGCGTTGGAGGAGGCCAAGAAATACACGACGGAACGAAAAGCTTTTGGCCGACCCATCTGCGAGTTTCAGGATATTCAGTTCAAGGTTGCTGATATGGCCATGAAACTGGATGCAGCAAAACTGCTGGTTTACCGCGCTGCCAGTAATGCGGGACAAGGGCTGCCTTCGATATATGAAGCTTCGCTGGGTAAGTGCTTTGCCAATGAAATGGTCAAAGAGGTGACAGATACCGCCATGCAGATTTTCGGCGGATATGGCTACAGCAAGGAATTTCCGCTGGAAAGAATGGCAAGAGATGCCAGGGCCTGGAGCGTGGCAGGGGGAACACTACAGATGCTGCGTATTACCATGGCCAGCATGATTTATGGAAGGCGATTTAGCCAAAGGCCGGACTGAATAGTCGAAAGGCACTGACAGGATAGGTACGACCACCAGCGATATTGCTATTAGATTTCAAGTTTGTTGGAAACGTGGTTTCCCCCACTAAATCAGGGCCGATGAGCAATTGAAAGTGGTTGATTACGGTTAATAAACTAAACTAACAATAGAGGAAACATGGGTGAATACTATCGAGATGCGGATCAGTTGTTTGAAATATATGGCTATTTTTTAGACAGTGTGCTTCAGAATGATAAGATCGGTCCCAAGATGAGCAAGTCGGGAATCATCATCAAGTTTATCTATACCGATCCGGACTGTGAAATCACCATCGATCTTAAGAATAAGCCGGAAAAAGAGGGATATTATGGAACCTTCTACCTGGGGCCTTGCCATCTAAAGGAGGATGTCTGGTCAAAACAGAGTGCCGACCATTCCCATCGATTCTGGCACGGTTTGGAGAACCCCATTG
The DNA here is from genome assembly GCA_028282885.1 of SAR324 cluster bacterium. GTDB lineage: Bacteria > SAR324 > SAR324 > XYD2-FULL-50-16 > XYD2-FULL-50-16 > JAHJTV01. Next base: position 19,662 of record JANQGX010000020.1, read on the forward strand.
CCTCTGTGACAAGAGGAAAGGTAAAGCAGGGTGGCAAGATCACAGCTATGTTAAAGCTGCTGCCGGTTGTCAGACCCACCTTTGGTGAATTCCCGGTCATACTCAAGGAAATGGGATACGAAGACCTGATCGTAAAAAAGAAATAGTTTTTACCTGAAGTTTTGTTTCAACCTGTTGGAAGTCTGCCTCCAAATGTACCGGGCTATAACAGATGAAAAACAACGCGCCGGTTTGCGGGCCATGTAATTCTTACAAATAACTCTGGAAAGACCATGTCGGGATACTTTTATAGAATTGCAGATATTGATCTATCGAGCGGGAATGTGGCGGATTACCCCATAGATCATCAGTATTACAGGGATTATATTGGGGGAGGTTCCCTGGCAGCACGGCTCTTTTTCGATCTCGTGAAACCTTGCATTGATCCTCTGTCGATTGAAAATCCCCTGTTCATCATGACGGGTCCCCTGGTGGGAACCGGTTTTCCGGGGAGTTCAAGATTTGCAGTTTGTGCCAAGTCCCCTTTAACGGGTATCTGGGGAGAGTCTACCTGCGGAGGAGCATTCGGAGTCAGTCTCAGAAAAAACGGATTTGATGGCATAATAATTCGAGGGCGGGCTTCCCAACCCGTTGTAGTGGAAGTTTTTGATGGAAGTATCACCATTGGTGATGCAACAAATCTATGGGGTCTGGATACCTACGAAGCAGCACAACAACTAAAGGAAGTCCATTCGGATCGTAAAAAACTGAGAACCCTGACAATCGGTCCGGCTGGTGAACACCGGGTACGGTATGCTTCGATCTGCCATGATCGGGCTAACCACCTGGGAAGAACCGGTATGGGTGCTATCATGGGCAGCAAGAATCTGAAGGCAATCATCGCAGAAGGAACTGTCTCGTTACCCATCGCAGACGAGGAGGAATACAAATCTGCTCGCAAAACCACTTTGGAGGCAGCCAGGGAATCGATCGTTTCCATCTCCCTCAATCAGGCAGGCACCGCATCTGCCATGGAAATTGGGATGATGACGGGAGATATTCCTATTAAGAATTGGCGTGTGGGAGAGGTGGAAGAGTTGGGTGATGAGTTGGGCGGAAATGCCATTGTTGAGAAGATCCTGAAAAAGCGGAAAGCCTGTCAGGGGTGTCCCATTGCCTGCAAGCCTGAGGTGAAGGTGGAGAATACCAAATATGATTTCGGCACAGGTCCGGGGCCTGAATATGAAACCCTGGGCACCTTTGGATCCATGCTCATGTCCCTGGATCTGGACGCTATATCCAAGGCGAATGATCTGTGCAATCGCCTGGGACTGGACAGTATCAGTTGCGGGGCCACCATCGCTTTCATCATGGAAGCCCGGGAAAAAGGGTTTTACAGTGACGAACAATTGGATCACCTGGACCTTACTTGGGGAAATCTGGATGCGGTTATCGAATTATTGAAAAAGATCTCTTACAGGGAAGGTTTTGGTGACATGGCCGCAGAAGGAAGTGCTGTTCTGGCGGAGAATTTACCTGAACAGGCCAGGGAGTTTCTGGTCACCATCAAGGGATTGGAGCTTCCTATGCACGATCCCAGGGGATTTCACGGAATGGGATTGGCTTACATGATGTCCAATCGTGGAGCCTGTCATCTTCAACACTCGGTTCAGTCGGTTGAGCAATGCTCGGTCTCCTGGCCGGAGGCAGGTCTCGAAGATGAATATACCGGCACCGAAAGTGAAGGTAAAGCCAAAATGGTCTATATTTCCGAGGGAATAGGCCAGATGGCAAATGCCATTTGTCTCTGTCATTTCGCCCAGTGGGCTATCGGTCTGGAAAACACCCTGGCCGGTCTTAATGCCGTAACCGGATTTGAGCTTTCACTCGAAGACTACATCAACATCGGCCACAGAAGCTGGCTTCTGAAACGATCTCTCAATAATTTAATGGGCGTCAGGGAGCAGGATGACAAACTGCCCGGCAGAGTTTTAACGCCTCTGGATGAAGGGGGAACGGGTGGCACGATTCCCGATGAAGCTCTCCTGAAGTTCGAATACTACCAGATAAGAGACCTGGACCCGTCCGGGATTCCATCCGAACCGGCACTCCTCAAAGCCGACCTGGGATTTCTGATTGAGCCCTTAAAAAATATGAACAGTTGAAGTCCATCTTACATCATGACCGGGTGGGTCTTACCACCCTGTTTTTCGTTATCCCTCAAGCTAACTGTTTTTTCAAGATCTTCTGAACAAATTCTGAAAAACTGAAACCAGTTTGAAACCGGTATCTTTCAATCGAGTTTGGATCGTTCAGACCCGGTAGATTGATCAGCGGAACATGGACAATCCCCTCCCGGCAATGCTAAAACCTTGATTGGATGAACGGTATTAATAGCGTTTGTTTGATTATGAGTGGACTGTTGTGCCGTCAAAGATGTTGTGTTTGACTTAAATCTGAATCAAAGAAGTGATTGGCCCGATTAGTCTTACACGCAGGAAAACTAACTTACCATGAAAATCGAATATAACAGTATTGGGATTGTACATACGCCTTTGAAAAATTTGAATGATATTCCCAAACAACCAGGCAGGGGGAAGGGGATTGAGGGAATTGTTGAACTGTTGCCTGATTATCAGGCAGGATTGCGGGATCTGGATGGATTTTCCCACATCATACTTTTGTGCCACTTTCATCAAGTGACGGAATTCAAACTGGATGTAGTACCCAACGGAAGAACCGAGATCCGGGGGCTTTTTGCTACCCGCACACCGAGGAGACCCAACCCAATAGGTCTCTCGGTGGTCAGGTTGCTCGGTGTTGAAGATAATCGACTAAAGATATCTGATTTGGACATTTTGGACGGGACTCCACTGCTGGACATCAAGCCCTATTTTGATCCCCTGGAAGAGGAGGATGAAATCAGAACAGGGTGGTTTTAAGAAGTAGTCCGCAGGAATCCAATCAGCATTTATCAAAATCATCATCCAAAATTATTCGGTTTCGGTCCGGCTGAGAAGGGCTCTCAGCCCAAGTCATCTGAGATGCCTCTTAATCCCACCAGTAAATAAGCGGTACCGTTTTCCGAGATCACAACGTAGGTCAGCAGTAGCCAATGAAGAGAGAAAACATGAATTCCGGCCCACAGAATAGACATAACTAGATTTTGAGATCATCGTGTCGCTGTAATTTGATACGGAATATTGTCCCGTGTCTCAAATTTCGAATCCGAACGAAATTCAGGATACTTTTTGACCTTGCCGAATTCGGTTTAAGACATGAAACTGTAGCGGTTGAATCTAAAATGATAGAGAGACGACCGGGTATCGCAAGCATGTATGTTGCCCGATACCCGGTTTGAATAGGGTTTGCTTAGCTAAGTGTCCGGAGAGCGTTCGGTGAGAAGGCTTCAATCAGATGGTATTCTTCGTTTCGGATCTTTGATATCCACCCGGCATCAGCCAACAAAGCCCTGCCAACGGCAACCAGATCGAATTCACCTCTTTCCAGCCTCTCCTGCAGCTTTTCCAGACCGGTGGGCTGGGCTGTTTTGCCACCGAAGGAAGCGGTAAAGGTCGAATCCAGGCCCACGCTCCCCACGGTGATGGAGGGTTTTCCCGTAATCTTTTTGGCCCAACCGGCAAGATTGAGAGGGGAATCTTCAAATTCCGGTTCCCAGAAACGTCTGGTGCTGGCATGGAAGATATCGACACCGGCTTCGGAGAGAGGTACCAGTATTTTCTCCAGTTCGGTCGGTGTTTCGGCCAGTTTGGCCTTATAATCCTGTTGTTTCCATTGTGAAAAGCGAAAGATAACCGGGAAATCCTTGCTAACGGCTTCACGTATTGCAGTGATGATATCCAGTGCAAAATTGAGCCGGTTTTCCAGGGAACCGCCGTATTTATCGGATCTTTGATTGGAACCCTTCCAGAGAAACTGATCGATCAGATATTCATGTGCCCCGTGAATTTCAATACCGTCAAAACCGATTTTTTCAGCATCTGCTGCTGCCTTGGCGAACGCATCAACCACAGCGTTGATTTCCTGTTGGTCCATGGCAATGGCTTCCAGCGTCCCGTCTTTTTCCAGGTTCATGGCGCTGTAGCCGGGAATTGAAGGATCGGGCTCCATGCCCTTTTTGCGTATATAGCCGACATGCCACAATTGGGGAACAATTCTTCCCTTATGTTTGTGTACTTCCGAAACAACCCGGGACCAGCCTTGCAGGGCATCTTCACCAAAGAATCTCGGGACTTTTGGATAGCCGTTGGATCCCGGGTGGTTTACCGTTGTACCTTCCGTAATAATAAGTCCGACCCCGGCTGCAGCTCTTCTCCCGTAATAGGCCACAACGTCCTCTCCCGGTATACCTCCCGGTGAAAAACTTCTGGTCATTGGGGCCATGACGATTCGGTTGGGCAGATTAAGGGGACCTGCGGATACGGGGTCAAAAAGAGAGATTATGTTGTTCATTTGGTTTTTCACAAAAAAACACCCGGCTGTTTAGACCGGGTGATACATGTATCGGGGTTCATTCGAATCATATGGTACCTCCGTGCGAGACACCGATTCTAATTGCCAAGGAAGAAATCATTGATAGCAGAGTAGGACTCTTTCTGTCTCATGAAATCTTCATAGTTAACGTCATTGGCTTCCAGTTTGGTTATTTTGCCGCCTTTTTTCAGGTATTCATCAACCGCAGCCTGAATATCGTTACGAGTTGGCTGGAATGATACGGATTTTCTCTTTTTTGATGCTCTTTTTTGCCAGCGATTCATGTTCACCTCCTTTTAATATTTACTGGTTCATTCGCAATCCCTACAAATCACATGATCTATTTAACTGAAATATTTATGCCATCGGCACGCTATTTTACAGATTTTTTACATCTTCGTTAAAAATACATAATTTCAGCAAAATAGATACGGTCAGAGTTTGAATACGTTTTGTTTTCGAGATGATCATCTCCCTCTTGATTGTCAATGTGCCATCATATTTGGTGAATCTTAGGCCAAAATGGACCCAATCGGTCAGATTAGCCTCGGTTACATTTTCATTACGGACAGATATTTAATGATGCCAAAGATTTTATACTGCCCATCCGATATCTGCTTCCTGCTCAGCCTTGATTTCACCCAGTCTTTCAATTCGGGCATGGGTGTTGGGATGGGTTCTCAGGATTTCCGGAATGTTTTTCATATAGGGCGCATAAAGCCGCTGCCAAAATCCCATTTGCCGGCTGATTTTCCGCAGGGCGTTGGCCAGACCGATTGTATCATTTGACAGTGCTACCGCATCCAGATCAGCCCTGAATTCACGATTTCTGGAAAGTGCGTAATGAAACAGGTGACTGATCATCGGGGCCACCATTAAAAGTAGAATGGGGAGCCAGGGAATCACAGACATGTTCAGCAGCAGCAAGGGCAGATTGAACAGAAACAATACCTGGCCGAAAAAAGCCATGTATCCAGTCAAACGACGAATCTGTTCCGTAAAAACCATGAGTCGGATATCATTGTTTTTCAGATGCGCAATCTCGTGAGCCAATACTCCGTTTAACTCCCTGGGATTCAGGTTGTTGAGCAATCCCCTGGAAAGAACAATCGCCGCTTTGTCTCGATCTTCAAGAGTATATGCATTCACTTCGGGTGAAAAATCTATAAAGAGGGCAGGAAGTTTATTCAGTCCCGCTTTTTGGGCCAGTTTCTCCACCATTTCATGGATTCTCCTTCCTTCCCACAGATGCAGCATTTGAACCTGTTTTCGTTTCAGAATCTGCTCGATTTTCAATCCCGAAGTGATAAAAAAACCGGATAGGGTTACCAGCGATGCCACAAGCACTCCTGCCACACCTGCGACTGTATAGCCTATTGCGCCCAGGATTAGAATCATACCGGACATCATGAAAAGAAATGTCAGGCTATCCTTTAACCTGAACATCAACCATTTAGCACCGACAACAGAATTTTTCCTTTGTCTTGGTTCCCGGCCTCTTATATTGTGCGCCGGGATGGCTATATACCCATTTCCCGAAGGAATTAAGATTTGATCCTGTTCATTATATTGATTCGTCATTTTCCTTACCCCAATTGAGATTCATTAGAGTTCCTTCTCTTTCCTGATTGTCGTTTCGATTCCGTAAAACGACGATGAACTTGCTTATCACCGCAAAACAATTTTTTGAAAACAATTCTGCAAATTACATGCAACAAAAATATAGTTTATCATTACAGCATATTACAAAAGAAAGACAAAAGGGGGTAGGCCGGAATGGCCGATCTGAACTGAAGGGTTTTGTCAGAGTTGTTGGTGAATCCGGCGTTCATGGGCTGAAAAGGGACCATTTGGTCACTTCGGGTGGTGAGCATGGATCTCGTCTTGGATTGCGTCACATGGGTGAGTAGTTGTTGCCGTAATAACCCGTTCGTCCCCTTGTTTATTCCGCAATGTACTCCTGCCGGTTTCTGGTTATGCTGTAAAGAGGGGTTACACAAGGTTTGGACCCCGAGGCAAATCTCAAAATCAACCAACCTCCGTGAGATGATCGATAATCGATCATTTTTCACCAAGTGCCGGGTTTTTTCATGCCCATGATCAATAGGCGGTAAGATAAAATCCGCAATTTCAGCAGGTTGTAAAGAAGAATTCTATGGTATCAAACCTGCAGTTTAAACCTCTGTATGTCGGCTTAACCATGATAGCCTTCAACCGGTGTTTCCAATTGCCACTGTCGCACACAAGAAAATTCCACAACTCAAAAGGGGTCGATCAATATGGATATTTCAACCTTGGAGTGTTATGAGAAGATATTGCTTCTGCCAGGTAAGTGCTATGTTACCAGGAAGAAAGTGGTTATTTCGACCCTGTTGGGATCTTGTGTATCGGTCTGCGCCTATGATGCATTAGCCGGAGTGGTCGGTATGAACCATTTTCTTAACTCAGATGAAGTGATGGATATGTCGAAAAGCTGTTACACCGATAACAAGGGACAGTTTGCCATTTCATCCACGGATCTGCTCCTCGATTCCATGTTGGCAGCAGGGGCGAGAATCAACAGTATCAGGGTCAAGGTTTTTGGCGGGGCCAGCTTAATGGAAGCGACCTCGGGGAAAGGCACTTTGTTTTCCATCGGAAAGAAAAATGTCGAGTGCATTACCAATTATTTGGAACGCAACCGAATCCCGATCGATGCTCGTGACCTGGGAGGAAACCGATCCAGACAGATCTACTATTTTTCGGATACTTTTGAGGTCCTGATGAAGTACAGCAGTGAAAGCCGCCGACAACCTAAAGTCAATGCGGTTCGTCTCCTTGACAATATGGCGCCGCGATTCAGACTTTCCGCCTGAACTCGTCAACGGACTTTAGTGTATTTTGTGATGGAGTCTAGGCCTCCATCTTTTTTTTGATTGGAAGCTGGATGATAAACCGGGTGCCCAACTCCGGTGTGGATTCCACCTCCATCGAACCCCCATGATTCTCGGTGACGATGAAATACGAAACCGAGAGACCCAGCCCTGTTCCTGAGCCGACTTCCTTAGTTGTGAAAAATGGTTCGAAAATTCGCTTTCTGGTCGCCTCTGCCATTCCGGGACCATTATCTTCAATCTCTATACGAACGGTTATACTGTTGGGTTGCTTCAAGCGGAGAGTGAAGAGTGCTTTTTTCTCGCTTTGCGGGGGGATCTCCGCCATTGCCTGTGCACCGTTTTTCAGAATATTGAGGAAAACCTGCTGAATCTGACTGGCCGCACATTGAATGCCGGGGAGAGGGCTTTCGTACTCTCTTACGATCTCGATTCTTCGGAAGTCATATTTTCTTTTGAGGTCGTAGTCATTCCCGGCGATTTCCACCGTTTTATCCAACAGTTCAGCAAGATCATAATACATATACTGGTGATCGCTTTTTCGACTGAAAGTCAGCATATCATCAACAATTCTGGATGCTCTTTTTCCGGATTCAAGGATTGCTTCGGCGATACTGAAGTAGCCGCTTTTTTCCATGAAGGAGGAGAGTTTTTCCCATTCCAGGCCGAATTCAGAGGCTGTTTTTCTGTATCTGGGGACATTCCCCTTCATACGATTCAGCATGACCTGGATATTCTGCAGAATTCCGGCCAGGGGATTGTTGATTTCATGCGCCATGCCGGCGGCCAGGCCCCCAACCGACATCATTTTCTCGGATTGTATCATCATTTCCTGCATTCTCACCCGTTCGGACACATCGTCAATTCGAATGACCGCTCCGTCGATACCATCGGCAATCAGGGGGTAAACCTCCACATCGTTGTATTGAATGCTATCACTGGTTTTTACCGCAACCCTATCCTTTTTAATTGGTTTGCGCTGGTGAATAGCCTTTTTCACGGTATCCAGCTCGATGGAACTGTGTTTGTATACATCGTGAAATAACCTGTTTTGCACTTCATCGGAGCTTTTGCCTGTGATTTGCTGGGCTGCATGGTTCCACTGTGTGATTTTCCCTTCGTTATCAACACCGATAATCAGGGAAGGCATGGAGTCAATGATGTTTTTCAGATATTTTCTTAAGCGAACGGCCTCCTCCTTAGCCTTCACCCTGTCCCCAATGTCAACAAACATGAACAACAGGTGGGTTCTTTCTTCCGAGATAAAGGGAACAATATGGGTATCAAGGGCCACATCCCTGCCAAAGGTAGAAGCAACCTTCAGTTCCATGCGGACCTTTTTGTTTTCACTCATGGCCGAAACAGCCGCATCCAATAAGCCAATATCCTCCCAAGGTTTGATCCGGTGCATGTTTTCGGCAAGAAGTTGCTGTTTGTTTGCCCCCACAATCTTGCAGATGGCGTCGTTTACAGCAATGCATTGACCCTGGGCATCATAGATAGCTATACCGATAGGGGATTCGGAGATAATGGTTTCGTTGAACTTTAATGTATCCGAAATCTGCTGCTCATATCTTTTATGCCCCGTAATGTCGGTGGCAATTCCACACACTGCGTATGTGTTACCGTCGGAGTCTTGAAGGGGGAACTTGATATGGAGATAACTGCGGACCGCACCTCTCAAAATCACCTGATCTTCGAATTCCGCCGAACTGCCGGATTTTATAACCTTCAGATCATATTGCCGGTACGTTTTGGCGCGCTCATGATTGATCAAATCGAAATCGGTCTTTCCCACTATCTCTTTGCCAGGTCTTCCCACCATTTTTTCGAATTGGCGATTAACCATCAGGTAATGGCCTTCCAGGTTCTTTAAAAACATCATGGAAGTTGCATTGTCAAAGACTGACTGAAGCCGCTCCTCGCTTTTTTTCAGAGATTTTTCCACCTCCTGACGTTCCAGGATTTCTGCTTCCAGTCGTTTGTTTATCCTTGTTAAAGAATCCTCCCGACCCTTAATTTTCATCGCCATCAGGGAGAATTTGGATATCACTTTTTCGATTTCCTGATGTCGGGAAGCCAGCCCATCATGCAGGTACTCTCCCCTCGAAATCTGGTTAATTCGCTCAACCAGAAGGTTCATCGGTTGAATCAGGTATAGTCCTATCAGAAGCCTTGCCATGGCGGCCAATGATATGACAACAGCCAGTGTTGTGATAATGCCCATTCTAAACAGTTCATTAACTTTCTCCCTGTATTGGCGGGACGTCAGTCCCAGTTCAATCGATCCCAGGGTTCTACCGTTGTGTGTGATATCCCTTTGCCGTACATAGATTTCCGATAAGTCATCTTTCTGTCGGTCGAAGAGGGTTTTCTGGCTGAAGGCATCTGTCAACCGGATCTTGGCAACCAGGTCATTGTTGAAATAGGATTCAACGGTTTTGGTTACACTCTCGTCGTTCATGACCCACATGGGAAGCTCCAGGCTGTCGGCAAGGTAATCCAGGTACTCACTGGATTTTTGCTCCAGATTCACTTTCTCGTTCCGTAAAAGAATCTGGTAATGAACCACGGAGGTGAGGGTCGATGCAAGTATGACAATTATCACCAGGCTGATGACAAGATCCCGGGAAATAGAGCGGTTAACCTCCTTATGCGGTCGCTTGGATCGATCCCTGATTATTTTTTTAAGAATCATCTTTCAAATACCTCTCAAAAATAGGTATCCACCATTAGGGTGTTTTTCATCTGTTATTGGCAGTGCATTTGGCAAGAGTGCTATTGCTTTTACCGCCGATTCTGATTCCCTGGGTCAGAAGTATTCTACCCTGTGCTTTCTGCTCAGATGGTCAATGATTTCCCGTTTTTCTGAGAGAAATCGATTGAACTCATGGATCAGATCCGGATGGTTGACAGATGCCAGATAACGAAAGCTTCTAATGAAAGGAAGTTTACGGTCAAAAGCCAGAGCATTAGGTTTGTCCAAGATCCCTTCCTTGCAATGTGGCGCCCAATACGGATTATCCGGATACTTCAAATCAAGTCCCCCGTTTTTCGGGAAGTTGTGATTCAACCGTTTAAGGGGATAAGCTTTGTAGCGAAAGACATGTCCTTTGGTTTTCGCAAACAAGTCCGACAGTTCCCTGTTAAAACCCTTGTATTCACCATTGCTGTACTGCGAACAAGGCGGAGAGGCCTCAAAATCCTCTACCCCCACAACAAATGATCTTGGTTCACTTCCCAGGATCAAAGGAGTTAGCAATAGGCAGATAATGAGTATCGAGAATCCTGTTTTTAATAGATTATTGGGTTTCACCTTGGGCAGATCCCCCTGTTTTCCGGTTGGTAGCACGCAAGTTAGATATTATAACCTTTTTCAGGGCAAAATTCAATTGAACACAAAAACCCAAACAGATTAAAAACCGGCCGATCCATATGGTTTAATTGGTTTATTGATCTTCAATCATACGGGTTCGCCTTTGACCAAAATGATATAGTCAGACCGAAAGCAGACTCCAATCTCGTCCAATAATTCTCGTGATGGCACTTAATTCCCAATCAAACCTTAAACGGCTTGAAGAACGATATTTAATACAGTATTCTGAAAAGAAACCGACAAACCATTTGCACCTAAACGGTATAGCCAATCAGGGGGAAGAAAATGGATCTGAAGCAATACTCGAAAAAGGAGATAATTCTGACGGCTCTGAAAAGCGAGATTGATTCCGAAAAGGCTTATCTTGAACTGGCAAAGCGGGTGAAGAACTTTCTGCTGGCCGACAGGTTGAAATTTCTCGGGCAGGAGGAAAAAAAACATGCGGCTTTTTTGATTGGATTGTTTAAGGAAGAATACCCGGGGGAGCAACCCAAAGTACCGCCTGAGTCTCCGATCCCCCTGCCCGAGATCAATATTGAAGATGAGTCGCTTCCCATGAGCCAGCTTCTTGACCAGGCAAAGGAAGCCGAAGATACGGCAGCAACCTTTTATACCTCCATGATCTCGATTTTCTCGGAAGACCAATATGACAAACCTCTGGATGCGAACAATAAGGCCAGATTAGTGGCGGTAAGAGACAGTTTGTTATACCTGGCCACCATGGAGATTGGACACAGCAAAATCCTGGAGACCGAAGCCGAGCTGGCCAGGGAAAAGGAACACCATGAAATGGACTGGGACATGATTCATGTCGGTCCCTGATGATAAACAACCAATTTTCAGACAGCCTTTGTCAATGCAAATCCTGCTAAAGATTATGACCACAATACTCCTGATTTGCGTCGCAGCAACAGGCGGTGCGCAAACCGAGCCGGATCATGTCGACGGCATCTCCAACGGCAGGCTTCCGGCTTGTCCTGCTTCTCCTAATTGTGTGTCAACACAGTCAGACGATCCTGGGAAAAAGATGGATCCGCTTCCCTTTAAAGGGAGTCTGGAACAATCCAGACAACGAATCATCGATATTGTGCATTCCATGAAACGAACGAAACTGGTTGCCGAAACAAAGGACTCGCTTCACTTCGAATTCAGGTCGGCCCTGTTTCGATTTGTCGACGATGTCCTGTTTTACTTTGACTCCTCCAGCGAAATGATCCATTTTCGCTCAGCTTCCAGGACAGGATATTCGGACCTGGGAGTCAACGGCAAACGCATGAAGGCAATATCAGAACAGTATTCAAAACACTAAACTGACCGTAGGCCTGGAAGCAATGTCCTTGCGTTCCCAGGCCCTGCCTGATCACCTGTTCCTCCGTTCCACTTCGGGATACCGCTGTTGAAGCGTCACGCCGGATTAGGTTTATAAATCGCTCCCCATTAGATGCGATCAATTCCTGCGCAATCCGATTGTGCATTTTTCCGGAAGCGATAAAGGGATGATACAGCGATCCTCATTCCGGGAATCTCATTTCGCTAGTTAACTGTTTGGGTAGATGAAATCCGTACATCTACACCGATAGGTCGACGGCTGTTCTTCTTTTTCATTGACAAGACATCGCACGGCTACCTAAGGTAAATCTGTTGTCGATGCAAACCAGCAGACACTGGTGTTATAAAAGGGAATCCGGTGTGAATCCGGAACTGCCCCGCAGCGGTAATCAGGAACGAAAATCACATTAGACACTGTTCCAAACCGGCGTTAGATCGTAGGTTGAGTGAATGGGAAGTGGTGATGAGTAGGTCGCACACAAAGATGAACGCAGGCCTGAGAGTCCGAAAACCTGTCGATAACGGTGCCCAGGCATAATTTTGACCGCAGCTTTCGAGGGCGAAGATGTGGTAAGAGTTCAGCTTAGCTATTCCAGACCTTCCTGCCATTTCGAATTGCTGCCTTTCTGTTATATCTCTGTAATTATTTAATATATTTAGTTGACAAAAAGATTTGGGAAAAAAAGACGTGAATCCGATTCCCGGATATGGTGAGACAACCCGGTCGTTTGGTATTGCGAGTTTCCTTATACACATCTGTTTATCTCAATCTTTTGGTTCTCTAAATATGTTGGGTGATTGCTTCATATCCTACATTATCAGGTCAGGCAGACATGGAACCATCTATCAAACAAAATTCAGACCAACCGACAGTTTACCCCAACAACCAGCCATTCAGCCGATTGAAGAAACGTGATGGGAGAATCGTCACCTTTGACGCGGAAAAAATCACCCAGGCTATTCTCAAAGCGGGCAAGGCAACAGGGGAATTCTCCGAAGCCGTCGCCAGGCGATTAATGATTCGCGTGGTCAATCTCAGCCAGACTTTGTTTGGGGAGATTACTCCCGGTGTGGAGGAGATTCAGGACGTGGTAGAGGAGGTATTGCTGGCCTCTCCTTATAAGAAGACTGCCAAAGCATACATTATCTATCGGGATCAGCACTCAAGAATCCGGGAAATGATCAAAAAGGCAGATCTGGATCTGGTCGACAGCTATCTGGAAAAACTGGATTGGAAAGTGCAGGAAAACAGCAATATGTCTTATTCCTTGCAGGGACTCAACAACTACGTCTCCAGTGAAATCAGCAAAACCTATTGGTTGAACAAGATTTACACGCCCGATATAAGGGAGGCTCACAATTCAGGAGCTTTGCATATTCACGACCTGGGTCAGCTTTCGGTTTACTGTGTAGGCTGGGATCTTCAAGATCTATTGCGGGAAGGTTTTCAGGGAGCGTCGGGAAAAGCTGAAAGCTCCCCGGCAAAGCACTTGGGGTCAGCCCTGGGGCAAATCGTTAATTTCTTTTACACTTTACAGGGAGAGGCAGCAGGGGCCCAGGCTTTCTCTAGTTTTGATACCCTGTTGGCCCCTTTTATCAGATATGATGATTTAAGCTATGAAGAGGTGAAACAGTCACTTCAGGAGTTTGTGTTCAATGTCAATGTCCCAACCCGGGTGGGGTTTCAGTCACCCTTTACCAATTTGACCCTGGATCTCCAACCCCCGTCAGCCCTGAAAGATCAACCCGTGGTCATCGGAGGGCGGGAGCAAAATGAGACCTATGGCGAGTTTCAGGGCGAGATGGATCTGTTCAACCGTGCTTTCCTGGAGGTCCTGATAGACGGAGATGCCAAGGGACGAGTTTTTACCTTTCCCATTCCGACTTACAATATTACCGCCGATTTCGATTGGGATAATCCCAATCTTTCCCTGCTTTGGGAGATTACCGCCAAATATGGAATCCCTTATTTTGCCAATTACATTAACTCAGATCTGTCCCCGGACGACAGCAGATCCATGTGTTGTCGATTGAGACTTGACACCAGCCAGTTGGAAAGCAAGGGTGGCGGGTTATTCGGTTCAGCTCCCCTGACAGGATCTATTGGTGTGGTTACGATCAATCTGGCCCGACTTGGATTTCTGGCAAACGATGACGAGGATTTTTTGCGGCAATTGGATCAACTGATGCAGATTGCCAAAAACAGCCTGGAAACCAAACGAAAAATCATTGAAGGACTCACCGATCAGAATCTTTATCCCTACTCCAGGTTCTACCTGAGGAATATCAAGAACCGATTCAAGACCTATTGGCATAATCACTTTTCAACCATCGGTGTGGTGGGAATGAATGAGGCCTGCCTGAATCTCCATGGCGAAAATCTGGGGACGCGAAAGGGGATCTCATTTGCGGAAAGCGTCTTGGATCATATGCGGGAGAGACTGACCGAATTTCAGCAGGAGACGGATAACTTTTACAACCTGGAGGCAACCCCCGCTGAAAGCACCTCTTACAGGCTTGCTCGACTGGACAAAAAGAATCATCCCGGAATTCTCTGTGCCAATGAAGCCGAACATCAAAAAGGCGCGGGACCGTTCTATACCAATTCCACCCAGCTTCCGGTGGATTACAGCAGTGATATCTTCAAAGTACTTGATCTGCAGAATCAGCTTCAACCCAAATACACCGGTGGCACCGTTCAGCATATTTTCCTGGGAGAGGCGGCCCCGGACGCGGTTGCCGTCAAACGCTTCATCAGGAAGATCTGCGAAGTTTATGAGATACCATATGTTACCCTTTCACCGACTTTCTCCGTCTGCCCCACACATGGTTATTTGAAAGGGGAGATACCGCTCTGTCCGGATTGCAGTTCAAAGACCGAGGTTTTTTCACGTGTGGTGGGTTACTTACGGCCGGTTGGCCAATGGAATGAGGGCAAGCAGGAGGAATTCAAGCTCCGATCCAGTTTCAGGGTTGGAGAACCGGTATGATCATCGGCGGAATCGAGCCATTCTCGCTCTCCGATTTTCCGGGGGTACTAGCGGCAGTCCTGTTCACCCAGGGATGCAATTTCCTCTGCCCCTATTGCCACAATAAGGACCTGATCCCTTTTGAAAACAATGCCGATTCGGATTTTACCAGGGAAGCCATATTATCCTATCTTCGTCAACGAAAGAACCAACTGGAAGGGGTTGTTTTTGGTGGCGGCGAACCCTGTGTTCATGAAGACCTGGTCGATTGGATGACTGAAATCCGGAACCTGGGATTTCTCATCAAACTGGATACCAATGGCAGTTTTCCGGATCGCCTCGAAGCGTTGATCCGCCGGAGACTTCTGGCCTATATCGCTATGGACATTAAAACCCCCCTTGGCGATTATGACAAAGTCTCCGGCACTCCCCGCATAGCTGACCGGGTATCAAGATCCATGGATATCATCTCGGCCAGCAATATCCCGCATCAATTCAGAACCACCTGGGACAAAAACCTACTGACAGATTTGGACCTGGACACAATCCGTAGCCAGATTCCGAACGCTTCACCCCATGTCATTCAGGAATGCCGACAGGCCGGACACCTGCTATTTTAAGGGCAATCTCAGCCCGGGTGTTCCCGGTTGAGGTGTTTTTCAAGTTTTGAGGCCAGCAGAGAGCAGGAAAAGGTCAGGATAAAATACATCAGGGTAATGGTGATCCAGATTTCAAATGTGAGGTAGGTGGCAGCCATCAGTTCCATGCCCTGGAAGGTGAGTTCCTGGATGGAGATGACCGAGACAATGGCGGAATCCTTAATCGTCGATATGAACTGGCCTGCCATGGCGGGCAGGATAGTCTTGATGGCCTGGGGTAGGATGATCAACCTGTATTTATACCGGGTATTCAATCCCAGGGCATCGGCTGCTTCCCATTGACCTTTGGGTACCGATTCAAAACCCGCACGGATGATTTCCGCCATATAGGCCCCTTCATAAATCGCCATGGTCATAGCTGCCGAAACGAAAGCTGAGAATTGAGCCTCTTCCGCAACCAGGAAACCCAGCAGACGTGTTGTGTACTCCCCTCTTGTGGCAATAAACTGATCGATATTGAGCAGGGTCGTTAGCTGGTTTCCAAGGAAGAAATAGAAGATAAAGATCAAAACCAGAGGCGGTGTGTTCCTGACCAACTCAACATAGGTTCTGGCCAGTAACCTGGGATAGAGGCTTTGCGCTTTCAGCATCAAACCTGTGACGATGCCGATCATTGACGCAAGCAGTGAAGCCCAGATGCTGACCCTTATCGTGGTGAAAAATCCCTGCATCAGCAGGTTTGGAATCCAGCTTCCTTTCGATTCATCATAGCGAAGGAAATACTGGGGGATTATCTCCCAGTTCCATTTGTAATCCAGGTTTACAAGGGCATGATTGATTGTCACCACACCGGCGGCAATCAACAGCCCCAATAAGAGGATATCCAGCAGGGTAATTCGTCGATTCTTATTGGCGGATCTCATTTTCCCTATTGAATCCTGCTTTCCCAGTCCCGGGTTTCAAACCAGTAATGTTTTCTTTCTGCAAGCCATCCCTCAGACGCTTTCACGGTGATCCAATTGTTAAAGAAGTTCATCAGGTCGTAATCCCCCTTGGTCAGGGCAAACCCGATGGGTTCCTTGGTAAAGGTGCCTTCGAAGGGCAGAAAGAGGGTATCCCGGTATTTTATGGTTTGAAAGGCAGGCAGGGGTGCGGAGGCGACCACGGCATGCACACGACCCGACAGCAGTTCCTGGATCGCCTGGGATTCGTCATCAAAAAGCTTAAGACCCGCCCTGGGCATATGCTTTTTAGCTGCTGATGCGGCGGTTGTCCCAATACGGGCAGCCAGAATCACATCCGGGCGGTTGAAATCGCCAAGGCTGTTGAATCCTTTTGCTTTTTGCTTATGGGCGACCATGGACATACCGGTAAAATCATAGGGAATGGTAAAATTGACTTTGAGGTTCCGATCCGGTCGGATTCCCATTCCCCCGATAATCACGTCAAACTTACCTGTTAACAGGGCAGGTATGATCCCGGACCATTTGGTGGGAACGAACTCGGCTTTTGCCCCCATATCCTCTGCCAGTTTTTTAGCGACGTCGATTTCAAATCCGATCAGTTCTCCTGATTTGTCTTTCATGGCCCAGGGAACGAAGGTTGACATGCCGATTTTTAGAGTCCCTCGCTTGACAATGCCGTCAAGTTTGGATGGAGCTACAGATACATCATCCTGCCGACTCTTGTTATCTGAAGCACAAGCGAATGTCAGGATGGTAAGGGTTAAAATCAGTAGCAGGGACAGACTTTTCTTAAGTTTCATGACTCTCTCCATTTTTGGTTGGATTTTTGAAACGGTTTGATCGGTTCATTCATTTTTCCCCGAATCTCAACGCGTTTTCGAACGATTTTCAAACCAGTGTACAAGAAACGAAAAGGAAGCGGTTATGGACAGATAGATTGCGGCTACGGTAAACCAGATTTCGAACACAAGAAAAGTTTCTGAGACAATGGCCTGTCCCTCCATGGTCAAATCGTAAATGGCGATAACGCTGACCAGGGCTGAATCCTTTACCAGGGAGATAATCTGCCCGGCAAGTGGAGGAATCATTAAGCGTATCGCCTGTGGCAGGATAATGAGGAGATAAGTCTGAGGCCGGGACATCCCCAGTGATGAAGAAGCTTCCCATTGCCCTTCCTCCACGGCCAGAATGCCTCCCCGAATGATCTCGGATATATAAGCTCCTTCAAACAGCCCCAGGGCCAGGACGGCTGACATAAACGGACCGATACCAAAGATCGGTGCCAACACAAAATAGATCAGCAATAACTGAATCAAAAGGGGCGTATTGCGGATCGCTTCAATATATAGTCCGGCAAGGACTTTTCCGACAATCGAATCTGACAATTTCAAAAGAGCGGCTGCCAAACCGAAAACCACAGCTAGCAGCGTCCCTGCAATAGATATTTTGAGCGTGATAAGCAATCCGCTCAGCAGTCGCCCGGCTTTTAGTCCTTCCTCAGTGACAGTCAGCAGGTATCCGGGGACTCTGTACCATTGCCAGTTATAGCCAAGGTTTA
This sequence comes from SAR324 cluster bacterium, assembly GCA_028282885.1. Taxonomy (GTDB): domain Bacteria; phylum SAR324; class SAR324; order XYD2-FULL-50-16; family XYD2-FULL-50-16; genus JAHJTV01. Next base: position 37,804 of record JANQGX010000020.1, read on the forward strand.
CAGAGTTGAACACAAGTAATCCGACAAGGAATCCCATGGTCAAAAAATAACCAACGTAACTGACGCCGGTATGCGATTTGTAATCCGTGATACCTCTCTTAATCCATTCGAGTCTTTTCATTCACATTCATCCCTGCTACTGGATTCCGCTCTTGAAGATTGTGCCAGATTTTCTCCAAGAGATGCAAAAGATCACTTTTCTCCTGTTCTGTTATGCCTTTGTAAGTTCTCTCGATCAACAGGTCGGAAATCTTTTTGAAATCAGGCATCATCTTCTCCCCTTTTTCCGTCAATCGGATCAGGGTGATTCTGCTGTCTCCGGGCGAGGGACTCTTGCAGATGTAGCCCAGTTGTACCAGCTTTTCGACCAGGACCGTCACCGTGTTTTTCTTCCGATTGATCATCCTGGCGATCTCCTTCATGGGCAAACTCCTGCCATCACCCAGCAAAGAGAGAATATCACCATGTGAGGGGGACAGCTTCTCGTATCCTCTTGATCGCAACGAATCGATGATGAACTGATTGGCGTCTCGTCTGATCTTTCCAATCAGCGAAATTATGCCTCGTGATTTCATGAAAGTATATTAGTTCGATATAGAACTAATAGTCAATATCTATATCTGATATTTGAGAGTTTAATAAGTGATTAGGGGATTTTTGTCAGGCCCAGTTTTTGAGGTGAGCTGCTTTTCGAATCTGATCGATCTTTTGGTCTTTCTCTTCCCAGAAGGTTTTTAACCACTCCGAAACCTGGTGATAATCCGGTGTAGAGTCGCTTTTTGAAATGGTTTTCAGGAGATCTTTCATGGGGACTTTTCTAATCTCAATTCTTACGCTTTTACAGGAGCCGCCCAGCAAAGACCAGAATACGGGAGGTTGTGTATGGTAAACAAGGGTAATATCCAGAAGGTAGTCGAACTGTGAGCCGAAGGTTTGGAGAATATGAGTCAAACCACCTGCACGTGGTTTCATGAGATGGCGATAGGGAGAGGCAACTCGCTTTGATTTTAGAGGATTAAACCGTGTTCCTTCCACGAAATTGACGATGGCCGTAGTATGTCCTTTTCGGCCAAGATCTCTGAATCTCTTGTTAATAGTGCCCAGATCACTCTTTCGATCCGTTTGTCGAGGATCTGTGGATTTCATGGATTGTCGTTTGACAAAGGGATATTCATAAGCCCAGCAGATCAAGCCCACCAGGGGCAGATAGATCAGCTCCTGCTTGACGATGAATTTGATAAGAGCAGCTCTTTTATTTAGCAAGCTCTGAAGAATCAGAATATCGGCCCAGGATTGGTGGTTGCTGACAACCAGGTAGTTTTTGTTGTGTTCGATATCTTCGAGACCGGACACCTCAAGATTTATCCCAAGCAGAACCACCAGAAGAAAATGATCAATCCAGACTGCAACCGAATACATCAGGATCATGGCTTTGTAGATTAACCCTCTCAAGGCTGGGAGGGGTATCACCAGTTTCAACAGAGCCAGAATCATCAGGGGCAGGATCCAAAAGAGCAGGTTAAGCGTGATATAAACCAGTGAGAGAGATGCTCTGGCCGCAGATAAGGTCTTTGACATCATGATGCTCGAAACTCTGTCCAAACACAGGTCTGCTTCCAACTGGTGTTGCGTTAACCTTGGATCAGCGGAAAAACAGTGACATGTGTCGGTTATGTGTTCCCATTTCTTCGCGGGATCGAGGCGATAGCCGGACGTTGACAGGACACCAGCCTCTGAAACTCTTTTTTCCCATTGGACAGCTCACACAGATACGCTGTCCACCGTTATGGATTACAATCCCTGATAAGCAAAATCTCTTTTTCATCTCGATGCATTTATTGCAGATCAACGAGCTGTCACCCTATTTTAGCAGGTTTAGAAAGGGACGAAAAAGTAAAACTTTTGTCATGATTTTGGATCTACATCCAATTATTTTTACTGCAAAGGTGAATCCAAAATCTCCTTTCTTCTCAGCAGAATTTGGTTCACTATTTGCTGCTTTTATTTTTAGAAGCTCGATGTTATGGAATCTCAATAGATTGTCTGCCCGGGTTCAGATCAACATTTATTAGATTCCCCGACTTTGGGATTCTGTTTCGTAGAAGTGAATCGGATCGGGTCTTTGCGCTTAGGGGACGGAAAACTTAAAGCTTGTAAAATAGTAAAATCATGATAGAATAAAACCCAAGATCAAAAAGTGAAGATACATATTTCAATTTATAAAAACTTAAGAAGCCGTTCCCGTGCCTTTTGCCGGGACGTTATTTCATCATCGGCCTTTGCCGGATACAGCACTTTTTATCGGAGCAACTATGAACAACGATAAGTTTGGCAGTCGTCGGAAAATCAGCCTGAAAGCAGGTGAGGCGGAGTTTTATGGAATCGACAAACTGGAAAAGGATGGTATCGGTAAAACCGGCCATCTCCCTTTCTCAATCAAGATCCTCCTGGAACAGGCCTTGCGAAATCTGGATCACTTTCAGGTGAACGAAGAGGATATCGTCGCCCTGGCCAATTGGAAAGCCGACGAGAAATCGGAAAAAGAGATCCCTTTCAAACCCACCCGGGTTTTACTGCAGGACTTCACCGGTGTTCCCGCGCTGGTTGATCTGGCTGCACTGAGAAGCTCAATGAAGGCCTTGGGGGGTGATCCTTCTGTCATCAATCCCAGGATTCCGGTCGATCTGATTATCGATCACTCCATCCAGGTTGATTCCTTCGGGCTTCCCGGATCTTTGCAGACCAACATGGAAAGAGAGTTTGAACGGAACAGGGAACGGTATGAGTTCCTGAAATGGGGCCAGCACAACTTCAAGGATCTCAGCATTTATCCGCCGGGGGTTGGGATTGTGCACCAGGTAAATCTGGAAGCATTGGCCAGTGTAGTGCAAAACAGGGAAAGTGTTCTCTTCTCAGATACCGTTGTAGGTACCGATTCACATACCCCCATGGTCAACAGCCTGGGTGTGCTGGGATGGGGAGTTGGGGGAATTGAGGCGGAATCGGTGATGCTGGGTCAACCCATCTACATGAAAATTCCGCAGGTGGTCGGATTCAAATTAACCGGTTCTTTACAGCCGGGAACCACTGCAACAGACCTTGTCTTCCGAATCGTCCAGATTTTGCGCGAAATCGGAGTGGTGGAGAAATTCGTCGAATTTTTTGGTGACGGCCTTTCCGGTCTCAGCCTGGCAGACAGGGCCACAATCTCAAACATGGCTCCTGAATACGGTGCCACGATGGGTTTTTTCCCAACCGATGATGAGACACTTAATTACCTCAAAGCCACCGGTAGAAGTGCAGATATTATCGAGCGGGTTGAGAAATATACCAAAGAGCAGGGGCTGTTCCGTACGGATGGAATGACGCCTCCCGGATTCTCGGACGTTGTTGAACTGGATCTGTCCACTGTTGAATCATCCCTGGCCGGCCCCAAACGTCCTCAGGACCGGATTGCCCTCTCGGATATGAAACCCTCCTGGAATCAGTTGCTGGTTCAACCGGTCAAGGAGAGAGGTTTTGAATTGAAAAACGAAGAACTTTCAAAATCGTCTACCGTCACCCTGGAAAATTCGAATGAGAGTTTTGAACTGAAACACGGATCAGTGGTTTTGGCGGCAATCACCTCATGCACCAATACCAGCAACCCCTCGGTAATGATTGCCGCGGGTCTGCTGGCGAAAAAGGCTGTTGAAAAGGGGCTGACTGTAAAACCCTGGATTAAAACGTCATTGGCCCCCGGTTCAAGGGTGGTGACGGATTACCTGCAAAAAGCCGGACTGGATCAGTACCTGGAAAAGCTGGGCTTTTTTACTGTAGGCTATGGTTGTACCAGTTGTATCGGTAACTCCGGTCCCCTGGCCAAGCCGATCAGTGAAGCCATTGTAGATCAGGATCTGGTGGTGGCGGCCGTACTGTCCGGTAACCGTAACTTCGAAGGGCGGGTCAATCCCTTGACCAAGGCCAACTTCCTGGCAAGCCCGCCTCTGGTGGTTGCCTATGCCATTGCCGGATCAATGGATATCGATCTTTTGGAGGAGCCCATCGGCCAGGACAATAGTGGTAATCCGGTTATGCTTCAGGATATCTGGCCGGGCAAGTCCGATATAGCTGAGGTGGAACGATTGATAACGCCGGAAATGTATCTGGAGCGATACAGTAATTATGAGACACTTTCGCCGATCTGGAATGAGATTCCCACCAAGGGAGCTGAAGTCTACGATTGGGATGAGGCATCCACCTATATCAGAAACCCGCCGTTCTTTCGCGATATGAAAGTGGAACTGAAACCGCTGGAAGATATCAGGGACGCCAGGGTGCTGGTTAAGGTGGGGGACTCGGTGACAACCGACCATATCTCACCGGCGGGAGCAATCGCCTCTGAAACCCCGGCAGCTAATTATTTGCTGGATCGAGGTGTGGAACTGCAGGATTTTAACTCCTATGGCTCCAGACGAGGTAATGACGAGGTGATGGTTCGTGGTACCTTCGCCAATATTCGGCTGCGCAATCAGATGGCACCCGGAACCGAGGGAGGTTTCACAACGCATGTTCCGACAGGGGAGCAGACCTCTGTCTACGAAGCTTCAGAGAGATACAAAGCTTCCGGTACACCCCTTGTAGTCCTGGCCGGGAATGACTACGGTGCGGGATCTTCACGCGATTGGGCGGCCAAGGGAACCTATCTTCTTGGAATCAAAGCGGTGATTGCAGTCAGCTATGAACGAATTCATCGCTCCAACCTGCTGGGAATGGGAGTACTGCCGCTTCAATTCAAAGAGGGCGATACACCCGAAAGCCTTGGACTCACCGGAAAAGAGGTTTATAGTGTCCTGGGTCTCTCCGATGAGATTAGCCCCGGACAGGATCTTACTCTCAAGATCGATGATAAGGAGATCCCTGTTTCCCTGCGCCTCGATACACCGGTGGAAATCGAATATTATAAAAACGGCGGTATTCTCCATACCGTGCTGCGAAACTTCATCAAAGAGGTTGGCTGATACCATCCCGACTCAGGAACTCCGACTGTTAAGCAGGGGAGCTCATCTCTGCTCCCCTGTTGTTTAATTTTCATGCTTCCTGCCCGACTCTGAAAGCTGTTTTTTACTCTTCCGGCTGACTTCAATTCGCAATCATTTCAAACATCAATTAAAACATACCAAAGAATTCAGGATTGTCTAAAAAAACTTTGGGTTGACAGTGGAAAATTTGAATGTCTATAATGGGCTACCCATTAACAATAAACAGATGAAACTCAATGTTGTTAGGCGGTTAGCCGAGTGTCATTTTAGTTGATTTGGCAAAATGGGGTTTGGGCTTTTATTTTGTTCCCGGTTGAGGCGTGTTTTTTTTGTGGTAGACTTTCCATCGATCCTGGCATGATTAGACCGAACAACGGGCAGTTCTCCGAGTATTGTTTGGATTATGAGGCATAGTGGCAATTTTCAAGGAAATTCTATGTTTAAGAAGACAGGACACAACAGGGTATTTCAGGATCTGGTTACCCAGATTGAGAAGGCGATTCTGAGTGGAAAGCTGAAGCCGGGAGACAAGCTACCTGCACAAAGAGATCTTATAGAGAAATTTCAGACCAGCAGGGCGTCCTTAAGGGAGGCGTTACGGGTCCTGGAGCACAAGGGATTGATAGAAGTCAAATTGGGTGTCAGTGGTGGTGCGATTGTAAAGGAAATCAGTACCGATACCATTACCGAGGATCTGTCTATCCTGATGCAGCACAAAAAGGTCTCTTTCGATCAGTTGGCGGAATTCAGAACCGGGGTTGAAGGTTGTGTTGCATCTTTGGCAGCGCAGAGAGCTACCAGTGATGATATAAAAAATTTGGAAGGTCTTCTTGAAGAGGCCCGGATATGTCTCGAATCCTGGGAAACGAAATGGGATGATTTCTTCGAGGCAGATCTTGAAATCCATATCCTGCTGGCGCGTATATCCGATAATCCCGTATATACTGCGGTGCTGCAAATGGTTCATGAAAACATCCTGGATATGTACTATTTTGTGGACCAAAAGCATCTGGAGGAGAACTATCGGGATCTTTGTAATATTGTGCAAGCAATTTCAAAGGGCGATGCCGAATTAGCCAGAAAAGCGACACAAGACCACATCATGCAGTGTACTGCTTCCATAAAAGCCGCACAGGAAAACAACTAGGCGAACGACCTGGCGTTGTGTCTGGCCAGGTTCGATCAAGCAATTTCCGGTTTCATCACACCATTTCCAAAGAGGAGACTGTCATGTTCAAGAGAATTCTTGTTGCATTGTTTGCGGTTGTCTGTTTTGCAGGATCTGCCATTGCCGGTCAAAAAGTCATTGTGGGAACGTCAGCCGACTGGCCGTTTTTCGAATGGGTGGATAAGAAGGGCAACATCGTTGGTTTTGATATGGATGTCATGCGTATGATTGCACATTTGAAGGGGTGGGATCTCACCATCAAGGATATTCCCTACGACTCGCTGATGCCCTCCCTCAAAGCCGGGAAAATAGACGTGATTGCAGCACAGACCAACATCACCCCGGAGAGAGCGAAACAGGTGGATTTTTCAGATCCCTATTGGACTGCCGATCTGGCAATTCTGGTTCGCAACGACTCCAAACGCCACATGGCCAACATCTTTACTGATAACCTCAAAATTGGGGCCCAGATCGGAACGACACAGGCCAATTTCCTGGAGAATGCAGCTAAAGACGGTGCCGAAATCGAATTCAAAGGATACGAATCCAACGATCTGATTCTGATGGACGTCAAGGCCGGACGCACCGATGCCTTCATCGGGGACACGCCTGTCGCTAAAGTTTTTGCCGAGACCTGGCCTGTCAAAATGATAGGGATATTGGTTCCGGACAATGCGGATTGCGGATTCATGGTCCAGAAAGGGGATCCCGACAAACTGCTGGCCGATATCAATAGCGGTGTCAAGGAACTCCGCTCCTTGGGCATTTGGGAAGTGCTAACCAACGCCTACGCGGGAGGTGATCTCAAAAATATTACCAATTGTTATGCCGGAGCCCGGGGTCTTATGGAAAAAGGTGATCTGAAGGGATATGCCAAAAACCTGGAAACCTGCATGACCAAATAACACAGTATCCCGCCACGGCGCTATTGTTATTTGTCGAAGCGGGAGGAAACTTGATACTGCCATCTCTCATAATCCGGAACAGCCTTTTTAAAGGCTTCATACGCAGTCTGCTTCCGGATTAACAAACTATATGAATAAGGAGTGCATGGAAACCTCTTCCGGGCTGATGATCATCTGGGAATCCTGGCCCATGTTCCTGAGCGGCACCATTACGGCAGTTCAGCTCTGTATTTTGTTTTTGGGAGTTGGGGTGGTGGTAGCCGTTCCCGTATCACTATCTCAGATCTATGGTGGAAAATCTCTTAAGTTTTCCGCATCGGTTTTTGAACAGGTGTTTCGCGGGCTTCCTGCCCTGGTTTTACTGTTCCTGTTCTATTTTGGGTTGGCAGAGCTGGATGTATCACCGCTTGTTGCAGCTACCCTGGCCATGGGACTTCGGTCTGCGGCTTACCAGTCGCAGATTTTCCGGGGAGCGATACTCTCCATTGACTCCGGACAGATGGTAGCAGCAAGATCGATCGGTATGAGTCGCATCCGTGCCATCAAGTGTGTTATCCTTCCCCAGGCGATTCGTCTGGCGATTCCACCCTGGTCCAATGAATTTGCCAATATGATCAAAGACACCTCATATGTTTTTGTAGTGGGGATTATCGAGCTGATGCGACAGGGCCGGTACGTTGTTGCCGGTTCGTTTGGCAACGCGTTGTTGGTTTACTCCGTAATTGCACTGATCTACCTGTTTCTGACCTATTGCGGACTGTTTCTGATGGGTCGTCTGTCCAAAAAACTGGCCATTCCCGGCTTCGCTTCGGCCGGGGCTGCAATGGAGAGGATTTAAATTTGGAACCATTACTCAAAGTTGAAAATATTGAAAAGACTTATGATGGGAAAAAAGTATTAAACGGCATCTCTTTTGAGATGGAAAAGGGGAATACCAAAGTCATCATCGGTCCTTCCGGAACCGGAAAGAGCACCCTGCTGCGCTGTGTGAATCGACTGTCCGAGCCGGAAATGGGGAAGGTGATTCTGGATGGCCAGGTGGTTCTGGACAAAACCGTGGAGAAGGAACCCAGAATTGATCTGAATGCAATCCGTTCCCAGGTGGGAATGGTCTTCCAGAATTTCAACCTGTTTACTCATCTCTCTGTCCTGGGAAATGTCACCCTGGGACTTACCCAGGTAAAAGGGATGAAGAGAAAGGATGCTGTGGAGAGAGCCATGATTGAGATCGACAGGGTCGGTCTGGCTGACAAAAAGGATGCTTACCCTGCCTTGCTTTCCGGCGGGCAGCAGCAGCGTGTATCCATTGCTCGGGCGCTGGCCATGGACCCCAAGGTTATTCTGTTTGATGAACCTACCAGTGCTCTTGATCCGGAGCTGATTGGAGAGGTGCTTCAGGTAATGATCAAACTGGCAAAGGAGGGCATGACCATGCTCTGCGTTACCCATGAAATAGGTTTTGCCCGTAGTGTGGCTGATGAGATTATTTTTCTTGATGAAGGAAAGGTTCTGGCTCATGAACCTCCCGAGCAGTTGTTTAGTAATAACTCCAGCGCACGTATTCGGACTTTCCTGAAAAAGATCTCAGAGTTATACGGAGGTGAATAGGCATGGAGTTTATCCAACTGTTTATCGATTCTCTGCCTCGTCTGCTCCAGGGGTTGGGAAACACTATCGTCTTAACGGCCCTGGCAGTTGCATTGGGTATCATTGTCGGGTTAGCGGTCGCCCTGGCAAAAGCATATGCCAAGGGACCGCTTCGCATTCTGGCTTCTGCATACAGCGCCCTGTTTCGAGGAACACCCCTGTTGACCCAGCTATTTATTGTCTATTTCGGTCTATCCTCCATCGGGATTGTTTTGTCCCCGTTTACAGCCGCAATTCTGGCAATCGGATTGAACTCGGCTGCCTTCCAGGCAGAATACTTCCTGGGCTCGATTCTGGCGATTCAACCCGGTCAGATAACCGGAGCCATTGCCCTGGGAATGGGTCGACTGAAAACCATTCGTTGCATTGTTATCCCGCAGGTCATCAGGCTGGTGATTCCTTCGTGGTCCAATGAACTGATCTGTCTTTTGAAGTACTCTTCCCTGGCATACCTGATCCAGTTCCCCGAGCTGCTTTTTCAGACACGGTTGATGGCATCAAAGAATTTCCGAATGTTTGAAATGTTCATCATTGCCGGAGTCTTGTATCTTAGTGTCGTCTTAATTGTTTCCCATTTCCTGAGAAAACTTGAAAAAAGGTTACGAATCCCCGGGCTGGGGACTGAGAGCACGTTTTGAAAACGGGAAACCGGACTATGTCAGAAAAAACACAAACAGATGATTCCAGCCTGAACCAAGTCATCAAGAGAGTGAGTCATGATTGAGGAAATATACCAGGAGGTTGTTGCGGCGGAAGCCAGAATCAGGGCACACATTCGGGAAACACCCGTGGAGTATTCGCCCTGGTTGTCTGAAACAGGAAACTGCAAGGTGTTCCTGAAGCTCGAATGTTTCCAGAAAACGGGATCTTTTAAATACAGGGGGGCACTGAACAAATACCTTTCGCTGGATCCCGATATCAGAAACGGCGAGATGATAACCGCATCCTCCGGCAATCACGGGGCTGCATTTGCCAGCCTGATGCATGAGTTTGGGGGGAAGGGGACCATCTATCTGCCGGCGAATGCCTCGCCGACCAAGATCGAGATGCTCAGACAGTATGGTGTCAATCTCGAATTTGCGGGTGAAGATTGTCTGGTGAGTGAATCGTTGGCCCTCACCACGGCACGGGAAAAGAACCTGCCCTTTATCTCACCGTACAACGACCCACAGATTATCGGCGGTCAGGGGACAATCGGATGTGAACTGATACGAAGACTGGACAATATTGACTCAGTACTGGTGCCTGTCGGAGGGGGTGGTCTGGTTTCGGGGATTGCCGCATATCTGAAGTCGAAAATCAAAGACATTCAAATCACGGGATGCCAGCCTCTTGCTTCTCCGGTAATGGCCGAATCGATCAAAGCCGGAAGAATTATCGAAATGGAATCCGAGCCGACGCTGGCAGATGGAACAGCCGGGGGAATTGAACCTGGTGCCATAACCTTTGATATCTGCCGTCAATGTGTGGACGATTATATTCTTGTGACGGAAAATGAGATAAGATCTGCCATTCGCACGGTAATCGAACAACACCAGATTCTCATCGAAGGAGCTGCTGCTCTACCGGTGGCCTCATTTCTCAAAGAGAAGAACAGGTATAACGGAAAAACCGTGGTTTTGATCATCAGCGGCAGAAAAATCAGTATCGACAAACTGAAGGAATTATTGGTGTAGGGGAGTCTAAAATGCAGAGAATTGTCACATTGGAAGAGATCTTAAGGGTTCTGGAAAATATCGACAGATCCGATATCGTCACCGCCATAGAGGAAGGATTTAAGGCTTTCTCCAACGGCGAGGTAGTTGTTCCCCCAGTCGGTGAAATGATATTCAAAGAGCAGGAAGGCGAGGCACATATAAAGTATGGATTTATCAAAGGGGATGATTACTATGTGATCAAAATTGCCTCAGGCTTCTACAAAAACAGGGAATTGGGATTATCTCCCAACTCGGGCCTGATGTTGATGTTCAGCCAGAAAACCGGGGAGACTGTCTGCGTTCTGCTGGATGAAGGGCACCTGACCAATATCAGGACGGCTGCCGCCGGAGCAGTGGTGGCAAAACACCTGGCCCCGAGCAGAGTTGAACGAATCGGTATCATCGGAGCCGGATACCAAGGGAGACTCCAACTAGAATTCCTGGGAGCCGTTACCGAATGCCGGGAGGCATTGGTTTGGGGCGTCAGCGATGCGGAGTTGAAGTCATATGCGGATGCCATGTCATCCAAGGGTTTTGAAATTACAACGACCCGCCATACTGCCGAAATCGCCGAAACCTGCAACCTGATTGTAACGGCAACCCCTTCGGAAAAGCCTCTGCTCAAAGCGGAAGATGTTAGAAAGGGAACCCATATCACGGCGGTCGGTTCCGATACCGAGTACAAAATCGAGCTGGAACCGGAACTCCTGGAACTGGCCGATGGTGTGGTATCGGACAGCATAGCCCAAAGCCAGTTGCGAGGAGAAATTTACCAGTCCCGAAAAGCCGGAAAGATTGTTGATGAAGATCTGATGGAGCTGGGCAGGATTATTAATAAAAGAGAACCGGGTCGGACAAATGATGAACAGATCACCGTGGCTGATCTCACAGGGGTTGCGGTGCAGGATATTCAGATATGCAAAGCCGTTTATAAAGCATTGGCTTAAGGAAAACTGCAGCGCAGTTACTTAATAATCAGGAGCTAAAATGGATTTTGAAATTTTTGAATTGGAGAGAATCCAGTCCCTTTATGAAAACACCGTAAAATACAACCTGACGGAAAGCGGGATTCATCCTTTTACCCTCAGGGAGTTTCTCACGGAAGAGGAGACTGAAACCTTGTTGAATATTCGCATGGGTTACGGACAGACAGATGGAGCGCCCGAGTTGAGGGAAATGATCTGTAATCACTACAAAGGAGCTGAAATTGACAACATTCTGGTCACCAACGGTTCAGCGGAAGCCAATTTTACCTTTGCCGGGAGCACGATAAATCCCGGTGATGAGGTGGTGATCATGCTTCCCAACTACATGCAGATCCACGGCATTGCTAATTTCCTTGGTGCGAATGTGAAACCGTTTTACCTGAAGGAGGAGCTGAATTGGGCGCCGGACCTTGATGACTTGAAAAAACTGGTTAACGACAAGACCAAAATGATCTGCCTTTGCAATCCCAATAATCCAACTGGCGCGGTATTAAGCGAAGAGATGATGAAGGAAATTGTCCAAATCGCCGATCATGTTAGAGCTATTCTTCACGTCGATGAAATATACAGGGGGGCTGAACTGGAAGGTGATGAAACGCCTACTTTCTATGATTTGTATGACAGGGCCATTGTTACCATGAGCCTCTCCAAGTCTTATTCTCTCCCCGGTTTGCGTATGGGATGGCTGGTAGGACCCAAAGATATCATTGCCCGAGGCTGGGCCTTTCATGATTATACCTCTATCTCCACAAACATGCTTGGACAATATGTGGCTACCTTGGTGATGGAACCGGAACGAAGGAAACAGGTTCTCAGCCGGGGCAGGGGGATGCTCAAGTCAAACCTGGTTAAGTTTCAGAGCTGGATCGATTCCCATTCGGATCTTTTTCACTTCATTCCCCCAAAAGCGGGAGGGATCGTTTTCATGCGCTACAACATGGATATCAATTCAACCGAGCTTTGCACCAGGCTACGAAAGGAAAAAAGCGTCTTTATCATTGCAGGTGACAGTTTTGGCATGGATCGTTATCTGCGTATGGGAATCGGTGGAGAACAGAAGGAACTATTAGAAGGCATGGAATTGATCGACGAAACCTTGAGAGAAGTTTCTTAGGATGGTTTAAACAAGGGAGTAACAATTTTATTCTGATTGATCCTCAAATTTGACTGTCATAAATTGACCCAGTGCTGTTGAGGCTTTTTTCAGTCAATGTTGACTGACACTCAGACACGAGGTCCAAATGAAAGTACTGGAACTCGATGTCAAGGGTGCTAAACTTAACTCTGCAACTGCTGAAAAAATGGCTGATACCAAGGCGGAAGCGGAACTTGGAGATTAATCCTCGTTGATCAAGCTTGAACAATTCAGGCAGGGTGTCACAAGTGTATCAAAAACAAGATACACTTGTGATTTTTGATACATAGGTTTCCTGCCTAAAGTACATTGAAACAGGCAACACCCCCTCCCTCATAGAATAAATGCCAACAGTTTACACCCATTCCCAATTCGCCTATAATGCGGCATAGGTATTTTTTTGACAGGGTTGTTCACATAACCCGATGTGGCCTGATGCCCTGTACCCTCAAGGTCTAAAGATTTGTAAAGAGTGACATTCAAACAATATATTCCGGAGAAGACAATGACCGAAAAATTCCAGGTTTATAAATGCGAAGTGTGTGGAAACACCGTAGGTATTCTATTTGCCGGAGGCGGGGAACTGGTCTGTTGTGGTAGACCTATGACTCACCAGCATGAGAAATCGGGTGACCAGGGTCTCGAAAAACATGTTCCCGTGTTGGAAAAACAGGAAAGGCAAATCACAGTGAAAGTCGGAGAGACGGAGCATCCCATGAGCGATGATCACTACATTATGTGGATTGATACCATCACCGACAGTGCTGAATCAAGGAAATATCTTAAACCCGGCGAAAAACCCGAGAGAACCTTTGACCATAAGGAAAACCTTAAAAAAGTCAGGGCCTTCTGTAATATTCATGGCCTATGGAAATGCGACTGATCCCCTGCCTGCAATCCGGTCATGATGCACCGGATTTACCTTTCCGAACAGAATTGATCCTTCCCGGGGTTCCCCCAAATCTGTCCATCAAATCCTTGACATCAGGAATCTGAAATCTCCAGTCAATTTGGCACGGCTTTTTCAGTAGTTAATTTGTTATAAGATTGATTGGTCATTCAACATATATCCCTCGGTTCATGAATATGGTGAATGGCTGTGGATTCAAGAACTCTCAAATCGGTACTGAGATACAATCTTAAGGAGAAAAAATGGCTGAGTTAAAAGATTCCAAAACTTTGGAAAACCTCAAAGAAGCGTTTGCCGGAGAATCCCAGGCAAACCGCCGTTACCTCTATTTTGCCAAGGTTGCTGATGTTGAAGGCTATCCTGAAGTTGCATCCAATTTTAGAGAAACTGCGGAAGGAGAGACCGGTCATGCCCATGGTCACCTGGATTATCTGAAAGCGGTTGGAGATCCGGCAACCGATCTGCCTATCGGCGGAACCAGGGAAAACCTGAAGGCTGCTGTTGCCGGTGAAACGCATGAATACACCGATATGTATCCCGGAATGGCCAAAACTGCCCGTGAAGAAGGATTTAACGATGTTGCAGACTGGTTTGAAGTGTTGGCGAAAGCTGAAAAGTCTCACGCCGGTAGATTTCAGCAAATGCTGGACCTGCTTGATTAAGGAACAGGACCGTATTGGCTGGCAGATGCCCGGGCAAAACATGAAATAGTGATGGCGGCATCCAATTCCGATATTTTCAACCCCAAGAGGTGCAACCGGAATATAGATAGGAGGATTCAATGAACCTGGTCACACGCGATGAGATTCTGGACTATATAACCTATGAAGAGCAACGGGAGTCAATCCGCAAGGAAGTCCTGGCAATAAAAAAACCCAGGCGAATACACCTGGGATCAAATCTTACCTTCCTTTTCGAAAATCATGATACCATCAAGTACCAGATTCAGGAGATGATGCGGATCGAGAGAATAGTCAGGGAATCCGATATCCAATATGAGCTGGAGACATACAACCAGATTCTTGGGGAGCATGGCGATATCGGCTGTACCCTCCTGATCGAATTCAATGACAAGGAGGAGCGGGATGAAAAACTGAGATCCCTGATGGGACTTCCGGAGAAGATTTACCTGGTACTGGTAAATGGAGTAAAGGTTTACCCGGAATACGATCAGAAACAGGTTGGGGAGGACCGCCTGTCCTCCGTCCAATATTTGAAGTTTCCAACCCGGGGACACAGACCCGTTGCCATTGGGGTTGAACATGAAGCCATCACACTGGAAGTGCCATTGACCTCGGCTCAGCAGATAGCCCTGCAGGAAGATGTCAGTGAAACAATATACGAAGCCCTTGAAGAAACCATACAATAACTATCCGGCATGGAGCTGAAAAATGAATATCCCACTGCCTGTTGATGCAGATAACAAAAAAAAATTGGCCCTCAAAATCTTTGATAGCCAGAGAGCGGCATTTCTGAAAAAGCCTCAGCTTTCTTATCATGAACGTGTTGCGGTGTTAAATATCATAGAAAAAATTCTTCTGGAAAATGATGATGAAATCTGCAAGGCAATTTCGAACGATTTTGGTAACCGTTCTCACCATGAAACCAAAATCCTGGAGATCGCACCCAGCCTGATGGGATTGCGTTATACCAGGAAAAAGCTGAAACAATGGATGAAACCGCAAAACCGTCATGTCTCACGGGTTTTCTTTGGTGCGGACAACAGGGTAATCCCCCAGGGCAAAGGGGTTGTGGGGATCGTAACACCTTGGAACTATCCACTCTTTTTGGCTCTCAGTCCGCTGACCAGTGCAATTGCCGCCGGTAACAGGGTGATGATCAAACAGGCTACCAGTTCTCAAACCCTAAGCCGCTTGTTGCAGAAGCGTTTTTCTGAGAAAATCTCCGAAGAGCTGATTGCCATTCTGCCCGGTGTGCCTGCTAGCGATTTCTCCACCCTGCCCTTCGATCATTTGGTTTTCACCGGATCCCCCGAAGTTGGTAAAACCATCATGAAGACAGCCTCTGAAAACCTTGTGCCGGTGACTCTTGAATTGGGTGGGAAATCCCCAACGATCATCGCGGATGATTTCGATCTGGAAAAAGCGGTCGAACGTATCATGTTTGCCAAGCTGATCAATTCCGGCCAGACCTGTATCGCCCCGGACTACCTGTTTGTTCCCCAAGGCAAGGAGGATCGCTTTATTGAAATCGCGAAAAAAGTGGTGACCAAACGTTACGCAGATCTCAAGACGAAGGACTACACGGCTATCATCGATCAAAGAGCATTCAAACGCCTTCTCGATACCCTTGAAGATGCCAGGGAAAAAAAAGCTGACGTTGTAAATCTGCTACCCGGTCCGCAGGCGGATGACGATCTGAACAAGATATCACCAACCATCCTTAAGTCCGTTAACGAAGAGATGGTAGTGATGCAACGTGAAATTTTCGGTCCCTTGTTGCCGATGGTAACCTATCAATCCCTGGACGAAGTGATCGACTATATCAACCGTCATGAGCGACCGTTAGCACTGTATATTTTCTCCAATAAAAAGAAAACCATAGACAAAGTCCTGGACAATACCCGCTCCGGCGGCGTTTCCATCAATGATTGCGCCCTGCATGCTGCCCAGCATGATATACCTTTTGGTGGCACAGGGAATAGCGGGATGGGAGCTTATCATGGTTACGAAGGATTTGCTGAGTTCTCCAAATTAAGACCCGTTTTCAAACAGGCCAGAATGAACCTGGCGATTACGCCTCCCTACGGCAAAACCTTCAACCGCATCTATAATCTTGTCAAGAAGATGAAATGGCTGAGTTGAAACAACCAGGCCCGATCATTTCGGGTCTGGGCATGCCTTCCTGCAGACAAGCTTTATAACTTCATTCGAGCTTAGAACATTCCACTCACCAATATCCACAGTTCAAACAGCCTGTTTCCAGGCCCGGACTAGGTGATTACCCGCCCGATCTGTTTGCCATTTATATCGGATTCGGATACTGTAATACCTTTGTTAAGCGATCACTCCTGCCTGAAAGCCTGTTAGAGCCGGCTGTGACCATCTGATTTGATTTCCTGGAGATTATGATGAGATTGAACTTGTTTATAGTAACCCTTTCACTTGTTTTTTTTCTATTCGGCTGTTCCGGCGATGGAAGCAGTTCGGCGGATGATTCGAGTACCGATATTACCGGATATTGGAAAGTGTACGATACGACTTCAGGATCTGCAGATCTGACTCAGCAATGGAGCCTCCTGCAATCCGATACCAAGATTGAAGTGAGTGCCGCTTGTGTCGAAGACCAGCTTTCCGGAAATGGAACCCTGTCTGGCAGCACGATCACCCTTACGATCGAGGATGGTGCGAATCCAACGAAACAGATTGAAGGAACGATTTCGGGCCAGCAAATAACGGGGACCTATACTTCAGACGGAGTCACCGGGACATGGACCGCAGAGAAAACCGATTCACCGGAATGCATGTCGACGCTTAACCTGGTTACCTCATTCGGTGATACCAGCGTCGACCTCGGCGCGATGAAAAGCTCTATTGATGTGGATAGTGCGGGTAAAGTCTATATCAACAATTACACAGCCTTTTCCAATCCGCTAAGCCCCATTCACGTTTTTGATAATGCCTACAGCTACCAGGGGACTTTGAAGGATTCCTCGGCAGAAGCGATAGGGGGCGATACCATTCATATCGACAACAATGATACCCTGCACGTTTACTATGTTAAATCAGGCCTTGTTCATCATAACTCCTATTCGACTGATGGTACCGCGGTGAGCTCCTTCGAAAACGCTGACAACACCTACACAACAAATATCATCGACCGGGATGACAATGGGAATAACTTCCTCATTCCCTGTTGCGGTTCCGGTACCGATGCCTCGGGTCGGGCCCTCTTCTTATGGAAACTGAGTGATGATTTTGCCACACTCCACGGAAGCCTGGATAAAGATGCCATTCTGGCAATGTTACCGGGTCCCCCGGAAGAGACCGACATCTCCTTTCACGATCTCAAGGTGCTTGCAAGCGGTGAAATTGTTATCTGTGTCGATATGGAGGATGATCAGGACGGACTTTTGATTCTTAACAGTGATCTGACCAAAAAAACCTACCTGGGCGAGGAATGGACGTTTAACGGCTCCTGGGCAGTTGATGAAGACAGTGACGGATATCTGTACGTCTCCAGTGCCTATCACAACAAGCTCGTTGTGCTGAATGCCGATTATGAGATCGTAGCTAATGCCGGAGCTGCCCAGATCGATTCAATCGAATCGGACGATGATTTCCTTCCCACGAATCTTCGCGTTAAAGATGAAAAGGTATATGTATTGAACGCCCGGGATGACAGCATCTATGTGTTTAACAGATACTCCTCCGCAGAATAGGTTTTAGCTGTTTCTGCTTTCCAGACCCGCTTTGCCGGCTGAAACAGAAACAAATCAGCCATGCAAAACAGTGCATTAGAATAACTGAGAAAGGAAAAAAGCGGATGTCAGGTACCAGCTCTTTAAAAAAAAGGAAGCTTTGAGGCACGCCTGCCAAAAATCAGTGCCATTCTAGCAAAGCTCATGTTTAGGCAAAAATCAGTCTGCAAGCCGAAATCGTTGCTGCCAGTCGAACTATGGTCTTGAAAAGAGTGATGTTGATATGCTTTAGAACAAAGATACCGATTACGGCGCCGATGATAATCAGGGGTAGAGCATATAGATTCACTTCCAGCGATGAAAGAGTCACCAGTCCAAGACTGGAGGAAAAGGGTAGTTTAAAAAGATTGAGCAGTAGAAAAAATACACTTCGGGTGCCCACGAAATTATCCTTGGGCATTCTTTGCTGAAGTAGATAAATTCCCATCAAAGGCCCGGCTGCGTTTGCGATCATCGTTGAAATACCGGCACAAATGCCGACCACCCATGTCAGCATTTTGTTTCCCAGCGGCGCTATTGGTTTCTTTTCCACAATCCAACCAACAATCAGCATCAATAAGATAATTCCCCCCAAAATCGAACCAAAAACATCCCGGGGTATCTGACCCATAATCAGGTAGCCTATCACCACTCCTATTGCTGTAACAGGAAAAATCCGGAAGAAAACCGACCATTGACAGGCCCTGAAATATGACACGGCAGCAAAAAAATCGGCCGCAACCATCATCGGCAGTATCAGTCCTGTCGATTCAGGACCCGGCACGGCTATGGCGACCAGAGGTACCACAACAATAACCAGTCCCCCTACGGAGGATTTTGAAAAACCAATTAAAAAGGCGGAAATACCAATGCATAGAATATAAATTATAGAACTTTCCATTATTACCTCACCTATCGGATTAATAGCCAACTTCGGCTCACATATCGATAAGTTTATGATAAAAAAACGAAAGAAAGATAATGACTTGTTTAGATCAAAATGATCGTTTTTATCTAACATTTTACTGCGGGCTCAACCAGCTATGTTAGAAGGGATTCCGAAGATCGGATGAAGAATGGGGTGATTTTTATTGAGGGGTTCTAATAGGTAGCTATACCAGGATTTTACACTCCGAAGGCGCACATTTGATCCCATAAATGTTGAGAAACCGGACCCGGTGATCGGCTGAGCTTTCGTATGATAAAAATCGGGACTTCCTGGTTGCCTGGGATACCCTGGATTTTGAGAGGTACCAGCAATCCTGCTTCCAATTCCCGGCTAATCATATGGAAAGGCAGACGTCCCCAGCCCAGTCCTGCGAGGATAAGCTGCTTTTTGGAAGCATAGTCATTTACAACCCAGGAGCTTCCACCCGGTATGATATTGACATGTGACTTTGGAGCTTCCACCCCGGAATCGGAAACAAGTATGTGAACATATGAGCGCATTTCTGCTTGGGAGACAGGCGTCTTTTTTGATGTAATGAACCCTGCGGCGCTGACGGACATAATGGTCACTGTCCCGATTTGAGCATACTCATGGCGGTGGTCGACCCCCAAGCCGGGACCAATTGCCAAATCATATTGATTGTTATTCAGCTTCTCCAAGACACCGCTCATGTGTTCGGTCGAAATGGAAAAAGCTGTTTTTGGGTAGGCTGCGATGTTTTTCTTTATGATCTCTAAAATAGGTGGAAGTGCACATATTCCGCTCATCACAATTGCCAATGACGGGTCGTCACCGGAAGCCAGATGCCTTCCGAACTCATTTAGTCGATCAAATTGACGTATGGTTTTTTTGGCTTGCTCGAAAAACACTTCGCCTTGTGGTGTCAATCTCGGTCTGTATTGCGTCCGGTCCAGCAATTGGATGTCCAATTCCTGTTCCAGGTTTTTGACAGAAGCACTGATTGTGGATTGGGTTTTGTGAATGGCTTTGGCGGCGGAACGAAAACTACCGTGTTCAATCACCGCAATGAAAGCTGCTAATTGATCGTATGTCATGGTCTCTATCCGTTTTATCTTCGTTTTTTCAGAATATGGTTGAGTCTCTCTCTTGTGTCAAGGTATCGACGGCATATTTCTGAAGAAAACGAAATCCCATGTTTTTGCTTGGCGCTGAAGTCACAAAAATAATGAATAATATCCCATCAAGGCTGCCAATGATTTACATCATATCGCATCAGAGGCCTTCCTCCGGTATGTCAGATATCACGATCAAGAATCTGATCCATAAAACGTAACCATCACAAAACTCCGAAAACGGATTCGTTCGTCCTGTTCCGACTCACTGTCGATATTCGAATTCCGCTGTTGGATTGTGGCGATCGTATTTGAGTTTAATTTTTCTGGACAGGACATCGGTATAGAGATTCGGCCCAATGATCTCATCATTCCCGATATTGCCGAATCGTCTTTCCATCCTGTTCGAGTAGAGAGTTCTCTCGATAAATCCGTCTTTGGGAGAAAACTGAATGGAAACAGCATCCTGAGGACAAACATGCCAACAACGATAGCAAACCATGCAACCTTCCTGAAACACCACTTTTTTGTTTCTGATTTTGATACAATTGGTAGGGCATTCAAAAACGCAGGTTCCGCAGAGGTCGCACTTGGTTTCATCACAGGTGGCCAGGGGTGTGATTTTCTTTTTTAGATAAGTCAGGCATGGCCCCAGCACATCATACAGACGACCACCTTCATTCGGATCGATTTGAAATTGAGATGGCAGTTCGGCCTTATCTGTCAGGTGATCGGCTACTGCCACGCCAAATTCTTTTGCCTGCCTTAAATCGTCGGCATTTGGCCTGTCTATAAACTCACCAAATTTAGTGGGAACGGTCACCGCACCCCGGATTTGAATGCCGCCAATCACGTCCGCACCTGCCTGTTTGACTGCCTTTGCCAAGCGCCACAGGCTTTTTCCCGGCGAACCACCGGATGTGATGAAGACGAATGCTTTTTTCCCCTCAAAATCGTGATTGCTTTCCCTGAGGTAGTCCAGGACATTCTCAGTTGGCAGATTCTCGAATACCGGGCATCCCAGGCCTATCAGATCAGCGTTTGCCGGATTCCATTTTTTTCGGTGCAGGTATCGAGTCTGTTCCGTTTCATGGCCTTTTGTGCGTAAACCTTCTGAAATTGCATTGCCGACTTTCAGTGTGTTGCCTGTCTGGCTGAAAGTTAAGATAGCTGTCTTCATTTTTATCTCCTGTTTTGATAGTTGTGATTGGGAAACGATTAATGAAAAGGATTAATCAAATCTTTCATGATGGTTTTTATATTTTTCAGTTTTGAATAACAGGGATTTCGAAATATGACCCCTTTATACTCTATTTCTGACTTGTGACACCGGGTCCCACAGGACTTTTTGCTTATTCCGACGAGCCCGGTTTTAATCGCCGTTTCGGATTCACCGAGTTTGTTTTCCATTGAGATTTTCCTCATTATTTTCTTCGTTGCATACAGGCTGCCCGGTCCATGGCAGGATTCACACTGAACCCCGTCTTCGATCTTGAATTGCTTGGTAAATCCGACTTTTTGGGACGGGGGATCTACACTATGACAAACCAAGCATTCCGGAAGACGCCATGGTTTTCCGGTCAGGCCTGATTCTTTTACTTTCTTATGGGCCGAAGAGCTTTTCAGGGATTGATATGCCATCGAATGCCTGGAGTTTTTCCATGATGTATAAATACCTTCACTTTTTGTGTTGTGGCATTTTTTACATTTTTTAACGCCGACATAACGCAACGGCGCACAAAGGGCAGTCACCGCTGAAAATATCAAGATCAGTAACAGTAAAACGGGAATAGATTGTTTCATTGTTTCTCTCATTAAGTTTTGACAGGGCTAATGGGAAATAAACCGCAATTTCGGATAATCCTGATCAGGCTTCATCCAGTCGCAACGGTAAAGATCTCAACCTTTTTCCGGTTGCAGCATAAACAGCGTTCGCTACTGCGGGCGCGATGATGGGCACACCAACTTCCCCAATGCCTGTTGGAGGATTGTTACTGGGAACAACAAAGACTTCGACCCGTGGCATTTCATCCATTCTTAAAACGGGAAAATCATCGAAATTGCCCTGCTCGACTTTCCCCTCCCTGAATGTTATCGAACTCTTGATAGTGGCGGTCAGACCAAAGGCGAGAGCGCTTATGACCTGCGCTTCAATGTTTCCGGGATTAACGGCAATTCCGCAATCTACGGCACAAAAGACACGGTGTACCATTATTTCATTGAAATCGTTTACCGATACTTCCGCCACATAGGCCATCATGGTCGATTGAAAATCATGAGCCGCAATACCCCGATGAGTGCCGTTGGGTGGTGGCTCATACCAGTTTGCCATCTCAGCCACTTTCCTGACGACATGTTGCAGGCGTGGATTGGCTCCCAGTAATTCAATTCTCAGCTCGTAAGGATCTCTCTTTCCGGCTGCAGCCAGCTCGTCTATAAAACACTCCACAGCAAAGCAATTGGCTGACGGCGCCACAGATCGCCACCAGCCAATAGGGATTCCCGGATCGTCATTGATAAATTCAACCTGTACATTCGGAATCCGGTAGGGCAGAGGACCGGCGCTCTTAATGGCCTTTTTCCCGGCGATGATTCGCGGCAGGAAGGTTTCGGCTAATGAAGTAGCCATGTTTTTCAGGAAACGGGGGGTCGAGTCCGGCATCATGCCCGAAATAACTTTGGGCATAGCCTGGGCAAAAACATCGGCCCCGACAATGCGGTGGAGCCAGGCAGTTGGGCGACCATGGCTGTCAATTGTGGCTTTCATGACATTGTGGGTGGCAGGACGGTAAAAATCGTGCTGGATGTCCTCTTCGCGGGTCCAGATCAGTTTAACGGGAGCGTTTATTTTCCGAGAAATTTCGACCGCTTCTCCCACGTAATCAACCAAGGCGCGGCGACCGAAACCGCATCCCAGAAAGGTTGTATGAACCCTGATCTGCTCATTATCGAGGCCCGTAATTCTGGCGGCAATCTCCTGGGCGCCTTTCTGGTTTTGAGTCGGAACCCAGATTTCACAACCTGTTTTTGTAACGGATGCGGTGCAGTTCATTGGTTCCGGCGTGGCGTGAGCCTGGTAGGGAAGATCATAGGTTGCTTCCACCACCCTGGACGTGGATTCAAAAACCGGTTTGACGTCGCCCTCTTCAAAAAAGACCTTTCCTTCTTTCGCACCAAGTTTTTTCCAACGTTTGAACAATTGACGGGTACTGACATGCCGGTTGTCACTCTTTTCCCATTCGATGTTTAGAGACGGTATTGCCGAACTGGCTTGCCAAAAGGTTTCGGCAACGATGGCCACACCGGTTTCGATAGTCAGGACATTTTTAATACCCGGCATTGTGAGTGCTTCACGGGCATCCAATGATTTGATCCCGGCCCCGAAAACCGGGGGATGAACTATCGTGGCAATCAACATGCCCGGAACTTTGACATCCGTTCCAAAAACGGCCGACCCGTCTATTTTCTCATGGCTATCCAGACGCAACACCGATTTTCCAATGATTTTGAACTCATCGGGTCTTTTTAGCCGGACATTTTCTGGCAGCGAAAGCCCGTCTGTCTTATCGATAAGCTCTCCATAGTTGATTGTTTGAGAGCTTGGTTTATGGATAACGGTGCTGTTTTCAGCCAGGCATTCGTTTACGGAAACACCCCAAAACCGGGCGGCAGAGAGGATCAACAACTGCCTTGCCGATGCACCGGCCTTTCTCCATAAATCCCAGGAAGCGTGAATGCTCATGCTGGATACTGTCCATTGAATCCCATATTTCGGGTGTTTATAAACATCCTCCACAGGCGCCATTTCAAAACGAACCTTGGACCAGTCCGCTTCCAACTCCTCTGCGACAATCATGGATATAGCCGTTGATATTCCCTGGCCCATTTCGGAATGGCTTACAGTGACCGTAATCATGCCGTCGCTGTTTATTTTGATCCAGGCGTTGGCCTTGAATTCATCATCCTGGATTTCCGGTGTTGAAACCGATTGGTTGGCAGCCTCCGTGCAGCCAGGTAGATGTATTCCGATTAGCAAGCCGGAACCGGCTACAAAACCGAGTTTTAGAAAATCTCTTCTCTTTTGATCGATATTATTTTTTTTCATGACGAATCTCCCCCGCTGCACGGTGAATTGCTTTTCGTATGGCCTGATAAGTGCCACATCGACAAATGACATCGGACATGGCGGCATCGATGTCTTCATCGCTTGGGTTAAAATTGGTGCTTAGAAGGGCTGCCGCGGTTAACAACTGTGCAGGCTGACAATACCCGCACTGAACGACATCCTCTGCGATCCAGGCATTTCTTAAAGCGTCTGCAACCGGACCGTGTAAGCCTTCAATAGTAACAATATCGACTCCTTCAGCTTCGCTGACAGGTAAACCGCAGGATAGAACCGGCTCTCCGTTAATCAGAACCGTGCAGGCGCCGCATTCTGAGATACCGCAACTGTATTTTGTTCCGGTGAGTCCGAGTTGCTCGTTCAACACCCAAAGAAGAGGCGTATCCGGAGGAACATTCACATCACGGACATCACCGTTGATTCGCAGTCTGGGCATGGTTTTCTCCTCTATTGCATAATGGTTAAATAGCGGGATCTGGTATCCAAAGTAGAACTGGGATGCTTTATCGTTGTTTCAACTCTGAACAAACCAAATGAAATCTCGTTGTTTAATACAAGATTAGATAAGCAAATGAGGGATTAATAACGAAATGGTTTGAACCGTATATCCTTTTTGGGGGTGGGAATATGAACGGTAGATGGGGTAAGGACACACTAATGGTTTATGATACTGTTATCAAAAGATTAACTTTCTCCATCAGTGGGTTTTTAGTTTTATTTATACCGTAGATGTGAAGGCAAAGTACGGTGATGAGTGGAGGGTGTGATACTCAAAAGTAGATTGAATCGTCCGTATTATTCAGCCAATTGCTCTTTAATCGATTTAATATACTTCCTGCCGACGGGCAGAACGAAATGTCTTGTGACCATATCATAGTCAGCGGTGCTTCTGCGTTGGAGTGAGAATTTGATACCCTGCCTGACCAGGTAGGTTTTATGGATGCGTATAAAGTGTTCCTGATCAAAATATTTCTCGATATCCTTCAAACCAACTTGAATCTCTATTTCATTTTCCATTCCTTCAGCCAGGTAAACAACACGACTATAGTTTCCAATCGCCTGGATATAGGTTACTGAATTGATTACAGGGAAAAGCCTTGCGATTTCCGGATACTGCCTTGATTCCATGATTTTAGACAAGACCTTGTCTTTTAGATTGTTGATGGTTTCAAGCTGGTTGATCATCTCCTCTTTAGTTGAGATTAGCTCACGAGTTATCGTTTCTTTTTCTTCATTAATCTGCCTGACCTGTCTGGACAATCCATAAGAAAAAATCAGCATTTCGACTACGGAACAGAATTGCAGAACTCGCCATTCGAAAGCAAAAGGGAGCACTTCGAACATGCAGAGGATCATGTAAATTGAGACAAAAAACTGCAGGGAGGTGGCCACCAGGTAATATCGCGCGGTGATTTGCTTTTGCTGGAATCCCTTTATAGCGGCAGAAAAACAGAGGATAATCAATAGCAATATCACAACAAAACCAAAATTATATAAATAGACAACCAGATCCGTATCCCTTGAGACGATGAAGACCAGACCCATCGCTCCCAAAGCAGCCAATAGCCAAATATTGGCTCTTAGTGCATTGTCCAACCCACGACTGTAATCGGCGATCTTTAAATAGCTCCTGGTGAACTGAATGCCGGTTATCATCAGCAATCCGCCAAGCACTGGATTGAGGATGGTGATCAAATTTGAGTATTGCGGAGGAAATCCGGCGAAGAGAAAGAGAAAGGCCCACCCCCTTCCAGCTAGATACCAGAGCAAGACCACCGATAAAAATATCGCATAATTAAGATAGGCACGATTACGAAGCGCGATGAAGATGAACAGGTGATAAAGAACGATCGCAACCAAAACACCATAAAACCCTCCGTCCAGGAGGATCTGCTTCTGCTCTTTGAGAAAATAATCGTGAATTGTCCAGACATGGAGCGGGACTCGCAGGTAAACGGCAGATGCCCTGATCAGAAGCGGTTCGCTGGTGTCCATGCCGGTTATCAGCAGCACGTAATTCCTGCCTTTCGAATCCTGCATTTGCCCCGGAATTTTAAGACCCGCTTTTCGATGTCGAAGTTCCCCGGTTTTATCCTGGTAATAGATATCGATTTCGTTGAGCTTATAAGTTGCCAGCTCCAGAATCCAACTCTCCCCTAACCCGTCTTTCAGCGAGGAAAGATTCAGTTTTATCCAGTACGGACGGCTGATCTTTCCCGGGTGAAATACCGGTGAGGACAACGGATCAAACTCCTTAGTCAATAACTCTTTTAAATCACCGTAATTAATATTTTCGAGCCGGTCTGCCTGTCTGACAGAAATGAGTTTATCGATCTTGAACGAACCTGCTGAAGCCGTATTTACAAAAGCCAACAGGACAAACAAAGCCGCAATAAAAACTGTATTCTTACCTGAAGGTGGATAAATGAGTTTCAGTTGGTTCATAATTCTACGGTTTATATTTACGCAACCTTCCCTGTGCTTTCCTATGTTGGTCTTTTAAAAAAAGCCAGAAGGACAAGTTTTGAATCAATCAAATCCCGGAAAAACGTCTTATCTCAGATACTGATCGCTTTGGAAGTGGTCTTGAATTGAGCAATATGTCAGAGTAGTCATTTATGTTTTATACTAAGATCTAACTGAATTTTGACCCGACGACAACCAGACCTTTTTGGATTCACCGGGACGCTCTTCCGTTGATGTTTAACCTTCTACGATTCACACTGTATGCGAATGATTATCAAAAACTCGGCTTTCCCTCCGCTAACTTCTTCTACAAAAATCGAAAGAGTACACTGGAAAAGTTCGTAATGTTCAACTATTTCAGGGGTAAATATTTTCATGCAAATGACTTTGATAGCCAGTTTTTCAGTGAGCCATTGAAATCATCCCCTTACCGAAACAGGTCAACAGTCTCGATATTCATGGTTTACCAGTTGAATGAGCTGATCGATCCTTCGGTATTTACTCTCTCCTTTTTTGTTGACAAAGCGTCCCCTTGGTTCCTAAACGTCCGGTAGTTAACCTATTGAAAATAAAATCGACTGTTTCTGTCAGCAGCTACTTTCATTTACTTTCCAGGGAGCAGGTTTATTTTCGCTGCCGGAGCTTGAAGATGCTTGAATGACACGATTAATCGCAAATATAGAGTATGGCATGTCCATTGAAGAGAAGACAGAGAAAGTCGGTGTTTTGATGGATGGTCTGCAGATCATTGTGGATCTGTCCCCTGGTGTATTTACCAGGCGTGTGAGGGGAGCAGTCGGAATGAGGCACGGGCAGGCTCGTTTGTCTGACCCGTGCTGTATGGATTATCTGAAAAAGGCGGTGATGGGAATGTCTGCCATGGTTCGCAATCCGGGGGTGGCCTCTGTAATCTGTTTCAAGGCGTTTAGGACGATGGCGCAGGTTGCTACATCACCGTTAACCCCGTCCTTGATTGTGGATGAGATATTGGGTTCGCCTTCTATTTCTACCCTGTCATAAGGTTCGGGCTCCCCTACCGCTGCCTTGAAATGCAGGGTGATTTTCTCTCCTTCGCCCATCCAGCCCTTACCGATCTGTTGCACACCGGCTGCGAATCCCTTGGGGATGGTCATGGCGTCGGTCTTGATCTCTTTTTCCGCAATAACCGGGGTGATGATATCTTCGGTTTTTGTCAGTTTCCAACCCATGGCGTTGGCGATCAGTTGAACCGACTCCGTAAGTCCGACATGCCGAAGAGTTCCCGATTGCTTCAGCGATTCAAATTCTTCAAGATTCAAACCGGCACCAATCTTTTTCTGAAAGGGGACTCTGCGAAAGGCTGCGTTCTGGAATCTGGAAACCCGGATGCGTTCAACTTGCTGGCAGACCGAAGAGAGAAAAACCGGCAGGGCGTCCATCAGGAATCCGGGATTGACCCCGGTCCCCAGAACAGCCACATTGGCTTTTTTGGCAGCTTCATCTATTTGAGCAGACCGTTCGGGTGAGGTGTCCCAGGGATAGATCAATTCCTCACAGGTAGAAACAACCGGTAATCCGCAGCCGACAATTTCCTCAATCTGAGGTGTTACCTTTTCCATCGTGGACACAGTGGTGAGGATAGCAGCGTCAGGTTTTGCAGCTTTCAGGCACTCTTCCAGGGAAGCTGAGATTTTGATATTCATAGGACTCAGTCCGCAAAGTTCACCCACGTCTTGTCCCTGTAAGGCGGGGTTGACATCTACAGCCCCAACCAGTTCCATTCCCTGGCGCTGGGCAATATAACCGGGTATTTTCCGGCCCAATGGACCTAACCCGATCTGTACGATTTTAAGCTGTTTCATTTGTGCCTCCAGATGTGAGATTAAGATTATTTGAGTGAAAAAGCAGGTAAGGGTTTGGTACCCTTGAGGTTCGATCCGTTTTTATTGATGGCAACCAATCCGGTAGTTTACAAAGCTTCGAACTCCGACAAAGAGTTTGGTCCCTTTTCCCGCATAACTCTATCGACAAATACCCAATCCATCCCCCATCATTTTCCTTGGTCAAGATTTTTTTGGATTGGGAGGATGGGCGGTTTTACCAGGGGTGACCGACAATCAGAAACCATTCTGCTCCCTCGTCGCCATTTGCAGACTCCAGACGCAGGGTCAGATCATTAATAGCAAATCTAAGGGCCGCGCCAAAGGAATCTACCCGGGTATCGTTTAAATCATTCAGGTCATCGACGACAGTTCCTGTTTCGTAGTAAAGAGCTGCCTGATAATTGTCCACCAGACCGGAGGAGGGAAAATTAAACCTGAACTCTGTTCCCAGCATGCGGGAGTGGGCCCCCCGAAATCGCATTTCCCTGAACGACCGGAGCATTTTGTTTCCTCCCAGCGGGGTCGCAGTTCCGTATTTATTATGGGCAGACAGATAAGTAGCGATGCTATCTCTCAGGTTTTCGCATTCGGACTGCTGATCGGCCTGGGTTAGTTGGTCGCAGTCTACTTTCATCTTGGACTTGATCTCCTCCACATCGGTAATCGCCTCCTTGCTGACTGCAGTATCCGAACCGAAACCTCTGAAAACCCATGTATGGTCGCTTATAATCGGCAGATAGACATTCAGAAAGTAATTTGCGGTTTGAGTTCCGCTGAATTCGGTATTGGTTTCCAGCGAGGTGAGATTGATTCCCAGTCGAAGGCCACCGGTCGGGTTTTCCGGATTATCCGTAAAATCAAACACCAGGTCATTGATCAACAGGGTGGATTCCAGATCTCCAAGGTGCAAATCCGGCATCTCGATCGTCTCCTCATCAATATGCGTAAGATAGGAATCAAAGGTATAACCCCAGTTAGCAAGGGTGGTGTTGAAGTTCAGCATCGGTTTGAAAAGATCCCAATGGAAAACCAAAGCCGCTCCTTGAGCGCTTCCCACCTGGGTGACCGGATCATCCTCTTCCATTCCGCGGGTATATGAGACATCCATGTAAAGTTTGTTCACTTGTACTCCCGCTGCTGACAAAGAGAGGGTATCCTTCAGCAAGGGAATCTGTCCGACCAGAATCCCTGCCGCATCAATTCTCCCATTAGTCTTGCCTCCAACAATGTCAAGAGTTGACGATCCAATGTTATTCATACCGATAACCGGACCGTAAAATTCTCCAATTCCGGCCAGGCGACCGACCAGGGGTGCCAATATAAATTCGGATTTTGTGTCGGTCTGGGCGGGAAGGGTTCCGGTTAGAAATATGATAAGTGCTGCTGAAAAAAGAATAACTGAACACAACGAAACAACCTGGGGACGAGTCGACTGTCGCATGAGCTATCTCCGTTTATCATCTGTAAAAGAGTGGTGGTTCTCCTAAATAACAGTTTTGTGTTGTTCAGCTCTTATGTTTCAATTATTAGACCATATTAGGCTGTGTATGTGCAGGGAAAAAACAAATAAGTTCGATAAGGGTACACCTCAATGAATTCGAAAAGACGGATCAATAAACAACACTGGACACCGGATGAGATACCCGAATAACCAGTACCCGTTGTTATTAGCATCGGCTTCACTGATTTAGTGATTGGAGTCCTAAATTGCGGAGGCTAGCGGAGAGAGTCGATGATTTGCTGGATGGCAAAGGAGAAAACTTCTTCAAAGCGGTCATCAGCCAATACAGTGGTTTCCAGATTTTTAAGTCCCACGGTGATATCTGTTATTTCGGCCTTGATATGATCCAATCGCCATACCAGCTTGAACCCCAATGTCGTTGATAAAATTTGGTTTTAGCAGGTCAAGCGAAAAGGAACCCGATTTAAAGATTTGACATCAATTAGTCTCGCTCCTCGTCCCATAGCCCTAGGTGGCGAAGAATCTTATGGATAACTGACCCCTCACCCCTTGACTTGTTCGAGTAGATAGCGAAATAGCGTGAAAGCCGGGAAAATGAAAGAGAGGTCAGGAGTGAATTTTATTTTGCATATTTCAGGAATTATATAGATTATTACAATCCACCTATGTGACTTTTCCAATTTTTTGTTTTAAAAAGAAATTAATCACCAAAAGATATGATATGAAGCTAACTCCAAATTGACTAATTGCAAGATAGATTCACCTAGAAAGGTGATTATGAAATGAAAGACCGTTTTCTTGAGTTGAAACTCAAATGCTATTTATTCATCATAGTATTTGGCATTTTACACTCTTACGCATTTGCTGTTGATAATCTGGAATGCATCGCACCGGCAAAACCAGGAGGCGGTCATGACTTAACCTGTCAGTTGCTTGCTCGTTCCCTTGAGTTGACCCACCTGAGCGACGCCCCTATGGTGATACGCTATATGCCGGGAGGAATAGGAGCGTTAGCTTACAATTACATTGCCGGTGCTAAACGCAAATCGTTCAATACTGTGGTGGCTTTTAGCACTGGTTCAGCCCTGAATATTGCACAGCGTAAATTTGGTAAATATGATGAAGGCAGTGTTCGCTGGTTAGGAGCCTTAGTAACAGATTATGGCATCATAGGTGTTTCGAGTAAGTCCAGATGGCGGAGTTTAAAGGATTTGCTGGACACTTTGAGAAAGAGACCTGACCTGGTTATATTCGGGGCTGGCGGTTCTATTGGCAGTCAGGACTGGATGAAATCTGCCCTGCTGCTTAAAAGCGCAGGGATCGACCCGAAAAAAATCAGATATGTTGCCTATGAAGGCGGGGGCGAAGCAATCAATGCGCTTTTAAGCGGACATATCCACGTTTTTCCCGGAGATTTGGCTGAGTCTTCGAAGTATATACAAGCGGGGAAACTCATTGTCTTGGCCGTTTTTTCAGAAAAACGGATCAAACCCGGCTACAGCACAATTCCCATAGCAACTGAACAGGGCTTTCCTGTTGTTTGGCCTATCTGGAGAGGGTACTACCTGCCACCGGAAATCCCTGAAGAGGATTATCGCTGGTGGGAAAACACCCTACGAAGATTATCTACAACGACTTTATTTGAAGAGGAAAGACAGCGATTGGGGTTTTTCCCTTTTACTACCATTGGGAAGGATTTTGAAAATTTCGTTAAAACAAACGTGCAAGAAATGAGGCAATTGGCCCAAGAATTTGGTTTGGTCAAATGAAAGCACGGATTATTGCAGCATTGTTTACTGTTATTGGCGCCGGGTTGTTGATATTATCACTGCAGATCTCAGTTCCGTTCTCCTATGATCCACTTGGGCCTAAACCGTTTCCCGTTTTTGTGAGCATTGCGCTCATAATCCTGCCATTTTGGATTATCTTCTTCGCACCCGATAAAAAGGCCGATTTCACTATCGAGAAAAGAAGTGTGAAGTTGATTCTTATTCTTTGTATTTACATGGCTGCATTTGAGTATTTTGGTTTTATGGTTTCAACCACGTTTACTTGTTGTTTTATTGCTCGCACGGTAGGAAGCAATCGGATGCAGGGTTGGTTAACCGGTTTGCTCATTTCAATTGTTTTTTATGGTGTTTTTCGGTTAATGCTGGATGCACAATTGCCCTTGGGTAAAATCTTCGGTATCGATTAAGTGTTATGGAGTCAATGTTCGGTTTATGGTCAGGCTTTATTGCCGTTTTTAACACTACTCATCTAATCATCCTATTTGCAGGTTGTCTAACAGGCCTGATGACGGGAATACTTCCCGGAATCGGTGCTGTTAATGGTATCGCACTGATGCTTCCTTTTGTCTATGCTTATAGTTTGCCTCCAGAAAGTGCGCTGATTTTGCTGGCAGGAATCTACTACGGTGCAGAATATGGAAAGGGAGTAACCAGTATTCTCCAAAAATCACCAGTTAGCCATGTTCATACGACTCAGATGAATGGTTATGCCTTGACACAGCGGGGATTTGCAGGCAAAGCACTACTGTTTTCCGCGGTTTCCTCATTTATTGGCAGCTTATTAGCTGTTGTCGGATTCATTACTTTGAAGCCGTTTTTAAATCCGATCATCAGTCGTTTTGGTCCTGCAGAGTATGTCGCCCTGATTCTGTTTGTTTTTATTCTGGTATTATTCTTGTTTGGTACAGCCTTCATTAAAAACCTGATTGGACTCTGTATCGGGATGACCATAGCCATTGTTGGGCTCGATTCAGCGACAGGGACCCTGAGATTTGCATTTGGCTTGCCGGAGTTGTATGACGGTATCGATTTCATCATCGTTGTCATTGGATTGTTTACACTTGGTGAAGCGCTGCTTTTAATCGAGCAAACAACTAATACACGAAGGATAGAACAAAAAATAACAATTGGTTTCAATCATGTGAAGGCCATTTTCAAACATTGTTGGTCTATCATTCGCTGTTCATTGATAGGTTTTATCATAGGTGGGCTTCCAGGGACAGGTTCTTCGGTGGCGGGTGCAGCGGCCTACCATATTGAAAAGCACATAAACAGGAAAAAAACCGATGCTGACGGCGCTGATGAAAAAGGGATTGTTGCGGCAGTATCAGCAGGAAATGCCGCTGCAATTAGTGCTTTTATTCCACTCTTATCGCTGGGAATTCCAGGAAGTGCAACCACAGCCGTCTTGCTGGGAGCAATGCTGATGATGAGTCTCAACCCGGGCCCCATGTTTTTTATTCAACAAACCAATATGATATGGATGTTGTTGGCTTCGATGCTGGTTGGGAACGTCATGTTGTTGTTCATGAACGGGTTGTTTATTCGCTTTTTCTCCAGAATGATTCAAATACCCCATTGGATTTTGGTGCCGTTCATCGTCGTTGTCTCTTTTGTTGGCGTATATGTTGTCCAGCATACGATGTTGTCGATTGCGATTATGCTGATTCTCGGAATTGTCTCGTATCTGTTACGGAAGCTGGACTATTCAATTGTTCCGGTGATACTGGGCTATATTCTTGGTGAACCACTTGAGGTGCAGTTGAGAAGGGCTTTGGCGATCAGCGGGGGTGAGGTTGGCATTCTGTTTCAAGGATTCATTAACCAGCTTCTTTGGATTTGTGCCTTGATGGTTATTTTATTCAGGCTTAGGCAAAAGATACGTGTTTTTAGATAATCAATCTGCCAATCTGTACAACCTTTCCGGTCTGCCCTTGGTGCTGTAATCGAGGTTGACTTCCAGAAAACCGATACCGGTCAAATATTCCAGGTATTTTCTTGCTGTTGTCCTGCTTACACCCACTTTCTGGCCAAGTTCTTCAGCCCCTAACAACATGGTTTTTTCATCTTTAAGCATCGCCGTAACAGTCTTCAAGGTTACAGGATCGATCCCTTTTGGTGTTTCTTCAGAACTCTCCGTCCCTGGCTTTTCTGATTTTTTAAAAAATCGGTTGGCATCTTCCTGAGACATCTCATCTAATTTATTGATCGCCAGAAAATGCTCTCGGTAGCTGGATAGCGATTCTTCAAAACGGTTAAAAAAAACAGGTTTTATCATGTAATCAAAAGCCCCGCCATGCAATGCCTTGTGGAGCATTTCAACTTCTTTCGCAGCAGTAATCAGGATGACATCCACTGAAGTGCTAGTCGTTCGGATTTTTTTCAGGAAATCCATCCCATTGCCTTCGGAAAAGTAGATATCCAGCAGAATCAAATGGGGCTCCAAAGTAGAGACCAGCAGTAGCGCGTCTGCTATTGTGTTGGCGATTCCTGTTACCTTAAAACCATCTATTTTTTCAACAAAAGCCTTGTGTGTCTTAGATACTTTTAGGTTATCCTCAACAATTAAAACCTCGATAGTTTCCATGATCTTCATCCTGATTTCGGAACTGAGAATTCAAAACGGGCACCTCCCAGGTCTGCCCTGTCAAAATAGATTTCACCGCCTAAATCCTTCACTGATTTTTTAGCCAGATACAAACCATACCCTCTTTTACTGCCTGATTTCGTTGAAACGCCTTTTTCGAATATACGGGCTGCTATTTGCTCTCCGATTCCAGGTCCGGAATCTTCAATTTCAAAAATCAAGTCACTGCCAAAATCTGACATAGACAGCGCCACGACACGGGGCTTGGGGGTAAGTAAAACCGCATCAATGGCATTCTGTAAAAGATTACCCAATGCGGTAACCAGTTTGTGTCTATCCAGCGAGGCTGGAAGGTCGATCATTCGCGCTTCCGGGTCAATTCGGAATTCTACTTTTTGCTCGTGGGCATGCATAAACTTGCCGATAATGAGGGACGAGAGGTGACGATCCGGCAGGTATTCAGTAAGGAATTGTATCAATTCTCTATGGGCTTGGGTTTCTTCAGCGATGTAGTTTAGCACGTCTTCATAGGCTTCTATCTGAATCATGCCTACGATGGTATGCAGGCTGTTTGAGTATTCATGGGTTTGTGCCCTCAGCATTTCAGAATAAGTCTGCACCTGGGAGAGTTCCCGGGCAATCAGATCGATTTCCTGGCGCTCCCTGAAGCTGAAAACCAGACCGCCATGTTTATCAACTGATTCCACATTAACAATCAACGTCACGCCGTTCACCACACATTCCCTGTCGTGAATACGCCTGCCGGATGCTTTAAATGGGAAGCTATCCAGAAAAGGGAAGAATTCAATTAGCGGCTTTCCACTAAGCTCTTCCTCTTTATCCACTTGCAGGACGCTCAAGGCTGCTTCATTGACGAGAGTTATTTTGCCTTCGGCATTTGCAGCAATAACGCCTTCATGCATCGATTCAATCATGGCTGATCGTTCATTAAAGAGGTAAGCAATCTCTGAAGGTTCCAATCCAAAGATGGCCTTTTTCACCCCTTGCGCAATGAAAATTGCAGCGACAAGTCCAAGCGTCAGAAAAACGAATATAAAAAAAACAGCTTTTTCCAAGAATTCTTTGGTTACCTGTTGAAACTCTCTCACGGGAAAACCGACGGTCACCATCCCCACAATATCATAATTTTCACTGATGACGGGCGCGGTTCCCAGAATATAGCCTTCGGTGTTTTCTATGGAATGCCTGGAGTATGCTCTTCCATACCACAACGCCTTGATGGCATAAGCATCTTTGATGCTATTTCCCACTTCCATGGAGTCCGGATGGGCCAAGATGATTCCCTTGGCATCGGTGATGATGACAAAGCTGGTTTCAGTTGCGTTGCGGATGAAGCTGGCAAGGGATGTCATCATATTTAACTGGGCGTCATTCTGAACAAACTTCTGTAATTCCGGCATGAGAGCGACATGTTTAGCTGCCTGAATGGCTCTTTTCTCCGATTGGCTTTCTACAATATCAAACATCATTCCGGAGAAAATACTGCCCATAGCGATAAGGAGGATGACAACCAGCAGCATCACGATTGCTGTTACAGAATCCAATAATCGCTTCGGTTTTACCCAGTTAAATAAGGACAGGGCCTGTTCTTTCATTTTTTATTTTCGGTGACAAAAGTTGCAAAAGCCTCATTAAGTGATAATACGCTCAATACCCTCAAAAGATTTACATCAGAAAATGGAAACTGCATAGTATCAACTCATTCTTCTTATCTAACTTTTTCGGGAGAGATCATTATGTTTCGTAAAACGTTTACACTACTTTCAGTTCTGGCTGTTGCTTCGTTTATGGCTTTTTCAGCTATCGCAGATACCTATCCCAATCGACCTGTCACCATGGTAGTAGGATTCGGTATTGGCGGCAGTGCGGATCGCATGACCCGTTCCACAGTAACTTTTTTATCCGATGCACTGGGAGTGCCGATCAAGGTGATCAATAAAAAAGGTGCTGGAACCATGATTGCCAATAATTACCTCCTCAGACAACCGGCAGATGGTTACACCATTCTGGCTTCAACGTTCAATCCCTACATACCGGTAAATATTCTGATGGGCGGTGCGAAATACAGAGTTGAGGATTTTGCGTTTATCAACGCCCAGTGGTTTGATCGTGATGTAATTGTTGTGCATAAAGATTCTCCCCACAACTCTCTGCCTGAGCTGCTTAAAGCGATCAAAAAAAATCCCAAGACGATCAGTTGCTCAGTGCTGCAAGGGTCTAACGGTCACCTGATGGCTGTGTTGCTGTTGAAAGCTTACAACATTCCACAAGAAAGCTTGAACCTGGTGACATATCAGAGCGGTGGCAAAGCAAGGTCAGCCATTGCGGGTAACCAGGTTACTATGGCTATTGTTGGTGCCGAAGGAAGTGCCGGTATCAAGGAATATTTAAAGCCATTAGCTTATGTAAGCGACAAGGACAACAAAGCATGGAAAGCTCCTGCGGTGAACAAAGCTTTACAGCCCCTCGGAATCGAAGTGCCTCTCTTAAGTGGTTCAGTTAGGGGATTCGCTGTATCAAGAGCATTCCGCGAGAAGCATCCGGAGCGTTTTGACAAGCTGGTACAGGCTTTCAAGACGACCGTGACCAATAAAGACGTTAAGAAATTCTTGAAGCGGGTTAACATCGGCCATGAGTGGACGGGTCCAGATGAGCTGGATCGCATCATGGCAG
Organism: SAR324 cluster bacterium; assembly: GCA_028282885.1. Taxonomy (GTDB): domain Bacteria; phylum SAR324; class SAR324; order XYD2-FULL-50-16; family XYD2-FULL-50-16; genus JAHJTV01. The sequence goes on from JANQGX010000020.1 coordinate 74,699, forward strand.
AAAACTACAACCGATATGTTGATTACAAAGATTTGTTGAAATAAAGAGGTTTTGCTAAAAGCGGTGGAGGTGCGATTCCATCAGCAACGGCAGGTGGGCGGTAGAAGCTGACTGTTTCGCTCTAGGCTAGCGGCGCCATGTTGTCCCGGGCTCCGGGTTTAAATATGGAATCCACGCTGTTTTCTGCAGGGATCTTTGTATTAATTGGCGTGGACGAAACCCGCCTTATCATTTTGATCTCAATTGGCAAGTAACATTGAAATAGGGAAACATTGAAAACGTTAAAACAAAATGCTGCGGATCTGACATTGGCTCTTGTCATCGCAGCCGTTGTGGTCTGGTATATGATAGATGCTTATAACGCATCGACTAAAGTTGCCAATTTATTGCTGATCGTCCCAATCGGTTTGATTTCGTTAGCGTTCCTGGCTGGAATCCTGATACAGATTATACCCAGGTTTTTTGCCCCGACGGCAGATAAAAGCTCGGCAGGTTCATCTCAAACTGATGCGGATGACAACAATGAAGAGGGTACTGAAAAAATATTTCCGGCCATGGGGTTACTAGCCTTGTATGTCTTGGCGCTTTCGTTTATTGGCTTCGATATTGCCACCTGTTTATTTGTTGGCGCAATGCTGTTTGTTCAAGGTGAAAGAAGACCATTTTGGCTGATTGGTTTTCCCATCATTTTTTCATTTTTAGTTTCGCTTTTTTTTGTTGCCATGATTCCCTATCCAATGCCCATGGCGATTCAACTGGACTGGTTTTCAGGGATGAATTAAGGAGGACCTGATATGTTAGAAATTCCATCCATTCTATCCGCCTTGAATCTCCTGTTTGGATCAGTGGACCCCTGGTTGGTAGTTATCCCCGGTATTATTATCGGTTTGTTTTTTGGTGCAACGCCTGGCCTGCAGATTTCCATGGCAATGGCGATCTTTTTGCCAATCACCCTGTATATGGATTTTGTAAAGGCCATGCTGTTTCTGACCGGTATTTTCACGGGTGGATCCTTTGGAGGTGGTGTCACGGCCATTTTGATGAATATTCCAGGGACATCTTCCTGTATTGCCACTACCTTTGATGGCTACCCCATGTCTTGCAATGGGAAACATAACGAGGCGTTAGGATATGCCCTGGGAGGATCTACCATCGGTTGCGCCATAGGTTATATTATTCTGTTTTTTTTGATTCAGCCTATTTCCATCATGGTACTGAAACTGGGACCTACGGAGATGTTTACCATTGCCCTTTGGGGGATCACCCTGATTGCCGGTTTAAGGGGAAGCCAAATATTAAAGGGTGTTGTCAGTGGATTGATCGGTTTGATGCTGGGAACGATCGGTTTTTCTGAATTGGGAATAGCCCGCGGTACCCTGGGAATTGACATCTTATTGGACGGAATCCCAGTCGTACCCGCGATGATGGGGATGTTTGCCGCCTCTGAACTGTTTAATCTGATGAATAAAAAGTTTCTGGTGGACAGTACTGAGCATCGCAGGGTGAGTATTAAAAAAATCGCATCGGGAATGAGAAACGTGTTTCGCTATCCGATGATCATTTTCAGGGGATCGCTGATCGGTTTGTTTATTGGTGCTGTTCCGGGTGTAGGTTCCTCCGTCTCCAACCTTGTTTCCTACATGGAAACCAAGCGGCGAGCAGAAGATGCTGATACTTTTGGAAAAGGAAATCCCAAAGGGGTAATCGCCGCAGAATCCGCCAACAGCTCCTCCGAAGCCGGCTCCATGGCTACCCTCCTTGCCTTGGGAATTCCCGGTGGTGGTGCAACTGCAGTAATGCTCGCCGTTTTCATGATGCACAATATTACGGGTGGTCCCACCTTTATCAGGGATCAAACTGATATTGTTTATGCCATTATCTTTGCCAATTTCGGCCAAGTCCTACTATTGCTTTTGTTGGGAATTCTTCTGCTTCCTATTCTGGCATCTGTGGTAAAAGTTCCCATTAAAATCCTGGTACCATCAGTTATGTCATTGGCAGTATTCGGTGCTTATGGATTAACCGGTAATATGTCCGGTCCGGTAACTGTTGTTGTTTCGGCAGTTGTTGGCTGGCTCCTTAAAAAATATAACTACTCCGTTCCTGGGATGGTGATTGGACTTTTATTGGGCAGGATGGCGGAAAGTGAGTTGCTGCACAGCTACCAGATCAGCGGTGGTCGCATCGGCTATCTGCTGGAAAGGCCCATAACCGTTTTCATAGCAACACTCCTTGTCCTGTCTCTGGCATACACTCCAGTCAAAGAATATCTTCAAAGGAAGAGAGGTCAAAAAAAGCAAGTTATCACAAAGGGTTACGGGAACTGACATTCATTTATCCGTTTTCTGTTTATGGGTCCTCTCGATGAGATCATTAAACACACAGACCGCAGGATGGACCACAGTGTTGCCCCTCATTTTAATAGAAAACCGTTAGCACAACCACTATCACAACTTAAGCTGGTAAGCATTTTGGGGCATTGGGCGGACATAACGATTATTTCAAATGCATCAATGAAATCTGACTTTTTGTTGAGTTCTCTTCTCGGTATTGTTGGCTTTTGAAAATCCAAAATCTTATCATCTAATCAACTTACGAAACACTTACGAGGAGAAACAATGACAATTCGACTATCAGTTTTATGCGAAAACAACGCCGGGACGAACGGTGTTTTAGGGGAATGGGGCTGGAGCGTTTTGCTTGAGTACGACAAAAAAACCATCTTGCTGGACACGGGAGCGGGCGAATCAGTTATTCGAAATGCACGCCGTATGGGAATCGATCTCAGTAAAGTAGACACAATCGTATTAAGCCACAGTCATTACGACCATACCGGTGGGCTTCGAGAAACGTTGCGTGCCATTGGTAAAGAAGATGTGGAGGTGATCGCACATCCTGATATCTGGGCTAAAAAATACAATACGGTCAAAAATCGAAATAAATTCGTGGGAGTACCATATCAGAGAGAAGAGCTTGAGTCGTTAGGGGCTAGATTCACTTTGGTCACGGATCCTTATCCGATAACAGATTCAATTCTCACCAGTGGAGAGATTCCCATGACTACCTCTTTTGAAAATGAGTCTAAACCGGCTTTTAGCGAGGGAAAATCCAGTCGATATATCATAGATGAAACAGGCCGTCGAAAAGATCTAATGAAAGACGATCTGGCTGTAATGATTAAAGGAACCCAGGGACTTGTTGTAGTACTTGGATGCGCCCATCGAGGTGTCATCAATACACTTTACCACGCCAGATCAATTACAGGAGTGGATAAAATCCACGCAGTATTTGGAGGAGCTCATCTGGTTGCAGAATCAGATGAGCGGATAGAAAAAACCATCCAAGTTTTTAAACAACTGGACGTCCAAGTCCTTGGACTTTGCCATTGCACCGGATTGAAAGCCGTTTCCCGCGCAATTAACACCTTTGGAGATAAGTTTGTCGCAATGAATGCTGGCAAGATATATGAGCAAGGTTAATTAATTCAAACAGTTTCATTTAAAACTCGTCTCACTCGGGGTGTCCGTCTTCGGTGGCAGATCCGTTATAGGCTCGTCGCAATGCCGGATTTAAGCTTCGGTCAGTAATCCGCCACCTATGTTAAGGGCCTGACCGGTCATATAAGATGATCTTTCGGATACCAGGTAGGCGCAGAGGTCAGCCACTTCCTGAATGCTTCCCATCCGCTTCAGAGGAACCATATCCGACATACGCTTCTCGGCCTCCGGAACTTCGATTTCCCAGAGCATGGCTTTTAGAGCGATATTGCCTTCCTGCAAATCGGTTTTGATAAATCCGGGGCAGATAGCGTTGACACGAATATTCTCAGGTCCCAGTTCAAGAGCCATTACCTTGGTCAGCATGATTACTGCGGCCTTTGAAGCAGAATAGGCACCATTTAAAGCAGCAGGCGATTTGCCGGCCTTTGAAGCGACATTGACAATGGCGCCCGGTCCTCCTTCCATTAGTTTTACAGCCGCCTTGGAAACCCGGAACACACCGTGGAAATTAACATCAACGGTTTTGATCCAGGACGCTTCATCATAGTCCCGGACCATGTTACCTGCCCCGAATGCCGTTCCGGCATTGTTGAACAAATAATCTAATCGCCCGTATTTCTCCTTTACGGCATCCATAGCAGCATCGACCGATTCGGTATCGGACACATCCATCTCCACAGCCAGGCCCCGAATAGAATGCTTCTCTTCGAGTTCGGTCACCAGTTCCTGCATTCCCTCCATTGTGCCGTGGGTTACGAATGCACCGCTCTCTTGGTGCAAAACGATGTCAGAGATCACAACATTGACTCCCAGGGAGGCCAAACGTTCGGCTATACCGAAACCAATCCCGTTTCGTTTACCGGAACCCGTAATCAGGGCTGTTTTTCCTTTCATTTCGTTGTACATTTTTATTTCAGTTTAATGGGGCTGATTCGTCGTTTTTTTACTTTCCCGCCAACAACAGCTCTTCGGGTTGCGCCAAAGTGTTTTGGTGTGCCCTTACTCCCTTTGGGTATCTCCCCAAGCCGATATCCGGATGTTGGGGAGTCTGCGGTTTACACTTTTTTTGTTTTCAAATCTTCGGGTGCAGGAAAAGGATTACCAGACTCGTTTTTTCCAGAAACCTAGCAGTTTCAACAAGGCCAGGATCAATGCCAGCAAACCCAGGTAAATTCCAATCTGATGATAGACATTCAGCCCCCATTTCGGACCAAAAGCGATGACGACCATCACACCGGTTATGAACGGTGTAGCCGCCAATGAATAGAGTCCTGTTTCCAGGGCAGCAGTCGTTTTAAACTCAGGATCAACAACTCTCAACAATAATAATCCGGTAGAAACGGTTCCCGTGTTAACCCCGTACTGGACAATCATTCTTTCAAAACTCATCTCACCGGACCGTCGACCAAAGTACAATACATAGAATGTGGTCCAGATCCCACCCAGCAGGCAGAGAATGAGCAAGGGGATGATGTATTCCCATACCACTCCGGCTTTAACGGATATAAGGGTGGCAGTTAAGAGAAGGTCCACACTGAGACCGGTAAGTCGGATTTGGGATCCCCTGTCCAGCAGGTGTCCGTTACCTGTTTTACCCATCACAGCCTTAACCAGGATTCCGACCAGGAGAGCCCAGAAAAAGAAAAATCCCCACATTGCGGGATCAAGCTTCCCGAAGAGTTTGGTTAATAGCGCGTAGAGTCCGTACGTCAGCATATAGACGATTCCGATGGCACAGACCTGAAAGGCCAGGGAATCGACATTTCCGGAATGGGTAGTCTGGATGCCCAAGGGCTCACCCTGCTCTTTTTCCAGGAAGGTGCCGCGTTTGAAATAGTCTGGTAACTCAACTTTACCCATGGCAGTAAACCCACGTCGAATCCCCCAGTTGATTAAGGGAATGCCCACAAAAAAGGCAAAAAGGAATCCGACGGCCGCCACTGCCAATCCCATGGTAATAGCATTGGTCAGGCCCGCGGCCTCCCAAGCCTTGCCGATGGCCAGGGCCTGTCCGGGCCCCTGGGTGTATCCCAAAGGCAGGAAAAGACCAAATTGGAGGGGGAAATCAAATCCCACCAATCCAAAACAGAGAAAGAGCAGGCAGCCGATCAATGCCTGGGAAGTCATTGATCCCCCATTGATTAAACCCATCCAGATCGCTCCTCGCGCAACCTGCTTGCCTCGACCCTTCTGGCCGGGAACTTTCAATTGAGGGGTTAAACCGATACCGATGAATGAGATGATAAAGAAGTGATAGGCGATTGACTGGAACAGCTCCACTTCCAGAGGTATCAATTTCAGATTCATCAGGATCATTCCTCCGATTCCGCCGATCATGCAGGACGGAACGAGGAACTTCTGTAAAAACCTGATTCTGGCTCGCAGAAATACACCGAAATATATGCAGACGCCGATAAAGCCCAGCGCCAGAAAATAATTCATGTCAAAAGGTGTAGACATCAGCCCCCCTGTTGTTTTGTCGGTTTAAGTAAATCGAAGAGTTGGGAAAAATAAAACACCAGTACAGTGTTTTAGAAAAATGGTCCATTATAGAATTACATAAATTTAAAAGGTTAGACGTCACTCCATTTGAATCAGACCATCAGGCATAATCAGGTTTTCTGTTTGCTATTCCACGGCGTTTTCCGGACGGATAAGGATCATGTTTGCACAAACCACAGTCCCGGTTCTCATCAAGAGTTCATACTTGTCCTAAAACTCTTCTCCGATCTTTAACATGACTTTGATGGCTTGACCGGTATTGATACGGTTTCGATAAACACCCGGTAATTCATCCAGTGTGCACCAGTCCGAAATCAGTGGTAGTGGGTCCAGAACTCCTTCCGAAATCCATTTCAGGCATTGAATATTCTCAGTATGGGTGTTGCCGTAGGAGGAGTACAGTTCCACCTCCTTAAACATCAGATTGGTTGTGTTGATCGGAACATCCTCATGCAATACACTGAGTAAACATACTTTTCCTCCCGGACCGGCAAGATTAATCGCTTCGGCCAACTGAGACTTGATTCCGGAGCATTCATATACGGATGAAAAACCGCAGCCGTTATTAATTTGAAATGCTTCGGCTATCAGATTGTCTTTGAAGGGATCGAGAACAATGTCGGCGCCAAATTGCTTTGCCAGTTCCCGCTTTTCCGCCACCGGCTCAGAGATGACAATGGGACTGAATCCCTTGACTTTAAGCAGTTTAACAACTGCCAGACCGATGGTACCGGCACCGATGACCAATGCGGAGCCGTCATTGGCACCGGTAAGATTAATCCCGTGAAGGGCGACAGCATAACACTCAGCCAGAGCCGCGCTTTGGGAATCTACATTGTCCGGAACCGGAATCACCATCTGGGGATAGGCTTTGACATATTCGGCAAAACCACCGGGCAAATCCCCGATGCCGATTGATCGCCGGTTGTTGGAACAGAGTTGGAATCGACCGCTACGACACCCAGGACAACTGTTACAATAGGTTGGACGAAGGATCGCACGTGTTCCCTCTTTTACATCCGTCACATGCGGGCCAACTTTCACAACGGTTCCCGCCATTTCATGACCGAATACCGTTCCGTCCAGCGCACCTTCGCCTTCAATCAAGGAATGATCGGATCCACAAAATCCCGTATTGGCAACTTTGATCAACACCTGGTCATCATCGATCTCCAGCATGGGAAGGTCCTCGACAACCAGACCTCTCCCTTTCCTCAAAACAGCAGCTTTCATTTGTTCTCCCTTCTTGTTAAACACCCGATGAGAAATTACCTGGATTCAAATCTCCGGGTTGGTGGATTCCGATTGGTTCCTTTACCGGGAAATCGATGTTTTACCTCGCGCGAAGCCGCTTTCCCGGTATCCGGGTCAGAATACGGTTACATTTTGTAGGCGCCAACCTGCGCCAGGGCCATACTACCCGGGCTGATCACATCCTGGTCAACCATTACATTCACACAGGCGGTTTTTCCGGAAGCGAAAGCCTCTTCAATTGCCGGGCGGATGTCCTTGGCTTCCGTAACCAGGAAACCTGCGCCACCCATGGACTCGACAATCTTGTGGTACTCCACGTTTCCAAGTACGGTTACACTGTCAATGGAACGACCCAGCTTGACCACCTGGCTATGGCGGATCATTCCCCAGCTCTGATCATTGGAGATTACGGTGACATGTGACAAGCCCCGCTTGATTGCACGTTCATATTCCATGAAGTTGAAACCCATGGAGCCGTCGCCTGTGACCAGAAGGACCCGTTTTTCAGGAAACAGGAATTTTGCGGCATTAGCATTGGGAAGTCCGCCTCCCAGGCTGCCGAATAATCCATACTCCAGGAAATGCCCGGCAGTGCGCATAGTTCGTGTAATGTTCATCCAGATTGTCGTATCTCCGCCATCGGTGACAAGAATGTCATCTTCCCGATTCAGGAAATTATCAATCTCCCTGGAGACTCTCATAGGATGAATCGGACTGGCATCACTCTCCCACATGGGTTGAGACTGTGCAAGACTTTCCGCTTCGCCTTTCTTCAGTTCATCATTCCAATCGGCAAATTGCTGTTTCAGACTGCCGGCATTCCCCTTGTTGTCGATAACACGATTCAGCTCTTCCAGCAGGGTCCTGATATCGCTATGGATTGGAAGATCCACCGGTCGGTTGCGTCCTATCTCCTCTGCCTGGATGTCGACCTGTACCAGTTTTGCTTCCGGGTTGATAACCTCCCCGAACATGGTATTGAGATTCAGTCTGAAACCCAGGAGAATACAGAGATCGGTACCGAAGGTGGCGTGAATGGAAGCACCGGGTCGAATGGGAGAGGCCCCTCCGAAACAGTTGGGGTGAAGATCGGATATAACCCCGCGGCCGTTGGAGGCGGTAAAAACAGGGATGTTGGTTTTTTCCACCAGCTCGGTCAGGGCATCACCGGCATCTGAATACCAGGCGCCGCTTCCTGCGATAAGAACAGGCTTTTTTGCATCTGCAATTAACTCAGCCAGTCTGGCGGCTTTTGCCTGGTCAACCGCCCTGGATTCAACACGGGTTACGGGGATTTTAACTGCATTGGGATCGTTCGTCGCTCCGTTAAGAACATCCACCGGGAGTTCAAGATAGACAGGTCCGGGGCGTCCGCTTATCGCTTCTCTTAAGGCCATATCGATAAATTCGGCAACCCTGTCGGGCTTGTGGCAAACAAAAGCTTTTTTCACCATCGGCTCGATAACCGGTTGTTGTCGCATGTCCTGCAGGTCCAGCTTGTCAACCATGTTTAATCCCACACACCCTGAAATCAGGACCAACGGGGTGCAAGCCATCATGGCGCTGGCGATCGGAGTCAAGGCATTGGTAAAACCGGGGCCGGCAGTCACCAGGGCTATTCCCGGCTTCCGTTTAAATCGTCCGTAAGCTTCGGCCATCCAGACGGCTGCTTGTTCATGACGGGTATCAAAATAACGAATGTCGGAATCTTCCAGATTGACATAAATCGGGTTGAGATGCCCGCCGCTCAGCGTGAAGATGGTGTCCACACCGTGCTTGATCAGCGCCTGGGCCGCTGCCTGGCCACCTGTCTTTATTTCCATGTCTATATCCTCAATTTGTGGTGATTGTTTCTTCGAGAAATTGTAGGTTCCATGTGCTGATCACTCTATAAATCCTGTCTCGGGTTAGGTTTATTTGGGCAGTGTCACCTGTTTTGATTTATTCGAATAGTATTCGATAAAAAAACGGTAGTCGAAAACAAAACATCTGTAAAGCAAAAACCAGCTTAAACTGACAGTTATCAGCATCCTGGTGTTTGATAAAGAGCTGTATATAATTGATATTAAATTAGCTTAATTGAATTCTCTCTTGACCGGTAATGATGAAACCAATTGCAAGATTTGTTTATCGGCAACAGTTGAGATTCCATTGATGAGACCGAATGGAAAATTCACACCTTTACATGAAGTGTCAGCTCCAATTGGCACAATTGTTTCAATAAAAAGGATATGTAGAACAGACAAACGGAAAGAGTTTCAGGTATTTGAAGCCTTTCCGGATGAACAAATAACCCTTTACCACAGAGGTAAGCATGGATTTCAAGTCATTTGAAGATGTCGTTCAGTTCGCTATAGAGAGGGAGCGTGAAGCTGCCCGGTTTTATCGCAAAGCAGCCGAAACGGAGAAGTTTGAAGTGGACAAGCGCGTTCTGAATGAACATGCGGAGGAGGAAGAGAAACATGAACAGATTCTCAAGGAGTTCAAAGCAGATAAGTCTGCAGTGGCGAAGTATAAATTAAGAAAATTCAGGATTTGAAGCGTAGCGATTATCTGACAAACATGGAATACAAGCCGGGCATGACTTACAGCGGTGTTATGAGAGTTGCCATGAAACGAGAAGAAAAGGCTTATAAGCTTTACAAAAAGCTGGCGCTGTCGGCTGAAAAAGAGGATTTATCCAATGTGTTCAACATTCTCGCTCACGAAGAGTTGAAACATAAAAATGAGCTGGAAAAGGTCTACGATGACTATCTGGCTAAGCATGGTGATTAATCTCTTGTGTTGGGGACAAACCTGCAACCGATTCCGAACAGATCAATGAGACATGTCTCATTGATCTGTCTCATACCTGATGTTTGAGATCGGATCTCAATCCCTAATCGATATTCAGTCCTTTTATAATTCAGGCATCATGATCAGTTGTCGCTTGAATGGTACGGAGAACGAACGGGAAGATATTGAATTACATTCCGATCATTAAAGTGACCATGGCGAAGGAACATACCACCGCCGGAGTGCAAAGAACTTATCTCACCCACACCCTTTCCATAACCATTTCCGCCTTGTTTATCTTAGGGGATTGACACGCTTTTTTTTGCCGGACGCCGGGCTAACCAGTACCGACGCTTTTGAAGATGTTTGGCAAAGAACCTCTATTATGTGGAACGGTCCGGCTACTGGCGCTCCCATCCAATCTCTTGGCCCGGAGAGAAAAGGCGGAATCGGACGCAATCGCGTAAATAGCCTTTTAGTTGTATTGGGTTCTCACAAACCGTCATTACTTAAATACGAAACCAGATCCTCATACCTGTCCATGGCATCATAGTAACCGGTGTCATAAGCCAGCATCAGTTTCTCCTTGTTACGTTCCGCCCTGCCGATCTTCAGCTTCTTTTTTGGCCGGATGGCAAAGACTTTCTGTGATTCCAGGAGGCTGTCAATCTCATCCGACACCTCGTTATATCTTTGATGTCGTGTTTTAAGCGCCTGGTACAAACCCGGGTATTGCGGATACTTCAGTCCGACCAGCCTATTCCAGGAGGATGGTTTTTTTCGATAGCCCTCGGGCTGGGTCAAAATAAGGACATGCTTTTTGTTACCGTCGGTCATGCTTTTATGGAGAGGGATGGAATCGGAAATCCCACCATCCATTAGCTCCATCTCCTTGTATTTTGTGACGTGTGCCATGAAGGGGAGGCTGCAGCTTGCCTGGAGAATGAGAAGGAAGTCGTCCTGAAATTCCTTGTGGTCGAAATATACCGCCTGACCGGTATTGCAATCGGTAGCCCCCACGATGAATTTTTGTGGGCTGCTGTTGAACGCCTGATAATCGAAAGGTACGAGTTGGTTGGGAATCGTATTGAAAATGAAATTCATTCCAAACAGCTCCCCCTTGAGAAACAATCTTCGATAACTGATATACCTGGGATCATTGACAAAGCGCGTATTGACAATCCGATTCCGTTCCGCTTGGTCAGAAACATAGTTGGCTCCATTACACGCCCCCATTGATACGCCCACAACATAGGGAAAGGTGATCCCCTTGTCCATGAAAAATCGCAATACCCCGGAGGTATATATTCCCCGAAGACCCCCTCCCTCCAAAATCAATCCGGTTTTATCTGGTTTCATGTCTTAGCTGGTGTAAATCGTGTTGTTGGAGACCTTATGATGTGGGGGGAACAAACAGCGAAGTTGGGGCGAATTTCTCAACATCGATCAGACCGAGGTCGGTGATTTTGAGCTTAGGGATGGGGGAGAGGCTGAGGAAGGAAAGGATCATGAAGGGTGCGGGATGGGTGCAGCCCAAGGTTTTGACCTCCTGCTTGACTTTTTTAAGCGCCATTGCGGTTTCTTCAAAGCTCTTATCCGAAAGCAGGCCGGCAATGGGCAGGGGCAACTCGGTGACAACCCTTTTTTTAGCAACGGCAACCAGACCGCCTTTAATCTTTCTCAGGCGATCAAAAGCGAAGAAGATATCTTCATCGCTGGTGCCTACAATAATGATATTGTGGGAATCGTGGGCTACGGTTGAACCGATGGCTCCCTTTTTCAGGCCAAGACCTCGCAGGAATCCCTTGCCGATATTTCCTGATGCCTTGTGACGCTCGATGACCACGATCTTAAGTATGTCCCTTTCCACATCCGGTTCAACAAACCCTTTCTCGACCCTGGGCTCCGCTATCAGTTCATTGGTGATGATCTGCCCGGGAATGATATCGATGACACGAATCTTCCCCTCTTCTGCAGGAATTCTCAACTGTTCCGGAGTCAGATCTTCGGGAGACATAGCGTTTCTCACCTCCGGCAGAGAGGTTTTGAAAACCGTTTTCAATTCTCCTTTTTCAAAAACAGGGAGACCTTTTTTATAAACTGCTTCGATCTTTACCTGCTCAAGGTCGGACAGCAGAACAAAATCTGCCCAGAATCTCGGTTTGATTGCCCCCACGTTTTTAAGATTGAAATGGTTGGCTGAATTGATGCTGGCCATCTGGTAAGCGGTCATGGGATTCAACCCCAGGGAAATCGCCTTGCGGATGGAGTAGTCGATGTGTCCTTCGTCCATCAGGTCGTCGGGATGTTTGTCATCGGTGGCAAAAGAAAAATGGGATGCGTTCTGCTGGTTGATGATGGTGATCAGCTCTTCCAGGTTACGCTCAGAGGTACCCTCCCTGACCAGAACATGCATTCCCTTGCGTAGTTTCTCAAGCGCTTCCCCGGCAGATGTCGATTCGTGATCGCTATCTATATTTGAGAAAATATAAGCATTGAGTTTCATTCCTGTGACGGCCGGTGCATGTCCGTCCACCTTTTTCCATCCCGCAGCCAGAATTCTCTTGTGTACCTCTTCATCTCCGTTGATGACTGCCGGGAAGTTCATCATTTCACCAATCCCCACCACCCGTTCTTCCTGGATCATGTAACTCAGTTCTTTATGAGTGATCGCCGAACCCGATGTTTCCAAAGGAGTGGCCGGAACGCAGGAAGGAAGCATAACAAAGACATCAATGGGTACGTAATTGAGCTCATGAAGAACATAACGAATTCCGTCCAAACCCAGCACATTGGCTATTTCATGGGGATCGATTATGATGGCTGTCGATCCGTGTTGAACCACAGCCCTGGAAAATTCCGCCAGGGTCAGCATGGAGCTTTCAAAATGTACATGCCCGTCAATAAATCCCGGCGAGATAAAGAGCCCTTCGGCATCAATAGTTTTTTTGGCTTTGTAATCACCGAACCCGATGAAGCGTCCGTCGTAGATTGCCACATTTTCCGGATATATTTCGCCAGACAGAACGTTGATCAAGCTGGCGTTTTTGATCAACAGGTCGGCTTCAATCTCTCCCCTGGCTGCAGCCAGCTTTAATTTGAATTCTCTCATTTTCAATCCTGATGCAATTGGCTGCTTCTGTTTCGGGTGATTGGGCGATTCAACATGTTGATTATCGGATCCGGGTAAAATCGTTCTAAACTCTTTGCCTTCTAAATTACAGAAAATGTCATCAAGGTTCAACTGAAACTGGGGCAATATCGTTTCCCATTTTCAAGTTCAGTTGAGGATACGTGTAACGATTTTTTGCCTCGGAGAGGGTGCTGCGGTCGTTTTGTTATTCACGACGACCCATTTAAGACTATGGTGTCACCATCCATTCTTTTGATGACTTCACATAAATCTTGCGTTTTAAAAGCCAGCGGAGTATACTTGAGGCTGTTATTCCCAGTGCCTATCAGGCGACCTCTTCCTGGTGCAAAGCAATAAATAATAGAAAAATCAAGCAGCTAAATGAAAATTCTTGTTGTTGAAGATAGCACGGTCATGCGATCAATCCTGCGGCAGGAGCTGGAAACGGCTAATTTTGAAGTGTATGAGGCGGAAAACGGCCTGGATGCCCTGAAAAAAGCTGAAGAAATCAGACCGCATCTAATCACCATGGACGTCGATATGCCTGTAATGAATGGATTTGATGCTGTCTACAAGATCAGAACCGAGCTGAAGCTCACTGTCCCCGGTGAGGATAGGGAGGTCCCCATCATCATGGTGACGGCCAACGACAATCTGGAAGGAAGGAACAGGGGGTTTCAAGTTGGAGCGGCTGATTTTATCATCAAACCTTTTTTAAAGGGTGAGGTTGCGGCTATTGTTAGAAACCTGCTGCTGCCGGAATCAACTCTCCAAGGAACGACAGCGCTCATTGTGGAAGACAGCGCACTGACTCGAAGTATACTGGTGAATGCTTTGAGTGGCGAAGGCATCAAAACCCTGCAGGCATCAAACGGGGTCGAAGCCTTGCAGATTCTCAAAGAAGGTGGACATGAAGTCGATCTTGTTTTGACCGATTTCGTGATGCCCGAAATGGATGGGGATGAGCTTTGCAAGTGTATCAGGATTGAGTTGGGCCACAAAAACCTGCCTATCATATTTTTGACAGCCCTCTCTGAATCAAACTCCATGATGAGGATATTCAAGTCAGGCGCATCGGATTATATCGTCAAACCCTTTGCCAAGGAGGAGTTGCTGGCAAGGGTGAAGGTGCACCTGGAAACCCGGCGTCTCAATAACAAACTGACGGAGCAGGTTCTGCAACTAAAACGACTGAACAAGCTGAAGGATGATGTCCTGTCTGTCACATCCCATGATTTGAGATCGCCCATTACAGGTATTCTTGGTTTTACCGAACTGCTTTTGGAGGACGAAAACCTGGCTGAGCATCATCTCAATTATCTTTCACACATCAAAGATTCCGTGGAATTCCTGTTGACCCTTGTTAGCGATATTCTGGAGCTGGGAAGAGCCCAGTCTTTCGAATATGACCTTGTCTATGAGCCGCTTCAATTAATGGAGTTGATTGATTCATCCATTAACACGGTTCATCACATGGCGTCTCCCAAAGATATTTCATTGGATGTAGAAAACAGGCTTGAATCCGATCCTGTGATTTCCGGCGACAAAAACGCTATTATTAGAATCGTCAATAATCTGCTTTCCAATGCCATCAAGTTCACTCCCAAATCGGGGAAGGTTACCGTTCGGCTTGAAGCGGAAGCCGGAGAAATGCTGGGACTTTCCGTCATTGATACCGGAATCGGAATTCCCAAAAAATTCATACCCGAACTGTTTGATAAGTATTCCAAGGCATCCCGTCCCGGAACGGCAGGGGAAAAAAGCACCGGCCTGGGCTTGTCCATCACCAAAGCCTTGATCGAACAGCATGGCGGCAATATTTCCGTGACCAGCGATGAAGGTAAAGGAACCTGTTTTCAGGTCAGGTTGCCCCTGGTTAGTGAACATCAGGGTACCGAGATCGAGACTCCGGACATTGCGGACGAAGCTGCCATGGCAATGCCGGTTAGAATTCTCGTGGTTGAGAATAATGCTTCCAACATTAAACTGGCGAAGGTCGCACTTGAAGAACGGGGTTACCAGGCAGTTTTTGCAGACAATGGAAAAGAAGCGGTTGATTCCTATATTGTCTCTCTGCAGGAAGGAAACAAACCTTTCCATATTATTTTCATGGACCTGAGAATGCCGATAATGGACGGATTTGAGGCCACCGACACCATCAGGGAATTTGAAAGAAAATATCACCTCAGCCCCGTTCCCATCATTGCAATGACGGTAACAGCCGATGATTCCTGGAAAGAGAAATCCCTTGAGCTTGGAATAAACGGAATCATTCCCAAACCTATGAGTCTGCAGAATGTAGAGGAGATGATCGGCAGATTTGTCTATCAGCGGAATACTTGATGGTTGCTGTCAGCTCTAACTGTCCCGGGTGGCAACCCGTGAGAAGATTTGGAAGACACTAGAAGAGAAACGTAAAAAGACCCGACCTGGCAGCCGGGTCTTAAGAAGACTACTTAGCCGCTGTTCTGGCCAGTTCAAGCCAGTCATTCCACAGTTTTTGATTCTTGCCGATCCATTGATCGACATGCCTTTTAATATCGGCTTGCGACTTCTCCCCGTTTTTCATTTTGGTGTTTTGTTCGTTAATATCACCCAGGGACAGTGAGAATGCAGCAAAAAAGGCTTTCAGCTCAGGGTTTTTATCCATGAACTTCTTGTTGGCAACGATATTGATGTCGCTAACCACGAAACCCATTTTGATGGGGCTGGAAACGGCACCTTCAAGACCGGTGACAGTCATAAAATCTTTGCCGGCTTCCTGGCTCGGTTTAGGCAGAATTTCGGGAACATTAATCCACATAACGTCTTTGCCCGGAACCATTTTAAAAAGCGTCCAGTTGGGAGCCCAGGTGTAATAGAAGACCGGTTCACCTTTTTTGAACTTGGCGAGCGCCTCCGCCATGCTGGCCGCATAAGCCGCTTTGATGGGATTGATGTGAGATGCCAGATCATAAACCTTGAAATGGTGGGTAATTACCCCTTCACAACCCCAACCCGGAGGACAGGCTACCAGGTCAGCTTTACCATCTCCATTTGTATCAAACGCTTTTTTCACATCGGCACGTTTAAAATCATCAAGCGATTTGATATTATATTGCTCTACATGTTTTTTTGAGACCAGATAGCCCTGCAATCCTCCTGCACGAACGACTGTACCATAAATCCCGGCTTTCTCTTTGAAGTTTTTTGGTGTCTGGCTCCAGTGATTGGGAAACCAGCCATTGGCCCAATAGTCCACATCACCCAGTGCAACCGTTTTATAAAAAAGTGAGTTTTGCAGTTCCTTGGTATCTTTTACTTTATAACCCAGTGTTTCCAATGCCTTCCTGATAACCGCTTCCTGGAAATAACCCGTATCCCAGGTTGCCCTGGCCGGTTTGGCCGTCTTTCCCTTTCCCGGGTACATATTGTATGCAAAAGCGGGTATGGAAAGACAGACGGTTAACAGCAGAGAGATGATCAAACGTTTCATGTTTCCTCCTTATTGAGATTAAGAAAACCGGGCCTTGTTTGACACAACCAAGGATAACCCGGAAAGACACTGGTCACGTGTCAATATTGGTTTGCCCTGCCAGGGCCGGATTAAACGATGCAAACTCCGGATCGTTGTAATGGGTGTGATCACCCCTTTTTTTCTTTTTGGCGAATCATTAGCCCGGACCTGAGTTTTACGAGTTCAGACTCAGGTCTGATCGAGACTACTTCTCCACCATACCTTGCGTGATACGATCCAGAACCATGGCCAGCAAAACAGTGCCGATACCACCAATTGTCGCCAAACCGCTATCCAGATTATTCAATCCCTGGAATACAGGCACTCCCAGACCGCCCGCTCCAATCAGGGCAGCAATAACGACCATCGATATGGCCATCATGATCGTCTGGTTCAGACCTGCCATGATAGACGGCCAGGCCTGTGGAATCTGAATTCTCAGCAACACCTGCATTGATGTTGCTCCAAAGGCTTCTCCCGCCTCCACCAGTTCCGGATGGACCTGTCGAATCCCCAGGTTGGTCAACCTGACAATAGGAGGCAAGGCAAAAATAATGGTTGCAATTACCCCGGAGACCGTTCCGATACTGAACAACATCACAACCGGAATCAAATGAACAAAGGAAGGGGTTGTTTGCATGGTATCGAGCACGGGGCGTAAAAAGGCTTCAAATCGATCGCTGCGAGCTGAGGCGATTCCCAGGGGAATACCGACCACCGAGCAGAAGACGACGGCAACGACAACCATGGCAAGTGTCGTCATGGTTTGGCTCCAGAGTCCGAGCAATCCAACCAGGACAAAGGTGAATATGGTAAAAACAGTCGTTATCTTGCCCGCATATTTCAAAGTAACGATGGCAAAAAGCAATATAACTATCCAGGGGTTGGTGGCGTTAAGAGCCCAGTCAATTCCCTCCAGCGACTTTTCAACAGGGATTTTGATAATCTGGAAAAAGTCCCGGAAGTTCTCCACCAGCCAATCTACGCCGGTTTCAATCCACTCGTCCATGGGGAGGACCTTGTCCTCGAATGTATACCAGCTCATGTTTTTGTTTACTCGTTCGTGTTGTGTTGCAGGGTTCTCAGGAATATATTCTTGGAGATGACACCGATATACTCCTTTTTTTCATTTAGAACAGGGATGGGCCAGGGTCTGGTGACAACTTCGTTCAGAATGTCCTGCATGGAATCCAGCGCATTTACAGGCGTCACGTCATCCAGAAAAGCTTCACTGAAGTCGTTCGTCTTACCATTGTTATTAATTAACTCTCTCAGGCTGTCAGTACTGACAATCCCCAGAAAGTGCTTTGATTTGTCAAGAACATATCCGAAATCGCGATCATGGCTGATTAGCCGTTGCAACGCAGCGCGCGGCCCCTTGCCCGGATACTTGATTACGGTGGTTTGAGTCTCCCGGGCAATATCGCCTGCATTTAGAATTCCGGTCGGGTCGACCCCTCTAAAAAACGCTTCCACATATTCATTGGCCGGATTCTGCAGAATTTCATCGGGAGTTCCGATCTGTACAATTCGGCCGTCTTCCATGATGGCAATCCTGTCTCCAATGCGCATGGCCTCATCCAGATCATGGGAGATGAAAACAATGGTTCGCTGATGTTTTTCCTGCAGGCTAAGCAGTTGATCCTGCATTTCGGTGCGAATCAGGGGATCCAGGGCGGAAAAAGCTTCATCCATCAGCATAATTTCCGGGTCAACAGCCAGTGCCCGGGCGAGACCCACTCTCTGCTGCATTCCACCGGACATTTCATCCGGCATGCATTCGGCCCAGGCTTCAAGCCCAACCTGTTCCAGTGCCTCCATTGCCCTGTCCAGCCGTTTTGGTTTCTCCACCTTGGCCAGGGTCAGTCCGAATGCTGCGTTTTCAATAACACTGAGGTGGGGCATCAGGGCAAAAGATTGAAAAACCATGCTCATTTGGCTTCGCCTGAGTTCGGTCAGTTCCTGGGCGTTCAACTTCGCCACATCGAGTCCGTTGATATAGACAGATCCTGACGTGATTTCGATCAGTCGGTTCAGCATCCGAACCAAAGTCGACTTACCGGACCCGGAGAGACCCATGACAACGAATATCTCACCCGCATTGATGGTAAAATTCGCATTTTGCACCCCAATGGTCATTCCCGTTTTCTTAAATATCTCTTCTTTTTCCAGACCCTGTTTCAGCAGTTTCAATGCTTTTTCAGGGTTTGATCCAAAGACTTTGAAGAGATTTTCGACTCTGATGATTTCTTCCGACATGGATAGCCAGTTATGCTGTGTTTTTGATAAGTAACGAGAGATATTGAGGAAACTGTCTAATCAGGAGTATATGCTTTTGGCTTGAGTTTTATTTGTTGGAAAAACTATTCGTGTAGTAATTATTTCCTTTCAAACCGTATAGTTAAAAAAGGGATCTGTCAAATAATCCTTCAAAATTGCTGCTTATAGGAGTCTGTCTTGATTTGTCAAGAGGACTGATAATTTCTATGGCATGTTCCATTTGACTTGCAAGTGCCTTTTGCAAGCTGGATAAGGCTGTTAGTGATTTGTCTGCAGCTCAATATTTTCAGTGCATAGTTGACGAAGTGCTTGAGGAGGGGTGATAATTCGATCTATCTGAAAAGATTTGTGTAGAAATTATTTGGGTCATAACTTAATCGTTATAGAGGATAGATAAGTACAGTTACGTTTTGATGCCGATCCGATTTAAATTAGGCAGGTCTGAAAACGGTTGGCGGTTCAACCTATCCTCTGTGTAAGGTTCTCCCCGGGACGAATTGATTTGCTGTTATGGAGCATTTACTTTAGAGTTCAATTCGGTTAACAACTATATTAGATTGTTAAGGACCAAAAAAAGGGTGTGTAATATGACAACTAAAACGACAGGTCAAACGGACGACTCAAAAAAAGAATACAAACATGATCTGGACATCCTTGAATCCCTGCGAAGGATCATGAGGGCCGTGGATATTCATTCACGCCAGTTAAAACAAAAATACAATATTACAGCGCCGCAACTGGTCTGCTTGCTGACAATAATTGATAAGCAGATGATTACGGTGGCCAAACTTGCCAGGGAGATTCACCTGAGCCCCAGCACCGTAGTGGGAATTCTTGATCGACTGGAAGAGAAGGGCCTGATTTCCAGGGAACGCGATGATAAGGATCGCAGGGTTGTAAAGGTGACAGCGACAGCAAAAGGTGTTGAGTTTTCCAAAAGCGCTCCTTCCCCTCTTCAGGACAAGCTGGGGAATTCTCTTAATCAGCTTTCAGACCTGGAACAGTTAACCATCTCCGTCTCTCTCAGGCGAATTGTGGAACTGATGGAGGCCGAAGAGATTGATGCTGCACCGATTCTACAAGCAGGTCACATCGAAGAGTCACTGAACAAGTAAAAACAGGATCCGCCGTTATTTGATTTGGGATTACAGGTCTCATTGCCTTTGATCCAGTGTCCCTCCCGACCGTTCCGTCACCACCCCAGTTGCCAATAAACCCCGGTTTTTGATCGCAACATAAACCGGCCAGTCCGCGGGATCATCCTCCTATGCCCTACCCCGATTGCAATTAGTTTAATCTCTACGCCTGAAAAACAGTCTCTCTTAAATGACCGGGCGCTACCATTAGTTAAAACAATTATGCAATTATCTTAAAAACTGCTATAAGTTTTATGTAAATCCGGTGTTCTGTATTTGCTTCGATGAAGATAGAATCGGATGGTGAAACGATTAGTCGACAGTTCCCAATAAGACTGTCGATAAGGCCTAAGGTGGAAAACTATATTGCTGTTGTGGATGATGTTGAGACTAATCTGGATCTCTTAAATCGAATTCTGGATGAAAGAGGTTACGGAGTGCATCCCTATTCGAGCGGCAGTTCTGCCTTGGAAGGAATCATCAACAACCCGCCGGACCTGGTTTTACTGGATATCATGATGCCGGGGATGGATGGATATGAAGTTTGTGAAAAGCTAAAGGCTAAAAAAAGAATCCAGGATATTCCGGTTATTTTTATCAGTGCAAAAGCGGTAACGCTGGATATCGTTAAAGCTTTTAACCATGGGGCTGTGGACTATATAACAAAACCTTTTCACGCTGAAGAGGTGTTGGCACGGGTGAAAACACACCTGAGTCTCCGGCAGTTTCAGGTGGAGATTGAAGAGAAAAACAGGAAACTACAATCCACACTGGATGAGCTACAATCCACCCAGTCCCAGTTGATTCACACGGAAAAGATGAGCTCAATTGGTGTTTTGGTGGCAGGGATTGCTCACGAGTTAAACAACCCGATCAACTTTGTCAGCACAAGTTCCAAGGGCTTGAAGAAGAAACTAAAACCTGTTATTGAATTGTTGCAGTATTTTGTTGGTGATGACCTGGTGGACCAGGGGTTTGCTGCAATGTATAACCGAATAGCTGATCTTGAGTTGCCGAGCCGATTGCAGGCCATCGACGAGTTAATTAATAATATTGAAACAGGCAGCGAAAGAACCGTTGAGGTCGTTAATGGGTTGCGATCTTTCTCTCGGCTTGATTCCGACCGGAAGGAGGAAACGGATATCCATCGATCCCTGGAGTCGGCATTGGTTATCTTGCAAAACCAGACTAAAAACAGGATAACCATTCAACGCCAATATGGCGACATTCCTGCCATTTGGGGATTTCCTGGGAGGCTGGCCCAGGTTTTTTTAAACATTCTAAAAAACGCCATTGACGCGATTGACCAAAAAGGTGGAGAAGCCGTCGGCGAAATTACCATCGAGACAAAGCCGGTTGGGGCCGAAGGGAGGAAGCAGATCAAAGTGAGTATTTCGGACACCGGTCCAGGCATGGGTAGAACGGCTTCCGGGAAACTGTTTGATCCTTTTTATACCACCAAAGAGGTGGGCAAGGGAACCGGTCTTGGCCTGTCAATCGCATTGGGGATTATCGAGAGTCATGGTGGTACCATAAAGGTTGATCAGACCAGTGAAAAAGGGACAACCTTTGCTGTTTTACTGCCAATGAACGAATAATCGATTTAACTCCCAAGCATCACATGCTCTTTCGGGAAAGATATGAAACCTGAACCTTTGACAAAGCCTCAAATTCTGATTGTGGACGATGAAAAAGAGAATCTGACAGGATTCAAGTACCTGTTTGATGATATCTATGAAGTGTATACGGCTGAATCTGCTGATGAGGGGAAGAGAATTCTGGAACGGCAGAATATACAAGTGGTCATATCGGATCAGCGCATGCCGCAGAAGACAGGTGTAGAGTTTTTGCAGGAGGTTTTGAAGGACCACCCGGATACCGTGCGTATGATTCTGACCGGCTACAGCGATTTTGATGCAGTCATTGATGCGATTAATAAGGGTCAGATTTATTACTATTTTACCAAGCCCTGGCAGGAATCCGAGATGAAAATGATCATCAATAATGCTTTGGAGGCCTTGGGGCTGATCCGTAAACTAAAACAGAGTGAAGAATGTTTTCGTCAGCTTTCAGAAAACATTCGCGAGGTCTTCTGGTTGGTTTCGCCCGATTGGGCGGACGTTTATTACGTCAGTGCAGCCTATGCCGGCATTTTTAACAAGTCACCGGACATATTGTATGAAAATCCCCTTCACTGGCTGGAGTTGGTACATCCCGAAGACCGGGAACAGGTACAGACAATGATTGACCAGGCGGGAGGATCGCTGGATGAAGAGTTGGTATTCCCCGAGTTTCGCATTCTGCGAGAAGATATGTCGGTGCGCTGGATCTCCTTTAAGATTTTCCCGGTTTGCGATCAGAATAACGCAGTCTATCGATATGCTGGCCTCATGGAAGATATCACCGAGAACAAACAGACAATAGAGATGCTTATTCAATCGGAAAAAATGATCTCCATGGGTGGATTGGCGGCCGGGATCGCGCATGAGCTCAACAATCCTCTATCTGGTATTATCCAGGGAACGCAGCTTATAGAGCAGAGATTCTCCGAAGATTTGAAAAAAAACCAGGATGCCGCCGCCGAGGTGAAAGTTGATCTGTCCGGAATGAAACAGTATATGGAAAAACGGAGTGTGACCCGGATTCTGGAAAGCATCAAGGAATCGGGCTTGAGGGCATCCCGAATCATTTCCGATATGCTGTCCATTAGTCGGAGAAGTGATTCCAGAAAGGGTGAGGCGTACGTTCACAGGATTTTGGACAACATTGTGAATATTGCCCGATCCGACTACGATCTAAAAAAGAAATATGATTTTAAGAGCATTAATATTGTCAAAGAGGTGGATGAATCCCTACCCCCGATTTTCTGTAACGAAACTGAAATTGGGCAGGTCATTCTCAATCTGCTGAAAAATGCTGCCCAGGCCCTGAACACAGTGGCGGGTGATGAACAACCCACTATCACCTTAAGAGTGGAAGCCATCAATGATAAAGTCAGAGTTGAAATCGAAGATAACGGACCGGGGATGGATGAATCGATTCAGTCCAGGGTATTTGAGCCCTTTTTTACTACCAAGAAAAAGGAAGAGGGAACGGGACTGGGGCTGTCCATCTCCAAAAAGATCATCACCCTCAATCACAAGGGATCCATAAGCGTAAAATCCAAGCCCGGCAAAGGATCTACCTTTACCATCCTCCTGCCATTTTATCCCGATAAAATCTGAATAACACCTCAAGAAGGTGTCCTTGACGTCCCGAAGGCCAGGATGGCTCTGATCAGCAGCAATATCCAGGGCAATCCGTGGAGCAGCAGATCAAACCAGTCGATGGCTCTTTTAAGCTCACCATTGAACAACATCCCGAGTTTTTCAACGATATGAGGTGGCGTAAACGGGGCAAGTCCCAATGTCAGGCACAAGATGATCAGGACACTCCAGGGAAGTTTGCTGATGATGTTCATAATCAGGTTTCATTTTCAGGTTAGAGAAAGAATCTGAGCAAACTCCAACCACATATACCAGGGCCGCCTGGAGTTTATATTTTAACGGCAGATTTACATTATACGTGTCAAATGCTCATCAGAAAGATCTATTCTGGACAGGAGACCGACTGAGCGCAAGCTAATAATTCTGCTTGCGAAAAAGATTGACTCCGGATTCGATATCGAAGAGATGAATGCGGCCCGTATCAAAACAGAGATTAATGGTATCCCCCTCGACTGAAGTCGTTCTTAGATCCAGACGGGCCTTAAAGGTTTGGTTGCCCAACTGCAGATTCAGTTCCTTGTCAAATCCAAGAGGTTCCATTAGTTCGATTTTGCAATTTTCTATTCCTGCCAGTGTCGCGCCGGGTGGGGTAAAATTCTCGTCCAGCAGAAAATCGGGCCGGATTCCCAACTTGACCTCTCTTCCGGTTTCGGGAATTTTTGTCGATCCATTCCGAAATCGATCGTCCAGCTTCAGTTTTTGTCCCTCCAATTCAATATGACCGGGGAACAATACCGCATCCAGAAGGTTCATCGAAGGAGCACCGATGAATGTTGCCACAAAGATATTCGCGGGTTCCAGGTAGATCTCCATAGGGGTTCCGCATTGTTCAATGAACCCGTCCCGCATCACAACGACACGATCTCCCAGTGTCATGGCTTCCACCTGATCGTGGGTTACATAGATGCTTGTGGTTTTATAGGTTTTGTGAATTCTCCTGATTTCTGATCGCATCTGGTTTCTTAACTTCGCATCCAGATTACTCAGGGGTTCATCGAACAAAAAGACATCGGCATCCCTGACAATTGCCCTGCCCATGGCTACGCGCTGCCGCTGTCCACCGGAAAGTTGAGCAGGCTTTCTGTCCAGGTACTCCGTAAGTTGCAGAACTTCGGCGACAGAGTTCAATCGCTCTTCGATCACAGCCTTCTCCACTTTGGCTCTTTTTAATCCGAAAATAATATTTTCCCTGACGCTTTTGTGGGGGTAGAGCGCATAATTCTGGAAAACCATGGCAATATTGCGGTTTTGCGGTTCAATGCGATTGACCAATCGATCACCGATGGTAACGTCGCCCTGGTCGATGTGTTCCAGCCCGGCCACCAGTCTAAGTGTTGTACTTTTTCCGCATCCGGAAGGACCAACCAGGACAAGGAACTCACCCTCCTCGATCCGGAGATTGATATCAAACAGGACCTGTTCCTTACCAAAATACTTGTTAATGTTTTTTAATTCCACCTTTGCCATTTTATTCCTTGACACCTCCTTCAGATAGGCCGCCGGTCAGGTTTCTCATAGCGAACATGAAACAGAGAACAACCGGCACCAGCGTCAGCACAGAGGCTGACATGATTCTGTCCCAAATCGCGTTTTTGGAGTCGTAGAGTGATCGAAGTCCCAGTGAAAGCGTATGAAAATCCTGGTACTGCTTAAGAAAAACCGAGGCAAACAGGAATTCATTCCAGGCAATAATAAAGCAATAGACGAAGACGGTTGCCAGCATGGGAACCGACAGCGGTAGGATGATTTGAAAAATCGCCTGCAGGCGTGAACAGCCATCGATGGCCGCTGCTTCCTCCAGAGCGAAGGGTATGGTTCGAAAGTAGTTCCCCAGCATGTAAAGGGATACAGGCAGGGTTTGAATCACATAGATCAGCAGCAGGCTGAACAGGGAGCCATAAATACTGCCGGCCAGTCCTATCTTGACACTCATCTGGTAAAGAGGAACCATCAGCAGCACCCCGCCAACCATATACACAAAGAGTATGCTTCTCTGGATTGTCTCCCGGCCCCTGAATCGAATCCGACTCAGGGAGTAGGCACCGAACACGGAGAGTAACAGGGACAGTGCCGCCGCAGAGGTGGAAAGCAAAAAGGTATTAAGAAAATAACGGGGAAAGGGAAAGACGTCGCCGCTGGATTTATACTTCGACAGAATCCTGTTTTTCTGCTCTTGGCTCAAAGCCGGATTGTCCAGCAGTTTTTTTACCGTGATCGGGATAACAACCTCCTCTTCCTCAACCAACCCCAGCAGTTCCTGATAGGCTTTCACATTCAGCTTTACAGGAATCAGGGAGGGGTTTCCCCAGTCAAACTGATATTTCAGAGAGGTGGAGAGAATCTGGATGAAAGGAAAGAGGCAGAAAGAAAGTACTGCTCCCAGGGCGAAAACGAGCAGGGTGTTCTGTAACAGGCTTCTCTTACCGATCATAGTCCCTCACCATTTTAGGATTTTTTTAACGTAGAAATAGATCAGGAACGACAACGCAAGAAACTGGACGACGGATACGGTTGCTGCGAAACCCTGGTCGATCAAACCTGTGAATGCGGTATAGTATGTGAAGATGGGCAGAGTCTCCACATTTGGTGCGAGGAGGTAAACATCCTCGAATTTGTTCAGGTTCCAGATCAATCTCAAAATCACAATAGTACCCAACACAAAATAGAGTTCAGGCAGGGTCACGTGGAAAAAGCGGGATACAGGGCCACATCCGTCTATGGCTGCCGCTTCATAGAGATCCCGGTTGATAGACTGCAATTTTGAAATGATCAGCAGATAGGCTATGGGAAAGTGTTTCCAGATATCAAAAATAATAACCACTAACAAAGCTGTATCAGGCACTCCTATCAAATTGTGTCGGCTCTCAGCAAGTTGAAAGACGTCAACCACCAGGTGATTGTATATCCCATTAACAGGATCAAAGATGAACTGCCAGCCGAAAACCACGGATATCACCGGTGCAAAATAGGGTAGCAGGATCAAAGCCCTGACCATATTGCGCAAAGGGAAGCGCAAATTCATCAAAAGAGCCACTCCCAGGCCCACCACAGTGGACCCGGTGACGGTTCCCAGCAGGTAGAGGATGGTGGTGGTCAGGGAATGATAGAAAGCCTGATCTCTCAGCAGGCGCTGGTAATTGGCAAAACCGACGAACAGTTTGTCACCGGTCAGCTTGACGTCAAAAAAGCTCAGATAGATGTTGTAGAGAATGGGATAGATGATCAGCAGGCCGATCACACCAACACTCGGTGCGATCAGCTTCCAGCCGAACCGCGACTCCTTTTTCTCAAGGGAGACTTCCATCTTCTATTCCTCGATAACCTTTTTCATCTGTTTCTCAGCCCAGGCAATGGCAGCCTTGGGTTCCATTCCTTCAATGGTTACGGCAAATATCATCCTGGGGATGATTCTTTTGGAAAAGATCTTGCCGGAGTCGGGAAAGGTCTTTCCGTCAACAATGGTAAAAGAGCCAATGCTGTCCAAACCGGAGATGATCTCTTCGATTTTTGTTCTGCCATAACGCTTGAAGATACCCTTGGGATCATTCAGGTAATCGGGCATGCTGGCAATGTCTCTCAACATGGGATTCATCCCTCCCGGAGCCATGTGAAGGAAGGTAATATAGCTGGCGGGCTCGTAGAGGTAGGCCAACAGTTTTTTCGTCGCCTGGACCTTGGCTTTGTCGGATTGTTTGACCAGACTGAGGGCCACCATGGAACCGTATCCCCCTGCTTTTTTCCTGGTAATTGTGGCTGCCACCCGGGTATTGTCAACCAGTTCGGGATCAAATGCAGCCGCAGGCAGGCTGGGGAAGTTATCACTGGTCAGGGAACCGGCAGCAACTTCGGCCAGTGCAAGGTCATCCATGATATAGGTGGAATAGAAAAACATGGCCAGTTTTCCCTGCAGATAGTAGTCCCTGGCACGCCAGGTCTGGGGGCCGGGTGGATTGTATCTGGCCAGTTTTGCATAAAACTCCAGGGTTTCAAGCATTTCAGGTGAATTAAATACAAGGTTTCCTTTGGAATCGAACTCACCCGCCCCGTTGGAGAGGGCAAAGTGGGTAAAACACTGTTCGGAATAATTCTCCGCCTTGGTTCCAATCAGGATTCCGTACTGATTTTCCTTTGGCTTGTAAAAGGTTTTTGCGGCCTTTAGAATCGCGTCCCAGGTGGTCGGGGGCTTGAGGCCGGCTTTTTCAAACCAGTCGGCTCGATACCAGATCCCCTGTACCCAACCATGGAAAGGAAGCCCGTAATAGGATCCGCCGGTGGGAGACTCGACCATCTTTAATGCTCCCTGGTAGAATCGTTTCTTCCCGATCTGCCTCACCATGGCACTGACATTATCAACATCCAGAATTCCTTCTGCGCCAAAAGCCAGCATCAGTTCGGAACTCCCTTCAATAAGACCCGGCAGACTGTCAGCCGCAGATGCAGCCGCCATCTGCTTGGGCATGTCGTTTTCCTCTACTGCAACCAGGGTGACCTTTATATCGGGATTAACGGCCTGGAAGGTATCCATCAACAACTGGATGGTTTTCATCCGGTCCGACTGGGTCTGGGTTGTCCAGAATTCGACGGTTACTGCTGAAAGTCCGACTGACCAAAACCAGATCAAGGAAAGGGCCAGACCAATCGCCTTGAGTTGCTTTTTCATCTCCTCCTCCTTTTTTGAATTTGTTTTTCGATCAACAAAAGCTTTGCCGAAAAGTATCCATTACAGGAATTTGAAGAAATTGCAACTGCTTTTTACATCCCTTTACCGGACCTGGATTCCCTCCCGTTTAAAGAATTCAACCAGACTACTGTGAAAGTTATCCAACTCCTTTCCCGAAAGCGTTCTGTCTATAGCCTCCACCTCGTATCGATAGGTATAGGAGGTCATGTTTTCGCTGATCTCTCCACCCTTGTATTTATACAGATAGGTTTTCTGAAAAGGGAGCTCGCAACTGTACTTGTCCAATTTCTCATCAATCTCATGGAATAAGGTATCATCGGGAAACAGCACTGAAAAATCGAACCAGGAGCCGGGGTATCTGGATGGTTCCATGTACCTTTTTTCCTGTTTGTCCAACGTTTCAAGACGGTCCAGATCCAGTTCAAACCAGGCGATACAGCTATTTTTCATCAGAGAGTCAGATATCCCTGCGGGCACCATCCCCAACATTCCGAGGGTATCCGCTTCCACAGTTATCCGTACTCCCTGCCGATACCATGTTTGGGCGGGATTGACACCGGCAATCGGCAGAAATTGGGGTGTGGGCACCTGCAGGTTGGCAAGTAGATCCTCAAGCTCCCCCTTCAACGACCGGTAGAAGTTCTCTATATCCAGACCAACAGTCGATTGATAAGAGAGAGCCAAGAGCGATCTTGATTCCCGGTCCCCTTGGAATATTCGCCCCATTTCATAGATGTTGTTTTGACTATGGTGATCCCTGTTTTGCTGTACGATCTGCAGGAGATTGGGAAGCAAACTGTCTCTCAAACGGACCAATCCGGGGGATACAGGATTTAACAGGCGGACGCAATCTCCGGAATCGTACTCCAGCGAAGGAAGAAAATCCTCATCGAGCCAATTATAGGTCTCGACTTCCCGAAATCGGCATTTTTCAGACAGGAATCGTTTGATGGCTCGTTCCTGTGAAAGTCTTGAATCCCTGGATGCCGGTTCCATCGGAGCAGAAGGCAGAGCCGGGCTGACTTTTTCATAGCCGTGCAACCTGGCCACCTCTTCGAGAATATCTTCCGGGATTGCGATATCAGACCGACTTCTGAAAGGCGGTATCTCCACCCGGATTTTCCTGTTCTTACGGCTCACTCCGAATCCGATGGCCTGAAGGTGTTTTTGAATCTCTTCAAAACCGATTTCAATACCCATGCGTTTGGAGAAGAAATCCAGCGGAATTTGCAATGAACGGGCATTTTCATCTGTATCACCCACGGTGGTCAAAAGTGAGCCGATAGCAAGAGTTGGTTGCTCCTCCCTGATCAGTGCCACCATCCTTTTCAATCCGATAAGCGAGATTGCAGCGGGTTGTTGTTTCTCAAACCGTCGACTTGCTTCAGTCACCAGGTTGAGCCTGTTGGCTGTTTTTCGAATTGCAGAACCCCTGAATCCGGCACTTTCCAGTAAAATCGATTTGGTTTCCGCTGTCACCTGTGTGCTGAATCCTCCCATTACACCCGCAATACCAATTGGTTTTTCTTTCTCATCGAGAATTGCCAGATCCCCTTTTTCCAGTTTACGGACGTTTCCATCCAGGGTTTTCAACTCGGTCTTTTTTTTCAGGCTGTTCACTATAATTCCCGAGATCCGATCTCCGTCGTAAGCATGAAGCGCCTGGCCGGTTTCAAACATGACATAGTTGGTCAGATCCACCAGAAGATTGACAGCACGCTGGTCCAGGGCATTCAACCGTGCCTGAATCTGTGGAGATGAGGGGGAGGAAACCAGGTTATCCAGTCGCACACAATTGTATATCTGGCACCTGTTTTTGTCCCTGATTTCCAGCGGAATCATTTGGAGATCTTTGTCCCCAACTTCTTCCCAGAGTTTGAGAGGTTTCAGGGGACGATTCAGGATAGCCGATATTTCCCTGGCAAATCCATAGTGTCCCCACAAATCCGGGCGATGGGTTATACTGTGATTGTCTACAATCAGCAGTGAGTCACGCTCGGGAATCAGTTCGATTAAGGGGATACCGTTTGGTATTTGAGCGGGAATGTGGAAAATGTCATCATCCACTTCTCCCAGGCATAAATCGCGGGGAGAACAGACCTTCCCCTTGCTTTCAGCGCCAGCGATCTCTTTTAACTGAACATAACGCTTTCCGTTCAAAACCGTTCCCAGCCTGGCGAAGGCGGTTTTGACCCCGGGTGTCAAGGTTTTAGTCGTGGTGATGGTTCTGACCTCGCGATCTCCGCAATTGACAATGATTTCGCTGAATCCGCTGTCAATTGATATGGTGTTAACACGAACGACTTCTGCGACCACAACATTATGAAGCAGTCTTTTCAGGTGAACCACTTCCTCTACTTCAGCCGTCATCATGGTCAGTTTTTCGGCAAGTTCCATGGGGTCGATGTCGCTGATATCGACATAGTCGTTTATCCAATCCAGTGAGAGTTTCATAAAATGTCCTTATAGTTTAGATGTTTTGATCGATTTGTTATGGATATTCATTCAGGGTACAGGTGCAACTCCCTGACAGATGACTTTTTAAAACTGCTCCAGAAACCTGAGATTTCCCGAATTAAACAGTCTGATATCCGGAATCTTGAATTTCATCATGGCCAGACGGGTCAATCCCAGGCCAAAGGCAAATCCGCTGTACTTATCCGGATCAACTCCTCCGTTTTTCAGAACGACGGGATGAACAAGACCGCATGGTAGCAGTTCCAGCCACCCTGCCTGTTTGCAACCGGAGCAACCATCGCCGTTACAGATGAGACATTTGATATCCAGTTCGAAGGCGGGCTCCACAAAGGGAAAATAGCCGGGTCTCAGCCGTACTGTCACATCCCGTCCGAAAACAGCCGATAGGATTCTCTTCATCACTGCGATCACACTGGCAATGGTGATATTCTCGTCCACCACCAGACCTTCCATCTGGTAGAAGGTATTTTCATGAGTGGCGTCGGTGGTTTCATAACGAAAGCATTTACCGGGAAATACGGCTCTGACAGGCACACCGAACTTTTTCATGGTTTGCACCTGGTTGGCTGAGGTCTGGGTTCGCAGCAGTTTTCCGTTATCCAGCCAGAAGGTGTCCTGCATATCTCTCGCAGGATGATCGGCCGGGGTGTTAAGTGATTCAAAATTGTTATAGTCCGTTTCCATTTCCGATCCACTGAGAACCATGAAACCCATTCCCAGGCAGATGTTTTCCACTTCCTCCTGTACCTGGCTGATAGGATGCAGACCACCCGGCTTGCTCCGTTCTCCGGGAAGTGTCAAGTCAACCCGATTTGCGGGACGGCCCTGGCCCAGCAATTGCTGCTTGTTTTCAACCATCTCCCGGATCTTCGATTTCAGCAGGTTGAACTGAATTCCAAACTGTTTGCGCTCTTCGGCAGTGAGTTTTTTCAGGTTGGCGCCGGTTTTCATCTCCTTCAGGACACCATTGCGCCCCAGGTACCTGGATCTCAACTGCGCCAGGGTTTCGATTGTATTGATCTGGTTGAGTCTGTTTTCAAACTCAATTAAAACGGATTCCATATTTTCCTCCCGAAGATAGAATTTTGAGCAAAAAAAAAGCCGTGGCTGATGTAGCCACGGCTTTTTAAGATTGAATAGCCTTTTGGGATTACATCAGCACACCACCAGGGTCGTGGCAAAAAAAGAAAAAGAAGAAGCCGAAAAAGAATCCAACAAAGCTGAGGTTGTTATAGTTCATGGTCAAATTATTAATCTTGAGTGAGGTTACCTGCGGTTTCATATGTCTATTTCACTTAAGCGGAATATCAACTGAATCATCGCAAAAAGGCCAAAAAAAAAGCCGTGACTGGTGCAGCCACGGCTTTTTTTAATGAATTCCTTACCTGCACCGGTGTTTAGACGCTATTTCCCCCAAAAAAGAAGTTAAAAAAACCAAAAAAGCGTCGTGTTGTTTGTAGCATGGTGCAATTGTGGATCGTCATTAATAATTATGTTGTTATCTGGTCAGATCATATCCAGTGAAATTGACTTTGGCAAGGGGGTATTCTGAAACAGATGCTTCATTGTCGCTTATCGTTTTGGTCCCTTGAGCGAATAAACACAGGCTAGCAGAACACGGGCGACGAATCCGGAAAGGAACTCTTTGTATTCAAAATGTCCCAATTCCAATCAAACACCCGTATCTTTTATGAGACAAAATCAAACCGCCAGAATCCTGGCAGGATTGCCGGTAGTGATCTTATTTATCGTTGACTCGGGAATGCCGATCTCCTTGAGAATGGGGACCGTGTAGATCAATAGGCGGCAATAACCTTCACCTCCACATCGTCTCAGCAGAAATTTGATGAAGGTGTCGGTCCCTATCACCAATTGATCCTCATAACCCGCATCAATCAACTCCTTGAGAATAACAATTCTCTGCCAGTCATTAATATTGGTGAATCCCAGGGGCTCAGCATCCCAATAGTGACCGAAACAATCCACTGATAAATTGGCTCCACGATCCAACAGCTCCAGGGCATAAGACAGATTGATTTCCCTGGCTTTGGGATTGAGGATCAGTTCCTTGAGATTGCGCGAAGCACATTTGGCATCATTGTGGGCGATGACCACCCGGCTGTAGTCCAGTCCCTCTTCCCTGATGATGTCTCCGATCCAGATTCCGTCTTCAGGATTAAGGAGCATCCCCTGATGCACGGTCAGGGCGAATCCAGTTTCTTTAGCCACGCGTATTCCTGCACGCAGGGCATTGACCTCATCTTCCAGGTTTTTATCATCGATGGCGATCTTGATATGACCCGGTTTGACTTCGGTTCCCTCAATGCCTTCGCTGATTTCCATTAACATATAGTCCATCATTTCGCGAATACCCATATTATGGAATCTTTCGGGCCACGAATCCCTTGAGTAGAGACCTGTAGGTGCTACGATATGAACCCCGCTCTTTTCCGAAACCCTCTTCAGCGACATTGGATCGACTCTTAATCCCGGCGAACTCATATCGGCTACGGCAGATCCTCCCATGGCTTTGAAATCGGACAGCTCTCCACTGATCAGCTCCTCGTCTTTCATGATCAGCAGATCATTGGATAGGATAAAGCCATGCTTCAGGACTCCCAGGTTATTCAGGGCAAGTGGATCTTCGGGTTTAACCGGGCTGTCTTTAGGCAGGAACGCCTCATAACGGGTACGCATGAATCTGGCGTCAAACAAGGTATGCTCGTGCATGGATGTAAAACCCAACTCGTCGGGCTCTATAGGCCCCTGAACAGTCATAATTGTTGCCAAAATCACCTCCTTCTTGTCCGATTCCTGATGCCGGAAAGTCTCAAAAATCTGTTTTTAACAGGCTTCTTTTGAATGAATTCAACAAACATTCAATTTTAGCTAAACAGCTATTCAATCTAAGCGCATCCCTGTGTTTGCTGTCAATACAAAAAGGCCTCCCCATATTTTTATTGACAAAGCCCTTTCTCTACCTTAGCAATTAAACAGTCATTTAATATTTATTGAACAAACATTCAGCAATTCAGTTATTATCACCAATTGCCCACAGCTCATGATAAGGGGCATCCAGACATAATAGAGGTACAAAATGAAAAGGATTCCGGAGAAAGGTATTAACAGGGATAAGCTGCTCGAAATGTTGCAGCATTTCAGAGAAAAGGATTTGCAATGGAGGAGCGGTAGAGTACTTGGATATGTTTATCATGCCGGTAGTCTGGCCGAGGAGATTGGAAAAGCTGCCTACATGGAGTATCTCACAGAGAATGGCCTCGATCCCACTTCGTTTCCCAGTCTGTTACAGATGGAAAATGAGGTGGTGGCGATGTCAGCCGCACATGTCAATGGTGATAGTGAGACTGTGGGAAGTTTCACCAGCGGGGGAACCGAATCAATTCTGATGGCTGTCAAGACAGCCAGGGATTACATCCGTGCACAAAAACCTGAAATCACCCACCCGGAAATGCTGATGCCTTCGACGGCCCATGCAGCCTTTCACAAGGCAGCCAAGTATTTCGATGTTGAACCTGTACTGGTGCCCGTCCACGGAGATACATTCAAGGCGGATGTAGAGGCCACCCGTAGGGCTATCACCAAAAACACGATTCTCATGGTTGGTTCCGCTCCGTCATATGCTCACGGGGTGGTGGATCCCATTTCAGAACTGGCCGCCCTGGCACAGGAAAACGGCATCCTCTTTCATACCGACGCCTGTGTCGGCGGGTTTATGCTGCCCTATTTGAAACGACTGGGTGAACCCATCCCTGATTTCGGATTTGAGGTGCCGGGCGTCACATCCCTGTCCATGGATCTTCACAAATATGGGTACACGCCCAAAAACGCCTCGTTGGTATTATACAGGGATCGCGCACTACGCCGAAAGCAGATGTTTGCCTGCGCCAACTGGGCGGGGTATTCGGTGATTAACGGAGCGGCACAAAGCAGCAAAACCGGAGGACCCATTGCTGCTGCCTGGGCCGTTCTCAATTTCCTGGGAGACGAGGGATACCTGAAGATCGCCAGCGAAACCATGGGCGCTACCCGTAAACTGGCAGAAGGGATCGGCAATATGGGAGACCTGGAACTACTGGCAGAACCGGAGATGTTTATGTTTGCCGTTAAATCGGAAACAGTCAATGTCTTCCATGTGATCGACGAGATGAAGGAGCGGGGATGGTATATCCAGCCCCAGTTCGCCTTTCAGAATTCGCCCAAGAATTTCCATATTTCAGTAACCATGCCCAACGTAGAGCACACGGATGAGCTTCTAAAGGTTCTTGGGGAGAGTGTGGAAGCAGCCAGGGGAATTCAGGAGGGGGAATCGGTTAAGGCGATTCTGGACGCTGTTGCGGCCATGAAACCGGAAGATATCAATGAGGATAACATCAGCGATATGATGGCAATGGCCGGAGTGGCCGGAGACAACCTGCCTGAGAGAATGGCGGATATTAATGATATTATGAATTCACTCTCCATTGAGCATAGGGAGCTCCTACTCATTGAATTCTTTAATGATCTGTTCACGATTTAAGATCTGTTACGGATGCTGTTGTTTTTAACAATGTTGTTGATGAAATGATGTCGATCGGGAGGGTTCCCGTTCAAATCTCCCGATCGAAATGTTTTGATAAAACGCCTGTGATTCTGGATTATACTATTGAATCCGGTTTCACCGGCTTTGCTTGAGTCAGATTCGGCGTTCAATGTATTGATAAAGTCAACATCCGTTATAACTGAAACAGGTTTAGAAGATGAAGAAAGTGGTACTCATCACCGGGGCTTCATCGGGATTTGGGAAGGTCACTGCCGGGTTTCTCAGTTCAAGGAATTACAGGGTTTACGGAACCAGCCGCAATGCTTCGCAACCCGGAGAGTTACCCTACCGGATGATCAGGATGGATGTCAGGGATTCGGATAGCGTAAACCAGGCTGTTGCAGAAGTATTGAACAGGGAAGGCAGAATCGATGTCCTCGTCAACAACGCCGGAATCAGCGCCATCGGCCCTTTGGAACAAACCCCAATGGAAGATCTGACGGATATGATGGACACCAATGTCCGGGGAGTGTTGCGGGTCTGTCAGGCCGTATTGCCCGCCATGCGCAATTCGGGTTCGGGCTTAATCATTAACATCAGCTCTATCGGCGGTTTGGTGGGATTGCCCTTCAGGGGACTTTATGCAGCCAGCAAATTCGCCCTGGAAGGGATGACGGAG
Source organism: SAR324 cluster bacterium (assembly GCA_028282885.1). GTDB lineage: Bacteria > SAR324 > SAR324 > XYD2-FULL-50-16 > XYD2-FULL-50-16 > JAHJTV01. The sequence goes on from JANQGX010000020.1 coordinate 110,419, forward strand.
TCCCTGAGCATGGAGGTTACATCTCAAGGGATCAGCGTATGCCTCGTGGAACCCGGAGACTATAACACCTCCATCAGTCAAAACCGGAAAATTGTTGAATTGCCTCAGGATTCGGTTTACCAGTCGGCGATCAGCGGTCTGATCAAAACAGTTGGAGAGCAGATGGAAAAAGCACCCGAACCCTTACCGGTAGCCGAGCTTATATTCAGGATCATCAATACCTCATCACCCAGGCTGCGGTACAGAACGGGTTCCTTTATCGAGAAGCTGTCCGTTGTGTTAAAAACACTGCTTCCCGGTCGTCTTTTTGAAAAAATGATGATGAGTTTCTATAAACTGTAAATGGAGTGATCGTCTCCCATCTAATCAATAAGAAGGAATGATGCCATGAATAATAATCCTCCGACAATGCAGGACAACACCCCTGAACTCAATGTAAATCCGAGTCAGGCCCGTAACATTTTAATCATCTGTTTCCTTCTTTACATGGTCAATTGCATGGACCGCCAGGTATTGTCAGCCGTACTGGAGCCCATGAAGGCGGATCTCGGACTCTCCGATACCCAAGTGGGGACGATTCAATCCCTGTTTTTACTTTCCATCGCCCTGCTGGCCTTTCCCATCTCATATCTTGTCGATCGCTGGAGTCGCAGGAAGGCCCTGAGCCTGATGGCGATTGTTTGGAGCCTGTTTACCTTTTTTACCGGTTTAGGAAGAAGCTTTATGGGGGTTTTGATTCCCCGTGTTGTCGTCGGTGCCGGCGAAGCGGGGTTTTCCGCAGGAGGAACCGCCATGATCGGTGCGGCGTATCCCCAACAATCCCGGGCAAAAGCCATGGGTATCTTTAATGCGGCTATCCCGCTGGGTGGCGGAATTGGTGTTATCCTGGGGGGATACCTTTCGGTACATTTCGGCGGATGGCGAACCCCGTTTTTTGTATTTGCCGTACCGGGGGTGATTCTGGGTATCCTGGCCCTTTTTCTCAAAGACTATAAAACCGTTGAGAATGTGGACGAGAAAGGTGAGATAAGAGGACTTTTTAAATCGGGATTTTCCCTTTACAAGATTCCCACCCTGCGCTGGGTCTACATCAGCAATGCCATGATGACGACCACCGCGTACTCATTTCTGACCTGGGGACCGGCCTATGTCATGCGGGTTCAGGGAATAGATGAACAGCAGGCCGGGTTGCTGATCGGCATTCTCAGTCTGATGGCAATCATAGGCGCACCCCTGGGAGGATTCCTGGCAGATACCTGGAACAAATACAATCCCAAGGGAAGGATTTTTATGCCGGCCGTCTCGCTCGTCCTCATGTCGCTGTTTTTCGTCCTGGCAGTGTTCTTCGAGTTGCAGGGGATTGGCTTGATATTCGGATTTATCCTTGGTATCGTATTGGTTTTACCAATTCCTTCCTACGGTGCCCTGACCCAGGATGTGGTGACTCCGGATCGCAAGGGAATGGCTTTCGGTATGAATACCTTTAGTATGTACGTCCTCGGTGGAGGCTGGGCCCCGGTTGTGATAGGCTATGTTTCCGATCTTTTTGGAGGAGGCGCCGAAGGATTGAAATGGGCTTTAGTTATTGCCGGCAGCGGGGGAATACTGGCATCCCTGGCCCTGTTGGTGGCATCCCGGACTTACCTGGAAGACATGGAAAAAGTCAGGGGTTATGTTTTGGACGTGGAGAACGAGTAGTATGATCACCATAAGACGCTGTTCGAATAAAGAGGATTACCTTCATGCCCTGGACCTGACCAGGGACTATATCAAATGGCTCGACATGGATCTGTCTTTTCAGAACATAGACAAGGAGTTGGAACTGTTCCCTTCCATGTATGGCTCTCCCAATGGAATTTTTCTGCTGGCGTGGGAAGGTGAAAATCTGGCCGGAGGTGTCGGTTTCAGGGAAACAGGACCCGGACTGTGTGAAATGAAAAGACTTTTTGTTTATGACGGTTTCCGACAAAAAGGTGTGGGAATAAGGCTGAGCAGGGAACTGATCAGAGAGGCCAGACAAAGGTCTTACGAACGGATGCAGCTCGATACCCTTTCAAGAATGACTGATGCCATCGGTCTTTACACAAAACTGGGATTTAAGGAGATCGAGGCCTATTGTTATAATCCGCATCCCGGTGCCAAGTATTTCGAGTTGAGTCTTAAAGAGGAATGTTAAAATTCCGGAATGGTTGGGCCCGGCCTCATCGAGTGTCATCGATAAATTTCCTTCTTGGATATTCCCATTTTTTTAATACGATAAGCCAGGGTGGTGGGTTTGACCTTGAGCATCCTGGCGGCTCCGTTCTCACCGTAAATTCTCCCATGGCACTGTCGCAGCGCTGACAGTATATTTGTCCGCTGTTGTTCTCTTATTTCGTTTTCGGTGATGACATCCGGATTGGTGAATATCCCGGCATTGCCGCTCTTATGTACGGACGGTTCATTCTCCGGCTCTTCTGCGGGAAGGTTCAGGTTGAGCTTGTTTGAGCTGGAGATGATTACGGCCCTTTCCATGATATTTTGCAGCTCACGAACATTTCCCGGCCAGTTGAAGCCTTGAAGCTTGAGCATATTGGCCTTGCTGAGCCGCAGACCCGGACGATTCAGCTTTTTACTGAAGATCTCCAGAAAATGGACGGCCAGAAGCGGGATATCATCTTTCCGATCCCTGAGTGGGGCAATCTCAATGGGGAATACGTTGAGGCGGTAATAAAGATCCTGTCTGAATCGTTTTTTTTGCACCTCTTTTTTCAGGTCTTTATTGGTGGAAGCGATGATACGAACGTCGGTTTTACGGGTTCTGTCTTCCCCAATACGTTCGTACAATCCTTCCTGAAGGACTCTTAACAGTTTGGTCTGCATGTCCAGCGGGACCTCCCCAATCTCGTCCAACAGCAAGGTTCCGCCGTTTGCCGCTTCAAATCTCCCCGCCCTGTCCCTGACCGCACCGGTAAAGGCACCTTTGACGTGGCCGAAAAACTCGCTTTCATACAGTCCTTTGGGGACAGATGCACAGTTTACCATGATCATCGGCTGGTTGGCCCTTAGGCTGTGGTTGTGAATTTCCCTGGCGACCAGCTCTTTTCCCGTGCCGGATTCTCCCAGGATAAGGACATTGGTATCGGTAGGGGCCACCAGCTCTATCTGTTTGAGAGTGTTGCTTAATGCAGGACTCTGTCCTACCAAGCTGCCGAAATTTTTGTATTCCTTGAGTTCGTCCCGCAGAAACTCATTTTCCAGTTCCAATTGCATTTTCAGCTTTTCTATCTCCTGGAAAGCCCTGGCATTGGTGAGAGAGATGGCAAAGTGGTTGGCGATCATTCTCAACCAGATATTACCTTCGGGTATACGGTTGATTCGGGAAAAGATACCGATCACTCCCAGAATTTCATTTTCATTCACCAGGGGTTGACCGGAGAAGAAGAGAGAGGGTTCGCTCCCGGCCCAGTAATTCACCATTTCCCATTCAGGGTCTTTGTGAACGTTCACCAGCCGCACCACGGTTTCCAGGGATGATGCCAGCTTTCCGATTTTTGAGTTGTTAATAGGAAAGATGCCCAAGTCGCTTTTCAACTTTTGATAAGTCTCCGGATCAATGCTATCCCCCGCATCGATCGCCGCCAGTTGCAAGCAGGCCCCCTGCTCGGGGCACGATCCCGCCACACCGCATTCCGTACAATCCATCCCTTTCCTGATCAGCCAGATACAGGTCATGGCGACATGAGCCCGTTCTGTCATCCTGCTGACGATCAATTCAAGAAGTTTGTCAATCGACCGCTCCTGGGCCATGTGCAACAATAGTTGTTTAATCGAATCGAATTCAGGCTGATAATCGCTATTTAGTTTCACGGGAACACAGTTTTTTGTTGTTATCATTCACAAGTAACCGGTAATTCACAAAATTCTGTTGTGAAGAATTTAAATGCTACTTGCTACTACTTCAATAAGTCCAATTATTTAGACACTAGACGTGGCTTTGGTATGGTAGTGGCAACCAGTGGATTTAATCCCAAAACTAGTAGACATTCACGATGAAATCAAGTGTATTGGTGGAGAACGTGTCAGCTATTCATATTTGGCATAAAGTGATATAACCCCTTTAATTGGCCTGGGAATGGCGAAGAGTGATTAATTTATGCAGAGTCACCATTCTGTATGGCTGAAATTAGCATCAAATCAAAAAACAACAATCCAAAACCAGGATGAACAATCAAAACTATGACAAGCTTCTTGACCTGTTTCAAAACAGGCGAAGCTGCAGACGCTTTAAGAGCGATCCGGTACCCGAAGAGATGATTTTAAAGATCATTGATGCAGCGAGGTGGGCACCTTCAGGCTTCAACACCCAACCCTGGGAATTTGTGGTGCTCCGGGAGGACCGCTGCCGCAATGAAATTGTCAGAATCACGGCCTCCTATTGGGAGGATTGTGTCGAAATGGAAAAAGCACGTGCCGATTGGCAGGGGCGAAAGTGGGAACTCAAAGGGATGACCAATGAGCCGGGGGACTATTCCCAGGCACCGGTATATATCATTCTCTTTGGTGATTCAAGGTATTTGGATGCGCTACCTATGGGGGTACAGTCTGATCACCACCGCAAGCGTCTGATCTATCAATCCAGCCTTGCCAATGCTTTTTCCTATATGCAGCTCGCTGCCACTTCCCTGGGTTTAGGGGCCCAGTGGTATTCTGCCGTACAAACGCCCAAAAGTGCTCTTCTTATCAAGGATTTTCTGGGTGTTCCCCAGGATTTTGATGTCTATGATATGATGGCCTTGGGTTTTCCCGCCATTACACCTCCTAAAAAACCCTTGCGTAAGCTGGAGGAGATCGTACATTGGGAAGATGGGAATGAAGGCTGTTTTCCGACAGATGAGAAGGTGCGGGATTTTGTTAAAAAAACCCGCGCCTGGGTGACGGGAGTTCATAAAAAGAAGGCTGCGGAGTAAGTGGAGAACATCAACGGCAGAAAAGATGAGGTGTTCTTCCTCGTTGAACGTCAATTGAGAAGATTTGGGAGGATATCAATGAGATGGAATGTTTTACTCATCCAATGCTTTCCTGACGGCAATGGCAAGATCGAATAGTTCAATGGGTTTGGAAAGCTTTTGCTTGATCCCGGCTTCAAAAACCTCTTTGTCGGATATGGCTTCACTTAAGCCTGAAATCAGCAAGACCGGTGCATTCTGCCTGATCACCTTGATTTTTTCGGTCAGTTTTAAACCGGAAAGATTGGGCATGGTATAGTCTGTAAACACCAAATCATACTTATCAGGATTTTCCGTGAAAGCCTGCAGCGCTTTCCGGCTGTCTGTGAATCCTTCTACCTGATATCCGAGATCTTCAAGAAGGACGGTGCATGAGAATACGTTCGCCTCTTCATCGTCTACCAGCATAATGGTTTCAGATCCTTTCGGCATGTCCTGGAAGCTTCTCATGGCCGGTATGGACTTTGTCCGGGACAGGGGAAGGTAGATATGAAACTTGCTGCCCTTACCCGGTTCCGAGTAAGGATGGATAAAACCGCCCAAAGAGGAGATAATTCCGTAGGACACAGATAGTCCAAGTCCTGTGCCTTCTCCAACCTCTTTGGTGGTGAAAAAAGGTTCGAAGATTCTCTGCAGGGTTTCGGGCGACATTCCTACACCGGTATCCCTGACTGTAATCAAAAGATACTGCCCTTGCATGATACCGCTGTTATCACGGTATTCAGTGTAGTTTGATACGACCATCTCCAGAATCCCTCCCTCTTCTCTCATGGCGTGTCCCGCATTGGTCCCCAGGTTCATGATGACTTGCTGAAGCTGGGTTGGGTCACATCGCACGTGGGTATTAAGGGCCTTATAGGTGGTCATTAAATTAATGCTGGAGGGCAAGGCGCTTCGAAGGAGTTTGATAGTCTCCTTGATGATTGGCAGGGTATTCGTGATTTCTGTTTTGGTGGGATATTTTCTGTTGAAGTTCAAAATTTGGGCAACGAGTTCTGCAGCCCGATGAGCTGCTGTTTGGATGCCTTTAACGTAACCCTTGAATTTTGCATCATCTATTGGAAGTTTTCTCTCCAGAAGCTGGGCATAGGAAATAATGGGGGAAAGCACATTGTTAAAATCATGAGCAATCCCACCTGCCAGCGTACCTATCGCTTCCATCTTCTGGGCCTGCAGAAGCTGAGATTCCAGTTTCTTACGTTCTTCCTCCTCCGCCTTGCGATGGGTATTATCCCGTACGAAGGCCTGGATCATGGATTCATCATTGAGATAGATACGGTTGAGACTGACCTCTGCGAAAACCAGTTCCCCGTTTTTTTTGCGGTGAACCCATTCAAATATCTGGGGCTCTCCATCCAGGGCCGCGTCGATATATTGCAGGGCTTTTTCGTCCGAATAACTGTCATCGCTCTGTTTGGGAGGAGAGAAAAAAGCAGGGGTATTTCCGATCACCTCATCCAGGGGAGCTCCGAATATAGTTTCGATCTTCTTATTGGCATCGGTAAATACATAATCCTTCATCAGGAGGATTCCATCGTTGGCATTCTCAAATAGCAAGCGGTATTTCTGTTCGTTTTCTTCGAGAGCCTTTTGGGTTTTTTTTGTTTCAGTAATGTCCTGAATGATTTCAATGACTTTTTCCGTTTTGCCATCCGGATTTATGTGAGGCACAGTGATGATCCTATACCAGGATTTATCCTCTGACTGCATTTCCGAGAACTGAATGTTTCCGGTTTCCACTGCTTTCTCCAGTTTACAATAGGCGCAGGGAGACTTTCGTTCCATAAACCGGGTAAAACAGAAAGTCTTTTTGACCTCTTCGGCTGATAGAGCAGATCCGGGGGTCAGGTTCAGTAGTTGGTTATCCACGGATACCATGGCGACATCGATACCCGATTGAGTCAATCCATCCAGCAGTTCCCTTTTGGCATTGATCTGTTCTTTCAGCTCATGTTCAAGGTTTGTTTGATCACTGATATTTCTTGCAATACCGACCGTGTATACATGATTTCTCTTGATTGATTCTCCTTTGTGAATCCTGATGGTCCTAACATTGAAATTGGAAACAAATGAACCGCCAGTAATTTTCAGCTCTCGCTTGTCGGAGGATTCAAACTCAAATGGCAACTCAACCTCTTGATAGTACTGCAGTTGAACTTTGCCTTCGACCTTTCTAATCTGATTTCTGCGTTCAATTATAATCTGATTGGCGATCTCTTTGTAATCATCAGGCACTAAGTTGGAAAATGGTTTCCCCTTTAGATCAGAGGCCTGGCATCCGAAATCTTCGACTCTTCTGTTGACTTCAACGATATTGGCATCCGGATCAAGAATGTAGACGATGTCGCTGATGGAATCGGTCAGGATGTCAAAGAGCCTGTTTCTGCCTTCCAGCTCACCCTTGAGATCCAGGTTTTCCTTTATCAGTTTTTCGATATTGAAGTCTTTGGGAGTATTCTCTGCCATTTCCGCGATCGCGCTTATTTTGTTAATTTATCGCCGGTTTATGAGTATAATATCACTTATCTTCCAACATCACAAAAGTTTTTATCCCGACTGTTCAACAGACTACCCCTATTGCTTTTAGTGGAATCGACGGGTGGTTGATTGCTTGTTATTAGGTGTGGACAGTGATAGTGATTGGTTATGAGCATATGACCATAACAGGTAGTTTAAAAAACCTGTAACCCGGCAAAGATCGGGGGTCGGACGCTGTGTTTTCAAGTCATTTATTCAAAGAGGAAAACGGCAGATTCGGCAAAAACGCTCAGAATCAACGCAATTGCTGATTGGAAAACCAAACAACCGTGGAAATCCTTTCAGGCAGGGGGGGGGTACACAATAGAGCAACAACATAATGAGAAAGGCGTCTAATCCAGTTTGTTTTTGATTGGTTTCAAACTGAAGATATAGCCGGACATGGCATTAATATCCGCCTCTGAAAGGAACTGATAACCCTCATCGATCACTTCGGCCATCACCCCCTCGGTGTAATCGCCATCCGGCTTTTGTCCGGAAGTCAGGAACCAGTTCAAATCCTTTTGGGACCAACTCCCTATCCCTGTTTCCCTGTCGGGTGTAATATTGGGAGCCAGTTCCAGTTCAGGTCCTTCCTTTGTGCCTGCAAACAGCAGGTTCTGTTTAACTGCTCCTGTTATATTCCTGGGAGAATGACATTCGGCACAGTGAGCAAGCCCCGAAACCAGGTATGCACCCCGGTTCCATTCTTCTGATTTCCGCTGATCGAATTGATAACTTCCAGGGCTGAAATTGACGAGTTTCCAGAAAAACAGTCCGAATCTCCATCCGAATGGCGGATACATATCGTCAGGCTTTGTCTCTCTTTCAACCGGTGCAATGGTCTTCAAATAAGCGAAGAGAGCTTTTAAGTCATCTGTCTGCATTTTTGTAAAGGAGGTGTAGGGGAACACCGGAAAGAGATGAGAACCATCCGGGCGAACACCCTTTGTCATGGCGTTGATGAAATCAAGTTCACTCCAGTTACCTATCCCGGTTTCAGCATCAGGGGTTATATTGCTGGTGTAAACCGGGCCAAAGGGGGTCTTCAGGGGACGGTTGCCGGCCATAATGGCTTGGGGATCGTTTGGGTCAGTATGACAACTGCATCCGCCGGTGGCATGAAGCACATATTTGCCTTTTTCTGCCATATCTGCACCTTCAGTCAAAGGGGGGATTGAAAGCAGAGCTGCCAGGATGACTATCCGGAATCCGGCAGATTTCAGATTAGACATCTTTGTTTTCATGCGGCTTATCATAAGACCCCTTTAGTTGATGTATTCGATTGAACCGGTCTGTCCATTCAGGCCATTCGGATTATCGGGCGAATCGCTGGCCCTTTGGTTTCCTGAACTGCCTGTGACAACTCCCACAAGCCTGACCGATTGCCTTCACATTTCCCATCACATTCCCTGTTCCGGATTCTGCGGTCTCAGCTAAAGCTTTTGCCGCATCGGCGGTTTTTTTTGCTGCCGCGACAAAAGCTGCCCAATCATCCCAGGTTTGCGGTTTTGTATCGGTCCTGCCGGATGTGATTTTCTTTGCAAACGCATCTTCAGTCATCAGGGAATTCATCTCAACGATTTTTGCGTGGGAGGTAATCTGATTTTTAAACGGGAGATTGTTTTTCAAAACATCTCCGATCATCGCCATATGATTCGCATTCGATTTCATCAGCTTTTGTCGGTAGGCAGAAAAGGAATCATTGTCCTGGGCCTGAATATTTCCCACGGATATTAATAATCCACTGATGATTAAGATTAACTGATATTTTTTCATGGTCTTGCTCCGGATTGGGGTTTGATTTGAAGTACTCAATTATCTTGCCTTGACCTGCGAATTTAATATCACACTACAGCAGGAAATGACAGTATAATAGTTGATGGTCTGCTACTTCAGCGACTGTTGAACTACAAATCCCCGGTAAGATCACAATATCAAAACGGTACCGTGAGAGTAAACTGAAGCAGGGTTCCAATCTGTTAGCGGGAACTGTTTTGTGGATTCCTGCTGAAAAATATCGGGTTGGGAGGCGCGGTTAACAGACTTGGAGGATATCGGCGCACTTTTAATTGTTTGGTTAATCCAAAAGGCTTTGATCCGGATAAGCCCTTTGGAAAATAGAAAAAAGATTTCAGAGCTAATCCAGCTTGAAAATCCGTCTGGCATTTTCGTATAGAAACAGAGCTTTCTGTTCGTCGTTTAATTCAAGCTTTTCCAGTCTTTCCAGGCATTGACCCGGTGTAATCATCGGATAATTGGTTCCAAACAAAACCTTTTTGCGTCCGTTGGTTTTCATGAATCTGACCAGTTCTTCCGGAAAACGATGAGCCGCATAGGCAGAGGTATCTATTACCACATTCTGATGCTTTGTTGCCACGGCGATCATCTCCTCTGTCCAGGGATAGCCGATATGCCCACAGACCATCTTCAACTCGGGAAAATCGATAGCTACCTCATCGATGTAGGGAATCGGTCGTCCCGGTTCCGAAGGACAAAGCGGACCCGTGTGCCCAACCTGCAGACAGACCGGGATATCCAGTTCCACACATTCGGCAAACAGGGGATAGTACCTTCTGTCTGTGGTTGGCAGGTTCCAAAGCCATTGGACAATTCGTAAACCGCGGAAGCCCTCGTTTTTTACATAGTGCCTCAGTTCCCTGACCCCTTCCATGGGCTTATATAAATTTGTCGAGGCTATTCCCACGAAGCGATCCGGAAATGAGTCTGTCAATGACAGAACCTCCTCATTAGTGATTAGTGGCCCTTGGGGACCATACCAGGAGCTGATTAAACCGATCCCGACGCCTGCCTGATCCATTACCCCAAGAGTGGCTTCTGCCGGAATTTCCTCCGTAACCTTGTCAATGCCCATCCAACGACGCAGGGAAGCAAACATATCATGGTTGATAAAGTTCAGATTGGGGTGCTGCATCCAAACATCTATTATGGCTGCTTTGTCGGTCATGTCAGTTCTCCCGTGATTGATTCAATTCAGATGATATTTGCGATCATTTTTGATGTTAACACTGACAACATTATTGACTTTATAAAGCAATGTTTGCAATGCATCATTTCTTATTGACAACCAGCGAGATCACATTGTAGGTAGCGACAAACAGATTGAGTTGATTCCGGATCTTTTTTTACGTGTTTGCCGACTATAGAGACGATACGGTTATTGCCTTGATTGTTTGATTTGGAAGGGAGAAAGGTTGCAATTGTACCGATCTGACAATCTTCAACAGAGGAGGGTAATATGGAGGCTCATCAAGGGTTGGAAGTTATCGAAAGGTTACCCGAAGCTGATAAAAAAGAACCCCCGATATTGTTTGTCCACGGTGCCTGGCATGGTGCCTGGTGCTGGGAGGAGTATTTTTTACCCTATTTTGCAAAACAGGGGTATCATGTGAAAGCGGTCAGTCTCAGGGGACATGGCAAGAGCAGGGGAAAAGATAAGTTAAGGACAGCCCGCATCGCTGATTATGTTGAGGACGTTATCTCGGCGGTCGAGTCCTTCACAACGCCCCCTGTTCTGATCGGACATTCCATGGGTGGCATGATTGTTCAAAAGTATCTGGAGTCGGATGTTAACCCCCCGGTTCAAAGGGCCATTTTGCTGGCGCCCGTGCCTCCTTACGGTGTCTGGAAGACCACGCTTGGAATACTGGCAAGGCATCCCCTGGTGTTTCTACAGGTCAACCTCACCTTGAAGTTATATCCCATTATTTCTACCTTGGCCCGCATGCAGGAATCTTTCTTCTCACCGGATATGCCGAAGGCGGACCTGGAGAGGTATTTTTCAAAACTGCAGAATGAGTCTTACCTGGCTTTTATGGATATGCTTTTTCTAAACCTTCCCAAACCCAAAAAAATCAAAACACCCATCGAGGTTCTGGCGGCTGAAAACGATACTATTTTTTCACTGGCGGACAACAAAGCCACCGCCAGGGCATACGGAACCGAAGTCCGGGTATTTGGAAATATGGCTCATGACATGATGCTGGAAAAAGACTGGCAGAAAGTTGCCGATTGTATTCTGGAGATCATTCAGGCCGAGTGATTCAATAACGAAAGAGGCATGATTTAAGTATCCCTTTTCCCGGATTAATCGCTTATCAATCTGCAGGTTAAACTCCGTTCAGTCCTTTAACAATGGGACCGGAAGTATATTACAAGATAGATGATCAAAACCTCCAATCTTCATGAAGCCGTACATTATTCACCGGATTTTTGGACACAATTGGGTAATAATATTCGCTCCGGGCATTTTAACACCGGGCAGTTGATTCATATCGACAACGATCTGTTGACAGGGATCAGAGCTGTTGTAACGAACCTGGATGACCGTAACCGTTTTGATGTTATTGCGGAGAAGATTCGGATTGAGCTTGCTTCAAAGCAAAAGTCAGGTGATCGTTATTGGGAGGAGCTGAATCTTCTGTACTGGCTGGCGGCTGTTGTTTCATTTCTGTTCGATGAGAAACGACAGGCCAGGAAAGATATCAAATCTATCGATCCGATCGGCTCGTCAAAACCACCCCTCTTCCCATTTTTCTCCTATCACCTTCTCGGATACAAAAAACTGAATCTTCTCACAGGGGAAGACAGATCATTAATGGTTTTAACCTGGGGAAAGCCGAGAAATCACAAGACATTATGGCAGATTCATCTGGAGAGCCTTCGGACGGTCGAACCACTCCAATCCGTGTCCACTGTTGACAATCCACTCTCTCCACATCGAAAAATCCAGAAGAGGTCTCGTTATCTTCCATGCTGGTCCGAGGTAACAAATCGAAAGCTGGCTATCGCTGTTTCAGCACTGTTAATCACCCTGCTTTTGATATGGTTCTTCACCTGATTGGTTAATCAACGGTTTGAAAGGCCAGGCTAACCATAAGAAACGGGTTTATCTTAAAGCACTGCCTGAATGATTATCAATGTTGGAAGAAAGCCTCAGGATGTCTCTTGCCAAAGAAAAGTTGAAAGACAATCCTTTAGATCTGCCGGAATATAAGACAAAAGCGGGCAGTCACATTACCACAAAACTAGCACAATATACAACTTAAAATTTCGGATATAGCCTTTTTAGCTTAATTCGTGCATCTGTTGTACGAAATTGCCAATTGACTGCCGATTGACGGTTGTTTCTATCATCGTTCCAAGCAGATACATTCGAACGAACTTTTTCAATGCAATCAATATGACTGGAAAGACATTGCCCCTTTAAAACACTGAGTTCAATCTCTGCTATATTGAGCCAGCTCCCATGCTTCGGGGTGTAATGAATTTCAGGTCTATTAGCCAGATTTCGGGCTTTCTCTGGCGGAAATGTTTCATACAAGGATGCGATCTTATGCGTATTCAGATTATCCATTACGAGAACAACCTTTTCCGCTTTTGGATATCTGTGCTCAAGCATCTCTTCGATAAAGCAGGCCCAATCGACCTTTGTGCGGCGTTCAGTGATTTTTACTTTGCGTTTTCCGCCGAGAGGTTCCACTTCCATAAAAATATTCGCAACACCTTTTCGGACATATTCATCATCTATCAACACCGGATGGCCAGGGGCTGCCGGTATAGGTTCTTGAATTTCGCCAATCAACTGCATACTCGATTCGTCCACGCATACAACCGGATACTGCTGGTTATAAGGACGTGCATAGACTTCCAGGATATCTTCCATCGCCGCTACGAAGGCCGCGTTATGATCCGGTGGGATTTTCCAGTAGCGGCTGAGGTGAGGCTTGAATTCATTTTTTTTAAGGTGTTGCAAACAGTCATCGGCGAAACACTCGGTACAATATTCAATTCGACAAGCTTTTCCGCCAGTAACCTGACCGTCCATCGCTTGCGCCCCTCCGGGGGATCCGTACAGGCTAAAGCGATCAATTTTGCTTCAAAATCGCCACCAAACTGGATCTCGCGCGGTGGTGTTGTTCGTTGTTTTCGTTCGATTGCATTTGGAAGACCTTCTTCGACAAATCGCTTCTTCAATTTTTCAAGGCTTCTGGTAGTCGTACCCAGTGCCTCCGCAACATTGGAGACAAGCCATTTTGGACCGTATTCGCCGGCATCCAATAGAAGTAATGCACGGGCATACAATACGGTTCGAGCAGCTCTTTTGCCTTTGGTGGAAATAGCTTCCAGATCTTTTCGTTCCTTTATTGTAAGAGTGACTCTGTATCTCGGGGCCATACTCTCCTCCATTTTTGGGTTGTGTCTGGAGAGGAGAATAGCACACAATTTCCATTATGCGAAGATTTAAATTTTATATTATACTGGTCGGATATGTAAGTAATAGTATTTATAAAAAACTCAAAACCTTAGAAATGCTTGAGCGGCAAAAACGTTTATAATTATACGACCGACATCGGACATGACGGATTTATAACCGGGTGAAACCATTTAATTGACAACAGAGGTGATGATGAAAAATGCTATCCGTAACAATAGAAAGCACTTGTTTTATTATCTGTTTTTGGGTCTTCTTTTATCCGGCTTGCTGTTGGCAGCCTGTGAACAAGCTGATGATGACGATGACAGCACAGTAAACACCACCGGTACAAACGCTTCTGTTCCGGTGACCCTGTCGGTAAAAGCTGCCAATTCATCGGATTACTCACCGGATCAGTCGCAGATGAGATTGCACTCGACAGTGGATATCACCCCTGATACCGAATTCCATCCCACTTCCATCGCATCGGGACCACCGGAAGGATTCAGGCTGGCAATCACCGAAATCATTCTGGAGAGTACCGGGGAGGATCAAGGAATCGTCAAGCTTTTCGAGAGTAGCGAGGGAGTCGTCATCGATATTGAGGGGAGTGTTGTTGATCTCTCATCGTTGATCGGGGAAGTGGAAAACCAGGTGGATGCTTCCGGTAATGAAATCATCTTTAACATTCCTTCAGGTACCTATAATCGGCTCAATTTCAGTTTCATGCGTAAAGCCCAGATCAAGGGTTGTGTCAGAGCTGTTTTCGCAGAAGACATTTCAGACGTCACCGATGCATCGGGTGACCATACCTATTGTACCCAGGCAGAGTTTTCGACCTTTAGCGGAAATAAAGGACAGAACGCCGATTTTGAAGATAAAACACCGGAGTGGATGGACTTTGATATCAATGGCCTGAATTCGTTTACCGCCGATACATCCGAGACATTTGGACTGGGATTTCCTATTGAAAACAATCTTGTAGTGGAGGCAACAACAGATGTTCTTCAAGTGAATATGGTTATTGATTTGAACAGACTCCTGCGTTTTTACAACCGGGGCCGGTCTGATACCGGACCAAACCCCGGCCACCCAACCGATTTCAGTTACTTCTTTGATACCACTTTTCATGATTCCATTTTCGGTTTTGCAGGTGAACCAGGGCAGATCTATGGTTACTATATGAGCGCATATACATGCTGGAATGCCGATGTAATTCCGGAAGATCATATCTGTCAAGCCGATGGTTCCTGGATCGATTTCTGGATGACGATTTTGACAGACGCTTCCGGGAATCCTCTTGTCGCGAGTTTCATGCCTGACGATGATAATATGGGAATAGTCAAGGGAACTCATCGGGATGTGTCCGGAGATTTTGTAGTAGACAATGGGGATGGAACAATGAAAATTCGATTCAGCCTCGGAGAAGGGGATGAAGGGGCCATAATGAACTTCCCACAAAACTTGAGCGCTACTCCTGTGGGCGGCAGTATTTCAGGAGTTCAAATTGAAGGATACCAAGACTCTTATGGAACTGTATCTATTCTCAGGCGTCAGTTGTGAAACTGAAATATCCTCCCAGCGTTGCTCACTTTAAACAGACTCACGACTACTTATCGTTTGATTCGCTGGCGTCCAGGGAGAAGGCGGTGTTGCTTTTGATGGTTTTCAGGACAAAAGTGGAATTGATCGTTTGAATCCCTTCAATGCCGGTGAGACGGTTGACTATGAAATCGGAATAGTTGTCCAGACTGTCCAGGGCAATCTTGAGGATAAAGTCGTTGTCACCCGAAATCTGGTAGCACTCCAGCACTTCATCCAGCTCCAAAATCGTGCTGACGAAATTGTCCATTGATGAGAACTGGTGAATGGCCAGGGACACGGAGACAAAAGCCAGAATTCCGATTCCCACTTTTTTTCTGTCCACCAAGGCCACAAATTTTGAAATCACCCCGGAAGTCTCCAGACGCTTTACCCTGTCCAGCATGGCAGGAGGTGAAATGCCAATTCGGGAGGCAAGTTTGGCATTGGTGATTCGTCCGTCCTTTTGGAGAATTTCCAGAATCTTGATATCTATCTCATCCAGTTTCATAGCTGATGTTTGGCTCTGTTTCATCTGTTATTTTTTGCCTGTACCATATAGTTGTAGGTTTAATATTGCAACTCAATAGTTATCATCCCTTTCAGTCTCTAATCCTGCCATCTCTTCTTTTAATCCGGTGATTCTGCCAGATACGATGGGGTTGAACGGCATTGAGGAATAGTGAAAGCAGTCATTCCCTCAATTCGGATTCCCGCTTGAAAAACGAAGATTTTGCCTTGACATTTATTAATTATATTAATAAATATTCAAATATACCCTAATTAAATTATGCTATTCTGTAAATAGGTTTTATATTATACGGGAACATTCACTGCCGGCCGGAAGACCCATCACCATTGACGAAGCCGGTAAGGCTTGGGAGAGCGCCATGATTACCAGTATAAACTATGAAGAGATCACAAATCTGTTTGCCACAGCGGAAGCGGACGGACGCAGTTTCTTATATGAACATGAGACTTATCACCTTTTGAAAAACTCGGGAGCCGAGACACCACCGCTGGTTAACTTCATGGTCAAGGGTTCAAAGCAAACCGACGAGGAGTTGAATGCCATGCCCGGTGAAAAGGTGGTGTTGAAAATTGTCTCTCCCACCATCTTTCATAAAACCGATATCGGGGGGGTGAAGATTATAGAAAAACGTCCCGATCTGATTCGCTCCTCTTCCCGGCGCATGCTGGATGAAGTACCGGTTAAGTTTGCGGAGTGGATTGGTAGGAATCCCGATCTAAGACCGGATGACTACCTGGGCCTGTCCGGAGAAGACCTTGAAAACGCAATCAAATCCGATATCAAGGGAGTGCTGCTCTGCCAATTCATGCCTCCCGATTCCATGGCTTTTGGCAACGAGCTGATCGTCAGTATCAGGCGTACCCGCGAGTTTGGAATGGTGATAACGGCAGGTCTGGGTGGTACCGACACCGAACTCTACGCCCAAAGATTTAAAAAAGGGCAGGCTGTGGTTTCAGCATCAACCGAACTGACAGACGGAACCCGGTTTTTTGAGTTGTTTAAGAAAACCATTGCCTTCAAGAAACTGGCCGGGATTTCCAGGGGACAGGAACGCATTGTTTCAGATGATCAATTGATAGAGTGCTTCTCCTCTTTTATCGAGATGGCCAATACCTATTCTCCCATCAATGCCGATGCACCCTTTGTGATTGACGAGTTGGAGATCAATCCCTTTGCCTTTACCGATTACAAAATGGTGCCTCTTGATGGCATCTGTCGATTTTCACATCCTTTTACCCTGCCGGTTGGCAGACCCGTGGAGAAAATCGAGGCTCTCCTCCATCCCAAATCCATTGCTATTATCGGTGTCTCCGATAAAAAGATGAACTTCGGGCGGATTATCCTCAAGAATATCATGGCCCAGGGATTCCCTGTTGACGGGATTACCATTCTCAAACCCGATGTCGATGCCATCGACGGGGTGAAATGTGTGGCAGGATTGTCCGATTTGAAAGAAAAAGCGGATCTGTTCGTCGTTGCAGTCTCTGCCGCCCAGGTCCCGGATCTCATCGACGAGATCATCGATCTGGATGCAGCCAACAGCGTGATGCTGATCCCCGGTGGATTCGGGGAGAAGAAAGGTAGCGAAGAACGTGCGGAACTGATCGTGGAAAAAATCAACAATGCCCACAAAAAGGGGGATGGCGGTCCGGTTTTTCTCGGCGGTAACAGCATGGGAGTTATCTCTCATCCCGGTAGCTATGATACGGTCTTTATTCCTGAGGAAAAACTGCCAAAACAGAAATCGGATAAAAAGAGAAATTCGGCTTTCATCAGCCAAAGCGGGGCTTTTATCATCACCCGGACCAGCAAGGTACCTCTTCTGGATCCTGCTTATCTCATGTCAATTGGCAATCAGAACGATTTAACCATCGGGGACCTGGTCAGCTTTGTTAAAGATCTGGACCATATTGATGTGATTGCGATTTATATGGAAGGTTTTAATGATCTGGATGGGCTCTATTTCTGTAAAGCGATCCGTCAAGCGGTTCTTAATGGCAAGCAGGTAATTTTCTACAAGGCCGGGCGAACGGCTGCGGGTAAATCTGCTACATCCGGGCATACTGCCTCTGTGGCAGGTGATTATATGGTTTGTGAGTCCTGTGTTCACCAGGCCGGGGCTGTTGTCGCCGATACTTTTACCCAATTTGAAGACCTTTTCTGGCTGGCTACACGGTTGCATGGCAACCGGGTCAAGGGAAACCGGCTTGCTGCAGTCAGTGGCGCCGGATTTGAAGCTGTGGGGATGGCAGACAGTATCCAGGGAGAGGATTACCAAATGGAAATGGCCGAGTTCTCGGCTGATACCAGGGAAAAACTGACCGCATTGATCAAAGCCAGCCGGCTTGATTCGCTGGTGGATGTTAAAAATCCCATGGATATTAATCCGGCAGCAAATGACCGGTTACATGCCGAAGTGGTCAGAACCCTGGCTGACGATCCCAATGTGGATGGCGTTGTGGTCGGACTGGATCCTTTGTCACCGGCAATGCAGACACTGCCGTCCGGAACCAGGGACCACGAATCGCTGGAATCAGAAGAGAGTATTGTTAGTCTGCTTCCGGAAGTAATTGAAAATGTAGATATTCCTGTTCTTGGTGTTGTAGACGGCGGAAAATTATATGATTCTATGGTGAACGGGTTGGAGAAAAGAGGGGTCTGTGTTTTTCGATCTTCGGATCGGGCTGTCTCTTCCCTGGCCAAGTATATCAGTTTCAGGATGCATATTGAGGCAATTAGAACAGGTCAAACAAACAATTAGATTTACAATTGACACTCCGAATAATCCTATTACCCAGGGGATTCTTAAAGAACATCTATAATACCGAGCGTTGTATTGATTTTTCCCCCATGTTGTTAACCGTATCGTAAGGAGATCTTGTCTATTATGAAGAAAGTCTTATCAGGTAACGAAGCTATCGCCCGGGGCGTTTATGAAAATGGTGTTAAATATGCCAGCGCTTATCCCGGGACGCCCAGCACGGAAATTCTGGAGAACTTTGCCCGTTATGATGGGGTCTATGCCGAGTGGGCACCCAATGAAAAAGTGGCCATTGAATCCGCAGTCGGTGCATCCATGACCGGAGCCAGGGTATTGGCAACCATGAAACATGTCGGACTCAATGTGGCAGCCGATCCCTTTATGACCCTTGCCTATACGGGTGTCTTCGGCGGCTTTGTGCTGATCTGCGCAGATGATCCGGGGATGCACAGTTCTCAAAATGAACAGGATAATCGCATCTATGGACGATTTGCCCAAGTCCCCATGTTCGAACCTTCCGACAGCCAGGAATGCCTGGACATGGTAGCCGAGGCCTATGATGTCTCCGAGAATTATGATACCCCTTCCATGATTCGCATGACCACCAGAATTTCCCACTCAAAGGGGATCGTTAAGATTAATGAAGAGCCTCCCCCGGTGAGAGAGGTTCCCGGTTTTAAAAAGGACAAGAAAAAGAATGTAATGATCCCGGCTTATGCCAGGCTGAGGCATCCCCTGGTCCTGAAAAGGGTTAAGGAACTGAAGGAATATGCGGAGAGAACCCGATTTAATAAGGTGGAAAAAGGGGACAAGGCAGTTGGTATCATCACCAGCGGGATCTCTTATCATTATGTTAAGGAAGTCATGCCGGACGCCTCTATTCTGAAACTGGGATTGACCTACCCTCTGCCGGAGAAGATGATCAGAGAATTTGCAGACAGTGTTGATCGACTGTTTGTGGTGGAAGAGCTGGAACCGTACCTGGAAGATCAAATCCTGGCTATGGGAATCAAGGTGGAAGGCAAAAAATATTTCTCCATACTGGACGAGTTGTCACAAGATTTGGTGGCACAGGGTTTTAAGGAAGCTGGTGTCTACGACAAGGATATTCCGCAACCCATTCCCCAACCCGAAGGCACGGATATGCCCAGACCGCCTCTCATGTGTGCAGGATGTACTCACAGGGGACTGTTTGCAGCCATTAACAAACTGAAAGGAATCGTTCATAGTGACATCGGTTGCTATACACTGAGTGTATTGCCGCCTCTTGAGTCGATCGATACCACTCTCTGCATGGGAGCCAGTATCAGCATGGCCCACGGTACGGCCAAAGCCATGGAAGTGTTGAATGTTGAGGACCAGCGCCCCGTATTCGCCACCATCGGTGATTCCACCTTCTTTCATTCGGGTATCACCAGTCTCCTGGATATCACCTATAACAAGAGTAACGTTAATATCTGTATCATGGATAATCGCACAACGGCCATGACCGGTGCGCAACACAATCCCGGAACCGGAAAGACTCTCCAGTTGGAAGACACTATCGCCGTAGATATCGAGCAGCTTGTCAGATCGCTGGGAGTGGAACGGGTTCGGGAAGTGGACCCATTCGATTTGAAGGGTACCATCGAAATCTTAAAGGAGGAGGCGGCTTTTAACGGTCCTTCGGTTATCCTCACGAAAAAACCATGCGTGCAGTTGCTGAAGGGTGTTCCTCACGATTTATACAGCGTTGACGTTGATAAATGTATCGGTTGCGAAATGTGTCAGAAACTCGGTTGCCCTGCGATCTCACAAGGCGACGTGATTCCGTCCCCCAATACCAAGAAGATCAAACGACACTCGGTTATCGATGCCACATTATGTACGGGTTGCTCTCTCTGTGAACAAGTCTGTAAGCCCGGTGCAATTCATGTTGTAAAACAATAATTCAGGAGATCAAAAGGAATGGAAAACTCAGTAAAAAATATAATTATTGTAGGCACCGGGGGACAGGGAGTAATTCTGGCAAGTGAGATTCTCGCGGATGTGGCCCTGGAATCCGGTTATGATACCAAGAAGAGCGAAATCCACGGCATGGCGCAGAGAGGCGGGGTTGTAAGCAGTCATGTACGCTATGGCAAAACGGTTGCTTCTCCCCTGATCAGTAAAAAAACCGCCGATATCTTGCTGTCTTTTGAACTGGCTGAAGCAGCCCGCTGGATTCCCTTTATTAAGGAAGAGGGAAGGGTGGTAACCAGTACCCAGAAGATCGTTCCCCCTATTGTATCTACCGGGCTGGCCAGCTATCCGGATCACGCGGAGGAAGTTCTCAAGGAGCATTCCCAAAATCCCATCATTGTCGATGCGCTGTCTATTGCCTCCGGCCTTGGAAATCCGCGTTTGGTGAATACAATCCTCCTGGGGATTATCTCCAATCTTCTGGACCTGCCGGGGGAATCCTGGAAGAAAATTGTATCCGAGCGGGTTCCGCCCAAGTTCAAGGAACTTAATATGCAGGCCTTTGCCAAGGGACAGGAGCTGTCGGCCTAAGCAAAATTAAAGCCTCCCTTTTGGTCTTTTTTTGACACGTGAATAGACCGGTGCTATAACGAAGTCAAATCTAAATCATATTGCGGGGGAGGCCATATGTTTAAAAAGCTCAGCTTGAAGTTGAAAATGATGATCTTCGCCCTGGGGATTGTCATTTTTCTGATGATTCTTTCCACATTAATCGTTTCCCTGTTTATCTTCAGACAAAACCAGCAGAATGCCTATTCCTACCTCAATCAGTCAATGGGAATTGTGCAGGAGGATCTCCGCTCCAAAATCAACACCCTCAATAACCTGACTCACCAGATTGCATCGATGGAAAACCTCGATTCCAGCCTGCAAGTGATAAACATGCTGGATCCGCATCAGGAGCTTAATTTTGTGGGAAAGGAGACCTATCGAACACTTGTTGTGTCACTCTACACAATCTGCCGTGTCGCCAACGTCAACCAGGCCGCACTCTATAAGCTGAACGGCGAATTGGTGGGCTATGTGACCAAATCGGAGACCGGGATGGAACTTGGTTATCCTTTGAAGAGCGGATTTGATACCGCCTCGCTGAAGCCCGGAGAAAGTCCCGAGGAGGAATCCTGGAAGCCGGCAAATTCTGTTGAAGGAATTTCCGGGAAATATCCCGACGACATTCCGGAAGAAAACCACCAGCGATTCACTATCAACAATGGCTATCTTTCCCTGAACTCACTGGCTCCGGTTGTCACGTTAAAGTTTAATCCGGAGACCAACCAGATGGAACCGGAGCAGATAGCTTTTGTCGAGGTAACGGAAAACCTGAACCGGTCTTTTGTGGACAGGCTGTCCAGGTTGACCGGAACCGGCTTGAATGTATTTATCGAAAGCGGATTGAGCGTCGGAAGCGTTGCCGATTACCAGGAGCTGGATTTGGGGATGTTCAAGCCTGTTGCCGCAAACTGGAAACTTGCCGACCAGAAGGTCAATCTCGGCGATCTCGATTTGGAAACCCAAAGCTATTTTCAGGCCCTGTTTCCGATTTACCATGATTCCAAATGCATCGCGGCTTTTGCAGCTCTTTACTCTACACAAATTGCCTTTGGAAACACCTGGCAGATTGTCAGGATTCTCTGTTTTGTCTTCCTGGTTTGCATCCTGGTGATCATTCCTTTTTCATACCTTTTTTCCAGTTTTCTGGCACGCCCCATGCTGAATCTGTCGGAGCTTTTAACCCTTGTGGAGGACACCGCCGATTTTTCCCGCAGGGCTGAAATCAAAAACCTGGACGAAACCGGACGCATAGCTATTGCTTTCAATGGTCTGATGACCTCGTTGCAGGAAGCCATTGGGGCGGTAAACCGGGTCATGAGTGCAGTTGCCAAGGGGGATCTGTCTGAAATAATGGAAGGGGACTTCACCGGGGAACTGACCGAATTGCAGACCCATACCAACGACTCCATTGAAATTCTTGGAAAAACCATCTCTCGTGCCGGATTGGCCTGTGGGAAAGTTGATACGACCGCCTCCCAACTGTCTCAATCAATGAAAATCATGGCCGACAGTACCATGAATCAGGCGGGTTCCATACAGCAGATCTCCTCAACCCTGAATGTAGTCGCCGGCCAGATCAAAGCTAACAGTGAAAGTGCCGAAGAAGCGGAAAGTCTTTCCCAAAATACCATCAATACCGTTCTCCAGGGAAATCGTCAGATGGAGGAGATGTTGCAGTCGATCAAGGAGATCAGCGAGACCAGCAGACAGGTTTCCAATATCGTTAAAGTGATCGACGAGATAGCATTTCAAACCAATCTCCTGGCCTTGAATGCTGCGGTGGAAGCAGCCAGGGCCGGGAAATACGGCAAGGGTTTTTCTGTAGTGGCAGAAGAGGTAAGAAACCTGGCAAATCGGAGTGCCAATGCTGTCAAGGATACGGCAAATTTGATCGAGGGGTCACTTGCGAGAGTTGAAGATGGCGTCAAAAACGCTGACAAAACTGCCGCACTTCTGAATGAAATTACTGCTGAAACCGAAAAATCGGTAAGCCTGGTCAACAGTATATCTGTGGCTTCAAAAGAGCAGAGCAGGAGAATAACAGAGACCAATGCAGCCCTTGCCCAACTCAGCGAGGCGGTGCAAACGAGTTCCACGGTTTCGGAAAAGTCTGCGGTGGCAGTATTCCAATTGTCATCTCAAGCAAGGGAACTGAGAGATACCATGCAGCAGTTCAGACTCAAAGACAGTTCTCTGACTGAATCTTATCCTGTTGAAAACACTTGATAAAGTTTTTGCTTCCCGGATCTGGCTTAGTCTTGTCAAAGCATTTGCCAGTTGGGAGGCAACTCCCCCGCCTCTCCGTTCTCTCCTTATATTATTAATGGTAAAATGAATCAAACTGTAATTTGTTAGGTAAAACTTTGGAAATTTTTAATCAAATTAAATGCAGTATGAAGATCAACAATTAAAGAATCACACGGGGTGGTTTTCCTAAAGGTAGGGTTCGGTATATTGGGCTAACCGGCCTTATTCGTCGACTCGTTGGTCAGAATGCAGACTCAAAATAATTTGACACAAAATTAAGGATCTGATAGCAGTTTGATGTTCGTATGTCACGTTATGAAGCCATATAAAAGGGTTAAGAATACGGGACGGGTCTAAAGATCGTTGAATCAGGATCTGACTGAGAGTCAAATCGAAGTGGTTTTGATTCAACGCTTTGATAATTTTTGGTCGATAGTTTGACCAATTTTCCAAGAGAGGTTTTTAATTGTGATGGGCTTGCATAGGTAAAGCCCGGAGAAATTTCTTTAACAAAAAAAGTGAGGGGGGAAGTTATGAAAAAACTTCTGATTCTTTTAGTTTCAATCTTTTTCTTAACCGGATCTGCCTGGGCCAAGACCATCAAAATTGGTGTTGCTGGTCCTTTTACAGGTCCATTGGCATCATTCGGAGAGCAATTAAAGATTGGTGCAACCATGAAAGCCGCAGAAGTTAACGCTGCCGGCGGTATCAACGGCAACAAGGTTGAACCGGTTTTTATGGACGAACTGTGTGACCCCAAAGAAGCAGCAACAGTTGGAACAAAACTGGCCAATGACAAGAATATCTCCATTGTTATCGGTCACCTTTGCAGCTCTTCAACCCTGGCAGCGCTGCCGATCTACAGATCTGCCAAGCTTCCGGCTATCTCACCGACTTCAACCAACGTGAGTATCGGAAAAATGAGTCCCTACTATTTCAGAAATGTTTACAGGGACGACTTCCAGGGATTGTTTCTGGCTCAATACATCAAAAAGGTTAAAAACTTTAAAAAAGTAGCCATCTTCTATGAAGTTAACGACTACTCCATGGGCTTGATGTCCGCTTTTATGAAAGAGGCACTGAAGCTGAAAATCAACATTCTTGGTACGGAAGCCTATACCAATGAAACAACCGATTTTAAGCCTCAGTTAACCAAATTCAAGATGATGCGCCCTGATGCGATTTTTGTTCCCGGTTATCATCCCCAAGCTCTTTTGATTGCCAGCCAGGCAGCCAGTCTTGGCATCAAAGCCAAAATGTTCGGCGCAGATGGTCTTGATAACCCGACCATGCTGGATAATCCGGATACTGACGGTCTTTTCGTGACAACTCCTTTCCTCGTTGAGTCCGCAGGACCCGCTGCCAAGAGCTTCATTGCCAAGCATAGAAAGGATCGTGGTGAAGACCCGGGCTGGATGACAGCCAATACCTATGACGCTTTCGGAATGGCTGTTCAGGCCATTAAAGCTGTTGGAGAAAACAGGGTGAAAATTCGCGACTATCTTGCCGGCATCAACAGCAAAGAAAACGGATATGACGGTGTAACCGGTCTGACCTACTTTGACGGAAATGGTGACTGCCTCAAGTCCGCATACGTTAAAGAGATCAAGGACGGTAAATGGATCAGTGCCCAGCAGATGCAGTAGGATCTGTCAGGCTGTTGTAAACTACTTCAGGGCAGGCTCTTTTTGGGCTTGCCCTTTTTCATTTTAATTCTTAACAAGAGAATCTCGTGGAAAATCTGCTCGAAATGTCATCGTTATTTCTACAGCAGCTTGTGAACGGCATAACCCTGGGGGGAGTTTATGCCTTGATTGCTGTGGGATACACGATGGTATACGGGGTGATTCAGTTGATTAACTTTGCCCATGGTGAAATCTATATGTTTGGAGCCTTTCTGGCATTCGCCATGGTGACGGTCTTTAACGTACCATTTTTTATGGCTGCGATCCTGTCAATAATCATCTGTGCCTGTTTTGGAATCGTCCTGGATATCATTGCCTATCGCCCCTTAAGGAAAGCCCCGCGTTTGGCGGCTCTAATCACTGCGATCGGGATGTCCCTGTTTCTGCAGAACCTCGCTCTGATGATCTGGGGTGGGGAAATTCAGTCTTATCCACGTGAAGCTCTGCCTGCCTTCTTTTACCAGGAAGCTATTGCCTTCGGGGATGTGACCATTACCTGGATACAAGTATTTATATTGCTGGTTACTGTGATTTTCATGGCAACGCTACATTTCATTATCCACCGCACTGCGGTCGGGACCGCCATGCGTGCCATTTCGCAGGATAAAACCACAGCAGCCCTAATGGGAATCAACGTCAACAGAGTCATCTCCTTTACTTTCGCACTCGGTTCAGGTTTGGGAGCGGTTGCCGGAATTCTGGTCGGTCTCTATTACAATGCCATCTTCCACATGATGGGATTCATCATGGGAGTGAAAGCCTTTGCAGCGGCAGTCCTTGGTGGAATCGGCAGCGTACCGGGAGCCATGCTTGGCGGAGGTCTCCTGGGAGTAGCTGAAGCGCTTGGAGCCGGTTATCTTTCATCGGCTTATCGGGACGGGATCTCCTATGGCGTTATGATTCTGATTATACTTTTTAAACCCTCCGGTCTGATTGGCAGGAGCACTACTGAGAGGGTATGATGAAACAACTACTGGATAAAATTCCCCAGCGTCAGGCGACGGCTGGGTTATTGATTTGCGTACTGATTCTGCCCTGGCTTCCCCTGGGCGACTCAACCAACTACATCCTGCGTGTTTTGACCATGGCCATGCTATACATGGTGCTGGCCCTGGGCCTGAACATTGTGCCGGGATTCAACGGGTTGCTGGATTTGGGATTCGTGGGGTTTTATGGAATTGGTGCCTATACGGCGGGTCTGCTCACCGTTCACTTTGGGATCAGCTTCTGGATTATTGTTCCGCTGGCTGCGCTAAACGGTGCTCTCTGGGGGATTCTCCTCGGCGCGCCAACATTGCGGTTAACCGGCGACTATTTCGCCATTGTTACCTTCGGTTTTTCCGAACTGGTGGTCATGACCATGCGTAACGAATTGTGGCTGACCAGGGGGCCAATGGGTCTGCCCGGGATTGCACCTCCTTCGATTTTTGGTCATGAAATCACCCTGGACTGGGAATACTTTTACCTGGTTATCTTCCTGTTGATCGTGGTTGTATTCATTGTCAGCCGGTTGCAGGATTCCAAGATCGGCAGGGCCTGGTTCGGGATTCGCGAGAATGAGATCGCCGCCCAGTGCTGCGGTATTAATCTCATCCAATACAAGGTTACCGCTTTTGCCATCAGCGCTTCCATCGGCGCGGCCGGAGGTGCTTTCTTCGCCAACTGGTTTAAGTTTATCCACCCTGACATGTTCAAATTCTGGGAATCGGTTCTGATTCTCTGTCTGATTGTACTCGGAGGTCTGGGAAGTATTGTCGGAACGATGTTGGGTGCCCTGGTGATGATTCCTCTCTTTGAAATTCTGCGGACGGTTCTTCCACAGGAGCTCTTTAATGCTCGATACCTGATTTATGGTGCAACCCTCGTGATCATGATGCGTTTGAGACCGGATGGGCTGCTTCCGTTTATCCAGGATCGCGAGAAGAAAGCCAAACAGGCCGCAGAACGTCTTTCAGATTATCTGGCCGGAACCAGAAAACCGGAACAGGCCATCCCTGTTTCATCGACCAAGGAGTAAAGTCACCATGGACCCGATATTAAAGGTAAATAATGTCACCAAACTGTTCGGGGGACTTTCTGCCTTGAGTAAGATAAACATGGAGGCGGAAGAGAACCAGATTGTGGGCATCATTGGTCCCAACGGAGCAGGTAAGACAACCCTGTTCAACTGTCTGACCGGACTCTATCATCCCACCAGCGGACAGATTTACTTCAAGGAAAAATCAATTGCCCCCCAGCTATCCGAAGATAAGGGCAAATTGATTAGAAATTGTGCCACGATATTCCAGATTTTGAGCTTTTTCTGGGCTTTTCTCTTTTGGATGAATTATCAGGCCGAGACCTATTTCAAGGTAGAGCTGGTTGTATTCACCCTTTTTCTTCTGATCGGTCGACTCTACATTGGGAGGGGATTGAAGAATTTTCAAATCTGGGCCTGGGGAGTGACATTCGTCTTTCTGGGTACAGACTTGTCACTGGCTGTTTCCTATCTCGTCAAAACGGCCTCACTGGGTTACATTCTTGAGTCCAGGATACCCCTGGCAATTATCGCACTACCCTGGGGCATAGTGGCGATAGTGTTCAGTCTTTATATGGCCTGGCAATTGTTCTCCAGGAAGGTACGCGAGTTATACGGGTTCAAAGTAGGGGCGGATGCCATTTGCAAATTCGGGATTGCCCGCACTTACCAGAATATCCGGCTTTTTCACAGTCTCAGCGTGTTGGACAATGTCAAAATCGGTTCCCATATCAGATTGAAATCGGGACTGTTGGGAACGATTCTCAGAAGTCCTTCGTTTAAGAAGGAGGAAGATCAGATCGAAAAAGACGCCATCGAGTTGTTGAGGTTTGTGGGTTTGGAACATCGGATTTTTGATCTGGCCGGAGCACTTGCCTATGGCGAGCAGCGAAGACTGGAAATCGCCCGGGCCATGGCTTCCCACCCCAAATTAATCTTACTGGACGAACCCGCAGCCGGGATGAATCCGCAAGAGTCCACCGCATTGATCGACCTGGTGGGTAAGATCAGGGATATGGGAACTACAATTGCGATCATCGAGCATGATATGAAGGTCATGATGAAACTGGCGGACATTATCTATGTTTTGGATCACGGTGAGCTGATAGCGCACGGAACGCCAAACGAGATACAAAACAACCCGCAGGTTATTCAGGCATATCTTGGAGGGAGTATGGCTTATGCTGAAACTTGATAATGTAAACAGCCATTACGGGCAGATTCACGCCCTGAAAGGAATTTCCCTGGAAGTGGAACAGGGCAGCATTTGCTGTCTCATTGGTGCCAATGGGGCTGGTAAATCGACCACTCTAATGGCGATTAGTGGCATCCAGCCTGTATCATCAGGGGATGTCACTTTTGAGGGAGAGTCCATTAAAAAAATGACCCCTGATAAAATTGTTCGTAAAGGGATCATTCAGGTTCCGGAAGGGCGTCGTATCTTTCCCTACCTGACGGTCGAAGAAAACCTGATGATCGGCGGTTATGCTAACCCCGATAAAGCCAAAGTGGCTGAGATTGCGGATAAATATTATGAGATTTTTCCGATTCTCAAAGAGCGTTGTAATCAGCTTGGAGGAACTCTCTCCGGCGGGGAACAGCAGATGTTGGCAATTGCCCGGGCTTTGATGGGCTCACCGCGTTTGCTGCTGCTGGATGAGCCTTCGCTGGGACTGGCTCCCCTGATTGTGGAAAACATCATGAAGATTATCAAACAGATCAGGGAGGAGGAAGGAATCACCATTATGCTGGTGGAACAGAATGCCCAGGCTGCCCTGGAGCTGTCTGACTTCGGTTATGTTGTAGAGACAGGAGAAGTGGTTTTGGAGGATAAAGCCGATAAACTCCTGAACGATCCGAAAGTCAAGGAAGCCTACCTGGGCTAATCATCCGGATGACGGGATTCCTCTCCCGTCACCCCGTATTTCCTTTTTAAAAGGATAAATCCGGACATGTCGATAACCATTCCAATCTGGGTTTTCATTGTATTACTGTTATTGACTGCCTGGTCGGTGCTAAGCCGGATGCTCATTCCCAGTGTTCGGTGGTTCTTCAGAAGAAGAATCAACAAGGTGATCAATGAAATATCAACCCATCTCGATCTCGGAATCAGACCCTTCCAGCTCACAAAACGCCAGGTATTGGTTGATCGTCTGGCATTTGATCCAAAGGTAATGGAGGCCATTCAGGAGATTTCCATGGAGAAAGGGGTTCCCCTGGAGGTCCTTCAGGGCGAGGTCACCTCTTATGCCAGGGAGATAGTCCCTTCATTTAACGCCTATCTGTATTTTCGGCTGGGTTATTGGATCGCCAAAAAGATTGCCCGGTTGATGTACAAGGTACGGGTCGATCGTGTCGACAATGAGAAACTTGCCACCATCGACAGGGATTCGACTGTGGTTTTTGTGATGAACCACCGCAGCAATATGGATTATGTTCTGGTCGCGTTTCTGGCAATGGAGCGGACCACCTTATCATATGCGGTGGGAGAATGGGCCAGAATCTGGCCTCTACATTCATTGATCAGGGCCATGGGAGCATTTTTTGTAAGGCGGAACTCGGGGAATCCCCTGTATCGACTTGTCCTCGAACGATACATCAATATGGCCACCCGGGAAGGGGTTTGTCAGGCTGTCTTTTTGGAAGGAGGATTGTCGAAAGACGGGTTGTTGAGAAAACCGAAATATGGTCTTATCGATTATATGCTGAGATCCTTTGATACGGCACATGATCGCAATGTAGTCTTTATTCCCGTTGGTATTAACTACGACAGAATAATAGAGGACCGTAGCCTGCTCAGGGGATTGAATCCGGAAGCAAAAAAAAGAAGCCTCTATTTTGTGACAAAGACGACCCTGGGATTTATCATTCGCAATTTTTACCAGATGGCCAAGGGAAGCTGGAAAAGGTTTGGCTATGCCTGCGTTAATTTCGGGGATCCTATCTCCGCTCGGGAGTTCTCCTCCAGCAATGGTATCAATTTTCCGGACCTTCCTAAAGCGGAGCGGTTTCAAAAGATCGAGCAACTCTGCGATGTTTTGATGGACTCTATCAAAGAAGTCATTCCGGTATTGCCTGTGCCCTTGCTGGCCGCAGTGATGGTGGATTTTCCGGGACATCGGATGACGCTTTTCGAGTTGAAGTCCGGTATCGACCGCCTGATAGATGAACTTCGCTTTAACGGGGCACCGATCTATTTCCCCAAACACAACTTTGAAAAGTACACCGAAGCTGCACTGGAGATGTTGACCATCAGGCACATGATTCTCAAAACGGAAAACCTGTACCACACAAATCCGCGGATGATCGATATCCTCACCTATTACGCAAACTCCATCTCTCACTGGCGTAATAAAAAATCAGGAGATTGAATCCGGATTCCATCCATTGTTAAACGTAAACTCAATTAATAGACGTTTGAAACCTCAACCCTGCCGAAGTCTATTTGCACATGGTGGGCGATTAGCACGGAGGCGATCCAGACAATCAGGCAGATACAAAGAAACAGGTAGATCTTTGAGTTGTTCTTATTTCTAAACAGAATCTCGGTATCCGCTGTGGTCTCCTTTTACAATTCGGTCTGGATTTTTCTTTCCACTCGAAATGTTCTTCTCTCCACAGGGATGAAGCGTCAAGTGTGAATGGCTGACCCTTCTGCAATGATCTGCTGGAAACCTGCTTATCCGAACAATCCGGAACGTGGCTTGATGAGTTCGACCTTGAATACCAGGGTTGAGTTGGGAGGAATGACATTGGGCACTCCTTTGGACCCGTATCCTAATTCCGGCGGTATAAACAGTTCCCAGACACTCCCCTTGTTCATCAGCAGCAAGGCCTCACTCCAACCTTTGATGACCCCGGTAACCTTGAACTTGATCGGCTTTCCACGTTTGTAACTACTGTCAAAAACGGTTCCGTTGATCAGCCTGCCTTCATAATGAACGGTGACTGTGTCTTTTGCCCTGGGGAATTTTCCCTTTCCTTTTTTGATGACCCGATATTGCAACCCCGATGCGGTTGTTATCACGTCGGGTTTGGTGGCATTTTCTGTAAGAAACTGGCTGGACATATTTACTGGTTCCCGGGAGAAAGGTGAGAAATTGTTGCGGACCGTTAAGGCTGGTCCCGGTGATTAACTGACTGAGACCATAACACAATTAATTTTGTGCAGCAAGGAAGGAATAGCAGTTCTAAGAGAGCTCCAAATCGAAATGGAGGGCTTGAATCGTATCTCCGGCTTTCAGGTCACCCACCTCTTCCGGCAGGTAGGCCAGCCCGTTTACTTCTGCGAAATTGAGGAAATGGGAGGTTTTCTGGGATCCCGCATCCCTGGCAATCCACTCCCCGTTCTCCTGGTGTAAAGCAATCCGGTTCAGGTAGAGGCGGCCTTTTTTTGACATCATAGGGGTTGAGAGCCGGGCATTAAACAAATGGTAGCCATAATCCAGTCGACCGCCGGCGTATTTCAGTGCCGGTACAAGGTACATTACCGTATTGGTTAAAAAAGCTGCGGGATAACCCGGAATGCCAAAGAAAAGTCTACCGTTCCGCTGGGCCACCATTAAAGGTCGTCCCGGTTTAATGGGGGTGCCCTGGATGAGAATGGAAAAATCGGACTGCTGGAATATTTTTTTGATGTAATCAAAACGCCCCATGGACACCCCGCCCGAACTGACGATGAAATCGCATTTTTCAGCCATGGATTCCAGCAGCCCACGGGTCGCCGCCTCATTGTCAGGTGCGGTTTCCCGGCAGGTACATTCGAGTCCCAGGGATTGGAGTACCGATTCGATAACATAGAAATTGGTATTGAAAACCTGTCCTTTGGCGGGACCTTCATCGACTTCACGTAACTCGTCACCTGTGGATAGTACGCCTACCCTGGGTTTTTTATAGACTGTCACCCCGGATATGCCGGCATAATAAAGAGCAGGATAGAGTGAGTGTTTAATTCTGGCGCCTTTTCCAACCAGTTGAGAGCCTGCGGTTGCCTCAAAGGCGATTTTGTTGATCAATTTGCCTGGTTCCAGATCGCCTGTAGTTGTGATTCTATCTCCCGATACCTGACAATCCTCCACCCGAACCACACAGTCGCTTCCCTCCGGAACAGTTGCTCCTGTCATTACGGCAGCACATTGGCCCGGTTTGAGGGAGATGTCCGGGAGCTGACCGGCTGCCACAACTCCCTGCATCTCGAAGTGATCGCCTTTGCCGAGACAGACAGCATAACCGTCTACAGCGCTGAGACGGGTATCCGGATAGTCGCGGGGAACGATCAGGTCTTCCGCCAAAACCCTGCCCATGGATTGTCTCACGGAAATGGTTTCAGTATCACACACCGAAACAGCATCGAAAATGATTTTTCTACAATCTTGAAAATTCAACACAAACCTCCTTGTCTTTATGAACTTACAGAGAACGGGCATATGGGGAATTGACAGGTCTTACAAAAGTGACAGAGCCCGCCGTGGCCTGAGCGGTGAAATACTTCCCTGGGGATTTTCTCTCCTGCCAGTAAACGGGGAAGAAAAACATTAAGAGCGGTTGCTTTGAAAAACAATGCGGCGGCAGGTACGGCGCAGACAGCCACATCACCTTTAAAACCGATGGTAAAATTATTGCCGGGTTGGATAGGATTACCCTTGACATCGTATTCAACCCCTGCATCCTGCAAAGCTGCGACTGTCACGTCATCAGGATCGACAGATGTGCCTCCGGTTACAAAAACAAGATCGCAGGCTGATATGAATGTTCTCACTGCAGCGCTGATTTCATCTTTTTGATCGGGAAGGATGGCTGTTTTGATCACTTCCACATTATAGTTCTTGAGAAGTCGACTGAGTTTAGGGACAAAACCATCTTTAATACGTCCTTCGTAAACCTCATTCCCGGTCACGATAATGCCTGCTTTTTTGAATTTATAGGGTTTGACACTGATAAGCGGTTCTTCGAGATTGGCGATGACCCGGTCAATGATCGTCGGTTCACAGCTTAGGGGAATAATCCTGAATGCAGCCACCTGTTTATCTGTTTCAACGGGGAAATTGTTGTGCAGGGTCGGAAGTGAAGGGATTTCAAGTGAGTTGATCCGGTATAGTCTTTCAACATCTACTTTGAATATCCCATTGCAGGAGGCATAGAAGCTGATTTTCCCCTCGCTGGGCTCTTTGTCGAAACGAATGTTGTCACCGGCAATTAACGGTGCAATGGTTTTGGCTGCATCATCCTCATGGATCTCCTCATTGCCCTCTTCCCAGACAAAAATGGAATGCTTGCCAAGATTGTGCAGGCGGTCAATATCTTCGCCGGTGATGATGTGACCCCTTTTGAAGGCACATCGCTTGATTTTCTTGTCGGTTTTGACCTCGGTGATGTCGTGCCCCAGGCGGAGCCCGATGGCGTCTTCCAATAGTACTTTTCGCATTTTTTTCTTCTGCTCTTTCAATCCGTCATATATCTATCATAAGGAGGTATGTCCTTCTCTCTTAGAGCATCGGTTAATTCCCAATACCTGTCTATCAGTTTGCCGTAACGAATCTGACAAGGCTCACATCTTTGGCATTAGAGCAGATGGCTTTAACCGGGATGAGTATTCTTCGTTTATCGACAGATTGAGTAAAAGCCAACGGGGGTTTTAAAGATGATCTTATTTGAATTCGGCACAGGTTATCCTGAAATTCGATTTGACGACAAATTCCGGGATTGGATAATTTGATCATAGCTGTTAAGGAGAACTTCGCATGGAGACCATGTTAAGAGAATCGCCCATCATACCCTGTCAAGAGGGTTTTCAAGTAAAAAATACAACAGGAGTTGATACGAATGAAGTTTACAGATGAGGCAAAAGTCCTTTGGGACCAGCTTTCGGATGAAGATCAAAAGGCCTGGACCAGCAATATCCATTGCCAGAAATGCCGGACCGGGATCGAGGGGGATAAGTTCAATGCTTCAGTGTACGAAGGAAACCTGGCGCTTTTTCATGAATGCATTTGCGGGAACAAAGAGGTACGCTTGATTGATGTGACAATGCAGGATCAGAAGGCCATCGACGATGATTTTGAAGCCTGGAAGCAGGCCAAATTGAAAGCCCGGGCAGAAAAAGAGAAAGGGCAGGCCTGAACAGGTCAGGCGGA
Organism: SAR324 cluster bacterium; assembly: GCA_028282885.1. Lineage (GTDB taxonomy): Bacteria > SAR324 > SAR324 > XYD2-FULL-50-16 > XYD2-FULL-50-16 > JAHJTV01. The sequence goes on from JANQGX010000020.1 coordinate 144,650, forward strand.
TGGGAATTCTACAAAAAACCTGCTGCCTTTTCCAACCTCGCTCTCGCACCAGGCAGAGCCGCCCATGCGATCAGCCATTTTCTTGACGATGTAAAGTCCCAATCCGGTGGAGCTTTCCCCTCCCGTGGGTACCGAACTGGCTTTGAAATACTTCCGGAACAGGCCCGACAGTTCTTCAGTCGAGATCCCCGCCCCCTCATCAGCAACCTCAAACAGAACCCCTTTCTCATTTGAATTGAGTTTCAGCCAGACCTCTTTGTGTTTCGGACTGTATTTGATGGCGTTAGAGACCAGATTGCCGATGATCTCCACCATCCATTTCTCGTTTGCCAGTGTCATAACCGGCTGGTCCGGGATGGATAGCTTTATTTCGATATTTTTGGCCCGGGCCTGGAAGGTAAAATCCTTAACTGTCTTGAAAACAGGATCCCTGAAATCAAAAGGCTCCAATTTCAGATCAAATCGGGTTTCCGCCTCTCTCATGTCCAACAAGCTGTTGACCAGCTCTACCATGTTTTGGGAACTGGATAATATGTATGAAGCGATCTCCCTGGTTTGATCATCGGTTTCGTCATTGGAGTGAATCAGATCAGCAAATCCCACAACTGCGTTCAGAGGAGATTTGAGATCGTGGGCTGTGATTCCGATAAACTCGTCTTTTTCCTGATTTAACAACCCCAGTTCACGGTTCGCCTCTTCCAATTGAGTGGTCTGTTTCTCCAGAAGCGATCGTTGTTCATTGATCTGTATGTTTTTCTCTTCCAGTTCGATATTTCTCGTTTCGAGATGCCCCTGGTATCGAACAATGGTGAATCGGGTGATACCCAAAACGATAATCGATATGACAAATCCGATCAGGAGATTGATGAGAAAGGTTTGGCGCAGGATTCCTGAAGTGTTGTCTTCAATCTGCTCCAGAACCAGGTACCATTTCAGATCCGGAATGTAGCGAATATTTGCGAGACCGGAGCTTGAACTGCGTCGATATTCAAAGTTGTGCAAGCCACCGCTCAGAATCTGCTCGGACAGGCTCTCCAATCCGATGATATCGTTGATTTTGGAAACCGGTTTCCTTTGGCTTTCATTTGTGGACTGGAGGATGACCTCCCCTTTTTTGTTAAAAAAATAGATGTGGCGGTTGTAGCGCTTGTGATAAGTATTGACCGCATTCTTGACACTGCTGACCGTCAGCCCGACACCGGTGGCCCCGATGAAAGCACCGGAATGATCAAAAACCTTGTAATTGATAAAAATAGTCATGGTGTCCCTGTTCGACATATCCAGGTCGACATTGATTTCATAAGGGTTATCCATTTCCTTGATACGATAATACCACTTGTCTCTTGGTTCATTCGGGGAGACCGTTTTCAGAATGCCGCCGGGATAGTAGTACTTCCGGCTTTTGTCCGAGACAAAAAAGGCGATGACGGTTCCATACTGGTTTTTGATTTCCGAGAGGTATTTTTGGATTTGATGGACATCCTTTTCACCCTCTTTTATCCAGCTTTTCAGGAACTCGTTATTTGCCATGAGCGAAGATATCAGGATAGGCTGCAGCAGATCGCGCTGGATTTCAGAATAGATATTGTCACTGGCAAGCGGGAGTTCGTTGTAAATGATGGATTCCCTGATTGAGTTCCTTGAGGCCAGAAAGCTGATCAATCCGGCGATCATGAAGCCAGCAGTCAGTAAAATCCCCAGAAAAACGATCGTTTTTCTTCTGCTTTCCAGCCGGTCTTGAAGTGAGAAGAGTTTCATCATGCTCTTAAAGCGGATCCTGTGTGTCAATCCTCAGGTGAAGTATTATCGTCCAGTATCCATTATCAGGCATATAAATACAATATATAAGTATCTTAGGCAAGAAAGGATACACGCTGCATGATTTGTTGTTTTTCAAATCATGCTTAGACTGATCTGCTTGAACTTGTCTTCCTGGGAGAGGAAGATATCAACGATCTGTGGATCAAACTGGATAGCCCGGTTGTCCTTGATGATCATTTTGGTTCGCTCGTGGGTAATGGCGGGTTTGTAAACACGTTTGGAGGTGAGGGTATCATAAACATCGGCAATGGCGACGATTCTGGCTGACAAGGGGATCTTTTCCCCTTTCTGTCCGTCGGGATATCCGGAACCATCCCACTTTTCATGATGATGATATGCGATCTCTCTTCCCAGGGGCAAAAAAGTAGGGTCATCCACCTGGTTTTCTGTCATCGAGATGATGTCTCCGCCAATTGCGGCGTGGGTTTTCATTTTGCAGAATTCCTGACTGGTGAGTTTTCCCGGCTTGAGGAGAATGGAATCGGGGATGCCAACCTTGCCGATATCATGCAGGATAGATGATTTACAGACGTCCTCAACGTATCTCTCGGTAATATATCCATCATACTCCGGTGTATCGGCAAGCTGGCCGGCAAGAATACGGGTATACTTCTGCACCCTTTCCAGATGCTTTCCGATGTCGTTGTCCCTGATCTCCGCCAGTTTGGCCATACCCATGACGGTTCCCAGGGGGGCATTGAACAGGTTGGTGTCGGTAATCGTCAGGTATCCGGAGTTGCCGTTCAGGTAGTTGATTTCATTGGTTAACGATCGGTAGAGTTGATATTGCTCCTGTTGCCGGATAATTCTTTTAACAAGGGCATTGATTTTTGCTTTCAGAACTTTGGGTTCAAATGGTTTGGTCACATAGTCGTCAGCACCTGCCGCAAATCCCTCGATTTTCTTTTCAACGGAATCGCACGACGAGATGAGGATGATCTGCTGCTCCTTCAGGGCCAAGTCCCTGCGAATGGTTCGGCATAGCTGGAATCCGTCCATACCGGGCATAAACACATCCGAAAGGATCAAACCGGGTTTGACATCATACAAGACCGACATGGCATCTTCTGCGGATGAAAAGGAAAGCACGTCATATCTGTCACTCAGCAGGGTATTGAGAACAGTCAAGCTGGTCAGGTCATCATCGATGACCATAATCTTAAATCTGGAACGGGTTTTGGTGCTTAAATTTGAATTGTTGTTAGAAATTGATATGACCATTATTCGAATTGTATTGATAATTTAGTTTACAGGAAATCCCAAATTCTCTTGCTTCGAAAAGCAAGTCTGGAAAAAGCAAAATGAATACCAGGAAAAGCCCTTTTCCTGATTTTTACTGATCTCCTACGACAAGAAACAGACAGGATCCGGCCTATCTCTTTCAAATCACGAACTTCCGTGGATTGATCAATCCGCCGGGATGCTGTTTTTTGCTTTTGCGGGTGAAAGCTAATGGGAAAGGGTGACCATAAATTTCCGGAATCAGGCAATTGCTGACCGTTTCCTTTTCCGGAACGGGTGAGAAACATCCCTTCTATGGACAGTTTAATTAGAAAACGGTAGCGTTTTATGCTTAATCCAGAATATTGACAAGATCCGAATGACAAGACTTGACGGGAGTTTTCCCGTTTAAAAATAATCAGTAACAACCGGACAGAAGTATATGCCCATTTTGCCTTTTTCCAGTCGATCCAGTTTTCCCCGGGGAGTATGGTTTTTGATCATTCTGATTCCGACAGTCATGATCCCGTTGGGCTTTGTTGATTTCGAATGGACCCTGGTGGTTTATCGTCACAGAAACGAGTTGTTCGGTGAGCTGATGAAGCGAACCTTCTTTAATGGCTGGAAGTTCGGCTTCAGTGACCCTGCTATCGTTTTTCTGATACTGAATGCGATCTGCTATTTTCTTTATTCTCCCAAAAGAAAAAACAACTTCTTTCACCGGTATCGACCATATTTTGGGTTCATCTTCTTCACCTCGCTGGTCACCGGACTGGGCCTGGTGCACAGCTTCAAATGGGTGATAGGCAGAGCCCGACCCAACCTGGTGTTGAAGGATGGACTGCCCTTCAGTCAGTGGTTTGAATTCGGCCCACAATTTGTCAGCGACGGGGTTTTCTACGGTAGTTTTCCCAGCGGCCACACCGCCACGGTGTTTCTTCTGGTAACACTCTCCTACATACTGATTAGCGATCCGCGGGGATCCAAGCTGCATAATGCCATAGGCTGGATCTGGGGAGGCATTGTTTTTATCTGTTCCGTCCTGATGTCTTTGGGTAGGGCCATGACGCTTGATCATTGGCTGACGGATTGTGCGGGAATCATACTGATGGCATGGCTGTCAATTCAATTGATTTTTTTTCATATCCTGAAAATACCGAACCAGGTAAGCTATATAAAAGCCAATGGACGATATGCTCCTCTCCCACTGTTTTGGGAGCTGATGCTATTATGGCGTCTGTTTTTGATTACCATTGGTGTCATGAGCGTGATTATCGGTGTTCGCGCCGTGATTCTGCAAAAAGCTCCCTGGCTGGTGTTGATCGTCATCCCGGGATCTTTCCTGGTGTATCGATTTACCAGGAGTTTGAGGCAAGTCTACGGAAAATTAATGGTTTACTTTAGCAACTGAATCGTCATCCCTCTATATCACCCTTTCCCGGCCTGAAGTCCCCAATGAAAAGACTGATAAATATCCTGCTGAATCAATCCCTGGTTGATCTTTTTAAGCACAAGTCCTTTTTTCTGCTGATTTTTGTCCTGATTCTGGCAGATCGACTGATCAAATTTGTGACCAAATCCAACCGCTCCTCGATTGAATTACCCGAGTTTAATACACTGAGTAATCAGATAGCGGAGTATGTCTTCAACGATCTTCCCGGAATTCTTTTGGATTGGGCGACAGACTTCAGGACCTTGCTGGTTGCTGTCTTGCTCTTTTTCCTGAAGCAGTTGATTTCCATGTGGCCTTCCAGTGATATGAGAAGAATGCATCGCAGGGAGCGAGAAAAGTTCGGATTAATCGCCTCCCTGGTATCGATTCACGGGAAACAGGTTGTCTGGGACGCCATCGCGGTGGGATCCATTGTAGCGGTTACAGGTGCCTGGATACTGGCGGCTTTTGGTCTGTCGCTATTTTCCTGGAGATTGAATCAGTCGGTATCTTCCCTCTTTATCTTTGGGACGCTATCTGCACTGATCTTTCCTCTGAGCATGGCCGGATTTTCTTTCTCATCCAAACTGGCGGTTATCTCCAAAGGCAGTTTTTCGGAAAAACTGAAGCTGTACTTTCAATTGTTTTTGAATCGTCGGGTTCTGGCCGGCGCCTGGTTGTTTTTCCTGTTCCGGATCGCTATAGAAGCGGTATTTGTGGTGATTCTACCTCTTCTCATCCTTTGGACCATGGATCAGGCTATTCTGAGAATAGCCCTGGCAGGCCTGATTGCCACTCCATTCTATTCATTTCTCAAGATGGCATCCTTCAAGTTTTTTCTGTTTATATACGAATCATACCCCCTGGTGAAGGAAGAGTATGAGATATACTATCAAACAGATGCTTCTTGAAGTCGCCATTTACGGACTGCTTTGATTTTAGCTTCAAGGTTCAGCATATAAGCCTCTTCAAGCTGTTTGGGCTCTTCGGCGTTATCATACTCCTCTTGTTTCATGACCTGTATGATGGGTTCGGTTTGGTCATCGAACTGATCGATCAGATTGGAGAGCTTATCCCTGAAGGCAAAACCCTGATCCAGGGCAAAATTGAAATAGGATTTTGCCTCATCCCCGGTGTAGATATAGGCGTGTGCAAAGAGGATGGTATCGAAATCCAACAGCGATAGCTTTTGCAGCGATCTGAAATAGGATTCACAATCCACCAGAAACTCGGTGTAGACTTTATCCTTGCCGGAAGGAACGCCTGCAGCTTCCGAAGGGATCAACACTCGCCTCTCCTCAAGATAAAAGGCAAGCATGTCCCTGGTGTGGCCGGGAGCGGCCATCACCCGAATGCTTGTATCTCCGCCGGGATGAATGGATTCGTTATCCTGCAATACCCTGTCAATGGAAAAGGGCTGGAATTTCTGGTCTTCCCTCAGACCGGGCAAATTATTCAGTTTACCGATCAAGGCCAAGGCATTGGGTTTTTGAATGATCTCCGCCGCCTCTGCCGAGGCACAAATGGTCAGGTTTGGGTAAAGCTGTTTGAGAAAAGCTGCCGCACCGCAATGATCGAAATGCACGTGGGAAAGAAACAGGTAGGACAAAGGTCTTCCCTGGAGAACTTTCTCCAGTTCAGCCTGATAATGCTCTCCTGCGAAAGACATCCCGGCATCGAACATCACAGGCTCTTCTCCGTCCAACAGGAATGAGGGTAAGGTTTGGGGCCCCAGGCAATACAGATTTTCATCAATCTGCATCGCATCGCTTGAATATATCATTTCAACTCCTTTTATTGTGGTTGATGATCGGCTTTCGATTCATCTTACCAATGATGCAAAATGTCCCTATTTTGAATCGAACACTCTAACAAAGAATCCAAAATGTAACAACTCCGATCCACTCGGCCTCCATACCTATCATTTCCCCCCAAGACTCCAAACGACAGAAATCAAAGACTGGCCAAAGTTCGATTTGTGATTTGCGCTTTGACGTGTTGATGATATTATTGATGTAAAAGATGAATTGATGCATATATCAATGAAATCGATCCAGCTTTATGACCCCGAGCTTAAAAACCAAATTCTACATACCAAAACCAAGAACGAATTCGATATCCCGTCCTCGACTCATTGAGGCATTACACAACGGGTTGCAAAAAAAACTGACACTTCTTTCCAGTCCAGCCGGCTTTGGTAAAAGTACGTTGCTCAGTCAATGGGCAAATGGTTTCAAGCGGTCAGTATGCTGGCTCTCTCTGGATTCCGAAGACTCTGATTTACCGCGGTTTTTATCTGATCTGATCACTGCCATCCAAACCATTGTTCCGGAATTTGGACTGGGTATCGATAGAGTTCTCCAGGTCCCACAACAGCCAAATACAAAATCCTTGTTGAAAACCTTGATCAATGATCTCACCGATATTCCTAAAAAAGTTATTCTGGTTTTAGACGATTATCATGTCTGTGATTCCGTTCAGGTGGATGATGCATTGACTTATCTATTGGAACACCAGCCGGCTGGATTGCATTTGGTTATATCAAGTCGTGAAGATCCCAATCTGCCACTGGCGCGATTAAGGGTTCAGGACCAGCTAAACGAATTACGGGCGGCTGACTTGAGGTTTACCCAAGAAGAAGTGACTAGCTTCCTACAAAAACAGACGGGCCTCGGGCTATCCCAACATCAGATATCCATCCTTGAAAAACGCACAGAAGGTTGGATAGCGGGTTTGCAATTGGCAGCTGTTTCCCTTAGCGGGCACAAAAACACCCGTGAATTTATCGAGTCCTTTAGCGGCAGTCACCGGTTTGTTCTGGATTACCTGGTAGAGGAAGTGTTGAACCAGCAGTCAGAAACAATAAAACATTTCCTGCAGGTTACATCTATCCTTGATCGCTTCTGCGGATCTCTTTGTGATGCTGTTTTACAAGATGCTTCAGTGTCGAGCCAGGAAACCATTGAATATCTCGAAAACTCAAACCTGTTTATTATTGCGTTGGATAATTCACGTCAATGGTATCGATACCACCATCTATTTGCCGACATATTGCGACAATGCCTGCACCATCAGGTTTCTGTGAAGTCGGATGGAAAAAACGTTTTAAGCGAGTTGAACCACCGAGCCAGTCTCTGGTTTGAGGAACAGAATCTCACCATTGAAGCCTTTAAATATGGCGCCAGAGCTGGTGATTTTAACGATGCACTACGGTTGGCAGAAGGAAAAGGGATACCAATATATTACCAGGGTGCCGCTGTACCGGTCATAAATTGGCTGCGTTCGTTATCTTCATCGGAGTTGAACTCAGATCCAAGACTGTTGGTGATGTATGCTTCGGCGTTGTTGGCCAATGGGCGAAACTCTGAGGTAGAATCAAAACTTCTGGCTGCGGAAGCGGTTCTGGAGCCGATCGGATCGGAAATCAATCATCAGGATCTGAAAGGGCAAATTGCTACCCAAAGGGCTTTGCTGGCAGCACCCTACTATCAGGCAGATTCCCTTCTAAAATACTCCCGTCAGGCACTCAAAAACCTGGATGCTGAAAACCTGACTTCTCGAGCTATCGCCAATTGGACATTGGGATTCGCTTACCAGTTGACTGGAAACACCAAGGCAGCTGGTGAGGCTTATTACACTGCGGTTTCCATTGCCAGACAGACCGGCAATCTTTTTGTTGATATCCTGGCTTCAACAGGCCTGGGACTCATCCAAGAGGCGGATCTCAAGCTAAGCTTAGCTGTCAAGACTTATCAGCAAATTGTCGATAGTGTTGGTGAGCCTGCCTTACCAACCACCTGTGAGGCCTATCTTGGTCTGGCTCGAATTCGCTATGAACGGAATGAAATCGAATGGGCAGAAAAAACGGTGTTAACCTCTATTCAACTGGCGCAACAAATAGAACACGCCGATACCTTTGTTGCCGGCCAACTTCTGCTGATTAAAATCTATCTGACACAAGGCAAAACTACTGCTGCAAGCGAACTTCTTAAAGCGGTTGAAGAATCTGTTCGCGAAAACCAATTCAATGAACAGATTCCGGATGTTGCCGCTGCGAAAGTTGATATTTTACTGATACAGGAAAACCAAAAAGCCGCAGCACTAGTGGCTGATTCTCATGACCTCCCCTTGTGCAAGGCTCGAATTGCCATGAACCAGGGAGATGCAGAAAGGGCTTTTGGTATATTAACAAATGAATTCAACATCGCTGAAGAGAAAAACGAGCCGACCAAACAACTTCATGCCCTCATTCTGCTTGCGTTGGCCCTTTGGAAAAAGGGAGAAAAACAACCGGCACTTAACAGGCTGAGCAAGGCAATGGATTTGGCAGAACCGGCCGGAATACTGCGGTCATTTGCCGATAAAGGACTTGCGATGCTTCCACTCCTGAACGAAGCCATGAAAAAAGAAGTGAGACCGGACTACACGGGAAGTCTTCTTGAGGTATTCGCTAAAAACGCTTCGAACATCAAACAAGAATCATCTGAAATCAAGTCATCTCCGCATTCGCTTTTGGAACCTTTAAGTAAACGCGAACTTGAAATCCTCCGTCTTGTTGCCCAAGGACTGTCTAATCAGGAAATTGGCCAACAGCTTTTTATCGCGTTGGATACAGTTAAGGGACACAATCGAAACTTGTTCGCAAAGCTCGGAGTTCAAAGAAGAACCGAAGCCGTCTCACGAGCCCATGAATTGGGAATAATCTAGTCCGCTAGCCATCACCCGCTAGGTTTTTATATCATACCCCCAAATCCTATCGGAGTCTTTCACCCCACACCAACACCGTTTCTCCACCGACAAAATCAACACCTCAAAACAACACTTTAGTGTCTGATTCTGTTCTCCTCACCTCGATAGGCTATAGACATGTTAAGCAACTGACACCATCAAACTTTCTTTAGCACGACCTCGGGATTATGCAGAAACACGGAACCGGGAAATCAGATATGAGCCAGGTGATGACTTTCCAAATCAGGGTCAAAGGTCATCTTGATCAGCATTGGCAGGATCGTTTTCATGGCTGGGAAATTCAAAGGTGTGAAAACGGGGATACCCTCTTGACAGGTCCTGTGGTTGATCAATCAGAGTTATTCGGAATACTCAGAAAGGTGCGAGATTTGGGTATTCCATTGTTGTCCCTGAATCGTCTCAAATCCGTTTTACCCCATGATCACGGATCTGATGGATAGTCCATAGGGGATCAAGTTGGAGCCAAGCTATTGAGATGGCGCCAGGTTGCTGCCGGGATCAGATGTTAAACATTCTGTTGTCAGTCGTTTGCAAACACCCTTAAACAGGAGATATAAATGACAACCAACCAAAATCTTCCCAGATTCGCCGGTTTGCTCTATCTGGTAATCATCGTATCAGGCATTTATGCCGAGTTTTTTATTCGCTCCAATCTGATCGTGCCATTCGATAGTGTAGCGACTGTAAACGCGATTATGAGTTCTGAGACATTGTTCCGTATCGGATTTGCGGCTGATCTTGTGATGATTCTAAGTGATATCGCCATTGCTCTGGTATTTTACCAGCTGTTTAAACCCATCAGCGAGATCCTGGCTTTAACAGCGTCCTTCTTCAGGCTGGTTCAAGCCGCAGCGCTGGCAATGAACTCCATCAATCTGTATATTGTGTTACAATTCTCAACTGCATCACCTATCTCTAGCGCATTCAGCCAGACCCAAACCCGCACACTGACTATGATGTATCTGGAAATCCATCGTTTCGGCTATGCCATTGGCCTCTTGTTTTTTGCGTTTAGCCTGCTTGTGCTTGGATATCTGATCATCAAGTCTGGAACGATACCAAAGCCTATTGGTTTTTTGCTGATTGCAGCAGCCTTCGGTTACATGTTTGACAGCTTTGCCAATGTACTCTTAGCCGATTACAACAGCCATCAGGATTTATTCACAGCAATCGTCTTCATACCGGCATTCGTCGCAGAACTGGCGTTTTGCCTGTGGTTGCTGCTTAAGGGAACGGGAAAAAGCAAAAATACAGCCGAAGTTAATTTGGAAGCTGCTCTATCGGACTAAAAGCATGTCATAAACGTGTCATGATTTCGGATTTATTCCATTGTATTACCAAGACAAATCACCTGAAGAAAACCAGTTTCAATCGGAGGCTTCCATGAAGGCCATGGTTTCAAATCGATATGGTTCAAGCGAACATTTAATACTGTCAGAGATAGAAAGACCGACTCCAGAACCAGACAACGTCCTGGTGAAAGTGATATCGGCTTCACTGAATAAAGGGGATTTACATATACTGAGAGGAGAACCCTTCATCATCCGTTTGTCGGGCAATGGATTGTTTAAACCCAAAAATTCAATCCCGGGTGCTGATATCGCAGGAAAAGTCGAGGCTATAGGAAAGCAGGTCAGCGCATTTAAACCGGGAGATGAGGTATATGCGGATCTTTCTTCCTCCGGATGGGGAGGAATAGCCGAATATGTTTCAGTTCCCGAAAACCTTCTGGCGCTTAAACCCTCCAACCTTTCCTTTAATGAAGCGGCAGCGGTTCCATTGGCAGGTGTTGCCGCTTTTCAGGGTCTTAAGCTGGCAGGTGGAATTCAATCAGGTCAAAAAATACTGATTAATGGGGCTTCCGGAGGTTTGGGCACCTTTGCGGTTCAGATTGCTGCAGTTTTGGGAGCTGAAGTCAACGGGGTCTGTGCCGGTGACAGTTTGGAATTGGTTAAATCAATTGGAGCAAAACGAGTTATCAACTACCAAAAAGAGGATTTTACTCAAACCGGAAACCTTTATGACCTGGTTTTTGATGCGGTTGGCAACCACGGACTTTCCGAGATAAAGAGATCGATCGCCAGGAATGGTGCTTACATTACCAGTGTTTTTAAACCATCGCTAATTTTTCCGCGATTTTCGTGCAGCAATCCTGCTGGAATCACAATGAAAAACCTCATGGCAAAACCGGATCAAAAGGATCTGGTTCGCTTAAAAGAACTTATTGAAGCAGGTAAAATAAAACCAGTAATTGATAAGGTATACAACTTGAAGGATACAAAAGAAGCCTTCCAGCATTTGGAAAACGGGCACACGCGAGGAAAAGTGGTGATCCATATGGTTTGATATTTTAAGGGGACCTGGCTTAAGCTGCCTTGTCTGCAATTTCTATTTACACGGGAGACATCATGAAGCCATCAGCAACCTGTATGAGTCTAATTAATGAAAGTCAGAAATTTCATCCTCTTCACGGCGATCGGCTGGCAAATCACCTGCCCATGGCATTGTTCGCCCTGGATAGAATGGGAGCAGAACCGGATCGAATGAGACACCTTTACGAGACTTATTCCACCAATATGGAACTAAACCAGCCAGCCAACTCACCCTCGCCAATTAAAGCTATCGACCAGTATTTATCCCACTCGGAACGCTATAATGATTACCTGGACTTCTTTGATCAGCAAATGGGGGAAAAAGGAGTAACAGCCACTCTGAAGCAAGCGCTGGCTGTTCTGTTGCCCGGAATATCGGCCTCTGCCTTTCACGCTGCTATTCGATTGGCTTATGCTGTTGAAGCGAATTTCAGCTCAGAGATCGTTATAGCACTTGCATACTGGGCATCAGAATATCAATCGATGACCGTTTCAATGGAGACCGAGGACGAAACAGTCCAGAAGATTATCCACCGGGTGAATCCAGATTTCGTCAATTTTATATTTGCACCGGGGATTATTGTCGACCGAATGGTGGAAGCCGATCAAATCCTGACCAATCAAAAAACGGTGATACAACCCAGGGATATTACCCTTGAAAGTATTGCTCGTTTTTGTCTTGAATCTTACCGTCAACATCAGAATTTTACCCTTTTGCACACCATCACCGGGTGTCACGCCTTTAGAATTCTGACACCCTATGTTGATGACATGGAGAATGCCTTGAGAATCCTCTGGCAGGGGATTGTTATGGCATTTATGAGTACAGGATTGAGTTTCATTAACGCACAATCCGGCATAGAACCGACCACAATGACATGGCAGGAAATCCTGAATGCAGCTTGTCGAAATGATGATGTACATGTGATCAAGCTGGTTTACTCCTGCTGGCAGGAGTCGGAAGTCTGGAAATCGGATGACTACAAGCAAGTGGCAGCAAGTGTTATCCATGATACTTAAAATAAAGACCGACATATTTTGACAAGGTGACTGCGCATCCCGGTTGATGATCCCTAATCTGCCAATTGCGGGATCATCAACCGGACACATCTTTCAATCAGCACTGGCACCTATCTGAAACATATCATGCCTGTCTAACAGCCAGAAATAGATGCAATCCATGACCATACTTGCCTGTTTCTAGTCAGCCGGTAAATGCCCGAAATTCGATTCATTTGAGTGATCACCATATCAGGTTCGGCTGATAATCTGATTCACCCCCTGTGGATTTATCCTCTTGGAATTCGATCAGGACATCCTGTAGCTGGTTTTGTGTTTCGATCTTTTTGCAAAGACATTTCAATGGTTTAAGTCTGTAAGAACAAGGTTGGTGACACCGATCTGTTCACCTGCTAAAATTAAAGATTCAACACCGGCAGATGGATCGGACCACGATCCAACTCCGTTTTTCGTAAACTGAAGTAGATGACCCCATAAAAGATCATTTGCTTCAAAAAGGAGCTTGTTGTCTATTGCATCTCCATTCTTCGGATTTAATGATGCCGATTCCTTGTTAACAATCAATTTAATGGTCACTGTATGAAATTCCCGGTTCTGTTTTTATTATTATGTGCACCCAGCCTTGTCCTGGCAGTCGATATCTCCTTTAAGGTTGAAAACCTTCGTAGCAACAAAGGCCAGGTGTTCGTCGGGATTTACGATAGTCCCGATACCTTTCCCTCGGGAGATGGCTATGTTGCCTATTGCTTTAACAAGGAGAAGATAGTCGATGGCAGGGTATCCGTCACCTGTTCAGTTGAACCCGGTTATTATGCTGCTGCCATGTATCACGATGAAAATGAAAACATGGATTTCGACACCAACTTTGTTGGTATCCCCAAAGAAGGATATGGATTTACCAATAATCCCAAAATCGGGCTCAGTCCTCCCAAGTTTGAGGAAGCAGCATTTAAGGTGGATAATCAAAACCTGGAATTCATTGTTCGTATGAAGTATTAATGGCCCGGAAGATCCGTTACCATTGGTTTTCCTTCGAGAGCTTGAGCACCTGCCTTTCTTGTTCAAGCATCTCACAAAAAATCAAAAAAAATTTACAAAAAATTTGAATCCCGAGTCGAAATAAAGTAAAATGGAAGTACCTTGTTTGATAAGGTTACAGGATGCAACAGTCGGTACTTCCTGTTCAGACACCTTTCAAAATGCGCTGGCAAAGCAAAGCAAGGTGGGAAACCGGTCGAATTGAATACAGCCTGTTCATATGAGACCGGTTTTCTCTTTGGTGCTCCCGATTCATTTCAATACCGCGTCCTCCGGGTTGGCTTTTGGTGCCAGATAGGAGGATTTGAACCGATAAACCTGGCGCGAGAAGAACAGCAGCGGTCTCCTTATTTTGTATATTTTCTTCGGGAAAAATGTTAGCAAATTCAATTTGTTGAATCCCTCTATCATATTATCCGCCCGCCAGGAAACCACTGCCCCGTTTTGGTCCAAATCCCACGTGTTGAACCGGTCTGCCAATGCTTTCTTTCGAAAGACCGCTTCGATATGAAAGGGACCTTTAAGCTGCAACGGTTTCATATCATTACCCTGTTTGACCGCTTCTGCAGCTGTTGTTTTTAGCGTTTCCCTCGTTCTTCTCAGGTAATCCGGGCTGTTCTCTTTTGATGTGTAGGTATCGCGCTCTTTTGAAACAACAACCGATTTTGCCCAGGGCAGCGCCTCCAAGGCCTGGTTGACTGCCGTATCCTCACCGGAGACAAACCCGACCGGAACACCGTGCTCGCCCAAATAAGCACCATACAGATCCATTTCGCAAACCGGTTTTCCATTGACAGTTACCTTGGAGAAAATACCGTAATGGGTGTGGGGAAAAAAAGCGTTTTCTGTACCTGAAGCGGCATGAATTGCCACGTAAAGAACGAGATCGTAATCGGCGATATTACCGAAAAAGGTGGGAGTGGCATAATGCCCTCCAATGTAGCGGGCTCTTTTATCCAGTTTGGGGATCAAACAGTTGAAGCCGGTTTCGTGGGTGTCCTTGATGGTAACTTTGTCCGCTCCTCCCTCGAATGCTCCCTGGACCACATGGTTGACATCTTCGGTCAGGCAATGCCGACCGTATTGCCATTCTGCCGTTCCCCATCGGCACTGTCTCATACGCCAGATACCGACACTGCCTTCAATATCGGCAAATACCGCAACATGCATAGGACCTCCCTGTTAGTGGATTTTTACCCCCATCTCCCTGAACTCCTTTTCAATACACTTGGCCCATCCTCTATTGGCTTTTGGATTAGCCGGGCTGGGGTGCGTTATGCGTTCGATCCTTACCCCGACACCCTTCAGGGCAAGTTGTGCCCTCTTTTCGGCAAATGCTCCAATCCCAATCACCAGTTTTGGCCGGTAGATCTGAACGGTCTTCAATAAAGCGGCATCGCAGGATCTGTACAGCAAATTGCGCTCTTCTTTCGCCAATTTATCGGGAGTACGATTGCGCCCGCTCTCTTCCATAAAGACCAACGGACAATAATTAAGGATAAGAAATCGTCTGAAGAAGTTTTCCGGAGTATTGAAACACTCTTTTGCCCATCCCCAGACACGTCGTCCGCTGACTTCACTGCGATGACAGTTGAAGCCCTCCACCGGCCTTTTAGGATGGGGTTTGCCCGGTTTTCCAACAGCAGTTTCGATTTTTAACCACTGTTTCACCGCTTCGACCTCTCCAAACGGAACTCCGGTTTGAGCCATACCGAAAGGACCCGGATTCATCCCGATCAGCAGGATCTCTTTTGTTCCTCCTCCATAGCGAGAGAAGTAGGTGTCGTATGATTCACGAGCGTATTCGAGGGGATTGTAGACGTGGGTAACCGGTAATCCGAATTTCAGACGTTTCAGTTCCGAGAGCAGATCATCCGTAATCTTTTTTATACTCATTACCAGAATTGAGATAGGGTTTGTGACCGGCCGCTTGCCGGATCACAGGTGTTCACGGGTTAACACAAAATCCTAGGTTGCACCATTTAGAATCTTTTCCAGAATTACCCGTGTAATCATGTAGGTCGGCTGAATTCCCTCCACACCCATACTTCCCGAGGCCAGAGTCTGACCACTGTGAAGGGGATTGTCCGATGCATAGTAGGCATACCTGATTTTAACATCTTTGGAAAGGTGTCCCTTAATGATAGCTGCGCTAATTGCCCTTTGATAGTGTCCTCCCTCCATCTCCAACCCGACTGCTTTCCAACTGGTGGTCTGGAATTTTTCCAGAACATCCCTGTTCTGCAGGGATGTTCCCAGAACCGTCAGAATGGGACCGACGTAGACCGGCACATCTTCGGTGAAATCGTCTGCTGTCAGATCATTATCCACCACGTAGTTGTTGGCGGTTCCCTCTATAACATGGGCTGTGGCCAACATAATATCTCCTTTTTTTCCGGGCAGAATACCCGCCTTCCCCATGATGGATACGGATTTCACATTCAGGTTCTGTTCCTTGTCTTGAATGTCGTAGGGAACCAGCAACTCGTCCAGGAGTTCAAATGCCTGGTCGCCGAACGCATAATCCATCACTAGAATCACCGGTTTTTCGCTGCCAATGAACTTCTTGTCCAGATTAACCTGGGGGTGTAATGGCAGGGAGTTTAATTGAGTGGTGTCGATGATTTGATAATCGATATTGGCTCCGGAATGATCCCTGACCTCGAACAATCCAACTGTTTCCGAAAACTCGGTAATGTCGTTTTCCAGTGAGCGGACATTCATGATGAAATCGTAAAACCCCTTTTTGGTCTGATCAGCTTTCTTAGAGCCGCTTGTTGCTGCATGTGCATAAAGGGTATTCTTGACACTATGCATGTTGGCACTGATGATATGCAGGGGTCGGTCAGTCAGATCAAGGTCTATCAGTCGGTTTTTAATGCTTTGCGCCCAGATGCGCCCCACATGATGATGCCCCATCAGATCCCTGAATGCCGGGGTAAACAGGAAGATCAACTCGTCATCCGGGGAATTGTGCTCTGCTTCAACCCGTTTCCCCAGCTTATAGATAATGCGAAACAGGCCGTTGTTGCTGTCTTTCTCCTTTTTCATCTCCTCCAGGTACTCATATGTTTCCTTGGTTTCCTGGTAGGTGCGACCCACAATGACGCTCAGGTTCCAGATCGCCTTGTCCAGCTCTTTACCCGAGAGAGTTCCTTCGCTTTCCACAATTTTCTCCAGTTCCCTCCACATGAAGGTTGTCTCCCCTTCTTTATCCACCAACTGATTATAAATCTTCTTGGCCTCCATTTTGAGAAAGGTGAGATGAGTCAAAAGGTCATAAACCTCACTGGCACCACGGGTAATTACAAAACAGATCTCATTTTCACTCAACCGGTAGGAAGCACGTCTCCTTTTTGGAGGTTCGATTTTTTCGAAACCGGTATCATCCAGGTCCTCCTGGGCGGTCAGGATGATTCTGGAACACTCTTCAATACCCTTGGGTAACCGGTCCAGAACATATTCAAGTCCTTTGAGTTCGATACTTCTGGGATCGTTCATGGCGCCGTAAATTTCAGGACTGATATCCTGCAGAGCCTTTTCCAGGGTTTTGCCCGATCGTCCCGAGGGTCTGAAATATCCCCTGAGTATCAGTGAATCCGCGATAGTTTTAAATGCTCGAATAGCAATCCTGCCTTTTTGGGCCTTGGTAAGTTCCTGCAAAATGAATCTCCTCTGATGATCCCCTTGGGGGAATTGATGGTATGTGCCGCCAATTACAGACTCGCTTGTGAGCTTTGAGGTAGGTCTGGTCAAATCGGCCTTGATCCCGTTTATTCTTTTGAGAGTCACAGTCCTGGTAGGATGGCTGGTTTTTAAGAATCTGTAACTCTCTCAATGATATAGTCTATGAAGAAAAATGGACTAAATCAATAGAACCTTTGGCCGGGAGCTTTTAAATTATCCTTAGAACCTGAATATGAACCGGCTGTTTATCCGGATAATTGCGCCAAATAATCTTAAAACGTGATTTGTCCGTTGGCATGCAATGACACCTTTGACAGCGATGATGCTCACTGCAGGATAAATTAAACGACATCCCGAATACCCACTTATTCATCAAATAAGATCGCCTCCACTTCTGCCGGTGATCATGATTCTACCCTCTTCTTCCAGTTTACGGGCCGTTTTAATGATTTTCTGCTGCGCAATGTCCACATCCGCTACCCTTACCGGACCTAATGCCTCCAGATCATCACGAATCATGTCAGCAGCCCGTTCGGACATATTGCTGTAAAGATGTTCTTTTACTGCATCTGACGCGGTTTTCAGCGAGAGAACCAAATCTGACTGGGGAATCTCCTTGATGATTGTCTGCATACCAGACGGATCGACAAGAACCAAGTCCTCGAAGGTGAACATCAGCTCCCTGATCTGTTCCGCCAGATCAGGATTGGACTCTTCGATTGTTGCCAGTATCCTGCTTTCAGTGGTTTTATCCATGGTGTTGAGCATTTCCGCAACAGATTCAACCCCGCCGACCTTTGATGTCGTTGAAGCACCGGAGGCTCTCAACTCTTTTGTTAGAACCTCCTCAATTTCCTTGATAACGCCCGGAGGTATCGATTCAAGGATGGCCATTCGATAAGCTACATCAGCCTGGAGGTTTTCCGGCAATTCCTTCAATACCTGTGCTGTCTGATCCGGATCATCGAGATGGGCCAGAATCAAGGCAATGGTTTGAGGGTGTTCGTTCATAATCACGTTTGCAACCATCTTCGGTTCCAGCCATTTGAGCGAGTCAAGGGATCCTTCATCTGCTGAAGAATGAAGATTATCCACCAGCACTTTGGCTTTGTCGTCTCCCAATGCCTTGGTCAGTGCGTTCTTGACAAAATCGCCGCTGGCATTGATGGTCACCCCCTGGTCTTGTATCGCTGCCTTGTGGTAGAACTCCTCCAGCACATTGTCCAACTCTTCAGGGGAGACATCTGTAAAGCGGGACATATAATACCCGACTTGTTGGATTTCCCGATCCTCTAGATTTTTCAATACTTCGGAAGCCCCTTCTTCCCCCAGTGCCAGGAGAAGAATTGCGGCTTTTTTCGGGCCTGTCATTTTACCGACACTCATGAAACCTCACATTGTTGATATCTACCCGGATATAAGATAGCCGGGAAACCTGCTACCTTCCATCCCTGGTTATTCCCGATTCCCGGATTAATTGCCGAAAACGAAAGAAAGGTGACAACGAGTCAAATGATGTTTACGGAACCACCTACCTGCCGGACCTTCATGTACTTTTTCCGTAACAGCACGGAAGGCCCGACAGGATGTTTTCTTTTGCTTTAGCGTAAGTATGACTGAACCGGTTTTCACCGCTTCATCATAATACCATGCTTGACGTAGTACTCCAGTGTGTCGATGGTTTCATCAAGATGTGCTTGCGCTTCCGGAACGCTTTCCACAGCCTTGTTTCCTGCCTCATTCAACGCCGAAATGGTTACTACCCATCGACCCGTCGTGGTTCCATCCAGATTGTCGACCAATGAGATGTCCATTTTCGCTGCCATATTCTCCGAAACCCGGGAGTACTCCATCGCTTTTCCTTCTTCATATCGCGTACAAACCCACACTTCTTCAGGTCCGAAAAAGGTGGTTTTCCAAACGCAATTGTATTCGGAGTAACCCGAACGCGTATGCAGCATCTCCGCGTTCCAACCCGGTATCCAGTCCAGTTCGGTGGTTGGACATAACAGGGGAAACAGTTTAGACGGGACGGTCTGAAAAACCCGTTCGCTATAAACAAGCCCCCTTTTTAAAGGATTGTCTTTAGCTTTCCACTCTTTGATAAATTGATCTGATTTGGATGTGTCCATTTTAATTCTCCTTGTAGACAAATGATTAACCGGGGATTTGAATAACTTCTTCTATCCCCATTTTAACAGTGTGTTTATATAGTAAATACTGAAGATCAAAAAAAACCTTCGATCCGACCCAACGGATTCGAAGGTGAAATATGAAAACGATGAATCTGAAGGATCGATGCAACCGCGACTCATCAGATTCCGATAAAACCAACCGTCAATCCGGTATTCACAAACAGGCAATCCAAAGGTGAATCCGGCCTGATATTGGTTTTGTAGATCTATCCGCCGGCCAATTGATCAGCGGGGATCTGTTCTCCATTATCAATGTAATATTGGAGTGACTTTGCCATTACATCTTTGAAGGGGATATCGATTGGAATGGCCTCCAGCATGGTATTACCCTTTTCGGTTAAGGTGGTGAAAATCATCGTTACCGTCATGCTGGTTCGAGCAGTATCAACGGGCTCAAGGTTAATGGAAAAAACAACGGACATGTTCCCCGAACAGCGAACATAGGCCAGGGATTCGTTCAAGATATGTTCATATCTAACCCAGGTTTCCATCCCCAGATCGAAAAACTCACTTCTGAATATGTATCCGTCTTCTGCATAACCGGATTTGGAATAGACCAGCCTGTGATTGCTACCGGGAAGCCAGTCCGCCTCCCGGGTAGAACAAAGCAATGGAAAAATCTGCTCCGGGTTTGCGTTTAAAACGATGGAAAAGGTTCTCAGTTCTCGTTTCGATTGAAACGCAGCGTTCCTGAATTCAGCCAGCTTTCTGTCTGATTTGGTTGTGTTCATGATCCTCCATCAGTAGAGAGTCAATTCAGTATTTACTATATAAATACAAGAATATTTTACTACCTGGATTTTGTCAAAGATTTTTTACTTTTAATCTAGCTTTGAGTGTATAAAGCTATTTTTAAAGGGAAAAAGTTACTACTTGATTCTGTTAATATTATAAATATTGACTTATTTATTTGCCGGGATAGTAAAATAGTGTTAACTATCTAAATATTAACGGAATACATCAACCTGCGTCTTTTCATCAATAACGGGAACAGCAATCGGGCTTACTTTAAGGAAATTGCACCGGTTTAAACATTAGGCGAGCCCGGCAGCGGCAACCTGGCTAAATCAATATACAGCGATGAATTCCCTTCGATGGTGGCTCGGTTGAATTGACGGGAAAAGGTTGGAAAAGAGTTGGCATGACCATGCATATCAAAGCAGGGAGTGGTTTGTTATCCGGGTGTTCCGGGTAAGAACTCTCTCGAAATCCTCAACCCGGATACAGGTTCATAATGACATGTTTTTATAAAGTAGTGTACCAGGTGCTGCGCCAGACATATATCAATTGACAGGGACAGATAATCACAATGGGGGAATGCCAACATGAAACTGAAGAATCGGGCTCTTATTAAAAAACTGAACAGAGTACTGGATAACTATATTTTTTTCGAACGCAGACGGATTTTTCGTTTTCAAGGTGTCAGCCTGTATCCGTCCGAAATTCATGTGCTTTTGACAGCAAGGCATCAAAATCAATCCAGTGTCACAAAAATGGCCGATCAGTTGGGGATTAGCAAAGGAGCAGTCTCCAAAATACTGACACGTCTCGAGAAAAAGGGAATCGTAAAAAAATCCAAGGATCCGTTCTCTAAAAACGAGGTGACCGTTGTATTCACACCAAAGGGAGAGCAGGCCGTGGAGAATTTCAAGAAACTTAAATCTGACCGGCAAAGACTGTATGATGCTTATCTGACCACCCTGGATGCCAGACAACTGGAAACCATCAATCGTTTTTTGACCTATATGGAAGAGATCTCTTTCAAGCTGGAATAAGCGCCCGAGTAAAGAGGAAATATCATGGGGGATGACTCGGAGTTGAGAAGACGGGAATGAAAAATCTCAAAAGAGCTTATCTTGACAAGTTTGAGTTTATTATATAAACTCTAAATTGTTTTTTACGCAAACCTTGATCACAAATGGTTTGTTTTAACACCTGTGGTTGATACTGATTGTGGGTATCCGGGAGTGTGGTCCGGCAGGGCGACAATCCGGAGGTTATATATTTAATCAACCCCAGGCTCTCTCAACTAAGAAATACAGAAATCTAAAGGCCATGGAAAACCCCAAGTTATTACAAAAGACGGATTTTATTTGGAAACCTCATCCTATGGTTAAAGGGGCCGAGAGTGTTTTTCTCTTATCCAAAAGAGAAGACGATACGGAGCTAACCTGTATGTTAGTGAATATACCGGCTGGAAGTCAGGTTGAAGAGCATACACATGAGTGTGATGAAATCATCTATGTTTTAAAGGGAAAGGCAAAACTTTCTGTGGATGGAGTCGGAATTGTGGACATGAAGACCGGATCGTTTTTCCGGATTCCCCGGGGACTGAAACACAGACCTTTCGATATTGAGGAGAGCCTGGAGGTATGGAATGTTTTTTATCCCTATCTTGTTTAAATCAACGCCATTAAACTTTTAGTATGGATCCTGTGGAGCCATTGACATGGATCTCATCCAAACGCCTTCTGAGAAAATCCCGTAACTTAAATATTGTTTTGGTAAAGGGTTAGCCGGCAGGGTATTTGAATGTCTATCATCTACCTTACCTGAATGAACTCACCGCCGCTTGGATAAAACGGGGTCAGGCCGCGGTGGAGTCGATTTGATGTAAACCAGCCGATAAAGAAAAGCGATATGTCAAATCATTTCTGCGGTTTTGATTTTGGAACCACCAACTCGGCCATCGGTGTGGGATTAAGCACCGGTGAACTGACCCTGGTGCCTCTTGAAGGAGATGCTACCATTATTCCTTCCGCTATTTTTTTCGATTATGATTCGTCTCGTTTCTTCTATGGCCAAAACGCGAAAGACAGATTCCTGAGAGGGGAGGAAGGGCGGTTAATGATGTCCTTAAAGAGCATTTTGGGGACCGATACCGTGGACATGACGACAAAGATAAACGGATTTGATTTCAATTTTTATGAAATCATCGGTTATGTCTTTCGCAATATCAAGGAGAAGGCTGAGCGGCTCAGGGGAGCGGAAATCACACAAACGGTGTTGGGTCGTCCTGTGTTTTTTAATGAAATTGAACCGGAAAAGGATCGTAAAGCCCAGCGAATCCTGGAGGAGGCTGCCAGACAACAGGGAATTCGGGACGTGGAGTTTCAATATGAGCCTATTGCTGCAGCTTTGGAATATGAGACAAGAATCTACAGGGAGCAGATTGCGCTAATCGTCGATATAGGGGGTGGTACCTCGGATTTCTCAGTTATTCGCCTGACTCCGAATAATCGAAAGGCGGATCGGGCCGCCGATATCCTGTCCCGTATGGGTATGAGGGTTGGCGGAAACAGGTTCGACACTTTGATCAGCGTAAAAAAGGTCATGACCCATCTCGGGAAGGATGTAACCTACAAATCCACCACAGGTGAAGATTTACCCATGCCCATCAGCTCCTATTTTGCATTTTCCACCTGGCATCGTATCAACTCAATGTATACCAGGGAGGAAATATCCTTTCTTCAGAACATATTGCCAACAACCAGTGATCCTCACCTGATCGAACGTTTTATTTATGCCCTGACCTATGAAATGGGACATCAATTGATAGGCCAGGTTGAAGCAACCAAAATAAACCTGAGCAGATCAGAGCATATCTCTACAAGATTTTCCATAATGCAGGAGGGATTTGATGTGGAGATTTCCCGCCAAAGGCTCTCGGAGATCATCGAGGAAGAGGCACTTCAGATTCGGGAGATGGTGGCTGAGTCCATCAACATGGCCGGTGTTGAACCGAATTCGATTGACACCCTGTTTTTTACGGGCGGATCGACCAAAATCAAATTCCTGAGGGATCTGATCCTGGAACTGGTTCCACAGGCGGAGATAGTGGAAGGGGATGCTTTTGGAAGCGTTGCCATGGGATTAACGATCGATGCCCATAACCGGTTTTGTTGAATCGGGATTTCACAGACCGGAATAAAAGCAAGCAATGCCCAACGCTGGATGAACATTTGACAATAAGGTGTTGGGTTAAGGAACATTCATTTAGGTTGTTTTTGTTCAGAGGAAGCAAATTCAGTTTTTATGTGGAGCCGGAAGACGTATCGTCTGATTGGCAAACAGTGATGGGACTGTTTGTGAATCATCATCAGGGGAGTGATCAGGTGGATCTGAAAAAGCACGATTTTGTTAAGCAATTGAATAAGGTTATCAACAACTTTCTGTTTTTGGAAAGAAAGAGAATATTCAGCTTCCAGGGAATAGATCTATATCCTTCTGAAATTCATTTGCTACTTGTTATTGACGAGAAACAGAATACCAATGCCACGCGTATGGCGGAAAGATTAGGGATTACCAAGGGCGCTATTTCCCAGGTTCTGACACGTTTACAGAAAAAAGGGGTGATCACCAAAACCAAGGACCCCTATTCCAAAAACGAGATAACGGTCTCTTTTACCGATGTGGGTGCAAAGGCAATCAAAGAGTTCAAAAAGGTTAAATACCAGTCCGATAAACAGTACAATGCCTACCTGGCAACCCTGAACGAACACGAGCTTGAAGTGCTAAAACGTTTTCTGACTTACCTGGAAGGAATCACATCCAAGCTCTAATTGGCGGTTCTGCTATTGGAAACCAAAGTTCAATACCCCACTGCCAAACGCCACAGATTTTACCAACTTTCTCCCCAGGTTGCATTATCACGTCAAATACCAATCATTTTGAACAACTGATTCCAGACCCAAGAACAACTTTTTAAAGATGTCTGTTGATGTGACAAGGCTTGTCGGGTTACTCCACAATGGCCCGGTAAATGGGTTCACGGAAATCTTCAGCACGCATTTGCCGTGACAACCGTTCGGCATTGTGTTTATAGGAGGCATTACTCATCAGATCAAGAATCTTTGGCTCCAGATGCCGGGAGCTAAGTCTTCCAATTCTGATTCCTGCAGGTCCGGCACCAATACGCTGATTGATTTTATCCCAGGCAAACTGGTCGATGATATGCGGAATAATCAGTGATGGACAACCGTATTTCAACGACATATGCGTCGTGCCTGATCCTCCATGATGGACCACTCCGTATATCCTGGGAAAAATCCAGTCATAGGGAACTTTGGGTAGAAAATGGACCAGATTCCTGTCGTAGTTTTCTGTCCTGACCAATCCACCGGCAGCAGTATTGATGATGGCCGGAATCCGGTTACGTTCCAGGATGTCCAGAATTATCCTGGTCTTTCCAACAGGATCCATATTGGTCATGCTGCCGAAAGTGATAAAAAGCACCCGTTCATGGTTTTCCAGAAATTCGATTAATGATGGATCAGGTTTCCAATCTGATTCGGGATTGCTTTGATGAAACCCCAGAACACGAAGGTGATCTCCCCAATAATCCGGCTTTGAAAACAATGAGGGTGAAATGGTGTAAATTGCCCTGTTGGATTGCAGGCCTTTGCGGATCTGTTTCCGGGATTTGGACTTTGGAACTCCCAACCATTTCAAGGAAATTAACATGGTGGTGACGAGTCCGAAGTCCGCCAGCTTGTAGGTGAGCTTGTTGAAAAATTCCCCGAAATTTCGATTAAAAGCAACATGAGCATGATCCTTTACAAAGTGCATATAGGGTACGGGGCTGATAAATATTGATTTTCCCCTGTGGTCCAGTTCGTAAAGCATCGGATAGACAGCCTTGCCATTATAGAGAATCCTGCCCGGACTTTCCCCGGCCACAATCTCATTTTGCTTATGAATCAGTAGTTTATTGACCTCCGTAGAGTTTCTGGCAAGCTTCACGTAGGCAAGGATCTTTTTAAATCGGGAACCCTCCCCTCCAAGGGCTGTTTTACCGGCATCGCTTTCGAGTAAGTCGATAAACTCCGGTCCCAGAGAGATAAATCTCATGTCTGCATTCGACACCAACTCCCTGAACTGTTCCGGAAAGGCGCAGACAACCTGATGTCCTTTTTTCAGCAATAACTCTCCAATCGCAATAAACGGCTCCATATCACCACGGGTGCCGATGGACATCAGGAGTATTTTCATAAAAAAAAGACCAATGCAAAAATCGGATGCTTCATCACCGGAACCAGTTTGATATTTGTCCGGTTATTTAATACATACGATAAAATTCACCTCACACTCGATATTCAGTTGATCCTGATTTGTTTTTTAAGTTGCCAAAATAGAGGCAAAATAGTTCCGGATTTTCATCCATGTATAGTGTTTCTCTTTCATGATCCGGAAGATCGCGAAATTCCAATGGATCGATAAAAGGTGGCAGAACCAGAGCGACATTTTGGGTCAATGTAAAAATTCGGTTTAGCAACAGATCCGCCGGAGGTTGGGTATTGGAATTGACAAATCGGTATTGATGATCCGGTCCGGTCACAGCCCAATCCGGGTCCAGGAAAGCGGCATCAACCGGGGGTAGTTGACTTACCAACTCCTGATCCAGAATGCTTCCCTTGATAAAGGTAACCTTTTCCGAAAGGCCCGCAAGTTCGATGTTGCTTTTAGCCTGTCGCTGATGAGATTCCGATATTTCGACGGTAACCAGACGTTTAGCGGTTTTGGCCAGTTGGATAGCAGTAAAACCGGCTCCGGTGCAGGTTTCGAGCACATTGAAACCTGCAAAACGATTGGCAAAATGAGAGGTGAATCGCCGGTCGATGCCCATAATAAAGGTATATTCATCAGCCTTGTATTCATCCCCGAACTTATTTTTAATATCTTGGGTGTCCATCGCTTAACTCAATCATGTATCATCCTCCTATATCTCTCTTCTAACCCTGCGTTGCCAAAATGAAAGGCATCCAGGATCGATGATCCGATGCCTTGTTAATCATCAGGGAAATCCGTCGCATCTGGGCGCATCGATTCCGGCTTCATACCAGGGTGACTTATCACCCCAGAAGATGTTTTTGTCAGGTCGGACACCAGGATCACAATCCAGGGATCCGGCGGGGATGAAAAGGGTTGTTTCACTAACATTGAGAAAAGGAAGCCCCGAACCGCATTCTGTGCAGAAAATCTTTGTAAACGAACGATTGGGATAGTCAAACCG
The DNA here is from genome assembly GCA_028282885.1 of SAR324 cluster bacterium. Classification (GTDB taxonomy): domain Bacteria; phylum SAR324; class SAR324; order XYD2-FULL-50-16; family XYD2-FULL-50-16; genus JAHJTV01. Next base: position 171,197 of record JANQGX010000020.1, read on the forward strand.
TTTTACATACTCTTCACCGGAAGTCCAGATTACATCGGCCGGCTTGGCAAGGATATTCGATGCGAACGAGGATCCTGTGATTTTGCGGCACTGCTCGCAATGGCAGAAGTAAAACTTCATTAGTTCTGCTGTGACGGTATAATGGACTTTGCCGCACAGACAACTGCCTTTCAGTTCTGTTTTTTCCATCATTCCTCCTGTTTCTGGTTTGGTGAAAAACGAATTTGATTACTCTATGCCCCCCTCGGTACCAAAGCTGAAAGGGATGGAGCTTAGCAAATCCTCCGAAAAGGATTCAGATTGAAATTTTGTAGCGAAACCTGCCACCATCCGGTTAATGCCCTTCATGTAGTCGTACCCATACTCATCGACAAGATCGGTGATTTTGCTATAGTTCACAACAGCTTCATTCCTGCTTTTCATCAGGTCGAGTGTGAAGCCCTTAAACAGATGCAATACAGCAGTTTCATTGTTAGAGTTTGAAAACGATGTTGCCTGATCAAAATAGGACAGGGCCTCGCTGTAATCACCCTGCAATAAGAACAGTCTTCCCAGCAGCAAATGATATATGGATTCATTGCTGTCGAGGGCAATGGCTTTTTTAAGCAACGTCATTACCTTTTGGTCATTCTCCGATGACTGCAGATAAGCTATAAATGCCTGCATGTAAAATTCCAAGGCCTTTTGTTTATCCGGGTTCTGCCATTGGTAGCCGGCCAGTTGAGTCATATTTTCCGCTTCACCCGATAATGAATAGGGGAAATACGTGTTTCCACAAGCGGGCTCTTTTCCTGTAGCTACCCAAAACTTTCCTGTGGATGGCTGGAAAACAGCAGAAGTTACATTGTTGGCTGCGCAGACTGTTATTCCCGTAGTCCGTTCCTCGCCCGTATTAATGTCGATATGATCGCCCAGAAAGGTAGCGGCCATCTCCGGTGTAATTTTTCCGCTGTTCTCCTCAATCAGTTGTTCCAATCTCAGATAGCGACCTCTCATATCCCGCATAACCAGGTTGTATCTTGCCATCAAGTCGTACTTCTTCATTTCATCGGTTGTGGCATAATTGGTTAAAACAATGGAGTCGTTTTTCATTTTGCGGATGCCGATGTGGTCTCCGGCGGCTTCAACAACAGCGGCCTCTTCACTGTTTCCATCGGAAAGCATCAGGGAAAAGGACCCGCTACGGGGAGCTGATTTGATAATCGACAGAGCCTCGTCAAGCGTGCTGGCCTTTCGCATGATTTCGTTTTCCAGGATGGTGAAGGAGTATCCTGCCGGCTTGGCACCTTCGAAACCCATAAAATGGCCACCGACGGTGATTCCCTTTTCGTTCATCGCGGAGTTACATTTCAGCAATCCGGCTGTCGATACCTTGACATATCGGTTACCGGAGGACGGGTGATAGTATACAATCACCTGGTTTTTCCCCCACAAACCTTGACCGCCGTAATCCGTGTTGCGACCTACCAGCAGAGAGCCATCTTTGCTGACTTTCCCGGTAACAACAAAGTCCGAACATTCCAATTTCAAACCGAGTTCCGCAAGTTTCTCCTTGATCATCCCCGGCAGCATATTCATCGTCATATCGGACAGAAAACTTCCCCTGAAGGCCACTTCATAAGGAATGCCGGCACCGTCCGCAATCCCGGCGATTTCCTGAAGATACTCGATGGGGGTGCTCTCTTCAATGGGTGCATAAACCTTGAATTCAAGAAATTTCAGCATTGCCCATTTAATCAAAGCGTTTTTGCTTTCGTAAGACCTGGAATTGGCGATGGGATCGGCGAATTTGAAAACGGTTCCGTTGATGATCTCTTCCTTGAGTAACAGACCTTGCTGATATCCCATTTCATAGGGCGATCCGTGAAGATGAATCACGATGTTCCCCTGGTCGGATTTCCGGAAGGCATCTCCAAATCTGATTTGATCGGCCACTTTTTCAATAGATTTATTCTGCAAAGCGCTTATCGCCGATTTGTCGGGACGGTAATCATCTCCCGACGATAACAGCCTGCTATTAAGATAAATGGCACCGATGACAATAACCAAAACGATGATGGCAATGATTTTTTTCATAGCTCCCCGCTATTTTTTGGTAGGATCAGTGTTATTCCCCTTCGATGAAGAGGAATCGCGTGTGAGTCCTCTATTAGTAAATGGTCTTATTGGGTGTTGTCTAGTATTTTCAGATATCTGCTTCTTAATAGGAGACAAGCCTCCAAGTAACAGGATATACAGGCGACCGGATGTCTTTCACAGGGAAAAAGGATGTGGAAAACAGCTACGGTGATTCTCGCCGGATAAGAACGAGCTGATTTGTTAATTTTGAGCTGCTGGTGCTGCCGGTATGAGACATTCCGCGTAGACGATGTAGTGATCGGAAATGACAATATCCAGGATTTCAGAGCGGACGGGTTGAACCTCATTCATGGCAAAAAGATAGTCCAGTCTGGAATTTGGGATGTTGGTAAGCGGCGGGAAACTCGTGCCGAAGGTGAATCCGCCCCAGAAATGATCGCTGAGATAGAGATCGGTGGCAGATGCGGACAGTCTGCGCACAACAATCGAAGTTGGGGTGGCGTTTAAATCACCACCGAAGATCACAGGGCCTTCAAGATGGCTCAAATACTCAAGAAAAAAGTCGGTCTCCCTTTGCTGGGCGGCCAGAACATGAAATCCCCAATTGATGACATTCCCAAGCTGGCGGTTGGCAGCCCGGCCTGCTATGAACCGAACCGATATGATATGCGTTCTGGTACCATTGACATCTACAATGGCATGAACAAAGGAGCGAAAAGGATTGCCCTGTATCTCCTCTGGGGTATTACCGTCGAACAGTGAAGCCTGACGGGTTGGAAACTTCACCTCCCTAAACTCAAGAACAGGGTACCTGGAGATTATGGCAGTGCTCTCCTGCTGCCCCATATGAAAGACTCCGGGATGCACCCTTTCCTTCATCACTTCGATCTGTTCAGGCTTAATGTCATTTTCCGACAAGAGGTAAAAATCGACATCCATTTTGTTGATCGCTTCGACTATGGCATCGAATCCAAACGAGTAATAGCGGAGGTTCAGAGCGACGATCGAGATCTTCTGGGTGCGGGCTTCTTCTTTGAAATGATGAGAGGGTTCTCCTGAAAACGAGGTATCTCCAAATCCGAGAAAGAACATCAGATAAATCCCAAATAAAATCAATGCCCGGCGATAAAAGCGCAATCCAAGATAAATTGCCAGAGGGATGAGTGCCAGAACAAGCGACCAGATCGGCGGGAAATACCCCAGGGCAAGCCATCGCTGATTCATGGGAATCAGATCGATCGTCACATTTATCCAGGTTGCGATAAAGATGAGATACAGTGCCGCCCAAAGATTGGCAATCCACTTGAATATCAAACCGACAATCGACGTCATCTGCTTTATTTCAGGTCGTTTTTGAAGATACGAAGTATCCACCGGAATCCGATTGTTGATCCTGGTGATATTGAACTCTAAAAACTACCCTGTTCAAAAAGAACTGTCTACAGATGGCGTCTCGGGACGGGAAGACTCGAATATAATTCGGGAATCCTTCGGATAGGTAAAAATCTGAAATGTTGATGCTTTGCCGAACCATTCTGATGCGTCATTCAAGGTATGAATCGGATATTCAGAAATACTTCGCCGGGGAGCTGATGGCGTTCTGTTTAAGATCCGCAATCTGTCGGATACCGGCCTCAATAGAAGTGTTCAAAGACAGCGGATTGGTTTGAAATGCGACTGAACTGATGGATTTGGCAATTACATCAATTTTTGCGGAGCTTACGCACTATTACCATGAAACTCGTAAAAATCCATAGATCAAGCGGATAATTTCAACTGGTTTCAACCTTAGTCAAGATCGGGACTCACATTGACAAGATTCGCCTCTTTTTCCAATCCTCGGATAACATCCGGTGTGAATGGAATTCCATTTTCCCTGCGATTCGCTTCTGTTCTGGCTTCAATCTCACCCGGGATACAAATCTCTTCAAAACCTTCAGCCTTATCGCATGATTTGGATCGGGAGAACAGGATATCCATTCTTTTTTTATAGTCATCCAATGACATAAAAAGATCGGGTTTGATGGCCATAAAGAAATGTCCGACATTTTGAGGGCCGGTCAGATCGGTGTGGGGATTTCGAACATCGCCGGCAAAAGCTGCCCCGGTAAACACTCCGCTGAGGATTTCCATCAACATCGCCAGTGACGATCCCTTGACCCCTCCGAATGGCAGAATAACGCCATGAAATGCCTTGTTGCCATCTGTTGTCGGTTTGCCTTCCGAGTCCAGAGCCAAACCCGGTGCTATGGTTTCACCTCGCTGGGCTGCATATTTAAGCTTGCCCCTGGCAGTAACGGTACAGGCCATATCCAGAACAAAAGGGCCATACTCACCTCCAGGCGCCGCAGCAGCGAAAGGGCTGGCGCCCAGGAATTTGCTTCGTCCTCCCCAGACCGGCATGGCTGGTGATGAATTGGTATAAACGAAGCTGATCATGTCCGCTATTAACGCCTGTAACAGGTAAAAAGCCGACATGCCGAAGTGCCCGCTGTTTTTTACTCCCACCAGGGCAACCCCGGTGTCATTGGCAAGGTTAATTGCTTCTGCCATGGCCTGTTTACCAACAACAAATCCCATGCCGTTATCACCGTCCATCAGCAACGATGCAATACTTGTCTTTTTTAAAGTCGGCTTAGGCATTCGATTAACCAGGTTATGGCGCAATCTCTCACAATACATGGGGACCCGAACCACACCGTGGGAATAAACACCTCGCAGGTCGGAAAGAATCAACCCCTCTGCTATGGTTTCAGCATCTGCTTCGGGTATTCCGTTTGCCGTGAAAATCAAACGGGTCAGGTTCTTGATCTTTTGTGCATCGTAAATCCTGGCTTCTGTCATATTGTCTCCTTAAGTCTGATTTTCTACAGATAAAAGATGAATTTCTTGTGCTTTTGTCGTCACGTTGAATTTGCGGGTATCGGGTTTAACGTGATCTCCTCGGACAGTTATATAAATGTCGATTCATTTGGATTATATATCCTGTGAATTGCCGACTCGTTAATAGTGAATGGGACAGATGTTCTTCGTGAAAAAAAATCGAGTTTTTGTCATGAATTTTTTGATCAAGCATACAACGCAGAATTGAAAATAGCTCGTGAACTTAATGGACAAAATGAACAAAAGAAACAGTTCTTTTTTTATTTTCAGAAACTTTACTTAAAAAATGGGAACTGGCTAAAAACAGGCAGATGTTTGGGGGTGGTATTTGACCATCCGTTGAAACCAGGGTGTTGACCGGTCATATCGGGTCTTATCCGACAGATCAATTCCTTAATTCTAGTTTTGGTTTTTGTTTTGAAGAAGGATTGGATCGAGTTTTTAACTTTATAGATATAGAGGAGATAGGTATGAAAAAAGGTTTATTATCCATTCTGTTCATTGCCATTGCATCGGTTTTCCTGGTCCTGCCATCAGCTGCGGCAGATTCTATGGTTGAGGAAATCCATTTCCTGATTCCCGGTGGTGCCGGTGGTGGATGGGATACAACCGCTCGAGGTGTTGGCCGGACATTGCAGACAACAGGTCTGGTTGGTACCGCGTCTTTTGAAAACATGTCCGGTGGCGGAGGGGGTAAGGCCATTAACCATATTATCAGTACGGCGAGACGTCAGCAGAATACGCTGATGGTCAACTCAACCCCCATTGTTATTCGCTCACTTCAGGGTGTCTTTCCACAGTCTTTCAGGGATCTGACTCCGGTCGCTTCGGTTATTGCCGATTTTGCGGCCTTTGTCGTTCCCAAGGGTTCAAAGTACACCTCCTTCACCCAGGTCGTTGCCGATTTTAAAAGAAATCCGAAAAGTGTCAAAGTGGCTGGCGGCTCGGTAAAAGGATCCATGGATCACCTGGTACCGGCAATGGCGATAGAAGCTGCGGGTGGTGATCCCCTGAAACTGGTTTATGTTCCTTATGATGCGGGTGGAAAAGCCATGGCCGGTCTGCTTTCAGGTGATACCCAGGTCCTTTCTACCGGTTTTGGTGAGGCTGTTAATCTGGCATCCCAGGGTGAGGTCAGGATTCTTGCAGTTACCTCTGCAGAGCGCCTGGCGGAAGCGCCGGACGTAGCGACGTTGAAAGAGCTTGGTTATGATGTTGTATTTGCCAATTGGCGAGGCTTCTTCGGTCCTCCGAATCTCTCCAAAAAGAAGGTCGATCAGTATCTGGCCATGTTCAAGAAGATGTATGGTACCTCCGAGTGGGATTCCACTCGCAAGAAGTACGGATGGCAGAACCTTTACAACCCGGGTGCCGAGTTTATCACTTTCCTTGAGCAACAGGAGAAGGCGGTTGGCGAAATGATGAGAAATCTCGGATTTCTCCAATAGCATAGGAGCGGCTCCATGATAACGAAGGAAAAATGCGGTGCTTTGGCGTTGTTGATTTTCTCAATTGCCTATGGGTACCAGGCAACCAAAATGCCGCTGACCTTCCTGGCGGCACAAGAGGTGTTCAACTCAAAAACATTGCCGATAGGCCTGTCCGTTGCCGGGATTATTATATCAGTTCTGATTCTGGTTCTGCCGGTCTCGGACCCCGAAAAGCGAATCCCCTTCACCGAAGCCTTCAAGGGCAAAGTCTGGGGGCAGACGATCATGTTGTTTGTCAACATGGCCTTTTTTGGATTTGTCATGCCGCTTTTGGGTTTTATTGTGGCATCAATTATTTTTCTGCTGGCGGGATTTTTTATCCTGGGTGAACGAAGGTGGCTTCGTATGATCATAACCGCGATCGGTGTGGTTGTTTTCCTCTGGTTCCTTCTTTCGTACCTGATGGGAATCTATATCGCGCCCGGTGAAATCTTTTACATGATGGGGGTTATCGATGTTTGACGGATTATTAAACGGGATGATGATGGGGATCGAGACAGCCTTCATTCCCATGAACATCGTGATTGTGCTGTTTGCCTGTTTCATGGGCAGCATGATAGGGATGCTTCCCGGATTGGGACCTATAACCGCCGTGGCCCTGATGATCCCCCTGACCTATGGATTGAATCCGGCGACGGGGATGATTCTGCTGGCGGGTGTTTATTACGGTGCTATTTTCGGAGGATCCACCAGCTCGATCCTGATTAATGCCCCCGGCGAGGCTGCTGTTGTGGCAACAACCTTTGATGGTTATCCCCTGGCAAGGAGGGGGCAGCCAGGAAAGGCCCTGGCCGTGGCGGCGTATGCCTCGTTTTCCGGAGGCACAATCTCGGTGATTCTGTTGATGTTTTTTGCACCGGCCATGGCAAATGTTTCCAAAAATTTTCAATCCGGAGACTATTTTGCCCTGATGATTCTGGGATTAACGGCCATATCAGCTTTCACGGGTCGGGGATCATTTTTGAAAAGTATCCTGATGGCGATCTTCGGTTTGATGCTTTCCACGATTGGTACGGACCAGACATCAGGCACCCAGCGATTCACATTTGGTTCGCTTGAGCTCCTGGACGGGATTGATTTTCTGCTGCTGGCCATGGCTACATTTGCCATTACGGAAGCAGTGTTCATTGTATTGAACAGGGATGCCGCTTCCGACAGTTTCAAACCCAGGAACCTCGGATTCAAGAGTCTCAAAGTATCCAAAAAAGAGATCAAGTCCATCATTCCCACTGTTGGTCGCTCCTCGCTTTTGGGGTATTTTATTGGTGTTCTTCCCGGGGCAGGCGCAACACTGGGATCGATGATGGCCTATGGCATGGAACGAAACCTGGCTTCCAAAGAGGATCAGGCTGAATTCGGCAAAGGCAGCCTGAAGGGACTGGCCGCTCCGGAAGCGGGTAATAATGCTGCCAGTACGGGGTCGTTTATTCCCCTGCTCACCTTGGGTATTCCGGGATCCGGAACGACTGCAGTGATGCTGGGAGCCTTGATCGCATACGGAATCAATCCGGGACCCCGCATGTTTGTGGAGAGTCCTGAAACATTCTGGGGTGTGATTATGTCCATGTACATGGGGAATATGTTCCTGCTGGTCATCAACCTGCCATTGATTCCCTATATTGCCCGATTGCTGGCTGTGCCCAGAAATATGCTGGTTCCTTTTATTCTCTTTTTCTCTATTATCGGTGTCTACCTGATCACCTTCAACGCCTTTGATATCAAAATGATGGTGATCATTGGAGTGATTGCGCTTTTCCTGAGGCTGATGGATTTTCCCATGGCACCGATTCTGCTGGGATTTATCCTGGGAGGATTGATGGAATACAATCTACGGCGGGCTCTGATAATCAATGATGAGTCATTATCGTTTATGTGGGAACGTCCCAGTACGCTGATCATTAACCTGATAACCCTGGTATTTCTCCTATTGCCTTTGATTCGGGAGGCGAGAACCAGAATCAGTTTAATGAGACAGAAACCTGCCGCCTAGAACGGTTTCCGGGATTCCAAAGTTGACGGATTTGGTATAAGCTGCGGTAGAATGATTTAATCATTCTGCCGCAACCCGGTGACATCAGGTCAGGAAATCAATACTTTTTTGACCATGTTCGGTGTAAAGCCTTTTCAGTAAGGAGAATCTTCGAAAGATGATCTAAGGCTGACAAACCCGATACTCCAGACTCGGCCTGCTGACTTCAAACTGCAGGATTTCGTTTGCTTCGTTCAGCCAGGATCATCCGCTCCTCCACTAAATGCCTGAAAGGGTCTCGCACTGAACACTCGATTGTAAAATCGGATTATTGTATTAAAAACATAATCGAGCCTCATTGAGTACAATCGATCGTTCAAACAGGTTTTCAACAGAAAAGGTGTTTATGATCACATTAACCCGCCATTTGTTTACCAGATTACAGCCCAGGAAGCTGAAGACCAAGCTGATTCTGTTTATTCTGGGTCTCGTGGTTCTCCAGATTGCCGTTATCGGCATTATCTCCATCAAAACCATTTCCGGAATTACCGAGGAGCAGATCGGTAAACGCGCAATGAAGGTGTCACAGACGGTTTCCCTGATTCCGGAAATCAGGGAGGCGCTACTGATCCGGGATCCTGACGGCAGGATTCAGGAAATTGCCGATTCCATTCGAAAGGTAACCGGTGCCCAGTTTATTGTGGTCGGTGATCATGAGGCCAGGCGTTATGCTCACCCAATCCGGGAGAGACTTGGCAAGTTCATGGTTGGCGGGGATAGCCGGAGAGCCCTGGACAAGGGAGATTTCTATGTCTCAAAGGCCGTGGGCACCATGGGACCTTCCATTCGGGGAAAAGGTCCCATTTTTGACCTGGAGGGCAATGTGATAGGTCTTGTTTCGGTAGGGTACCTGCTCAAGGATGTGGATACGATTATCTCCCGATACCAAACCAGTATCCTCTTCACGATACCCCTGCTCCTGATGGTGGGTGTTGTTGCCGCTATCATAATTGCCAATCGCTTTAAAAAAGCAATTCTGGGATTGGAACCCGATGAAATTGCACGTCTGCTACGGGAAAGAACCGCAACCCTGGAGACCATTCGTGAAGGCATCATCGCCGTGGATGCAAGGGGTAATATCACCACCATCAACAAAGCAGCCTTTGAAACCATCGGACTTGATTCCGGGCAAGAGGTCATCGGCAAGCCGATTCGGCAGATCCTGCCCCAAACCATGATGATGCGAATTCTTAAAACGGGAGAGAGTCACTTTGATCGGGAAATTATAATCGGTGAGGAGGTAATTGTCGCCAATCGTATTCCCATTGTCAGTAAAGGTTTTATCACAGGAGCGGTGGCCAGCTTCAGGAGAAAGAATGAGTTGGACCGGCTAACCAAACAGCTCTCCCAAATGGAGACTTATTCGGAACTGCTGCGAATTCAGACCCATGAATACTCCAATAAGCTATACACCATATCGGGTTTGGTACAAATCGGACATTACCAGAAAGCCATCGATTTAATCAGCAGCGAAACCTCAGGTTATCAATACCTGGTCACCTTTCTCATGGAGGTGGTACCCGATCCCATTCTGGCGGGCTTGATCCTGGGGAAATACAGCCAGGCCAAGGAACTGCATCTGGACTTCAAGATTGACCCGGATAGCAGTATGTCGGATATTCCGGAGTCTATCAGCAGGGAGCGGATTGTAACCATAGTAGGGAACATGCTGGACAATGCTTTTGATGCGGTCAGGAATGTTGAAACCTCGCAAAGAACCGTCAAGCTCTCCATGACCGACCTGGGAAACGATCTTGTCTTCGAAATCGATGATGCGGGCGATGGAATCAAAGAAGAGGATTACGAGAGGATTTTCGAAATGGGATATACCACAAAAAACGGAGAAGGATTTGGAACCGGTTTATACCTTGTGGACCACGTCCTGAAAAAACTGAATGGCAGTATTAATGTTTCCAAATCGGAATTGGGAGGTGCTGCTTTTACAGTGATTATCCCCAAACAGGAGAAGAATAGAAATGAGTTCGGTTCAGGTATTAATAGTTGAAGACGATGAACGGGTGGCGGATATTCAGCGTCTGTTCACCGAAAAAGTAACGGGCTTCTCTGTGGTGGGCATCGCCCATAGTATTGGCGAGGCTGAAGAGATGTTGCAGATCCTCAAGCCCGGTTTGGTGCTTTTGGATATATACTTCCCCAAAAGCAGCGGTATCGACCTGCTCTGGAAAATAAGGTCGGAATACCGGGAGACCGACGTGATTTTGATCACTGCTGCCAAGGAGGTTGGTATTCTTCAGGAAGCTATACGGGGAGGGGTTTTCGACTATATTATCAAACCGATCGTATTCAATCGTTTCCAAAACACCTTGCAGAAATACCTTGAATACCGGCAAAAAATCGCCCAAATCAAAACCATTGATCAGAGAGATGTCGATGTCCTTCTTCGGCCTGCTAAGCCCGGTATTGCGGATGAAGAGGAGATGCCAAAGGGTATCGATGCGATAACACTGGATAAGGTGATTGAGGTAATGAATGACTTGAAAGGTGGGGGAATCAGTGCGGAACGGCTTGGGGAGCTGATTGGTGTCAGCAGAACCACCGCCAGGCGTTATCTTGAATACCTGGTTTCCGGTGGTGAAGTTGCGGCTGATCTCTCATACGGATCGGTGGGCAGGCCGGAAAGAATTTATCTCAAAGCGGAATAACCTCTATCCCTGCCTGCATTGTCACGATTAATCCGTTTTTTTCGGCATCAGGAAGCCGGGCTGCAGGCATTCCGCATCGGGCCACTCGTAGAAGCCGCGGCCGGATTTAAAACCAAGATCTCCATTTTCAAGTTTATCTTTCAGGTCCCGGGGCGGTTTGAAATAGTCATTTCCGCTCTCTTCAAAATAGAGGTTTTGAACGTTGTAGACCACATCCAGACCGATCATGTCCATCAGTCCGAAGGGACCGAAAGGCATTCCCGAAAACAGCATCCAGGCCCTGTCAATATCGCGGAAATCCGCCACACCTTCTTGCCACACTTTCATCGCCTCCCTGCGGGCTGCGTGCCATACACGATTAAAAATAAAACCGATGGATTCTTTACGACAGGTCATGGGCAGGCATTCCAGACTGCTTAACCAGTTCGCCGCTTTTTTGACAGTCTCATCCGCAGTCTCGGTTCCACGCATTAGTTCCACGAAATACATGGTTTCAATAGGAGGATAAAAGTGCATATTAAGCACTCGTTCTTTGTGCCGGACTTCAGTTTCAATCCTTGACATTGGAATGGAGGAGCTGTTGGAAGCCAGGATAGTCGGGGGAGGCAGAAGTTCGTCCAGCTCATGGAAGATGTTTCTTTTTATATCCACATTTTCCGCCACTGCTTCGATAACAAGATCCGCCCCACTGACCGCTTCAATCAGGTTGTCGTGATAGGAGACGCGTTCCTGAACAAAAGCTTCCTCTTCTTTGATCACGTGGTGATGGATTTTGGCCTGAATAAAAGCGTTTATGGATGATCGGGATTTATCAAGCGCACTTGTCTCGATGTCATAAATGGCCACCTCATATCCAAAAAGAAGGGCCCTGGAGGCGATGTCCGTCCCCATGAATCCGGCACCGATAACAGCTATTTTCTGTATTCTACGGTTTGTCATTGGAAATTCTCCTATTTCTCCACCCTGGGGATGAAAAAGGGTGGCAGGTTCATGAAGGTGACACTGGCGTCCCGGCCCAGGCGGTTTTTGGCTTCCTCGACAGCCATTTCGACGGACGCAAAGGGTTCCCACTGTAGTTTTTCGGCTACCTTGTTATCTTTACAACCACCAACAAAAACCCCGGAGAGATACTTCTTGGGCGGGCTGGTGGTACAATAAGCCTGAACCGGGTGAACCCCGTGGAAACCGTAACCGAATCGATATTTGTGGATGAACTCCGGTCTGTTGGCATAGTCTTCTCCGAAAATATCGTAAAGTTCATCAGCATCACGCGTCCGCTCAAAAGCCTCATTCCAGAACTCCACATAGGAGGGATGATGGATGGGATCGCACTGATCAATACAGGGATTGGCCAGAATCAGAATACCGTCTTTCTTCACCACGGGAAATCCCGCGTAGACTGAAAAGAGGTACCCCAGTCCCATGCGGGCCAGAAGAATCGGGTTGATGATGGTGCCCATGGAATAGGGCATGAAATCCGGCAATCCGAAAATCAGAATATCCGCCTGACCTTTGACATCAATATACTTATGATCGCTCAAGTACTGGAGTGTCTGCACATGAACCTTCTCCACATCACCGGCGGCTATCCAACAGAAATTGGCTGGTAGCTGGTTGTTGACACAGGTTTCAATCTGAAATACCCGGTCCTTGCCCTGGACATCCATATAGTCCCGGAAGTGACGACCCATCTCATCAATCCTGCCATGCATCAGGTTACGTTTGGGCTCCATACAGGAAACCCCTTTCTCGTCGAGATAAATCTCGTTGTTGTGGATATGCCGGATGACGTTATAGGTTCCCAGCCCCACCATGGTTGATTTCCAGCCTCCGTTGAAGGGGACCCAGTTGATGTTGACATAGATGCTCAAATCAGAATCGACCAGGCGGCGGTTAACCTCCACATCATACCCGTTTTCGGTCAGACCGAGGTGTACCAGGTTTTCCCTGTCTTCCGCATCATGATTGATGATCTGGCCGATGCTGAATTCCTTCATGATATTGGGTCCCAGAAAGGATGCGATCTCCGTCCGTCTCCATTTTCTGTGCAGTCCGATAGCACAAACCAGGGTGATATCCCTTTTTCTGACGCCGGCTGCATAGAGTTCCTCGACGACTGTTTCAATCACCCATTGTCGATTATCAATATTGGGGGCCATCGGTGGAACTGGGACGGCCATGTCGTCGAATGCGATCATCACCTTTGATCCTTCCTTGACCAACGATTTCAATGGCTGATGATCAATGGGATTGCGGATGGCTTTCAGCACCGCTTCCTTCGGATTCTCCAATATATCATCATGAACAGGGGCAGACAGTACCCTCGTATCATCGGGAAGCTCCGCTTCAATGAATTCGTTTCCGCAAAACATAATCTGTTTCAAAGACATCTCATCTCCTTTGCTTAAATGATTGAATCAAGAGACAGGATTGTGTTCCCCGTCCCCCAAGGCAGTCAGCTCTTTCCTGACCCCCTCGGCCAGGCTGATTTTGGGATAAAATCCCAACTCCTGCCTGCATTTGTCGGTTAAGTAATGATATTGTCGCCCCACCACACGCACCGAATAGCGGGTCAAAAGAGGAGGTATCCCCTTGAATGCGGCAAGCAGTTCAAGCAGTGTTGCCACAACCAGGGCCGCCTTATATGGGAGGTGACGTTTAATCTTCGGTATCCCGAATACATCGGTAACAATGTCCATAAGTTCCCGCCAGGAAGGATTATCGGGATGCGTCAGATTATAGGTCTCGCCAACAGATTTCTCGTTTTCCAGAACAAGAAAAACAAAATCAGCAATATCTGCCACATGAATCAAATCGACAGTATTATCGCCTGTGCCAATTATTCTGGCTCTGCCTGACATAACATTCTCGATCAATTTGGGCAGAAACATCACATCACCCGGACCATATATTACCGTGGGCCTGAGAACAGTCAGCTCCAGCTTTCCCTTTGCTGCGAGTTCACGCAGCATGTTTTCAGCATCAATCTTGGTATCGCCGTAGGGATCACCGGTCTTCTTCATAGGGAAGGACTCCGGAATCGGGATGTTCGGGACCCTGCCATAAACGGAGACAGAACTGAAATGACAGAATCGTTTGACTCCCGATCGAACCGCCTCCCGAGCAATATTGGCTGTGCCATCCCTGTTGATGAGCAGACAATGCTGCATGGTTTGTCCATAGCCGACCGCACCTGCCAAATGAATAACGGTGTCCAGACCTTCCATCAGATCCTCCAGGCTCTCGGCCCGTGTAATGTCTCCCCGAACAATACGCACAGGCATTCCTTCCAGCAACGCTTCCGGCTCATCAGGCAGCAAAAGAGCTGTTATTTCATATTGCTTTTCGGCTATCAGCCTTCTGACAATCGACTTGCCAATAAATCCGGTAGCGCCGGTCATAAAGATTTTCATTTGATTTCCTTTTGGTTGAACAGGCTATCTCCGATCAGCCAGATCCGTTTTAAAAGACCAGAATTGCAATACCCGCCATTGTCAGAACGGAATAGACAAAAACCCTAAAAGCTTTTTCATTGACCCTTACATGCAGTTTCTCACCTATAAACCCTCCCAGCAGCATCATCGGAATCAAAACCGCCGTTGTGCGGGCAGTTTCCGGGGTTAAACGACCAGTCCACAGATAAACCAGTGTTAGCGTTGTGTTGCAGGTCAGCCAGATGACACAAAGGGAACTGCGAAACTCCTCTTTGCTGAGATTCATTCTGCCGGTCGCATAAGCCAGCAATGGCCCGCCGGATGCAAATAACCCTTGTGCGAATCCTGCCAGAAAAATGAACAGCCCTGAAAGAGATTGTTTCAGGGGAACCTGTGATTTCGATCCGGCAATCAGCTCTCTCAAGCTGATTAGAATAACGAATGCCCCGTATACCCGTTTAAGCAGGTCCCCGGTTATAGTGCCGAAAACTCCCAGGCCTAATACCAGTCCGGTCATCATAAAGGGAACAATCCTTCTGAGCAGCACCTCTTTACGAATGTAGGTTCTGTAGCGGATCACGATATAAGTGCTCAGAAAAACATCCAGAGGTACCACGATTGGCAGCAGGGACTTAATGGGAATCAGGATCGACCCCAGGGTGACGGCGATAATGATACTTCCGAATCCCGACAAGGCCTGGGAAGTAAAGGCCAATAAAACAATAAATGCCAATCCGGCCAATGTCGTATCCATGTTTATGGCCTGTTCCCGAAATAGCTGATATCAACCCTGATGGAAAACTCCACCGCATGGTTTTTCATCTACTAATCCCCGGTTGCGATATTTGGCTCCGGCATAACAGATTTTAAATCAAAATTCCTTAACCTGTTTCTCCTGCTGAAAGCAAACAAACCTGTCAGGACAGCGATCGAGATAAAAACAAAAGTGGCCCTGCCCACCGCAATGGTGAAAAATACAAAAATCAACAAGTTGATACCGATGGTGCTGATACAGGTAATCTGTCTCAGGCGTGTCGGAACCTTGAACAGTGATCCGGCATAATGATCCGGGAAACGACCCGGAAAACGTAAGCCGGATACGGCAACCAAGGTGATGGCGACGATCAGGCCCAGGTTTAGCATGGATCCGTAAAACATCAACGACGGAATGAAAATCAAAGACAGGGATGCAACGATGTAAGTTAAGGTTAAACCGAGGTGAGGTGTCCCAAAGCGACGATTCACCCTCCCCAGGATATCGGGTAGCAAACCGTCTGCGGCAACAACCATCAATCCCCTGGCAACGGTTGAAAATATCACATTGATAGTGGTGGCACAGGCAACCAGTGCTCCGGCAGCCGTAAAAAACAGAACTGCGGGACCGGGTAGAAAGAATTCGGAAATATGAACCAGGGATTTCCCCTTCAGGGTCTCTATGTCGGCTATGCCCACTACGACAATCATCACCAGGATATTGATTATCACCACAATGAAGATCCCCAAAAACAATACCCTGGGAAATACGCGGTTGGCCTGAATCACCTCCCCACCCATATCGATAACAAAGAACCCGCCTGCGCTGAAAGTGAACAGCAGCCCGGCTGCAGTCAATACACCGCCGATACCATTGGGAAAGAACTCAACGAAACGTGCTCTCTCAATCTCCGGTAATCCCAGGATCACAAACATTAAAAGTGCAGACAGCAATAGTGCAAGCAGGATGATTTGTAACCGTGCGGTCAGCTCCACTCCCAACAGGTTTATGACATAGAAGAAGGTTAATACCATCAGCCCCGATATGATGGGATCAAGCGGGATGATGGTCTGCAGATACTTGCCAAAAGCCAGGGCAAATAGCGGTTGTGCGCCGATCAGAATGCAGACCAATAGAGTTAGCATGCTCACCAGCGACAGGGCCGGGTTGATCAATTGAATATAACGGTAGGTGGCCGCCGTTGTTGGCATGGAAGAAGTCAGAATACAATAGGGAACCACTGCCAGCAGGCAGGGTATGGAAGAGATTAACATCGCCAGTGGCAGGGAAGGCCCTGACAGTCCTGCCGCCAGAGTGGTCAAGGCAAACAGGGCGCCACCGATGTTCAAACCGACGGACATGGCCAGCAATCCGAGAAACCCGATACGTCGTTTAAGATTCGCTTCTCCTTTTATCGCTCCCATAATCCCCCTTAAGACCGGATGTCCATTAATAGCCGCGCCTCTCCGACTGTCGCAGGTTCCCTGCCCATCTCCCTTGCAATCCTTACCATTCGTTCAACCAACTGGGCATTGCTCATGGCGGCCTCTCCCTTGCGGTAATAGACCGTATCTTCCATTCCCGTACGTACATTTCCGCCCATTGCCATGGCCATGATGACGGTTCTCACATGGTATTTGCCAACCGTTACCACTTGCCAGGAAGAACCCTCCGGTAAGACTCCCACCATGTGTATCAGGTTTTCAGGTGTAGCAGCCGCACCTCCCATGATACCCAGCACAATGCTGAAATGAAACGGGGGTTTGAGCAGACCTTTATCGATCAATTCCAATGAATTGGAGATGTGGCTGAGATCGTATACCTCTATCTCAATGGGAAACCCTCGTTCGTTGCACCCCCTGATATAATCCTCGTTAAAGGCAATGGGATTTTCGAACAGGGCTCCGCCCAAAGGGGTTCTGAATTCAAAGGTGCCCGCATTGATGGTGTGCATCTCCGGTCTGGGGTCGATATCCAGCAGAGCGAGCCGCTGCTGCAATGTGGGATGGATGACGTTCCAGTTTTCATCCAACCGTGCCCCAATGCCGTTGCCAATCTGGCGAATCATGGGGCATTTTTCACCGATCAGGCGAACCGACTTGCTGTAATAGGAGAGATCCGGCGTGTTCATCCCGTCATCACCCCTGACATGAAGATGCAGGACAGAAGCCCCGGCGTTATAACAATCCAGTGCCGAACCGGCCTGTTCCTCCGCCGTTATCGGTATGTTGGGATTGGTTTCCTTGCCGTGAATACCACCGGTTATTGCCGCGGTGATCACTACCTTGTCATCTGATACGAATGTTGCCTTCATATGCGATCTCCCTGTTTTTATAGTGATTTGGTTTTTTTGCGCCTTCAATCCGGATAATTCTGTTTGTTCTGTAGAAATGATTCTGATAACATAAAACTGAGCTCAGGTTCAGTTTTTAGAATCCCCTTTTCACTCTGTCAAGAAAAATCTTTAACAGGCGAATTAGACAGAATCGCAGGAATGAAATATTCTTGATGACATTCAAAAACACCGGAGCAAATGCCCGGGATACAGCCAAAGAAAAAGGTCAGGAAGTGAGGATCGGCTCATCTGAACCGGAGACGATACCCGGTATTTTGAAGATCATCTCAAAACGAAGCAATTCTGAAAGCACCTTGAAAAAGAGTATTAGATTCCATGAACAAACCCGTTGATTATCAATCCAAAAAGCCAATTCAAAAACGCTCCCGGATGACGAGGCAGAAGATTCTGGATGCAGCCATGTCCCATATCGCTGAAATAGGCTTTGACAAAACCAATACCAACCTGATCGCAAAAACGGCTGAGGTCTCAATCGGCACCATCTATGTTCATTTTAAAGACAAATGGGAGATTTTTCTGACTATCCTTGATGAGTTCTCCAGGAAGATCTACACCTACCTGAAGAGTGGAGTTGATCAGGTACTGGAGCAGGAGATGGAATTGGAAAAGGTGGTTGAGTGGCTGGTCAGGGGGCTTTACCGGGAACATCAGCTTAACGGTCAACTTAATCTGGAAATCGCCCGTTTCGTATACAAAGATGAGCGGGCAGCCGAGCTGAGGGCTTTTTGGAACCAGAAGGTCGACCAGGAGATCATCCGACTTTTTGAACCCTATATGGACAGGATCGCTGTCAAAAACATCAACGCCGGTATCATCGCAGCCCATCGCGCCACCCACCAGGTCTTCCAATATCTTTACCAGAACAAAAACGAAGCTGAAAACGAGGCGGTTTTTGAAGAGTTCCTCTCGATGATGAAACGGTATCTGATGGGATGATCTCACCCGTCAAAAAAACCAAGTGATCACTTTATCGCAGATTGTCTCGTTCATCACAAAAGACCGATTTCGATTTTGACGAATTTCCACAATCCCGGTCCGGCCCTTCATGAATGTCACCCCGGACAGTGTTGCTCGCAATGATTTAATGGCCGGTCACCAGGGTAATCACATTACGGCAGTTTATGTCCTTCAAGATAAGTCCGGGAAAGCCACCCGGGTTTTTGCCTGTATGGTCCTGACCCCGTGAATTAAGATGATGCTTGCCGGAAAACTGTAGATCTGATCAACGTTTCCCCTGGTTAATTCTTACTTCGGGGAATGCGGCATTGCCTTTTGTATTGCTGCTGTCAATCTCCTTGAACTCTGCCCTGCCTCCAAAATTTAATTCGATGCAGAATTCATTCAGTCACCTCTACCGCCTCTCAACGACCTTCTTTAACAGATTCTCTGTCCAGTTCTTTGTTTCCGAACAACATTTTTCCTGATATAGGAGACCAGATAAATCGGAATTGATTTATCATGCAGGTTCGATGGAGATGATCCCCATCAAACCATAATCTCGAAAAGCAACCTGATTTCAACCATCCATATTGATCCATGTTTGTCTATTTTGCTCTTTTAAATATCTATTTCCGTCTTTTTCTGTTTTTTCTGAATCCCAACAATCTCTGGCATTGGCGAATTCCGTTCCAGGGCATTATGCAGGACCTTGTGGCCGCCAGTGTTTTCTATCTCTTCTTTAAGGTTCTTTTTCTGTTGTTTGGAAACCGGAAAGTAAAATCCGGACTGTTCCTGATTCTCACCTCCGCTTGGATTGTCATCAATTTCACCAACTTTGAATACGCCGATACCTTTAATAAACTACTCCCGTTGTCCTGGTTTGTAGAGCTGGTTAATGTCAGTTCCATGGGGTCATTCTCAACCCTGGTATCCGATTATCTGAACCTCAACACCCTCCTGCAGTTAGTAGTTCCCCTGGCGGTGACCTTTTATATCGGTGTAAGACATCGTGAGAGATTTTTCAGGCCGCTTCGTCTGAAAACCGGGGTCGGCGTCTTTCTCCTGGGATCGGTTTGTCAAACCATTACCCTGGATCCCGGTATCCAACCCATGTGGGATTCGACGGTGCACAGCCAGATTTTGAAGTACTGGTACTACAGTTACGAAGACGTCCCTTATCGCAAAGAGAGAGTGGAACCGCTAAAATCATTTTCACCACTCTTCAGGCAGGTTATTCTGGAGAAAGCTGAAGATACTGAAATGATTGTTCCCCGCGTTGAGAAGGTTAATCCCAATATTGTCTTCATTATGCTGGAAAGCTTCCGGTCAAACGAGATTGGGGTTTTTGGCAGCGACCTGGAACTGACTCCCAATTTCGACCGTTTTGCACGTAAAGGACTCCTGTTTACCGAGATCTACTCCTCGGATCACCTGACTAAAACAGGCCAGTGGTCTTATTTCTGCGGCTCCCATAAACACAAGGGCGGAAATGTATTGATTTTTTACAAGGACCAGGCTTCGGTCTGTCTGCCGGATAAGTTGAATGAGCGGGGCTACGATAACTGGTGGTTTCATGGACAAAGCGCCTCCTACGATTTCCAGGGTTACTTTATGAAGCGCCATGGAATTGATCATATCATGGACCGGTTGACATTTCCCGGAAGCGCAAAGGTGATGGGCTGGGGACTGGCCGACAAGGACCTGATGGATCATGCCCTGGACAACTTGGAGAATTCACAGGAGCCCTTTTTCTGGATCGTCCAGTCCCAGAGCAATCATCATCCCTATGTGGTTCCGCCGGAATTTGAGAAGGACCACGGATTTCCCGAAACCATTAACAAATTTCTGAACACTTTCCATTATACGGACTATTGTCTTGGCTATTTTTTGGATCGTTTTCTGGAGACGGAACAGGGGAAAAACAGCCTCATTATCGTGGCCTCGGATCATGGTAGCAGTAAGGACCTGACAGGACGAAATCCGATGGAAAAGGATATCCGGCTGCAGAAATACCAGATTCCCATACTCATACTTTATCCGGAGTCACAGCAAATTGAACCTCGCAGTATCGATACCCTGGGAGGACAGGTGGATTTAATGCCAACCCTGATGGACCTTCTTGGGATACCGCTTGATGTTCCCATGTTTGGTAAAAGCCTGGTGAGAAACTATCAATATCGATTAGCCAAGGGTTTGATCTCCTCGGGACATTGGTTGCTGGTTGATGACAAACTTTTTGTCTCCTATCCCCAAAAACAGGTGTTTTCCAAAAAAGGTGTAAAAATCTCCATTCCCAAATCCGAAAAAAAATGGTTTGCTTTGAACCAGGAAATCGATGATGTACAGGACTGGATCGTTTCCCAGGAAAACAGGCAGATTCTCTACGACACCTTGAAAGAAAAAGGTTGGTAGCAGCCCCATTAATTATCAAGACACCGATTTAAAACACTGATCGCCCATTGGCAGCGGCTTCAACACGGTATTGGGAAGATGGGCCGCCTGGCTCATCGACCGGCAAAGACATGGTCAGAATCAAACTAAAAACCAAGTTAATGTTGAGCGCTTCGACGATCCTCATCGTCTCCATGTCGCTCTCCATCATCGTGGTTTCCATTGTTCTCAATCGCCAGAATCGTGAAAAGGCGGAGGAGATCCTTAATGAGTCTTCCTTTCTGATTGCCGACTCCATCCAGAAAAAAAGAAATGTTTTGCTCTCCACCAGCCGACAGATAGCCGAGACCAAGGCAATTTTCGGGATGATGATTTTCCTGGTTCGCAACAAGCCTCATTTCGATATCCTGCTGATGAAGCAGATGTACAGGTATCTTTCCGAGGCGGTATTCAATATTTGTCGGACAGCAGATATCGGTGAAACAATCATCTACGGTATGGACGGACGACCCATCTCCTTTGTCGGAATCGAACACGGTATTGCTGAATTGGGCTATATCCATTCCCTTTCCAATCTCATCGGTGAAAATGCCATGGTGGTCAGCGGGATGGATCTGGCCGATAGCTTTTGGAGACCTATGGAGTTCCTCCCAAAAGAAACGCTGGAGACACAAACCTTTATCCCGGAAGCCGAAGAAATCAGACTTGAGGTGATCGATGATGCCCTGGTACTGGTCACCCTGATTCCCATTCGGGGGGAGACATTTGATTTCAGCAGGAAAACCATGGTTACCGAGCAACTGGGATTTCTTAAATCCATCCAGAAAATAGATCGCCAGCTCTTTGCTGAAATAGAAGATTTGACAGGAGTGGAGACCCGTCTCATTATAAATCCCGGCAGGGTTAACGATCTGATCGAGGCTTATAATTTTACCAGTACCCATGAGTACACATACAACCCCAAGGCACTCACCGCCAATCACCTGTTTAAAATTGACGAAGGAAGATTCAACCGGGAGAACTATCACAAGGGGGTGTTTCCTATATTCTTCCGGGAGCAACCCCTGGCTTTGATTGAGTACGCATTTTCCAAGAAAGCCGAAAATGAACGCACCCGGGAAACCATCAGGTTAATGGGTATGGTGTTCATTCTCTGTATTCTGTTGGTTCTGCCAGTCAGTATTTATTACGCTAATACCATCGCAAAACCGATCACCAGGGTGGTTAGCGGTCTGAAAAGCATTGCTGCGGGAAAGATCCTCCGCCTCAATTTCGACACCAAGTCGAAGGACGAAGTTGGCGAGCTGGTGGAGGGATTTAATGTGTTTTCCGAGAAGATCCTTGCCGCCCAGTCTCAACTCAGAAAGCTATCCAGTAACATCGTTAAAAACCAGGAGATGGAAAGAGCTGCCATCGCCAGGGAGTTGCATGATGAGCTGGGTCAGGTCCTGACTGCGCTGCGCATGAGTGCCGTCTGGATCAGCAACCATATGCAAAATGAAGATCCGGAAACGGCCGATCAGGCGGCGAATATGAGACGCCTGATCGATCGCAGTATTGATGAGGTCAGGCACATCGCCTTAAGATTGCGTCCCAGGATTCTCGATGATCTGGGGCTTTTCGCCGCCATCGAGTGGTTTGTGGCCGATTTTGAAAAACGTACCCGGATAGTCTGCAGCTTCCAGGGGAAAAATCTTGATGATATCGATAACAGCATCGCCATCACTCTCTATCGGATCATCCAGGAGGCGCTAACGAACGTGAGTCGACACTCCGGCGCTGATCATTCCCGGGTTGTGGCCCGATGTTTTAATAATAAGGTGTTCCTTGAAATCTCGGACAATGGGAAAGGGTATGACAAAAGGATTCTTCTCGATTCCAAGGGTTTGGGTATACCCGGGATTCGCGAAAGAATCATACTCCTCAACGGAACCATGGAAATAACCACCAGACCGGGCGAAGGAACCGTTTTGTCCTGTACGATACCTCTCAACGAAAACCCTGATGTGATTATTGAATATGATTAACGTTTTAATTGCAGACGACCACAGTATCGTCCGTGAAGGACTTCGCCGCATTATTGACGATTCAACGGAGATGAAGGTTGTCTCTGAAGCTGCCGACGGGCGTGAAGCTATCGATATTGCATGTCGGACCTCTCCCGATGTGGCGGTGATCGATCTTTCCATGCCGGGGATTGACGGGCTGGAGGTGATTGAACAGCTATTGTCTTATCTGCCGGGACTTCCCATACTGGTCCTCACCATGCACGAAGAGGATCAGTACATCATCAGGAGCATCGCCGCCGGAGCACAGGGTTATTTGACCAAACGGTCGGCGCCCGAACTGCTGGTGAAGGCCATTCAAACTGTCCACGCCGGAAAGCGATTTCTGGATGATCGGGCCACCGAAGCCCTGGCGACCCATATCTCCAGGGGGAAGAACCTTTCCTCTCCATTGGATGCCCTGACCAATCGTGAGATCCAGGTTTTGAAATGTCTGGCCGAAGGGCAGACCAACCGAGAAATCGCTGACAGCTACAATATCAGCATTAAAACTGTAGACACCCATCGACAGAGACTTTTAAGCAAATTGAACCTGAGAAACAACGCAGAACTTTCCAGATTTGCCGTTCAAAACAAACTGGTGGATCTTTGAATCTGCGGTCGCCCGAGGATGGCAACCTTTGTCCTGTATTGAAGTTGGATTTGTTATCGATCAAGCAAGAGAAAACCTGAAGACGGATAAGGATGTAAGAAAATTTCTTACACGCAAATCAGAAATAGTCCAATTGACCGTAACCCTGCAAATGATTAGAAAAATCTAGATTTTTAAAACTGACAAGTTCTATTCACACTTATTTGGAGGGTTAGAAGATGAAAAAAGCTTTAAAACTGGCTGTTGTCGCCTGTCTGACAGCGACACTTTCGATTGTTGCAGGAACCGGTGTTTTCGCTGCCAAGAAGACCAAGATCGGAATCACGGCCATTGTTTCAGCACCACCGCTTGATGAGGCAAAAAGGGGATTTTTCGACGGAATCGAAAAACTGGGATTTAATCGGGGGAATACCACTTTCTATCATAGTGTGGCAGAAGGTGACATGAGTCTTTGCGCCTCAATTGCCCAGAGTTTTGTACAGCGCGATGTGGATATCATCATTGCAGTCACCACACCCAGTGCCCAGGCCGCTGTAGCCGCTGCCAAGGGAACAGATATCCCGGTTGTTTTCATGGCCGTAACCGCGCCGGTTAAAGCGGGCCTGGTCAAATCCTGGGAAAATCCGGGACTGAACGTTACCGGTGTCAGCGATAGAATGGATGTCCCGGCCCAGGCCGCCCTCATAAAAGAGTTCCTCCCAGGTGCCAAGAAGATTGGTACCATCTACAACTCCGGTGAAGTTAATTCCCTGGTTCAGGTTAAGGAACTCAAAGCCGCTTCCAAAAAACTTGGTTTTGAAATCATCGAAGCCAATGTTTCAGCAACTCCCGAGCTGATCCCTGCTGCCAAATCCCTCGTAGGCAGGGCTGATGCCGTTTTCCTTCCCACTGATAACATCATCGGAGCCGGACTTGAGGCAGTCTCCAAGGTTTGTGAAGATAACGATCTCCCCCTCTTCGGTGCGGATGTCAACCAGGTTCCCCGTGGAGAAATCGCGGCCCTGGGAATTCGCTACTATGAACATGGCATGCTGGCCGCGAAAATGGCCGCTTCAATCCTGAAAGGAGAGAAGAAAGCCTCACAGATCCCTGTATCCGGAAGCGAAATGGATCTGCTCTGGGTGTATCCCGCTGCTGCGGAACGCATGGGTGTTACCGTTCCACAGCATATTCTGGATAAAGCCGACAAGATCATCGAGGATTGATTTTCTCAACCGGTTTTCGGGCTGGGTGAAAGACTTAACCTGCCCGAATCTATTCCTTTCATTGCATCAGCCAAAGAGTTCAGGGATGTAAAAGGGGTTCATGCGTTTCCACATCAAAACCGCACACTATGACTGGCTGAACCCCTGTATCATAATATGCTGCTTTAAGAGGTAAACCTGCATCTTTGGCCGGTGCAGCAGCTATGCATAAACTGTTAAACAGATCTGCTCAGAACCGGTTCGAATCGTTCCATTAACCGGTTTTGAGATCCGTTTTGGGGGACAAATTGGACATTTTATTGAATATACTGTCGGTATCCTGCTATGAAGGACTCGCGTACGGGTTACTGACCATTGGCTTTTTTTTAACCTTTCGGGTTCTTGATTTTCCGGATCTTACCATGGAGGGAAGTTTCCCCATGGGAGGCGCTACCGCGGCTGCATTGATTGTTTACGCCGAGTGGAATCCTTTTCTTGCCACCCTGGGGGCTGTGATCATCGGGGTTCTGGCAGGACTCATCACCGGGTTTATCAACACCAAACTAAAAGTAACCGCCCTCTTGTCGGGTATCCTCATGATGGTCGGTTTGTATTCCGTTAACCTTCGGATAATGAGCGGTTCCAATATTCCCCTGCTGAGGCACGACACGGTATTCGATCTGGCAGGTCAGGTTCTCGGTCTTGGTAAAATGGGGTTGGCTATCGCGGTAGCCGGTGCATTTGCCCTGCTGGCCTTTTTGCTGTTGACCTGGTTTCTGCATACCGAGATAGGATTGGCGCTTCGGGCTTCAGGTGACAACGAACAAATGGTGCGAGGCGTCGGGGCGGATACCGATAAAAACATCCTTATCGGTTGTGCCATCGCCAACGGTATGATCGCACTCACGGGTTCTCTGGTGGCACAATATCAGGGATTCACGGATGTCAGTATGGGCATCGGGATCATTGTTACCGCCCTGGCGTCTGCCATTATCGGAACTGCTTTGTTCAGGCCGAATCGGGTGATAACCATGCTGTTGGCCTGTTTTGGCGGCAGTTTCATCTACAGGATGATAATCACGGTTGCCCTGAGACTGGGGATGTCCCCCGGAGATCTTCGCCTGATTACCTCTGTAATGGTATTGATTGCTCTCACGATTCCTTTAATCCAGAAGCTGACCCGTGGTGAGTGGGTTCCGCCGGCACCAAGACTATAGGAGGGGATATGTCAAATGTTAATAGTCAGCCGGTGCTTAAACTGGACGGGGTTCGTAAGACGTTTTCACCGGGAACAGTAGACGAGGTTGTAGCTATCGATGGGGTGAATCAGGAGGTAAAAGCAGGGGATTTCGTCACCATCATCGGCAGCAACGGTGCCGGAAAATCCACCCTGCTCAACCTCATTGCAGGGATGTTTCCGCCGGAAAAAGGTGGAAAAATTCATATCAATGGTCAGGATGTCACCAATCTCAAAGAGTATAAACATGCGGCCTATACGGGAAGGGTCTGGCAGGACCCGTCGGTTGGTACCGCCAAGATTCTGACCATAGAAGAGAATCTCTCCCTCGCTTTCTCCAGGGGGAAGAGGAGAAAGCTCATTCATGCTATCAACAGGAATCGAAGATCCCTCTTTAAAGAGGCTTTAAAGCCTTTGGGCCTGGGACTTGAAGACAGGCTCACCTGCCCCGTGGGAACCCTCTCGGGCGGACAAAGACAGGCATTGTCGCTGGTAATGGCAACTATCAGCCAACCCGCTCTGCTTTTACTGGATGAGCACATTGCGGCCCTGGATCCAACAACGGCCAAAACCGTAATGAAGCTGACCTCCGAAATTGTCAATCGGGAAAAAATCACAACCCTTATGGTGACCCACGATATGGATATTGCTCTTGAGGTTGGAAATCGCCTCATTATGATGCACAAGGGAAAGGTGATCCTGGATCTGAACCGGAAGGCCAAGTCCGCTCTCACCATATCCGATTTGATTTCGGCTTTTGAAAAAGCCTCAGGCGATAAATTTGCCGATGACAAAGTGTTGCTGAAAGCGGATTAACCCCCTTTAAGGGTCAAATCTTCCTCAACCCGGAATCGATCAGGCAAGGTAAGATGGGATTTGGCCTTTTCAATAAAAAGAAGCAAATCGGATAAAGGCTGAAACGACACCATTAGCTGGTTCACACTTAATTTGAAAATGTGGCTTGAAAATGGATGAGTTATATTATAAATTATATATTATAATATTTATGAAAGCAATCCCGTCTCTTCCGTCAGGAATCGGTCATCAACCCGATCTCATAAACAGATCTTAATGAGATGTGTTGGCGATAGACGTATAATCAGGCAATCGCCACTCTTTTTCCGGAATCAACGGTCCTTGGATTAGCGGGGTTTTTATGGACAGCAGTGGATTGTCCGGTGAAAATGGAATCAATGGGAGACCACCACTTTGGCGTCATAAAGCAAATATTCCAGGGAAACAAGAACCGGACAGGTTAGGAGTTACTTATGACATTGAAGAAGAGAATTGGTGAACTTGAGGCAATCATTGATGGTGTCAGCCGCCTTCGGCTCGGACATTTGCCAACACCTTTGGAGCCTTTGTCGAGGTTTAGTGAATGGTTGCAAGGTCCTTCCGTTTATGTGAAACGTGACGATGCGACCGGATTTGGCCAGGGTGGCAACAAAATTCGTGCCCTCGAGTTCATATTACCTGAAGTAATCTCTTCCGGAGCTGATCTTCTGCTTACCTCAGGTGTAATCCAGTCCAACTCGGTCAGGCAGGTGGCCGCTGCGGCAGCCAAGATTGGTTTGGCTTGTCATTATGCGATGATTGCGGATCGTGTCGAGATGATGGATTCAGATTACGGAAGTACCGGTAATATCTTCCTCAACAACCTTTACGGAGCAACTTGCGAGCCGGTCAGCATCAAGGATAACAATAGCAGAGTTTTGGAAAAGATGGCCGATCGATTCCGTACCAAAGGCAAGAAACCATATATTGTTCCTTATGGTTGTGCCAATCTGCTGGGTTCCATCGGTTATCTCAATGCAGCCCTGGAAATTGCGCAACAAATCGCTTCCCGGGAGATCGAGATAACCCATCTGGTCCATGCCAGCGGTACCGGAGGCACCCAGGCGGGTTTGATTGTCGGCTTTGCGTATCTGGGATTACCGATCAAAGTGATTGGTATCGATATTGATGCGGACGCCGAAGGAGTCAGGAGCCGGGTCACGGGTATTCTCAGAATTCTTGCCGAATTCATCGGGCTGGAATCGGATCCGCTATTGGATAGGATAATTATCGAGCCGGGTTACTCAGCGGGAGCGTACGGCCGGGCTGATAAAGCAACCGTCGAGGCAATAACGTTTTCTTCAAAACTGGAGGCACTGACAGTCGATCCGGTATACTCAGGTAAAGCTCTGGCCGGCGTAATCGGACTTTCCCGAAGTGGGTATTTCAATACGCACGACGGGATCATCTTTTTACATACAGGGGGTACGCCAGCCATCTATGCGTATCGATCACTTTTTGACACCTGACACTCTTTCTCAAATCATTCAAGGAGACAAAGAAAGGAAGTTTCCGTTAACAGGGGCTGTGTACCAAATATTTTCCAACAGTCAGTTTCAAATGGATTGACGATATCCTACCTCAAGCCGGCTCGGTTAACTAATGATCTGTCTGTTTGAGACAGCTCGCTGATACCCTTAGCTTCCTTCCCTACTGCAATGAGGTGAATCAGTGATGATAAAACCAATATTGATCATTGCCAAATGTCAATATTTCAACTACGTCCCCTATTTTTTCTTCGACAACCGGAGTCAAGTGTTTAATCCGGATTAATCCCGATAATGGGGAGAGTTAATGATGAGTAGGCCTGTTTCAGCATCGGAATTTGTGGTCACGCATATTCGGCAATCCATTCTCAAAAATGAGCTTAAGCCCGGATCGCAAATAAAACAGCATGCGTTGGCTGCGGAGCTTGGGGTGAGTCATGTTCCCTTGAGGGAGGCCATCAAAAAACTGGAAGCCGAGGGTTTTCTGACCCTGCATCCCAGGAGGGGAGCTTTTGTCAGGCCATTAACCATCGATGATGTTGAGGAAGTTTTTGACCTGCGGATTATCTTGGAGACTGATGCCTTGAGACGCTCCATTCCGGAGTTGAATGCGGAACAATTGGAATCCGCCCAGGAAATCTGTAGTGAGGCGGATGAGGTGAAGGATACGATTCGTTACGGTGGCTTAAACGATCAGTTCCACAGTGCTCTCTATATCGGAGCTGCGCGGCCCCTTCAACAGGATATGATTCTGTCATTATGGCGAAACGCCGCCCGCTACTCCTCCTTGCTTCGTTTAGTGGGAGAACACTTCGAACAATCGCAGGTGGAACACTGGGAAATGACTAAGGCTGCGTCCGATAACAACGTGGAAAAAGCCTGCGAAATTCTGCAACACCATCTCACTTCAGCAGTCAATGCGATTGTCTCCATCATGCGCAAGGAGAAGTTCGAATAAGGCTCCTTCGACAGTTGAACTGCCGTTTGCATATGTTGGGGATCAGGTATGCGTCTTTGCGTTTTTGTATTCCCAGGTTAGGAAGTCCGACCGAAGAAGCTCCGGTCATCGAGAGTTTACAGTTTGTGTGATATAAAGCGAACCGGGACATAATCACGTAAAGGGGGCATATAAGAGAAATACTGGAAAATAGTCATGATCGGATGGAAATACAAAAGCAGGATAGTGTCATGTCATTATGACGAAATGTCGTCTGCTACTTTTCCCTGCTTCGGTTATGTCAGGGAGTACCTTAAACAGTCAAAGGTTGAGCACTGGGAAATGATTAAAGTGTTTTCTAAAAAAAAGTGGCAAAAGTCAGTGAGATTCTACAATACCACCTCAGATCGGCTGTTCAGGCAATTGTTGTTATCATGCACCGGAAAGGATTCGAATGACGATTTTTTGGTTAACCCTGCATGGATCGAGAGGTGATTTCAGTTAGTGCCAGGTAGGCAGCGTTGTACATGTTCATAAATCCGGTTTTTGCCGATCAAGCCCGATGGCTTCCTTCTCAATACGGGCCAAGACACCTTCTTTCCGGAAAGCCTCAAGTTTCTTGTTGATCTTAGGGATCAATTCAGCAAACTTGGATTTCTTCGAAAAAGCCGTATACAGCTTTTGTGCGGCTATTGGGGGCAGATGAGTTCAACGTCTTGCTGAATCCCCGCTTCTCTTGATACAGCCAGAACCCCATCTCTTGTGGCAACAACTTAATCGGCTCTTACTCCCAGTAGTCTGTGAATGATATGCTCAATCTTGGCAACTCGATTAACGGTCAGTCTGCTGACAAATTGATCAAACTCTTTGGATTCCGATAAATGGGACATCGCACTGATCGCCGACTCGATCAAGTTTGATGACATGATCGGTTACTACAGGTTTATCACCGGTCCCAAAAAGACAGATAGGTTTGAAATCAGTCATGACCAGGACGAGTATTCAATTGATGAAGGAACCGGACAAACCCTGCGCGTAAAATACAGCGGCTCAACTTTTGATGTTTTGTCGGTAACGGGAAGAAGGTTATATAAAAACAAAAATCTTCAGGATGCTGATTGTTATTCCGATCCCGATGAAGACTATGGAGGAACCGCATCCGTTTACGACAGCAACCATATGAGTCAGGAAATCAGGCTCTTTTCAAACGATGAATCAACGGATTTCAAATGGCTGGTTGGAATCTATACCTTCAAAGAGAAGACGGACATCATCGTTGAAAATTCCGCGGATATGGACCATCGGGACACTGACCTGCATGTCACCGGCAGCGCTCTTTTTACCCAGGCAACCTATTCCGTAACAGATAACTTGGATCTGACGGCTGGCGTGCGTCTTGACAATCAAAGTCAGAAAGTCGAACAGGATTACGACTACATGGGTTATCTAACAAGTTATGACGAGGAACAGGACAACCAGGAGACCTTGCCAAAGGCTGCCGTTAGCTACGATATCAACGACGACATTATGGTTTATACCCTTGTTTCAAAAGGATATATGTCCGGTGGCTACAATTATCTTTCCGTCTACACAGCAGAAATGTCCTCCTATAAGCCGGAATATACAACCAATAAGGAAATAGGTGTTAAATCCAACTGGCTAGGTGATTCGCTCTCTGCAAATCTCACCTATTTCAACATAGACGTCATCGACAAGCAGGTTGGCCAGGTTGCACCGGACATGACCGAGGTTCGAATTGAAAATGCAGCCAAGGCCAATTCCAGCGGATTTGAACTTGAAATGGCTGCAAAACCGATGGATGGATTGGACATCACTGCAGGATTCGGCGTCATAGAGGCCAAATATTTGGAATACGAAGCCAGCGAATACAGTGCCGATTACTCAAGTGTGGAGATCAATGACTATGGCGGAAACACTATTGCCAATGTTCCCAAACAAACCTTTAACATCGGCGTTCAATACAGGCACGGATCAGGATTGGCCGGCAGAGTGGATCTGCTGGGGACAGGCAGCGCCTATATCGATTCGGCAAACACTGCAGAGATGGAAGCTTATAATCTTGTCAACCTTCGTGTTGGTTACGAAACCGAATCCTTCGATGTCTATCTCTGGGGCAAAAATATTTTTGATCAGGAGTACCAGACCGTACAGTACTGGTGGGGAGAGGATATACTGGGTCAGGATGGTCCCCCGGCCCAGTTCGGTGCTTCAATCAACTATCGATTCAACGCCGGTTGATGTCTGACGCACGTTTCATTCCGGTAGCAACCGGAATGAACGCCAGTTTGAAACCAAACTTGATTTATGAATGCTCAGCTATCTCTTCGCCAGCGGATGAGAAGTGTTTTGTTATTCAGAGGAATAATCGACATTCCGAAATATCGGACTCTTGACATAGTTTTTAAAGAGTATTAATTCTATAAATAGAAAAAATATATTCGTATATAGATATTTTTGCTATTTTTGTCAATATCGTCATTCCATAGTTTTTGTTTTAAGAGATGTAGCAATTCTGATTTCAGGTCCAATCCGGAGCGTTCCGCACGATCAATGGGAATACCCCATACCGAACACCATAAACATACTCCGGAGGATTGAGGCGCCTCTACCTTTAATCTAATGAACACGGATAAAAGGCGACTTCTTGTCGTTGAAAAAAGCCGTGCTGGGGTAGAATTTTCGGTTTTGTCTGTTATCAAATGCAGTATGGCTACTTTCGGTGGTTGTCCTGTTTTTAATAGAAAGAGATTTTATATCAGTATCCTGATTATCAGAATTCAATAAATCCAACTAGGAGAACACCAATATGAAAACACTTCCTCAACCCGGCGTAGACGCGAAACCTTTGTTCGATCTTCTGCTTGGAGCAACCCGATCACAAGCTTTGATGTCCGCTGTAGACCTCAAGATTTTTAATCACACCACCGGGGCAGTAACTGCAGCGGAAGTTTCCACTGCTATCGGTGCACACGCTGGAAATGTTGAGCTATTTATGAACGCACTTTGCGGAATGGGACTGCTTCAGAAAAAAGATGGCAAATTTTCCAATACACAAATAACCGATACCTTCCTGGTGGAAGGGAGAGACACCTGTCTTGTGGACTTTTTATTTTTGAATGACAACTGGATGTTCCAGAACAGGGATCAGATGAGAGAAGCCCTGCTAAACGGACCGACGCCACCGATGCAAGAGCCGAACTCCGCGAATAGTAACGAAGAAGACGACCTGTTCCAGGCCCAATCCATCCTGGCAATGCGAAACTTCGCTCGATCCGGTGCGGCACAAAAAGTAGGAGAAGAATTGTCAAAGCTTCCTGAATTCAGCGAATTTAAAGAAATGCTCGATCTCGGCGGCGCCCACGGTCTTGACTGTGTGGCTACGGTTCAAAAGCATCCGACTCTTCAGGGGACCGTGTTTGACAAACCACATATCATCGCCAAAACAGAAGAAATAATTCGCGAATACGGCATGGAAGATCGTATCAAGTTTATTGGTGGTGATTGTGTCACTGATCCGATAGGTGAAGGCTATGATCTGATTCATGCCAAGGGCATGCTCAATTTCACCGGTCCGGCACTTGGGGATGTTATAGCAAAGATCTATAATGCATTGAATCCGGGTGGGGTATTTGTATCGATCCACGATGGCCTAACCGAGGAAAAAACTCAACCGGAGGATCTTGTCGTTAGCTGGCTTTCATCAGCCCTTTCCATGGTAGACGTCACATTTGAACAGCACGAAATTCCTGAAGCCATGGAACGTGCCGGATTCAAAGGCATCGAATCGAAGCCCTATTATTTTCCCCTGGGTCATCAACTCGCTATGGTAGTGGGAAGAAAATAACCGGATACTGAATAACTGCTGCCGGACTGACATATCAGAAAGGAAAGGTTAAATCAGGTGTTGTCTTCGAGCAAAAAAATCCCGGTTCATTTTTATTACTCACTGTTTGATTTGATCCTGTCCGATTTCCCTGACCGGATCATCGTAACCTCATCTATTCTCAGTCCGGCAGTCAATTGCTCAACACAGAACCGCATTAACCGTGTAAGACAGGATTCCTCTTCCGTATGTGATGGAACAGGTGAACCGGACGTTGTGGGGGTCGGAGTGCCTACTTTCATTATAGAAATTGCACTCAGGTATTTAGCCACCTTAAATGGCAAGCTGAAGAACGGATGCGTAACCATCTTCGCCGCCGTTTAAAGCTTCCCACGAGAGCAAAGGCATACCAGATAATTCCAAATTCCAGACTTTATCAAAGAATGTGGATTGTTTAACCTTCCAACAACGGCAGTATATCGATGATGTATGCCCTTTGGTGAAGAATATCGGAAAGCCGTATACGGGAAAACCGCATGCACGGTTTGATGAGGGGGACTGGGTCGTCTGTCCCCTGCCCTACCCTTCTTCCCTTCTCCTTCAGCGTGAAATAAAGGGAAGCTGGAAAAAGTGCGGAAGTTTTGGGGTAGGACTTTAAAGCATTTAATTTTAAAGAGTAAAATTACGGGTTTGAAGGTTGATATGCTTGAAATTGGGGGAAGAATAGTGGAAGTGGTTTAAATCCAATAACAACAGATGTTAGCGGGAAAGATTGATACCAAATCAGAACGTTTATAAACATAGTAATATACGTTTACACTTCCATTATCGGAGCTGCATATTTTTTAAATAGCTGATCATGTGTCACTATTGTAAGACCTTCTTCCATCGCTTGGGCAATCAGCATTCTATCAAACGGGTCACGATGATGCATTGGTAATTCACCTACCTTATAAGCATGGTTAGCTGTGATCGACAATATCTCAAATCCTTGCCGTTTTAGAGTTGTAAGGAAATCCTGAGGTATTTCCAATTTGCCTAGTGCTTGTTTTATGCGAATCTCCCAGATAACGGCCACGCTGACGAAAATTAGATTTTCAGTTGTCGCGATTGCGTCACGTGCTTGTCTTGACAATAAGCGGTTGTCATCAAGCCACCATAATAAAATGTGCGTATCTAAAAAAAGATTCATTTACCCTCCATCCCAAAAACTTCTGCAATATCATCCGGTAGATCATCGAAATCCTCAGCTATCTTGATTCTTCCCTTTAGTGCCCCGGGCTTTCGTTGTTGTCGGTTGTTTTCGTATCGAACCAGCCTTGCGACCGGTTTGCCAGCTTTGCCGATTATGATATCCTCGCCCGCTATGACTTTTTCAATCAATTTTGATAACTGTGCTTTTGCTTCTGAAATATTTGTAATTTGCATGAGCACCCTCTTGTTAGAAAAATAACTCATTTGGATTTGAGATATAAAGATAGTCTGACCAGACCAGGTCTTTTAGTCAAGAAATATCAAAATCTCATTTGCACAAAAGCCCTCAGACCAATGATTACCGAGGTCAGGACTTGGATTGTTGTAACTCTTATTTTAACCAACTGATAAATTGGAACTTTCTCGAAAATCGTCACACTGAAAATCTGTAGAGTATTGTAAAGGGAATTTGGGATATCGAACCGATGTTTCGGTATTGCAACCATGACATAGACACTAATTCCAATCCATATTTGAGGTGTTACAGCGCTAAATGAAGTTCCATGAAGGGATCTTCTTTAGATTCACCTTAATTCGCGGGACCACCCAAAGTTTAGGGCGTTGCCCGGATCATCATGAGCAACGTTTAATATATCTAAGCCAGGCTGCTGAGTCGTTTTAACTTGTTTTCAATGATTCAATTAATCTCAACTTTTCCTTCTGATGCGGTTGGCCAGTTTTTGATCGCCAAGCATATTGTCGACACTAGACGCAACGGCAAACCTAACCTTTTTAAAATCCGGGGCGGACATGGCTTGAGTATAAATCTTCCGGGCCCAGGTGGGGGAGTCGATACGACGGACCACACTCTCGGCCAGTGCCGTTAAGTCACTGGCTCCGCTCAAGCGGGATTCAGCCTTGGTATGCAGACCGGCAAGTATCTCCTTGTTGTCGCTCTGCTGTTCGACAATATGGAAAAGATGAATAAACTGGTACTTATCCGTCGATTCGTCCGCAACCTTATGGTAGATTTCTCCTGCCCATCCATCGTCCCCAAGACAAGCGATGACCTTGCCGGCCAGATGCA
The DNA here is from genome assembly GCA_028282885.1 of SAR324 cluster bacterium. Taxonomy (GTDB): domain Bacteria; phylum SAR324; class SAR324; order XYD2-FULL-50-16; family XYD2-FULL-50-16; genus JAHJTV01. The sequence continues at coordinate 206,677 of JANQGX010000020.1, forward strand.
ACAGGGAGTAGCGGTCGGTACTGTTCGCCTGAGCTTCCTGGAAAAGGGCACGAGTCCAGCCCTCATCGTTAAATATGTCATGTACAACGATTCCGAGTTTGATATAGTCGGCTGTCCGATTGCAGGCTGTCTCCATCTTTTTCAGGTAATCCCTTGCTTTATCCTGATCCTGGAGTATTTTGACGACTGCTGCAACGATGTCACGCCTTTGAACAAAGTCCTCTGAAGCGTCGAACAGTTGGGCATAGATCCGATCAGCCCACTCCTTATCGCCCAGGTCTTCGACAATGAGATTGGCCAGCATCATGAATTCCTTGGGATACTTGGCACGCTTTTCCGCATTGGCAAACAGTTTACGAGTGTAAGGGCCGTCCTCAGTGGACCTCATCACTTCATGCCCAAGATTCCAGAGGGCTGCCGCAATGGTGGCACCCAGTTCCCGCTTGATGTATTCCTCATACAGATCGGGATGATTTGCCCTTTTTTCCTTTTGCAGAGAAGTGTCGTCAAGCCACTGCTGGTCTTTGGCGTATTTCAACACTGCTTCTGCCATTTGCAGGAATTCATCATTGGTCTTTACAGCGATCTCAGCTTTGCGCAGAACCTCAATGGCGTTATCAAGATCACCTATTTCATCAGCAAGCTTTTCCACCACACTGACCAGTTTTGGAGTGTCATCTTCGGTATCGGCAGCTTTTTGATAAGCCTGGCCGGCAAAATCCTTGTCACCGGTATCCTTGAGCACCAAACCTGCCAGGTCGACAAATTCCTTGTAAGTGCTGAATTTATCGCCTGCTTTTTTGTATGTCGCCAATGTCAGATCCTTGTCAGCCAGGGACTCCTGAATCATTGCTGCGAGCTTCACAAGGTCGTCTCCACTTTCCAGCATATCACTGGCCTTGTTGAAAAGAGTGGCGCCGTATTCCTTGTCACCGAGGGCCTGTACAGCTGCCTTAGCCAGACTTCCCATTTCCAGCCCGGTTTCGATCTGCTTTTCGGCTGATTGATAAATGGTAACACCGAGGTCGCTGTCAGGAAACAGGTCACCAGCACTTGATGCCAGGGTGGCAAAATCATCTCCACTCTTGCATGAGCCAATTGCCTGGGATAACACTTCCTTGGCTTGATCAGCATCGTCGAAATCATTAACCAGGCCCTTGGCCAGCTCAACAAAATCAGCCGTCGTCTTGCATTTCTTCTTGCCCTTGGCACTCAGCTCCATAGCCAGTTCTTTGTCGTCAAGGGACTCGGTAACCTTTTTTGCAATTCCGAGGAACTCTGCGGCTTTGGTAGCCTTTTCCGCAGCAGCCGCGAACAACTCGCGGGCAGCGTCTCCGTCATTGCCTTCAGCGGCGGCAACCGCCAATTCAATCATTTCATCAGCTTTACGACAGGCATCCTTGGCTTGTTGGAAATACTCGGCTGCTTTTTCCTCGTCTCCAAGGATTACCCGGGCTCCGGTTGCTAAAGCGGCAAAATCTTTCGGTGTGGCAGCCCAATCAACGCCCTCTTCGTAGACCTCAACGGCCCAATCCTTATCACCTAAATCGTTAAATGCCTCCAATGCAACCGCCACGTATTCCGGGGTTTCTTGGCAGTCATCAAATTTTTCTTCAAGTTCTTCTCTTGTTGCCATTAATCTGCCTCCTAAGCTTAAGAAAATGGTTTATCGACGCATGTGTAACCGCCGAACATAAACTAATTCATTGTCGCTGCTGTCACCGATAATACCAATAGACACCTTGTTTTTGGGTTACGACACAGGGCGTATGAGCACTGGTTAATAACCTCTCACTCACCTCCGGAGCCGATTCGGATTCCTGTTGGAATAATATATTGAACAGGACCGGAAAAGACTGATGAAAACATCAGCAAGAGCTTCTCTTTAAAAATAAATCACCCCTTCACATTTGTCAATGCTAATGAAACTATTTCGTATATACGTACTCATATGGGTGAAGTTCAAAATCCCTGATGCTGGCAGAGCTGAGTTTCTGAATGTCTCGAATCGCCACAACAAACTCACGGGTCACGATTTAGAACTCAATCGATACCGAAATTATCATCTCCGTTTGTTCATGATGAGCCAGATGCGATGCATTTTTGATTTTATAAGTCTCGATATCCGAAACCAGTTCCCGCATAGCTAAGCATCTGCACGATAACAGGTCTTCCTACCTCACCGATAAGTTGATAATGGGTGAAACCATTATTCACCCCTATTGCGGAATTGCAAGGGTTGATACAGATCAGAAATACTTGGAGGAAAACTCAGCCCTTCGATCCTCCTTTTTTGTTTTGATCTGGCAGATCGCTGGTCGTTAATTCAGCTACAAGTATAGGTTTCAGGGTTTCATTGGATTTGATTAAGCGATAAGAAATCATAAAACGGTTTAAACCTGGCAAACAGGATGATAGTATTATCCTTGACGATGTATGAGTGCATCCATTAAGTTCGGTTTGTCAGAAGGGAGTAGTTGTAAGTTTAAAGTCAACATACCAGTGAGCACCAGCTTACTTGGCTTTATCGCCTGGAAGCACAGGAAACGAGACTTTTGGCATGATATCAAGTTGCGAACTGATATCGTGCGAAATGTCTCGTTTTTTTTTGTCCAAAAATCGAGTAAAGAGGAAGGTACAATGGGGCTTCTTGAGGTATCGTTAATTGCAACAGGTCTTGCAATGGATGCGTTTTCAGTATGTGTCGTATCGGGAATTAAGATCAGGAAACCAACATCCTGGCATTATTTCCGACTTTCATTTCATTTTGGATTGTTTCAATTTTTGATGCCCCTGGTTGGTTACTATGGCGGCGTTATGATGGAAAGCATTATCAAAAGCTATAACCACTGGATAGCGTTTATTCTGCTGTTTATTATCGGATTGAAAATGTTTTGGGAGTCATTTTATCCGGATAACAAGGAAAAGGCAGATAATCAAAAGGATCCTTCCCGTGGCATGTCGTTAATTACCCTTTCCATTGCCACCAGTATCGATGCTGCTGCGGTAGGTTTCAGCTTTGCCGCGCTCAAAATCCCGATTATACTGCCGGCAATCATAATCGGTCTGGCCTGTATCGGTTTTTCCGTGTTAGGGCTTTATATCGGCAAAAGAATCGGGGTATTTGCCGGTGCATGGGCGGAACGGGTTGGCGGTATTATTCTTGTCCTGATCGGGGTTAAGATATTGATTGATCACCTCTTTTAATCAAGGTGATTGTCAAACGATTTCCAACTCGCTAGCTCAAAATTCCGGAGATTGACATGATTTTGAATCCACTTTGATAAAATCGGCTCGCCAATACCGGTTTGCTCCTTGCAAATTAACCTTACCCGAGAAACAGAATTCTATCATCTGATTTCAGTTTTTTAGGTTTCCCTTCTGGTTCGGAACCACAGATCCTTCCCTGAAAGCCTGATTATTTCACCTCGGCCAAGTCACGGCATCCAGCTTTAGTAATTAGCCTTCCTCGCCCGAAATTTATCTTCCCCGTAAACGAAAAAGCAAAATAAGAGAGCCAGGAGGGCGACAATAGTTTTGCGCGGGCGTCTGCTTCGTTTTAATTGATCCTTCATATTAATCTCTTAAAACATGTTTATTGTCGACCACCTTTTGAACAATCCTTCGCCCGGCTAAGCAACAATCGATAAACATGAAATCTTATTGTTGTTAATGGCAATTCCGGCTTCCCTCCGAAACCACATAAAGGTAACGTTGTGTTTCAACGCACTTAGTGGCAATCGCGAGGACAGACGAATCATATTTGATCGGGAAGCCGGACCAACCAAACAGCCAATGGCGAAGTCTGTTTTGCTGAATAAATCCTTATATACAAATCAGACATTTAGTTTAGGGTAATAGGATTTAAAGGATGGGAGTTAAATTTGAAGTGTCAATGGTCGAATCACATTCGTCATCGAACATTGATCAGGGCTCCACCAATGATAAACAGGGCACCCAGTAATGTTGCCAGGGTAGGAATCTCACCGAAAACCGACCAGCCAAGAATGGCGGAAAAAACAACCTGAACATAGGAGTAAGCCGTCGCCTTCCCGGCTTTTTCTGTCTGCAGAGCCTTGGTCAGCCCGATTTGACCGACCTGGGTAAAGACACCCACCATTAACAACAGGATCCAGGTGGAACCTGCCGGCAACACAAAGTCGGTTCCCAGAAGCAGGGTCGATACAGGCAAGGCAACCAGGGTGAAATAGAAAATTATCACTGATGGATCTTCGGTCTCACACAGGCGCCTTACGAACACATATGCAGCACCACTGCCGAAAGCTCCAAGCACGGCTGCCACGACACCCACTATTGGCAGTCCCCCGGAGCTCTTCACAAAACCACCGAGCAGAATATCAGGCTGAACCATAATCAGAAGCCCGGTCAAGCTAAGGACGATGCTTGTGATAGTCGACCGCTGGGCAACTTCCTTCAGGAACAAAAAGGCCAGCAAGGTTGTGAATATGGGTTGAAGGTACAGCAGAAGAGTAGCTTCAGCCAGGGGAAGAACCGCGATAGCATAGAATACGCAAATCAGGGCCAGGGTTCCGGCCAGTCCCCGCGCCAGCAAAAGAGGTTTATTATTACCCCAGATGCTGATTCCTTTTCGCCTGACATCAAAATAGCAGATACAACATGAAACCAGTGCCCTTGCTGCAGTAATCTCCAAAACAGGAATCCCCCTGTGGCTTGCCGCCTTTACACAAACACTCATCAGGGCAAATCCCATTGCTGACAAAAGCATGTAACAAGCGCTTGGAGGAACTGATTTCAAGTCTTTGTTCATCACGAAAAGTTGATTGTGTTTTGCGGTTTTAATTGCCCGGCGGTTGGATAGGATTTTTACATCATATTGTCTTAACGGCGTTGTCTGGTTTAGGGACATAAAAATCCAGGGCGTGCGCGGTCTTCCCGGATTTATAAAATCCGGGGAGTGAAATCTTCTGGGGATTTGCCTGATCAGAGTTTATAAGTTTTTCCCGATGACAGGATTTTGGTCTCAGTATCCAATTCTTGTGTCATGCGTGACAATGCATAGTCGCATGTATCATGGGCCGATGGAAAAAATTTACGAGGTCGGATGGCATTCAGGCTATCGATGGTTTTATCCAGGTCTTCATTATTGATTCTTTTCCAGAAGGGTTTTCCGGTGCCGACAATGGTCTGAATCTGTACACCGAGGCGATTTCCCCTGCCTCCGGAAATAGGGAAATGCAGTCCACCGCCGATCGCATAGATCGGATCATCGGATAACTTTCGGGTCATTTGCACAATCGTTTCTATCGTCGGGTGTCCACATCCAGTGAAAACAACCAGCCCTTTGCCTTTAATCCTGGCAATCAGGGCCTGTTCCTCCGTTTTCCCGAGAAAAAACAGGCTTCTCGCCAGTGGGCCGGTTGTCGCAATCCCGGCGGATAATAATTGTGGACCCCGGACCAGTTCACATTTAAAGCCTTCCGCTTCCGCCTTGTCCGGTAGATAACAGGGTTGACCGGATGGTCGTCCCAGTTCCTCGGGTATGGTCACCTGCTTGGTCCGTGTTGCCTTGAGCCCCCCCATATGATCGGGATGCAAGTGAGAAATACAGACGGCATCGATTTCTTCCAACCGGATTCCAAGCCTGGTGGCATTGTCAACCAGGGCGGGTCTTTCCGGTCCAAACGCAACATCGTAAAGCAGACTGCCCCGGTCTGATCGAAACAGGTAGCAAACACCCGCTTCGCCCGTAAACCCTTCCTCAGCTTTTTCATCAACAATTACGGTAATCTCCAGAAAATCCAGTTCCGGGATGTCGAGGGGCTGGGCTGCGTTGATTCGTTCTTCATTCAACTGCCCGGATAAATCCAGATTTTCTCTATATTTGCGATTTTTTTTAAGCAGAAAAGGTGCGAGGGCGGGGCTGAGCAATCCCAAAAAGGGCCACCAGATCGGTGATATTCTGAATAGCATGGATTTCTCCTTCTATTTGGTTTCGACGGAATAGACGTTGCAGAGATTCGTTTGCAGGTATTTTGACTCTATGTTCGGATCATAAGCCTGCTCGCGAAATGGCAGATTCAGGTTGGATTTTTTCCAACCGTGATCGGGCGGTGCTTCTTCCGGAAACCACCATCCATACTGGGCGTATATTGCTTCTGGCCCAAGCCCGCTTTCCAGTTTGGCTTTCATTTGAATTCTACCGTTCCGGTTTTCCAGCCAGACATCCATTCCGTCTTTTATACCCTGAGCATAAGCTGTCTCCGGATGTATTTCAACAACCGGATGTGAATTTCGTTTTCTCAGGGATGCCAATTGGCGCCCCTAGCTGTGATAGAAGCTCCTTATTCTTCTTGTGGTCAGACTATAGGGATATTGCTTCGCCAGATCCGGTCGGGCGATCGGCGAAATATCCGGTTCCCGATAAACCGGAAGCGGTGACACACCCATTTCCTCAAGCAATTCAGAATAGAGTTCCAGTTTTCCGCTTTGAGTCTTAAAACCCGAGATCTCATGTTTTCTGTACCTCATTTTTGCAGTTAAAATACCTTTTTCACAGAATTGTTCGAAACTGAGACCGGAATCTTCCAACATCCAATCGACGAATTGTCGATGGTTTTTCCAGGGAAACGCCTTATTAAATCCCAAGCTCTGTATCAAATCCAGCATTGCTTCCCTGTCATCCCTTGCCTCACCGACCTGAACCACTTTTTGACGTGGAAGGATACACCATTGTTTCATGGTATTCACCACATCATCCTGGTCCAGCCACATGGAGAAGGGCAGGACCAGATCCGCCCTTTGTGCGGTTGGTGTGAAAAAGAAATCGGAAACGACGACAAACTCAACGAGATCCAGGGCTTTCTCTACTGACTTGGGATCAGTCTGATTCAAAAGCGGGTTGGAACCCAGTATCCACAACCCGCGAATTCTGTAGGGATCGGCGTTAATTATCGATTGCCACAATGTTGGCGGGTGCAGCATCGGCAAAAGCGGAAACCTGGAAGCTTTCAGCTTGTTAAAAATTCGAATCATTCTTTTCGGCCTAACCTCAGCGGCTTTACGGGTAATTTTGTCATTGTGCCGTGTTTTCAGATGATCCGCTGTCCGGAACAATGGTTCTGTCTGTGGGATTTGTGTTGAGGAACTGTTGGGGGTAGTGCCCCCAACAATCTTGGTATTGGCAGGATTTAAGAAGATTCAATTGTTTGCGGCGCCCTAAAACCTGTAAGATGCCTGCAAACCGATTTCTCTCGGCGGGCTGTAAATGGTGATAAATCCCTCGTAGTATTCATCAGAATTATACTCTTTATCGAGAAGATTTTTCGCATAAAGGTAGATATCGTATGAACCGGCTTCATATCCGATTTTTGTATTCACAACTTCGTAGGCATCACGAGAATAATTATTGGCCTTATCAAAATACATTTTGCCGTATCCCACCAGATCAGCTCGGGCATAGACGCCTCCCTCAGACCGATATTGTCCACCTAGGTGATAAGTATACTGAGGCACGAATGGATTTTTGTTGCCCTTATAATCCCCCCGCACATCGCTAAAATCGGTGAATTCAGTATCGTTGTAACCATAACTCGCATCAAGGGTCAGCCCCTCCAGAACTTTCGCCGTCGCTTCCAGTTCCGCGCCGATTCCCCTGGCCGTAGCTGCGTTGGTCAGGTATGTTTCGGCCGGTGAGGCCTGTTCGTTTACCTGCATATCTTTAATGTCCATATAATAAACCGAGCCGTTTATCACCAGAATGTTATTCAACAGGATGTTTTTTGTTCCGATCTCATAGGACCACAAGGTTTCAGAATCATAAGTGAGATAATCCGGGTTGGAGACCGCCAGGGCGTTGAATCCTCCCGAGCGATATCCTTTTGATATACTGATATAGGTGGTATTCCCGGGAGTTATACTATACTCCACGGCCAGCTTCGGTGTCAGTTGATCCCATGAATCTTCCTCTGTTGCCCGGGTGTTATTATCCAGAAAATCCTTTTTCTCTGTTTCAAAACGCAAGCCGGTTATCACTGCCAGTTGATCGCCCAACGGATAGGTAAGATTTGCAAATACGGCCTGGGTTGCACCTTCGTATTCCCGGTCTGTATTATCCACCATCATGCCGTAATCAACATCCATGTAAATATCTGTACTTTCCTGATCAAAGTACAGGCCAACCAGTCCCTTTAAACGACCAGCCAGATAATTCAGTCGGAATTCCTGGGCCAGGGTGTCATAGTTATTGTCCTTAATGCCATGCATGAGGGTCATTGAAGTGCCATCCCAATCAATCGCCGTATGCTGATGATATTTTCTGTGCGTGGTAATGGAAGTCAGGGTGAGGGAGTCTGTGAAATCATAGGCGACTTTGAGATATTGATTGTCCCGGCTGGACTTGTTCCATCCGTCAAGATTTGATGAAACCTCTCGATCGCTGGGAGATGGAAGCATGAATTGCATGGCACCGCTTTCCCCCAATTGCATATTGGGTTCTCCTTCGTCATATTCCAGATGTGAAACGGCAAAAGTGATATCCGCTTTGTCTGTTGGCGTCCAACGAAACAGTGCTTTGCCAAAAGAATGCTTCTTTTCGTTGATCATTTCACCGGTGGTGGTGTTTTCGATAAAACCATCCTTGGAGTACAAGAGTCCAGACAGACTGTAAAAAAATCGGTCCTCCATAATGGGCCCGCTCAGGTTAAAAGAGAGCTGTCTTTTTTCGTCTTCGCCGGCTTCGAGTGATACTTTACCTCTGAAATCGTTATCGGGCGGCCTGGTAATGATTTTAATGGCGCCTGCTTCAGTTCCTTTCCCGTATATGGTACCTTGGGGCCCCCTGAGAACTTCAATGCGCTGGATATCAAGCAACTCATCCTCAAATCCGATTCCTGTGAGGTCAGGGACACCGTCAATATAAAGTCCGGTTGAAACCCTGAAAGATTCGGGCGGAGCGTTAATTCCCCGCATTACAGGGACATGGTTACCCGAACCTTCCACCTGATAGATCATCAGGTTTGGGACAAAATCAGCAATATCCTGTACCGAATCGATATTCCTGTCCTCCACGTCCACATCGGTCATGGCGGACACGCTCATGGGGACTTTCTGGATATTTTCCTCCTGCTTTTGCGCTGTCACTGTAAGCGCGCCGAGTTCCAGAGTCTCCTGGTTCTGCCCTTCCTGACCTAAAACCGGTGCTGCAAGCAGACATAATAAAAATATCACTAAAACTATACCGGCCGCAAACCCTGACGGCACAAATCCTCTCTTTTCTTTCTTCATTGCTTATTATCCGTTTTTTGTTTCTTTTGACAAATAGTATCTAATCAGAATCATGGACGATAGCGCTGGAGGTGTTGGCTTTTGGAAACCTGAAGTACGAAACTCACAACATCGAATAACCAGGGATGACTTCACGCATATCCCAAAAGCCGGCGCCTTCGGCGAGATACCGACTGAATAGATACGATAAATTCTTTAAACGCGGGAACCGACCATAATGAATTCAATGACAATATCACATATTCGTCAGCTTCATGCCTCTCAACCCGGCATTTATCCCTCTCAACCAGGCACAAAAACATCGCTGGGGATCCAATCAAAGCGGATTGGCTTGAGACGGGTTCAATTGAATCCTCCAACTTCTCACGTTTGTTCTTTTATTCCAGAAGTGCCTGTAGAGTCCTTCCTCCTCGATCAGTTCATCGTGCTTTCCGGATTGAGCCAGTTGCCCGTCATCTATCACCAGAATTTGATCTGCATGGCGAATGGTCGACAGCCTGTGAGCAATCACAATGAGTGTTTTATTCCTGACCAATTCGTTAATGGCGTTCTGAATATGTTTCTCATTGTCGGGATCGATGCTTGCGGTCGCTTCGTCAAGCAGGATGATGGGTGCATCTTTTAGAATTGCCCTGGCGATTGAAATGCGCTGCTTCTCACCGCCCGACAAAGTGCTACCGCCTTCACCGACCACGGTATCCCATCCATGCTCAAGTCTTTCGATAAAATCATGACATCTTGCCTTCCTGGCGGCGTCCAAGATTTCCTTTTCGCTCGCTTCGGGATTACCGAACTTGATATTGTTAAGAATGGTGTCATGGAACAGATACACATTCTGGAAGACCATACTGATGTTTTTCATGAAGCAGGGATGGGAGATCTCCTTGATATTGTGACCGCCGATTCGTATTTCCCCTTTCTCGACATCCCAGAACCTGGCTATAAGGTTGGCTATCGTTGTTTTTCCGGAACCTGAAGCGCCGATGAGGGCTGTCATTCCGTTTTCCGGGATTCTGAACGAAATGTTGTCTAAAACCTCTTTCTCATCATAGGCAAAACTCACACCCCGGAAGTCGATATCGAAACGATCAAGCGATGTCTCCTGACCACTCTCATCGATTGTTTCAACCTGTTTCACCGCTTCATAACGGTCAAGTGAGGCTTCCATAACACGCATTTTCATGGTCAGGATACCCAATGCTTTTGTCGGCAGATAAAGCTGGAAAACAAAAACCAGGATCATCAGCATTATTGACATATCAAGCTCGCCACCGTTGTAAAGCAGGGCTACAAAAAAGATCGTGAGACCGATACCGACATTGAAGCATATGTCATAGAGCAGGGTCGGCGGGATAAACTTTTCCTCGAACTCAATCGAATGGTCCCGCGTGCTTTTAAAAGATGCTTTCGTTGTCTTGGTTTTCTCCGCTCCGAGATTGAATGCCTTGATGACAGTAATGCCCTGTACAAATTCCAGGACAGCGTCGCTCAATTCGGCCTGGGTCTGCTGTTTGATGACTGATTGTTCCCTGCCGATGCGCTGCAGCCGGTTAAATACCAGCAGGGCGACGGCATATGTTGCGATTGTTACGAGACCGACGCGGAGGTCGAAGATCAGCAGAAAAACACTTCCAATAATCATGCTGGCGTATCCGTTAATGATTTTATAGATGGAAGTCATGGCCCAGGTTTCGACAAAAGTGATGTCCGAAGTGACAACAGCAGTCAGATTTCCCAAGTTTCCTTCCGTAAAATAACCCATCGGAAAACGCTTGATCAGGTCTCCGATCTTTATTCTCTCCCTTTCGAAGACCTCATAACCGGTGGCGTCCTGATAGATGTAAACCAGTCTCCGAAAACCATATTGCCCGATCAATCCGGCCAGAATGAGTACTCCACTGATCCGGATATCCTGGGTTTTTAATCCTTCCGATAAATGCCGGTGAAGGATATAAAGGAGGGCAAGAATCGGGAGATTATAAAAAATCCCTTCCAGAAATCCGAAAACAAAGGCAATCCTGATTTTAGCTGAAAAATTACCTGAAAGATGCAACAGGCGTCTGATTATTTTAATCATTTTCCTCCTCCTTGACTGATATATTCCAGGTCATGGATTCCATATGGGCATCCCACATCTTGTGATAGATTGGTGATCGGTCAAGCAAATCGTCGTGTGTTCCCTGGGCGGCTATAGCGCCACCATCCATTAGGATGATGTTATCTGCTTCCGTTATGGTGGATAACCTGTGGGCGATTACCAAAACCGTTTTTCCGAGTAATAAGCCGTTCAAAGCCCCCTGGATCAGATCCTCGTTTTCCGGATCGGTAAAAGCCGTTGCTTCATCCAGTACAATGATTGGCGCATCCTTGAGCAGTGCTCTGGCAATGGAAAGCCGCTGTTTCTGGCCGCCGGATAGCTTGTTGCCCACAGTACCGATCCCTGTCTGATACTGCTGATCCATTTCCATTATGAAATCATGACATTGTGCAATTTTAGCCACTGTGATTACCTCATCATCGGTAGCGTCCGGTTTTCCCATACGGATGTTATCCATGACCGGGATGTTGAAAAGGTGAACATCCTGCGAGACATAACTGATGGAATCCATCAGGGTTGAAAAGGACAATTCCTTGATGTTAATACCACCGATGGTGATCTCGCCTTCCCTGTTATCCCAGAAGCGCAGCAATAGCCTGGCAATGGTCGTCTTACCGCTGCCTGATTTCCCCACCAGGGCGGTAACCGTGTTCGCCGCAGCCGTAAATGAAACTTCTTTCAGCACCTTTTCATCTTCATAGGCAAAGCTGACCTGATTGTAACCAATGTCGAATCTTGCAGGTGAGAGATTGCTTTCCACCAATGGTAGTTCCTCCCTGGTCAGGATATTATCGATGATTCTGCTTTTCATAATGATCATATGAAAAGTGTTCCCGAACTCCGTTAATCGCAGGAGGGGGGTACCAAGGCTCAGAGCAAGCAGGATACAGAGGATGTAGCCGGCGATATCAAGGCTGCCGGCCATCATAAACAAGCCACCACACGGAACCAGAAAGATGATGGTGCAGGGTAGCAAAACATAAAATGCCGCCAGATAAGGCCAAGCATCCCTGCTCCAGTCAAGGATAAAGTTCTTGTATTCCCTGACCGAAGTGGCATATCTCGCAAACGACGATTCAGTCTGATTAAAAATCTTGATAACCTCCATGCCGCCGATAAACTCGACGATGTTTTCGCTCATATTCTGTGTGGCCTTCAGATAGCGGTCCATTTTTGTGATCCTTCCTCTCATCATCAGAAAGAAAACAAGCATGACAATGGGAATCATTGCCAGGGTCAGCAGCGCCATGCGCCAGTCGATAAAAAATAGAAACACAATTACGGTCAGGGGAACCAGGGTATTGGATATGCCTTCGGGAATGATATGGGCGATGATCAATTCCATTTCCTCGATCAGATCGACAAATATCTGCTTGAAACTTCCGGAGCCCTGGTTGGTGATGTCTCCCATTGGCAGTCTGGCCATTTTGTCGGCCAGGCTGTTCCGCATGCCGTAAAGCGTATCGAAAGCCGCCTGGTGCGAATATTTCATGGCGCTGAAATAGAGGACGGACTTACCAATCAGGCAGAAAAGCACCGCACCAGATAGCATTGCAATCACCGAAACGGAAACCGCAGATCCCGTCATGAATTCCCTGATCAGGACGTGAACCAGATAATAGGGGGCAATGCTGATAAAAACGCTTAATGTGGCCAGAATTATGGCGTAATATACCTTTCGTCGATGTTCCCTGGTATAGGACAATACCTTAATGATTTCATTCATGATGTCTTCGCAGATTATTATTTGAAAGACGGATAAAAGAAGGTTCCGTGCTTTGATAAATCAACATTTACCTCAAGAAACTCATCAAGATATCTCTGGTGATACTTTCGAGGATTCATGTCCCTGAAAAGCCCGGGGTGCATCCATTTGGCGATACTCAGGATGACAACGGAAGAGATGGAGGCTGTTGCCAGTTGCGGGTCGTATAGAAAAACCTGTCCTTTTTTGACCGCATCGCTGTTTTTAAACACGTCGAGATTCATGATTCTCCTCCTCTCAGCTTCGGCAACATCATCCGAATCCACATCAAATCCCCAGATCTTTCCGGCTACATTTTGATTGGGTACAGGAACGAGAATTACTTCCGGATTTTGTGCAACAAGCCATTCCGGGTTGACCTCCCAAATCACCTCCCCTTCCAAACCCGCTGCTATATTAACTCCTCCCGGCAGTACCGTTTGGGAATATCCAAAAGTAGATTTATTCGTCATGGTACAAAGCTGCTCAGGCGACCACCCGTTTGACTTCAGGAACACTCTTGGTTTGTCCTTATCTGACAATTTAACGGTTCTTTCCGAGATAGCAGATAGAATTCTGTTGTGAAAGACAATGAACTTTCCTGCCTGCTCCTCTTTGCCCAGGATCCTACCCATTTGCTCCACGCTGTTACCCAACGATTCCGTATTCATAAAGTCGAAAGCGATAACCGGAATTGTGTCGCCAACCTTTTCAATGATGACGTTTAGATCCAGACCTGAAGCCCAGGTGACAAACAAGACATCGGGATGCACTTCAAAGAGTTTTTCATGATCAACATTGGCACCCGATCCGCCATTTAACACGGGAATGCTGTCCAGATTTGGAAATATCGTTTTATCGGTTGTCCATATATCTCTCGCAACCACAAGATCCCAGCTGTCAAGCAGCTTTAGCACCTCGTTGCCGGAAAGCAACAGGGTGGCGATTGATCTTATCGGTTTTGAAATCGTTATTTCCCGGCCCAGCGTATCTGTTATCGTGACAGGGGTAAAACGGACGGCTTCAATCCGGTGTGCTTTCGCTTTATGTCCTCCTGTTTGTCCACCGGCGAAAAACGGCAGCAAACCAAACACTCCCATAATCAAACCCAAAAACAACTTTTTTAGTTTCATTTCATGCCTTCCTGATTTATTTCACTGTCTGCACAACTGGCCGATGATTCCAAAAATCTGCTTCTGAACGAAATTCCCGAATTTAATTCCTGTTTTATCCGGGTCATTCAAAAAGTCCAAATGAACTGAAATTTCAAGAACACAGTCCACCGGGGCAAACCTGAAAGCTCAACTTGTCCCGTGTTGAAATTTCACATTTTATTTCATTTGATTAATCTCACACTTCGGATCCCGTTGCCTCTCAATCAGGCACAGACACCTCTCAGCCGGGCACTAAATTAACCGTTGAGGCGAGGTATAAGAACCATCACTTGTTTCCGGATGCTCGCTGGTAGAATGGAAAGAAAAAATGGAGATTTCAGGTGAAAGGAAGGGTGAAAATCGAAAAGGTAAGGTCGGTTAAAAGAGATGATCTTTGGGATTTGTTCCAAAGTGATTTTTAAAAGCCCTGGCAAAATTTCTGGCGTGCTCGTATCCAACCTCAAATGCAACTTCGCTGACGCTCATATCTCCGCATTCAAGTAAATCCTTGGCGTATTTAAGTCTGCTGTTGCGTAAAAACTCAAACACATTCGTGCCAAAGACCTGCCTGAAATCGCTGTTCAGCTTGTTTTTATTGGTGCCGCATTGACGGGCCAGTTCCAACAGGGAAGGAGGTTTTTCAAGGTTATGGAGTAAGATCTCTTTGATGTCCTGTGCCCGTTTAACGTCGGTTGGGTGCAATCCTGAAGCACGGTAGGTTTCCCTCTTTTTGTGAACCAGCTGCGACATGGCAAAGGTAATTAATTCCAGGGTTTTGGCTTCAAGGAAAAATCGTTTCAGCGGACCCTTGTATGGACAATCAAACACTTGGTGAACTGCCAGGTTAACAGAAGGCATGGTCACAAATGTCTGTTCAAACGACTTCCCGCAATCACCACACGCAATATCAATCAGGTTCTTTGGATAATTGTCATTCCGGTCATCCATGAATGAATTTAACAGGGAGGGATCCAGACTTATGGTTAACGACCGAATGGGTACGCCACGCGGGTAAAACATTTCTCCGTTCCATACAGGCCTGTAAATAACCGACCCACAGCCCGGACCGGCAACTCGCAGATCATTATGCTCATCTTTGCAAAGAATAAAATAGTGCTCAGGCCAGGTAGCGCAGAAATTAAACGTAACCGGCATAAACATATGATCATAACTGATCGAAAAATCATCCAGAACCTGAAAATCAGTCGATCCCAACACAAGTCCGGTACGGAGCTTTATCCTGGACATCTTTCCGGTGCCAAACTCCTTGGGCCATTGCCAGGAGATTTCTGAACCGTCTTTATCGCCCAGAATCAGATCCCCGTCACGGTGGTTATCAAAGACCTTGTCGATTTCTATGACTGTTCTTGCCTGGTTCATTTTAGCTGTTGATTGATTAAATCGGAAGTCCCGCTTTTCAAAGAATCATCTCCCAGTGATTGTGACTTCACAGGCACCGATCGGCTGTCAGATTCATCAGGTTTTACCAATCACTGATGAGTTGTCGTCCGGAATCTCATATCTTGGAGCCGGATAAATTGTGACTGATATTCGTATATACTAAATATAATATTTCGTCAATAAAAATTATCTTAATGATTGACAAGCGCTAAACCTTTGGTCTGATTTGAAAGATGAAAACTCCACTGTTTCGCGATTGACGATTAGCGACGCTAGTCACGAGATTCGCCTTCAGCTTCGGATATTCCAACCTGAGTCATTTTGCCGGGATCGTCCGCGCTGAGTTCGATGTCAATCCCGGGAATTGTTCCAAACTCAGTGCGAACTCTGGAAAAGTACCTTTTGCCACCCAGGCGAGCCATTTCCAGTCCAAACGGCACCGCGACCACTGCAGAAACGGAAAAGGAGCCCATAACGATGGCCATCGCCCGACCGCGACGCTGAGGTGGCACCACATCGGTTACCATAGACAGGGCTATGGCGGAGGCGGGTCCTCCGAATGCTCCTGCCAGAATTCTGGCAACGATCAGGCTGGTCAGATTCTAGGCCAATGTAGCACCGAATGTTGCCAGTGCCAGACCGATCATGGCCCAGACAGCCACCCTTTTCCGGTCAAAACGATCCAGAAATCGGGCGGATATCAGGCTGGAGATGGCAATTGCCAGGGTATAACTGCCACCAATATAACCGATATCGGAATTGGCAATGGTCATCACCCGGGCGATATCCGGTGCCAGGGGCATAACCATCATAAAATCGATCATATTGACAAGCTGAATCGCGGCGGCCAGCCAAACCACATGTTTTTCAAGTGACGGGATTTTCTGCATTCTAAGTCTCCATAAGGTAATTTGTTCCTGGTCTTGCACGACAGGCCTGACCCAAGAATTAAGCTGAGTTTAGTATGCCAGGGTGAACCGAAACAATTCGGGTGTTTGACCGCAGGCTCTTTCCACCAGGGAGATATAAAAACCTTTTTAGGGTAACCTTTCATTTCGTTCCGATTTGCATTGACGAAATTAATAGTTTATATTAGCGAATATGAATTCGCATGATAAGCTAATGAAAATGAACTTTATTGTTGCACAGACGGAACAATGGATTTGAACAAACTAACCCTGTTTATGCAGGTTGTCGAACGGCTAAGCTTCTCCAGAGCAGCAGAACAGACCGGTATACCCAAATCCACGGTAAGCCGAAAAATATCCGAACTGGAGGAACACCTGGGATGCCGACTCCTGGAACGCAGCACCCGAAAACTGCGAATGACTGAAACTGGGGCGCGTTTATACCACACCTATTTACCGTTATTGGAACAGATCGGTTCGGTTGAAGATGAGATCATGCAGACACAGACCGTCCCCCAGGGGAAATTACGGATTACGGCCAATGGAAATAGGGGACGTAGTTGAAATATTGACATTTGAACAAATCGAAATATTTCAACTACGTCCCCTATTTTATTGCACTCTGTATCATATGAGGCGTATCTTACCAACGCTGCCGAAGCATCGGCCGTCTCGAAGCCGGCATCTGCCTGGACGTCGTTTAGACAGGATTTGGATTCAAACGACCAATTAGACTTGAACGGACTCTTCAAAGGAGAAGAATGGGAACTAAAGCTTTTTTTGTGTTAACGCTGATCTTGCTTTATGGTGTTCAATCCTCAATTGCTGCTGGCAAAACAGACAAGTCGGAAGTTCAGCCAAACAATGCAATATCGGTCACAATGTCGGCCAGTCAATCAAGACAAGAAAGTGACATTTCCAATCACTCCGGCTCCGCGTCAATTATCGACGGCATGGGCAGAAAGGTTACTATAAGGCAACCGGTAACAAAAATCGCCTTTAGTCATCCGGCAACAGCGGAAGCCCTGAAGATTCTCGACGCCTGGGAAATGGTAGTTGGCAGATGCCTGATACTCGACAATACGGTGTTTCCCAACCTTGATAATACCAGGGTAGTGATGTCCGGGCAGAATGTATATGAACTGAATTTCGAGGAGTTATACAGCGCCGGGACAGAACTGTTTCTCGCGGTGGATATTCCGGTCAGCGGTTTTGATGAAATGGTATCCAGACTGGAGCCGAATATCCCTGTCGTCGCTCTTAACTTTCACGATGCTTCACAGTTCATCGCCAACCTGGAAAAACTGGGAATCATTCTGGGTAAAGAAAAAGAGGCTGAAGCGTATATCCGATGGTTTAATAATATTGTGGAGCGTATTACCTCAAAAACCGGTTCGGTACCGGACAAACAGAAGATATTCGTCAAAACAGGATGGGGAAATGTGGATGACATTCATACCTATTCGGACGAGTTACCTGGAATGTCCGAAAGAGACGAAATCACCGGATGTATCAATATCGCTGCGAAACTGCCTTCAAAGGGAGGATGGGTTTCTGTCGTAGATCAGGAATGGTTGGCTACTCAGGAGATAGATGTACTGATCATTATGGATTTTATTCCCCGGGGTTTTGGTCTGGATATTGATGACAACTCCCTGATCAGAAAGCACAGGCAACAGGTGATGAGTTTACCCGCCTTTTCCGGCAGTAAAGCGGTGAAAAACGATCGCGTTTATGTAATGCCCGCCAGATTTTACTCCACACCGCGGTTTATTATTCAGTACGCGTATCTGGCCAAATGGTTGCACCCCGGTTTGTTTCCCGACTTGAATCCCGAAGCAATACATCAGGAGTATATCTCCAGGTTTCTAAGGCTTGATTTTGATCTTTCCCAACACGGGGTGTTTGTCTATCCGGCGGACTGATCGACAAGATTTTTTGTTTATGTATCTGATTATTCAACTCATCTATAAGGAGCCGTTATGCATATACCGGTTATAAGCTCAAGTTATTTAAACATCATGGAATTGATGTACCAAAGTTACATTCCCAGGATTTTGAATGCTGCTCTCGAAGTCGGCTTATTCGAGGAATTATCGAAAAAAGATCTTTCACTATCGGAGTTGTCGGATCAACTTAAGGCTGACGAACGGATAGTCGAGGCCCTGGTCGACCTGCTGATCGCCATCGATTTGATTGACGAAGATAAAGAAAATTTTGGATTGACGGCTATGGCAAAGGATTTTTTCGTCCAATCCTCGCCCGTGAATCAAATCTCCTCAATTCAAACCTACAACGGCAGTGCAGGTCCGTTTGATAATCTGCAGGAAGTTCTCCGCAACGGTCCTCCCGAGTTTAACGATCGGATGTGGGCTTCTAAAGAGGTGGCTACCGGTATGGAAAGGCAGAATTTGGCAGGAACCGTTCAGACGGTCACCCAATTTGTCAAAGAAACCTCTGAATTCGCCAACTGTGAGAAAATGTGTGATTTTGCGGGAAGTATTGGATATTATTCTTTCGCTTTTGCTCAGGAAAATCCCGGGTTGATATCGCATGTCTATGATCTTCCCGAGGTGGCCGAGCTGGGACAGGAACTTAAATCAGGAGAAGAGCACAGAGACCGGGTCTTGTTTCATGGTTTCGACATGAATGCCGAAGACTCATTCGGTAAGGATTACGATTTCTTTTTTAGCTCTCATTATTTATATGAACTCAACTTCCGGAACAGACTGACGGATTTTTTTGTTAGGGTGAACCGGGCCACTCGCATGGGGGGTCTGTTCGTATCCAATCATATTGCCCCGCCCAAAAATGGCGAAAAATATCCGGGTTTGGCCATCGTTGAACTGATGACAAGAGGTATGGGATATCCCACACACCTGCTATCGGAAGCAGACCTGAAAGCTGCGTTGTCCGAAGCCGGGTTCGGGAGATTCAACACACAATTTGTCACGAACGTTTCGGTATATCCGTTTTTATTGCTATCAGCCGTGAAAACGAAGGAAGTCTGACAGAACGGGAAGAACCTAATAATAATTATGTAAAGATTTCTTCCGGAATCCCAACCGCATTTGTCTCTAAGTGTTCGAAAGACTATATCAGGGTGCTCCAAAAGGTTTCGGTCACCTGATTACAGTCGCCACAAGAGGTTATCTATTCGGGAAAGCGCATTAACCCATCCTTGGATGAGGTGCGGGGCCCGCAGCACTGAAAGAAGCCGTCCCCGGCTTGAAACTCTCGCTGTAAGTTTCGCGATTCAACCTGAACAGATAATCTCATTCCGCATGAGCTACCCGAAACTTTTGGGTGCGCTCCAATTCCACAGCCTCTTGACGTAAAAATAAGAGACATAATACCTTTTTATATAGAAATTTTTTTTTTCGTAGATAGTTATTTAGAAAACTTGACTTTCTGCATTGCATGTTTGCTCCTGGTCAATAGATCAGGTCGGGAAGCAGTATCTTGCTCATCCCGGACTGGTGAAAGTAAGAGAAGAATATTTACTGGTATCGGGATGGATCTGACTGACGCGGTAAACCCTTAAATCCGGAGAAGAGATGCCTATGGACTGTAGCATTAAAACAAGGGTTGTTGATCAAAGTGAACTGGGGAGATTGGATCCGGCCACCGGTAAAGTGGATATTATATCTATCAGCATGACCTCGGGGATCAACCTGAGATTCATGCAGGGCAAAATCCACCGGCCATTCAGACTGGATTACTCCCCACCTTTTGAATCCGTAGGGTTTGGGTTTTACCTGTCCGGTTACTCGGAAACGAGATCTGACAATATCGGGACATCCGTGTCAATAAAATCGGGTGAGAGTGTTGTAAACTGGTCTAACTGCTTGTCCGGATGTTCCAGCACCATCGGTTCCGGGAAGCTTCAGACCATGGGGCTGTTCATGAGCCATAAGTTGCTGTCCGAAATCGCAGACCAATACAAACGCAAGCTTCCATCCCTGCTGCAAAAACCTCCGGACGGAATAGCCCACCAAAAGGCTCGCATCACACCACCAATGAGAGCTACCATTCAGGAGATTGCCCAGTGCCCCTATCATGGTTTGACAAGGGATCTCTTTATAGAAGGCAAAGCCCTGGAACTGATGGCCTTTAAGCTTGACCAATTGGACGATACCGGGAATTCACCTGAAGCGGCCACAATAAAAAAATGCGATATAGACAGGGTCCATCATGCAGCCGAGCTTCTGAAAAAGGATCCGGAGCATGCTCCCGGCTTGGAACAACTGGCACGTTCGGTCGGGATGTGCCGTACCAAGTTTCATGAGTGTTTTAGCAACGTTTACGGCACCACACCTTTCGAATACCTCCAAAGTTATCGCCTGGAAACGGCCAGACTGAAAATTCAGGAAGGGATTATGAATGTAACCGAGGCTGCTTTGGCCGCAGGCTATTCCAGCCCCAGCTATTTTTCCAGTGTTTTTAAAAAACATTTCGGTGATTCTCCCGGAAAATTCTGCAGAAATCACTCCTTCGATAAAAACGAACGATCCGGTAATAAAAACGGACGATATTAAAAGCGCATCCTCCAATCGTCCGCTATCCTTTATCTACATTTAGTTAAGCCTTTAATTCAGCTTGTTTCGGTTAACCTGTTCGGCGTCAGGCCCGATTCCTCATTTTTCTTTCTTAGGGAAACACCATTCGAAACCGATACGGAACTTGCCTGCCACTGCAAACCGACACTTGTTTACCAAGTTAAATCCGCAATACTGAAGGAGATTTCATGAAAACTTTTAAAAGCCGGGTTATCGCTCAAATGATGGCGATGTGCCTGTTATTTACGGGACTGGATGTCCTGGCTGAAGATGTGAGTAAACAATCGAATAGCGAAGAATTACAATTGGAAACTATTACCGTCACAGCCCAAAAACAGGAAGAAAAGGCACAGGAAGTGCCTATGGGGATAACCGTATTGGATACCGTGGCAATCGAGGACGGAAATGTCGAGTCAATAAGGGAGTTGGCCGATTTTGTACCCAATTTTCTGGTTAATGACGAGGGAGCATCCGGGGCAAACTCTCCTTCGATGCGGGGGATATACGCAATGGTGGAAACGCGAACATCCGCCAGCGCTCTCTTTGTTGACGGCGTTCCCATACTGACTGCGATGGGATTCGAAGATACGCTGCTCGATATCGAAAGGGTTGAGATACTCCGGGGACCGCAGGGCACGCTTTACGGGAAAAACACCGAAGCGGGTGCAATCAGCATCATTACGCGTCAGCCCGACAACAACTTCAGGGCTAAGATATCCGGCGACTGGGGTAAAATGCTATCCGCTGAAGCCGGAAATCAATCAAAACAGGCATACACACTGAACTTCAGCGGTCCCATCCAGGAAGACCGGTTTTTTTATGGGATTGCCGGAAAATTTTACCAGAGAGATGGTTATATCGAAAACACCAACACCGGTGATGCGGCCGATGACAGGAAGCACTGGTTCGGTCGCCTGCAACTTCGGTGGACCCCCTCGGATAAACTGGATATTTCCCTGATCACTGCCAGACTCAAGTATGACGAAGGTTCTGTCAATATGCGTTTGACCGAAGCGGGTGCATCGATGTTTGGACTCTCTGTTACAGAAGATCGCAAGGAATCCTCCAATCTCGAAGGATTCAACAAATCATCCTCGGAAACACAATCCCTGAAAGTCAGGTACAACCTGAGTGACTTGCTAACCGTGACATCCGTAACCGCCAGAAGAGTCTACAACGACAAAATGACAACTGACTGGGATTTTAGCCCGATGACCATATCGCATTCGCATAAGGACAACACTTACACCAAATTGTCCCAGGAATTGCGACTGGATTATTCTTCCGAAAGCCTGCAATGGTTGATCGGTCTGTATAGCGACAACGATATGGACGAATTCGATATCGAGATGGAGTCTGATTTTCCGCAGATGGCAAAAACAATAGATCGAGACTTTTCAGGACAGGCCCAGGCTGTATTCGGTCAGGTAAACTATTCTCTGACCTCAAATTTGAATGCAATCGGAGGTTTACGATACGAGAACCAGGATCAGGAGTATGAAAACCATGTCGCTAATACCAGGATCGAGGATTCATGGAACGAGGTTTCTCCAAAACTGGCTTTGGAGTACGACTGGGAGCCCGATATCATGACCTATGCAAGCGTATCCAAGGGGTATCGCTCCGGAGGATTCAACGTTTATGCGACCAATTCCAAGTATGCCACCTACGATGAAGAAAAACTGATCTCTTATGAAATTGGATTAAAGAGCCTTTTCCAGAATAACCGGATCATGTTGAATGGTGCTGTTTTTTTAATGGACATCACTGACATGCAGGTTTCGGAGTCCGTTACGCCGGTTCTTTCATACTTGACCAACGCGGGGGAAGCAACATCCAAAGGAATCGAACTGGAGATGATGGCCAAGGTCTCCGAGAGTCTTAAAGTACAAGGCAGCCTCGGATACCTCATTAGCGAATTTGATGATTTCGAGGACTCAAAAGGAGATTATAAGGGCAACAAGGTTCCCTTTGCCCCGGATTATAACTACAACATCGGCGCTCAATACCGGTTTAGAGACAGGTACTATGCCAGGGCTGATGTAATCGGCTATGGAGAGATGTACCTGGACAAGGCCAATGACTATAAAAGAGATCCTTATCAAATCGTTAATGCTAGAGTTGGATATGAGATGGAGAATCTTGACATCTACCTTTACGGCAAAAACATATTCGATGAGGAATACAATGTCGACGGCTTTTTCGGCGGTTACTACGTTGTTTACAGCGATCCCGGAGAATTCGGCCTGCAGGTCACCTATCGTTATTAAAAATGAAAACTCCGGAATTCCATCAGGTAAGGACAGTCAGAGCTTTGTCCTGTTTGATAGGCAGATACTTTGATTAACCTGTTAGTATCATTAACGTCTACGGATTTGTCAGTGTCACCATCATGTTTTTTTCCGCCCTAGGGAGAGCCCAAAAAGCGTCTGTGATAACCCCGGGACGTCAGGTCTTTTTCTGTGTTCCGCTGGTTTTTCTGTTGCCCTGTCTATCCGGCGAGGTGGGGCTTTGGATAGCGTATCCCCTGGGTGATTTTTTGGTGACTATCATTGCTTTATTTCTGATTTCAGGTGAACTGAAACGCCTGAAACTGGCACCTGATGTTTCCGAAATGGTGCCCGTATTTATCCGATTGTCGACGGCATGAAGGCGAACCAGGTTATCAACCCCTGTGGCGGCATGGCTAAACAATGCCGCCTGGGCATCAGTTGCAAGTGCAGAAATAACACTCTCCAAACCTGGCTATATGCTTTTCCCTGCTTACAATTGAGATCCACGGGATTCCATTTTAACGACATCGAAAATGCTTTGGACAACGATGGGAAGAATCCCCTCCCTATACTCCCAGGCAAAACGTCTACTTGCTAGCCATTTTTACCGACCACTCCCCTCTCCCTGCCTGGATAGTCTCGGTTTTTCAACGGCTTTTTTCCAACAGCCACCCTTGGGCCTCCTGTTGTTTTACCCACAGTCGGTTATAAAGCCCATTCATTTCGAGCAAATCATTGTGTTTCCCGGCTTCTTTGATTTCCCCATTGTCCAGGACCAGAATTTGATCAGCATGACTAATGGTGGAGAGTCGATGGGCAATGACCACCACGGTCTTTTGCCGAACCAGTTTGTTCACCGCCTGCTGAATCAATCTTTCATTTTCCGGATCAAGAGAAGAGGTGGCTTCATCAAGCAGGATAATGGGAGCGTCCTTCAACAGGGCCCTCGCGATTGAAATCCTTTGTTTTTCCCCGCCGGAAAGCCGTGCGCCTCCCTCTCCAACCATACTGTCATAACCATCCGGAAGTTTTGATATAAACTCATGACAATGTGCGGATTTAGCCGCCGCAATGATCTCCTCCCTCGATGCGCTGGTATTCCCGATTTTTATGTTGTTATAGATGGAATCGTTAAAAAGATAGACGTCTTGAAATATCATGCTGATGCATGACAACAGCTCTTCAATCTCGTATTCCTTGATGTTATTTCCCCCCAGCCTGACCGATCCTGAATTGACATCCCAGAATCTAGCAACAAGACTGGTGATTGTTGTTTTCCCGCTACCCGAAGGACCGACCAACGCCGTCAGCTTTTTTTCATCCGCTTTGAAGCTTACCTTTTTCAGTACTTCGGTTTCATCGTATCCAAATGAAACCGAATCAAACTCAATATCAAATCCTTTAATACTCCGTTGGTGCTTCACTGATGGCAGGGGCTTGGCTCGCATTATCCGCGAAATCGCCGCTACCGCTACGTTCATGAATCGCATTAAAACGACAAAGGTGCCCATACCTTGCAGAAGTTCAAAAAGTCTGCTTCCAATAACAAGAAAAATCAACAGCATAGGTCCGGTTATATCTTTCGAAAAGAGAAGTGAAGTTCCAGCCAGGAGGGTGGTGATAAAGCCGATCTCCAGCACCAACATATATGAATAAATTGCAGGCCCGACAAAAGCCTCCAACCTGATACTCTCACGCCTGAGCTGTTTTAGCGATAATTCCAACCTTGAGAATCTTGTACCGGTAAGATTATGGGATTTGATTTGCTTCATTCCGTTAAAGTATTCCATGATTCTCGACCCGGTCACAGTTCGAAGGCTGATAACCTTGTTCCCGAATGTTGCAACAGTTCTCATGCTCAGTAGCAATACCGGAAAAGATACGACAACAAAAGCAAGTGCCAACACGGTCAGTTTTAGATTGACAGATGCAAGGAAAACAGCCGTAGTGGCTGGAAAAACAATTGATGCGATGATATTCGGCCGGGATGTATTCAGAATATCTTCAAAGTTGGTCATATTGCGTAACAAGGGTGCCGCAATATCTCCGTATTCCTGTCTTTTGAAGAATCCCAACGACAGCTTCCTCAGTTTTTCCCCCAGTTTCAATCGCAAATCGTGGGATAATAAATAAGAGGTAACATAAAGTCGAGTTTGGGCAAGGGCGGTCGTTGCTAAACACAGAAGCATGATAACGAACATTGATATGATATGCAGGATGATTTTGTTGACATCCGGTCGGTCGATGAAGAGCTCCACGAGGATTAGAAACAGAAACCCGAAAGGAAGCCCGCGAAAGAAATAACCCAATATATGAAGGAGGAGTGCGAGATTCAAAGAAACCCTTCGGGTTTTAATCAGATAGCTCGTTTTATCTACCATTAATGGACTCCAGATTATTCAGTTTCCAATTTTTTGCACCGATATGGGCTTCCCACATATCCTTGTATAAATCCCCTTTTTTTAATAACTCCAAATGATTGCCCTTTTCGATCAAAACACCTTCATTGATAACCAGAATCTGATCCGTATTCCTGATCGTCGACAATCGGTGGGCGATGACGATAACAGTTTTTCCCGTCATCAACTTCACGAACCCTTTCTGAATCTCCAACTCATTGTCCGGATCAGCAAAAGCAGTTGCCTCATCCAATATGACAATAGGAGCATCTTTCAAAATGGCTCGGGCCAAGGCGATGCGTTGTTTTTCTCCACCGCTCAAATGACAGCCTTTGGCTCCAAAAACCGTGTTGTAGCCTTCCGTTAATGAACTGATGAAACCATGGGCTTGTGCCAGTTTGGCCGCTTTGATCACCTCATCATCGGGAATGTTTTTCTTCCCCATTCTGATGTTTTCCCGAATGGTATCCTCAAACAGAAACGTGTCCTGGAACACAAACGAGATCATCTCCATCAGCCGATCGTGAGGTATGTCTTTTACATTGATACCGCCTATGGTGATTTCACCTTCATCAACATCCTGAAAACGCAGGATCAATTCGGCAATTGTGGTTTTTCCGGCACCTGAAGGTCCCACCAGGGCGGTTATGCTTTCGCTGGCTGCTGTCAGATTCAGGTCTGTTAAAACCTTCGCACTTCCGTATGAGAATGAAACATTTTTAAATTCAATCTCATAAGAAGATGGTAGGATCTTGCCACTCGTCGTGGGCAATTCCGGGAATGCCAGTATCTCGTCAATCCGTTTCACCCCCTCGTTGATCTGCCCCAACGTAGCTCCGTATGATGCAACACGATTGATCGGTGCGGCATAGCCGGTACCGAGCAGCAGAAACAGCAGCAACAGGGACATGTCTATGCGGTTCTCAATGACCAGAAATGCTCCCGCAGGAACAATAAAGAAAAGGGTGGAGTTAATCATTACCGAGAATAGAGCAAACGGCGGTGTGGATTTTTTAGCCCATTTGATACAGAAACCGGTATACACCTCCACCGATTCCTTAAATCTGGCGAATGAATCCACCGTTTGATTGAAGATTTTAACGATTGGCATTCCCCTGACATAATCAATGATGGTGCTGTTCATCGATTCGAGGGCATCGTGATATCGTCTGGAAAGGCCGTTTTTATCCCGAAATGCCGATTTTTGAGCGAACCAGGCAAATGGCAGGGGAATAGCCGCTGAAAGCGCCAGGATCGGGCTTTTGAAAGAAAGATAAAGCAGTGTGGCGGAGGGTAAGGTGATGGCCGTAACAAAATCCGGGATGTGGTGGGCGATGAACAGCTCCAGCTCTTCAATATCGTCATTAATTATTTTTTTGATCTTGCCGGAACTCTGTCGGGTGAAAAAGCCTATCGGTAAAACGCCAAGGTGGGCAACCAGATGTCTGCGCAATCCGTACAATATATCAAAAGCTGCAACATGAGACAAAACCAGTGATATATACTGGAACAGAAATCTGGCTACTGCTCCTCCCAAAGCCAACAAGGCAAGTGTCCAGACCCGGGATTGGTCAACAGACGTTGACAAAAGCTCATTGCTGATCAGATAAATGATGATCAAGGGTGTCAAGGACATCAAAGCGCTTAAAAAAGAAAAGATACAGGACCAGACCAAACCCGCTTTTTTTTGTCCGGCAATTTGCAGCAAACGTCCAAACCCTGTTTTTACACCCGGAGATGTCATATCAAATGATCGGTTTTTGACCGGAAGTTTTTCCTTTTTATCACTGGGCATTGACCGTCCTCCTTAGCCTTCTTCTCCACGGATTAAACTTCGTGTTCAATAAAAACAGCATGGGCACTCTACGGAGTAGCCGCTGTTTGAATTAAGAACCGGAACACAACTTATTGTCCATGGTGATGAATGATAGAAATCTTCGCTTCTGACTAAATGGTCGCTTGGCTTGAGGTAATGAATCCGCAGAACCAAGGTCATCACAGAAACAAAGTGATGTAAATTTCCATAAGCATATGCAGTTCAACCCCAAGGAGGCTGTAATTTGCTGAATATTTTTATGTATCTGATGAAACCGGGGATCGATGATAATAGGCCTGCAATGGATCGATTGGAGAGGTTTAATTCGATTTTCTGTAGATGCTGGGTGGGTTCCCGAAATGGTTCAGGTAGGCTTTGGAAAAGTGGCTTGAGTCGCTGAATCCTGCAGCATATGCGATTTCGGTGATATTTCTTGCACTGTCTTTCAATAATAAATCCGCGTATTCAAGACGATACTTCCTGAGATAGCCGAAAACTGTTGTTCCGTATATTTCACGAAAGCCCCGATTCAGCCTAGTATGAGTCATTCCGACAGCTTTAGCCAGTTCAAACAGTGATGGAGGAGTCTGCAGGTCATGCACCAGCAAATCATGTGCATGGTAGACCTTCTTCAGGTCCATATTTGAAAGTGAGGAGAAAAATGAACTCCCTCGCTCTTCCAGCTCCAGGTTTTCGAGCTGCAAAGCAATGAGTTCGAGAGCCTTCCCTTCCAGAAAAATCTGTCTTGCCCCGCTGGTTTGATTGCATTCCAACACCTGCAAGGCGGTATCTCGCATGGGAAGTGTCATCCTCTTTATGGAGGAGAAATAGCTACTGTCATATCCGTCAATAATCCTTCTAAGGCTTTGAGGAATTTCTCCTGCTATTGTTTCAATGAATCGATTCAACAGCTTGGGATCAATATCGACGCTGACCGAGATGACGGTTTGATCGTCACACTTTTCAAAAGATCCGTTTGTTTTGGGATAGTAGTTCAGTACACTTGATCCGGCATAAGCAATACATTCGTCCTTACGGCCGTTTCCGTGTTTTACGTCATAACGTGTCGTGCCACTGAGGTTGAAACAGAATTCGAGGGGAGACCGTTCAACACTAAACCGGATCGGATTTTCCAGATTCTTAAGCGTAGATATGCATAGGCGCAGTCCAGGGCGCAAAATCAGACTTTCATCTTTGACCAGGGAATAAACCCCGTTCCAGTGAATGAATGGAACAAGGTAACCCGTATTGTGCACGCTTCCTGCGAATCCGACATCATCCTTTTTATTGCCCCGTTCGGGCACCATATCAATATCAACGTTCATGCTCTGATTTCAACATCCGGTACTGATTAACCACTGCTGGATCATTACACCATCTGCGCAAAAAACAGATTCGATGCTAAATAACTCCGGAAAACAAACCGGCAACGGTTTTTCTATTATGTATTTCACATATTTTGTATATACGTAAAAAAAGCAAATGTCAATTCAAGTGCAATGCAAACTCGCTCTGTTTTTTACCGCGATACAGAATCCGATCCAGAGCATTGAATACAGTTTTGCACTCCTATCCTTAGACTTTTGCACCGTGATCATAATATCCCTGTTATGTCTCTATTTCGTTCTTAAAGGACCGTTGGTTCTTTACCGTTTATCCGAAGCCTATCCCGGTTACAAATCCTTCGGATTTTAAAAATGAAATTCGTCAAATAAAAAAAATAATTCAGCATATACAATATTTTTGGAACCGACTTCGACACAATGACCTCTATACTTATGCAAACAACCCGGTTTAATTGATGATTGTGAACCATTAGAGCGAAAGATACTGAAAGATACTGAAAGATACTTATTGGCATTAAAAAGGAAAGATCCACAGGGAAAGACTCATTAAAGCTTGGATTGCTTAGTGTCTCTGATAATGCCGTCGCCTGATTTCCTTGAGTTGAATTTACACACCTTCTTAATCAATTCCCTGTCGATGTCCAAGAAAAAAATGTCGCATCGGGGAAACAACCATTTGGAGATAGTAATGAAAAGAAAAGCTCGAAAGATGATATTGCTGGTCGGACTTCAAATCATGTTATCGATGTCGATCCCGCAAATCTTTGCAGAGGAACTTGAACTGGAGGCAGTCATAGTCACGGCGCAAAAGTCGGAAGAAGATATTCAGAAAACCCCTCTTAGTATAACGGCTCTCTCCGAAATAAAGATAGAAGATGCCGGAATTGAAAACACAATCGATCTCACACGTTTCTCACCCAACGTTTACATGAAAAAATCCACCTCGGAGAATGTCATCCTGATCAGGGGAATATCATCATATGAATCCTCAATCTATTCTCCAACCGGATTTTATGTTGATGATGTCAATATGCCTCTACACTATATGCACAACGTGGACCTGTATGAAGTTGAACGTGTCGAGGTTCTGAAAGGACCACAGGGAACGCTTTATGGCAGAAACAATGAAGCGGGTGTGGTCAATGTCAGAACAAAACAACCGGAAGGGCCATTTCAGGCGGAAATCTTCGGCGATATAAGCAGATATTCAAACAGGAGCAATAGTGACTATAAAATGGGCTTAAGCTCCAGTATTCCCATCGTGGAAGACAAGCTTCATCTGGGTTTATATTACCAGGATGACAGGTCGGATGGGTACATGACAAATGTTTACAACGATGACGATGCCGCTGGCAAACGAAATCACAAAAACGGCCGGATGAATCTGCGCTGGCTACCGAAAGACAATCTGGATGTTTCGCTTATCCTGGATGCCATGGACAACGATGATATGATCGGATATTACAGGTTTACGACGGGGACAAAAAAAACCGAAAGACATGAGATCAGTCATGATAACTCCGAGTACTCAAATGAGGATGGTTTGGGCAAAACTGTCCGCGTGGAGTTTACCGGCAATCCTTTCAATGTATTGTCCATAACCGGTAACCGAACTTACAGAAACGAAAACCTTCAGGACCGTGACTGTTTTTCAGATCCGAACGAAGACTATGGTGCTTCAAAATCCATCTATGAAAACGATCATTTTAGTCAGGAGATTCGGCTGTTTTCAGACGAAAACGATTCCGGTCTGAAATGGTTATTGGGACTCTACGCATTTAAGGAAAACACAACAGTCTCCCAGGAAAACGAATCCAGTCGCTTTGTGCGTACAACTGAAATCGATATCTCCGGCAATGCCTTTTTTGCCCAGGCGTCATATCCGATTGTGGAAAAGGTCCGTCTCACACTGGGTGTTCGCTTCGATAATCAGGAACAGGAAGGGAAGCAGCAATACGATAGCTGGAATTGGACGGATAATACTCCTCAAAGTGAAAATTACAGCAAAAAGCTAAGTTCAGAAGAGTTCCTACCTAAGATTTCCCTCAGTTATGACTATACTGATGATATTATGTTTTATTCCCTGGTCTCGCAGGGATACATGTCGGGCGGTTATAATTACTCATCCGCCAGGGATATTGATTCATTCACCTATCTTCCCGAGTATACAACCAATCACGAAATCGGTGTAAAGTCTTCCTGGTTCAGGAACCGTCTGAATGTCAATCTCAGTTATTTTTACATAGAAATGAAAGACAAACAGGTCACGGAAATCGTTGGTGAAACCCTCAGCAGTCGTATTGCGAATGCCGCCAAAGCAGTTTCCAGCGGATTTGAAATCGAAGTTTCCGCTTTACCCGCCGACGGGCTGGAAATATCAGCCGGATTGGGGGTCACGGACGCACGATACTCTGAGTTTGACGCTTCAGAATATAGTGCTGACTATAGCAGCGTCGAGATTAAAGACTACAAAGACAAGAAAATCCCCTATATTCCCGAGAACACATTTAATATCAGCACACAGTACCGTCATCAGTCAGGATTCATTGGGCGCGTCGATCTGTTCAACACCGGCAGCCAGTATATTGACAACGCAAATACGACTCGGGAAGATGCCTATTCCCTTGTTAACCTGCGATTGGGATACGAGGCTGAAAAATATGATGTCTATTTATGGGGGAAGAATGTTTTCGACCAGGACTACCGAACCGTTAAGTATCTTTGGGGAGGTGATTACCTGGCTCAGGACGGAGAACCGGCAAAGTTCGGTACCACTCTGGCCTATCGATTCTAATGAAACAAATCCAAATCCCGACACGATATCAGGTTACGATAATCTGCAGGATTCACCATCACCGGACAGCTATGATGTTTAAAAAAAGAAGCGTGGATTATCGTTACCCGAGTGAGTTGGCACAGATCAAAGAACAAAGGTTGTTTTTAAAAACCTGGAGAATAAAAGGTTTCCGTCAGATGCGACGTAAACCGGGTAAATCAAAAGTCCGCATGGGTCTGCATAAAGCACTTTTCTGAACATAATGTTGGAGTGAGGTAAAACAGGAATTAGCATGAAAAAGACGTTGATGGTTGTATCACTTTTACTGGCAATCTGGATTCCCTGCTTTGTCACCAAAACGGCTTCTGCAAAGGCCGGGATTACCGATAAACGGAAGATTCGCATCATAGATTATCATGGTAGGGAAAAAGAAATTCAATTACCCGTCAATAGAATCATTCTCCTGGTAGGGCCAGCCGCCCTGCAGGTATTTCATATTCTGAATGCGACGGATAAGGTCGTAGGGGTCAATAACGTGGTCAGGGAGAGTAAGTATATTTATCCGAAATTACACGGATTGCCGATTGTAAGCGTTAGCGGATCGGCTACCCAGAATTACGAAGCTATTCTGTCCCTGGAACCGGATTTGGTATTGGCGGCTTTTTGGGCCGATCCGGATCTGGAAAAGATCCTTGGTTCCGTAACACAGGTCGTAAGATTTGATATCGGCCGTCCTCTGACATACTCAAATGATGTAAGAACTCTGGCAAGGATTGTGGGGGGGATGCAAAAAGCCGAAGAGTTTATCTCCTGGTATGAAACCATTGTCAACAGTTTGCAGAATAAACTGTCCGGAATCGGAAAAGATCAATATCCCCGGGTTTTCGATTATTACGGCAATGAGTCCGGTCTGAGTGATGGCCCACCATTCGGGACATACGGCAAAATGAATCCTTGGGTTCCTCCATTGCTTAAAATGGCCGGTGGCAACAGTATAACCAAGAATCTGGAGGGGGATTGGATCATTGTGGATGCCGAATGGGCAGTAGAGAAAAATCCATCGGTCATCATCAGGGAAATAGCCAGTACAATGACCGGGGAAGAGATTATTGGCTATAACGTCAATAATAGTGCAGCCCTCAGGGAAAAATATGATGACATGATGACCAGGTCGCCTTTTGTTTTGTCAGATGCGGTTAAAAACGAAAGGGTACATTTCATTGATTGTGCCCTGATCCAGTCACGATGGTTTCTTGCCCTGCCATATCTACTGAAGTGGCTCCACCCGGAGCAGTTCCAGGATTTGAATCCTCAACAGTATCACCAGGAATACCTGACCCGTTTTCTGAAAATCGACTATAACCTTCAAAAACAAGGCGTTTTCACCTTCCCACAATAAAATGAGGGACGTAGTTGAAATATTTCGATTTGTGCAAATGCCAAAATTCCAACCACGTCCCTTGTTTTCCTTACAGTCGACCCCTATCTCAAATGTCAAAATGTCAACTACGTCCCTCATTTTCTTTGCCGAAGGGTTTGGTGAGCAGGATGACGATGGGGGTCATGGTGAAGTCGGCGATTAGGGCTGAGATCAGGCCCATGGAGGCCAGCAGACCGATACGGAACAGGGCGTTGACCGGGGAGAAGGTGTACATGGCAAAGGAGGCGGCCAGGATGATCGTGGTCATGGTCAGGGTTTTGCCCACTACATAAAAGGAGTTGAGGATGGCTTGGCGGTAGTTCCCGCACTTTTCGAACTCGAATTTGATCTGGTTGATGAAGTGAATGGAGTCGTCGACGGCTACCCCCAGTAACATGGGGATAATGGTCATGGTCATCATATCCAGTTGGTAGTTGAAATAGCCCATGAAGCCGGCCAGAATGATGAGGGGGGTGACATTGGGGATCAGCCCGATGAGGCCGGTTTTGAGGCTGGCAAAGACCAGGGCCATCAGGACACCGATGGCGACCAGGGCGGTGAGGAAGGATTTGATCTCTCCCGTAACGATCTTGTTGTTCAATTCGGCCACCCGTACGGCTCCCCCTACGATATTGACTTCGGCATCGGGAAACAGCTTTTTACCCAGGCTGCGGATTCGCTCAAATTCGCGAACGATCTCGTTGGCGTCAAATTCTTTGAGTTCCACCCGGGCCCTGAGCAGGGTGTACTCCTCATCGATCCAGTTAAAGGTTTTGTCTCCCCCGGAGATTTCGTAGAGAAAGAGGAGTTGCGCCACCAGATCTCTTGTTTGGGGAACGGCGTAGTTGGCCTCATTGTCTTCATGGAAGGTCTGGTTCATCTCCTTTAGGATATCCAGGATGGAGAAGATCTTGGGCACCCCCTTGTTCTTTTTGGTCAGTTCGAATTTTCCCACCTCGTTGAGCAGAGCATCGAATTGATTCAGGATTTGGGGATCCTTGATGGCATCCTTATCCTGATAGGTGACGGTGATATTATAGGAGATATAGGAACCCAGCTTGGAGTTCACCACCTCGTGCACCCGTTTCATATAGGGCACCTTCAGTCCGATCACGTCAAAGACATCCGCATTGACCACCATTTTGGTGATGCCGGGGGCAAATCCGATCACCACGATCATAAAGATGGCAGCCACCTTTCCCTTGTGATTCAGGACCGCCTCCCCCAGCGTTTCCATCTTCCCGTTCAGCCAGAGTTTTCCCTTCGCTTTGCCCGAGGGGGGATCTTGATCCTTACCGATGCTCATGAAGATGGGAATCAGGATCATGACAAAGAGGTAGACGGCCAGCACAACGGCAGCACTGGTAAACCCCAGCCAGCGAATGGGGATGATGCCTGCCACCGTAAAGGAGAGCACGGAAGCGATGGTGGTTACCGCCGTGAAGAAGATGGGCCACCCGGTCTCTTCCACGGACTGGATAACCGCCTCTTTGCGCCGGCCGCTGTTCCGGAAGATTCGCTTGAAGGCATTCACCAGGTGGATGGAATACCCCACCGAGAGGGCCATTCCCAATAGGACCGGCAGGGAGACCATATTGGAGTCGATCCCGATGGCAAGCCAGCCCATATAACCGAAGACCACCGCTATCCCGGCCATGGAGGTGAAGACGGGAACGATGATCCCCCGCAACGATCTTAAGAACACCACCAGCAGGAGAATCATCAGGGCGAATCCCGAGAGCACCCGTTTCTTCATCTCCTGTCCGAAGTAATCCCTTTCTTCGGTTTCGGTATAGGGCATACCGGCTGCCTTGAGGGTATAGCGGTCACTCTGCCATTTGGGATCGGTGATAATGGCGATGGCGGCTTCTCCATCCTGAAACAGGGGTTGCATGGAGCCTGATGTCTCCCACTCCTCCTCTTCGGGATACTCTTTCAGGGAGAGGGACAACCAGGTTTCGGTGCCGTCATCCGAGACCATCTTGTTGACCACCGATTTGAGGGAGAGGATGAACTCCCGCTTCTTTTTCAATTCGGCAGGATCAGTGGGGATGCCTTTGCCAAAGGGGTTGATCACCTCGATCCCCTCTTCGGTTCCCACGGTGGCTTCAAATTCCATCAGGGAGGTGA
The DNA here is from genome assembly GCA_028282885.1 of SAR324 cluster bacterium. Classification (GTDB taxonomy): domain Bacteria; phylum SAR324; class SAR324; order XYD2-FULL-50-16; family XYD2-FULL-50-16; genus JAHJTV01. The sequence goes on from JANQGX010000020.1 coordinate 241,965, forward strand.
CCTCATCGGCATAGGGGACTTTTTCCATAAGTTCGTTGCCGATATCCCTAATCATGGCCAGGACTTCGGGGTGGAAGACATCATCGGACTGGATTAACAGCCCGATGGACTCGTTGTTTCCGAATTGCTCTTCGAAACGGTCCTGGGCGATCTGAACCGCTTCGTCCTTTTCAAACCAGTCCTCGATATCGCTGGTGACCCTAGCCTGGCTGAGGCCGCTGATCCCGAAAGCGGTGAGGGCGATGATGATAATCAACAGTAACCAACGATAACGGACCTGTGTTTCACTGGCTTTTCTGAAACCCTGGTTGATGGTTTGAATTTTCATTTTATTATTCTATGCGAGTAATTGTTCAGGCAAAGACACCGGGGACGCGATAATACCAAATCTCCTCGTACCCCGTGTCGCTGTTGTGAGGGATGTTCATATCAATCAGAAAACCATCAGACCGACGAGATATGCCAGGCCTCCCATGATGATCGAAACGGAAAAATAGTAGAGGAATGCCCCTGTTGTAATTATTAAGGATCTGGTTTCAGCGAAGATAGCGGCAAGCGTAGCAACGCACGGTAGTGAAAAGAACACCGCGAAGACGAAAGAGAGAGCGCTTGCTTTGGACAGCCCGGTATTGGCGAGGAATGAGCCGAAATCACCGCTACGGAGATACGCTTGAAAATCCTGATCCATAGCCATTCCGAATAAATCGGTATTGACGGTTGCACTGAATATCACCGCCATCGCACCAAGGGTTGCCTCCTTCGAAAAAACGGCGATGATAAAGATAATGCAAAAGCGCCAATCCCAGCCGACCACCTGCCCGAAGAACTCCAGCTTTTTTCCGAATCTGGCAAGGTAGCTGTTATCGATTGAGCCGCCGGGAAAATAGATGCCGAACCAGACGATGACACAGGTCGCAACGATAAACCAGAAACCCCGCCGGTAAAATATTTTCATGCGAAGCGTTGCGAAAATCCTGATATTGCGCCAGTTCGGCATATGGTATGGAGGCAGTTCCATGATCAACCCCGAACTGTCTCCTTTGAGGATATGCTTTTGCAAAATCAGTGATGTTACAGACAGATAAACGATGGTTACCAATGCAAGGCTGAAGAAGATAATTGGTGCCTGTGCACCGAAAAAAACCGCGATTATAACACTGACAAGAATAAACAATCCTTTACAAGGAATGATCGGGGCAATGGCCAGGGTTGCCAGTCGCTGCTTCCATGTGTCGATGACCCGGCTTGCAGCGACTCCCAGGATATTGCAGACAAATCCCATGATCAAAGGCATAATCGACTTGCCATGCAAGCCGATTCGACCCATGAAAGGATCAAAACAATAGGCCAACCTGGCAAGGTAACCACTGTTTTCCAAAAATCCCAAAACGGTGGAAACACCACCGATAAACCCGAGAATGATCAATGAGATACTGAGCCCACCCATGAGTCCATCGCCAATCAGATTACAAATCGATGTCGGGATAATCCCGGTAAGTGCCTGTTGCAGAGGATTGGCCAGAAAAAAAGCTGCCAAACCGGGGATCATAAGCGGAATTGACACAAGATAAGCGGCGACGATGCCGAAAAACAGCACCCCTAATCCAATCAGCTTTCCCCAGACCGGATGGGTAGCGGCAACGTCAAAGCGATTGCGTTTAAACCGGAAGGATTTGCTGACAACCAGACCTGATAAATATTTTCTGATCCAGTCATAACGGGTTTTTGCCACTGTCATCTGTCCCTCATCCACCGGCGGCAGGATAGATTTGATTTCAGCCCATGAATCCCGGGGCAGGTGTTCAGCCATCATCGAGGCAACTTCCGTATCACCTTCAAGAAGTTTGATTGTGAGCCAGGGCGCGGAATAACCCGGTGGCAGATTGTTCCGCACGGATTTCAGAACGCTGTCGTATTGTGGTAAGTCCGCTCCGGGCAACGCCATACTGAGACTTTCCGGAGATTCCGCAATTCCGGTTTTTGCAATCGCTTTGAGGAGTTCCGGTATCCCCTTGTTCCTCGATGCGGTTATCGGAATGGTGACAAGCCCGGTCATCCGTTCAAACGCATCGGAATCAATCTTATATCCCTGGTTTGCCGCCAGGTCCATTTTGTTGAGGGCAACGATCATCTGTATTCCCAGCGGAGCGACTTCGGCGATCATGTACATGGAACGCTCCAACTGACCTGCATCCACGACTACTACGACCGCATCCGGTTGCTCCTTGATAAGAAAATCCCGGGTGATCGTCTCTTCAAGGGAGTTTGCCGTCAGACTATAAGTCCCCGGCAGATCATAGACATGAATGGTCTCATCCCCGACACTCACCTTCCCCTCTTTTTTCTCCACCGTTTTACCCGGCCAATTGCCGACATGCTGATTTCCGCCAGTGAGCATGTTAAACAGGGTTGATTTACCAGTGTTGGGTTGACCGACAAGTGCAATTGTTTTGGAACGATGCACGGAAGGGGTAAACTCCTGTTTTGGCGATTCGCAACAGCTGTTTGGGCTATTGACGGGAGGAGCCTCTTTATAATTCATCGACATCAATTTTCTCCGCCTCGTTCCGGTCGATGGCAACCTGGGTGTTTCTCAGGTAGACAAGCAGTGGCAAACTCCGGTAGTTCTGCAGAACCAGCACCTTTGTTCCGACTGTGAAACCGATAGAGGTCGCCCTGCTTAAAAAACGATGTCCGCCCCTGATTTGGGCAATTCGGCTGCTCGTACCTGACGCGAGTTGTGTAAGTTTCTTGGTTTTCATTAAGTGAATAAATCGTTATAAAAGATAATTAAACTGGGCACCGACCACCGCAGTTTCGCCTATCCGCCCAGCAGTTGTGAACGTGTGAACCAAATACTCCTCATCAAGCAGATTGCGGCCGTACAGGCAGACCGACCAGCGATTGCCTTCGTACCCAGCCTTGGCATTGACCAGTGTATAGCTGTCCTGCTTGACTTCGTTGAGTTCGTCCATGAATTTCGGTCCCAGAAAATTAGCTGAGAGCGATGTAAAAAAGCCCCGATCCTGGCGGTAAATCATACCGATTGAGTAATTGTATTCATGAGCATTGGGCAGCGAGTTCCCGGTTAAATCGACTCCATCGGGATGGTTGTCGTAACGATCGAACTCCCCATCGAGCGTGCCAAGACCGGCATAGAGATCCAAACCTGTCATCGGCCGCCAATGCGCCTCAAGCTCGGCTCCGTATGTATGAGCTTCTGCCGCATTCTGCATCAGGGCGACATTATTCTGCACCACGCTTACCTGCATATCGGTCCAGTCGATATAAAAAACGGCACAGTTAAGTTCGAATTGTCTGTCAGCAAGCAGTGCGTTGTAACCTACCTCATACGTTAGCGTATATTCGGGATCGACCGGCTCTTTGACGGCATTGATATCCACTTGGTTAGCAGCGTAATCGCCAACCTTATAACCCCTGTCAACGGATGCATAGATCTTCTGATCCCTGACCGGCGAATAGGAAAAACTCATCGCCGGCATAACACCCAGCCAGTCATCTTCGCGTGAATAATCCTGATCGGGAGCGACCTGAAATCCGTTCATTTCCGTTTTTCCCTGCCAGGTCATCTCCCGATGCTCTTGATCAAGGCGAAGACGCATGCGAAGTTCATACTTTTCAGCAAAGGTATAGGCAACCCGACCGAAAAGCGCCATCCCCCGGCTTTCGATAGTACCGTCGCCGATCATATTCATTCCGGGTACCATTCCCATCAGCGCCGCATCGTCACCAAAGCCAATATCGGTCATCGATTCGAGTCGTTCCTGCATGAGAAATACCCCGGCCAGCCATTTAACCGATCCGGACGTATCGTCAACCAGGCGGAATTCCTGGGTTAAGGTAGTAAAGCTCTCGTCATATTTGAAGTTCATCATGTCCATCATCGTAAAATCCATATCGTATTCGGTTCCCGAATTCGAGTTGCTGTAATTCGTGATAGACGTCAGATCGAGATCTCCCAGTTTTGTTTCCACGGTCAGGGTCGGAGATATCAGGTCCCCTTTGATTTCCCCTTCTTCGTTATTGGCAGTCGTGGTTCCGAGCCCTTGTTCCAGGGGGAAATACTCGTCAAATCCACCCTCGTATTCATCGGCAATCATGGAGATACGAATCAGGCTTTCATTTGAGGTGTTATAGTCATAAATCACCCTTCCTGAGCTTTGCATATGCCTGCCGCCATCCTCCGTTCCCAGGAATTCGTTTTCCATATATCCGTCGGTGGAATTGTAGGCCAGGGCTATTCGATAGGCCTGATTATCACTTACCGGACCGCCGAATGCGGCTTTTATCTTCTGAGTGTTATAGCTCTCGTAATCGACTCCAACGTCAAGACTAAACTCCCGGGTCGGCTTCCGGGAAATCACATTGACCATACCGGCATGGGTATTACGACCATACAGGGAACTCTGACCTCCCCGCAAAACTTCCACCCGCTCAACATCGAAGAAGGTATCGAGCGCCGAATACGGGATAGTAACACCATCAACGCTGATATTAAATATCCTGTTCATATTGGTCATACCACCAATTCCTCGAAAAACGATCTGTCCACTATGACTCGATAAACTATCCACGCTGACGTTGGGAATATGTCCGGTCAGCGTGTCCAGTCTATCAACTCCCAAATCCTGCATGGTCGTACCGTCGACGACCGAGATAATAGCCGGAACATCCTGTTTGTTTTCCTCGCTTTTGTGGGCGGTAACCACCACGGTTTCCAACTGAAACCCGTCGTTTGTCGGTTCGTCGGCTATTGCTATTGTTGTTATTCCTAAAATTATCAGCATCGATATTGCCTGATAAAAGTAACGCATGCGACCTTTCATAACGTCCCCTGAAGATTGATTTTTGATATATCCGGAATGTCTGGTAATCTCTGATTTACTCGAAAAATGCTAACACCAATGGATAGGGGGAACTACCTCGCGAGGAACTTTTACTGCCAATTGAGGAACTTTTTGAAGGGCGGGATTTGATTTGATACTTAGCCGGACAGTTGATGCGCCATCCGATGCTCTTTCAGGGTTTTCAGATATACTCCGGGCCTTACCCCGTGGTGATGTCTGAATATGGCTCCGAAATGCGAGACATTGGAGTATCCGACGGCGCATGCGACATCGGTAACGTTTTTGTGATCCCTGTCGAACAACAGTTTTGCCTGTTCCATTCGATAGTCACGTAAAAAACCGTAGACGGTAGTACCGAACAGCTCCTTAAAACCCTGTTTGATTTTCTTTCCATTGAGCCCGACTTCACGCGCTAATTCAGAGATTGAAGGCGGCGTGGTCATCCGTTCCATCATCAGCTTTCTTGCTCCCTGCAGCTTTGCCACATCGTCCGGCTGCAGGATGGTTTGTTTTTGAGGTGGGCTGCACAACAGTTCAACTTCACGGGCCAGCAACTCAAGGATTTTACCCTTGAGAAAAAGCGAATCCGCTGGTGATGAGCTATCCCGGGTTATAATCTGATGGATGATCGACTTGGTTATCGGATCGATATCCGTTATATTCAGGGGATCGTTGTCTCCGGGACTGGCTTTTTCAACTATGGTCCGGACAAGATGGCTGTTTCCGGGGCCCATGAGTTGAGACAGTTTCTGTGGGGTTATATACAGGTGGAAAACATTGATGGGGGCATATGAGTTCACCATTGCGATTCCGCTGAATTCCGAATTGTACCCCAATGATCTGATCCCTCCGGAAATATGGTTGTTGCACCAATCTCCAGGACCATTTCTTATGGAAAGGACCGTGTCACCGGAAAGGGTAAAGGTGAATTCAAGACAGGGAAGCCGTTTTTTCCGGAAGTGAAACTCGACTGACTCTGGTGGTAGGGAGTGTTCGGTTCGAATAATGACATTGTTCATGGGCTGCACAAAATCCTGCACCAGCGAGCTCTCGGCATATTCTTCCAGAGCCTCACGATTGGTAATCTTGTTAAGTCCCTTGATAAGCTGAACGTTTATAGACATCTGACACTCCGGTTGACCCGGTTCAATTGAGGAGCCATCCATCGCCTGAAACAACCGGTGGAACAGCATTGGCACCATCTTGAAAAACAAAACTAGCTTTGAACGTCAGAAGACCTGTTTAATCAATCCAATAGCACGTTGGATAAATCAACAGGCTGTTTTTTCCGACTGAAGTTAACTTAAAAAAGCAATTTAGTATATAGGAAATCGTCATTATGTGGATACTAATCAGAATTTCCGAAAAATAATCCCGTATGAAGTTTTTTGTTTGCGGTCAGGTAAATATCAGGATCGGCTTCCTTCGTTTCAGTTCATACTGCAAATCACTAGTGTCCCGTTTAGTAGTCAAATAAAGTCAGTTGGTTACCGAGATCGGGACTTGGATTGTTGTAACTCTCATTTTTAACCAACTGATAAATT
>JANQGX010000046.1 GCA_028282885.1 SAR324 cluster bacterium
GAAAACAGGTCCCTGACCCTGCTGGCTCCTACGCCGACAAACATTTCTACAAAGTCGGATCCACTAATGTTAAAAAATGCAACTTGCGCTTCTCCGGCAATAGCTTTTGCCAATAGTGTTTTTCCTGTTCCGGGTTCACCGACAAGAAGCACGCCGGTGGGAATTTTACCCCCCAGTTTTTCGAACTTATTTGGATCTTTCAGGAACTCAACAATCTCATCCAGTTCTTCTTTTGACTCTTCAATCCCGGCAACATCATCAAAGGTATACCGTTTTGCATCTTCATCCAGCATTTTCGCCCTGGATTTTCCAAATCCCATGATCTTGTTGCCACCCTGCATCTGTCTCATAAAAAATATCCAGACACCGATGATCAAAATTATGGGTAACCAGGAACTGAGTATGGCGAACAGGAGCCCGTTGGTTTCAGTGGATTCTACCCTGAAATGAACACCTCTCTTGTAAAGTTCGGGTACCAAATTTCCATAAAACTTCGGAATATTGGTTATGAAGGTTTCCTGGTTGCTGGTTCTTCCTTTGACCTGGCTGCCTTTGATGGTGACATCCATCATTTGGCCGCTTTCGACAATGTCCATGAAGTCGGAAAAGGGGATCTCCTTTCCGGTCATATTCTGGGAGGAAAAACTGTAGAGGACGATGATACCGACAATGATCGATATTAGTAATAAAACGTTTTTGGGTATATTTTGCATGAACCGGATTCCTGTAGAATGTATTAACGTGATGATCTATCTTCTCTTTTGATTTTAGAGGCATTTGACCAAATTTCCAAGGGCTAAATATTCTTTTTCTCGGAGGTTTTAAGCCTCACGGAAGCTCGGGTGTGCCAAAAGGATATGGCGGTCTTTCAGGCTCGCTGCAAAGGGATATCAATTCAGCAGCACCCAGGAGTCGCGCCTGGATGGAGTGCAAAACTATCAGCTTCGAAGCAAGCCATCTCCGGTTTATAGGGTTTGCCAAATAGACAAGCTCTCACCCTTTTTGACTTCCGTTTTTTTTTGGCCTGCCGGTAAATCATCGTCTGTTGTTCAAGAGCAATGTTTAAGCTAAGCTTACCATTGGAAGAGCATTTTTTTAGATTCTTCGGAATAGAAGTGACCGGGTGTTTTGATAAAAGGATGAAGAATGAGTATCAGTAATCGATTGTTCAGAGTTTTAAAATCAGTTGCCATTGATAAAGTGGATTCAATCACCCAGATTCTTGAGGAGGGAGAAAGCCTGATCGACGAAAAACTGAGAGAGTGGGAAAAAAAACACGGTCTTGATCAGGAATTTGATTGGGGGGGAGAAAATCGTCGTCAGAAATATGATTCTAACAGAAGACAACAGAAAACAAGCAATTTCAAACGGAACGGAGGAGTAAACTACGGTTCGGTCTACACCACCCAGGTTTTGGATGATTTAAAACTGTTTGGCCTCAACCCACCGGTAACCCTGGAGGAAGTGAAGAAAGTCCGGAATCGTGAAATTAAAAAGTTCCACCCCGACCATTTTATGGATGAACCGGAAAAGATGGAAACGGCAAAACGCATTCTCCAGATCTACAACGCGGCTTACGAAAGATTGAAAAAAACTTTGAATCGGAATACCAGGTAGGTGAATTTGCGGGTTGCCGGAAAAAGCAGACATCCGGCAACAATAGTGACAGGTTTATTACTTGACTTCTGCGGTTGCGCCTGCTTCCCCCAGTTTCTTGACCACTTCGTCGGCTTCCTCTTTGGTAACACCCTCTTTTACCTTACAGTCAGCACCGGCAGACTCAACCAGTTCCTTGGCTTCTTTCAGACCCAATCCAGTGATAGCGCGGATTTCCTTAATGACGTTGATTTTCTTCTCGCCAAATGAGGTCATAACTACGTCAAATTCGGTTTTTTCTTCAGCAGCTTCGCCACCTGCAGCAGCTCCAGCGGCTGCGGGAGCAGCAGCAACGGCTGCAGCAGCGCTAACGCCAAATTTCTCTTCAAGATCTTTCACCAATTGGGAAAGTTCCAGAACAGACATGTTTGAGATAAACTCGATTACTTGATCTTTAGTAATATCGGCCATATTTTCTCCTGTTTCCTTTATGTTTTATTCCTTTGCATCTGCAACAGCCTGCAGAGTTCGGACGAACTTGGCAGGTACTTCGTTGAGGACGCGTGCAAAATTTGTAATTGGGGCATTCATAACGAAAAGAAGCTTAACAATAAGCTCTTCCTGACTGGGAAGATTACCAAGAGCTTTAATGCCTTGTTGATCCAGCACTTCTCCATTTTCTCCGGAAACCAGAACACCCGAGATCAGTTTCAGTTTTTCATTATCTTTGGCGGCATCGGTCATAATCTTAGCAGGAGCTGCAACATCATCCTGACTGTAAACCAAAGCCCTGGTTTCTACGAATTGCTCTCCAAGTCCCTCAAAGGGAGTTCCGGCAACAGCAATTTTTGCCAGAGAGTTTTTCAACACTCTGAATTTGCTCTGCTTTTCATAGAGAGTTTTCCTAAGCTGGGTCAACTCTTCAACATTGAGCCCTTTATAGTCGACCAAAACCCCTGTTATCGCTGATGAAAAAAGTTCCTTATATTCTTTCACCAGAGCTTCTTTGGTGGCTCTATCCATAAAGTTCTCCAAAAATTAAAAAATGTCGGTACCAGACTACCCGACGAAAACAGAGATGTTCCCGGACAAGCTTTGTGCAGGAAAATCTCCTGAAACATCAATCAAACTGGAAATAAAACCGGGAAGAGAACAGAAGTGCGATAAAGGTAAGCAATCAAAGCTTTCTAAATCGTCTCGGCGGGAATATTTAAGCCTGGTGGCTCCTGCTTTCTTCGACAATCCTATTCTTTAATCTGATCAGAGCCATAAGGCCCTGATGAAGGGGGTCTATTAGGTTTTACGACTCCCTATTTAAAATAAGCGGGATCAACTTTCACGCCGGGACCCATGGTACTGGATATCGAGATATTCCTGATATAGGTTCCCTTGGCAGTTGACGGCTTCAGTTTGATGAGGCTGTCATAAAAAGACCGGATGTTTTCAACCAGTGCATCTTCCGAAAAAGAGGCTAAACCTGTAACGGCATGGACATTGGCGCCCTTGTCAGTTCTGAACTGAACCTGCCCTTTCTTGATCATGGAGACTACATCACCCACAGCCTGGGTTACCGTTCCAACTTTCGGATTCGGCATCAGACCTCTCGGTCCCAAGATTTTTCCGATTTTGCCGACAACACCCATCATATCCGGAGCTGCAACGACACGGTCAAACTCCAACCAACCCTCTTTGATCTTCGCGACCATATCTTCTCCGCCAACAAAATCGGCACCGGCATCCAGAGCTTCTTTTTCCTTGTCACCCTTGGCAAAAACAAGAACTCTGACAGTTTTACCGGTACCATTAGGCAAGGTACAGCTTCCTCTCACCATCTGATCGGCTTTCCTCGGATCAACACCCAAACGGAATACCGCGTTGACGGGCTCGTCGAATTTTGCTTTTGCATGTTTTTTAACCAACTTGATCGCTTCAACAAGATCATACCGCTTTGTCCGGTCAATCTCCTCGCGCCATTCCTTTCTTTTTTTCGATACTTTTGCCATTTTACTACCTGCGCACAATAAATTTATTAACAGTTGACCAAATTTACGGTGTTACATAAATTCGATTCCCATGCTTTTGGCTGTTCCCCGGACCAATTCTTTAGCAGCGTCAATATCATAACAATTGAGGTCCGGCATCTTGATTTTAGCGATCTCTTCGATTTGCTCGTCCGAGATTTTTCCGACCTTGTCCCTATTGGGTTCCGATGACGCTTTTTCAATTCCCAATGCTTTTTTCAGCAGGATTGAAGTTGGCGGGGTCTTGGTGATGAAACTGAACGAACGATCTGCGTATACTGTGATGACGACGGGTATGATCATCCCTTCCTGACTTTGCGTTTTTGAGTTAAAGCTCTTGCAAAACTCCATGATATTGACACCGTGCTGACCTAAGGCCGGTCCGATTGGAGGTGCGGGATTAGCTTTTCCTGCGGGCACCTGCAATTTTATATATCCTGCTACTTTCTTTGCCATGATACAACCTTGTTGCTTAATCAGAGTTAAAAAACCTGCCGGTTTTGGTGTTGATGATTCTTATGATTCCAGTCTTACTTTATCAAAATCCAGTTCAAGGGGTGTTGCCCTGCCGAAAATGCTTACCAGAACCGTTAGCTTATTGTGTTCCCGGTCAACGGCGTCGATTACCCCGTTAAACTCCGCGAAAGGTCCTTCAATTACCGTTACCGCCTGTCCAACGCTAAAGGTAGAGTCGATCTCCTTTTGTTTCAATCCCGACTCGATTTGTTGCCTGATATCGGCCAGCTCCTTTTCCGGAACGGGTTGCGGGTTTTTCTGATCACTTCCCACAAATCCTGACACCCTGGGAATGCCCCTTAATACATGCCATAAGTCATCGGTCAGGTTCATTTTCATCAAAATATAGCCTGGGAAATAGGTAACCTTGCTGGTTCTGGCCTTCCCTCTCTTCTTTGTGGTTACCTCTTCAGAGGGGATGAAGATCTCCTCCACCAGCTCTTCCATTTTTTTCAGTCTGAGCTGTTCTTCGATCATCGATTTGACTTTCTGTTCGTAACCCGCGTAGGCCTGAAGAATATACCACTTGTACTCGCTGATTTCCATTCTGCCTTACCCGATGATCAGTTTAACCAACCCCGATAAACCGTAGTCAATGATTCCCAGAAATATCGCGACGATTGATACGATGACAAGCACGACACCGGTTTGTTTGATTGTATGGTCCCTCGTCGGCCATGTTACTTTCTTGAACTCGTTTTTCACATCGCCTAGAAATTTCCTGAATCTTTTAAACATTGTAGAGTTTGCTCAAAGCGTGCTGAATTTTGGCAGGCCAGGAGGGATTCGAACCCACAACATTCGGTTTTGGAGACCGACGCTCTGCCAATTGGAGCTACTGGCCTATCTTTATTTGACTTCTTTGTGGAGTGTATGTTTACGGTCAAATCGGCAATACTTCTTAATTTCCATTTTCTTCGGTTTTGCCTTCTTGTTGCGGGTTGTGCTGTAGTTCTTCCGCTTACACTCTGCACATTGAAGATGAACGATGTCTCTCATGTCTATAATGTAGTGAAATCTGGAGCCCGGGAGCAGGATTGAACTGCCGACCTCTTCCTTACCAAGGAAGCGCTCTACCACTGAGCTACCCGGGCCCTGGATGGTTTCGCGCTCAGGATATGGTGGGGAGAGGAGGATTCGAACCTCCGAAGGCTGAGCCGACAGATTTACAGTCTGTTCCCTTTGGCCACTCGGGAACCCCACCATTTTTTGCTTGGAATGACCCGCCGCAAGGAAGCTTGAGACGCCTCCCGGACCGGACCTGTCGTCCCGACCGCGCCGGAGGCCCCGGCCGTCAGGAACTCCTCCTTTTACCAACACACCCCGCCCATAACAACCCGACCTACCATCCATCTTCGATCTCCACAGCCTCCCAGGAGGACCTACGGCGCATAACCAGCCACAATCTCCGTTTTTCATTTTTTTTTGACCTTTTTATTCGCTTTCCACCATTCCGTGCCAGGAAGTTGGAATTTTCCCTCCTTTTCCGCCATTTTCTCCCCCCCGTCCTCCCCCGTCACCTGCCATCATTCCCGGTCTGAAATGTTATCCTACCAGCAGAAGCAACATCGCAATAATCATCCCATTTTTACAACCTGGGGCCGATTACTCTTGACAAACATCTCAATCAACCTGTAATTCCTCATACTAAGCACAAAAAGCCCTCCTTCAAGGCTGGGCCTCGCCCCGCCCTTCCCTTTCGCACGGAAAGGGCACCCCATAAACGCGCCGAAAGGGAATCCCCCTGGCCCCGAACTCCATTTCCCTTCGGCCATGCATCGAACCGTACCCTGACATATGAAAAGACTCCTTTATATAATAGCCCCGCTGCCGTTTTTTTTCCTTTCCTGCTCACAGGTCGTTCCGCCGGTTTCGCCCGTTTCGCCGACTTTAACCGCGACGGCGCCGCCAAGCGCCATCCCGGCCCCGGCCCCGGAGCCCACCGATGCGCCCCCGTTCCAGGCGGCATCTTCCCCGGCGGACACCGCCTCCGAGATCGAAACCTCCGCCGCCCCGGCGGAGAGGGACGCCCACCTTCCGGTTTCCGGCGCGCCCCGGGCCGACGCCC
>JANQGX010000050.1 GCA_028282885.1 SAR324 cluster bacterium
CACTATTGTGTCATTTTCGATCCGTTATTTTAACCTCGGGCCACAACTGGCCGAGAATGGTTGATTTATCGGGTCTAACTTTCAACTGGGAAAGTTGAGAAAATTATTAATGTGTTGTTAGAAGAGTGTTCAGGCGGGGTGGCGAAGAGTCCTAACAAAAGCCTAATAATTCTCCGTGGGTTAAATAGCTTGTTCCGGTTTTGGATCTGCCTGAAGAAGACAGGATTAAAGATCACAGGTATTGGACATCAACGAACTCCCTTGGGATGGAACACTTGAACTTATATTTGGGATATCCGAGAGTTATGCTGGCATATATTTCTCTGTCTTTAGGTAACTTCAGTAGTTCCCTGGCCTTATGGTTTCTGTTGCAGGCAGGCGGTATTAAATCATTCACACAAGATCCAATTCCATATGCTTGCGACGCCAAATGAGCGTTATAGGCCGCAATCAGACAATTCTCAGAAGCCATAGGCTCAGATACCGGATTGTGAAACAGCAATAAGGCGGGACAGTCGCGGAAAATTTCGTTGCTTTTTCCTTCTTTATACCATTTGATATACCACCGCATTCCGGGCATGACAAAGTCGGTTAAGGTAGAAACCAAATTGTTTCCAATCTTCCTTTTAATTATCTGTTTTGCAATTGGATTTCTTAGCCCTTTGTCCAAACCTTCATATACTTCATAAACAAGCGCCGACAATTTTTTAATTATATCGGAATCCTCAACTACAATAACACCTGTCACTCTCTTGCCTGTACCGGTTGGTGAATATCGAGACACATTGATGATCTTGTCCAGTAATTCACGGGAAACAGGTTCGTTTCGATATCTTCTAATCGACCTTCTTTGCTTAACATACTCAAGAATTTGCTCTCCATCGAAGTCGACGGAGTCATGTTCCGGAAACTGTTCATTTCGAAATCTCTCCAACGCTATCGCTCCATTCGGACAGACAGCCTGACAATGACCGCATTCCATGCAAAGGGTTTCCCTGCTTTTTGAAATGTACGTCGTCTTTTGCCCGTTCTCCTTGATTGTCTCAAGGATATGCCTTGGGCATACGTTTCCACAGATTCCACACGCTTTGCATTGCAGGGTATCTATTTTAATCATAAGCTAACCTCGGTTTTTCGTTATCTCCAATGACAGATGTTGAACATTTGGATTTTGGGTTGGATCCCATTTCGTGATCATTTTAACCGTCAACATCCTTTTTAAAGCTGTTTCTTTGAATATGATCAAATTCTTCAAAACCTTTAATGACGTGCTCATAGAGAGATTCCACAACTGGAGAAAGATGCCGGGATGAAGTGATTATGGCTACATAGGCGGTAGGAAGGTCCGGAAATCCATCTCGAATGCCCAGTATTCTGATGTCTTTCGACACAGCGCTTAGCCCAACCGGCGCTACCGCTAATCCGCCTCTTACTGCGGCCAGTATTCCGGAAGTACTGGGACTCGTGTATGCGATACGAAAATTCTTCTCAATTTTTGTCAGCGCATCAATCGCCCAGTTTCGATACACACATTCATCATTATAAACCGCCAATGGAACCGGATCCTGTTCATGTACCGGATATCGGTCCGAACCGACCCAAACCACACTTTCCCGATGGATGATTCTGCCTGTTGAAGGTTTCTCACCGGAGGTCTTTATCAGTATATCAATCTCTCCTTTTTTTAATGATTCAACTAACCGAAATTCCGGTTCGCAGGCAAGATCGACCTGAATATGGGGAAACATTGCGGCAAAGCGGGCCAACAACAATGGCAATACATTCTCGGTGTAATCGCTTGCAGCACCCAGTCTGACACGACCTGAAAGCTCCGGACGAGATAGTTCAGCAATAGCCTGGTCATGAAGCTTCAACATCCGTTGGGCGTAGCGTAGTAAGGTCTGACCTTCTGAGGTCAGCTTCATTGAATGTCCGTTCCGTTTGAACAACACGCATCCGACCAGTTCCTCCAGCCGTTTCATCTGCATACTGACTGCTGATTGAGTTCGATGGACTATTGAAGAGGCTGCGGTGTAACTTTCCTCATTAGCAGCGACGACAAAAGTTCGTAGAATATCAGTTGGCAGGTCCATTGTGGACTCCGGTAAGCAATATCAAGATGTCTAATGTTTTACATAAATAATATTTGTTTCACTTAACTTCCAGAATTGGATATTTTAATAAAAAAGTCAATTCGGAGGTGAATATGAAAGTGAAAAACACTCAAAATAAAAACCAACGTCGATGGTTCAACGTTCTAACAACCGATCTGAAAAAAAGAATTATTGAGTATAACTCCCTGAGAATACAACGTAAGAATCGAATGGAAACGCTAAAACTCGGGGATCATCTATTGCGCGATCTCGGATTTGAAAATTTAGACCACGAAAAAAGACCCCAAAGGAAATAGCGAATTCTTCGAACACCGTTATAACCGGCCGCGACACAGGTTTAATGCCCAAAACGGTTTTGCCAGGATTACATAACTATAGTTCATCAGCGGCGCTATATCGCAGATGATCAGTGTGCGGTCAATTTCAAGGTTGCCGTATTGTAGCCTGATTTGATTCACTGCCGCATGCGGCCATATGGTTCATTCTCCATCAGAAAATCCTCGAACAACCCATTACTTTTTGTTCCAGCCTACCATATTGATAATCTCTTCGGGCTCATCAACCGAACTTATGAGAAGATCTGGTAGCACGAAATGAAATAGATGTGCAAAAGGAAAATGCGGGAATATAAGCTAGCTTCAGAAATAAACCGACGCGAAGCGTTTAGTTCAACAGGATGGACCGTGGCTACACACAATCTATCCTTGTTTGTTGTGCGGGGTCAATCACTGGAAAGAGAGTTTTCTCTGAGATGTCACACAATCACGGAGATACAAGTTGATAAGATTTTGGTAAGGAATGCCGGTTTCATCTGACATTTCTTTGAAATATTCAATGATGTCTACTCCCATCCTTATTGTGACTTGTTTTTTCAACTGTTTGGAACAAGGGTTCTTCCTCCGGAAGAACCCTTGCAAGAAGCGAAAACCGCTGTAAAGCTTTGGATTGAAACTGCAAAAAAGTATGGCAAACCGATTTCAAAGCCAAAGAGTCAAATTGTCAATGAACCCAAAAAACGATTTAATGTCATGTTTCCCGAATCTCTACCCAAAGATGTAGATGAATACCGAGGAAAACATGGTATGAAAAGATCGGAACTTCTTGCTGCTACAGCCGAACAACTCATCTCCTCTTCTCACTAACGACCTATGTTGAGCGGGCCCGTCCAGGGTCTGTTTATCTCGCCGGGCTCAGTGGCGGCGATAGCCATCCACTGCAGCCGCTTGTTAAGCCATATTTCACAATAAGTATTAGCCTTCAAATGATTCTCTGTGTTGTTTACCTAAATCCCCAATTTCGTCCCAAACTGCCTTTGAACTAACCCAAATGTGGTGGGCTACTCGAAGGGATTCACCACCTTTTGTGATCAACCCGGCAGGAACAAACATTCGTGATTCGTCGTTTATGCCTGGCAAAGGCGAGCCACAAGTCTGGCAGAACCAAGTCTGCCAATCTCCGTCTGGCTTTTTCCATGTCAAGATTTTTTCTTTACCTTGAGTCCAACGGAATGCATCGTTGTCGATGACAACTACCGCAATTCCATTACTACCCGTGGACTTCCTACAAATGGAGCAGTGACAAAAGAATACTTCTGAAATGTCGACATCAATCTCAAAAGCTATTGCGCCACAGTTGCATTGTCCAGTAACCATAAATTTCTCCTTTTTTAAACGATAAAAAGATAGAAAACTTATCCATAAGAACGGCTTAACGACCGATGTTGAGCCGGCCGCCGGTCGGCATTTGAGCCGACTGGCGGTATGTACCACATAGCTCGAACGACATTGATAGGCAGACCCTTGCAAGGTCCATCGGTCCAGGGTCATTATTAGACCCGCTCAACATAAAGTTAGCTATTAGACTGATTAGTATGGCTAATTGCTTGCTTCAGCACTTTTAAGCAATAACTGTTTAGGCTTTCATCTGCTTGAAGGGCTTTTATTGAGAGGACTTTATGGAACTCTTTACCGGTGCGCAAAAGAAACTTACCTGAATACTCTTTTCTGCTGGTTGGTTTTGGCAAAGGTTTACCGTCTGAATGGTATAAGGCAATGTTCTCTTCAACTAGCTTGCAGAGTTCTTTATAAACCTTTGCCTCATCATCACCATGACATCCACCAAGAAATAAACCGGGGCAAGTCCCCACATAGCATTGATCTTCTTCAGACCACTCAACAATTTTCAAATATTTATCACTTTCTTTCATCTATTTAGCTCCTCATGAAAGGGGAATGTTTAGATACTTTGTCCTAGTTTGGGGCTTAGCGCCTGTTTCAGTGGGGCGCGAAGCGACTCCACTGGAAACAAATGTTATAAGCGTGTTATTGCCAATTCACATTTAATTTTCTTTGTGAATCAGCACAATCTCGGAGGTATAGGTTTATCAGACTTTGATATGGAACTCCTTTTTCCTCTGCCATATCTTTGAAGTAATTTATTGTGTCTTCATCTATGCGAATCGTTATTTGCTTTTTTAAACGTTTTGCATAAGGATTTCGTCTTGATTTTGAAAAATCGTAGTTGTCTCTCATTTTAAAACCCCTTGTACTGTTCTTTCTCAGTCTTGGTCGCTTTCCTCGCTGAGATAATTCTGATTGTATCACCATCTTCTCTGTAGCAATGGCAAACAACTAACAGATTAAGGTGTGAATTCAAACCTAACAAAATGAATCGATCCTCTGCATCAGAATGATCTGGATCTGAAATTAATCGACCGTTTTGATCATAGAATACGGTTTTAGCTTCTTCGAAACTGATACCATGTTTCTTCTTATTCAGTTTGTTTTTGCTTTCATCCCATGTGAACTTTATCTCTTCCATGCAGATATTATAACTACAATGTAATTATCAATCAAGAGGTATGTTTAGTTGAATGGAAAGCTTATAACGACCGACGTTGAGTGGGTCGCCGGTCGGCATTTGAGCCGGCTGGCGGTATGTATCACATAGCTCGAACGACGTTAATAGGCAGACCCTTGCAGGGTTTATCGGTCCAGGGTTATTGTTAGACCCGCTCAACATTTGATCGGTGCTGAGATTAGAAAAAGATAACGGTTGACGTTAATAACGCAATTCGTTATTATTAAATCATTAGTCCACTTAAAATTTATATTATGATTCAATCATTTAAATGTAAGGAAACAGAGAAAATCTTTGACAGGATGTTCTCAAAAAGGTTTCCTCCAGATATTCAAGCTAGAGCAAGACAAAAACTGGTAATGCTCCACGCAGCGACGAGTTTTGATGATTTAACCATTCCACCTGCAAATCAGCTTGAGGCTTTAAAACACGATAGACAAGGTCAGCATAGTATCCGGATAAACAAGCAATGGCGAATTTGCTTTGTATGGGACAGTGGAAATGACAACCAAGTTGAGATCACTGACTATCACTAGCGTTATAGGATTAAAATGGCAACTGAAGAGAAACTACCACTTATCCACCCAGGAAAAATACTGCTTGAAGAATTCCTGGAGCCTTTGAATATCAGCCAGTATCGACTTGCAAAAGATATTTCAGTTCCTCCCAGACGAATTAATGAAATTGTAAAAGAAAAACGCGGTATTACCGCTGATACTGCTTTGCGACTAAGTCGCTATTTTGGTACTTCTGCTCAGTTCTGGATGAATCTTCAAGATCACTATGAGCTTGACCTTCAAGAAGAAATATTGGCTGATCGACTGATTAACGAAGTAAAAGTGTTACAAACCGCATGAAATAACTTCGGTTTTATTGGCTTAGCTTTGAACTAGCAAGACGATTAAGACTTACGCCTGCTTCTGCGGCCTTAATTGCTAACTCACGGTGAATTTCTGGTGGAACACGAACCATAAATTTGCCACTAAATCGCTTTACAGCGATAGCTTCAGGAATTGGTTCATTATTAGATTTCATGTCTTTGACCACATCCGCTACTAAAGTTCGTACGCCTTTTAGGGCAGATTCGGGTGTCTTTGCTAGCCAACTTAAACTAGGGAACTCTGCACATAATCCAACATACTCACCATCGTCTTCTGACCAAGTCACTCGATATGTGTAATGATCATTCTTAATTGCCATTTTCTACCTCCAATCTTTCTATTGCTCTCAGAACTTGTCTGACCTGGTACGCTTTGGCTTTACCCTTGCTGTTTTGAATATTCACCCTTGGATCACCTTGCCAAGGAGTTTTATAAACCCTGTGGCTTGTACCGGATTGACGAGGTTTTCCAAAATAATGATCACAAACCTTACAAAGCTCTGTGAATTTCACATTTGTTGGACTGTTGCGAAAAGCCTTTAGGATTTCATTTAATTTATCCATGAACAAATAATATCACTAATGATACTAAAGTCAAGATTGAACATGAATGATCTTGGGGTTTAAGAAGACTAACGACCGATGTTGAGCAGGCCCGTTCAGGGTCTGCTTACCGCCAAAATCACCGGCAGCTGCACCGGTGGTTGATTAGCATTGATCTTAAGCCGGAGCTTTTAGCAAAGTGCTATCGAGGGCGTGTACTGTCCGGTGTTTTTTTTTCGATTTTAATAATGGTACCTGCAAGATATAACGGTGATATGTTTTTTATCGACTGCGTAAACAAGACGATTTGTGTCGTCAATCCTCCTAGACCAAAATCCTGACAAGTTCTCTTTGAGAGGTTCTGGTTTTCCGACTCCTTGAAATGGGTCTCGCTTTACGGCAGCAATGAGTTTATTGATACGCTTTAGCTTTTTGTTATCTTGGGTTTGCCAATAAAGATAATCTTTCCAAGCTTCGTCAGTCCAAGCTAATTTCCTATTCATCGATCAGTTCTTTTTCTTGGGTTTCACCTTTTCTGTATTGAGCGATCGACTTTGTAAGATGTTCGGCATTGGCAGGGGACTTTAGAAGGTAGAAAGTCTCCATGAAACTGTTAAAAGAATCCAGTGACATAACTACCGCATCTTCCGCATCTCTGCGGGTTATAACTGTGTAATCGGCATCATCAGTGACTTGATCAAGTACTGATTTCAAGTTGTTTCGAGCTTCGCTAAAATTAATAACTCTCATTTTGACCTCCGTATTTGTCTTGTTTTTTGTACAAGTCTACAGGGTCTTTTCGGATTTGTCCAATAAATTGTACAGGTGTCTTTTGGGAACGCCAGCTTCAGTTGCGGCGATAGCCGTCAATTGAAACTTTTGCTGGAAATGTTTTATATCCGTTTTAATACTCTTTTTGGAATTCCTTTTTTCTTTCCTATATTTATCATCAGCTCAGAATAGGATTTGTAGTATTTCTTTGCTGTTTCTTTATGACCAATACTCCAATAAGAATCTGCGATATTTAAATGTGCTACAGCTCGATTTGGTGTCGTTTTTATCACTTCGATAAGTACAGCAATTGAATGCTCAAATTTCGTGTTCTCTTGAAGAAAAAAGCCATAGTCATTTAAAGCGGGAATGTAGAGTTCACTGTTAAGCTCAACTGCTTTCCAATTTGAGAGCCACATTTTGAGTTTAACCGGGACCTTTGTGTTTGGATTTAAGTCCTCCCAGCAAGTTTCGCAAAAGCCCATGATACTTGCCATAACTGAGGATAAATCGAAAACATTTTCAAGAATGCCGGCTGCTTTTTTATTGTTTTTGCTTCTATAGGCTAACAGCGCATTTTTGTGACCTTTTGATATCAAGTTTTCAATAGTATAAGAAGTTATATACCTGTTAGGATACATTATATCCAAGTCCCACTCTACTCCAGAACCGTTTGTTGCTTTTTCAACAGCAGCATCTAACTCAGATTGTGAAGGATCTTTTGCCAAGGACTGTAGTTTTGTAACGGTTGATCCGTCCCATTTGAATTTATGTTGAAATTCAAATGCGTTAAAAGGCATTTGCCATGATATTTGTATGCTATTTTTTTTGCAGTTTACCCAACTTTTGGCTTTGTTGATTCCTTCTATTGGAATAGGTTTCTCCCAGATTATGGTTCCCGATTCATTTTTTCCTATTAAACTTGCCATCCCTTCATCAGTTATTTGTATGAAAGTCATAGATGCTCCTGATTTTGTTAATACGTCACATTTATCAATGGAATCGTTAGCTAAACCGATTAATGGAGCAAAGCAAGATGATGTAATAGATACGACAAAGAAAACGAATATACTCCTCATGAAGTCTCTGAATTTAAGATTACTTCCACAGGTTTCACCGGCTGCTACGCCGGATTTTGACTAAAGGTGATCTTGCCATGGCTACTTAACTTTCGACCTGCAGCGGCGCTATGCAGTTCGGTGTAAGCACTTGTCAAGTGCTTTCCCATTTGTGTTTATGTATCCCATAGACATTCACTTTCGTCCCCAATAATTCTGTCTCCCCTTCTATTTCCTCTCCAATACGACCTGCGACTTTTTGAGATGCAAAATTTTCAGGATGAATAAGGCTGATTACATGTTGCTTGTTTAATACCGAAAATGCATATTCTAAGGACTTTTGTGCGCCCTCTGTGGCATACCCTTTCCCCCAATCATCCTTGTTCAACATCCAACCGAGCTCAAAACCTGGCCAACCATCTGGGTTGATAAAACCAATTCTCCCAATGAGTCTTTTACTTTTTTTCTCTTCTACAGCCCATAATCCATAACCTTTCAAATGCCAATGACCTATTATCCACGCTACACTTCTCCATGCTTCTGTCCTATCGAACGCTTTTCCACCAATGTATTTCATGGTTTCTGAGTCACTGCAAATCTTTGCATATGTATCAATGTCGTTCTTATTCCACATTCTAAGAACCAGTCTTTCGGTTTCTAATTGATCGTATTTCATTTTAAAACCCAGTGTTATTCTAATTGCACTTAACGCCGGTTTTCAGTGGCCGCGTGCAAGGTTTTTGTGTCAACGAAGGATTTGTCAGGAGTTTGATTGTTTAACCCCCATCGAAGGCGGCATGACGGTCCACTGCAAACCCTTGGAAATATTGATTAGGAATAAAAGATGGATTTACTGATTCTTAACTTCTCGCTTTGCGCGCCTCCCGCCGAACGCGTTAAATGTTCTGGTACCAGCAATTGCTTCTCCACCATGTTGTACTCCTTTTTTTACAACGTGTTCATCGCCGGGATTTAGAGTATATCTTTTGTTTCCTATTATGACCGTGTACTGCCCCTGAATAACTGCGGTGTATTCATCATATTCGTGGGAATGTTGCTTCGATACGGCATCCTGTTTATATGTCCAAAAAGTCAATTGACTACTATCGATACCATCGAAAACATAGCCTTCGACTCCAGGTGTATAAAGCATTTTTGAATCAACTTTATTTTGTTGATTTCTCATGAACTCTGGAAATTCATTCATTTTATCTCTCGATTTTTCAATTTATAACGACCGATGCTGAACGGGCCGTCGGTCGGCGTTTGAGCCGACTGGCGGCATGTATCACGTAGCTCGAACTTTTGTAAGCGAAATCTACTGCAATGCATAATCAAAGGCAGCCTTTGCATGAATAATCGTTGTATTTAGGTAGGTCACTTCTTTTTCAATAAAGGTTGCCAATTGCTCCTTTCCGCTAAAAGCTAAAGGTAGTTCTGTGCAAGCCAAGCAAACTATTTTCTGTTTTTTATCCATATGCAAGTATGCTGAGTTAACTACCTCATTCAATACATTACTGCCGTTTTCAGTTTTTCCTTCAAACAGATCTAATATTAAGTTCACAACTTTCAATTTTAAATCTTTGGTAGGTGGTGGAAGTACACTAATTGCTTTTTTACACATGAAATCTGGCAATGAGTTTGATTTCATTGTTGGTTCCGTACCCAGTAGTAAAAACTGGTCAATGTCTTGCTTTTTGCATTCATCCGCAATAGCTTCATAAATACTCAAAACTGGAATATCAATGCCACTGGTTATATTTTCAAATCTTGTATGAAGCGTATTTGCTGTAATAATTATGAAATCAACTCCATTCTTTTCTAGTCTTTGTAATGCAGAGTTAAAATACTTATCGTATTCATTCCATGAGGCTTCATTTCCTATTTCACCCCTTTGATTAAATGAGTAGTTGATGTTGACTGATTCAATACACATTTCAGGCATTGGAGAGGGACCACTAAATTCAAATTGTGAGTGATAATTCTGACTTAGCTGGCAAATTGCTCTGTAGTACTCAATTGTAGCCGGCCAAGCTAGCCCGCCGAGGATACCTATTTTTTTCATTTTGTTTCTTGTGTAATGATTGGGATTTCAATTCGCTAACGCCGGGTTTCAGTGGCCCCCTTTAAGATTATTGAGTTCACGAAGGATTTGCCATGAATTTGGATGTTTGACTCCATCAAAGGCAGCATGGCGGTTCACTGCAAATCCTTGCTAGAAACCTGTTTTAGCAATTAGTTTGAATCCAAGTTTTTTGCCATATATACGACTATATGGCCATTGTCTGTTACTCGCTTTGTTTCTTGAAACCCACATTTGGACCAGTAATTAACCAATTGTGGAAGCCTTGCGCTTGTATAGATTTGAATTACTGATTTTCCAAATCTTAAGGTTTCAGCCTCAACAAATTTAAGTAACTCTTTTCCTACACCTTTATTTTGAAATTGCTCAACAACAGCAACATTTTTCAACAAGACGTGATCCGGGCAATTTATAATAACCATAACTGCTACAATCACATTGTCTTTGACCCCGACATAAACTTGGCGTTTTGCAACCAAAGGTTCAAAATCGGTGTTCATTGCAGTTGGTTTACCTCCCATTGGAGCAATATATCCGGAAAAAGCGTCATTAATGCACTTCTCAATTGTTTTGCACTCCGCTGGTTCTGCTTGCCTAATTTTGAATTCCATTGCTTTTCCGTTTCTAACGCCCGATGTTGAGCGGGCCGCCGGTCGGCATTTGAGCCGACTGGCGGTATGTATCACATAGCTCGAACGACATTGTTAGAAAATCGGCCGAAGAATTAGTCGGAAGTCCAAAATACTATTTCGCAATACTATTTCCTTCTTTTTCAGGTTTTACCGTTCTTTCTGAATATTTTTTCATTTCTTCTTTTTCTTCCTGAGATTCGGCACTATAACCAACATCATCCAAGTACGTTTGCGTTATGTGACAGTGTTGCTGTTAAAGCTCGCATCGCGTGGGCTTGTCAGGATCATGATTCAAAAAGACTGAAATCATCTGACCTTTGGATATGAAATCATGAGATATTTTATTTGTGGCGAATTTATGCAAAATCAAATCTTCGCCATTCGTACCGAACCTGACTTTTACCAAACCATCTTCTTTTAGCTGTTTGATTTCTTTTGCATGTTGTTGGTCCATTGGAGTCTCCGTTGTTAATATCAATTGATCGTTTTGGATGTGAAGAACGAGTTGTTTGACATTGAACTCGTTGAGCTTTTCGTAAAGCGTATCCGAATCGTACGGTTTTCTTATAAACTCGTCTATCCCTACTGTCAGGCAATCGCGTTCATAGTCGTAATTTGCCGAGGTAGCAATGATCGGAAAATACTTCATCGTTTCCCGGATGATTTTTGCGGCTTTCAAGCCGTTCATGACTGGCATGTCGATGTCCATTAGACAAATATCGTATTGTCCGGCATTATTCCGAGCTTGTGCAACCGCTTCCGCACCATTACCGGCAAGATCATACTCATACCCCCAATCTTCCATCAGTTCTCGATTTAGGCTTAGATTGATGTGGTCGTCGTCAACGACTAATACTTTCATTTCAAATACCTCATTGTTTTGATTAAGTGCCTTTCTAACGCTTGCATCAGTAGCTGACCGCGGCGAGGCCAGTCAAATGAATGCACTTGTTAACCTGATCATAATATCCAAGGATTTTGAATGGGTAGATTGCTGGCTTGAAAGTCACTTTCATTCCTAGTAACCAGCACAAGATTGTGGGTATAAGCAATAGAAGCAATAAGACTGTCTATAGAGGACATTGATTTGCCTTCTTTTTCTGCATGTCCCTGTATTACTCCCCAATTTTCAGCGACAGTTAAACTTATTGGATAAATTCTATTCTGGTAATCTTCGAGTAAAGTATTAAGCCAATTGGTTAAATCGGCCTTACGTTTTGAATCTGGAAGCTTTGTTAAACCTTTTCTGATCTCTCCAATTGTTATCACACTTAAAAATAATCTATCATTTGGAGTGATGTTTAACCATTCAATGACATTTTCATTGGGAGTTGGTTTTGTGAGTTCTGATATAACGCAGGTATCTAATAAATAGTTCAAAATTCTATGCTCCTTGGAAGGTCTTGTTGTCTTTTTATATCAAACTCTTCTCCCATTTTTGGGCAGCTAAGTAGGAACTCTTTGAATGATGGTTTATTTGATACTAAATTTTCGTATTCTTCAGCTGATATAACTACTACGGCTTTTCGACCTCTACGTGTCACAAATTGTGGTCCAATTTTGAGTGCATCATCTACTATTTTGCTAAATTTTGCTTTCGCATCTTGTAATTTCCAAGTTGTATTCATGATTCCTCCATATTAGATTTCACACTAGTCAGTCTAGTCTGTTTGATGTGAATTTGTCAATGAAAGGAAAGTTAACGGCTGCAATATTTGAAGGTTAACGACCGATGTTGAGCGGGCCCCCGGTCGGCATTTGAGTCGACTGGCGGTATGTATCACATAGCTCGAACGACATTGACAGGCAGACCCTTGCAGGGTCTATCGGTCCAGGATCATTATTAGACCCGCTCAACTTTTGTTATGTGCTCTTCGATAGAGCGGCTCTCGATTCTTTTTGAATTATAAACATCGAAATAATTACTAGAAGTATGCCTGGTAAAGTGGCAAACTCGAAACTCTCCATTCCAGTTACAAAAGTAATTAAAATCACGAATGCCGGTACTAAAAGACTATAAGCGGCCACTTTAGTCGCGCCAATTAGAACAGTGCATTTTTGGCTTATAAAGAAGGTAATTAAAGTTGTGAATATCGCCAAATATATAATACCTCCATAAGCTTTGTATGGAGTATTGAGCCAGTCAACATATATCATACTGTTTATCGAGGCTATTAAAAGCAAGCCAGCCCCCAAAAGTAGAGTCCAAAATGTAATGATCTCTACAGGCTCTCCACTGTAAACTTTTTTTAACAAAGGTTTATCCCAGCTTGAAAGCAAAATGCCCGTGATAAATACAAAATCACCATAATTGAATTTAAGACTAATTAACGCTATGTAATCTCCCTTAAACACGACCAAAAGTGCGCCTAATGTGCCTATAGCCAAGCCAAAAGAACGAAGTATTGTCGGGATTTCTCGATTAATTAAAAATGCCCAGACCGCTGTTATGGCCGGGACTAGTGTTAATAAAGCGCCTGTATTAATAACACTTGTATACCTTAAACTTTCAAACATACTCCAAAAGAAAATAACTGAAGGAATACTTAAAATTGTGTAAGTTAGCATTCTTTCCCGTGGGGGAAACCTCAATCCATTTTTTATAAATACATAGGGCGCGAACAAAATAGCGGCTAAAAGAAATCGTATAAACATCATAACCGCAGGAGGCAAATCATGGGTTATTAA
>JANQGX010000069.1 GCA_028282885.1 SAR324 cluster bacterium
GGACAAAACCATCGAGCGAGTGGGAGGCAGTGATCCAATCAAGGTGGATATTCGCATCATTTCCGCCACACACAGGGACCTGCAGCAGATGGTCCTTGACAAATCCTTCAGAGAAGATCTGTGGTTCCGGCTCAATGTCTTTCCGATAACGATTCCCCCCCTGCGGCACCGGAAAACTGACATCCCTGCTCTGGCAGACTACTTCGTTCGAAAGAAATGCTGCGAGATGGGGATTCGAGTCCGGCCGACGATCTCCTCTACTCAGATAAAAAAGCTAGCGGACCATGATTGGCCGGGGAATGTAAGGGAACTGGAAAACTCGGTCGAGAGGGCTCTCATACGTGCTTTAGCCGGTCCTTCAAATGAGAGTATGATCTTTGATGATGTAAGCAGGCCGCCACAACAATCCAAACCACTAAGCCCCAATCTCGAACAAGAGGTACCCACCCTTGATGAGGTGATGCGGAACCATATCGAAAATGTCCTCTTGTTGTGTAACAACCGAATCGATGGCCCAAACGGGGCTGCCGGCCGTTTGGATGTAAACGCCAGTACACTCAGGCACCGCATGCGCAAACTTGGCATCGCGTTTGGAAAACGAAGAAAAACAAGTGAGAATTAGCTTAGCCTTTTGTTGGGTTACAATGATAGCATAGCAGTTATTATCCACCATCTTTAGGATCGATTTTCGGTCCAGCTTCAATATCAAATTGTTTGGTTGTTCTTATCCATTTATCAACAATATCCAATTCGATCCTCTTTATTGTCCCCATGAATTTGGCGATATGTTCATCCTTTTTTGAAACGGGATGATTGAGCAGTGATCTTTCATATACCAATGAGATTCCGTCATTATTGTACGCTCTGATTGAAACAAAAGGAGAAGAACTAATCGAACCCAAACTCCAGGCAGAGTATGTCGACTGGATCCAAAGATCCAGAGTTGCTTTATCAATAATCTCGATCTCGTTTTGGTTTAAGATCCTTATTTTGTCGGAACCGGTAAAATTGTCGATGTCATAAACAACAGTTGTTATCTTCTGAGGGTAGTATATTTCTATTAACCCGGTTGCCCTGTCAAAATCATCCGGTGAATAACCATTCAGGATACGGTTGTCTTTATAGTATTTTACGTCTTCAAATTCACTACGGTCGTAAAGTGAGTTGTCGATTTCCGGAAGTCTGATGATCAAATCAAGTTCATTTAAGTTTGCTAACGCACGAGATCGATCAGGATATGCACTAATCTTTGAAATAAGATCTTTTTCAGGTATGTCTATGAACTGTGGGAAATAAGATTTTTTTAGTCTTTCTCGATTGACCGCAATTGATTTTGATTCTTTGTCTGGCGATCGCAATGCCTCAACCTCAAAAACTTCCTGTTTAAAGTCTTTTGCAACGGAAACCAGTGTTTTATCAATGCTGCCATTAACCTTCAGGTAAATAATGTGCCCGTATTTTCCAATTTCTTCGTATCCTTTATACAACTTAATGAGTTGCTTTTGAGATAGTTTTTCCTTTTCTTTTAACAACGTATAGAGTTTATACAAATGAGATCCAGTGCCCTTAATATCTAAGACCTTTCCGTTTACATTCAGACCAAACATATCAATGTAAATATGATCTTGATAATCGTTGGTCCAAATGGCAGTAAAATCATTCTCAATTGTAAGTAGCTTAAATTCTAAATCTCCTATTCTATAGATTTTACCTATGTCTTTTTGGGATAAAACGGTATTTACATAGTCCATTGGATAGTAGACTTCAAATTGCCCCTTTAACGAAATAACGTCATCCCTGTCATCTGGTGTAACAAAAACCTCATTATCAATAAAATTTCCAAGAAATGCGACCTGCTTCCAATTGGTGAAATCTGAATGCTTTTTCTTATTAATGATGTTCTTATGATCAGCTGTTAAGGCTTCGGTCCAGAAAAAGCTGATATAATAGCGTGTCTTTAACAGACTAGATATGTCACATTGAAATTCGATTCTGTCCGAATGAAAAGGAGAGTTTTCAAAATAGAAACTGTTTCTTAATATCGTTTTATTAACACTATATTCCTCTTCGGTTACAGGCTTTGGTATTTGGTAAAGATAGTTAATTTTATCAGGGAAAACGTATTTCCTAGGACGAACGTCAGAGATTAAAATTTGAGCCCATTCAAGTTGTTTAGAAAACTCAATAAACTTTTCTTCATCTATGGAATCATTAGAAAAAAGGTTGTTCGAAACCGTGAATGCGAATACTAAAAATAGAAAGATCCATTTCATAAATGCCCCTAAAATAATAAGACACTTAACTGCATTGGATTACAGCCATCTTGCCGCTCTAGCGACATGTTGATCTAAAAATACAAAGTAATTAAGAGACATGTCCATATCGCCAAGTCTTTTTCTCATACATGGCGTAGTTAAAAGGCATTCTCCACCTACTTTTTTACAGAACGTTTATAGCTATACTATGGTTCTTCCCTGTAAATTTCTCCATAAAACCAAGTTAATCCATTACTATCCAACATCACCCGCCAGCCCAGAGCGAGGAACGAGCGGCGGGGTGGTCGGGTGTATGTATTAGTTAATCTAATTTTTGAATACTGCTACCAATAGATTTGCAATAAGAGCTAATGCTGCTATCCATAAACCAATTTGAGTGTACAAATTGGTTCTTTTAAGTTGAGCATTTTCTGATTTACGCTCTTGTAAAACCTTTGCTGCATGAAATGACATTCCTGGTTTATGTGCCATAAAAAAGCAAACATTTTTTCTGTTTTCATCTATCACATTGACTAAATTAGTATTGATCGAGGGATCAATACCCGTATCCCAAACTTTCAAATAACAGCTTGATGAATATGGCGTAGTAATTTTGCCATTGCTACGATCTTTTGAAGTCCAAGACAAATCAAATGTTTCTCCACTTTCAGACCGATGAGTTTTACATAAAAAATGGCAATTGCGACATTTTTGTTTCATTTCTATATTCTCTTGCAGCGATAACACTATTTATATCATTACATTAAGTGCTGATTATAACCGCAATAACTGCGACAGCAAGACTAAGTATAGCAACAACCAGCGAACCAATAGCAATTTTGTTTGATACTACAGCTTGAGTTAAAGCCCTTTCAGCCGTCCTACGACGTTCCTCTGCTTTTAACGCTTCGAATGCCCATTGATCGCCAGTGTGACCATACGCGTCAACCAGTTCATGATCTGATAAATCTGAAAAATCATTTTTGTCTTTCTTCTCTGTCATTGAATGACACCTTCTTTATATTTCCAATCAAGGGTTTTCAAACATAACGACCGATGTTGAGCGGGCCGCCGGTCGGCATCTGAGCCGACCGGCGGTATGTATCACATAGTTCGAACGACATTGATAGGCAGGCCCTTGCAGGGTCTATCAGTCCAGGATCATTATTAGACCCGCTCAACTCTTGTTATGTGTATTTAGCTTTTCTTGCGACAACTGCCATATCAAGAGAATCAGGGGAGAAAATTGAGCCAGTAACGTCTGAATAGAATTCTAGAGCTTCAAATCCATTTTTTCCAAGCTCTTCCCGTATTGAATCCTGATCGAAATATTGTAGCCAGTTATAAACCACACTAGTTCTATCTTTTTCAATGATCGTGTATTTATCAAGAGTTACTTTATCTTCGTCATATTTGAATGTATTTAAAAATCCGTAATAATCTTCTGAAGACCAAAAACCATCAAGCTGGTTAAACTCATACAATGCGACCTCTTCTTTACTGTTGAAAACATTCACAGAATGGACATCCAACAAGACTAATCCACCAGGTTTCAAAAAAGAATAAAACTTGGCTAGCAACGTTTTTCTTTGCGATGGACTCAACGCGCAATAATCACAAAAGATCATTGTAATGAGATCGAATCGTTTCTCTGTTTCGAACTCCAAATAGTTTTGTTTAAAGTAATCGATATTCAAACCTTTCTGATTAGCAACTTTCTTAGCGTAACGAATGGACCTGCTTGAAAAATCAATCCCAGTAACATCAGCATTTTTCTCCGCAAAAAGAGTGGTATATAGCCCAGGTCCACATCCAAAATCAGCAATATTTGTATTTGAATCAATACCTAAATGAGAGGCGATCCACTTCACAGAACGACTAATAAAGTCTTTGTTTCGGGATGAAAGATCAACAGCTTCGTTCAAATGATATTCAAGCATCTTTTTTGAAGTATGTTCATCAGTCCATAATTCTTGAGCAGTATAAAATTGAAAAGGTGTAGGGCGTACGTTGATTTCTTTTAACTTATTAAACATTGAGTTTTCCTTTATCATTATTCACATAACGACCAATGTTGAGCGGGCCGCCAGTCGGCATCTGCTCCGACTGGCGGTATGTATCACATAGCTCGAACGACATTGATAGGCAGACCCTTGCAGGGTCTATCGGTCCAGGGGCATTATTAGACCCGCTCAACATCGGTCGATAAACAGGTCCGTTCAGGGTTTGCTTATCGCCGAACTAACCGGCGGCTAAAGTTCACGTTCGATTAATGATAGGTCTTGTTTTGAGCTTTGGGCAATGTGACACCGAGGGCGCTATGCCGTCCGGTTCAGTGTTTTGTTCACTTTAACGATACACGTCTTTTCTATGACCAACTTTAACAACCCAGACAGTTAATTCTTTATCTTGAATTGAGTAGATAATTCGATACTGACCCAGTCTAATTCGATATTTTTCTTGCCTACTTAATTTAGTACAACTCATTGGCCGCGGATTTTTACCAAGATTCTTTATCAGATTGAGAATTCTTGATAAATCTTTATCTGGGATTGGTTTGAAGTCTTTCCAGACAGACTTTTTGAATGAAATCTTATATTCTGCCATCTTTTTTCAGCCTTTTAACCATCTCTTCATAGCTGATTAAAGGCTCATCAGCTCTTTTTTCAAACGCTTCGAGATCTTCAGCGTCTTCAGCAAGTGCTTCTTTAAGGATCGAATTTATAATCTCTGACATTGATTGAGAAGTCTCAAGCGACTTCAGTCTTAAGGCTTGGTGTAAGGCAGGATCTAAATAAATTGTAGACCGCTTCGATAAAGTTGCCATGATGTAATCTCCTTAAATGGCGTTTACAATATAATGCCATCATAACATCATGACATCAAAACGTCAATCTGAAGCGAACGACCGATGTTGAGCGGGCCGCCGGTCGACATTTGAGCTGACTGGCGGTATGTATCACATAGCTCGAACAACATTGATTGGCAGACCCTGCAGGGTCTATCGGTCTAGGGTCATTATTAGACCCGCTCAACATCGGTCGATAAGCAGGCCCGTTCAGGGTCCGCTTATCGCTATGATCAACGGACTTGTGAGGAGCAAAGCGACGAGTAAGTTCCGGTGGATCAATTTGTTGTGCAACGTTTTAGTGGTTTGTAATCGCCTTCATAATCGAAATGATAGGAACATCCATTATCTGATCTGATTGTAATTCGGGGCCAAGAATATCATTCCAATACCTGTTGGCATCAAATGGCTTGCCATGAGACGTTGGCTCAGGCATTCGCAAGGTTTCAGGCACAGATTCTGCTCTATGTGCAGGTTCAAACGTAGTGTCATGGCATCGGAGCACGCCTACCTTGTTCTCCGCATGATCTAGTTGAAATTGATCTGAAATTGACTTCTGGACACCTGAACTGAACATTGGATTTCCGTCAGAATCATGATCAGAAATTGGTATTCCATCCGTGTCGCATATCACACTGTATGGTATTGAGAACTTGGATAACACCTTCTGAAAAAAAGGAATGTTGTTTACAGTACCGCAGTTTAGAACGAAGAAAAATCTTTCCTGTGGGAATTCCTGAAAATAGGCCCTGAGTATAATCTCCTCAGTCGGTCCCTCAACAAGAATCACTTCATCTGCATAGAATGCCTCACAAATGTACGGGTTAAAGCGAAGGATTTCGTACATTTCTTGTTTGAACTCTTTGTCAGTGATCTTTCCAGATGCAGTCTTTAAAAAGGAATCAGACACTTGGTAGAGTTGTGTGCTTTCATTGTTTTTGACCATTCGAATTATTGAGGATTTGAGTTGTGATATATCTATCATCGAGGGTGAGTGTGAAGCGCATAACACCTGGTAAGGAGTATCACCTTCACTAACCTTATAGATCAAGTCTCTTAGGTCACGGATGACTTTAGGGTAGAGAAATAGTTCAGGCTCCTCAAATAGAACAAGATAGTCTTTTCTACCATCAATACGTTCAAATTCTTCAGCGATATCTCGCATAAGCAAAAGCGTAAAGATAGCAGTGCGGATTGTACCGTGTCCGATCAGGCCTGCTTGATTGGGCAATTCAGTATCGACATTCCCTGATTGGTCAATATTCTGAAACGAAATGTCATATTCTTTACCGAGCTTATTCTCGGTCCAGACCACTCTATCCTTCTTATCTTCTATCCCGACGCGAACTGTTGGAAATAGTGCACTCATATAAGAATTGACTGATTCCTGGTATCGTTCAATGACATCCTTTTTATACATCTTGTCTTGAAGCTCTTTGATTTTATTTTGAGCGTCTTTCAGTTCTTGTAATTCAACATCCTTTAGTCTGGACTCCGCTATTGCTTTTAATATTTCGTTCAAAATGGCTTTCGCCTCTTCTTCATTCGGCATTGCTTTGATTTCAATAGGTCTCGGCAAACAAGATTGGAATACGCTGTGAAGGCCAACAGAAGCATAGCCGATCTCAACAAAATCACCATTCTCTGGTTTCCAAGTAAGAGCTCTTTTCACATATGCCTTTTTTTCAGGAACCCACTCTGAACGCAGGCGGATTCTCTTTTCGTCGATCAGATATGTCTTGTAGCTCTCCTTTGCCTTTGGAGCAGCAGTTTCAATCCTTTTCCGATCCCACTCATCAAGTTCCACTTCAATCTGAATCTCAATCGTGTTATCAGTGTTTTTTCTGTGGAAATCATCGGGTGATGGCTTGTCATCTCGGTAGAAAAATGTGTAGGCCTTCAGAAATGTTGATTTCCCAGTATTATTCTGGCCAAAAATGAAAAGTGTGTTGATTCCTTCGAAATCTATTGTATTCTGCTCAAGTCCTCCTGAGAGGCCTCTGTAGTTGTTTACAGCAAAGCTAACAATTTTCATATGGTTCCTTAGTTTATTGAATGCACAACGCTGGTATCAGCGGATTTAGGAGGAGCGTAGCGACGAGTAAACCCCGCTGTACACATTTGATCTCTGCCAATTTATCAGTCAATGATCTATTTTGGTGGAACAAATCCTATTCGACGTTTATTCTCTTTTGGTTTTGGTGTTTCGATCAATTGCTTTATCTCCCGGATCAAAGTGGTTAAGACTTCATCGTGTCTACTAACTCTATCTTCCAGCTTTGCAACCTTGTTTGCTAGCTTTTCATTTGTAAGAGTATACTCACGTAGGCTCACAAAAGCCCTGATAATGTAAACACTCATTTTATTTGCTTGGCTGGAGTTAAGGACATTGGCAGCTTGCAGTGCTCCATGCTCCGTATAGACTTTTGGGGGTTTTCTTCGACCGCCCCAGCTAAAACTTGAAGTCGCAAGTTGTGACTTCAAGTTTTTGAACTCGTCCAAGCTCAGTTGAAACACAAAATCATCGGGAAACTTATCTGTGTTTCTTCTGACTTGCTCATTTAAACGTTTAGTTTCAACCCCTTATAGCTCGGCAAGATCGGAATCTAATATTACTTTCTCTCCGCGGATAACAAAAATCAGTTTTAATATCCTTTGTTCCGGAATTAAATCACGATTCTTCTTAGCCATATTACTTTTGTTTTTTATCAGGGAACACATTCTATACAGAATCTGTCTTGAGCGTCATTTAGTGATTCTGTATAGAACGTTTTTTTATGATCTTCTTTCCAGTTCGATTTCGAAGATGCGATTGTCTTCTGTGATCAGAGGAAGGTATACACCTTTGCGGGAGTGGTTGTCAAAACTTGTGTGTATTTTAATCGTATTTATGCGATTAATGGTTGGTAATGGGGATGTTATGTTGGGGAAATTATCTTTGCTGTGTGAGTAGATTCCGGCGGGTGGTAATTTTGGTATGCGGAAAAAAATCCGGGGACAGTTGACGAAAGCTCGTGTCCCCGGAACATTCCCGGGCTAATTCTTAACAATCTGGCGGCTGAAGGTGATGCGTTCGTGGCCTTCTTTTTCGACCAGTTCGGTGGCTTCGGGATTGTTTCTGAAGCGGAGAACGTTCAGCATGAAGATCTCAAGGCTGTTGATGATGTTTGGCGGCAGGATGTTACCGTCGATCTCAACAGACATAACCGGGTACTGCTTGTCCCTGGCCCATGGGGTGATCAGGCCTTCAATCACCCGACCGATCAGACAGGCGAAGGGTGAGATGTTCACGATTCCGGAGAAGTCATGGAACATAGCGGTTGCGGCAACACCACTGGATACCGAGATTTCCGAATGGAGGTCTTCGTTGACGAAAATATTATTCGCGTTACTCATCACCTCTTCGATATCGTGAGGCTTTGAGGGAAGTAGTCCGGTCCTGTCGAAAATACTGACAATCTTGCTTTCCACCCGATGCTTCCAGACGGCTTCGATCTTCCAGTCAATGAGCTCCCTCAGCTCTTTGGAAAAGAGTTTCCTGCCCCATGACTTAAG
>JANQGX010000036.1 GCA_028282885.1 SAR324 cluster bacterium
GCATTGGATACACGCGTAATTAAGGGGGTAAAGACTGGATATAAACTCCACACTCAACTGATCCACAATCAACCATCTTTTGTCGTTGGAATGCTGGAATGGGGCCCGACAAATATTCCTGTGGTTGACCTTCGATTGATTTATGATGCCAAAGAAACACTTATAAAATCTCAAACCAATATGATTATTGTCGCTGAAGCAGTCCTGAACGATAAAACAATAAGAATCGGACTTAGAATAGAGGGTTATTTGGATATCATTAATATCAGAGTTAGTGACATCAAAAGAACGCATCTATGGGAACCGACGATAAGTGAGATGTTTTTGTCGAATCGATTTTCCAGTAGAAAGCA
Source organism: SAR324 cluster bacterium (assembly GCA_028282885.1). Classification (GTDB taxonomy): domain Bacteria; phylum SAR324; class SAR324; order XYD2-FULL-50-16; family XYD2-FULL-50-16; genus JAHJTV01. The sequence goes on from JANQGX010000036.1 coordinate 354, forward strand.
GCTCATTAAAATACTTGATCCTGCTGCAATTTGGGCAGAAATCGAGCGGCTGTCTAACATCTCCTTAGCGGATCATCCACATTGCTCCCATTAGAAATGTAATGCATGAAGTTATCGGACACATGTCTATGATTTATTGGTTGTGTTTGTTACAGAAAATTTTTCCATGATGACAACGTCTGCACAAATTAGGTATTCTCCCCTACGAACAATCCTGATCGATTGACAGTATTAGTAATAGACCTTACGTGACATCAATGATTTGATTCATTACTCATGAACAGGCGAGAACTATGAATCTACGTGATAAGGATAGTGCCCTGATATTTGATTACTGCTTCGGTTGTGCAGAACAAGAGCAAGTTTCTCAGGCATCAGTTTTGATTTCCTCCAACCCCCAAGCCTTGGAGTTCCTGAACGGTATTGCCTGTTTCCTGGAACGACTAAGTTATCTGAGAAATGAAAAGTGCCCGGACAGGCTGGTTGAGATGACAATTGCCCGATTAAAACTTGCTTCGATCATGAAAGGTAAAGTTCCTCAAGGACATTATTCAAGCCCGGCAAGTTAAACCAAACCTCAGGTTACCGACGCAGCACTGTCCAGTATACACTTCTGACATTCATTTCTTTCAAATCAGAACCACTTTCCAATTCCCCGGAGCATTGTTTCTAAATTCTTCCAAGTGAGATTGGTGTTAGATAGGCACACTTTCACCTGTTCATAACACCATTCCCGGACACACCTCCTTTACATTTACAAAATCAGTTCAGGCAATTGTTGTGCGCATATTCTTCTATTAACAACCTTAATTTAAGAAAGGAACGAGCCATGAAACTACTAACACAGGAAATCAGAAAGAAGTTGCCGGGCCTGTATACACAGGAGGGCAAAGGAGGAAAAGCCATTGCTTATGTGAAATTTTTCACACCCGATTCAAATTGGTCATTTTTTGCAACGGAATTCGATGGCGAAGATACATTCTTTGGATTGGTCGAGGGGTTTGAAAAAGAATTGGGCTATTTCAGCCTCAATGAACTGCAGCAGACTAAAGGCCCTCTGGGACTTTCGATTGAGCGTGATTTGTACTGGAAGCCGAAGACGCTCGAAGAGATTGCCCCCGAGATGTTTGCTTCCGAGAATGGAGGTGATTAATCATGAGACAGCAAACTATCTGGATGGCAATAGTAGCCTTTGAAAATGAAGTCGTGTTTACAAAGGGCTGCAAAAGTAAACGAGATGCGGAACGGGCGATTGTTAAGCACATCAGGCAACAGGAAGGATTTGAAGGCAGGAATTTCGGTGAAGTGTGTTTCTATATCGGAGAAAAAGGCCTGCGACTGGATTTAATGATCTTTGAGATGAAACGGGATGATTTTCCGGGAATCCAACTTCAGGATGGGCTTTTGATTGAACCGCCGCCGAACCAGAAGAACCTGTCTCGTGTGGTCTATTCTATTGATGTTGATGCGTCTGGCCCCCATGATGCCGCGGAGTATGTTTACCAGATTATGACCGACCCTGATTCACTGCCGCCGTTACTAGAGGTCATCGACAGCAAGGGTAACAAGGTTGAGATTGATCTTAGTAACGAAAGCCAGACAGCAGTATTAAAAGAGCAATCCGGCACGGCCAATAATTCGGCAGCAGAATTACTGGAAGCGTTTAAGACGCTGACCTCCTATGTCTCTGACATGTTCTATCAAATGAATGACCAGGTCGATATAGAGGAGATTGACGAAATCCGGCAAGCCAGAGAAGCTATTTTAAATTACGAAGCTAATCATGCATCAAGAGAATTTGAACTCATGCTTCGAGAACAATCACCGGGTTTTGAAGACAAGTCCATCAGGCTGCATCTGTCTCCCCAGGATGATCAGCTCTGGATTCGTCCGGATGGATACGGAGAAAAAGATGTTCCAAACGGAGAAGGTTCTCCAATTGGACTGGTAATCTGGCAGGGAAGGCTTCGCTTGATCGTTTTTGCAGACATCAACCGGCAAGAACCACAAATCATTGATCTGGAAAACGCCAAAGAGCCTCACCGACGCGACACCGCTCAATAACACTTCCTCCTCCATCACTCCAATTTAAGCAAACTAACAATTCTACCTCATTGAAAGGAATGCCTATAAGAAAAAACTGTGATACCGGTACGCGCGATCTGAACCGTTAACAGATCGCATGTCACAAGAATTAAAATTAATTTATCGAAAGGAAGAACAATGCAGATTATGTACATTAACAATGCGGGCGGTGGCTTTGCCGATTACCTCAACATTGAAAACAACACAACGATTGAAAAGTTATTTCAGCAGAAGATGCCAAACGAAGCAGCTCCTGATTACCTCATCCGTGTCAATCGCCAACCTGTTCCCAAGGAGTATGTTCTTCAGGAAAACGACCGGGTAACAATTACCCCTGTAAAAATTGAAGGCGCGAAGTCTACACACACCCCATAGGCCCCGCACCTGTAACACTTTCTTTATCGTGGCTTCCGGTCAATATAGACGGAAGCCTTTTCTATTTCAAGGAGTTTGTTATGAATAATCAAAAAGATCAACTGAGATTAGCACAGTTGATATACCACTGCCTTTTCCAAATCAAAATTAAACAGTTTGAAAAACGTAGAGATCAACTCGTCAAGTTCAGCACCGCATGCAGTGAAATAACGGAAGAATCAAATCGCTACTACACGGCAATTGAAAAAGAACTGTTTGGGGCTGCCCAAAAGATACAAACACGACTTTCTGCAAACATGAACACTTTTTGTCATAAAGCCAATGAATTCAAGCAAGCATTTCATTGTGAAGAAGCGATGAAATTTTCACTGTCAGATATCTACTCGGAACTTTCACATATTGAGCAGGAGTTCGAAGCATTTCATTATGATCTGGAAAGGAAAACTATTTCCGTTGTCACCGAACCGGTTGTCCTGGAAGATATTGCCCTGGGCAGTTTTGAGATTATCTTGAAAATCGACGAGATGGCCAAACCCAATGGGATACCCCCTTATCAGATCATCGCTTTAAATCCCAATCCTGCCGGAAGTGGGGAATGTGTCGTGCATCCCCATGTATCGAATGAACAGCTTTGCGAGGGTGATGGATTTTTACCCATCCAAAAGGCTCTGCGGGAAGGTCGGCTGTTGGATTTCTTTACCATCGTAACACAAATCCTGAATACCTATAACCCCGATAGCCCCTATGTCAGCCTGGAGGATTGGCTTGGATATCCCTGCTATGACTGCGGCTATACCGTCAGCAGCCAAGACAGCTATTACTGTGAGAGTTGCTACGAAGATTTTTGTGAAAGCTGCAGCAGCTATTGCAAGATCTGTGACATCACCTTTTGTCGAGGCTGTTTGAGTGAGTGTCCCGACTGTTCTGAGCCGGTCTGCAAGGATTGCTGCAGCAGTTGTGATGAGTGTGGACGAATCGTTTGCAAGGACTGTATTGATCTTTGTGTTGAATGT
>JANQGX010000078.1 GCA_028282885.1 SAR324 cluster bacterium
TATCAACATATTGCGCTGTATCTAGCTATTTTATTTGTCTTTTTAACTTACCTTCATTCTTTTCTAAAGCCTTACCCACACAATTTTGGTGCACCCGACACCATTTGAATATTGACATAGTCCAGCCTAATTGTTAGAAATAGGTTTCTGTAGTCAAACGTGGGGGCTTAGCTCATCTGGCTAGAGCGCAACACTGGCAGTGTTGAGGTGATCGGTTCAAGTCCGATAGTCTCCACCAAAAACCCGCCGATTCTCTTCATACAGTTGTACCCCTTTTTTAATCAATAAACTTCTAGTTCCAGATATAGTGTGTTCGGCCTGGTTTTATTGATTTGAATGTTACGCTTCATAGGCATTTTCGCTTAAATCAGGCCCACAAACACCCCCTGGAAATATGCACAAGAAAACTTGGTGATTATATACCAACGACAGGAAAATTGGGATTCTAAGCACCTTCCTGGAAAAAGTATTCTTCAGTTATTTTCGATTGGGAGAAGGTTGATTTAAGCAGTTATCCATTCCCCACAATCAATTAAAGGATTTGATACGCTTGTAAGCAAATGTGGCAGAGTCACTACCAGGAGTGTAAATTAAAGGTACCTGTGTAACTAATCAGTAATTATTACTGTAAAACACCATGGATACAATGCCGCAGCCATTTATGTGCCGAATCATTCTGCTGTGACGAATGCCAGTACTGCATGATAGGCAGGTTCGGCAGGGGGACGGGTGGGGGGAGTTTCTTCAATCGACCGATTTCGAGTGAATGAGCCAGTCGCAAAGGCAGGGTGACGATATAGGGTGTTTCCAGAATAACCTTCGGAATCACCAGAACGTTCGGCAACCTGAGGGCCACATCCCGCCTGATACCCTTTTTTTTCAACGTCTCCTCGATCAGCCGATCACCTTTGCCTTTGGTTGTAAAAAGCACATGAGCATAACCTGTGTAGTCAGCAGTGGTCATCCCGCTTTTAACCAGTTTATGACGATCATTCACCAGGCAGATGAACTCATCTTCAAACAACACTTGTTGCATCACACCTGCTCCAAAGTCCTTATTGCCGATCACCAGATCCAGATATCCGCTCTCAAGCTCCGCCTGTAGGTTGGAGCCCTGCAATGAAGGGACTTCAATTGACACCCCGGGTGCCTCCTTCAACAGCATCTTCATCAGTTTCGGTAAGACAACTACCTGGCAATAGTCAGACATGGAAATTGTAAAGCTTCTTTTGAGTGCCCCGGCAGAAAACTCCTCGGGTGGAAGGAATACGTGCCCGGCAGCCGTAATGGCTTCTTTAATCGGATCAGATAATGCCTCTGCACGGGGAGTGGGTTTCATGGTCTTCGAACTTCTGACGAAGAGAGGATCGTCAAAAAGAACCCTCAGCCGCTCCAACGCATGGCTCATGGCCGATTGAGTTCTACCCAGATCCTCAGCAGCCAGTGTCAGGTTTTTCCTGATATAGATGCGATGAAAAATCAGGAGTAGATTCAGGTCGATATCTTTTAAATGAATTTCTTTCATTTTCAGTATGACGATAATTAATTAGACGCATGTTAAAAAATCAAGATAGACTTTAAGAAAAAAAAACACAACCCGGATGATTTCGGACTGTGTTCAGTCATTACCGGACTTCTGGCCGCTGTCCAGAGATACAACGGGATCAGCGCAGAAACAGTGTAGAGGGGATTGTGATTAATTTTTCTTTATCTCCCTCCCCTAAAATGCTCGAAAATTCTTTCGATTCGAGCATGTGAATCATAATCCTCTCCACTCAATCAGCTTATATCTCCCGTTCGATATAAAGTAGGATCAGCGGCGACGATGTTCATCCATTCCATATTAAAATCATATTTTAAAAATCACTAACGGAGTGGGATATGGGAAAAACACTATATGACAAGATCTGGGATTCTCATTTGATAACCCATACGGCTGAAGGAAAACCGGTGATTTATATAGACCGGCACCTGGTCCATGAGGTCACGAGTCCCCAGGCTTTTGCAGCACTCAAGGCAGCAGGGAGAAAAGTCCGCAGACCGGAGCAAACTCTGGCTACGGTTGATCACAGCATTCCAACCCTGAAAAACGGACCTTATGTCAATGAAGAAGCTAAGACGCAGGTTGAAGCACTTCAGGAAAACTGTCGCAATAACGATATCCGCATTTTTGACCTTGGCAGCATCGACCAAGGCGTAATCCATGTGGTCGCGCCTGAATCAGGAACGATACTACCAGGAATGACAGTCGTCTGTGGAGACAGTCATACTTCAACACATGGTGCCTTTGGCGCGCTGGCATTTGGAATTGGAACTTCCGAAGTGGAACATGTCTTGGCAACACAAGCTCTTCAGCAGGAGAAATCAAAGAATCTCCTGGTCAGATTCAACGGCAAGCTGAATAGCGGCGTAACAGCAAAGGACATAGCACTTTACCTGGTTGGCAAAATAGGGACCAAAGGTGGAACCGGCCACGTGATTGAGTATTCCGGGCCAGCCATCCGTAATCTATCCATGGAAGGGCGGATGACTCTCTGCAACATGTCTATCGAATGCGGAGCTCGGGCAGGTCTTATCTCACCCGACGAAGCGACATTCGATTATCTGAAGAACCACGTCATATTTTCCAAAAAGACGGTATTCGAACAGGCTTTGGAATCCTGGAAACAGCTTGCCAGTGATAAAGATGCGGAGTTCGACAGGGTCGTAGAAATCGACGCCGGATTGATCGAACCGCAGGTCACTTGGGGAACATCTCCGGAGCAGGTAGTAGGGATCAGTAAAAAAATACCCTCCCCGGATGACTTCAACTCCCCCGAAAAAGCGGCCGCCTGTCAACACGCTTTGAAATATATGGGTCTGACTCCCGGAGCTGACATCAGTGAAACAAAGATCGATGTCGTATTCATCGGATCTTGCACTAATGGTCGGATAGAGGATTTCCGTGAAGCAGCTAAAATACTGGACGGAAAGAAAATCAACAAGGCAGTGACGGCTATTGCAGTCCCCGGGTCCGGGCATGTAAAAGCACAGGCTGAAGATGAAGGACTGGATCGTATCTTTAAATCAGCCGGTATGGAATGGCGTGAACCCGGGTGTTCCATGTGCCTTGCCATGAACGGTGATCGCCTCGCACCGGGGCAAAGTTCCGCATCCACATCAAATCGTAATTTTGAAGGCCGTCAGGGAAAAGGAAGCAAAACCCATCTTGTTTCCCCGGCAATGGCTGCAGCGGCAGCGTTAACCGGAAAACTCACCGATGTTCGACAGTTTAACCCGAGTGTATAGGAAAGACATGGAAAAGTTCACGCGTTTTAAAGGAAGAGCGGCATTGCTCGATATGGTCAACATCGACACGGACCAGATAATCCCCAAGCAGTTTTTAACAAAAACCGACCGTGATGGCTATGGTCAGTCTCTTTTTTATGACTGGCGATATCTTGAAAACGGAAAAGAGAATCCTGATTTCGAACTCAATAAATCCGAACGGCGGAATGCAGAGATTCTGGTCTCGGGTGATAACTTCGGTTGCGGTTCCTCAAGAGAGCACGCCCCGTGGGCGCTTGCCGGATACGGTTTCAGGGTGATTATCGCGCCCAGTTTTGCCGATATCTTTTATGGAAACAGCATCAAGAATGGCCTTCTACCGGCGATTGTTTCGGAAGACGATTTGGAGAGGATTCGTTCCAGTTTTATTGAAAACCGGGCAATTGCCCTGGGAGCGGACCTGGAAAAAAAGATCATCGAATTACCGGATGGCTCCGAAATCGGATTTCAAATCGCCGACCTACCCCGAAAAACAATGCTGGAAGGAATCGATCAGATCGAACAAACGCTTGCCTGCCTGAATGATCTGGCAGCCTTTGAAAAGAAGTATCGACAGGAACACCCTTGGTGTTTCTCCTGATCGCAGACATAGTGGGCAAGACGGCAAGCTGCTCCATAATCGGTTTGCCCGGCCTGTCCCCCACGATGTAAATGATTTGAATAATCCCTGATAAAATCAATAGATGAGAGGGCTTAATCCCTTTCGGCATCTATGCAACCAAAACAGATTTTTTTGGTTGACTCAAGCCTGTAAAATCCCAATTCTGTCAGTCGAGTATCGTCCCTGTAGGATTTCATAACCACCCTTTTTCTGGCTACACGAAGGGCTTGCCGAATATCTTTTTGATCCGGAAATTCAAAGTTCGCCCAGATTCTGAGAGGAGCGATCGATGGAGAGGATTCAATCGGGGTTTCAAACATTGGATCAAAATAAACAACATCAATGCTGTTATCACCCAAGGTGGGAAGATAGGTTTTATAACTGGTATTTATCACCTCTATTCTTGAGAAAATCTCTTGCCAGGGAATCCAGTCATCTTCCGAATAAACCCGCATTCCCAACCGGATAGTCTCCGCAATAGGCTTGACCGACTCCAAACCGGTGATACGCCCGGATTTCCCAACCACGTGGCTAGCCACCAGGGCATCAGTAGCTAATCCGAGATTACAGTCAAGTACATGGTGCCCCATTTTCAGATCCATTGCCTGGATAAGGGTATCTCCACCATCCCGGTCAAATTGCCTGATCCTGGATCTGGCCAGAGATGGATGAAAAAACAGCTTATCTTTTTTATGCCTGCTGTATAAAACAAATGAGTTCGTGCCACAGACCAGGGTCGTATTCTCAAATAATGCTTTTTTTCTGGGTACAAATCTGCAATTCACCTGTTTTGCCAGGGTCCGTGCAGCTTCTTCCTGTTCTTTTGTGTATTTATCGGCTGTGGTTATTTCCATAGCGCATCATCAGCGTTTCCGGCCGCATCTGCCTATCAAATTCAGATTATGAACGTTCACCTGACGAACTGGCTTACAGGTTTCACAATCAAATCATTTACAGTATAAATGCAGTTCTGCAAGTCATTTATGACCCTGGTGGCATTTAAGAAACAGCTTATCGCATCAAAAAGTTTCTCATTCGCTTTGCTGATTTTCATGCTTATCGCCTCTTTTTTGGTGGTCAAAATCTGTCGATTAACTTGAGAAATGCAAAATAAACCAGACCATTTCAACAGCCCGGATCAAATCAAAGACCAGAGAGTGTGGGATCAGGAACAAGTTCGATCCTCAATCCAATCAAGCGGGAGTGCTCTGAGAATCCTCGAGATAAAACCAATGAGACAAAGACGCTAAGAAAGATTCTATCAATTTCTTGAAGCACCTGCTAATTTCTGATAGCCTTGTCTACACAGTATTGTCGTGTTTGGACTTTAAATTGGAATAAGACAAATCCTTTGGCTACTCCAGTGGAATAGTTCAATTATCATTATTACCATCACTTAAATCAGCTTGATTGAGGTACAGATACCCGCCAATTGTGCTGCACGGTTTAAAGAGATTAACCGGAGTTCACTCGGGAGAAAGACTTGGACATTGAAAGTATTGAGCAGAAGAGAAAGAGCAAGGTTATCTCACTTGTCACTCTTTTCGGCGTTCCTGTGATGATTCTTTTTCTGGTGATCGACTACCTGGAAAAAGAACCGAATGAAGCAATGGCAGATTTGGCCATTATGTTGATACTGGCCATCGGTTCATATTGCCTGCGGAAACATACCTTCGAAAAATATATCTATCGTGTTGCCCTCCTTTTCCTGGTCATCGTATTCTGCTACCTGGCCGCAATTGGATCCGGAGCCGGAACGGTTCTCTACTGGATTCTGATCCTCCCGCTCATGTTCTTTTTTTTGCTGGGAAAGAGAGAAGGGTTGGTTTTTTCGGGTTTATTGTTTTGCTTCCTTACTTTCAGCATGCTCCCGATGTTCGCTGATCCGGAATATCCCTATCCATGGTCAGTCCGTTTTCGATTCCTGATCGCTTACTTTTTTTTCTCAGTTATTGGTTATGGGATAGAAATCTCCAGAGAGCATTTCAAAAATCTTCTGATAGCAGAAAACAGTGCCTTGTCCGAGGAAAAGGCACTACTGGAAAAAACCAAGATCGACCTCCAAAACCTGGAAAAGAGAAGACAAGCCCTGTTTGAATACGCAAGCGACGGTATATTTATTATCGATATAAAAACTTACAAAATACTGGACTGTAATGTTCAGGCGTATGAATCACTGGGGTACACAAAGGAAGAGCTGTTGGGATTAACGGTATTCGATATTCAGCATGACATAACAACGGATTGGCTGGCCTTTATCGATAACCAGTTGGAGCCTGGAAAACATCTGACCCATGAAGTCAATCACAAAAAAAAGGATGGTAGTTATGTTCCGGTTGAAATCACCGCCACCCTGCAGAACCTGTCGGGTCTAAAAATTGTTCAAGCCCTTGTTCGCGATATCAGTAAAAGGCGTAAGGCAGAAGATGAGCAAAAAAAGGCCTACAATGTTATGGAAAACAAGATTGCTGAGAGAACCACGGAACTTCAAAAAGCTAAAGAAGATGCCGAAAAGGCCAATATTTTAAAAAGCGAGTTTCTGGCCAATATTTCCCATGAACTTAGAACTCCCCTGCATGCCATTCTTTCATACTCCAACTATGGTGTTTCCAAATTTGAAACTGTGAATGATGAGAAAAAGCTCCATTACTTCGATCAGATTCATACCTCGGGTAACCGACTGATGGAACTTATAGAAAACCTTCTCGATCTCACCGATTTTGATACTGGAAAAGAGGATTTAAGACCCGAGCCGGTTGATATCAGGAAACTGCTTGATGTGATTGAAACCGAACTGCAATCAACCCTGTCTGAAAATAAGATATCTCTTTTCATTGAATCGCCCTCATTCGAAACGGTTCTCATCTGCGACAAAAGCCGTATTTCCCAAGTTTTTCACCATCTGATAACCAATGCCATCAAGGTCTCAAACCAGGGAGACCAGGTCGCAATTACATTTTCACAGGGCGAGTTGACCACCAACAGGAGCCTCACCGAGATTAAGTCAAGCGAGGCATTGATGATCTCCATTTCGGATAACGGGATTGGTATCAGCGAGAATGAACTGTTAACGATTTTTGACCGCTTTGCTCAAAGCAGCAGGACAAAAACCGGCGCCGGTGGAAAGGGATTGGGGTTGTCAATTTGCAGGGAGATTATAGAAGCCCATTACGGAAAGATCTGGGCGGAGAACAATCCGCAGGGAGGCGCGATTTTCCGATTTATGCTCCCTTATAAATGGTCAGTCGCAAAACCAAAATAGGATCGGCAAATGAGTCTCCTCGTGTTTGTCATAAGATCCAATTCCATAAGAGTTCCGGAAGATTAGCTGCCTTCCCTCATCCCTTGCTCAATGGTAGTATAAAGCTGAAGGTCGCTCCCCGATCCTCATTATTTACGGCCCAGATAACTCCCCGATGGGCACTGATGATTTCCTGACAAATTGCCAGCCCCAGCCCGGTTCCGCCAGCCCCGGTTTTAGTGAAGCTGCTCTGGGTGAACTTATCGAAAATGGTTTCCAGTTCATTTTCGGGAACTCCCACTCCATAGTCCTTCACGGAAACACGTACACCTTGTTGGGATTGATCATTGATCATCAGATCAGACACCTCAACGCTGATTTCCACCTCTTTGCTTTCACCACTGTATTTCACAGAGTTGGTCAGCAGGTTTCTGATGACCTGTCCAATTTTAAACGAATCGCAATGAACCTCGATAGGATCCGAAATGCCCGACAACAATAAACTCAATTTAACGCTGACGAATGCCTGCTTACACTCCATGACAACTTCCTTCACTATTTTGTTGATATCACAATGTTCAAACTGATAATCCGCTTTGCCGGACTCCAGTCTGGATAGATCCAGCAGATCGTTCAATAGCACCATCAAGCGTTCTGCGGCATCGCGGGTTCGGATGAAATAGTGCAGCAGTCTCTCTTTCGGTTTTTCGATTTTGGAGATTCCAAATTTAGAATAACTGAGAATTTGATGCATGGGGTTGCGCAGTTCATGGGAAATATTGGCCAGAAATTCACTTTTTAATTGATTGCTTTCTTTGGCCGCTTCCATGGCCTCTCTGATCTCTTCAGTTCGCCTTTCAACTTCTGCTTCCAACTGGGCGTGAGATCGTTGCAGTTTTCGTTCTGCCGCTTTACGGTCTGACAGATCCACAAAGCATGCCCGGATTCCGACGGATTTCTCTTCAATTCCAATGACGGAGGCAAACGCCTGTCCCCAGATTTTCTGACCATCGTTTTTGATAAGGTACAATTCAAGCGGTTCAGGGATGACACCACTCCTTAGGCTTTCAATGCTACTCCTGACTTCTTCCATGTTTTCGTCCGGTATAAATTGTCGGACATTGGCGCCCTTCTTAATCGCCTCAATTGTGAGACCAAACATCTTACGTGCGGAAACATTCGCATAAAACAGATTAAAATCAAAATCGAGCTCTACAACCGTTATCGGTAAAAAATCCGCCAGCTCACGGAACTTCCTCTCACTCCGCCTGAGTTTTTTTTCCACGGAGATTCTGTTGACCATCTCTTGTCGAAGGTGATCTCCATAGATTTTGGCATCTCGAAAAGCCTTGGAAAAACGCATCGATAGCAGGTACGACTGGGCAAGTATAAATGCGAAGACACCAAATATGGTTAAATAGGGAGTATGAATGATTCTGTTCGAGGCAAGAATATCATGTATCAATGTCAGAAAAAGGATACCAAAACCTGTCGCTGCCCATACAGCCCCATCGCTCTTCGCTTTAATTTCCAGGATCAGGCAAACTATGATGTAGATTCCAAACACAACGAAAAGCACATGACTGGGCAACAAAAGATTAACATAAAAATTGGCCGGCGTTGCAAGTATCACGACAGAGTTTACCAGGGCAAATCCCCAGGTAAACCCGATCGCCTTTTTCGACAGGTGATCGGGATAAATGGACTGGAAAAAAATATAAAAGAGGGGGGCGGCCCAAAAAATCGTGAGAATATCAAGGGCAAACGCAAAATGCCAGTCAGAGAACAGGTTGAATCCTATTCGCTCTCCTGTAATTAAAACCCGGATGGCAACAACAAGGCAGAACAAACCAAACCACAAAGCCGATTTGTCATCTCTCCTCAGAAAGAAAAGGCCGAAATGGTAGAGCGCCATTATCAGCAGGAGGCCGAACAGAAACATCTCCAAAAAACCCTTATGTGTACTCTGTTCCGCAATTGCCTCGGCCGTGCCCAATTGAGGGGCATGAAAAGGACCTCCATGCGGCATTGCATAATTGGCAATTTGAAGCGTCAGGTTGACAGTGGGTTGATTGGCGGGAAAAAAGATCAGTTTCTGGTCAAAATCCGGTATGAATCGAGATCGGTTTTCAGATACCCTGCCCACTTCAACAACCGGTTTATCATTGATAAACAGTCGATAAGCGGTAAATACATCACGCATGCGCAGAGCAAAAACACCATCCCTTTGGGGCAATCTGATACGTAAACAGTAGGTAGCCACACCATTACCCGGCAGCCTAGCACCGTTAAAGATGACATCATTCCATGCTCCGGGGACCTTCATCCATTGGGGTTGTTCAAGGTCACCGATTTTATCTATCTCATCAGGCGATAACAGGCGATTCCAGAAAAAGCGCCATTGTCCTTCAAGCTCAAAGGCGCCATTTTGATCCACATCCCAGTCCGACAAGTCGAGTTGGCCGTGTCGAATCTCCAGGTGACGCTGATATGAACCCAAAAATGACGCATTTGCGGTTGATATATTCCAAACTGTCGATAAAACAAGCCCCGCTATAAAAACAAGGGCATGACAACTGAACATCTTCATAGAAAATGGCCCGACAACATGTCAAATCCGGAATTAATAAACTCTATTGAGAAACACCGGAAACATCTAATAGACGGAAGGGTTTAGGTTACAGCTTCTATTCTACGCTATAATCTGACGAAAGTGCAATTGGTTTCCACAGGTGATGATCTGATCGTTTCCAAACCCTACTCCAGATCCTATCTAGGCATATTGAGCGGTATCAGGTTTTTAAAATGTCCACCAATTTCGAATCGTTGGGTTCTGAACGCTGGCCCTTTTGTTCAATCTATCAGTCTGAACTGATTTATTTTTATCGTATGAATAAGATTTAAGAAAAAAAATGATCTTCAGCTGACTGAAATTAAGTCAGCCTGAGGAGGAAAATTGGGATGGAAATCGAGAGTTGTGACTTTGTTGTTTTAATAAAAAAACGAGTCATATGATGACCCATCGTAAATCGGTTCTATTTGAATTTTCCCGCAGTCAGCTCAACTATCCTGCCACTGGAGATAAAGCTGGAAAGTGCCTTTAACTCATCTGAAAAAACTCGATCCTTTTTAACAGGTGGGAAGATACGATAAACAGACTCCAGAATCGTTTCGCAGCAGGGGTTGAGGAATCTCTCTTCAGGTGAGATGGGGTAATGCTCCTTAATTTGAATATCAAACTCAAACGGATTTCCATCAACCTGCAGTTCCTCTTTAATTCCGGAGAGTTTCTGTTTTATTTCATCATACAACGGGATACTGGAGGGAATATAGTGGAGTTCTTTACGGATTGCAGCCGCTTGAGCAATGTAAGCCATTTCAATGGAAAGCAGGTCTGCCAGTCTTGGGAGTGTTTTTAACAGTCTGACAGCCAATCCCGTTCCCATGCTGACATGATCTTCTTGCCCGGTATTGGTGGAGATACTGAAGAGATGGTTTGGCATCATTTCTCCCCAGATAAAGCTTGTCAGAGCAGCAGAAGAGTACTCGGGAATCATCATGCCACTGGAAATCGCCCGTTCCGAATCAGAAAGCTTCGGCCACTTCAGATCCCGTCCCAGGCCTTTATTACGATTCTCATCCACATAGCGGTCACATCTCCTGTTCACAAGGCTAGCCATAATACCCATGGCCTGAAAGAGATTATAGATGCGAATGGCGATAGGCATTCCGTGAAAATGTCCGCCTGAAACGATATCCACGTATTGCCCGTAAAACGGATCTGCTTCATCCCAGCCATTCTCCCGGTCCGCTTTCAGAATAATGGGATTATCCGTCACGCTATTGGCTTCCCTCAGCAAAGCCTTTTCACAACCTTCGATCAGCTCCTGGCAGCTTCCCAGGATCTGGGCTGCACAGCGTATATTGTAAGGATCCTGAATCTCGCCATCGATGTTGTAGTCCCGATGAGCCTCTCGCAAGGGCGAGTCTTTCATCAATTCATATATCCAACCCGCGACTTTGACCGATCCGGGATGAGGTCGAAGCTGGTGCAGGTCCTGACGAAAGGGTGTTTCGGGAGCCAGCATCACCTGGGCCGTCATGGCGGTCTGCACCGTAGCTGTTTTTAGCAGGATGGTCATCTGCCTGCAACAATAAAGCCCGATGGCAGTCATAAACTGAACACCGTTATTCAATGCCAGACCTTCCTTCATTTCCAGCTTCATTGGCTTAATACCGGCTCTGGTAAGAGCATCTGATGCCTCAAGAACCTGTTCTTTGTAATAAACCTTCCCCTTACCCAGCAAAGCCAGTGCCATATGTGACAAGGGTGCCAGATCGCCACTGGCTCCGACTGAACCAAGTTCAGGGACCACAGGCACTATATCATGATTCAGCAATGTTATGATGTTTTCCACCACTTCCGGTCTGATACCGCTGAACCCCTGCGCAAGTGAATGAGCACGAAGCAGCATGGCACATCGGACAATTTCGGTCGGAGCATCATCACCCATGCCCACAGAATGCGAAATAATCAGGTTTTCCTGAAGCTTTTCAAGCTGTTCCGCTTTCACTTCCAAATCAACATTATGACCAAAACCGCGATTGAATCCATAGGCCGGGTTCTCTTGTCGAATAACATAATTTCGAATCTGTTCCCGGCGTTCCTGCAACATTTGACGTGTTTCGGCATCCAACTGCATTTTCTCTTTATCCACACCAATCGCCAGGATGTCATCCAAGTCCAACCGGTGTTTATGGCTAAGCGTTCTTGTCATTGTGGATCTTTGACGGTGTTAAATTTCTTATTGCGGATAGAATCATCTCTTCGGTAGTGCATTTCAGGCATGTTAATCGACGGATTCGGCTTGTCTGCAAATGAGTTGAGAGCCGAAACATCTCATTCGGAAAGTTGGATCAACAACCGCACTCAAAGGTTGGAAGAGGAGCTTCCAGCTTTAATCACGGATATTTCCAGATTGTGAGTTCAACGACGGACCAATTCCGGCTACGCTCGGGACTCAGGTATTAATCCCATCCCATGATCGGGATCGATCCCAGATCATGGCACCAGCCTTGAAAACTTTCTCGATAATGGGTTCTCCTACGAAGTAGATCAGATTCTGGTAATTGGCTGAATCGAGGACTATCAGGTCCGCTTTCCAGCCGGGTTCGAGACAACCTGTTTTTTCCAGTCCCAGGGAAAAAGCCGCATTCTGGGTTGCCGCGGCAATTGCCTCTTCCATGGAAAATCCCATCTGGGTACAGGCCAGGCTCAGGATAAGCGGCATGTTCAGGGTCATGGAACTACCGGGATTGAAATCCGTTGCCAATACAGGAATACATCCGGCATCGATAATTTGCCTTCCTTCCGGATAATCGATATTCAGGAAAAGAGATACCCCGGGCAGCATGGTTGCACAAATGTCGGTTTTCGCCAGATCTTCGAGATCATCCCCGGGAAAAACTTCCAAATGATCAACAGAAGCTGCTCCAATTTCGATTGCGGTTCGAATTCCGCCAATATCGTTAAACTGGTTGACATGAAGTCTGGATTTCATTCCGAATTTTTCAGCTTCCAGGAGAATGTCCCTGCTCTCGTCCGCTGTATAATAACCCTTTTCACAAAACACATCACAAAAATCCGCCAGTTTTCCCGCCTTGGACATCATCTGCCTGATGTGCGAAATATACTCCGATTTGGATAAATCACCCGGGACTGCATGGGCTCCCAGGAACGTCGATTTTACGTCCAGGGGCTGAGCGTCTTTTAACTCAGAAATTACCTCCAGCATCTTTAATTCGGTCTCTTCGTTGAGCCCATATCCGCTTTTGATCTCTATACTGGTGGTTCCGTGACGAACAGCCTTCTGCAGATTGAAAAGAGATTTTTCCAAGAGCTCTTTTTTGTCGATATCCCGAGTCGCCTTCACCGTACTTTGAATTCCTCCGCCTCGAGCTGCAATCTCTTCATATGAAGCGCCGGCCACCCTTTCGGCAAATTCTGTTTCCCTGCTTCCTCCAAAAACGAGGTGGGTATGGGAATCGACAAATCCGGGCAGAACTGATTTTCCTGCGAGATCAATTCGAAAAACCTCATCGGTTAACAAAGAATGCAGTTCGGACCGGGTGCCAATGGCGCTGATGTACCCATTTTCAATCAGGATCGAGACATCAGTACGGATCTTCAGATCTTTCAGAGCAGTGCCCCTCATCACCCCCGGAATGGGGGTTATTACCTGGGAAGCGTTTTCCAGTAAATAAGACGTCATGAGTTTAACTCCTTTATTGCCTGCAACAAGTTTGCAAGACAGCTTGAGACAGGGTATCAGGAATTATCAGTTAGTATTTTTGAATTAACAATATCCAGAATTTCTCTCTCCCTGGCCAGGGTCTCGGCTTCAATCTCCGCTCCCTGCTGCAGGACCTTTTTCACATACTGACGATCTTCCAGATCCACCGCGTTGATCTTCACATTCAAGTGAGCTCCCATGACAGCGGATCTGGCGGCTAAAGCTCCAACACCGGCATCGGAGATCAAACTTGGATTCCCTATATCTGCCATCTCCCTGATGAGCTCAAGGGAATCGAAAGCCGTTTTCATCACTTTCAGGGGAACTTCAATAGCATATCGCGTTGCCTCCTGGATAGCTTTGGCACGTTTCTCCTTATCTGAGTCTGATTTGGCAGGAATCCCGTAAGCATCCATAATACGATTAAAGGCCACCGTGTCCTCATCAACCAGCCGCATCAACTCGTCATGCAGAGCCTTACCTTTTTCCGCCCAATTCGAATAGCTTTCCCAGCGGTCATCCCAGCCCCTTTTATGCGCGGAATGATTTGCCACCATTGTCCCCATTGCCGCCCCAAGAGCTCCCAGGTAGGCCGATACGGATCCGCCACCGGGAGCAGGTGATTCTGAGGCAGTTTTATATACAAAATCTTCCATGCTCAGCCCGATCAGCTTTTTTTCCTGCTCATCTGAAGCAGCCATGACATACTCTATGATTTTCTCCCGGGGATTAAAGGGGGTCAGATCGTCGAGTCCAAGCGATTTCACAGCGATCTTAATCAACTCGCTGTCGGAAACACCCAAAGATCGTTGCTGCTTTCTGAGAAAATATTTCCCTGCTTCCAGCATGGCATTCAAAGGTATTAGTCCCACCAGTTCAGATCCGGTTACACGAATTCCCCTGGAATCCGCTTTTTTACAGACCTCATCAAACGCTACATGTACAGGTGTTATCGAGATATTGGTCAGGTTCATGGAGATCTGGGTAATGCCATATTCTTCGATATACCAGCCGATTCCCTTTACACATTTCAGAGATCCGGGAATCATCACGGGATTCCCATCCTGATCACGAACGATCTGTCCGGTCAGGGGATTCCCCTCTCTTTTAATTCTTCCCTTTTCCCTGACGTCAAAAGCGATGGCGTTTGCCCGACGAGTGGAGGTGGTGTTCAGGTTGACGTTATAGGCTACCAGAAAATCACGGGCTCCAACCGCAATGGCACCAGCTTTTTCATTCAGCGTAGCAGGTCCAAAATCGGGTCTCCCCTCCTCGGTTGCCATTTTTTCGCTTAATCCTTCATACTCTCCTTTGCGGCAATAGGCCAGGTTTCTCCTCTTCTCGTCAAACGCGGCGTTTTCATAACAGTAAATTGAAATATCAAGCTCCTCCCCGATCCGTTTTGCCAACCCCCGTGCTTTTTCCGCCGCCTCTTCCATTGTGATACCGGATATGGGAATCAGCGGGAGTACATCTGTTGCGCCAAACCTGGGGTGTTCGCCCTTGTGATATCTCATGTCAATCACCTCTGATGCCTTTTTAACGGCCAGATATGCCGCTTCACAAACCTGGTCCGGCTCACCGACAAACGTCACCACAGTCCGGTTGGTTCCTGCTCCCGGATCGATGTCCAGCAGCTTGATTCCCTCTACCGATTCAATCTGATCCGTTATCTGTTTGATAATCGACATGTCCCGCCCCTCACTGAAATTGGGGACACACTCTAGAATCTGTTTCACGCTGTCTCCTTTGTTGATCTGTTTACATGGACAGTCCGAACGGTGGACTGAGAGAGCGGTTTATCTATTTTGTCTTTTCCTGTACCACCTCACTGACAAGTTTTCGGTCTGCGAGATAGGGAAGGGTAATGTGATTCGTTTCACCATGCGTTTTATTGTACTCAATACTGGTTTCAATAGAGTTGGGATTTCTGGCCCAGGCCCTGCGAGCAACTCCCCCCATAACATCCCAGGGTATGGCCCTGCGGATAATCTCATCAATTCTCTTACTACCATCCAATACCAATCCAAATCCACCGTTAATCGCCCTGCCTATACCAACTCCTCCGCCGTTGTGAAGCGCCACCAGGCTCATTCCCCTGGCCGCGTTGCCGGCGAAACAGTGGGTCGCCATATCCGCCATGATGTTACTGCCATCTTTAATATTTGCCGTTTCTCGGTAGGGCGAGTCCGTTCCACCGGTATCATGATGATCCCGTCCCAGCATGACCGGACCGATCTCACCGTTTCGCACCATCTCATTGAATTTCAGAGCTATTGTCATCCGCCCCAGTGCATCCTGGTAGAGAATCCTCGCCTGGGTGCCCACCACCAGTTTGTTCTTCATGGCATCCCTGATCCAGATAAAATTGTCACGATCCTGAAACCTCCTCTCCGGATCAATGCAGGACATGGCCGCTTCATCCGTCTTTTGCAGGTCAGATTCCCTGCCACTGAGACAGACCCAGCGAAAGGGACCATAGCCATAATCAAATAACATGGGACCCATAATATCCTCCACGTAAGAAGGATAGATAAAACCATCCAGTGTGTCCTTGCCGTTCTTGCAAATCTCCGTTATCCCGGCATCAAATACAGCCTTCAGGAAGCTGTTCCCATAGTCAAAAAAGTAACTTCCCCGGTCAACAAGGCTGCGAATGTGATAAAAATGCGACCGCAGGCTGGAGTCAACTTTTTGAGCAAAAAGGGCAGGGTCCTTTTTCATTAATGTCGTTCGTTCCTCAAAAGTCAACCCCTGCGGACAATAACCTCCGTCGTAGACAACATGGCAGGAAGTTTGGTCGCTCAGCAAATCTATTTTAATCTCTTTGTTTTCAACCGCATATTCAAGCAGGTCGACGATATTACCGTGGAAGGCGATCGCTATACCTTCCCGTTTGGCCTGGTATTGACCGGCCAGGGTGAAAGCCTCCTCCGCACTATCCACAATTTGACTAACCCATCCCTGCTGATGGCGCGTTTTTATCCTTGATATATCCACTTCGGCAATGATTCCAACCCCATTGGCAATTTCCACCGATTTCCCCTGCGCACCGCTCATTCCTCCCAATCCGGAAGTAACAAAAAGACATCCCGAAAGATCGGCATCATCGGGCAGTCCCATCTTCAAACGAGCCGCATTTAGGATTGTGTTGTAGGTCCCGTGAACAATACCCTGGGGCCCAATATACATCCATCCGCCCGCTGTCATTTGTCCGTAATTGGCGACCCCCAGGGCCATTGCCCTGTTCCAGTTTTCCTGATCATCATACATTCCCACCATCAGCGCGTTGGTTAGAATTACCCTTGGAGCCGCCGGGGACGATTTGAAAAGCCCAAGTGGGTGTCCGGATTCCACAACCAGGGTTTGATCCTCCGTCAGTACCTCCAGGTATCGTTTAATCAGATGATACTGCATCCAGTTCTGACAAACCTGGCCTGTTTCACCATAAGTAGTCAGTTCATAGGGATAAAGAGCGATTTCGAAATCCAGGTTATTATCGATCATAACCTGAAAAGCCCTGCCTTCGACACATTCACCTTTGTAATCGTCTATGGATTTGCCAAATATCCTGTCTACAGGTCGAAATCGATAACCGTAGATCCTGCCTGTAGCGACAAATTCATCCATGAACTCAGGCGCCAGAATCGTGTGCCATTTTTCCGGCACATACCGCAAGGCATTGTGCAAAGCCAGTTCAACCTCGGCCTGTGATAGTTCAGATTGCCGTTTAGGAGCCCTGCGAATTCCTTCTACAAATCCCGGATGATCCGGAAGGACCGGAAAGAGATCATCCAGTTTGATGGCCATCGAGCTTGAAATGTCACTGTTAGTTGTCATCTGGATACCCTTCTGAAGTTGGAAGAAAAGGGATTGAGCATTCTTATTGTTTCGATACGAAAGCCGGTCGGTTTAAATCGATTGATCACCTGGGAAAAAGCTTTTCTCCCTGAACATCCTGCCATGTCGATGAATACTCCTCTCGACCCGCTTCCGGTTAAACTCAACCCGAAATCAGCTATCTGTAAATACAATATTCAGGAACGTTCAAGCAATTCCAAAATCTCTTCTTACAGTCTAAAAACCGATCTTTATATGTGATGATCATAGCAAGCTTAATTTGTATATACTTTATTAGTCAAGTCAAATATCTGTTTCTCATAATATTCACTATATTTCAATCATTTAACAGAGATATGTCCTGTGGATTTAAAAACCATTCATTTGGCAGGTCAGATCCAGATGAGCCCCATCCGATAAGCGCTTAAGATTTCCCGGTAACAAATCCGACGTCTTTCAATTATTCCTCATGTCGCAAAGTCATTAACAATAAGTATATACTGAAAAGATTTTTTAAATACGTGTTAGGATGCTTTTCATCGGGACCAAGCCCGCTTCATTACCAAAATATCCCTTGCTGAAAAAACTGAATCGAACAACCCTCTCTTGATAAATGAAGATATAATCACATCGTATCGAAACGACATTTTTAATATGGATAAATAATCCACCCTTTTGGTAGTTGCTTACCACTCGTAGTACACTCATAATTTTCAACATATTTTGTATAGACAAATAAATCTAACAGGATTAGACTAAAGAGGTGATTTTCAAAAATCTGATAACTATGTGCAACTGCTCCGGATAAAGCCATGAAAAACAAAAGTGTTCCAGCCGATATTGACATCGCCCGCCAGGCCATAATGCTTCATATCGACGAGATTGCCGGCAAACTGGGGATAGCAGTCGATGATATCGAGCACTATGGCAAATACAAAGCCAAAATCTCACTCGATTTTTACCGTCAGACTGAAAACCAGCCCAAAGGAAAACTGATACTGGTCTCGGCCATAAGCCCGACACCAGCCGGAGAAGGAAAAACAACCACTTCTATCGGATTGGGAGATGCCTTGAATCGAATTGGAAAGAGGACCACGGTCTGCCTTCGTGAACCCTCTTTGGGGCCCTGCTTCGGAATGAAGGGTGGTGCCGCGGGAGGCGGTTATGCACAGGTTGTCCCCATGGAGGATATCAACCTTCATTTCACTGGAGATTTTCATGCCATTGGCTTGGCTAACAACCTCCTGTCGGCAGCTATTGATAACCAGATTCATCATGGCAATCCATTGGAAATCGATCAGCGCAGGATCGTCTGGAAGAGAGTTTTGGATATGAATGACCGTGCCCTCCGCAGTCTGACGGTCGGTCTGGGCGGTGTCGCCAATGGAGTCCCCAGGCAGGATGGATTTGATATCACGGTTGCCTCGGAAGTAATGGCAATTTTCTGTCTGGCTGAATCCATCCCCGAGCTGAAAGAACGAATGGGGAATATCATTGTCGCCTACACCAGGGAGCGTAGACCAGTTCGGGCAAAAGATCTGAAAGTTCACGGCTCTATGACTGTTCTGCTAAAGGACGCCTTAAAGCCCAACCTGGTGCAAACACTGGAGAACAACCCCGTGCTGATTCATGGCGGGCCCTTTGCCAATATCGCCCACGGTTGTAATAGTGTTATTGCCACTAAACTGGCCAGTCGGATCTCCGAGTATACTGTTACCGAAGCCGGATTCGGAGCGGATTTGGGTGCAGAGAAATTTTTTAATATCAAATGCAGGGCATCTGATTTGAAACCGGATGCAGCGGTTCTGGTGGCGACTGTCAGGGCGCTGAAGTTTCACGGGGGGGTCCCTTTAAAAGAGGTTAACCAAACCAATCCTGAAGCTTTGGAGAAGGGGATAGAAAACCTGAAGAAACATATTGAGAATATTCACCAGTTCAATGTCCCGGTCGTGGTTGCAATTAACCGGTTCAGCTCCGATCTGACGGAGGAAATCGATCTGATAAAGCAGAAATGCAGCTACCTGCAGGTGCCTGTAGTTGAATCGAATCATTGGGCTGAAGGCAGCGTCGGGGCAGAAGAACTGGCACATACCGTCATTGAATTGGTCGACAATAACACAATGGAGTTCAAACTGCTCTATCCTGACGATATGCCGCTTTGGAACAAGGTGAAGACTATTGCCCAAAAAATCTATGGTGCGGATGACATCCTGGGGGACAAAAAACTGCGGCAGAAGTTCAGAACGTTGCAGGAAGAGGGTTACGGCAATTATCCAATCTGTATGGCTAAAACTCAATACTCTTTTTCCACTGATCCCCTGCTGGTTGGCAGACCGAAACGCTTTGATGTCCCGCTTAGGGATGTCAGGCTTTCCGCCGGAGCCGGCTTTGTGGTGGTATTGACCGGTGAGATCCTCACCATGCCCGGATTGCCGAAAATCCCGGCTGCCGAGAGTATCGACATTGATGAACGAGGTTTTACCGTCGGTCTTTTCTGATCCCTGCTGTCTCAAGGTGTCACCCGATTACAGGGGTGCGATTGTCGGCAGATATCTTATTTCCAAAAACCAATCCCTGCGCTATGATGCAATTGTCAATCGGATCGTGAGCCGTCAGGGTCCGGTCTATCTTTGCCACAGATAGCAACCATCCGCAGGTGATAATGGCGTTAAAAACAGCAATTGAACAGAATGACTCTCCCTGGCCGCTGTACCAACAGGTAAAACAGCTAATCATTCGCAGGATTCAGGCAGGTCATTGGCAACCGGGATCTAAAATCCCCACTGAGAATGACCTGGTTGAAACACTGGGGATGTCCAGAATGACCATCAACAGAGCTATTCGAGAGCTTACTAACGATGGTCACCTGATTCGTCGAAGAGGATCGGGAACTTTTGTGGCTCCGCGAAAGCCCAGAATGGGACTGCTGGAAATCAGAAGTATCGCTGATGAAATCAGGGAGCAAGGGGGCATTCACCATTGTGATGTTCATCTGCTTGATGAAGAGAGAGTTAACAAAGAGCTGGCCGCACAAACCGGTTTCGAACCGGGATCAGTTATCTTTCATTCCGTTACGATCCATCGCAACGGACGAAATCCTATACAAATGGCGGATCGTTATGTAAATCCTCTGCTGGCACCCGATTACCTCAACCAGGATTTCACAAAAATCACTCCCAGCGAATACCTGCTTCATACAACTCCCTTAACCGAGGCCAATATCTCAATCGACGCCATTTCGCCTGATCGACAGATCTGCCGGTTGTTGGAAATCACAGCTAAGGAGCCTTGCCTGCTGATCCGTCGAACAACGTGGAGTAAAAAGACCCTGGCAACCAGCAGCCGTTTTATTTCACCGTCTTCCCGCTACAGCATAGAAGGAAGTTTCAAACCACGCTCCACATCCCAGCAGATTCTGGCTTGAAAAGAGAACTTTCTATTTCTTTCTGGCACACGATTCCCGAATAATCAGTTTCGGTTCAAATAACCTTTTTTCAAACTGTGGCGCGGTATCCGGAGACCCGGCATCCATCAAACAGGCAAAGGCATGATGCACCATCTCCTCACTTGAAGGAGCAATAGTGGTGATTTGGGGTGAGTAAAGTTCCCCCAAATCTATGTTATCATAGCCGATGACGGAGACATCTTCCGGAACCCGCAATCCATAATGTTTCAAAGCGGAAATTGCCCCCATCGCCGTAATATCATTAAAGGCAAAAACCGCTGAAAATTCCAACTTCCTGCCAATGGCCTCGCTGATACACTGTTTGGCCGCTTCAATGGTGTTGTCAGCGGAGAAAACCAGCGATTCATCAAAAGCTACACCCCAGGTATTAAAACCACTTTTGACCCCGTTAATCCGGTTTTCAGCGGAGTAAAATCCTTTTTCCCCCGTGATCAGCAGAATTTTTTCATGCCCCAATCCCAGAAGATAGCCCGCGGCCCTTTCACCTCCGACAAAATCATCAACCAAAACCGATTCGCCCTCAAAACCTTTGATCTCCTCATCCATTACCACCAACCTGTTTCGATCAAAGCCGATCTCATCCAGATCTCCCTTTTCCAGTTTGCTGCTGCTGAGGATAACACCTGTAACCCTCTGCTGCTTCAGCAGATTCAGATAGTTTTTCTCCCGTTTTTTGTCATAGTTGGAGTTGCACAACAAAAGCAGATAACCATTGATAAATGCTTCGTTTTCAAGCAGGCTGCCTAACTTGGCGTAAACAGGATTCATATTGCTGGGAAAAACAACACCTACTGCCCTTGTATAGCCTTGGCGTAAACCTGATGCCAGCGGATTGGGGGTATACATATTTTTCTTAATGACCGCCTGGATTTTGTCGTAGGTCTCTTTTCGCATATTTCCCACAGCTTTGTTGTTGATAACCCTTGACACCGATGCTGTGGAAACACCGGCCATTTTGGCTATCTCTTTCAACGTGACGGTCATACTTCTCCTTCTTCACAGGTGCAATCACCCTTTGAAAAACGAGTGATCATGTATTTCGAAATCCGATTCCAATCTTACAGATTGAACTGAAACCGTCTATACCTATAACCGGTTGAATTGAAAAGACTGTCGATAGTGTTCATCTGTGCTTTCGAGAGATACAGGGCGGGAAAAGCAACATCCCGGTTGTCGTTTTGGAGAGCCGGAAGAGATCGCAAACACGTATTCTGGCTTTGCTCAAACAGATCGGAACTTGTGTTAGATCATGGCATGGCTGTAGACGGGGGATTTCTTGCCCAGTAGCTGAAACAGGTGTAAACTGCTAATATCATGTCAACGGACAGATATCGGATTCAGCTTAACCGGAAATATAAACTTGGTTTCGTGTACCCTGATCAAAGCAGTACCGAAGTGATAGAAAAGAGTCGAAGCAATACTGTGCTTGGATTAGGCAAAACAGCCATTTTGTTTCAGAACTTTCATGAAAAACCAATTGTTAATCGGCAGATTTGTTGTTCTGGCTTCAATGCTCCTGGGGCTTCCCGCCCTGGGGGTACTGCTGAAAGGAGAAGATATATGGCTGTACCTTGAGTTTCCACCTGTCAACCAGTTTGTTTCCAAAGCCGGATTTTCCTGGATTGCTTTTGGGATTTTCCTGATTCTCATCCTCTTCACCTTGTCTCTGTTGATCGCGATTTTTCTCAAATCAAACAGCCCTGAAAGCAGAACAGAAAAGGGTCGATTTCCCTGGTGGGGGTGGGTTGGATGCACTGCTCTCATACTTTTCTGGAGTCTTGCCTGGAACCGTTTTGAATGGATGGGAAGTTGGCAGGAACATACTTTTTTCCCTCTCTGGGCCTGTTATATCGTCATCATCAATGCCTTGACCCTGAAACGAACCGGTAGTTGCATGATGACCGATCAGACCGCTTTTTTCCTTAGTCTGTTTCCAATCAGTGCTATTTTCTGGTGGTTTTTCGAATATCTAAACCGGTTTGTACAAAACTGGAGTTATACAGCCGTGCACTATAGTCCGGCAAAGTACTTTCTTCTGGCCACGCTTGCCTTCTCGACCGTATTACCTTCTGTTCTGGGGACTTGTCGATTTCTTATGAGTTTTCCCAGGATAAAGGAAGGGTTGCGTTTCAACATACCCTTTCAAATCCATCGTCCGGAAATACCGGCCCTGGCAGGACTTTTCGTTGCCGCGGCGGGATTAGGATTGATCGGCGTTTTTCCGGATTATCTATTCCCCCTGCTCTGGGTTTCACCTTTGGTGATTCTTCTCTCGCTGAAAACGCTTTTCAAAGAAGAGCACCTGCTGCATTTGCATCGAAGTGAAAGACAGCCCCAGTTTATTGCAGCAATGCTTTCGGCGCTAATCTGCGGATTCTTCTGGGAGATGTGGAATTACTGGAGCATGATCAAATGGACATATGCCATTCCCTTTGTGGACAGGTTTCGCCTATTCGAAATGCCGATTTTGGGATACTCGGGCTATCTGCCCTTTGGACTGGAGTGTGTTATTATCGGGGAGACAATTCGGGAGATTTTTTCCCGGAAACCTGTGAACTACATCGGTTCTTCAACCGACTCCATCTGGGGTTGAAGGGAGACTGAACCCAGGGACTCTATTCTTACATCCTGTGAGATTTCATTGTGGGACATGACTACCAGTCCCGGAATGGTGCGTTCAGTCAACCGTTTCAGGTGCGGTCGAACGACAGGAGAGCAGAGAATCAGCGGTTGGTAATTAAACATGGCAAAAGCATCAATGGAAGACTCGATAGCGGAAATTATTGCCTGCCCGGTTTCAGGATCAATTCCCAGGTAGGATCCCTGGCCGGTTTCCTGTACAGCTTCGGCCAGACTGTTCTCAATATCCTGATCAAGCGTCATAACCGGAATTGTGCCCTCATCAGTCTGATATTGTCTGGAAATATTTCTCGCCAGAGCCTCACGCACATGCTCGACCAGGATATCGGGAACCTTGGTATATTGCGCCATATCGGCCATGGTTTCCAGAACCGTGCTCATATCCCTGATGGAAACATTTTCCTTCAACAGTCCCTGCAATACTCTCTGGACAACACCCAACCCCAGTAAGTCGGGAACCAGCTCTTCCACAATCTTGGGATCGTTCTCAGAAACCTTATCCAACAACTTTTGAACATCCTGGCGTCCCAGGAACTCGGGAGCCTGCATCTTGACGATTTCAGTCAGGTGCGTGGAAATCACGGTGGGGATATCAACCACGGTGTATCCGGATATTTGCGCACGTTCACGATCGTCTTCGGATATCCAGATGGCGGGCAATCCAAAGGCCGGTTCAACCGTTTCCAGACCGTCGATCTCTTCGTCCACATCTCCGGCTTTCATCGCCAGATAGTGATCCATCACCATCTCGCCTTTACCAACCTCTATACCCTTGATGATGATACTATAGGCTCCCGGTTCCAGTTGCAGGTTGTCCTTGATATGAACCGGGGGTACCACAAATCCCATATCCAGGGCAATCTGTCGACGAATCGCCTTGACCCTCTCCAACAACTCACCATCCTGTTCGGGATCCACCAAAGGTATCAGCGCATAACCCAACTCAAGCCCGAGGGTGTCGATGGGTAAGAGATCAACAATCTCCTCCTTCGACTCTTCCAACGCTTCAGCTTCGGCAATGTCTTCCTCCTCCTTCATCACCCTGGCCATGGCCTTGCGCTTCTCATTTCCCCTCCAGGCCATAATAGCCAGCAGAAATGACATGATGAGGAAGGTCGGTTTCGGCATGCCCGGCACCAGCGAGAATACTGCCAGTGTTAAAGCGGCCAGTCCGATAGCTATGGGATTCCCCATGATCTGCAGGCTAAAATCCACCCCCAATCTATTCTGGGCTCCCGCCTTACTGATGACAACCGCGGCTGCTGTTGAGATGATCAGGGCGGGAATCTGGCTGACCAGACCGTCACCAATCGTCAGCGATGTAAAGTTCTGGGCAGCAGTCGCGATATCCATTCCGTAAAAAAGAACCCCAATCACCAGTCCGCCGATGATATTGATACCGGTAATAATTAAACCGGCAATGGCATCACCCCGTACAAACTTACTGGCACCGTCCATAGCCCCGAAGAAATCCGATTCTCTCTGGATCTCGGTCCGTCTCCGCTGTGCGGCCTGCTCATCTATAATCCCTGCATTCAGGTCGGCATCAATCGCCATCTGCTTACCCGGCATGGCATCCAGGGTAAACCTGGCAGCAACTTCAGCGATCCGACCCGCACCTTTTGTGATGACAATAAAATTGATCAGAACCAGGATCAGGAAAATCACGATCCCGATGAAATAATTTCCCCCGACGACAAAACTGCCAAACGCCTCGATAACGCGACCGGCTGCTGAAATACCCTGCTTTCCGTTGGTCAGGATGAGGCGGGTTGACGCCACATTGAGAGACAATCTGAAGATAGTGGTGACCAGCAAGACGCTGGGAAAGATGGAGAAATCGAGGGGTTTCACCGAATAGAGGGCGACAAACAGGATCAGTACGGAAAACATGATATTCATGGCCAGCAGAATATCCATCAGGAATGGAGGAAGCGGCAACACCATAATCCCCAGAACACCGATCAAACCAATGGCCAGTGAACTGTCCGGATTGAAGAGTCTGAATTTAGGTGATTGCCCTGCTATGGTTGCCATAAATACAGTCTATGCTAAACCTTGAACCGGATCTGTTTCCGGCTGTTACAATATAAGACCTGTTTGGAGATGTGATAAAAGCTGTTATTGAGCTAAAAGAAATGCAGTAAAAATACCACGAAGAGTCGAAGAAGGGATTACTTTCTCTTTTTTTTCGTTTTGTATACGAAGGCAAGAATTTCGGCTACAGCCTTGTAAAATTCCTCGGGAATCGTATCCCCGATCTCAGCCTGAAAATAAAGGGCTCTGGCTACACCGGGGTGATGATATACCGCGACATCATTTTCACCGGCTATTTCGATGATACGCAGAGCGATAAAATCCATCCCTTTTGCCACTATTTCGGGAGCCTGCATATATTCGCGATCATATTTCAGGGCAATGGCAAAATGGGTGGGATTACTGATGACAACATCAGACTCGGGAACCTCCTGCATCATCCTGGCCTGGCTCAGTTGTTGTTGAACCTGCTTGATCCTGGCTTTGATGGTGGGATCCCCTTCCGTTTGTTTGTGTTCTTCCTTCACCTCCTGTTTTGACATCTTCAACTTCTGTTCCAGGTCCCAACGCTGAAAGAGGTAATCGAAAATAGCCAGGATGACAAAGGCCAAAAACAGTCTGAAGACGAAGTTGCCAATGATAGCACCGGAGTTCTGGAAAAGATTACGGGAGTCGGTATCGATCAGGTTGATGATCTGCTCCATACTCGTATCAAAGGTGTAATAGCCTATGTAGCCTATCACGCTCATTTTAAACAAAGATTTCAGGAATTCGCTAAACGCCTGTTTGGAGAAAATTCTGCCGAAACCTTTCAGGGGACTCAGCTTTTCCAGTTTCGGGATCAGGGGTTTTCCCGTTATATTGAATCCAACCTGAACCACACTGGCCATAACTCCCACTACGATTGCCGTAGCAAAAAACGGAATCACCATGACGATGGTATCCCGCAGATAACTGTTGCTGATTTCGATCAGGAGGGGGAGGGTCAGCTCTGAAAGGTCGAGATTGATGAAGGCGTTACGAAAGGCATCCCCAAAAGAACCCAGCATCAGGGGGCCGAGGAAATAGAAGATTAGCAGAAAACTACCCAGAAGCGCCACAGCCGAAACCTCCCTGCTGAAGGCGACCTGCCCCTCTTTTCTTGCATCGTCCCGCCGTTTCTGCGACGGGCTCTCGGTTTTTTCTTCAGATGAGCTTTCAGCCATTGGTCTACCTAGCCATTATTTGGATCAACTCCACGATCTGTTCTCCGGACTTGGCGAACAGCAAACTCATTGCACGGATAAGATGGGGCATGCCCACAATCAGTAAAATCAATCCCATACCAATGGTGAAAGGAAAACCGACGATAAACACGTTCATTTGCGGAATGCTGCGAGCCATGAATCCCATGATGACATTGGCCAACAACAAAGAAACGATCAGTGGCGCTCCTAACTTCAATCCAATGATGACAAGGTCTCCCATGATACGCAGCAAAAAGTCGATTTTATTGCTGGTAAACATGAAACCGCCGATCGGGATATTCTCATAGCTGAAGGAGATCACCTCAAAGAAGATATGATGGCCGTCCATGACGATAAACAGCAATGTGGCAAGCAATCCCTCCAAAGATGCGATAATGGAGACCTGTAAATCCGTCAGGGGATCCACTACGTTGGATATACTCAACCCCATCAAAAAACCGGTAACAGTGCCGGCAAAGTCTATTGCAGCAAACATGATTCGCGGCACAATGCCCAGCAGCAGGCCGATCATCAGTTCTTTAGCAGCCAGCAGAAAGTAGTCGATAGTCGTCAACCTGTCGAAGGCGATGTCGATGGCCGGCATCACGCTGAAAATAATCAGCGAACAGATGAC
Source organism: SAR324 cluster bacterium (assembly GCA_028282885.1). Taxonomy (GTDB): domain Bacteria; phylum SAR324; class SAR324; order XYD2-FULL-50-16; family XYD2-FULL-50-16; genus JAHJTV01. The sequence goes on from JANQGX010000078.1 coordinate 27,306, forward strand.
GGCCAGATAAAGTCTTAAAGACCGAGGGATGCTTTCGGAACTCAGAACGGGGGCAGTGACGAATATTCCGGAAACTCGTAGGACAACTAGGAAGAAAAGAAAATATGACTCGGGTCTGAAGGAAAGAATATTTGTCATATCTCAATCTGTATCAACTCATTTGATACAAACCGGCTGGCCCTGTTCACAATTCACCGGTATCGGATCCTGTATAGGATGTTGTAATCTCGGGCATTTTGCCGATACCCTTGGTTCGTTCCTCTTCATTCTTGCATTCAATACAGAGCTTGGTAAAAGGCAATGCAATCAGTCGCTTTTTGCCAATTTTGGCACCACAGTCTTCGCAAACACCGTATGTCTTGTCTTCAATAGCATCCAAAGCTTCGCGGATCTGTTCAAGTTTTATCTGGTCACGCTCACAGAGCAACTGGTACAGTTCCCGATTTCTGTCTTCATTTGCGTAGTCGATATCATCACCAATGTCTCCGCTGATTGCAGTCTTTGATCTGTCTCTGTCACTTTCCAAATCAGCCAAGATGGATTTTTGCATATCCAATAGTTTTTGTTTGATCTCTTCCATTATCCCTGTCGATGTAAAAAATATTAATATTTCAATTAATTACAATTAGCTCCCAAACATCCCCCTTGATGAATCAACACTCTGAGCCGTAATATTCTACATATTTGAGCAACTATTTCAACTCTTATTTGACTTTTTTTTAACCCTTCTCAAAAATCTGTTTCAGCCGCCCGGTAGTGGCAATTGCAAACTGAAGCATATGATCTGCCAAAACCAGATTCAACATCGCTTCAACAATAGGAACCGCTCTTGGCAAAACGCAGGGATCATGCCTTCCTCTTGCCTTGAACTCAATATTCTCTCCCTGGCGACTCACGCTTTTTTGGGTTCGGAGAATTGTTGCGGTCGGTTTAAAACAGACCGTTCCGTATATCGGCTGCCCATTGGATATTCCACCCAGCATGCCACCGGCATTGTTTGTCTCGGTTGAGATACGCTGCTGTTCATCCATAACAAAAGGGTCGTTGTGTTCTTCTCCCGTCATTTCAATAGCCGCTTCGCCCAATCCAAAAGCAACGGATCGGGTTGCCGGAATAGACATCAAACCGCCCGCCATTTCGGCTGTTAACTTATCAAAGACGGGAGATCCCAATCCCGGTGGGCAATTATCGATTCTAAACCTTATTTTGCCTCCCAGGCTGTTTCCTTTCTGTTTGGCCTGGGTAATCGCCTCTATCATTTTTTCCGCGGCTGTTTGATCAGGACAACGAACGATGTTGGATTCCACCCCGGTTGCGTCAACCGATTCCAGTTCGATATCGGATTTTATTTTATGAATCTGCTCTACCCATGCCAGACACTCGATTCTGGCCAGTTCTTTTATCAAAATGCCTGCTATCGCTCCTGCAGCAACCCTTGCTGCAGTTTCTCTGGCACTGGCCCTGCCTCCACCGCGCCAATCCCGAAACCCATATCGTGCATCATAAGTGTAGTCTGCGTGCCCCGGTCGATATAAATCTCTCATGTCTTTATATGACGCCGATCTTGCATCCTGGTTCGCAATCAACATCCCAATCGATGTTCCCAGGCTCCTACCTTCATATACCCCTGATAAAATCTGAACTGTATCTGCCTCGGAGCGATTCGTTGTGATCTTACTCTGTCCGGGTTTTCGTCGATCCAGTTGATATTGAATTGCCTTTTCGGCAATTTCCAGACCAGCAGGACAGCCGTCAACCACCGCACCTAATGCTTTTCCGTGGCTTTCACCAAAGGTTGTAATGCTGAATAGGCGTCCGAAAGTATTTCCCATGAAATTTGTCTTCTATTTGATGTCTTCTGTTTCAGTTGAAACCTGTTAATTGACCCAATCAGATCTGTTAAAATCATCCGAATCTCTTACCTTGTTCCGGACAAAATTGACGAATTCGATACCCGTTTGTCTAAGTTGTCCTTTCAACTCATACGGAGTGATCCAGGAATACGGTTTGTAACCGTTTATCATAAGACGATGCGGAGATTCACCGATTCACATCAGGTCCGGGAGTTTGGCATAACAACTATGGAGTTGAAATAACGTACTGCCTTTAAAGGTCGGTATTTGACATTATATCTATCAGTGAGTCAAGCATTATCGGCGCGTTTTGTTATTCGACCAATTTGCCGCGCACACTTCGATCCTCTGAGGAAAGAGCGAAGGACTGTCTTATTGGATCGGTCCAGACATCGTTTATCAGCAGTTCATGAGGATTGAACTGTTGTTTGTAACTCATTGCCTGGCACCTATCCACCCAAAACCCGAGGTGGAGAAAAGAGCGTCCCATGTCTCTTGCCAGTTCAATTTCTTTCAGAACAGAATAAATCCCGAGCCTCCTTTTGGAAAATTCCAGGTCATAAGCAAAATAGACGCTGCTGAGGGATCTTGGCAGAACATCCACCCAGCCGATTCCTATCAACCTGTCACCAAGACAATACTTCATCATGATGGTATCGACTGCTGAGTTGATAAGAAAATCCCAATAGTTGGCTTCTGTGGTTTCGGAACCGTGTTTTTGGACTGAGTAGTGCTGGTAGAGAGCATAACTCTCCTCATCGAAATCAACCGGGTGCCAGGTGATGGCAAGGTCCCGGTTTTTAGCCCAGGTTCTCCGTTGAGACCTGGTTTGATTGAACTCGTTAACCCTTACACGGATAGCAACACATTCGTTACATCCGGGGCAATTGTTCTTATAAAAGAACCTGCCACTTCTCCTGAATCCGATTGTCAGCAGTGACTCATAGATATTGTTATCCAGTTTACCGGTCTTGAAGGTATAGCTGTGCCACTGTTTCCCTTCAAGATAAGGGCAATTGCCATTATTAGCTTCAAATAGTTCAAGTTCCATTGTGCATCCACCAGTAACAGTCAGCTCTTTTCCATGTTGCAGAAGACTATCAATTCAACCGTGTTGCAAGGGTTTATATAAATGGGGCATGCTTTGTCCGACGCTCCTATGGCCCCTCACACCCTTGATTCCAGCACTTCACGATAAGTTATTGCTTTTAGGCAAAATGATCAGTCGATTGCTCTTACTTTTGTGTTGAGCTCTTGAATATCCTGTGATATGCAGACATTGTCCGACAATCGATCAACATTTGAACTCCCAAATTTGGGTCTCCTGTTTCGTGTATTATAATTTTTTTTCCCAAATCTTGCCTATGAAAATATGAAGGCTTTGGCCGACTTCAGGCCTTTCCATTTGCACCTCCCGAGTTTTTCAAATTGAACATGTCGGTTATCGGTTTTCTTACGTACTCATATATTTGGAGGAAAGAAATGGCTGAAAGTATTGCCCAGCAAGTGCTGACATTTTTGAAGAAAAATCCGAAGGCAACAAACACGGATCTTTATAGGAAATTCCCGAAAGTCAGGGAAAACACGCTTAGGAACTATAAATCCAGGTTTAATAAGTCACTACTGCAAACGAAAAGTGGTCGAAATCTTAAATCCAGAACTTCCAAATCCACCAGTCGAAGCAATGCCGGTTCGTTACGCAGCAAGGTATTTGATTTTTTCAGGGAAAATCCCGATGCCTCCAACCAGAGACTTTACGAGGAATTCTCCCAATTCTCTAAAAACAAACTGAGGCACTATAAAGCCAGTTTTTTTAAATTCCCTGAAAACCGGAAAAACGCTAAAGATAAGCGTACTACTTCCAAAACTGTTAAAAAACCCGCAACCGTGGAAGCGACCGTAAAATTGCTTGAAAAAAGAATCGACCGTATGGAGAAACAGGTTGACGAATTATACCAGGTATTTACCGGGCAGCCCAAGAAAAAAGTGCCTGTCAAGCTTGCGATAACGGACAAAGCGGGAAACATTGAAAAGAAAATAAAAGAGCTGGAAGAGACCGTTTCTTCGTATATTGGAGAGAAACGAAAAAAAATCCGAAATGAGATGTCAAGCCTCGATGAAATGCAACAAATTGTGACAGACAAAATCAACTCATTTCTCAAAGGATTCAGATAACAGGTTTGACCCCCAATCCATCCTTATTGATCCGGCAACATCACTGCCGGATCTTGCCCCCGCACTACACGGGGTTGTAGTTGATCAAAAGCTCCTCCCGCTGTACATTTAGATCTGCAGACTGCACAAATCATCAAAAAGTTAAATCACCAAAACAGGATTTTCGTATGCTGATCATTGATCAATTGATTCAGAAAATCGAAGAGAAACACTGTCCGGTCGTTGTGGGATTAGATCCGGTAATTGGCAAAATACCCGACTTTATCAAGCAGGAAGCTAAAAATAAGTACGGAAATACCGTGCAGGCTGCCGCAGAATCTCTTTTTCAATTCAACCGGCTGTTAATCGAAAGACTCCATCCGGTCATCCCGGCTGTCAAACTTCAAATGGCGTGTTATGAAATGTATGGCAAATGGGGACTGGATACGTTTCAGCGTACATTGGAAAACGCTAAATCTCACGATCTAATGGTGATTGATGATTCGAAACGGAGTGACATAGGCAGTACGGCGAGGTTATATGCTTTGGGGCACCTGGGATCCGTCCCCCTGATTACGGGTACATCAACGAAGCCCAAGGCGGATTTCATGACCATCAATCCCTTTTTGGGAACCGATTCCATTAACCCGTTTATCGAAGAATGTCATCATAGCAACAAGGGATTGTTTACACTTGTAAGAACCTCCAATCCTTCAGCACCTGAGTACCAGGAAGCCTTGACCGGGGGGCAGCCTCTGTATAAAAAAATAGCAGGTGATATCCAGAAGATTGCCGAACAAAACAGGGGTAACCGCGGGTACTCACCCTTCGGTGCAGTGATTGGAGCAACCTGGCCGGAGGAGATCGAACAGCTCAGAACAATTATGTCGGAAGTCTTTTTTCTGGTGCCTGGCTACGGAGTACAAGGAGCTACAGCCGATCAATTGGCATCCGCTTTCGACCAGCAAGGCTTGGGGGCCATTGTAAATTCATCTCGTGGGATTATTTATGCTCATGCTTGGTCTAAATTTCAGGAAAAATATCCGGACCAGAAACAGTTTGCTGATGCCTCTTATGATGCCGTAGTTGAGATGCGGGATGACCTATTGCGATCCTTAAGACAAGCTGGTAAACTGCCTGATAGCTGGTAACATCCATACAGACGCCTGGTGACCGGAGGTGTCTTTTCCCGATAACTTTACACGAAGACAACAGGTGAATTTCATCTTTCTCTTCTGGACAGTTTGTACCATTTACCTAGTTGGTTGGCTGCTGAGTTGTCTGTCCTTTTTCAGCAACGACAAATACGCCAAAGGGTGGGGAGAACGGTTTCTGTTCCTGGGACTCATCGTTCAGCTTGGCTATATTGTCATCGACTATATAAGGCTGGGAAACTTCCTGTTCGACAGCTTATCGGGGCTGTTTCTGTTCCTCTCCTTTTTCACTATTCTGATCTTTATCGTGCTGGCGATCGGCTATCCCAACCAGATCTTTAGGATCATCTTCCCACCGGTTTCCATTTTCTTTATGATCCTCTCCATCACAATTTCGGATCAGTCGATAATCGTGCAGCAATTCCTGACCAAATCCCCGGTTTTCGGAAAACTGATGCTGTACCTGCATGCATCTTTTGCAATGCTGGGCTATCTGCTGTTCGGCGTCGCCTGTTTGACATCGATGTTTTACCTCTACCAGGAAAACAAGATCAAAAGCAAAACCCTCTTGCTACAGAATGTCAAAGTCCCCAGCCTTGGTTTTCTGGACCAACTCAACTACAAAGTCATTGCCGTTGGATTTCTGTTTCTTTCAGTGGGACTGTTGCTGGGAATCAATATGAAGATTATTGCTACAGGGGGGGAGTTGGAAATAACCCTGCGTCAGATTTTACCGATCGCAACCTGGCTAATCTACGCAATTTTTCTGGTTGACCGATTCATTACAGGGCTCAGGGGCAAAATCACATCATTGTGGGCTATCGCAGGTTTTCTGACCGCAGTAGCATCTTTCACTTATGAAATCTATCTGCTGGTTCAGAAAAGCTAAAGGTCGGTTGATTACCATGCCATCTCTTTATTGAAGAATTCTCCGCTTTTACCACCGGTTTTCTTGTACAATCCCGTTTTCAGTATCGTGATTTTTTTGTCCACAGCCTTGCACATATCGTAAAATGTAAGTCCTGCCATCGTAACGGCAACCATTGCCTCCATTTCAACCCCTGTTTTAGCAGTCGTTGAGGCCAGAGCTTCGATCCGAACCAGGTTTTCATCCTCCAACAGCTCCAGTTTGATATCCACGTAATCGAGCGGAAGCGGATGACACATCGGGATCATATTTCCGGTCTGTTTTGCCGCCATGATTCCGGCCGTTTTGGCAACAGTAAAGGCATCTCCTTTTTCCAGCCCCCCCTTTTTCAACAGTTCGGTCAGTTCGGATGAAATACTGATGACACTGCGGGTAATCGCTGTTCTGGATGTAGGTGTTTTCTGTCCGACATCGACCATACTGGCTTTGCCGCTATCGTCAAAATGACTCAGTTTTCCTGTCATGGTTGTTATCTGGTTTGTTGGGTTAATGATGAAAGGTATAAACAGGTTTTATTCGACTGGCTTGCGTTACGATGTTTTCGAAGCGGGACGATTATTAATCTCCATGTTAAAACCCGGGGCTACGCTTGAAGCTCCGCATAGGATTCCAAATCCATCAAGTCGATGGAGATCTGTTTTCCTTCATCTCTTAAGTAGATTAACGCCTGGTTCTGTTTTTTTAACCAGATGTTCATCTCCTTCTTGCTTGTCGGTCTAAGAGGAAGTTTCACCAGGGAGTTTAATTGAGATTCAACGTTTTTTTGACGTTCGACCAGATCAAATCCGTTGAACTCAAAACGCTTAAAAACGGATTCAAGGTCCGATAGGATTCGCTTGATTGTCTCCTGTTGATCCTTCTTCCTGCATTGGTTCCAATAGGGAATCAGATGCTTGAGTGCAGATCTGATTGAAAACTCCTTGTCGCCCGCAAACCAGCAATGATTCAGATAGGAAAACAGATTCTGGTAGAACAGAGACACGGTATTCCCATTTTCCGTCTCCCGTGGAATTTCCGGCAGGAGATTCGGAATAAGCTCGGTATCCAGTGTTTGAGAGGAGAGCCGGAATTCCAGGCGGGGATTTTGAAAATTTCCCTTTTGAAAAGACATGGATTGATAATCTAACGTCAGGAGACTAAACTCCTGTGCTGTTGAAGCCAACAATTTGGCTACCTTTTGTGAATCCTTCTCACTCGACATGAACACGGTTTGGGCAGCTTCAAGCTTCTCCCGGGATTCGGATCTGATCTCATGGAGTAGTTTTTTCCCCGCCAGGGTCTTGATCTGGCTCTTGTCTGAGTAGCGATAAAGCGGGATGAAAACAATCAGTTCACTCGCACTTGAGATTAAAACCAGGTAATAGGGAATCTTGCCATCACCGGGATAAGCCAACCTGATGTTTGCGGTCCATCCCTTCTTCCTGGGAAAAATCATTCCCGGTTGATCGTTCAGTTGATAGAGAACCCAATTCACCAGCTTGGCTGCAGAGCAAGAATACTTAAGCATAACCTGATTCAATAATAAAAATTATCGTAATCGACGGCAACATGCCGTCTCAAATAATGTTCTATACTGTCGAGAATGGGTATGGAGCCTCGATCTTTCAAGTAAATCCTCAACATTTTACTGGAAACCTCAATCTCAATACCCGATATTGAATTGTCTGCCGTTACAGATTTTACGCTCCATAACTTGCGCGAGATTCTTTCGGTGACACCGAAAAGCGGATTCGACTTATCTCCCCTGGCCAGAAATCGTAGCAAACTATCCAAACTGTCTAATGGCTGGTTAAGCCAGATTTCAATAAAATTGCCCTTTAACTCAAAAGAACGAAATGAAGGTGATGAGACCCATTCCAGGACATATTTATGTACAAGGCTCTTATATTTCGTTCTTAGTAAAAGAAAAAGTTGTTTAACAACCTCCATGAATTCCGAGAGACGACAATCATCTATTTGAATCATCCCTGTTGTATGAAAAACTATCGTCCCTTGTGTTTCATCCGTCAGGCGCCCCGCAATTTTATCTATATTAAGATAAGACCGATTATGCTGCTGGTACTGGTGATAAAGAATATTTGCCGGGCTGCCACTGAAAGATCCCTTGAGGATTACCGGTTGTTGAAAAGCGACGGACTGTTGCTCGAAATCGACATCAAAATTGGTAATCGTATCCAATTCACAAATCATCTGCTCCAAAATCGCTGAACCCAGGTAGCAGGGGTGGAGTTTCTTGGAACCTACCAATTGCTGATTAATCTTCAGGCAAGTCTTCGAGTCGCCAAAATAATAAATCGGAATGATATAGTCGTCTCTCAAGTCCATGACCAATTCTGCAGTCCTGGTCGGCTTGTCATTCCGGTAACTGAAGGTCGCGAAGCGGGCATCATCATCCAACACAAAATCGACATTGAGTTCCGAACTCAAATCGCACAAAAACAGGTGATACCTGTCCCATGCATCTAATTCCCAGTATTCATCCGAAAGCACATTAAAGAAAAACTGAACCAGATGCTCATTCCCGGAGGCTTGGAAGAAGGCGAATGACTCGTCGGAAGCCAGTTCCAATCCAATCTGTTCTCTTATACGTTCAGTTAATCCGGTTTCGAATTCCATTGTGTGTTGGATACTATTATTGATTGGTGATCCGGCAACCGGCGTAAAGTCCGGCTAGAGGCGCTTACATCCCGGTAGCACTGTTTTGACAAACCGGAACGCTCAATGATTAATCTAGCTGAATCCATCCTATTTAATCAAATGCAACCTTACCCAAATCCACCAGCAAACTTGAATGAACGACTCCAGACACCGGAAATCCTGATTTTTTAGATTATTTGGGGAGAATCTTGTTCGATTTGGCTGGTTTTTGTTGCATGGCAGCTGTTTTCACTGCCGTCATGGGCCCCATGGCCCAGTCTCAAGCTGTTTTTTGACGCAC
>JANQGX010000094.1 GCA_028282885.1 SAR324 cluster bacterium
TATCAACATATTGCGCTGTATCTAGCTATTTTATTTGTCTTTTTAACTTACCTTCATTCTTTTCTAAAGCCTTACCCACACAATTTTGGTGCACCCGACCGGGGAATGAACTTGACAAAATGAAAGACGAGTTATAGTTTTGATCAACCGGCTGCTGGTAATACCACCAGCCTATATGGAAAATCAGTAGGTTTCAAGCCGGATAAAGCAGTTATGAATCAAGCCGAGTGGATTAAAAACTAGATTACTGAATTGAATTTGCAGACGAATTGATATGTTAGATTTACTGAAACCGATCAAAACCGAGAGTTTGAAAGATGTTTTTGTATCCCGATTTGAAGCCCTGATTCTGTCGGGAAAATTATCCATAGGACAGAAACTGCCTTCGGAGAGGGAGTTGGCGCTGCAATTGGGGGTAAGTCGTCCGGTTGTTCACGAGGGATTGGTTGATTTGGCGTCTAAAGGGTTGATTACATTGAAGCCCAGGTTTGGAGCCGTGGTTAATGATTACAGAAAGCATGGTTCTCCCGAGATTCTGGATTCTCTGTTTAATTATCACAACGGGGTATTGGAAGCTAATATCCTGAAAGGGATTCTCTCCATGAGGGTGTTGTTCGAGGAGGAGACAGCCAGATTGGCGGCTCGCAATATCACCGATGAGCAGTTGACAGAATTGAAAGACCTGATCGCAAAAGAAAAAAAGATGGATCATCGGGAGGCTGAAAAGGTCACCGAGATTGATTTTGAATTCCACCATCTCATAACAATGGCTTCGGGTAATTTCATCTATCCTTTGCTGTTGAATTCAATGAAACGTATCTACACCAATCTCAGCGGGCAATTTTTCGAAGATCCTGCCAACGTACCCGCTGTTTTCGATTTTCACGAACAGATGTTTATCGCCCTGGAAAAAAGAGACGAACAGCAGGTAGTTGAAATTATGAAACAACTGCTTAAACATGGCGAGAAACATCTCATGCGCATGATCAATGAAAACGAATAGGAGACTCAAATGGTTTCTACCGGTGCAGCGAAATTAAGAATCAAGGAACCCGTCGGTCTTTCAGATCGAATCAAATGGTTGAGAGACTATTATTTCAAAGGTTTGAAGCGCTCCTGGAATAATGAGTTTACCGCCTGGTCAACAGGAACAGCATGGGACATCCAATTCCCGGAGTTCACCTATTACATTGTTCCGGAAATTTATATGCTGCTGGAGACGATGAATGGTGGATATCATCAGGCAGCGCGAGATGTGAGGCTTGATCCGGAGTTTTGGTCCTGGAGTCTGGCGGAGAGAAGAGCCTGGTTTGTCAAGGAGGTTATGGTCAATTATCTGCCACGGGAGATTTTGCCGGGAGATCTGCTGGCCGGCGCCCGTTTCAATATCATCACATCTCTCTGCTTTACCGAAAAAGAGAGAAAACTGTATGACCGTCGCATCAAAGGGAAAAAGGGTTCCAGGGAGCAGATGAAATGGTTTCATGACCATGGCTATGGCAATGCCGGTAGTACCAGCGGTCATCTCATACCCGGTTACGAACGAGTCTTACGGATTGGATGGAAAGGGATTTATGAAGACCTGGAGCGCAGATACCATGCTCTTAACCCGGCGGAGCAGAAGGGGTCTAAAGGTGAGCAACTCAGAGCAATGATGACATCAGCCCGAATGCCCAAGGAGTTGGCCACCAAATACGCAGACGTTTGCAGAACCTTATCTGCGGATGAGAAAGACGGTGCAAGAAAAGCGGAACTTCTGATTATGTCCGAAAACCTGGCCCGTGTTCCCTGGCTTCCGCCGAAAAACTTCTGGGAAGCTGTGCAGTCGCTCTGGTTGACCCATATGCTGGTCATGAGTGACGAGAATTATCCCGGACCCGGCGTCTCCTTTGGCCGAATAGATCAATATCTGCTGCCGTTCTGGAGAATTTCTAAAGCGCAGGGAATGGATCCTGATTTTGCCAAGGAGATCCTGAAATGTTTCTGGATTCATTGCAATACGGCTTATGATGCAACCATCAGGAACGGCCACCAGGGAATTACAGCCGGTTACGGTCAGTTGATCACCCTGTCAGGTCTGGGACCCAAAGGTGAAGACATGACCAACGAACTGACCTACCTGATTCTTGATGTCATCGATGAAATGTCCCCGATTCTGGAACCCAAACCCAACGTCCGACTGCATAGAAACACTCCTGACAAGCTGATGAACAAGCTTGTCAGTATGATTTCAACCAGCCAGGGAGCCCCGTTTCTTCTCAATTTCGATGAAAGATCCATGGCCGGAATGATGTTGCAGGCCAGAAAAGCAGGGCTGGGACACTTGATTAATAAGGAGAATGTTCATGAATATGCGCCTGTTGGTTGTTTGGAAAACACAATGGTGGGGAATGACAGGTCCGGAACAGTCGACAACAATCTTAATCTGCTCAAGGCAGTTGAACTGGCTTTGACAGGTGGTAAAGATCTTCTCCCTTATACCGATCCATTGACCGGAAAAACTGAAAAGATAAGACAGGACGGACCGAATACCGGAAACCCGGAAAAATTCAAGAATTTTGACCGTTTTTGGCAAGCTTATGCGAAACAGACCGGGTATATCGTCCAAAAGTGTGCAGAGACATATGAAATGTCGGAGTCTATTAGAGCCGAGCTGTTTCCAACCCCTTATCTCTCATGCCTGGTAAAAGGTTGTGCTGAAAAAGCAAGAGATATATCCCAGGGAGCTTCAGAAATCAATTTCACCACTTTGGAGGCTGTCACATATGCCACGACAGTTGATTCGCTTTTAGCTATCAAATATCTCGTTTTTGATCGTAAGCATTGTACCATTTTGGAACTAAGAAAGGCTTTAGAGGATAATTGGGAAGGTCACGACATTTTGCAAGCAATGGCAATCAATAAAGCACCGAAATACGGCCGGAATGATGATGAAGCAGATGAATTGGGCCGAAAAGTCATGGATTTGTGGTGCAGGGAAGCCTGGAAACATAAGACCAAGGCGACCAATCGCCAGTTCAGGCCGGGTATGTTGAGCTGGAACTACTGGGCAGGTGACGGTTACGTAATGGCCGCAAGCGCTAATGGCAGAAAGAAAGGACAGTTTCTTTCCAATGCAATCTGTCCATCCAACGGAGCAGATACAAAAGGTCCTACTGCCAATGCCAATTCCGTAGGTTATGTGTTGGGTGGCAAAGCAGAAGGAGAAGCAGGTGATTGGGATAACTATCTGAACTGTTTGCCCAATGGAGCCAGTCACACCATAACCTTTAATCCCTCAATCCTGAGAGATCCCGAACACAGCGATAAATTCAAGGCTTTCCTCCAGGGATATACGGAAAACGGCGGAACAGCCCTTCAGGTCAATATTCTGGATCCGGACATACTTCGTGAGGCCCAGAAACATCCGCAGGATTACAGACATCTGCTGGTTCGAATTACGGGTTATAATGCTTATTTTACGACAGTGGGAAAGGAACTGCAGAACGAAGTAATTGAAAGATTAAGTCACTCCTGTTTTTAAGGGATTTACTTCGTCGATTAACACATTATCATTAATAAATGATTGAATTAACAGCTAAAAAATACTCAGCAACCGTTCTTGAGATTCAAAGGATGTCAACGGAGGATGGTCCCGGTTTAAGAACAACCGTATTTCTGAAAGGATGCAGTCTGAAGTGTAAATGGTGTCATAATCCCGAAAGCATTTCCGGTACTCCGCAAACTCAATGGGTCGGAAATCGCTGTATCGGTTGCAAAACCTGTCTGGGAATCTGCGTGAATCGGTGTCTTTCCTTTAATGAAAACGGATTGGACATCAATCGGGCAAAGTGCCGGGGATGTGGAACCTGTGCCGAAGCTTGTCCTTCAACCGCTCTTGAATTGATGGGAGAAGAGTGGATGCTGGATGATCTGCTCAGGGAGGTCGCCAAAGACAAAGCCTATTTCGATAAATCCATGGGTGGCGTTACCATCTCGGGTGGTGAACCGGCATTGCAACCGAAATTCGTCACCGAGTTCCTTAAAGGATTGAAAGAAATGGGAATTCAAACCGCCCTGGACACTTGTGGACTCTGCTCGGCATCTTCCCTGGAGATGATCCTGCCCTACGCAACGATGGTCCTGTTTGATCTGAAGGAGATCGACCCCGTGAAACATCAGGAGTTTACAGGAGGAGATCTGGATAAGATCCTGAGAAATTTGTTGCTGATCAGGGATACCATTCGCTCCCATGTCCATCCCAAAACGCTTTGGATCAGAACACCCATCATTCCGGGAACAACGGATCGACATGACAATATCAGGAATATCGGGCGTTATTTAGCTGATAACCTGGGAAACACCATGGACCGTTGGGAGCTCTGTTCTTTCAACAACTTGTGCAAAGATAAGTATCAACGTCTCGGTCTTGAATGGGAATATGAAAACAGTGACCTGATGACCGAATCGGAAATGGACGCTTTATTATCAACTGCTCGCAGTTCGGGTATCAATCCCGACCTGGTGATGTGGAGCGGTTCAACCAGGCTGGAAGAAGAAACAGGAAACAAGAATGAACAAAACATCGTTTAATCAGTCAGAAACAGATGCATTCGCGCCGTCTGAGAAGATAGGTTTGATCGCCTGTGTTAATCCGGATAATCAGGTGCATATGACCCTGATCACCTCCATAATGGCATCCACCCCCACGCAGCTTACCCTGGGGCAGTTTTGTTCAGGAAGAGGGAAATGGTTTATCCAGGAAAACAACAAGTTATCTTTCCTTATCATGACACTGGACAAAAAACTCTGGCGGGGTAAGGCTCTCTGGACTCATAAAAAGACCGAAGGTAAAGAATTTGAAGTTTATAACGAAATGCCCATGTTTCGTTATAATACCTATTTCGGTGTCAATATTGTTCACTACCTTGATCTGATAGAAAAAAGCGGTCCTGAACCGCTTCCGATGTCAAAAATCATCCCTGCCGCCATTATTTCCAAAACAGTCAAATCCTCATTGAAAACGGGAACAGACCAGAGAATTCTCAAGCCCTTTGCGCAAAACCTGTTTAATGACCTGGGTTCATTGAAGTTTATATCATACCTCGGCGATGACGGATATCCGGTCATTGTTCCCGTCATTCAATGCCAGGCCGCCGATAGCAGGCGTCTCGCCTTTTCCGCTTTTGCCTACAGCAATGAACTGAAAAAAATTCCTGAAAATCAAGAAGTTGCAGTTTTCTGCTTGAATATGGAAATGCAAAGCGTACTCATCAGAGGACAGTTTTCCGGGTTACAGCGAAAAAGAGGCTTTACAATGGGTGCTGTTGATATTGAATGGGTGTATAATTCAATGCCCCCGATACACGAGCAGATCTACCCCGAAGTGGAGTTAAAGCCCGTCACCAGCTTCTAAAAAGATTGGAATTTTGGCCATTGGATTTTAATAATGGCCACCCGTGCTGATCAGATATCATTGAATTGTTACTCTAATCCCTGAACCGAATCCGGGTTTGCGGTTTTCGTTCCCAGTATTCAAGTCGACCACCAATCACAAAAAGGAGAGTTTGTGATGAAACAGTCCCTTCTATCATTTCGATTTTTGTTTCCTTTGCTGTTTGTCATTGGTATCAATCTGGTAGCCGGTTTCATCTATGATTCTGCCGCCGAATTATCCCCTGGTTTTCTGAGGGAGATTCTCATCGCGGTTTTTGCGCCGCTGTTGTTTATTTCCCTCTGGTTTTTCGCCTTTGTGGGGCCACCCCTGGCTTACTATCTGGGGGCCGGATTTGGCCAGCGTCTCATCATAGCTTTTGCCAATCCTTTGATTTGGATAATCTGTGTTGAATCAAAACTGGCCTGTCAATACAATGCTATCGAAATGATCTACTTCTTTTTCCTCCCCTGGACCTTCGGCATTGTGTGCGTCACCCTCGTCGAATTTTCGTTGTCTGAGATTGTCTGTCGTTTCATTGACAGGAAACGGCGCAATTCCGAGGTTAAAATTCTGCCTGCGAATGTATTGACCTTGCTAGTACTGGGATCGACGGGAATGTATTTCGGATTGATTCGAGGGCAGGAGTGGGTTTATCTGGTTGTTCATCATTTCAAGGACAATTTTCTTTAACAACAGCATATTGACAAGGACAAGTTATCGTAACCCGGGAAGAGTTTTGTGGAACAGGGTATTTGGTCTTTCAACATTGGTTTTTACATGGCAAGTTGTTCTGATGTTTCAATATTACGGATGCTTACATAAGGAGAAGCTATGATTCACCCATTGGGAGGAAAGAGTTACAGACGACTCAATGAATCAAAAATGAGCCGGAGACACGCTCTGAAGGTTATCGGAAGTGCAGCCGCATTGGCAGCCTTCTCACCAGCGATTCTACAAAATGAACTCTTTGCACAGGAGGAAAGCAGAGGCTTAACCGGGAAACCAAACGTGGTCTTTATCCTGACTGATGATCATCGCTGGGATTGCTTGGGAGCCATGGGGCATCCTTTTCTGGAGACTCCCAACATGGATCGGATTGCCAATGAAGGCGTTCTCTTTGAAAATGCATTTGTAACCACCTCAATCTGCAGTCCCAGCAGGGCCAGCTTTTTAACAGGGCAATACGCTTCCGTGCATGGTGTACGGAACAATGCCACTCCGTGGAGTGAGGAGAGAAACAGAACCTATTTTGAACAGTTCAAAGCGGCAGGGTACAGTACTGCTTTCATTGGAAAATGGCACATGCCTGGAGGTACCTTGCCCCAATTACCAGGGGTGGATCTGTTTGTATCCTTTACCAAAAAAGACGGACAGGGTGAATATTATGACTGTCCCCTGTTCGTTAACCATGAGCCTGTTGTCAGCAGAAAGCCCTATATCACGGAAGAATTGACGGACTATGCACTGGAATTCATTAATAATAACAAAGAGAACCCCTTTTGTATCTATCTCTCGCACAAAGCAGTTCATCACGACTGGAAGCCTCCCAAACACCTGAAAGGCCACTATGACGACGCAGATCTCTCACATCTGGCTCCCGAGTCGGACAAGTATAATACCTGGACAAATCTGAACTGGCTGGAAGGAACCATGGGAAACATGCATGATACATATAAAAGGTATTGTGAATGCCTTGTTTCAGTCGACGAGCAGGTTGGCAGGGTTATTGACACCCTGGAACAGATCGGTGAACTGGATAACACCATCATTGTTTACGCAGGTGATAATGGCTATCTTTGGGGAGAACACCGGTTGTACGCCAAGCATTATCCCTACGAGGAATCCATACGCATTCCCTACATGATACGAGCTCCCCGCTCATTTGTCCCCGATCGGGGCAGACGACTTCAACAAATGGTTTTGAACATCGACCACGCTCCATCACTTCTGGATATGGCAGGTTTGGATATCCCCGGTTCAATGCAGGGAGAGAGTTTTTTACCGCTTCTTGAGAATACGGAAGCACCAGGCAGGGAGTCGTGGGTATATGAATTGTTTAAGGATTTTCCATTCGGAGGGAGGGTCCCTCCACACAAAGCTCTTAGAACAGAACGTTACAAGTTCATTCAATGGCAAGCCTGTAACAAAGAGCCGGAGTTATATGATCTTATCCGGGATCCGCGGGAAAAGAACAATCTGATTCAGAGTGAACAGGGTAAAAGCATTGCTTTGAAGCTGGAGCAGGAGTTGAAAAAGAAAATCAATGAATTCAATCTTATCAGTTAAGATCTGGAATTATTTTCTTAAAAAATCAGCATCTTGCGCATAATATTCTGTTATTTATGTTTATGATAATTATAAAATTATCGTACACAAAGCAGAGCATTTTCCTCAATCCGTAGAACATTTAGCTTAACCCAGGCACTCTGCGCCCTATCTTTTTTTGTTCACCTCATTTGGCGGAATTTTCCCTAGTTTTTTCATCTTGACAAAGGGTTGGTAATAGGGGCAGGATAGTCCATCATATGATGGAATCTATTGATGGTTCCCCTGTTAGAGTCGTTTTCAAGGGCGATTACACAATCACCAGTCAGTTAATTGTACTCAATCCGGAGGTTCGAAGTCTGTTTTTTGGTAATGGTTTGAACAGGATTGATCCAACTTTGCAAATGGAGGAGAGATGGCTATAAATACCAGCATCATCGGAAAAAAAATCGAAGGAGAACCTTTTGCATATAATGAGGATACGGTAATTCTTTATGCCCTGGGTATTGGTACAGGAAGGGATGATCTTGATTTTGTTTACGAAAAGGATCTCAAAGTCTACCCCACTTTTGCCGTGATACCTTTTTTCCCCACCTTGATACCGATTGCTACGGAAGCCAACTTGAACATGTTTACGGTACTTCACGGCGAACAGAAGATCATTATGCACAAGCAGATACCACCAAAGGGAAGTTTGGTCAGCAGTGCGATTTGCAGCTCGGTTTATGACAAAGGAGACAAAGGTGCGGTGCTCAACATAGACATCGAAAGCAGGGACGAAAACGGTGAGTTGTTGTTTGAAAACAAAGCTGTAGTCATGGATCGCAGTGGCGGAAATTTCGGGGGAGACAGGGGACCGAAAGCCGAGAAAATCGTTCCGCCTGAAGGACAAAAGCCTGATTTCAGTGTCAGCTATGAGACTTCTCCGGACCAGGCAGCGCTTTATCGGCTCAGTGGAGATAAAAATCCCCTGCACATCGATCCCGAGTTTGCCAAGTTGGGAGGCTTTGATGTTCCTATTCTACATGGTCTTTGTAGTTTTGGATTTGCCGGCAGAGCTATTCTGGCCAGCATTTGCGACAATGATCCTGCCAGGTTGAAGTCATTCGGCGTCAGGTTCACCGGCGTGGTTTTTCCCGGGGAAACCTTGATAACCGAAGGCTGGAAAGTGAATGACAAGACATACATAATCCAGACCCAGACCCAGGACGGAAGGGTTGTTTTGGGTAATGGTACTGCTGAAATCGCATAGATTTTCAGTGATTATTAACAGGAAACAATTGAGTGTTCCAGGGCTGGTGAACCGATTGTTTCCTTGTTGAATCAAAATTGCTGATGATTGGAGGAAATGATGTTTGAAATATCCAAATCACAAAAGGAGATTCAGAAAGCGGCCAGGGAGTTTGCCAAGGGTGAATTCGACAAGGAACTGGCTTATGAGTTGGAAAAAGAGGGAAGTTTTCCTGCAGAGCTTTGGGAAAAGGCAGCAGATCTGGGATTTATCGGAATCCATTTTCCTGAAGCCTATTCCGGAGGCGGGCTTGGGTTATTGGAATACTGTCTGATCATTGAAGAACTCTGTAGAAATGATCCAAGCCTGGGTAGTGCATTGGTACACTCCGTCCATGGTGCGGAGTGTCTGACCCTGTTTGGCTCGGAACAACTGAAAGAGAAGGTACTGCCCGGACTGGCAGAGGGAGAGAAGATGTGTTCGGGAGCTTTTGCCGAAAACATCCGGGGAAATGAAGGACAAGGATTGGAGACTACGGCTGAGAAATCTGGTGACAAATGGGTATTAAACGGCCGGAAACAGTATGTTGTGAATGCGGGAAAGGCTGCCTGCTATTTTATAAATGCAAATACCGGCTGTCCGGATGATCCGGAAAACAAAAAGCAAAGCATGTTCCTGGTTGAAGCGGAAACACCGGGCCTTGAAGTATCTCTCTATGATAAAAAATTGGGAAACAACATGGTGAGTACGGGAGAGCTGGCTCTTTCAAATGTTTCCGTACCCGAAGAACATCTGATAGGCAAGGAAGGCAAAGGATTCAGCCAAATGGAATCATATCTGGGCGAGAACAGGATTATTTCCGCAGCATTGGCCCTGGGAAATGCACTGGCTTCCTACGACCGGATGATGGAATATGTAAAGGGCAGGGAGCAGTTCGGCAGAAAGCTTGCGGAGTTTCAGGTTAGTCAGCATAAGATAGCTGATATGGCTACAAAAATAGAATTGTCGCGTCTGATCGTTCATAAAGCAGCCTGGGAAAGGGATAACAAAAAGCTCAATGGAACGCTGGCCTCGATGGCAAAACTGACGGCCGCACGCACAGCCATGGAAGTTGGAGCCCAAACCATTCAATTGTATGGTGGCTATGGATATACGACTGAATACGAAGTGGAACGTTTTTACAGGGATGCCAAGTCAATCGAAGTCAGAAATGGTACCAGCGATATTCAAAGGGACGTGATTGCCAATGCCGTGATTGGCAAAATCAAATAGATGATTCATTTTCAAGGAGTTGATATGGGAATCTTAAATTACACTGAAGATCATCATCATTTCCGGCAGCGTCTTCGCAATTTCATTGAGAAAGAGATCAAACCGAATGCCGAGCAGTGGGAAAAGGACAAAATCGTTCCCAAGGAAGCCTGGAGAAAAATGGGACAGGCCGGTTTTCTGGCAACTGAAGTATCTAAAGACTATGGAGGACCGGGGCTGGACTTCCTCTATTCCGTCATCGGTTCGGAAGAGATGATTACGTCCGGCCAAACCGGGCTTGCGGCCGGACTGCACAGCGATATTATCGTACCTTACATCGAATCTTTTGGAACCGAAGAGATCAAAAAGAAATACCTTCCGGGATGCGTATCCGGAGATATTATTACGGCTGTAGCCATGACAGAACCCGGTGCCGGAAGCGATGTGGCCTCAATCGAGATGACGGCCGTGGAAGATGGAGATGATGTTGTTCTTAACGGTACCAAAACTTTTATTTCAAATGGTATCAATTGTGAACTGGTTGTGGTCGCCGCATGTGACCCTGATGTTGAAAGCAAGCACAACGCGCTTTCCTTATATGTAGTGGAGGATGGAACACGCGGGTTTACCCGTGGCAAGCATCTGGAGAAAATGGGGATGTACAGCCAGGATACAGCGGAACTGTTTTTCACCGATTGCAGGATTCCAAAGCAAAACAGGCTTGGCGAGAAGGGAGCCGGATTTCTTATGCTGATGCAGAAGCTGCAGCAGGAACGATTGATCAGTGCTATCAGCAATGTAGCTGCCATGGAAAACCTGTTAACGGAAACAGTGGAGTTGTGCAAATCCAATCATGAAAATGGCAGGCCTTTGTCGAAAAAACAATCCGTTAAATTCGCCTTGGCAGAAATGGCTACAGAGATCAGGTTGAATCGTGCACTTTTGGACCAGGTTATTAAGGGGCATATGGAAGGTGACGATGTCGTCGCTGAAACCATGATGATCAAGTACTCCAGTTCCGAAGAGGCAAATCTGATGGTTGACAGGGTGATTGATCTACTTGGTGAATATGCGGTTTTGGAAAGCAATTTCTTTCCGCAGCATTTTCGCGATCTGCGCATTACCACCATCTTCGCGGGAACAACAGAAATCATGAAAACGATTGTTGCTCAATCAATGGGATTGTGATTCAAACCAACCTAAAAGTTACAAACCACCCGGAATAAACGAATCATCCCGGGTGGTTACCACCGCTTAAGATCTCTGCTTCTTTAGTTCCGCTCTGATTAAGACTAGCTGCTTGATAATTGATTGTTTTCCTTGATCCGTCTTATTGATTCGATTTCATTGATCATCTATGATTGCTGGAATCGAATAACAAAAATCCGCCAAAATCCAGTCCCAATTGAACATGAAAAAAAAGGTAATTATTGACACCGATCCGGGCGTTGACGATGCCATGGCCATCTCTTTTGCCTGGCTTTCTCCTGCTATTGATCTGTTGGCTATCACGACCGTGTTCGGAAATGTTTCCGTTGAACAATCGACACGTAATGCCTGTATTCTTCTGGATAAACTGGGAGCGGCAATTCCGGTTGCCAGGGGAGCCGCCGAACCGTTACAGAAGGAGTTGTCGGATTATCCGGATTTTGTGCATGGAAAAAACGGATTTGGGGATATAAAGCTTCCAACTCCTGGTAGAGCCGAAGTCCCTGATTCCGCAGTGGATTTGATCGTGGAACAGGTTGAAGCAAATCCTGGTGAAATTAGACTTGTTGCTATTGGTCCACTGACAAATATTGCCACGGCTTTGGAACGATGCCCGTCTTTACTGCAAAAGGTCAAAGAATTGGTGATTCTGGGAGGTGCTTTTACGATCAACGGCAATGTCAATCCTGCGGCAGAAGCCAACATGCTTAGCGATCCCCATGCCGCAGACAGGGTGTTCTCGCAAACCGGTCCCATCACGGTCATCGGATTGGATGTGACCCAGGAAGTTGTAATGACTGACGACTATCTAAGGGAGGTGCACAACGAAACCACGCCAGCGGGAAGTTTTCTTTTTGACATGACAAGACTTTACCTGGATTTTCACAGGTCCGGGGGTATCGACGGTCTCTACACACATGATCCTTCTGCAATTGCCTACGTCATTAATCCCGGCCTGTTCGGAAAATCCAAAGGGGAGGTCCGGGTTCTCTGCGACGGAATCGGTATGGGACAGACAATCATGAATCGGCGGGGAGATGTCTACGGTTCAACCCCCTGGTCGGGGATACCCCGGACAGATGTTTGTCTGGAAGTCAGAGGTGAAGAGTTACTGGATCTGTACAAAAACACTTTTATACAAAAATCGTAGATAATTGTCTGCCTAAGACACCTTCAACTCATCATCCAGAATCTCCAAGCGTTTAGAAGACTAATTCAAACATCAACACGAATTCTGTTGAGAACCGGGACGGTTTTGGATAGTCTTACACTTTGCGATGACATTTGCCGGTATCCTGAACTTTCCAGACAGATTTTCAATTCATGACGACGGAAAACACCCCCGTATTAACCATTCCTCACGATTTTGAAGCTGAACAGGCTGTCCTCGGCGCCATTATCTTTGATAATCGTACGATGAACGATATTGCAGGGATTCTTGCACCCAACTCCTTCCATGACGAAAGGCACAAGCATATTTACAGGGCTATGCTGGAACTGGTCGACACCAACCAGCCAATTGACGAAATCCTGTTGGGAGACCAGTTAAAAGCGCTTAATAAGCTTGATGATATTGGTGGTTATGCCTATCTTGCCGAACTCGTTGAATGCGTACCCAGCTCG
>JANQGX010000023.1 GCA_028282885.1 SAR324 cluster bacterium
ATGACTGGTAAGATAAAACCGGAATCAGTGGTAGGACAAAAACGGAATAGCTGGTAAGTTGGTACCGGAATCAGTGGTAATTAAACCCCGGAATACGCAATCAGGTGACAGAATACCAATTAAATTACAAAGATATGACGTCACCTGATCATCAAGAAGCACTTCCTTGAATACCAATTTCCTGAAATCCAGTCCTCCAAAATAGGTTTGTTTCCAAATTCTGGTAATAATTCACAAACTTTTTTGCAACAAGGCTTTGAAATAACTATAATTTCAAAAAAATAGAAAAAGGCTGTTTACACGCACTCACGATATGGTTATATTATAACCATATTTTTGCAACATACTTAATAGCATAGGAGTAGATATGGAAAAGAGCTTTGCGGGAGTTCTGGAGGATATAAAACCGATCATACCTGCTTTGTATGATATGATTGAGCGGGCCCATGAAAAGACGGTCATGCTGTTGGAAAAAAATGAATTCAAAAGGGATCCCTGGTATTTCTCTCATACCATGCGTAAATACATGGAAAATTATTTCAACAGTCTGACGGAAGAGCAACGATTGAATGCTTATCCAGACATGAGAGTCTTAAACATGACTGGCATTTCACTGCATTTCAAACAATATCATATTAAAATCAGGAAATCCAAAATTCCTGTCGATGATGAGGATAATATCGTTCCCACTCCGTCTTCAGAGAGACAAAAACGCTTCTATAGTCAGGAAGATATAAGGGATGATGAAACAGGGAGCTTGCAACTGGTATTTGAGGATTTGGATCCTGAAGTGGCTGATGCTTTTGAATCTGATGACAATGATGATTTAAAAGGGAATCTCATTATCCTATATGATCTCGATAAGACCTACGACATGAACGGTGATTTGAAAATAGCATTGCCTATCGATGATGAAGAAACAAACTCCCGTACAGTCCCTTGTCATTGGATTGAGGGCTTACCTAGATACTCATTTGCATCTGCCAATGAAGCGGAGAAATATGACGTCAATTTGCGATCTGAAGATATTAAGGAAAAAAAGAACTAGTTATGAGTAATGTGTTTTATGGTTCCAGGCTGAAGCAAGTTCGCGAATTGATGGGGTTTACTCAGACCGAGTTGGCAAAAAAACTTGAGAAAACCCAAGCAGCGATAGCCAAGATCGAATCAGACTTTACAAAACCATCAGAAGATACGATAGAAAAGTTATCTTCTCTGACCGGTTTTCAACCTCCGTTTTTCTATGCTCCTCCTTTGGATGATTATCCGCTCGGATCATTGTTTTTTCGTAAGCGTCAATCGGTTTCTACGAAAAAGACGAATGAGATCCACAAATGGGGGCTTACGATTTTTGAGATATTTAAAAGACTGCTGGAGGATATTAATCCGGACATTAAAACCAATATCTCACCATTTGCAGATAAATCACCAAAACTTGCCGCCAGATTGTTAAGAGAGGCTTTTGGAGTATCTCCAGAAGCACCTATTAAAAACCTTACCAAAATCCTTGAAACAAACGGAGTATTCTTATTCAGTATTCCGGTTGCGTATGATAGATTTGATGCTTTTTCCCTTTGGACCAACAATAAGAAAAGTCCGGTTATTGCCATACTTGCTACCGAACCTGTGGATCGGCTAAGGTTCAGTATTGCACACGAACTGGGCCACCTGGCGTTGCATCAAAATACTGCAGACTTAGCAGACAAAGATTCGGAGCTCAAAGCGGATCTGTTTGCCTCCGAGTTTCTTCTACCTGAAGAATCAATTAGTACTGTGCTTCGTTCAAACATTACTTTGACAAGCCTGATACAATTGAAACCGAAGTGGGGAGTTTCCATTCAAGCGCTTATCAAACGCGCCGAAAACCTGGGGATTATTTCAAAGAGAAAATCGCAGTATATGTTTACCCAGCTTTCCAAGAGAGGTTGGAGAAAAAAAGAGCCTGCCAGCGAGACCATCCCCAAAGAAAAACCAAGATTGCTTGCCCAACTAGCTGAAATGCGGTACGGCGTGCCGATTAATTTCTCAAAAATGGCTCAGGATTTCTCAATAAATGCCCATTTATTGAAGAGCATCTTCAACGGCTATAGCTGCCGTCAAGATTCACCTAATCAATCATCCGGCAAAGTTTTGCAGGGAGAATTTGGAAATCAAATATCCATGTTGAGAAAAGATCAAATAGTCTCATAACACATTAGTTGAAATCCTAATTCTTGCCAATCAGGGTTGGATTTGAATCCAGCCGATCCACACTTTGAATCGCTTTTTTTTCAGCTTTAACGATTCGCATGTGAATTTCTTCCCGAAATTAACATTGATCCTCTCTGTATTCCAAATACTCTGAAATTAGGACCTTCAGGTATAATTTCTAGATCCATACTATCGATATCGCCAAATCAGAGAGGGGAGATGAAAACGCCTGGTGAACTCCAACGATCGTATTTGAGGAAGAATAAGCAGAAGAAATCCATACAGGGATATTTTTACATTAAAGGGAAAAGACATTTGAAAACCCTTTGCTCTTTTGAGAAAGCGGGGCTAAATCCAAAGGGGGAGTTGGTACGCAAAACAAAGCCGAACGAGGCTAAATACATCAAACGGCTCCATTCCCTCTATCACAAAAAAGAGCTGGAACTCAGTCGTACGGCAAAACCGGTGCAGAAAGATCTCACTACTTTTAAAGAGATAGCGGAGCGCTGGATCTCAATCTCCTATTCCAACCGATCAAAAGCAAAGAGCACTATTGAGAAGATCTACAGACCGATGATCCGGCTGTATCTGCAGTTCGTTAAAAACCATCCCCTAACAGATATTTCCATTCATCACGTCGACGAGTTTAAGAAGGGATTGGCGAAAAAGAATCTTTCCAGGGAGACAACCAATCTTCATGTTCGGACCCTGCGAACGTTTTGCAACTGGGCCAGGAAAAGGGGACATCTTGAGAAATTGCCGGAGTTTGAGATGATTCCAACCATCAAGCGTCTTCCCAATGTCTATACCGATGAAGAGGTCAAGAAGCTGTTTACCAGGATCCGGCATCTTGCTTCAACAATAGATGACAAGCGCCAGGCCAGGTACTATGCCATACATGAACGATTTCTATTCACTGCTGTTGGCACCGGGTTCAGGAGATCCGAAATTCTCTTTCTGGAATGGGATCAATTCGACCTGGAGAAAGGTTTTGTAATCCTGAAGTCCAAGGAAGAGTTTAACTTTCGGGTAAAGGAAAACCAGGACACGATTCGCCTGGTACTGCCTTTCACCGTTGAGTACCTGAGAAAGATCCGGCAAGCAAATCCCGGGGAGAGGTATCTGTTGGACGATGGCAAGGGGAATCTGATCTATAAAGACCAACAATCGATCAGTATGGCCTTCAGGCGACATAAGAATGAGCTGGGGTTAAATCCCAAGGTGAAGAGCATTCACGGCTTCAGGGCGCTTTTCGCAAGCATGGCAGAGGAATCCGGCATTGATATTCGAATGATCCAGTTACTTCTCAATCATTCGGATCCAAAGGTGACTAGCATCTATTTACGTCGACCGGATCAGATGATGCAGATGGCCATGAAGAAGATCGACAAGCGGATGAAGAGGATCGGTTTTGCAGCCTAAAACTGCATTTTTTGTAAACTTTTTTTGTAAACTTTTCGACGGTCGGAAAGGCATTCTTGGTTTATGAAACGCATCAGATAGCCACCCTCTTTTTTTACCCTTAAACTCAATTTAAATTCATTGAGCTGATCAGAAAAGCTGAAAAATGAAATGGGTAGAGCATCTTAAACTGATATCAACACTGCCATATGTCACGATTTTGAATGTTATTTAAATGTCATTTTTGACATGAAAAGTGAACATTCTTTCGCTTATAAGGAAATCTCCTAAACTGCGATGAAACGTGGTACCTCGACCCGGAATCGAACCGGGACGTCCTTGCGGACACAAGATTTTAAGTCTTGAGCGTCTACCAATTCCGCCATCGAGGCTGGTATCTAGGGAACGGGGAAGTGTGGAGGCGACAATCGGAGTCGAACCGATCTAAAAGGTTTTGCAGACCTCTGCCTAACCGCTTGGCTATGTCGCCTTCCTTGGGGTGGGGCGGTCAACCACCTGTGTACCCCTATAAGTTATCGATGCCTTGAAGGGATTGTCAAGATGAAAAGCTTGAATAACCGGAGGAATTGACATGGGCTAAGGGGTTGTTCGGTGGAATGTCATCAATATGACGTCCCGAGTTGGGTGGAATTTGGGCATCTTTTTGCTTGACACCTCTCCATCCATCCTTGAAAATACATATTTATCGAATATTACGGTTGCGAGCATGGTGGAACTGGTAGACACGCAGTCTTGAGGGGGCTGTGGCCCATGGCCGTGAGAGTTCGATTCTCTCTGCTCGCACCACCCTTCGTAAGCATACCTAGTCAACATCGGGTGCCAGCCCAAGTTTTACAAGTCTTTAATAACAAGGCGTCCAAGTCTTCTCGGAAAAAGATATCTTCTGTTGTTTTCCCTTAGTTTCTGATTTTTGACTTTCACTGGAACCTTTTGGAACCCTCTTTGGAACCCTATAGAATTTCCTGGAGAGACATGGCTTGTCACCACATAAAGACCGAAAAATCAAATATCATTCTCTGTTGCCCCAATATCTATAAATTCCCCCACAACGGAACAGATTACTATTTCGAATGGCCTAAAACCGGCTGTCCTATTCCTGTTCGAAAACGGGATCTTGAAATTAGAAAAACCATCCCGCCTGGATTCTGGGATGCAGTGGCAGTTTTTGCTGATTTGACAGATGAAAATAAACAACAATATCTGATAGCTGACTAGTTTTTTATAAAAAAGGAGAGAGTAATGCAAGGAAGGGGAAGACAAACATTGAGAGCGGTTCTCAAAATCGACGAGAACTATTGGGAAGCTAAAACAACAAATGCAACCTATCGTGTCTGGGTCGGGGACCTACCCGGACAGCTAACAATCCATCGGGAAGATGAAGGAACAGAACGCCACTGGTATGACCTCCAGGGTATTAAAAACTTTTTCTTCGGACGAGATTCAATAGCTGTCGAAATCTTCCCAAAACATAAAGATCTGGTTGACGGTCAGAATCAAACACATCTTTGGAAAATCCCTTCGGAGAACCATCATCTTCTCCCAAACCTAAAGCATTATGGAGGGGCATGAATTCAGAACCGATTGAAGTATTAGTAAACACAGAACCTCTAAAGGTTCAAAACGGGCACCTTTCTTATTCCGAAATCGTTCTCTTCGCTTTTGGAAAACTACCTGAAAAACTCAAATTCAAACCGACCGTTACATTCTATCGAGGACTGCCGGAAAATCCGGAAGGGATATTGAAACTTGGGGATAAAGTCCCGGTAAAACTGGATATGCTATTCTGTGCTTCAATTACGGGTGAGGGCTGAAAAAATATCCAACTCACTGTACAGTCATTATTTTTTAACCTGAAATCATTAACCAAAAAGAGCGTTATGAAAAATCCATTAAGAAAATCAAAGAACCGAAGCAGATTTGTATATTTGGCTGGCATGTCTATCGTCGGCGCAGTGATGATCAGCGACTTTGGATGGAAAGTTGGATTAATCTCGTTTGTGTCAATGATCTGCCTGAGCGTTGCTTTAGGTCAGGTAATCTATGGATGGACTGAAAGAGGAGAAGAGAATGAGTGGGGCTTAATAGATACCCTTGATGACCTCAAGCAGCTCAAGGTTGGGGATGATATTAAATACTCTCTTCATATCGATAAAGAACCCTACGAAAAAGGAAAAATTACCCAAATAGATGCCCATAACAAAGAGGACAGGAGAGAATTTTGGGGGACTCCCCTGAGGCTCTACTTAAGCAGGGGGATTTTTGGGGACCTCGACATTCTGTTGCTCAACTGCAAGACCGGATACGATATCCCGCAAAAAGATGGCTATTACAAACTGTATCTTTACAAAAAAACCGACTGAAATCGTACCCGATGTTTTTTACATGTAACTATTGCCAATTAAGCACACCATGGACGAAGTAACAAAAGATAAAATCAACTCCTTGGCCTGGATGTTCTATAAAATGCAGGGTTATGAGGTTGGTAAGGGATACGACTTCCAGGAAGCATCACATCCTCAAGAGAGATCATGTTGGAACCAAGCCATCGTAGCTCACGCCTTTTATACCGGAGAAGACTATTTACAGGAGCAAAGATAAACCATGCATAAACTTGACATAAGTGAAAAAGGCCTCAAGAAAGCGGCCGAAATGGAAGAGGGACAAGATATCAGTGCCGGACCGGAAATCACCCATCCGATCCTGACACCAGCCCAAAAAGCTATCGACAGCATTTGCTATACCTGCAGCGTAATCGATCCGAAAATTGAAAATGATGTTATCGGGTTGGTGAACCGACTTGAAGAAGAGATCAGGGCTGAGGCGGACACAATCAATTCCGACATCGCAAAACTACTCGGAGAAGTTGAACTTGAGGGTAAAACTTTTAATGACTTGAGAAAAAAGATCACGGACAAGCTCAGATGGAGCAAGGAGCAAGTCGAAATCCTTGAGGCAGAATCTTCTAAAGCGGTCTACTGGCTAATCAAAGCCTATATCGCATATGGTCGGGAGGGATGGGAAGAAGGACCGACAATTGATGAAGTCATGAGCAACATCTGTGATTTCCTTGCAAACCGGGAACTTCAACCAGGCTTTGAAGATGATCTGGAGAATGTCGAAGAATTTCTTAAGAAAATGAAACACGTCAATTGCTTTTAATGGAGGATTTGAATGACCAAATATGCAGAGAACACGAGTGTCAGCTCGGAAGGAAGTAGAGCTGAAATTGAACGAAATCTAACCCGATTTGGTGCTGATAGCTTTCTGTATGGATGGGAAGGTACAAAAGCAATGGTAATGTTTCGGTATAACGGTAAGCAATTGAAGTTCACTTTGGATTTACCGGATCGAAATTCGGCTGAATTCACCCATACACCAGCCAGGGGGACAAAACGATCTGACAAAGTGCAGGAAAAAGCATATGAGCAGGCTGTGAAACAGAAATGGAGATCGTTATCTCTACTAATTAAAGCCCAATTGGTAGCTGTTGAAGATGGGATCAAGGTTTTTGAAGAAGCCTTCTTCGGTAACATCATGTTACCGGATGGACAAACAGTATCAGAGCATATGATCCCCCAAATTGAGGAGGTATACGCAACAGGAAAAATGCCGCCACTTTTGACAATGTAGCATCAACTTCAACGAGGAGTATTCAGTGGAAATCGATGTAACGGAAGACGGAACAATCCGCTTCAAGAAAGTGTTCAATTCAATCGTACTGGAATCCGAGGACGGGGAACAACTCGCAGTCTGTATGAGAGATACCGGTTTTGAAGTGAAGTATGGCGACAGTTGGATCTCCATGAAAGAAGGAAAGTTGTCGGGCTTATCTGAACCATCCCCAATGATCTTTGATGATCCATCTGACATTTTATCCCTAGTTGAAGTCGTGCGAGCTGAAATCGCAAATCTCAACCGCGAAAAAGGAGATACCTTCGTCGACCATGGTCTTCGTGAACTTCTTGAATCCTTCATGAGGAAAATCAGATTGGCAGAACGACGACAAGTTGCTGGCGAGGTAATGAAACTTTGTTTGGACGAAGACGATTCAGTCAATGCCAGTTGCCTTTATAGGGCGATTCTCAATCCCAAAAAGGAGAAGTAACAATGCAGGAATACAAAAACGGCGGATACGGGGAAATCATGGAGAGAGAGGCGCTCTTGAAAAAAATACTAAATGACGAAGAAGAACTGGAGAAAACAAAGGTGATTCATTTCGGGACCCCATCCGCTCTCGAAGCCATCAAAAACAGTCGAATATCAGAGAAAATACAATTTGTTGAGGCAGAAAAACAGCATGATTCCCTCCTGGACAGAATCGAAGCCCTTGAAAAGGAAGTTACTGAATTGAAAGCCGACACATTTATGGTTCCAAGTAACATCATTATACCCACCAAAAAAGAAATCGATTGGGTTCAGAACCAGAGAAGGGACTTTCTGAATAAAAAACTATCCCGGAGGAGCAGGTGAACTCAAAAGAGTTTAGAAAAGAACTTCTAAAACTAATGCCTGGATATAAATGGACAGTCCATCGTACTGAACCTTATCTACAAGAGATTAAGGATGGTGTCCAAAGGCTTACCGCAACCGGCATCCAGACTGCCGGATACAACAGGCTATCAACTTTAAGAGTGCACCGCCGTGAAAGCGATAACGGCGTTAAGTATGAAGTTAAAAGCAGTGGCTTCGGGAAAAATGCTCCATGGTTATCGAATTATTCTGACAAGACTCTCGCACGAGCGTTGCGAGGTCTACAAGATATCTATAATCGGAAAGCTGCAGATTATAGCGCGCATGCATGGGCTCTTGAAAGAGGAAGGAAGAAATGAACCATATTGACACCATTCTTAGTGCCGCCAAGGCAAGTCACATCCCCGTCGGAGAATCAGGCCTGTGGTTTATTTTTAGACGGGAGATCAACAGAGACAGGGTTGTTGATTATCGGGGGCAAGAAAGAATACTGCCGGCAGGTGAAATTACCTATTTGATGCGAACAACAATGGGGACCCTCCATCGAGATCCCCAGGGTGAAGTTGTCATGGAGGACACGATTTTCGAACTGAACACCCATCTGGGATTCATCCTCAAAGCATCGGGTAATGTGTTGGTGACCGGTCTGGGGTTGGGATGTGTTGTAAGAGGATTGCTGGCAAATCCAAATGTCGACCATATCACATGTATCGAAAAGTCAGAAGATGTTCTGAAACTGGTTCAGCCTCACATGCCAAAGGAACGATTGACAATCATCCATGCGGATGCATTGGAATGGACGAAGGATAACGATTTCTCGTTCGATTACGCATGGCATGACCTATGGACAGATCAGGGCGAAGGGGAACCACACCTCGATGTCTGGCATATGGAGCTTATAACGAACTGCATCAACAAGGTAGAAAACCAGGGTGCATGGAGGTTATTAAGACCATTTAAACGGAAACTTGCCAAGGGTGGAATCAACCTTGTGGCTTAAAGCGGAGGAGCTATGAGATTGCAGGAAGTGATTGAAAATCGTGGTGAACATTTAGGTTTTAAAAGACCACATTGGGATGACTTTTTGACTTTCTATATAGATGGAACTGTACATTGGTTCAAAACTGGAGAGGAAAGAAAACTTCTTCTGGATGATTTTGAATACGATGATTATGAACTGATTCCCTGGGAACAGAACGTTTTAAGCGCCGAGGAGTCCTGGGAAAAACGTTGTTATCCCGACCAAAGTGAAAGCTGCAAAACAGCATATTTGTCCGGTTTTGATGACGGCAAACCACAAGGCAGACTTGAAATGTATTTAGAGTTTGAAAAAGAATTCGAGAAAAACCAAAAAGAAGGCAATTTTCAAACCTTTGGATTTTCCCAAGCACTCCAAAAATTCAAACCTCTGGAAACTTAATATGGAGACAACAATAATAATTTTTACACGGTATTTGGCACTGGCAGTTTTATCAGTGGGTGGTATTGTTTTTATAGACTACTTAGGCTCCAAAACACACTGCGGGTTCGATCCTGTTTTTGTCGAGTTTACAGCAAAGATATGGGCAACACTTTTCGTCTGTCTGGCCGCTTCCGATATTTCAGATGCCACTGGAGCCGCATGGATTATCATCCCTATGGCAATTGCAGTGATGGCTATTTGGTAATTCAAGATCAGAAGAACACAATGACCTGCCCAAACTGTCACATAGAACTAGAATGCCCCTGTAAAAACTGCCAAAGATGGAGAGAAAAAGAGGGAAAGATTGCAACATTAGCATGGGAATGGATTGATGGTGAAACAATGCGCTGCCCAATTTGTTTCTTTGAAGCTCGTGCTGATGTTTGGCAAGATCATTCAATTGAGCAATTTCTAATGGAAAAAGGAACTGATTCACTTGCAGAGGCAATTAGGAAATAATTACGATTTCCTTGTGCCTAGTGGAGCCGAAAACCTCATTTTGCATAAAAAATATATCAGATAATTGCGAATAAAGGAGAAAAATGTACATAGCTATCATCGATATTGACCAAAGTGAACTGGAACACGGAACCCGCCAGGCCATCACCATCCAAGACGATAACTATAACAACACGCTCTTTGAGTCCGTTGAACAGATTCGCGAAGTGGCAAACGGACACATACTCCAGGATTTTCAATGGTGGGCATTTAACCTCGATACCGGAGAGGCGGAAGAAGTATAACCAATAAGGTATTTGCAAAACTAATTCAAAAAGGTATATAAGCATTCTATTGGCTTTTCCTGAATTACTAATTGCTTCATGGAGGGATTTGAAATGACAACGACAGCAGCAGAAATTGTAGCCTATATAGGTGCCGCAGCTTGGCTCCCCCAAGTTGTAAGATGGCTGTACCATAAATATTCAATTCCCAATATTATTGTCGTTCCTGATAAAAAGGTTAGCATTGGGTATACTGTATTCGGGCCTATTTTTAATCTCAACTTAGCTCTTTCATCAAGCAGAAGCGACGCATTGATCCACAAATTCGATGTTTCGCTATACCACAAGGATGGCGATGTTCACAAATTGAGCTGGCAAGGGATGAGCGAAACAGTCAGTGAAATAAAAGACAGTACAGGGAACAGGCAAACAATATCTAAAGAGGAAAGCGCAATTGCGTTTAAAATTGGGACCTCTTCTTTATTTCAAAAATTTGTTCGGTTTCAAGACCCCTCCTTCTTCGAGTCGACAAACAATACACAAAATAAAATGATCGACAGATTTAATAAATTGCAGAATAGCACTATTCAAGATCCAGCTGAAGCCACAATAAAAAGCTCAGAATTTGAAGAGTTTATCAAACAACACAGCGACGTGTTTTGGTGGAAACCCGGAAAGTACAAAATAATCTTTCACCTTGACTCTCCCAATATAATCAAGGTGAAAAAACATGAGTTCAGTTTTGTTTTAAATCAGAAAGATATTGATCACTTGAAACGAAATTTTGACATTATTAAAAACGATCACGCTGAGAATCTAAGGGCTGACAACCCAAGCCATAAAAGAATCCCTTACGATTTTAATTGGGTTCATCCTGTGCTCGTTGACGATCTTGGATAGGGCTTCCTGTTTTCCCTCTCCTGCCAGGAGAGATCTGGTCCTTGGTGGATATTTAGACCCTTTCTTTTGATTTTAGATTGAAGAGAGAAGATGAATGAATTAGATTTTCAAAACAACCTAATCAAAGAAGTATTTGACCCTTGCATTCAAAGATTTGAAGAGTCTTTGCCCCAAATAGAAAAGGTATACCATTATACAAGCCAAGAAGCATTTCAAAAAATTCTAGAAGGCAAAGAAATATGGATGTCAAATGCTTTGGCAATGAATGATCCAGGAGAATTGAGATTCGGGATCGATATAGTTGAGAATATAATAAAAGAGCGAGCTTCAGCGCCCACAGTCCTAGATTGGATTCGTGAAGAAAAGCGCAACTTTTCGAATTATAGAGAATCCTTTTGGTCAACAGAGCCATATTTTTTGTTTTCGGTTTCTGAAAAAAGAAACGACGTTAATCAATGGATGCATTACGGCGACAAAGGAAAAGGAGTCGCCCTTGAGTTCATTTGGCCCCACTTTAGAGTGCAATTTAAAAAACAACTAGAAGAAGTGCAATACTATTCAATTTTTTTTATGCCTGTTCAATATTTTCATAATACGATGTGTCCGGCTGATCCCAAAAGTGCAAGCCCTTTTGTCCGCATGATTGAAGATCTTTTCACAAAAACCGAGTCCCTCATAGACACCTACAATATTGAAATCGCACAGAATTATTCACGTTCAGTTTTTCGGGCCGTCGTGCTTTTTGGAGCAATGGTAAAGCAATCATTGTTTGCAGAAGAGAAGGAATATCGCATCGCTGTTTCAACAGGACCGGGGGATGAAAAGATAAGAATTGTCGTTTCTGATGGCACGGCACAGATGAAATATCCGATTAGTATTGATACTCCCAACCTCACCACAATAATGAACAGGGTATACATAGGCCCAAAGAACTACAACAATCCCACAAATCAACATGCATTATCGATACTTGCAAAAAAGCATCTCGGCGGGAAACAACTAGTTATCCTGCCTGCGCAAGGAGAACTGAAGTAATGTCCTCAAATTAATCCAAAACTGACAAAACACTCTAAACAACTCCCCAGCTATGCTAAAACCAGAAGAGACAAAAGCAAAAATAATTCTAAAGAAAACAACTCAAGCAATAATGGCTGAAAAGATCGGAATAACAAGATCTCAGCTATCAGCCGTTATCATTTCCGGGAGCAAAGTAGCGATCAAACTAATAGAAGTGCTTGGAGTTAATCCTTTTCAAAACCTCAATCGAAAAGGAGGAAAACCCAAGTTCCCGCTCAATCCCAGAGAGATCAGGGCACAGCTTCTACTAAAGCAAACCACCCAAACTGACATTTCAAGAGAAACAAATATATCCAGAAGCCAGGTATCATCCATTATTAAACATGGGCAGGAAGCAATCGTTCAAATGATGAATGATATTGGCGAAAACCCTCTCCAGATGACTGAAAAAGAACTGAAGAAGCATTCGAAGAAGCATTCGAAGAAGTCTCGAAAAAACTGAAACCCCTCCAAGATCCAAATCACTATTGCGAAACCATTAACCGTTTGCATTTAGTGAAAAACATTTCAGGATTTCCTCGCGACTCTGAAACGATAAATCGGATCATGAAAATACCCACCTTTTGCTTAATCGTAATACTGTGCTTCACCTGCCAACCAATTCATGCAGAAAGTAGAACTGCCTTGGTAATCGAAAATGCAGAATACAAAGTAGGGCGATTAAGAAATCCTGTGAATGATGCAAAAGACATATCCGCTGCTCTAAAAAAAACTGGATTCGATGTTATGCTATTAGAGAATGCCAATCAGCGGCAAATGGATGATGCAGTTCGTGTGTTTGGTAAAAAGCTAAAAAAAGGAGATACTAGCTTCCTTCATCAAACCCTAATAACGCAATCCCACCATCCCAAGATAACGTTACCGATTTTAAATAACGTATTGCCAAAGTCAAAACCTTTGTATACCTTCGCAACATAGAAAAGGAAAAACAAAGGCTTAACTTCTTTTTTAGCAATAGCGTTATCAATGGCTCGACCCTGTAAAATCTGCCAGCTTGAAGAATCTCACCCGGATGTATTCGAGCAAATTAACAAATCTCTCCTCAAAGGAACGAATCAAAAGAAGCTTGTAGATCAGGTTAATAAAAAGCTTTCCAAGGAAATCAAATCGGGGAAGATCAAGGCTTTCAATGCAACAAACATCTCCAGGCATAAACCTCATGTTTTGGGAAAAGAGAAACCCAAAACTGATTCTAAAGCACTGGTCCCTTCTAAAAAAAACCTTACCAAAAAAGAGAAAGCCTTTGTCCAAGAATATCCAAAACACTTTAATGGATCAAAAGCAGCGCGAGATTCAGGTTATTCAATAAAAACTGCTCGACAGATTGCTCATGTTAAATTGTCAAAAGCTGACATCAGGGAAGCTATCGAAGATGAGCTAAAAGCCCGCGAAGCGAGGACAAAGATCACTCAGGACATGGTTGTTCACGAACTTGCCCTCTTGGCTTTGGGTCGATATGAAGACGTTGCTACATGGGATGAGGACGGGAAACCCACATTAAAACCCCTAGACGAAATGAACGAGAGAGGAAGGGCGACTCTAAAATCAATCAAGCATCGTGAAGTTCCAACCGAATTTGGGAAAGCTGTAGAAATCGATTTCAGTATTCAGGACAAGAAAGGAGCTTTAGCTGAGCTGTTAAAGCATACTGCAATTCCTTTCTATGTTGTCGAATCCATTGAGGAAGTCACCGAAAAACACGAACTCGACATCTTCCAGCAAATCGAACTATACGAAACCCTTGGTTACCGTGTCCCGAAACATCTGGAACTTGCGGCCAAACAACAAAAGGAAGATAAAGACGATTATGACTTATTGGGGGACTTGGACAATGAAGCCTTTGAGGAAAAACTGATCGAGCGGAAAAAGAAGGAAATTATCGCAGCCAGGGAGGCGCAACTCGCCATTAGAATGAAAGAGCTTGATCAACTGAACCGGGAAGAAGAACAGACAGCAAAGGAAAGCGAGGATGTTGATCAAGAAGGATAACAGGACAGAGTTTCAAATCTGGCATCAGAGGTTCAGGGAGCTTTATCAGTTCGATGCTTTGGGCTATTTCGTTTCATTCCTTGGCGGGAATCCAACTCTTGACCAGATCGATTTTTTGAAGGATATCAGCGAACCGGGCGGTAAGTATGCTTATTCTTCCGGCCATCATACCGGGAAATCGTTTATCGGTGGGGTTACGGTAAACTGGCTGCTCCAGTGCTATCCTGAAAGTCACACTATTTTGGGCGCTGACAAGGTTACAAAAATCAAAGCCACCATTTGGAAAGAGGTACACCGGGTTAAGACAATCATCGATAAGAAACGGTCATTCATGAAAAAGGCTTTTGTCTTGACAGATGAGCGATACTACAAGGCTGGCGAAAAAATGTCCTGGTTCGTTGAGATGAAAGCGACCGGGGATATCAACAAAGCGGATACTAACTTCTCCGGGCTTCATGCAAAATGGCTTACTATTATGCTAGATGAGGCCAGCGGTATAGACGATAAGGTGTTCGATCCAATTGATGGTACACTCACCAAAAAAACAAACCGCCTTATTCTCTTCTCTCAACGAACCAAAAACACCGGCAGAATGCATGACGCCTTCAGGAAGTTAAAAGACCAGTACACAACCAGGGTATTCAACACTGAGCATTCCCCACTAGTAGATATCGATGAGATTAAAGATTACCAGAAAACATTCGGGGGGAGACATACTGACCAGTATTCAATTCGCGTTCTGGGTGGGGAGGCGGTTACTTCAAGCGGGATGTTGATGTCGAGAGTATGGGCTGAAGAGTGCGCGACCAAAGAGCACTCCTCATTCAATAAAGACAGAAAGGATCCCAATTACCCATTTGGTTTTAAGCATGTTACCCAGCCAGGTCTAGTTATTTCATCTGATGTTTCCGGGGGAGGATACCGTGCAAATTCCACCGTGTTTGTAGCCAGAGTAAGCGGAGAGTTTGAAAAGAGAGTGGTTGAGCTTCTGGAAATGAATGTCTACCGACTGGATGACAACCTGAAGCCTCTTCAACTGGCGAAACGAATCGCTCAATTCTATTGGAGACCGGAATACTCAACAGCAACAATAATCATCGATAAAAACGGACTCGGCTGGGGAACTTGTGAAAAGCTTGAAGATGAACTCGATGTCCCTCATATTGGTCTGCTTTGGGGTGAGCCCTCTTTCGAGGATAAACGATTTAAGAACCTGAAAACGGAAGGGTATTACTATTACAAGGAGGCCACAATCAACAAGAATATCGCATACATTCCGGGTCATCCATTTAACGAATTGTTGTTTGATCAGGCCGATAAGCTCCCGTTCGATTTTGAGGGGAACAAATGGGGGGCGATGCGAATGCTACCCAAAAAGGAAATGGCGAAAATGAATATCCCAAGCCCAGATCTCACAGACACGTTTGCCCAATTCTTTTTAGCCGACTATACACCAACCCCGCTGAGTGATTCAGACATGACTTTTGAAGATCAACTCAGACAACAAACCGACTTTTCCTGGAGGAAAAAATGAGAAGATTTTATATCGTATCCGCTCTTCAAAAAAACAAATACGAGCTATATGCTGCCGAAACAGAACACGGAATCCTGGTCATTGATGAGATAATCAAATACTCCGGTGGGGTAAAAACGGCCCTCAACGCCATTATCAGCAAGACAAAAAGGATCTCTGAAAACCTGATCCAGTATCAGCAAGAAGGCGTTACTTGCCTTGTTGAAGAGGTTGTCCAGGAACTTGGAAAACATTCACCTACCCGAAGCCTGAACGATCCGGTTGACGGCAGAAGCGGAAGGGATGTTTACTTCGAACACTTTCTCGCACTACATGACAGCGGAAAGCTGGTTATCCCCGATAAGAACAAAACCGCCGTTCCCTCTTCAAAAACCTACGAAATTAAAGTAAATGATGCAGGTAAAATCACATACCTGCACCGGGGTGGGGATATTAGAGGAGAGTTGCGGGCAATCCTTTTGCTGATATCAGCACACAAGAATCCTCCAATGACGGCTCAATGGCTGGAGGAATACCACGATGCAGCTTTCCAAAAGAAACCCAAACTCACCAAAACCCAACGAATAGCTAAAGCATTAGGCCCTGATACAGAATGGAATCGATATATAGCCCACATGCGACGTTCAGATCCAGTAAAAGCCGATCTAATAGTCAAACTGGATGAATTGAACCAGAAACACGGGATAGAGTTTGTTGCCTTGAATATGTCTAAGTGGTTTACGGAAGAGGAGATAAAAAGAATGGGTTGAGATTTTGGGTTAATGGTGTAGGATTTGTTTGCATGAATGCTAACAGATCGGGGGTGTGGGATGACAAAAGATGAGATGGTGGAGTTGTTAAAAAATGATGTTGAAGGGTGGAATAAGTGGAAAAGCAAAATCGAGCGTGGTCCTGGTGAGTCAATCAAGATTAATTTAAGAGAGGCAGATCTTTGCAATTTTGGACTCAGTGGAGCAGACTTCTCCTGGGTGAATCTTGATGGTGCGAACCTCTCCAACGCAGTAGTCAGCGGTGCTAAATTTATTGAGGCAAGTCTCATTGAAACCAATCTAACCAAAGTGACAGCGCATGCTACTATTTATTGGGGATCAAACCTATCAAAAGCGTGCCTTTTCGAAGCAGAACTCAAAGACAGTGATTTTGCCTTTGCTGATTTGAGTGAAGCAAGGCTTAAGAAGGCTTCTATGGTTCAATCAAATCTTTTTAATACAAATCTGTCATTTGCTGACCTTAGCGGGGCTGACCTCTCAATTGCTCTGCTTACAGGAACTGTTTTAGACAAAGCTTTGTTGAATGGCGCTAAAGTAATTCGCAGTGTTCTAAATGGAACAAAGCTAGATCAGGCAAATTGCGAAAGGATGTTGTTCGCTCAAACTAGCATATGCAATGTTGATCTTAGAAGGGCCAAGGGGCTTAATACTTGCCTACATGCAATTCATTCTTCGATCGGCACAGATACACTAAGGAAATCCAGGGGCAACATACCGCTCGAATTTCTTCGGGGTTGCGGCCTTCAGGATTGGGAAATCGAGCATGCAAAGCTATACCGTGAAGATTTATCTGAAAACCAGATCACAGAAATCAATTACAAAATTATTGAATTACGCGGTGCAAAACCTCTTAGATTCTTCAGCACCTTCATCAGCCACTCCACCACCGATAAAGAATTTGCAAATAAACTCTATGAGGACCTCCAAAACAAGGGAATACGCTGCTGGTACGCCCCTGAAGACATGAAAGGCGGCAAGAAGCTCCACGAACAGATCTTCACAGCAATCAATCTCCATGAAAAGCTCCTCCTCATCCTTTCCGAAGCAAGCATGAAAAGCGAATGGGTCATAACCGAAATCCGTAGAACCAGAAAGGAAGAAAAGAAGACTGGAGAGCGAAAGCTATTTCCAATTAGCCTGGTACCTTTCGAAGAGGTCAGAAAATGGGAGTGCTTCGACGCTGAAACTGGAAAAGACCTTGCAATAGAGATCAGAGAATACTTCATCCCTGATTTTACCAATTGGGAAACGGATAAAGAAAAATACCAAAAAGCCTTTGATAGGATGGTTAGGGATTTGAGGGCTGAATGATCTAAACAATAGAGGAAAAATGGGGAATACCGAAAAATCAGAGGCTGAAGCAATTAAGCAAGCAATTGAAGAATTCCACGGGATAAAAGTAAAGCAACCTCATGAGCAAACTCCAGAGATGACATCGGGTGTTCTTCGCCAAAGGAGAAACCTGCTAGCGACTTGTGTTATTCTGTTGATCCTAAAATTATCTGGAGCCAGCTTCGGGGAAATATCTTTCATTGGGACCAATATAAAGGGTCTAAACAACAGTGAAATTGTGTTGGGGCTTTGGGCAATGTGCGCCTACTTCTGCTATAGGTGTTTTGTCTATACGATAAATGAAGATGGGTTTAACGCCACAATCAGACCATGGAGGAATGCAGTAGTAGAATATTTTGAAAAACACATCAAGGTATTGGCGGAACAGAAAGGGTATGATTTTACCGACGGAGCAGACTTCGCAAGCCCGTCGGCAGACGAAGCAAAGAGAATTATCGATTTCCAAGGAAAATACTATATTTCAAAAATTGATGATCAAAATAATAAAGGGACCGAAATAGAAAATCCTGCCAAATTCATTAAAATAGGGTTGCTCGGGTATAAGGCGCACTTTAGGAATTTAAATATTCTTACAGGAGAGTATCGGGAGATAATGCCATCACTATTCGTTAGTTTCTATAAAATGAGAAATGTCTTACTTCCCATACTTGGGAGAATGTTTTTTAAAAAGAAAGAATTCTCAGACTATATGTTCCCCTTTCTATTATTTCTCGTGACGTCAATGGTCTACATGCGAGGATGGTTGCCTTGCGCTTACCACTGGCTCAAGGCGCTTGATTTTTCAAACTAGGAAAAAAATATGGCTGATAACATCGATAAGTTCAATCTTTATGTAGGGCAGGTGTTCGGATTATTATACAGCTCCCACCCTTTGAAAAACACAATAGAGACATCAGAACTATTAGACGACAGCTTCAAAACCACTCATCCAACTGGCGGTTTTGAAATGCTGATCGAAGGGGCTAATGATGAACTGATCATAATCGGGGATACCATTGATTGGCTTTGCGACAACGGCTTTATAAGTGCGAAGTTCCATGCAGTCAGCGGAAAAATGAGAACTTACACTAATGTTGTATTAACCCAAAAAGGGTTGGCTTTACTAAAAGTCCCCTCCTCATTAAAAGAGGGGGAAAGTTTAGGGTCGGCTCTCTCTAAATATATCGAAGAAGGGAAGGAAGGTGCTAAGGAGGCTGTGAAAGACAAAATCAAGGGCATTATCAGCACAATCATCACAAAGCCCGGTTTGATGATACAGGCAGTAAAAGAATTCGCAGCAAACAACAATATAGATCAGATGCTCCAGTAGTCTCCAAGTTGGCTATTACTACGAGGGTGTTGCTATCGAATTTCTCTCAATAAAATTGACAATTCCATGATATTTTGATAGATTTAAACCACAAATCAAGGAGAGAAACTCATGGAAAACATCTCTTACCAAATATCCTACGGAACCGTTCAAGCCTTTGCATGCTGTTTCGACCATGACTGGTGGGTTCCTTTCGGAATACCTCAATACGACAGCAGAAAGCCGATTTTGACCGCTTCAAACAAAGAAAAAGCACAAGCTATTTTAGATAGACTGAATTCAGGTGAGATATCCGAGAAGGAAGCGGAGAGACTTCTTTACAGGATTTATTGATTTGAGGCTGAAATAATGAACAGAGACACGGCAAAAGACATAGTGCCCATCAATTTCTACGGGTATCCAATAACTCCTGATGAAATCAACGAAGAGGTTGACTATGTTGAAGCTGTTGTTCCTGGCGATAAGATTGTCAAGCTGACAGGGCATGTCCGAATGACAATTGGAGCGGCCGGAACGTGTGAAACTATAACAACCTCTCAAAGGTGGTATTGGGAAGACGAGAAACAAGGTCCTGAAGGTTTCTATGATCTCCTCAAAAGTGTTCCGAAATTGGTTCACAAAATAGCGAACGAAAGAAGGGAAGCAGGAAAACCCTTCCAGCGGTTTGTGAATAATTTTGAACGCTTCGGGTATCAACTTGCCCATGATGATGAAATCCTGGAGGAAGTTGTAGAAATGGGGCTTGCGAAATGGCTTCTTGGCGAACTGCCGTATATTTACCCTGGGGATAAGACGAAGAGATGAAAGATAAACAAACTTACAACTTCTTCAGGGTAGATACCAGATTGTCAGAAAGCATTATCTGTACTCAAGAACAAGCCCTGAAGATAAAGCGGTTTAAGGAGAAGTATTATCGAACTACTGTTGAACTATCGGTAAAGAAATCATGAAAAGATATCTAATAACTTGTGAAAAAACCTGCCCAGACTGCGAAGGCAAGAAAACAATTAAAGATCCTTACGGTTTCTGGGAAGAATACGCCGACTACCAAAAGTCAACAGACAAACCTGACAGCCCTCAAGCGTTTTATTCTAATAGCTTTCCTCTTTCAAATTCGCTCCCTCCTGAAGAAATCATGTGTGAAAGTTGTGATGGAACCGGGGTAGTTCGATCTGAGGTCGATTTTGGAGAGGCGATGAAGGAGTATGTTAATGCCCAAACGAATCCAAAGAAAGCGCACAAAAGGCTGGAGGATGCCTCCCAATACTGTCAGTGTCTGTCGACCGGGTAAGTTCGGAAATCCTTTTACAATTAAAGAATGTCGTGAAGCCGGTTATGTCGGAACAGACAGAGAGATAGCCCAAAGATGTGTCGATGCTTTCAGGGCTTGGCTGACTCATAAAAACTGGCGCGAAAATTGGGATGGGGAAGAAGGCGAACGTCGGAGAAAGGCAATACTTGAATCTCTTCATGAGTTGCAGGGAAAGGACCTAGCCTGCTGGTGTAAAGAGGGGGAACCGTGCCATGCTGATGTATTACTTGAAATAGCCAATGAGGATTAACTATGAACGCTCAAACACATTCAAGATCCGACCTGCTCAAAGAAAGACAAAAACCCCACGATGAAGCCAAGGAAAAGGCTGGGTGCAAGGGTTTGTTCTTTCGGTACCGGGGAAACAATTATTTCCACGAAGGGAAACTGGAATTCAAAAAGACATTCACCAAGTTAAAACGAAAATCCTGTCCAGGTTGTAACCTTTGTCAAAGCATGGAAGACGACCTTGGCGAAGATTTGGAATTGGTTATTTTTCCCGACAATCTTACTAACGAAGGAATCTATGAGCTTAAAGTCGTCAATATGACAACGGACTGTGAAACAGGATATGTTGATAATTGGGATATTGAATTCTTCCCGGCTGAGGATTAATTTTCTCGAAAAACTCACTGTACAGTCAGTCTTTTTTTGATTGATATCATTAACTATTTTTCACTCTAAAAAATTCATGTTTCATATTTTGCATAGAAAAATTATCAAATATCTGTTATATATTTATAAAAAACTACATACCGATAAGGATATACACTGACGCAGATTAAACAGGAGCGAAATGATCAGAGTAACCGTTGAGCTTGTGAGCGCAATTAGTCCAGACCGGAGCAAGGTTTTGGGTGTTGCTGAGATTACCAACGATGGGGAGTTGTCTAACCAAACAGGCGGAAATAAAGGCGGTTATGATATCCGCCTGAGCAAATGGGCTCCCAAGCTCAAGGAAACATGGAAACGGGGTAGAGTTGAAAACTTCGATAGGCAGAAACGAGGGTCATGGGATCTCCTCTACTTGGCATTGAGAAACATTGTCGGATATCGAAATAAATGAGGATCCAATGAAAATCCTAGCTCTTTGTGTGATTTTCTTTCTCGGCTCCAAAGAAATCATCAGAATAGCCCTGAACTATGACCAAGTATTAGAATTCAATCCTCCTCCAAATCCTGCAAAAATTACCGACACTAGAGCCAAAGCTTATATCTCCGAATTTGGTGATTCGAGTTGGGAGTTGGATGCACTTGAACCACGAGCAATCAGAGATCTAATCCGGGACACAATTGACGATTATACGGATCATGACCTCATGGCAAAAACGGAAGAAAAAGAAGCTGAATATATTAAAGTGCTTGAAAATGTTGCAGAGAACTGGGAATCCGTGTGAATTGTTGTTCAAAACCCATAAATTGATTAAAGGAATTCACGGCCCTGATTGCTGATGGATTAAAAAGCAACCAATCCGAGAGATAAACACCATGAAAAAAGAAACACTTCAAAGGGGAAATCTTATCTTTGAAGACATAAGAAGCGCAGAGGATCGCGTGCGAGAAATAGAAAGTTTATGTGAGGAATTGGACATACGTGAACAAGATAGCATGGATGGAAAAATCCAAATAACTATTGGAAACGCTCCCCATATGATTGCCGACAAAGCTGATCTGCTAAATATCGCAGACAAG
The DNA here is from genome assembly GCA_028282885.1 of SAR324 cluster bacterium. Classification (GTDB taxonomy): domain Bacteria; phylum SAR324; class SAR324; order XYD2-FULL-50-16; family XYD2-FULL-50-16; genus JAHJTV01. The sequence goes on from JANQGX010000023.1 coordinate 22,203, forward strand.
GAGAAGAAGGCGCTTTTGGATAAAATTGAAGCATTGAAAAAAGAATTTGATAACTTGAAATAGAAACATCATGACAAACCCATACCCCAGACTCCACCCTTATCACTGCGCCTGGATCGAATCCCTTCAAATCGTTGATTCTGTCCGCTGGGCAAAACTCGCCGAAGAGATCCGAAACAAACCCGATGACTGGCAAGGCCAAGGCTGGACAGAACATATTGTCACTGCCGGAAATGCTGGAGTGCCTGAAGTGATAGCAGCCAGATACGGACATCATGTCGAAACTATCTGGATGTGTTGTGGAATTACAGAGCCATTTAAGCAAAGACCGGCTCTCGGGTATAAGATTTATATCCCTCCCAAAACCTGGCTGAGACAGAGAATCAAGTACTGGGAGGAGTTTTGGACAGCTAAGGATTCGGAGGGATAGATGAACAAAAGAGATATCATAAGGGGGCTGAAAGCCGATCTAAAGGCCCTGCAAGAAACCAAGGAAATCGAAAACTACGATTATCATCGTGGCAGAACGGATGAACTCAGGCGATTGATAAAAGCCTTACAAGATCCATCCGGGATAAAGAGATACCAAGGGTTGTTAAAGATATTTCCAAGCGGTGCAAGTAATTCTGATGATAGTAAAGCCGATGAGCAATCGAAATTCTAAAAAATAGTAATGTTGGATCTTACAGGATAATTGAGTGAGGGTTTATTTCCCTACTGCAGCGGGTAATAGTGGCCGAACATAGGGTATGTACTGCGGAGCGTGGCAGCTCAATTATCCTGTAAGTAATTGAAACGCTTTTGATTCTATTACAGCAAACGATATAAAGGAGAGTTAATAATGCAATGTCCAGAATGTTCAGAATTAGATGGCAGTCACTTAATGGGATGTCCTGTCAGAACGCAGCATTTAAAACATGAAGGGCTTTATCCAGAACGACAGAAGGTGAATCTCAGGGAACGTGTCTTTGCTGAAGAATGGAATAATCTCAATATTCCGAGGTATGGTTTGAATAGTGGCTATATCCAACTTGAAAATATTTTACTTGAAGAAATGTATCCAACTCAAGCCCCTGGATCACCGTTCAGAGCATTAAAAGGAGAGGTTACAGAAAGGGATGCTTTTGTTGCTGCATCCGTTATTCAGTGGCTTGGCACAAATTGCGGCCAAGGTTTTTTGCAGACCGTAAGAGAGAAGATTGATTCACAAACCGGGAGCCAAACTCCCGCTATGTAATTGGAGTGGTTTAGCTTTTCGTACAACATTTGATCTATGACTAAAAAAGAAAAAAGGCAGAAGATTTTTGATAAGTATGGTGGCCGGTGTGCTTATTGCGGGTGTGAAATCACAATGCAGAATTTCAACGCTGATCATTTAAAACCGCTACTAAGAGGGCGTGGCCTTGATACTGCTGCTGCAATCAAATGGAGAGGTACAGACGATATTGAAAACATGATGCCTTCTTGTCGATCCTGCAATAACCGCAAAAACGCCTTGAACATTGAGCAGTTTCGGCAAGAAATATCATTGCAGATTGAGAGACTAAAGCGGGACAGCAATCAATTCAACCTGGCGTTACGGTACGGACTAATTGGGATTACAGACAGTCCTGTTGAGTTTTATTTTGAGCGAGTTGAGTCACAGAAAAATTCAGAAACACTCAGCCAGATATCGGCTTAGATTTTGGATTGGTTTTGGAGCTAACCAGATTTTTTAGTTATTGATATCACATGGTGTTTTTTACTATTTTTTAGTGTTTTTAGTATTTTTTACTTGACTTTTGTCTATAATATCAAATAGTTGCAATCTCTAACTCAATATGAAATAGTTTTTTATTTACCTCCTATATCAAATTCAAGTGAGGCATAAAATGAAAAACATCTTATATTTCATATTTTTAACAGCAATCTTGTTGGTCGTTGCTTTCTTCGCTGGGGTCAATGCTCTTGAAGCAGTCAGGGAGTTGTTAATTGAACTTTCCCGAAACAGATAGATTCATGGGCATCCAGCACATTCCCCAAGGCCGGTGAAACAGAGAAAACCGGGTCAACTCCGGAAAACTCTCAAAGTCGGCAATCTGCTTCTTGGCTTGGGACGGAAAATTGAAATTATCATCTGGCTTTCGAATAACGTATCAATAGGGATTGGGTAGTAAACCTACTTTCCCCCGACTGCATAGCAGTCAATCTTTAATTTCTTTTTTGGAGAATCTTATGAACGGACTTGGAAACGAACCACTCTCAGAAGTCAAAACAAAGAAGCATGAGTCCTTGTTTCAAGAGATCATCGGAATTGATGGTCTTTACAATCATGCCGAATCCTTGCTTATGCGCATCAAAGGAGAGGCGAAACCAATTTCTCCAGAGGATAAAGCAAAACCGGAAGCGCCCTCTCTGGAAAAATTGCTCGCCGATGGCCCGGCAGATGTGTCAAATCGGTGCTCGGCTGTCCATAAAATACTCGACCAAATCCAGGAAGCACTCTTCTGACCAAATTCTCCATTGGCAAAAAGTGAACAAATGTATACCATGTACTCAAAAACCAATGGAGAAAACATGGAAATTGAAGTCGGAACAGTGTTAAAATTGGAAGTAAACGATAAGGATTTGGTTTTTTATCAAATATCGTCCGTTCACCAATCATCATATAGCATAAAACCGCTTTGTAGGATAAGGAAGGATTATCTTACAATCAGATACGATATTGCGGAACGTCATATTTACAAATCGGAAGTGGGAGTTTATTATTTGGCCGCGACGAAACGAGAAATGGATCGCATCAGAGAAATATTAGACGAATTTTTGGAAGTTGTGCTTGAGCATAGATAATTCAAGGATACTTGTGTGCGGAAGGATTGCTTACTATTTTGATGAAGAGGATTTTCGCGAGTTCCCGATGCTGGAAAAATTTCTCGAATTGACTTCGGACTACAACGTATATCCGACTAAACCTGTGCCGGTTCTCTACAACAACGGAACGGTGGAGATGGTACACTGGGGACTGATCCCATCGCAAGCAAAAAACAAAAATTTCTATTCGTTCAACGCGAGATCAGAGTCACTTACCGAGAAACCGCTGTTCCGGGAGCCGTATCGGTCAAAAAGATGTCTGATTGTGGTAAGTGGGTTCTACGAGCCGCATCAACTCACGGGAGACCAGTATTTTTTTAAACCTGAGTCAGGAGTTTTTACGCTAGCTGGACTCTGGGATACGTGGGCTCCGCGGGGAACCGCGATCATGAACACATGCACTATCATAACGACGACACCAAACTCTATAATCGAATCGATACATGATCGAATGCCAGTAATACTGAAACCGGAGCACTATGATCTGTGGTTAGATAGAAGCGCCCAATCTCCGAAGGAACTAGACCATCTCCTCGCTCCCTATGACGGCGATATAACTCACTATCAAGTCGCCCCGTTTGTGGGCGATGCAAAAAACAACGGCCCGGAATGCGTAGTACCGTACACACCCGATTCTTCCCAACTATATTTCTAATAACGAACCCGGCCTTGATAAAATGAATCCTGAAACATACCTGGAACTCAAACAAGTCATCATTAACAGGGGATATGAAGCTGATGTTGAATGGGCTGAAAACGTGAAGCCCCCGGAGGATGTTTATGATTTTCTGAGAGAGTATATTTTTGTAGTCTGCAACTCCGGGATGCGGGCTCAAATTGCAGTGGGGATATTTAACAACGTTATTCTGGCTATACGGGGCGGGATACCTGTCTGGGATGTGTTTAAAAACTTCAGTAAAGTCAACGCTATCAATCATGTTTTGGGCCTCAAAAACCATTATTTCAAACAATACCTGGCAGCCGATGATGTCCTTGAGTTTTGTGGAACCCTTCCGTACATGGGTGACGTTTTAAAATACCATCTTGCGAAGAACCTCGGGTTCGACTGTATAAAACCAGACCGACATCTTGAACGAATCGCCAAGTCATATAACACCGATCCGTTTTCCATGTGCGATAAGCTATCGGAAACAGGAGACAGTTTGAATACTGTTGATACTGTCATTTGGAGAGCGGCTAATTTGAGGTTAATTTAAACGGAGCTACAAATGGACAAAATAGATCTGCTCAATGCTGTCGAGATTGGAGAAGAAACAACTATCGGGAGTTTCGGTGAATTGCCGAGACAGATAGGAAATTGTTTTAGCCTGATCACGGACGAGAGGAAGTGGTTTGATATTGTCAATTTCTATGTCGAAAACCTCAGAAAGCTATTAGATTGCGGCCTGGAGTGGCCCGTCAAGATAATTGCAATATCAAATACCCATGCTGTGATTTGTGATGAAAGAATCCCTGAAGACTTCTATCGAACAGAATATTGTCAAACATGCTGCCCTGAAGATCTTTTGCCCTATCCCCAAAGAATGAAGAATCTAGGGCAGGAGTTGAGGGGCGATAGAGCTGTCAAAGATGGCTTGGTAAATATCAAAATAAAGCCACAAAAGGATGAGCTTGAGACAGTGTTTTCTCAGAAATCATCCGGCCTTTGGTTACCAACTTGCCCCGCTGAATAAAAAGAGCAGCCAATGAAAAAGAAATGGTACGAATACACCTATGACGGTATTGAGGGCGATATCGTTGAAGAGGACGGAGTCTATCACTGGTTCTCAAAGGGAATAAGAGACCTGATAACCGCCGAATCAGATACAATTGAAGGAGTGATTAAAGAGGCTCAGATTTCAATTGCTGAATATCGAAAACTGAGGCAGGAAACTGACGACGAAGCTTCAGTAGGAGACACGACCATCAGGTATGTAGAATCCGGTGAGTCCCAAAAAATCAGCATTACAGTGAAATCCGGTTAAAATGATGTTTGCCCAAAAGGATGATTTCCTATATCTCATTGGTAAAAACTGTTTTGCCGAATGAAAATTATCCGGGAGGCATCATGGATTCAAGAATGATAGCAGTCAAAAGGTTTTTGAGATTGCCAATAGACCGGAAGGTTAAAGCGACTGGATTGGGATTTCTAAGATTGGTTGTTTGGGTTCTGTGGGATTTTACCGGGTTGCATTTGATTTATCGGAAGATCTTTCCGAATAGAAGAAATCCCGAGAAAAAATATCCAACTTTTTTTATCTGGGTTGTCGGTATCTATTTTGCGACATATGGTATTGCCGCCCAAAGATATGAATCAAAAGTAGACCTTATTGAAAACAGAACAAATTTTGTCATAGCACTCAGCGGGACCAGCAACTATAAGATAGCCCTTGAACAAATACCTATGATTCAAAACATGAAAACCCCCTGGAAGCCCTCAATAAACCCCGTAGGCCTGGACACATTAAAATCTTTCTTTGGCGACGATGTTAAATGCAAAGACTATTTTGAACCCTGTATCAAAGTAAATATCTATTTGAAAAAAATACTATTGTCATATTTGTCAAAGACGACAAAATACAAAAGACCGTTCCATCTTAAAGAAGTTAACAATGAAAGAATCAATCTCGACCGCATTAATCTTTCTGAAGTTGATCTGAGCCCTTTGGAAATGAAAGGCCAGGAAACAAATATTATAGTATACACTAATCTATTTGATATTAACTTGCGGAGTGCGCATCTTAGGCATTCTGATTTAAGAGGTGTTTATTTTATTGGCGCTGATCTTAGTGGTTCTTGGTTGAATAAATCAGACCTTGGCTATGCGATGCTTAATAATTCAAATCTCAAAGAAGTAGATTTTACAGGAGCGGATTTAAAAAAGGCAGATTTGGAAGGAGCTAAGATTATTGGGGCAAGATTCCATCATGCAGATTTGAGCGGAGCAACTTGGGTGAACGGAAAGAAGTGTGGAGAGGGTTCCATAGGTAAGTGCATCTATACAGACGGTTCTGGAACATCATTTGATGACAAAAGCCGATATAAATAATGACAAAAGTAGGAACCCTAAGAAATAAAACCTTCGACCAGTTCGAAGCAAATCTCCGCGCTATCCAGCGCATGAAACAACATATGCGTGAGGATGATTACTATGATGCCAGCGGAGTCCCTACCAAAAACAAACTTCTCGGTCTTGATCAACTTTTCAAATTTGCCCACGGAAATACAAAGCAGAAACTAACCCTCTATAACTACGGAAAAGAAAAGACCTACCAGCGCCGAACCTTAAGAGCTTTTAAAAGAAAAGTTGCCGATCTTCAAAAAAGAACCGCTGGCGGGATGACAATTAAACAGCTTCTCGCCGGAATGGATCGGAAGAAATCCAAGACAAAAGACAAAAAAAGTCCCATTTACGACACTTCCCGAAAACAACGGATCATGGATATTAAATCCGTTCAATTCGAGGGAATGAAGGGCAATATTGCTCATTTCAAAGTCTCAGCTTCGGGAATGACTCCGAATGCTCCTTCCCATTATAAATTCAAAATGCAATTTCCTGGTTGGTCAAGAGCAAGAGCCACAAATCCAGGAATTAGAGGTGTAGAACAGGTATTGCAAGAGCCGGTTTTGATTCACGACACCTGCAAAGACTTTCAGTTTGTTTACGGTTTTGTAGCGGATACTGCCGGATATGCTATCGAATCAGAACAGTCTTATCCGAAGATCAAAAATCCGGAACTTCAGAATACTATGTGCAAGCATGGCGGGAGAACGTGCGAGGCGCTACTAAAGGGAGAGTTTGGTCTCAAAATAGCCTTGGCAAACGCCATGAAAACGCAAGCAAAGAAAAAACAGAATGCCGATGCTTTTCTTTGGGCTCAACCGGAAAAATCCAATTCTTCCAGAAAAAAACAGAAAGAGACTGAATTTAAACAGAAAGTAAAACGGAAATCGAAAAGCGTTTCAGCCGCCGCAAAAGCGAAGAAGAAAGCCGACAAATCCGCCGCGTACAAGAAATTCACCCAAAAAGAGAAAGCAAAACTCTTTAAAAAGCTTCCCAAAATAGTTGAAAAAGCGACATCTTCGAAAACAGTTGAAAAATCACTCAAGGATTACGCCAAGAAACAGAAATTAGATCCTAAAAAAGTTGAAAAGACCGGCTTTCAAAAGATCCTGGAAACTTACCGGAGTGCCGCAAGAGGAGCGGTCAAAACCAAAAAGAAAGAGTCGAATAAAGCGATACAAAAGGCAAAAGCCGCAGGGGATAAAATCACAGAAAAATCAAGACAGTTAAGACCTCAATTATTTGCACTTCAAGAAATGAAAAATGAAAATCCGGAACTGTATGAAATGAATCTCAAGTATCTTGCTGAAAAGCATGATGTGTCTGTTGATGAACTTAAACGGATGGCGAAATAGGGAGGAAGAGGAAAAATCATGCTGACTGCTGAGGAAAAAGTTGAATTATTGCTACTTGCTTTGAGATTTGCTAGTTCGATAGGATCCGGCATTGCCACGGGTATCTATGCGAGCAGTGTCTCATTGGGCATTGCTGTTGCCTTGGGGATAATGGCCATTGTAAATTGTGGATTGGGAGAACTCCAATGACCGAAGTTGAACGCTTAAACGAAAAGCTTTCTCAACTCCGAAGAAAGCTCAATAAGAACAAAAAGGATTCAATCAGAAAGAACTCTCCGAACAAGGCTAAATCCCTGGAGCGAGAGAGAATCAAACTCGAAAAACAGGAGAAGAAGCTCCTTGACGATATCCAGAAAGTCGCTAAGAAGTCTGAGCGAGAACATAAACGAGAAGAGAAAAGGCTCAACCAGGAGATCCAAACCAGAGACAGGAAAATCGATTCTCTTGAAAGACAAGCGCCAATGGAGGCTGTAGAGGCTGTGGCCGATTTTGAGGATTACTGATGCCAGCAACACTACAAGCAATTAAAGCTGCTTCCTACGCAAAAGCAGCGGTTAATTCAATCATCGGTGAACTTGGGGAACCAATTACCTTGATGAGGGCGATTACTTCTCAAAGAATCAGCCTGACCCCGATCCCCGATAATGACAAAGACAGCGATCTTAAAAAGTCCCTGGATGCTTTTGACTTCGCAAACCAGCGGGAGGATCAGGAAACATCTTTACAAGCCCCCGAAACAATCAAAGTTGTTCGGTCCAAAATCAAAGAAGCCTTGGAAGCTCTGGATGATGCCGGAATAGTAACAGAACTCCCCGAATCGGTAACTTCCCAGATGCTCTTGGCAAGGGAACAGGATATACCCGCGAACAGTGTTTTTGAATGGTATGATTGGGCTATTACTCACGCGGCTCCCGAAAAACTCTTGCTTCAAAAGATCGACTCAGAACCGGATCCATGGACGGCATTTACAGACGGATACACACCGGAAGAAATAGCAACAGCCCTTGATAATATTGAAAACAGGTTCTTTGCGGTGAAGACTTCACTTCACTCGCTATTCGCGGATTACGGGATCATGAAGAAAGTAAACATGTTCCTGGTCGATAAAGACGCTATAAACGATCCACCTGTAGCGATGTTTTATTATACTGTACCCTGGGAGGAGCCGGAATTATAGGGAGAAACCGCTGTTGAAGTTTAACTCATTTATCAATCAGTTTTTCATAAATCCACATCCATGAATCCAACAAAGGTAAAACTATGAAATCCAAAATGATCCGTACAAAACGAGGGCTTCTTGCCCCTAAAGATTATTTCATCGCCCCTCAAAGCCTTATTGATGAAGCAACAAACGGATGTGGACCTGAAGGGTGGAAAGAGAAAGTGGTGCCAGAAACCAATTGGGGGCTAAGCATGACCCCAGCTTGCCTAATCCATGACTGGCAATACCACTTCGGCAAGACCATGAAAGACAAAGAATATGCTGATAAGGTCTTTCTTGATAACCTGAACACCATCATCGACAACAAAGGCGGAAACCGACTCATTGTCTGGTTGAGAAAAAGAAGGGCAAAAACCTATTACCTGGCTGTCTCCAAGTTTGGGGATGACGCTTTCAAAAATGCTGCATAAGAGGAACCATGACAAAACAAGCGGATATTTACACAAACGAAGACGGAACCCTTCTTGTTAAAAATGCAACTGAAGGGGTGTATATTGAAGATGGAAGCGGCTACAAAATCCGGGTTGTTCAGACTGCCGCCGGATTAACCCTGACCGTTTTCGACGTTTCAATGGTGCCGACAAACTTCGATATTGAAGACGGGGAGCTCAAAAATAAACTTGAGATCGTCACTACCGTTAACGGTGTTTCGAATACAGGTCTTTCCGATGCCCTGAAAGCCAAAAACCACTATCCGGATGAGGGCGAAGTAGTAGAGCTCTCAGGGAGCCTTTATAAGGTTGTCTCCGCTCATTCAGACCTGACAAACGGACAGTACGAAGTCGATTTCAATGATCTGGGCGACCTGGCAATTGAAGGAACGATTTCAGGATTAGCCGATACTCCTTTGACCGATGAGCTTAAAAAACTCGGCCGCTATGACTGGAATGCTGGCGAAAGAATTACCTATAACGACGGAACGACAAAGACCGTTGAAGTAACTTATACAACCTCCAACACGGAAACAAAGAAGTACATTGTTGAGACTTCTGAAATTGCATAACGGGAAAAATCCCCCGTAATTTCAACCAAAACAAAACTGACTGTACAGTGAGTTATGGCCGAACAGATAACCCCCTTCGAATATGTTGATAAAGCCTTCGGATTTAATCTTGTCCAGGCATTCAGCATTGATCCAACCCACATGCCGAAAGAGATCCAAAGCTTTCTTGCGCGGGACATCAACAAAAAAATTCATTTTGGGGGAATTGAAAAGCAGGGAGCGAAGGCGTTCAGGACAATGGTCGAAAAACGGTCTCCAGATAAAAAGTCTCTTCCGAGTCCATTGATAGTTGTACACAGGGAAGTTGGATCCACGAACGATAAATATGAATACTTCTCAGATGTCCAGCAGTATCAGAACATCCTTCAAGCTTTTAAGGCTCAGGTTGCCCCCAAAACCTTCTCGTTTACAATTCAAATCTTCGCCCGGTCAGACCAGCGCGGGATTCTTGATTTCTTACATCCAATGGTCGATATATGGCTACGGGAACACTCTTCAATCACGGTGCCTCATGTAATCAATTGGACAGAAGAAATCGAGGGAGAAGACGTTGAGCAACAGGAAGAATTACAAATTCCCCTTGATTTAAACTTAACCGACATCCAAAATCCGGCTTGGGTACCGGTGGTAGATGGTCATTACCTTGGGGTCGAACGGGGTCAAGATGCAAATACTTATGTGGTGTTATCGAATATGATTGCACCAGCGGTAATTGACTTTAACTTTGTGGGGGTAGAGAGCCTGTAATGCCATCTCTCATCCAAGAAATCACAATCAACGGTGAAGATGTTCATCTCTTGAATATCTTCAAGTCCAGCTTTCATCTATCAACAGAGCTGGACTGCCCTCAGATTGTCCTGGATCTCTACGAACGAAACAGTCTTGCCGATCTCCTTCAAATCAAATTCGGATTAGTTGTCAAAATCCACTTTTCCGACCTGATCACGAACGATTTTGAACAGGAAATTGAGTTCAAGGTTCTATCAGTTATCCCGACCCCAGAGAGCCATATCAAACGCTTGAACTGTTTGGAATCCAATGTTTTTGAAGCAATCAAGAAACAACCCAAAGGCGTTTTTTTTCGGAAAAAACCGGTAAATTACATTCTTAAACAACTTTTTCCGAATATCAAAAAATTCGATATTGATTCGTTTCCAATTCTTGGAGACTTTCATGTTCCGTCCGGAAGCCAAGTAAACCGGGAGATCAAAGAACAGCTATGCAGACAATACGCGGCAATGTGCTGGATAGCGAACGGAACACTTCACTTCAAAAAGGTCGTTGATCTATTCAACCAAGATTCAGTGGCGACTTATACGAACAATCCACATAGCAAAGACGCGTATCGGATATCCGAAGCTTATCCCGCAGAGAATCAGAACAAGGAAAGGCAGATCTTGAGAGAATATATCGGCTATCATCCGGAGGCAGGATTCATTTCAGGTGGGAAAATCGGGCATCCAAAGAAAGTGACGAACTTCGATAACAAAACCATTCTGAATAACCTCGCCATCGGATCAAAAAGAGTATTGGATATTACCGTTCCAGGAAGGGGAGCTTTAGAACCGGGACAAAACTTGGATCTTGAATGGATATCTAATAACCCAGAAATGCCAATCAACGAGAGCCTACCTAATAAAGCCCTAGTTACCAGAATCAATCATTTCGTGCGTGGGGAACGTCATAAGATGAGGGTTGGATTGTCTATAGCGATTGCCGGGCAGTAAAGCCCGGCAGTCCAAGTGCTTTAAACAGCGATCTTCTTATCGGGAGCCTCTCCCGCTATGCTCTTTTCGCAAGCATCAAAACCTTCGTGCCAACCTTCCAAAAACTCAGTTCTTTGAAGTCGTTCATCAAGTGTCATGCTGGACTTTTCCTCTTCTGACAGCCTTCGGGACGTGTAAATCAAAGGGTTTTTATCGTTCTTGTCTTTTTGAGATCGTTTCTTGAGTTCTGCAATCAAAGGACCGACGATTGGATCCGACTCAAGGCTTTGACGTGGTGTCCATTCCATCTCATCCAGGACAGCGATATCCCAGTACAAATGTATCAAATTGGGCTTGGAATCTGTTCTGAGATACCTTGCATATGCTTTTCCTTTCTCTGTCGGCTTCCATCGGTAATTCCGGCTGAGCGACAACTCTTTTTTCTGGAATCCTTGTTGATCCAGAATTTTGTTGAAGTCTCTGACCGTTGTCCCCCAGATCGTAGCGAGTTCGACTGGAAGTTTGAAATTCTCATAGCAGACTGGCTCGCCCAGTGTTTTCTCAAGAGGCACCGATTCACTGACAGCGATCCCATTGTGCCAGTAATCATGCAAAACCTGAAAGCACTCTTCCTGGTACCTGACAACAGTTTTACGGATCGACGCTTTCACTTTTTCCGGGTTGATGCTGAATAGCCAGCCGTTCAGCTTGCGGAGGGGGATGCACCCCATAAGCCTTGATTTTCCATCACTTGCAACCATGGTCATTTGACCATAGTTGAATTTTTTCTTGTTGTTTTCAAGCTTTCTTGACTGCGTTTTCCAGTCCAAGCCCATACCCAGGACAACTGGCTTCATGGCAACATGAACTATATCATTTTTCATTGCAGTGGGGATACGTTGATCATAAAAGTCAACATCTTGATAAGCAATGGCCTGAAGTTTCATGATATTCTCCCTTGTTGAATTAACAATCTTGTGATTACAAACGAATGACAGAATTTTGGGCAGGCATTTCAATCAGCAACCCAGTACTGTCGTTGATCAGTTCGGCGGGAACAGCCCATTTCCAGAACTGGCTTTTCTTGAATCGAATCTCACCGTCACAGGACGGCAGAGGTTTGAGGTTGATTGTTCCGTAGTTCAAGGCTCTGATAATCTCATCCGGCTTTTCTCCAAGCACCTGAGCAATATAATCAAGGCTGACAACAGAACAATTTTCGGGAGAATCTGAGTGAAGGATTTGGTTTTTCATGAGATCTCCGTGTTGTGTTTAATTGGGGAAGAGCAGGGGCTAAACACCGCACGAAGTCGGCGGGATTATTCGTCCGGTTGACCGGCTTATTTCTCCTCACCCCTGCTCAAAATCGCAGACACAAAAAAAGCCATCAGCTAACAGGGATGGCAACCGCTTCGTGATAAGGTGTGTTTAGCACCGTTTAACATGATTCACATTATACACATATTTAAACAAAAGTCAAAGAAAGATCACCTACCTCTTAATTAGAAGTCAAGTTGTTCATCCTTATCCAGAACCCTTTTAACCTCGGTTATTTCCCAAGTGGATTTAATATAGTCTCCTTTGTCTGAGTAATGGAGGGTTTCAAGCATATCGGCAATTAGTTTGCTGCCAGGCGGAGCAGGTTTAATATTGTTTTGGAAGTCACTCAGAAACCGAGTGTCGCTGATATCAACGTCGATATTTGTTTTGTATTTTACGGTCCATCTTGAATTGCCGATATAAGCGGGCTTAACAATGACAAGAATGGCGTCATAAATCCGGTTTGATTTTTTATTCTTTTCATCTTCGGTCAATTCACTATCTGAAAGCTCTTTGAATTTATCTTTTGGCACATTATACAACAGCCCCTTGTCGTCCAATTGACACGTAATCCCAAATCCAGATATTGCCGGGTCTCCGTTTAGCACATGATAGTGATTTGTAATGTAATTTCTAATAATCTGGCTGTTTCTGATCTTGACCAAGGTTTGTTTTTTTATTGGTTGTGTGGTTACAACTTCGGTATCGTCGCCCTTGACGATGGTCACTCCTTCTTTTTGCACTATGGTGACATCTGAAGATTTTAGCAGTGCAAGAATCGCAATAAAAATTGGAATGGCATTTTGCTTGGTAATGTAGGAGCCGAAAAGGTCTTTTATCTTTTGGCCAAGCTTGGAGCTAATTTTACATCGAAAGCTTCCGCCCCCAATATCTTCTATAACAATGGAAATAGAATAGTCGGGATTTAAAATACTGTTGACTTCTTGGATGGCTTTGGAAAGATTGAGCAATGATTGGGTAAACGTCATCGCGTCAATCGTCCCGGTCTCTCCGCCGTAATGAATAACAAGGCTATCAGTAATTCCAGTCAAATCAATTGTTCCCATTTGGCCTCCGTGTCTATCTATAAGCAGACCTTATCTCACGCAGAGGAATGTGTCACCTATTTTTACTGTTTTATATTCGCTTCCCACAACTTAATATTAACGGATTAATTTTCTACACAAAAAAAGGTCGGCAAGAGTTCACTTACCGACCTTCGATTGATTGCCTTCCGACCCCGGCGATACCGATCAGGCCAGGGACCGGGCCACCACTGGATACAATGTGGTATTGGTCTTATTCTCTTCCATGGCGACCAGATTGGGTTTCTTCAGGATAATTCCGGGTGAGCGGAATCCCTCTGCTTGAATAGCACAGTAGCCGATTAAACCTTTAGTCTGGGCGATAGAGATTTGCAGGGTATTATTAAGGTGACTCGGCGAAAGCACCGCAGGAGCCACCTGTTGACGGACTTCATAAACAAACGGCTTTTTAGCCATGAAGCCCTGTGCGGGAATGATCTCACCGAGTACAGCCAACGAGGGGCTAACCGGGGAAACAGCCGCTAATGCCGGAAGCCAGAGAAAAAGGCTGAACAGCGAAAATAGGGCAATGATTTTCTTCAAGAAACCTCCTTTGATAAGGGTTAGGGAGAAATGAGAAATCCGGTTTTACTGGACCGGAAACAGTTGAGAGAAAAGTTAGTCACGCTTTATTTTTCTCCGAGTAATTTTGAAAAATGTCTCTTGTTAAAAAAGATTTTTGAGACTATCTTCAAACACAACATAGTTCAGAATATACAAAAATTTGTAATTATAGTCAATAAGTTGAAATATTTTTCAAGGAAAATTTCTGTCAATGGCACAACCCCCCTATCTTAAAGAGCGCGGGAAAATAGTTTTAGGATCTGAAGATTCACCAATCGGTTTTTGCAAAGTTCGGGTGCCGAAGTATCTTGAGGGGAACGTTAATGATTTGCCTTTCGCTGAGATTCAGGCAGCTATAGGTAATCGTCAGAATGAAGGGGAAGCGCCAGTTGTAAAAAAAGGCGATCTGGTTTGGGTTGAACTCCATCAATCAGAAGCCTCCCCAAAAAGCCTGAAAGTAATTGTAGTCGGCAGTGCTTATTCTACCCCTCAAGGTCTACCAAATTATCCCCATGACGCCTTTGATGGCCCTCTGACACTCCACAAAAGACATTTGATCCCAAGAGATGACGAAGGAAACGTTCATGAAGATTTTGAGGAGCCGAAACGATACGTTAAAGGGAGGTCTATTCCGGTCATCGTTCAGGAGGGGATAAGTTGGGTGATCCAAAACGGGCAATCGATTCTGACTCATCTGAAATCTCTCTCTCACCTTATCTTTTCGGAATCCGGGTCTATTGATCTGTTTTCAACCAAGAACCTCTTTATCAGAGCAAGGCGGAATCTGCATATTTGGGGGAACAGGATCAAGTTCAAAGGAGAAACGATTGAGTTTGATTTAGATGAGTTGTTTCTGGAACTGGCGAGACTTGGGATTGATGCCAAACAAATCAACCTGAAAGCTGATGGAATTGCAAAGATCATTGCGGGGGCGATCCAGCTTTCGGCTACTGGAGACCTGATACTTTCAGCACAGGGAAAAATCTCTCAAGATGCGGTCGGCTCCTATCATGTCAAAGTCGGACAGGATTTGGTCAATGAATCACTCAAAGCCTGGAGCGCTCAATTGATGGCTGCAGGGTCTCCCATTGCTGAACTTGGAATTGAAGCCACTTTAGGGAAAATCATTGCGGAGAATCTACAGGGAAGCATCAAAGGGCAGTTGGATACGATCTGCGATGAGATCATGAAAGTCATTGATGAGATCAACAATGCAGTCTTAAAAACAGGCACCGGAGATGGGGTTGTGCATCCAAAAACCAAATCAAAACTGGTAACGAGAAAGCCCATTGTCGCCAAAATAAAGGTCAAAAATTCTTTAATCATGAAATAATGCCGTTAATTCCTAACCAATACTCAGATGCCGTAAAACAAGGATACAAGAAAAAGAGTTCAGCACGGATAATTCCAGGGCAAAAAAAAGCACAGTCCTTTTCGCAGTTCACAGATAAAGGATTAACCGCCATGGGTGGAATGCCTGTGACTTCTCATTGCATCCCGATGCTCGCGAACGACTATGTGTCAATCTGGAAAAAGCGTTTTCCCTCAGAGCTAGGGGCAAGGAAAGAGGCGCAAGCCGAACACAATCTTCTGAAACAAGCCAAAACTTCAGGCGGAAAACATGGAGTTGGCGGTTGGATGTCTGGAGATTTTAACGCTTATGCAAACCAGCTTGCGAACCTATATAAAAAACAGCTTCCTCTCGATCTCATGGTTTTGAAAGAAGGAGATCTGAAAGCGAACTTTATCAAACAACAAGTATTCCGAGGCTCAGGTGTGGGTCCGGATTTCGTACCCGATATATCCGGCTTAACATGACAACAATCGCAAAACTCAAAGCAGAAAAGCTTTCCGATATTGAATCTCAAGTTGATGAGATTATTCAAACCCGATACCGGGTTGTCGAAGCTGTACAGCTTGCGAATGAAATGAAGGCTAAAACAGATGAGGGTTTGTCAAAACCTTACCACGATATGTCCTTGTATTATGGCAGGCAGAGAGCAATTCTAAGAGGGCTTACGCAATCGGACATCATGAATTTCGATCTTCCTTCCGTTGCGGAATGGACAGCAGGAACCGGTTTTACTTTGCCCTCCGTCCGGAAATTTGGATACCAATTTGTTGATGCCGATGAAAAAGACTCAGAGATTGATGATCCGAGCCTTCATTACCTGACGCGGAACAAAGAGAAAAAAATCCTCTCAACGCTTGATGCGGATTCAGACGCTTTTTCTTATCCATCGCCTTATGAAAATTTTAGCCAGAAACAAGTCGCTATGGACTCAAGCAGGGATACGTATAAATTCGTATTGAACCTCCCGATTGTCCCAAACACTTTAAAAGTCTTGCACGATGGAAACCAGATTGGAAAGGACAATGGAGAGGGAGCAGTCCCAGGAACAAACTTCGCTTCTTCAATAGTCGATTATGATGGAACCGTAACACTGAAATACAGACATAAGCCAAACAAGGGAACGGAGATCAAGATTGTTTTCGACACTTATATGGAGCTCTCGGAGTTCGAAAAAAGCTATGATCAGATAGACTTTACCCTCTCTCAAAAAGTCGATTTCGGACAGACTCTAGGAATAATCAACATCGGAGCAGGGCTCTTAGAAGCGCCTCCCGAATTGCTGGATATGTTTCAGCTTAGGAGAAAATCAGATCATCAAATTGTCGGAACGATACAGGTTGTTTGCGAAGGGTTGATGAAAAACACGACATGGGATCTGAAAACTGGCAACCCAATGCTATGCCTCGCAATCACTCATGAGCAATTCAAAACCTTCCTTGGATATCTAAGCCCCGATATCGACAACGACCTGAATAAATCAGCCAATCCGAGTATCGTTTCTTCAGGAGCGCCAGACGGGGAAAGTTATCCCAATATTGAAGCAAACCCATTCTTTCCTTACACAGACGGGACTTACATAGATAAACCTCCGTTTACCGGGAACTTCGTACACACTGAAGAGGGCACCCATAAATGGTCTGTACATCCCGACATCAAATGGCAATGCGGGACAGCACCAGCCGAACTTGGGCAAAAACCACAGGAAAACCCCGGAACCGTCCTTGCCGCACTTCAAGCTATAAGAGATTTTAGCGGGGCAGGGAACAATCCCATACCACCAGATATTGGGAATTCCACGACACTCGGAAACTCGTATGAAATGAATGGCGGGTTTGTCTGGGAATACACATGGGGCGGTCCCGAACCTCCTTATACTAAAACCGAAGTCGGAAAATACTCTTGCTATTACAACGCGGTGCAACAGCTCAAAGTTGACCATTTGGTCCATTTACAAACTCAATGCGGACTGATAGCGACCCTCGGTAATAAAACCAACACTATCGAAACAGATAGACAATCAGGAGACAGCCAGTTCGTCACTGATACGGCCACTTTTAAGTCTGCTCTGGATACGTTCCTGAGTTATCATGATGCTTTTGATCCACTGACTACAAGACCGACTTATGACATGGGGCAAATCACCCTACTTCAAACAGCCACAGACCCAAGCGGATATTTGGAGCAAGTGACAACCAGGCTAAATGATCTTGATACAACATTGGGAACGGCCACAACTTCGGGATATGCCAAAATAATCTACGATTCATGTAATATGGCGGCCCATATGGGCATAGGTTATCTACGAGATGTGATAGACGAGTTAAACAGTATTCAAGATCTTTACAGCATTATAACGGATTTTCAGGACCAATATTCTCTATTGCCATAAATTGCCAATAAAAACAGATCGAAAAATACTGACTGTACAGTGACTATGGGGTGGAAAAATACCAAAGAGTATCCGATCACGGTCAAGCCCATGGCGGATCTCAAAAAACTGGTTGATAAACTCCCGGACGATATCAGGGAAACCAGAAAAGAAATAAAAAAGTTTAGAAATGAGCGAATACAAAAAGCTGGCGGTTAATTCTCCCGAGACGATTTCGAAGATAGGCGAGTTATTTACTACTCTCCAGTCCGGGATTGATATTATTTTCAACGCATGGAAGGGGACTGTCGAGTTAGCCAAGTTACAAGCATCCGGGGCCAACCTCGCTCTGCAGGGGCTTAAAACAAGCCTTGAAGGGATTCTCGATGAAATAGAAAAGCTGAAAGGCGGGACGATGAGCGGTATTTTAGCGCACCCGAATGCTTACAGAATCCGGGCGGATTACGACCGAGAAACGGATACAATGACTTTGACCCCCATATCAGCCCTACAGCAGGTCCAGGAAGCTTTTGATGACGACGGAGACCCGTTAGCGCCGGACAAGGTAAATAATTACGGCGGTCTTGTCATTGTCGGGGCAGTACCGGGAATCGATGAATTTATCAAGACCATGAAAGCGGTAGGGGGTTTCTTTTCTCTTCAGGAATTAAAAGACCTCGCTGAACAGATCAAAGAGCGATGGACCGAGAAGCAATCCGGGATAAAGGTCAAAACCAAATTATCATCCGGATTAGACTTCTTTGGGATCTCCCAAGAGATGTTTTTCCCGCATTACATTGCTTTGCTTGATCGGATTCAGGCATACGTCGAGAGCATTAAAAGCGGGATTATATCAGCAAGCGGGAGCTTGGATGATATCACAGATTTCATTGATAAAAAACTGGCAGAAAGCGAAGAGATTGCAGAAGACATCAAAGATTTTCTTGATCAATTCAAATTCGAACTTTCGGAAACAGGCGTCTATTATAAATCATTCGACATTAACGATTATACTGCCGATAAAATTAAAGAAGAACTCACCAAAGGCACTCCTGAATCCTGGAAAACAATGAAATACTCATTCGTTTTGGGAATCTTTGGTGGTTCGGGAACAATTGAAGTTGTTTTTGAGCTTTTAAGTGTTGACTGATTTAATATCAAAAAATATCTTAAAATCGAAATTTTCCATAATTTGCCATGGTTGAATTATCGTATGACTTAGAACGGGACATCACAACCGGAACCAAGCGGTTTGAGGGGTTTTTGGCAAAAATCAAAGCGCTTGAATGGTGGATCCACACTCCCCGTTGGACGAAAATAAATGATCCAGATTGGGGGCATCAGCTTGAGAAATACCAACACGAAGCCCTGACTGATGGGGTTTTGAGTGACATGGAAGCGGATCTAATCATAGATATAGAAAGAGATCTTAGTCTTAAAACCGCGGCCATCTATTTGTCAGAATCACATGATGATGCCCTTTGTGATATCGCAATTGTTGTATCAGACGGAACGGAAACCGGATTGGTAGTCGATCAGATTAAGATATGAGCACTCAAACAGAAATTATAAATCGGGCAAGAGCTTTGCTGGTAGACAAATCGGAGTTCGCAAGTGATTCCAGCCGGTTTATTGATGAGCTGTCATCTATGATTGGAGTTGGTGTTGACATGGCTGTTTTTGAAGCTCAAACCTGCCGCAATGAATCTTTTACTGCTACTGCTATCCTGGAATCGAGCCTAATCGCAAAAGCCTCGGACGAAGGAAGGGTCCCAAACAGACCCGTTCCCCAAAAAATTAAATGCTCAATCACTGCCAAAGGGGGTGCCGAATACGTTTTCGAAGATGAGTTTGAGTCCGATATTGGAACAACATACCTGATCCAAGAGCCAGTGATTGTAGAGGACGGCACTGTTTATACCGAGTTTCTCCAGGTTAAAAAAAACATCTATACCTACCAGGCATCGGGAGAAGATTGGCAGGAGGTGGTTGTTGGGTCTGCTAAAACGGCAATGTTTGAGGTCTATGTCGATGGGGTTCCCTGGGAGAACTTTTTGAATGTGGGTAAGCTCGGGGCGGAAGACAAAGGCTATGTGACCCTATTTAATATCCTGGGCCAAATGTACATTCGATTTGGCAACGGATTTCTCGGTGAAAAACCAGAGGGTGAAATCAAGATTATTTCATACGACACAGATTCAATCGATATTTCAGTTGGAGCATATATATATCCTTTAGATGGTAGTGAGACAGATGTTGTAATCCAAGTGACTGAAATACTCAAATCGTCCATGTATCAGGAGAGTGCTTTATCGGCGGCAAAATCATTGCCGATTTGGCGATTATCCGTCGGTGGAACCGGGATGGATGTTGACTATATCAGTTCGATAAAAGCTCAATTTCCAGAAACCATCTGGGCTGAAGCATGGGGAGAAAAGAAGAAGTCTCAGGAGTATAATCGCGACGAAATCAATATCGTTTTTATATCGGCCCTGCGTGAAGAAAATCAGGCGGGATTTGGCGTAGAGGTCATTAATCACTTGGAAACCTATAAGCATGTTTTGCAGGTAGAGTTTTTTTGGAAAGAACCGCTACTCGAAGGATTTTCTCTAACCATCTCCGGGAAAGTTGAAAAGACCTTCAATATTGGAGACTCGGAAGAGGCCCTTACGGGAATAATGGAAAAATACCACGGGCTTCTTTCCACAGATCGAAGGGATCGCGTGATCGATTCGGAGATCAGTGATTTAATCAAAAGTGCCAATGTTTTTAAAAACCTACTACCCGATAAGCGGAGAAAAGACCGTCCGTCGTATTCATACGATATCACAGGAATTACAACTCCTTCCTCTTTTCGGGAAGTTGTTTACCTGCAATCGATTAATTTCAATATTGAACATATCAAGAACACTTGATTATGCCAGAGTCGAGAACATTTTCTTTTCGTGATCTGTTAAGCCCATATCAATTGAATAATCAAAGATGGTTGCAACTTGCAGAGGTTATCGACCAATTATTTGAAGAATTCGTCTATCCCGAACTTGAAAGAAATAAGAACCTCCTGTCGATTTACACTGCAAATGAAGAGGATCTAGAAGCAATCAGCATTGATCGCTTCCATCATCTCTTTTCAAGCATTGAGCGGACAATAGAAAACAAGAGGTTATCGATTAGCTTGCAACAGGATATCGCAAGGGCGAGAAACGGCGATGAAGCTGTCTACATGGCGATTGCCTCTCTTGGGATTTCCAGAGACTCAGTCGAGATTGTTAAGCTCTATTCTCCTAAAAAAAGTGAATACTCGCCTGAAAATTTGAGAGAATTAGAAGAGATTTCTGATAAAAACGATTATTTTCTGACCTCACGAGTAGGGATCAGTCTGGATGCAAGCGCGCTGTTTGCAACCGGATTGCCGATATATGGGGCAGAAGAGCAAATCAGGGAAATACTCAACGACAAAATTATGTCCGAACACACTCCTGTAGAGTTTCGAAGGCATTTTGCCAACAAGGCAAACACTATTTCGATCCTGAATAACAGCGGTGCTATAACGTTTTCAGCAACAACAATGAACTAAAATTATGAGCTTTCCGGGCGTAAAAACTGAAATCAGCAATACTCAAGAAAATCTGAGTTTAACCGGTAGTGCTCCGAGGCCACTCCCGTCTTATGCGACATTTTCGTTTGACAACAATCCGAATTTTTTATTGGACTACGACCCCCAGGAAGGTGGATTCCCAGAAACTCCAGGGTATGTGTCCGGTATAATTATTCCAAATCCTGCTTTAACCGAAATCACTTCCAACGCTGCATACGAAGATCCAGAGAATCCCGGAACAACTCTCAAGGCCCCTATCGCTGAAAGTGATTACCTGGTCGATCCCAGCAACCCCAAAATTCTTCAGGTAATTATCAGGAAAGCCGAATCTAAATATGAGCTGGACCAAACTGTCAATAGAATCGCCATATATACCGCTGAAGATGTGTTGCTTTATATAATGCACATCTATCCGACTATATTCGGAGAGCAAAAATTAAACTTGAAAATCAGGCATGAATACATATCTGAAAGGACTCTAGAGGGACTGAAGGCTGGTGACATAGACAAGCTTGTCATGGTGGATGGGCGTGTCGAGTCCATAGCTGAAAATATCGCTAAAATGCAGGGCCTGATGGTGGATTATACTGTCGGGTCAGAGATCCAGAAAAATGAACATTTGGCGATAGAAAATGTCGAAGATATTGATACATTATCCGGCAAGGTCCATGTCCTTGAAGGGGATCATGAGATCGGAACTAAGACCATTTCAAATATTGAGTTTTCCCGCCATTTCAATGGAAATATAAACCTGGTCGGTAAAAGAGCCTCCGGTTTTACCGAAATAACCAACAACACAAATATAGATGGTGATACCTTCAGGATAAACGGAGTTGACTTTGTTGAGGGAACCGATTTCACGAAAGGGGCCACGAAAGAACTATCTGCTGAAGCCCTGAAAGATGCCATCAATGCTAGCAGTGATCCTCTGTTGTCCGATATCACCGCTTCTCTTCTTGGAGCAAAAATCACTACCTTTTTTGGTACTATTGGGATTGCAGGTAATTCGTGTACGTTGGGGTATACGGATAGTGGATCTGGTGTATCCGCTGCCATATCCGGACCCAATTTCACCGGAGGGACTGATTACTCTGTTCTTACCATCAACGGAACAGCAAAAGGACCAATCAAAGTGATTAACGCTGCAGACAATTCAGTAGTTGTTAACGCTCACTGCGAAGAACTAAGCATCAATACAGACAATGTCGATTGTTTGGATTTTACCGGTACCGGGACTGTTGTTATCAATGGGGTCATTCACACCGGGAATCCCAGGATTAATGAGAATACTGCCCTTAGTAAAACATCCACTCAATTAAACGAAACAGTCGACTTCAAAGAGGGTATTAATAAAACCCCTACCCAGATAAATGAGACCGTTGATTTTAAGGAAGGGATAACCCAGACTCCGACTCAGCTCAATGACACGGTCGACTTTAAAGAGGCGATTAGCAAATCCCCGACTCAAATAAACGATACTGTTGATTTCAAAGAAGCTGTAACCCTCACTCCAACCCAAATCAATGGATTACTAGGGGATATTCAGACTGTTGATCAGAAAATAGACTCAACAATCGCAGGACTGGATCCAAAAGAATCCGTCATAGATGAGATCGACTTCACAACTGCTGAACCAGCTACTCCCAGCGATGGTGACAGATTCATCAATACCGTAACTGGAGATTCAAGTCAGACAACCACTGCTGTAACTGCAAAATACATCTACCAATGGGATACAGATCACTGGATTGAGATCATTCCGGACAAAGGCACCTACCTTCAGAATGAAACCACTGAGCGATTCAGAGTCTTTGATGGTACGGATTGGGTAAATTTCGGTTCCTTCCTGATGCATAATTCCCTTGGTGGTTTAAACTCTGGGGATTATAGGCATTTAACTGAAGCTGAACACACAACTGTCAGCGAGACAGAGGCCAAAGATGAAACCGATACAGCCAGGCGCCAATGGACCTCTCAGAGAGTGCATAAGGCTATCAGTGTCAACAAATCAATAGTCCCGGTAGGCTCCATTATTGGGATTCATCCCAGCATAGATCCAGCCAAAGCGCTTGATGCTGTTTTTTGGGCCTATTGTGACAACACAGGTGATAACCTGACGATAACGTATCCTGATGGAACAACAACCAGTATTGCCCGTCCTAATCTGACTGATTCAAGGTTTTTAATGGGGGGGACCGCACTTGGAACAGGTGGATCAAATACGATGTTAGACCATAAACATACATATTCTCTGATAGCTGCAGGACAAACAGGCGGGAGTCACAGACATAATGTGGAAGTGGAAGCGCATGCGGCCCGGAACATCAGTACTACCCCTAGTGGAACTTATTACCCTCATAAAGCCTCCGGTGGCTACCAACATCGGACAAACTACGTATCGCATACTCACAACGCAAGTGATGTTTCAGGGACAATCGGAGTCAATTCCTACCCATCGTCCACAAATTCCAGACCCTTATATTTCACAGTAAAATTTTTTATGAGGATCAAATAATGGCACTCAAAAAGGATTTTTCCGAAGGAAGCAGGTATTATTACGCTGTTATCGTATCAATAGTGCAAAACAAATGTTTGCATCCCGATGTTCAAAATCTGAACCACCGGTTACAACTAAACCTTTTTGTCAGGGATTCACAGGATGAAAAGGTTTTTGATTTTGAAAACGAGCTTTATTTTGATATCCCTGTTGAATTCGATAATGACCCTCTATCTGTAACTGTACAAAGTGAGAAAGGGAATAATAGCACTAAAATGTGTTATGAATGGATAAAAACCAATGTTGAGCTTTTCAAAACCTTTGAAGACGTGTAAGTAATTATGGAAACATATACTATTGTTCTTAAACGGAAATACTGGTTCAATCGTCGTCTGAAAAATGTGATAGGTAATGTTTTCCCGCAAGACATGAATCATGCGGGTTCCAGGTTTATGCTGGTTATGTTTGAAGACCGGTCGCAGGAAATTGTAAACCTGGAAAATTTTGAAGGCTACACTCTTTCCAAAGAGTTGTTTTTTATTGAAGCAAAACAAGTTGAAAAGGAAAGCAGGGGAGCGGCTACCGTTCAATAAGGGGACTTATGAATATAAAAAGTTTACTGCTAATCGTTTTTGTGGTTTTTTTTCTTCACGCCTGCATGGCAGATAGTGATTCCTCCTCTGGCTCTGGTGGCTCAGCGGGGGATTCCACAGGGGACTCCACCACGGACGCAACCACAGACACCGGAGGGGATAGCACAAGCGATGCTACTTCGGACACTCCGACAACACCGGGAAGTCTGGCTTATATCGATCTTACAGGGGCTAAAAGCGCCCTGGTCACTTCCAATTTCAGCCCATCCGCGAACTATATACCTATGTCAACCGGTACAAACAGCGGTCTACTGAAAATAACGGATGATGGCTATGTCCTGGATGTTCCCGCGACCGACGCTAGTGGTAATGAAGTGACTCTTTCTTACGATCCTATATTTATCACCAAAGCGAATGCCGATTACACTGCTGTCTATTTCATGGACCCTACTCAATTTGGAGGCTACACCAGTGCGGAAGATGCAATCAGAAATGCTCACGAGGTTTTTTTGGTCAACAATGTAACAGGTGAGGCTGTATCAATTGTTGCTGATGGCTCTCCGCATAAGACAATTTACGATTTTGCGAATTCCACCATTTTTGAAGAGTCAGCTGGGAACTTATACTATTTGGCATATCAGGACAAGCCTGTTTTCGTGCCCAGATTGCGAGTGATTAAACTTGATCTGTCAACAATGCAGACAACTGTTATGACGCCGGATAGCGATGATGTTCAATATTTTGAGGTCGATAAAGACGGAAATATTGCCTATCAGGGGTTTGAGTATTGTTCAGGTGTCTGCGGCGTCATTTATGTTAGAAAAATAGTCACGTCAAGTGGGGTGTATACAATTCCACCTGACACTCCAACCTATATGAGTCTCGATGTCTGGCTGAGTCTTGAGGGAAAATTTCAATATAACGAAGCTACATCAGACGGAAGTAACGTGCGTAGCTATTACTATCAAATTAACGTGGCTGAAAATGGTACGCCATCATTCGATCTGCTTTACGAAGTGCCTGTAAATGCCTCTCCCGGGGTTGGGAAAACATCATATTATCTACCTACCAACAATAACCTATATGTATTAAACACGGTATCAACTGGCTTTGTTGAGGCATGCAACGGGACTAATACACCCGTTTTTTTGAGCTACGCAGACTACAATATAGATAGTGTCGACCTGGCCACTTCAGACAATACCAGCATCTATATTGCAGGAAATAACCTGTCCGGGCAGAAAATCCTGAAAAGGGTCACCAGGGGATTAGGAGCAGCTAGCACTTACCACCCTATGGATGTAACCGAAAATGGAACTACGGATCTTATTAGCCCAAATAAGTATTCAATTTCCAAAATGGTCCCTAACGGTTCTGGAGGAATCATTTTTACAGGAACCAGGTTATCAGATAATGAGAGTGTAGTAGGGGAGATTGATTCGGTTGGGAATGACACTATATTCGCGACCGGTTCTCAGGCCGAGGCTGATGCGCTGGTTCGGTTGTGAAAAATCAGTGTTTGACTATACTTGCGGGAAAATGAAGCTATGGAACTAATATCACCAAGAAGATTCGACACCCATGATACAACTCTGGGCGAACTGTTTATCGGGGATTATCGGCAGTGCTTAACCCTGGAAGATACCCATAGGCATGAAAAGATCCCGAAGAAAACCAGGATTGGTGCGGGAAGATATGAAATAAAACTCCGCAAGAGTTCTCCAATGGCAAAGAAGTACCGGGACAAATACGGTACAGACGGGATGATCTGGCTTCAAAACGTTCCCGAATTTGAACATGTCTACATACATATCGGAGTGGATCGGAAAAGCACAGACGGGTGTATTATCGTCGGGAATACTTTGTACATGGAAACCAAAAACGGAGTGTTGGTTCCTCGTCTATGGCATTCAAGTAAAGCGTATTTGGATTTGCATCCAAAAATTGTTAAGGCACTGAAAACGGAGAGAGTTTTTATCACAATAATTGATAATTAACTCAAAAGGAAAACAATGAGTTCTACACCTGTTGCTCCTGTCACAAACCTTCCAGTAACCGAGTCACTTAAAGTAGTAGAATCCGCCTGGTTTCAACTAGGTTTTTTAGGCCTTTTGCTTGTTGTAGGGGTTCTCATAATTAGATATCTGCTCAAGCAGATAAAAACGACGGAAGATCGGTATAATGCTCAACGAGAAGCTCATACGGAAGAAAGAAAATTAAACGAAGCTAATCACCGGGCAGAATGGGAAAAGCTTAAAAGTTCACATGAGGAGGATCGACAGAAATGGGCCGACGCCACAGAAAAACACATGACCATGATCGTAACGACAATGAAAGAAAACTCAGACAATTTTACCAGGATTGTTGAGGGAACCCTGAAGGAAAACAACAGGTTTCTATCAACCGCCTCAGAGGTTATGAGAGAATGCAGAAAAGCCAGTTAAATTATAAACATTGAATTTTTTTTAAAGAAAAGAAGGAATTATGAAACTGTTCAGAATTATTTTAATGCTCATAGGTGTTGTTGTCATTGTTTTGCTTGGAGCACTGTTTTTCACGAACCAGGCAATGGCCTCAGAAGTTATGACCGATGAAGAGGCGAAGAAGATCATTGAAGCCATGGTTTTTGCACTGTTCCCCCAGTTAAAAATTTACCTGGTTTATGCCGCGACAACGCTTGGTGCAATTCTGGCAGTATGCACAGCCCTGTTTTCTTTTGGGAAGGTCGTTGTGAAGGCTACATGGTGGACAACCAGGGACGACAAACTTTTGAAAAAATGGGAAGTCAAATTTCAAGCGGTTTTAAAGATCCCCATTGTTGGCCGGATTATCAAACTTACTGATCGCTTTTCGATTCTGAAAGACAAAACATAGGAGCAACAATGGCTATCGAAATTACAGGTGAACACTTCAGCCCGAAATATGTTCGCCGTTTTGTTCAAAGACAGTTTGAGAAGGAGGGGCTAGTATTCGGAGAAAAAAACCCAGAAATCTCCAAACGTTTAAAACGGGAAGGCGGGGCTTCACTTGCTCATGTTACTTTATTTCTGAAGTCGGGAATGAAGCTTAAGCTTGGTATCAAATTCGGCATTAAGGCAGGAAAGATACAGCCGAATTCCAAAGGAATAATCTATTCTGCCAAGCTCAACGCCTCAATGATTCCGCTTTCCAGAGCGAAAGGCCAAGACTACGACTGGACGGGCTTCATCAGGAAAATAGCTGATTTCGTCCAGAAAAAGGAGGAGAAACAGGTATCAAAACCGCCAACAGTCAGCAAGGCCAAGGCCACGGACAACAGAGTTCCCAATACTTACAAGGCAAAGCTTGAAGCTAAGAGAACAGAAATAGAAGAGAAAAAGAAGGCGCTGAAAGAACAACAAAAGCTCCTTGCCGACCAGAACGCCGAGAACGAAAAACTTGAATCAGAAATCGAAGAGTTCAAAAAAGTAGCCGCTTAAAAAAGGATAAGCCATGATTCCCGTACTACATGAAAAAGATTTTCTTGAATTCCCCGATGTTGAAGCTGAAAAGATCGCTTCAGAAATTGCCTTTGTCTGTGTTGTGGATAAAGAAGAAGGGGCGTTTGAAAGTGTTTCAGATTTCGATTTCGATGAGTCGGTTTTTGACGATTTTATCGCAGAGTATATCCCTATAGATATAGCGACAGAATCGATCTCTACGACATGGGGAAAGCTTATAAACTTTGAGAAAGAGATCAAAATAACCGGGAATGCCATGGCAAAGGCGGCGGGGATCGCGATGCTTCCTGGAACTGACGGTTTTTCGACTTCCGCACCGCGCAAAAAGGACGGCCAATATTACACTAGGGCAACTTTCGCCTTCGCAGATGGTCAGGCAGTTCGGATCCTGTTCTACAACCCGGACAGGCCGGAAGAAAAACATCGCTATCCTTCTGAAGTGGTCTCGTTTCAGATTTTTCTGAATAAAAAAGACATAACCCCCCATCTGGTTAAGGGCGGAGGCAAGGATTACGGACCCAGGAAATTTGGAAAGATTATCGGCAATCTGCTTAAAAAGAACTCCGAGAAATTCCAGCAGAAAAACGCTGAGATCAAGGCTCAGAAAGAAGAGTTGGAAAACCTTGATAAGGAATTGTCTGATATTGCGAAGCAAAGAGAACTGATTGAGAGCGAGCTTCAGCAATCAAAAGAAAAAGGCGTCTTCCTGCTTAAACAAAGGGATGACTGGAAGGCCAAAGCTGAAGAGGAGCGGTACAAAAAAGAGGCAAGTGAATATACTGCCCCTGATGGGAAGAAGCACGATATACCACAAACAGACAATCAGCCGGGCTCGGATCATCTTGTTTTCTGGAACAGAAGGGATGTCAATGCTTGGATTAATGGTAATGCCAATCTCAAAAAGAGTGCTCTAAATTCGCTTATGGAGATCGTCACAAAAGACGGCGATGTCTATACGTGGATTAATTCAGCCGATTATGAAAACTCAAATGTCGATGGCCCCGCCACTCCCATCATTTACAAGAAGAGGTCCGCCGAAGAAAAACGCCAAAAAGAAATAGAAGAATCCAAAGTAGAAACCGAGGCTGGAACAAGCTGGCAAGAAGGCGTTTATAGTAAATTTGTCGGTAAAAAATCTGATATCGGACTATCCACAAAGGAAATTGCAAAGGCTATTCGGGATGATATCAAAGAAGCCCGGAAGACTGGTAACATTCTGGACGCTGGTGGAAAAACATACTCAGTAAGGATGAAGAATTCCAGCATTACAGTTGAGTTAAAAGCTTTGCCTGATGGTGTTGAGCTTTTTTCCGAAAAATACAAAAAGCATCTTGGACAAAACGACCCCGATCTTCCCTTTCATGGAGGCAGGTACAGCAAGGAAGTCAAGGATACCATAGATAAATTAAAGTCAATAATGGCTCAGTATGAGCGATCTGAGACAGATATCCAGACCGATTATTTCAGTTACAATTTCTATAGCTTTGTTAATGTCGATTATGGGCTTGAGAATAAAGAAAGAGAAAGGATCATAAACGCTGCTGCAAGTCCTGAAGTCGAACAGCCAGTCTCACGGGATGACCTCAAGTCCGCTTTGATTGCCGAATATAGCCAGCTCAGAGAAAATCCCGACACTCCTCCTTTCACGATGGGAATTGATGTTGCCAGGAAGAAGGATAATGTTGCCGGGAAAGTCCGGTTGGATATCAAAAAAGCAGAGGTTGATACCCTGGAAGCTCTGAACGACCTAAAAGGCAAGATTGAATCGATAGTCAACGCTCACACGGATAGTTATGAAATCTTTTCGGAAAAAGCAGAAAAGTTGATCACAAAAGAAATAGAAGTAGATCCACAACAACCCGATCCCGTTGATCCCGAACAGCCCCAACAAGAACAGGTCGAAGACACATCAATTAAACAATCTGATGTTCCACCCGAAGAAAAACCAGCAGGATCTGACACACCAGAAGTCGGGAGAGACTATACGGATCGAAATGGAATTACAAAGCTCGTCACCCATGAAGTCAACGGCAGGCAGGTTTCATCCGTTGAAATCAAAGGGTTTATTAACAGCGCCTATCTCCGTGGCGGCAAATGGACCTCACTTCCGATCCAGGAAAAAACAACCATATCAGAGGACGATTTGAAAAAAGCAATCGACAAAACCGAAGAGGCTTACCAAATAGCTGATGATATCCTTTCGAGGAAATATGATTCTCAGGGTTATGAAAAAGCGGAACAACTACTCGACAAAATATCAGAAGTTATAGAAGACGACGCAAAGCTTATGCGGGTGGACAAGCATGTTTCCAGGCTTCTCGCTGATCAATTCTCAACCATACAAGCATAGGAGGACAAAGTGAATCCTGAAGAAAGAACAGAATTGAAAAACTCCATCACTGAAAGACTGTCCAAGCTTGAATCAGGGGAATTAGATCTCAACGGAAGGCGAAACCTGAGAAAAGAAATCGCCTTAGATCTCGCGAGGTTGGGTGAAGAGAAAGAAGCGGAGGCTCCAACTCCGGTCTACGACAAGCTGAAAAATGGCGATTATCTTGACCTTCCTGCCGACGAATTTATCGATAAACTAAAAGAGGCCGCCAAGGAACTAGGCGAGGAGGAGACCCTGACTGAACGAATCATTGAACCCGCCAATAAATGGAAAGAAAAACGGGAACAGGTTGCTGTTGAAGGGGTAGAAGATGTTGATTGTGTCGATGCCTTCCTGAAGGGGGAAATGCCTTCGCCAGAAAAAGAAGCCGATCCCGACGAAGAAGAGCCGGAGCTTGAACCAGCCACTGAAGGCACAAGCCCTAGTTCAGATGAAGAGTTGTCAGAACTGGAACCGGCAACAGAAGATGTCAAGACCAAGCTGAGTATTGGTGATAAATTCAGGCTCAAAGGAAAAGTCTCCCGGATTTCAGAAGAAAGCACAGCAAAGAAATCGAGGAAAGATAATAAGACCATTAATATCGAATTTCCGTTCAACCATGACTGGGGGAATTACCGTGTTTCGGTGTATTTTGAAAGAAAAGATGACAGCGAAATCCCTTTTAAAATAGACGATGAGATAACATTAGAAGCTGAGATTGTTCAGGCAAAAGTCAGAAAACCGAAATCGGACACAGCGGCCCCGGCTGTGTATTACGGAATTCATTTTGAAGCGCCAGAAGGATTTGTAAAACACCAAAAGGATTACTGTGATTTTGTTTCGGAAAGTGCCATTTTAAAAAACATGACAGACCACGAACCCGCGGTTGAAAGTGCCGATCCCGACAATGGGCAATCTGATCAAGAAAATCCACAAGTAGAACCAGAAGAGGAACCTGAAAAAGACCCGGCCACCGAAATCAAAATGAGTCCAGGCGAACATGAGGCGGACAGCTCCGGTCTTGATAACGAAGAGACTGAAGAACTTGCTACAGAATCGACCGTATCAGAGCGTGGGCTTGCCTTCGATGCTTCCGATGAAAAGGATGATGCACTCTGGGAGCGTTCCAAGAAAATCGCTTTAGAATCGGTTTGTGGCGTGAGCCCGACAGGGGATAACGAAAAAGACAACGAAGCCCTTACTGAATCCGAAGCATGGGGCTTTGCGCTGGATCGTTACGAAAAGTTGGAAGTAGCGAAAACTGCCACCGAATCGGCGGAAGAATTAGAAGAAAGTCCTGCTGTTGAATCGTCCGGTGAAGAGGAACAAGAAAAACCGGAGGTTGTGCCCGAAATAGAGACAGACGACGAAACCTTGGTAGCCGGAGAAGAACTGGAAAATCCAGAGGAAGAACTAGAAGAAGATCCTGCCCTCGAATCTGTTGATGAGGAGGTTTTTGACGAAGAAGAATACATCATCGGGGGATGATTATCTAAATGCCTGTAGATTTAGAGTTTGAATCTGGAATTGCGCTCGAATCGAAGTTGTCAGATTGTATCGGAAAGGGAATAGATGCGCTGACTGAAAGATTATCCACCTTCACCGATACCATAAAGAAGGGGAGAAGTACGTTAATTCCGCCGCCCAAAGGCAAAACATTTGGGAGCATCACGGCTGAGCAATCAAAGGCAATATCGGATATTTTAGATGGCTCCTATCCCCCTGGTAAAATCAACATGCCCTTGGGGTTTCATGATTTCGAAACAGATCGAGGGTTTGGGTATGCGCACATTTACGAAAAGCATAAAGTCCAGATTGCCAAAAAGACAGGCAAGACCGTTAAAGATCTGGCTGTTGATGTTGGCAATGGGTTTTCAGAGATAAGGAAGGGGCGGAGGGGGAGCCTTGTTTTAATTCTAGTAGAGGGATCGGCTGTTGAGTATATTGAACTATCTCAAAGCGGTACCGGATATATAATCAATTCTCTCCATCCGGCGACAAAAATCACTAAAATTCAGGAGAGATTCCCTACTCTGCTCTGGGAGCGGTCGGCTAACAACGCTATCCGGCAAAAAGATGACCGGCCAGACCCTCAAGACTTTATCCACCCCGATTCGGTCAACCGAGATTTAGATGGCCGTGAGGCCCAAAGCATCGATAACAACTTATCAAAATCTGTTAAAAAAGTCAAGAAAAACAAGATGGATACAGCCCTTGAAGCAGCAAGGCCGATGCAAAATGATGACGGCGAGCTTTATGTCGGAGTAGTCCCGAAGATCCAGAATTATTCTCAAGGCAAAATCTATCTCTACCAGGATGAAGCGACGAAGATAGATGAACTCTCTCCTGAAATTCGCCGTTTAGGGTTTAGTCAGACAAGGGATTTTCTTCAATCCGTTTTCCATAACTACGACCAGGTTCTAGGTAAAAAAGAAAAGGAGCTTTTCTTCTTAAAGCGTATCGATAGAAGCCGCTCAAGCCTGGTTAAAATCAAAAAAGTCGGTGTCGGATACAAAGTATCGGAGGTTAAACCGTTCGTGCATGACAAAAGACTTTCCGCAATGAATCTTCATGTTTATTGGGAGAAAGAAGAACCTGCAACAGAAGGAGTCAACCAGGTTAAACCCACAAAGGCGATGGTCGACTATTTCGAAGAGCGGACGGCAAAGCATATTCAACGAACAGCTAATAACCTCGATGTAATAATCAAGGCTTTCCCAGATCTGGACAAAATGGACCTTGAGAAACGCAAAACCAGCCACGACGCCTCTAAATATGGAGATGAAGAGAGGGAACCTTATATTTGGAACACTGAATTTCACCGGATGAAAAATCAGGGTAAAGAGTTTGCCTATCCCGCTGGAATGGAAGATAAAGTCAAAGCTGCTACAAAACATCATATCACCATGAACAGACATCACCCCGAAGCCCATAAAGCCCCCTCTGATATGAGCGACGAAGACATAGCCGAAATGGTTGCAGATTGGGCGGCAATGTCTCAGGAATTGGGTACCGGTTTAAAATCGTGGGCAGATGAAAAGATTGGGAAGAAGTGGAAATTCACCAAAGAACAATCTGAATTGATTTATCGTTTGATTGATATTTTTGAGGAACCGGCCACCGAGAAAGCATTCGGTGTCAATTTTAATGACGCACTTGGAAAACCCTTTTCTTTCCTGGAATCGTTAATTGGTGATTTTGTGTCGGGAATCGAAACGGGCCCTAGCGGTGATAAAGTACATCCTTCTGCGGTTGAATATATCCAGATTAGCCTGCGGAAAGGCAAAAAGATCAAAGCCGCAATCAACCAGTTTTTCAAAAAGAATCCGCAGGGGTCACAGAACTACATGCTTGGCGGCACCGTCAATTTTGGCCCCGATGAACTGGAAGATGCAGTCATGAGAAGTCAGGCCAAATCCGCGATAAACGGTGCAATGAAGATGAAAGAAGGGATGGGTCACATCTCTTTGGCCGGACAAGCTGATAGTCATAATCTGGATAAGGATGAGCTTGCAAAATACATTAAAAAAGTACTCAATGGCTCTGATGGAAACGGCATTTTGAAGGATTACCCGGATCTTAATATAGTCAGCGAAACTTCTAAAGTTATCCCAATCGAAGGTTCGTTAAACCAAGGAATTAAAGACTACCTTGCTATAAATGGAATACCTAAAATCGGAACTCAATTTGAGAACAAAGGTCGAACCATTACTCTACAGGCAGTAAAAGATCGTGGCGAAGTATCAGACGTTTTAATGGGATATGTATTAAACGGACAGGAAAAGACTTTTCCTTTAACTGGTATTCCGAAAACCGTTGCAACAGAAAGGGAGGAAAAATCTAAAGAGCCAACAAAAAAAACCATCGAATCCTCAAATATTTGGCACTGGAATGAAGATGACAAATTAGATAGTATTGCCCTTGAAACTGCTGAAGATTTTGCTTCATTTAAAGATGAGTCTATTGACGGGTTGGCGGAAGGAACTTTGCAAATGCCCGAGACCGCCATAGAGAGCGCAAATGACATCGATTTTAAAGATTGTTTAGGCAAACCAATAGGAGAACTGGTAAAAAAGGTGGTGGAGTTCAACGCTGAGCATATTAGAGAGAACACGCCAGAGGGCGATCTTAAAGAAGGTATTACGCTTGAGATAAAATCCATCGGAAGAAAATGGATCAAAGGAACCTATCCAGGGAAAACTTTTGAATATCAAATACCAATTAATGACATTTCAAAAAATTTCAAACCCGGAGAACGGTATACCTTCGATGCTGTTGTCAATGTCGAAAGAAGTAAGTACGGAACCAAAGCCACAGTAACTCCAATCGACTCTTCAAAAAAGGTGCAGCTCAAAGCCGATAACAACGAAAGCGAAGTTGAGCGCTGGCTTGGA
The DNA here is from genome assembly GCA_028282885.1 of SAR324 cluster bacterium. Lineage (GTDB taxonomy): Bacteria > SAR324 > SAR324 > XYD2-FULL-50-16 > XYD2-FULL-50-16 > JAHJTV01. The sequence goes on from JANQGX010000023.1 coordinate 57,026, forward strand.
TATGTAGAAGGTTATATAGAACGCGGCGATGGATATCTTTACCCGAAAGGAATGGATAAACTTAAGGAGTTGGGTATAGAAAAATATCCTGAACTCCAGAAACGCCTTGAAGAAGCTATCGCCAAGGCAGAAAAAGACGGTGAAATAGAGAAGGTTGAAAAACTCCACAAACAGGCCAGAAAATACCTTGGCTACATTGACGAGAATCTTCACAAATATTGGTACCAAAAAGGCGAAGACAAGCTGAGTGGATTTTTGGGCGATCTGGATGAACTAGGCGAAGACACAACCGAATACAAAGACCAGCTCCAAGCGCTTAAAGACAAACACAAAGGTGTCGAAGAACAGAAGGAAGCAGACCGAGGTGAAAAGCTGAAGGGTTTAAATGAAGTCCGGGAAATTGTTAATATGGAAAAAATCAACAATGCCCACGGCACCATGAAAAAGCTTTACAATCTTTGGAAGAAGCTGGGATTTTTGCGGTCTTCTGAAAAAAAGGAATTCAGGGCTGCCCAATCGTCTATTGAGGTAGAAATCGAAAGGCTTGAACAGCACGGAATTAACTCAAAGGGACTCAACAGACTTGCGGTAATAAACGACAATCGTCTGGACAGGGATAATCCATATGATATTGGTAATGATGATATCGCCGACATAGAAAGGGTAGAGACAAAAACAGACACTGGCTATAGCAACTTAACCGACAATCAATTGTTAGAAAAAGCGCAGCAATATGATGATTTGTACAATGAGGGTGGAGAAGGCTTCAACCCGTACAGAGATGAACTGGAAAAGCGCACAATGGCCGAGCTTTCAAAGGAGCCCGAGACCTTGGCTGAGCGCAAGCGAAAGATCATGAAGCAGATAGAGCTTAAAGACAGTTCTGTTGCAAGAGAGTTTGGCACATATAATAAAAAAGAGATTGATGCTCTTAGGGCAGAGGTTGAAGAAATTGAAAGAGAAGAGGAAAAAAGAAAGACTGATACTTCTGGTGACGGGAAAAAGATCAAAATGGAACAAGGGCTGAGAGAGTGGCTGACAACAGACAGAAAACATGGGTTTTATCACGACCCAAGACTACTTAATTTCGAAGTCAAGCCAAACAGACAGTTTTTCATCTTCAGCAAAAAGAATGGAAAATTCAAGTGTGGCGTTCCTGGATCAAAGGGGGAGATTTACGATTCTTTTGAAGAAGCTGTCGACGCAAAAATCAAATATGTTACTGGAGGTAAGCACAACATTGATACAATGGATGTAAAATGGTTTTCAGTGACTGATAGAAAGTATGTCAATGTTGATTGGAGATAGTCAATCCATCGCAGCCTCTTTTAACGGCTCACGGGATTAAACTCCCTGCTTACGGACTAACTCAATGCCCTTTTTCTCCACTTCCACTTCATCTCCGATGATTTCATAAGTTGCCAACAGGTTGACAACACCTCGCTGCACTTCTTTTTCTCGCTGTTCTTCAAAGCTATCTAACGAGCCTCCAACAACATAGATCTCCGGCCTGCCGTCAACAGAATAACCATACTGGTTTGTTTTCGGCTCCTCAATAATAAGACCAGATGCCACGTTGTCCGGTAATTCCAGAACTCCCCCGCGAAAAATGATGTAACGAGCAATCGGTTCACGCAAGTTGTCTTCATCTATGTCATTAACCAGACCTTTATCATCAACCAGGTCAATCACCTGCCGAGATATTTGGTATTTCTGACCTTTGTAAGACACTGGTGTCGAGGACATATAGCGCCGTTCAATTTTATGTAATTTATACATTTTTCCTTTGTGGTTTTAGTTGATTGTCAGAATATTGAGCATTTCATCCATATAATCTTGTGCTATCTCCTTTCCCTTTTCGATTGATTCGACAGGACACGATCTGTTGCCAAGTCTCATCTGAAGTTCGAACTTTTCTGCAATTCCTTCGCTGTCCAGTTTTACGATTCTTCCGACAAAAACATGCTCAATCAATCCATTCACTACATCTGTCCTATAACTCGGTTCTCCCCATTCAATTTTTTTTGCTTTCATCTCGACCTTCCCTTTTGAAATTGATTTCCAGTCCACATTGAATTAGCAATTCAAGAAAAAATATGAAATTTTCCCCAAAGAAATCCCCTGACAGAATAGCCCTTCGGCGTGCCGATCTGGCAGCAATTGAAGCGTTTGGTTTTACTGCCTCATAGACCTGATTCACGATCTCCGAATCAGTTTGAACCTTGATCTTGTGGTTTTCCGGCTGTGACTCTTCAACAGCTTGGATGATGTGTTTAATGATTTTACCTCGATTCATTTTTTAACCTTGTGCAATGTAGGGGAAACTCCCGCTTTTTCGGCGTTTACAAGTGTCATATTGATCCACTTAACTTCAGGTTTTGCCCTGCCTTTTCCGGTCCAGTAGGTATGCCAGTGGGCTTTCCTGGTATGGGGAATGACGGACTTTCCGGTTTTGGTTGATGCCCCTGAACTGCTTTCTGAAAAGTTTCTTGCTGCCCTCAGTGTCGCTCCTGTTCTCAATCCGACGTCCCAATCGGCTGGTTTGTTTGCAGGGAAGAACTTCAACCCCTTTTTAATTTTCTTGGGCTTCGCTCTATTGGGTTTTAACCTGCCGTCTTTGCTGACCAATTCGGCATTTGTGCTACAGATATAAAGAACCAGCGAAACAAGTGGTGAAATTTCTTCAGCTTGGAATTGAGCCGTTTCTTTATTAAAGAACAACTCAACCCCGGAAGCCCGCCTTATGGAATCGGCACTAAACTTCTGAGCCTTTTCAATTGATTTTAAAATCCCCTCTTGGTCAAGGTGAATGGGTACTGGATGCGGGGAGTCATCGAAGTCAAGGAGCAGGCGAAGTTCTACATGGCGATCATTCACATCATCTTCAAGATGCACGAAAAACCCATGTAGATCTTTTCCCATTGTCTGTTTGCCAGGAGTCTCAATATACATGCAGTATTCCGGGAGCCTGAAAAACAGATCAATCGGCAAATCATGATTCAGGGGCGTGCCCCAAAGCGCTTCAAAAAGATCCGGATCAAACCGGTAAATTCCTTGCGATAATCTCCATGCTGCCATTGCACCAATAATTGACACATCCCGAACCATATCTGGAGGCAAGACAGTCTTTTTTATACTTGTCGAAACAATAGAATAAGGAGCCGCTAAGGGGAGAAAACACCAACTCTCCCATTCCGCCAGACCCTTCCCTTTTTCGTTGAGAAAAAGTTGAGTCTGTTTCCATACTTGCGGGTATAACCTGGAAATTTCATTTAGAATCCCTACTGGCCTGATCATTATGCATATCCTCAATCTGACTTTGGAAAGTTTTTAGTTTTTCAAGAGCTCTTTTGCTTGTTTCCAGAGCGCAAACTCTTCCATCAAAATTGCTGATTACCAAATCCCCGTCGTCTGCCATTATAAGAACACATCCCGGCAAGTCCGGGGTTGTGATTTCAAAATCACCGGACTTCATTTCCGCGATCTTGGCATTTTCCAAGTATCCACCGGCAGTTTTCCCTTGGTAAGTTTTTTGTGTTGGTATTCTGTATAGATCCATATTAACCTCGCGACTTATCGATTATAATAAGCAACTTCCCCGCCGGCACCGATTCTTTCCATATCCTCACGAGACAGCCCAATGAAATATTGCTGTTGTGCTGTTGCTCCTATCCCCGGTAGGCCTTTGTCGTGCTGGTAAAAATACCTCACAATCTGATTCCTCACCGGTTCAGTGATGGCGTCAGCGCTGTCATTGCTAATATGCAGGTAGCCGTCTTTACAGTCCCGGTTGTCTTCTAAGCATTCCCAGCCATTCTCGGTGAATTTCACCCGACAGCACCCACCAAATTGACTGCATGCTTCCAGAACAGTAGATTTTTGCATTTGGACTCTCCTTGTAGATTTTGATTTGCGTTAAAAGAATATTCTCAAATTAAAACATTATTGTCAAGAATAAAATAATTGATGTAAAATATCAAGAAACAGAATGGATATTTTTCCCTTGCAACAAACTCACGCCGTTGATACCTCAGACTTAAATAACCGGTTATCAAATGGCTAAAGAAAAAAAGAAAAAGTGGAAGGGACTAAAAGCAGTCGGCAACCTGCTTTGGAATGGTGACTATGAAAGCCCAACTAAAACTGAATATGTCAACTCTCCTTCTGATGTCCAGCATTCCGAAGTTCATTCGACTAATACAGCAATAGACAAGACCACAGGTAGAATTAAAAAGGTCACAGACTATGCTGTCTGGCTTGCCTCCCTCCCTGATAAAATGTCTACGGATCGGCTCACTCAATATGATTATATCGAAGAGCTGATTGAAGCAGATGATTACAATAAGTGCCTTGAGTATATCCATATAAGATCCTGCTCTAAATCTCTCGACACCGGTCTTATAATTCATATCGACCCTGACAACGGAGCTGATCATAACAATGAGCATTACCTCGAAGCAAAGCGCTTAGTAGCGGCGCTGGAGCTTGATAAATTCATCGGCGATTGGATGTTTAAAGCTTCTGCTTTCGGAATAAAAGCTCTTCTTCCGCTTAAAAAATCGGGTTTCGGCATTCTCGGTCTACTCGATGACGAAAGGCTGCATCCTAAGTATATTCAGGGCTACAAGTGGTTTGATCCAAAACGGAATGGATATCGTTACGGTTATGTTTTTCCCCGCTACCAGAAACAGGAGGGTGGTAAGGGCATGAAGCTTTTTGGAGAAGATGATGTCGTTATTTTCAAGCGGAAAAAATCGAACAAGAAAACCGGTGAGGTTCAACAGCCCATCCTTGGTTCCACGGATAACTACAGAGAAACCTTTAACCTCTGGGATCCCAATACCTGGATTGGCAAATTTCCACTTACTGATTACGGTCATTCCATTCTTTTGCCAGCTTATGAAGCTTTTGTTGCACTCGCGAAAATCCGGTTTGCCGTTGAAAAAGCAAGGCTGAGATCAGCGGAATCGTTCGCCCTGGTTCATGTCCCGACTGATGGCCTTCCCCCGGAAAAAGCACAGGAGCATTCAGACGGATACGGGAGAATAATCAACCAAATTTACAATAAGGGACTTGCAGCAGCCAAGACCCTGATGCACGTTATAACCATTCCCTTCAACGCCATCAAACAGAAAATTGAGGTCATTTTAAGTCAACAAGATCCCAATATCAACGGACTTGCTGACCTTGAAAGAGCCGAATCCCGTTTTGCATCTGCCATGGGTCTTGATGCCAGTGTTGTCAACGGAACTGCCGGGGAACAAGGTGGGCTTGGCGGGGCTGGCCTGATGGATGCCACTACCGCTGAATCTGCTCAAATGGCGAAAGACTCTAACGCCTGCGGAGTGGCGGGAGTTGAAGAAATCCTTCGAATTCACTTCCTTGCAAAAGACGGAATAGTCTTCAACCATGACAACAAGCCCTACAAGGTCCGGATTCACACGGGAGACACTAGGGCGGAAAGGGAACGATTGCAGCTAGAAGATACAAGGCATATGCAAGTTGATAGAATCGCTCAAAGAGGCGTTTTGCTGAAAGACTTTATTCCAGGCTTGGACTTGAGAAAAATGATGATTGAAGCCGAGAAGAGATACCTACACGCCGAAGAGGACGAGCTGAACGAAATCTATAAGGAAGCACCCAAACCACAACAACCAACCGAAGAAGCAGCATAATGGAACCAAAAGTATTAGGATCAACAGGAAGAATCCGTTTTGATGTTACGAAAGAACATAGAATCGGCGGAAACGGTGCTAGCTACGTGCTAAAAAACTATACTAATGCTGTCGAAGACCCTTTATTTCAACAGTCTATTGAGATGGGCAACGCCTACGGATATCATGGACACCCACGAAGACAAGTCTTGGAGGGAGGAAAGCTCGTTTGGAAACATGTCTTATTTCCCCACGAAAGTGAAGCTATCCCGGCGACTGTTTGCCGCTATGCTGCCATGGACGGTAAATACTGTATTCATGAAGAAGAGTTCTTGGATACCAGCAAAGGGAACGATGTTTGGGGGCTCTGGAAAGGCAAGACTGGCGGTTTTTCTTCCCGCGCTTCCACAATCGGCGGTTACGGCGGGAAATTCTACCCGACCAAACTTGCACGAATGGCGGGGTTTGATTTCGTTCATGACAGATCATACAGGTACAACAGCTTTGAGGGTATTATTGCCACTGAATCAGCGATGCCTGAATTGACCGTTGAATACCTTCAGGAAATCGGGATCGACGAGAAAAAGGCACATTTCATTTGCAATGGTGGGGTCTGTCCGAATCCGAAAGACATAGCAATCGAACAGGCTATATTCTGGCAGGTTATGGAAAACGAACTGGCTCTCGAAGAAGCTCACAAGCGGGAAATCCGGGAAGCATACAAAAGAGGTTTTGAAGAAAATCTCGATGGTGAAAAAGCTAATTTTCGACAAGAAATTGAACAGTTTCAGAATGATTTTGAAAAAAACCGGAATTCCGAACTTGAAGAGGCCAAGCAAATCGCTATTGAATGTGTCAAAAAAATGCCGCGCAAGCCTTATTTGCCAGATGATTTTTACAAAAAAATAGCCCCTGCGTTGATTCAAAACGGAACGGATCAAATCGCTATTGAAAGTGCATTTCTGAATCTGATCGCTCCGTTCACCGGGTATAAGCCTGAAGACTTTGAAGAGCCGGAAGAGGAGTTTATCTCGGTTGGAGCCACAGAAGAAGGACAACCAGGATCAGCCCCCGCCTTTGCAAGTCCGGAAGATAGAAGATATTACCGTGTAGATCCTTAGTGTGCAAAATCCCCAATAGTTTCAGTGATAATAAAACTCACTGTACAGTCACTTTCCGGGGATTTTCTTCTGCCAGTCTCACCAACTTATCCGCTACCCAAGACATTTCTTCCTTGAGCATTCCGTAGATCCGCGATGCTGAATAAGGCTTTCCCATTTTTTGATGATTGGGAAACAATCCCTCGTCTCTTGCTGCATTTATCAGCCCGCTTATTGTTTTAAAGCTACTATTGTGAGCTGCCACATCAACCCTGTCCAATTCTGCCATATTCGGAAAACAAAATTTAATTTTGGGATAAAAAGTTATTCTAAAAAAGAATATTTCTTTATTGGCAAGATTCACTATTTTCCTTGTCAGTGCAAGGCAAAATGATAACTTTTCCTCAAAAAGTCAGTTAAACGGTCTTCAATCTGATCAACTTAACTAAATTTTCGAGGAAAACATGAGTAAAACCTATATTAATGAGCTTGTATCGCAAAACGCCGCCATGCTTTGCGATAATAAAGGTCAGTTGATTGGCCGAAAAGGAAGCAGCAATGCAGAAGAATACCCGGCTCTTGAATCGTTTGTTGGCGACCGGGAAACAAAACAAGACATCGTCGCCCGATTGGGAATTATGGTTGATAATTACGAACATGAGTTCGGAGAGAAACCCCCGGAAAACGTTGTTGCTGCTGCTGTTGGAGCTGTTAGAGGACTTGGTGATCTGTATTCAAGAGAAGCAAAGAGAACAGGCGGTCAAATCGCTCTTGAATCTGTTCCCGGCAACATGACAACTACTGAGCATGTCGCACAAATCCTGAACATCCAGAACACGCTCGCAATGGAGCATGAGCTGTTCGGGATTCTCCCTCAGGTTGCAACAACTTTCCCCTCTTCGGTTGACGAAACAAACCTCTTCGAAATGAAGAGAGAAGCAGCAAAAGATTGGGGAAGTGTTTCCGCAGATGACCCCTTGGGAATTGAGTTCAAAGGTGGGTTGTCTGAGCTTGATCCGCCTCAGGTATTCACTGGCAACGGAACACAAACAGACTTCCCTCTTGCCGCCGCTCATCCGGTAGCCAAAGAACAGACGGTAGTCTTCATTAACTATGACCCAGTCGGGAAAGAGGAAGGCGGTTCCTTTTCCGGGTCGAAAGTGATTGACTCGACAACCTATACAATCTCCGGTTCATATTCGAGCTTTGCTGATGGTTCTGGAACGCTGACAGTAACCCCTGCGCTCCCGGTCGGGGCTCAGGTCAGAATTACAAGACCGTTGAACCTGGAAGACTCCAATGGTGAGAAGTACATCCAAGGATTGAAGTATGACACCACCAAGAGGACCGTCAAACCCCTGGAAAACGCACTTGATCTTGAGACCACCTTTCATGCCGAATTGAGTTTTCAACGAAATTTCAAGGTTGCCCTTCAGGCCTATGGAGAAAAGGATCTCTTCCGGACAATCAATGCCGACCGTGGCTACAACGCCATCAAAGAGATGTATGAAGCGTCCAAGTTCCAACCGGACGCCGTGGCGACAGGGGAAGATCACAACAATGATCCCGACAAAGCTTTCAAGTCCACGCCCCCTTCTGGCTCTGGCTATACAGACCAGGAATACATCAAAGCAACATTGCCGAAATGGTTGTGGCTGCAAGACAAAGCGCTTCAAACCAACTCCGTTTATGGCTTCCTGTCCAAGATAATCTGCGGAGATGACTTTGTAAGGCTGTTGATGGTTCTCCCGGAAGAGCTTTTTAAGTTTTCACCGGTTTATATCCCAAGCCATGACATCGTTTTTCTCGGAACATTCAAGGGGAAACATAAGGTTTTCTATGACTCCAAAGAGAAAATCATCCCCTCCGATGAAATACTGATGATTGCTACATCGAATGATTCCCTGTTCCATAACGGTTTCCTGTCTTCAACGGCTGTACCATTGAATTCTTTCCGGTTCCAAATGACCAGAATGATGACACGTCACGCCAGACTGTGGTGCCGGGTCTATCGACGTCTGGACAATCCGAAGTATTTCCGTCGAGCCAAGATCTCTTAACAACAAAGGGGCCTAGCGCCCCATCCTTAAGGAGAAAACAATGTCAAAGGATAAGAAAATCAGAGTATACGTTGAGAATCATGGACGCGGAAAGGCTGCAATCCTGGACAGTCGGATCAGTGTAAACGAGTATCCCTCGAAAAATGACGGAAAACCAGCAATCGGGCTAAATGCAACTCCGGCTGAGATTTCCGAAAGCTTCCTGGATACGTTTGAAGCCCTGGCTGCAAAACTCTACCCGAATCAATTGAATGTTCTGACTGAAGAGGAATTCGAAGCTCTCAAAGGTGGAGACGAAGAAGAGGAGAAAGAGGACGAGGATGAGGGACAGGATGATGATCCTGGAGACCAATCTGAAAAAGGCGATGAGGAACCAATTGCCGATGATTCCGGAAAATCAGAAGTCGAACCTACAGAAGAAAAGCCGCCTGTAAAACCAGACTATGATGCTTTGGAGTCTGAGACAGGCGAGAAGCAGGATGATGCGGGACCGTCTCCTGAAGAAAAAATGGAAAATGAATTCTTTCGGGATGCAATAACGGGCGATGAAGATCAAATTCTGGCTTATATGGAACACTACCCAGAAGGCAAATACATCAATCAAGTCGAAGAAAGATCTGATTTTCTCGATGCAAAGAAAAAGGGCACAAAAAAATCGTTGAGGGAATTTCTGAAGCGTTATCCACAAGGACAATTTGCCAAGGAAGCGGATTCAATATTAAAGGCCAAATAAACAATGAATTCATACCCAAGTATTACAGGCGGAATTGCAGCACCCCCGGTTGTTCCCTCCGGCAGAAATTTATCAGTTGCCGGTATCGCAGGCAGATCAAGAAAGGGGTGGCCTTTCAGGCGGCTGACTATCGATAAGGACAACCTAATCAAAACAATCGGAAAAGGGATTGCGGGACAACCCGAAGTATACCAGCTTTATGCTCATGTTAATTCATATGAAGGCAATGTGGCAGAATTCGTACGGGTTGTGGATATTTTAACGGCGAAATTTCCTAGCCTGGAATTGAAGCTCAACGTGGCTTTGACTGGAACAATGTCGGTTACGGCAGGGTCTAAGGCTGTAGTTGGTGTAGGAACGGCCTTTGAAACAGAATTATCGGAGGGAGGAATTATTACAATTGAAGGCGAAGTGCATGAAGTTGATACCATCACCGATAATTTGAACTTTGCCCTGAAAGACAACCATGTCGCCGGTGCTGCTGGTGCTTCCGCAACCAAAAACGAATGGGTGACACGGTCTGACACTTACGACACGGATATCGCCCTCTCCACAAGCGGAATGTGTGTTTCCCTTGGCGACGGAAGTCATGAAGAAACCTACGGAATGAGTCTGACGGGCAAGACTAATCTTGAACTTGCTGACGGTGTTCAGGTTCCAGTATTCACCATGGCTTTTCATGAGAAAATTGCTGGTTCGTGGGAGGCAATCACGGGCGAATCATATACTGTTTCGCTCGATCCTTCTGCCAAAAATGATCGAGGCGAATCGCTTTATTGGCCCGCCGTTCTGAATGCATACAAGAGCAATTTCAAGGGAATCTCGTTATCCGGGTTCACCAACCATGATTTAATTCCAGAAATCTCAACCCCGATGCAGTTTGTTGGGGCAGTAGAAGGAAACGCTCCCGACACAGCAGATTTTCAGGCTGGTTGGGATCTTTTTGACGGCGACGATACAGCCGCAATGATGGGAATTATCCCGAACAATGACGTTGATGCCGCTGTATACGCCATCAAGATTTTTTACGATAAAAACGCCCTTACCTGTTACAGCGCTCCCGGAACTCTGACAGTTGACGCGGCCAAAACCCATAGAGAAACAATTCTTACCGGCGTGGGTTCAAAACGTCGGTTCCTGGCTTTAAATTATGGCCCAATGTCAGTTCAGTCCGATCCGTTCTTTGGCCTCCCAATGGATCTGGATTGGGACGGGGCTATGACAGGCGCTTGTGCTTTCGGTGACAGCGGAACTCCTGAAGCCGGAGAGGATGTTGGAATTCACAGCCAACCGGCAGGTGAGACAAGAGGACTTGTTTCGGTCTATGGTGTGGCAGAACCCAAATACACCCTGACCCACGCCGATAAGCAGAAGCTTGGTGAAGTGGATATTAATTTTTTGACCATCTCCAACGCGACCGGAGCATGCAAGATTTCACAGGCCCGGACTCAGGTTGGGCACAATATCAGGCCGAAAGACCGACAAATCGGCGTCCAGCGAACACAAGCGTATATGTTGACTTGGTTCAAAGACTATCTGGAAGCTGTACAGCACGAATCCGACGGAGTAACTGAAAAACAATGCGCGCGTGGCGCAGAAATTCTCCGGGATCTCCTTCTCGGAACAAATAGTATATACACCCCGAAGGAAGGGAAAGCCAAAGAAGGTTATCCCGAAGCACTAACTTATACTTTCACCCACAACGAAGACACCGGTGAGAACGATATTGGCCTTGCTGGCTATATCACCGGGTCGTCTGAATTTTTCAACGTCACCGTCATGAGTGTATAAAAATGAAAGGAACTTACGCAAAGCACGACAATCATTTCGAACCCCGAAATGAAGAACAAGAAAACTGGGCTGAGAGTGTAAAAAATTTCGGCGCGTATGACCAGTTTATTGAGAGGTCGGTGAAAGCAGAAGCTTTTGACATGGCCCTGGAGGCTGTGAACCTGATCAATCAATTGCCTTACCTGGAATACAAGGAGCCAGCCGAAGGCGAAGAACCGGAAGAAAAAGTCACTCCATGGGATGTTATTGATCTTCTTGCTTGTGAGTCAGTCGGTATTGATGATGAAACCGAAATGACCCCGGAGTTGCTGGAAGACTACAATATGGTCCTCAGCCAGATGACTCATGCCTTAGGCTCTCTTTCAGGAGCCGAAACAGGCAGGGAAACCGCTGTTGAATCGGTCAATTCCGAAGACAATGACCGGCTTGCAAAGATGTGTATCCACATCGAAGAGCAGTTGAATTATCACGGCGAAACAGACGAGGAGCTGGCAATTGAATACGTCCTCGACGCCCCGGTGGTTCTCTGCGACTACGATGGTGAAGAAGTTGCGGTTGAGTCCATCAAGAAGGTGATGCGGGACGGAAAAAAGTTTCTGAAAGACACCAAGAACAAGCTCCGGGGAGCCCGCAAGGCCATGGCAAAGAAGCTTGGGCGAAAGCTAGGAAGGCTGAAGAAATCCGCTGCTCAAATCAAGAAACAAAAGCGCTCTTTCAAGAAAGGCCAAAAGGCGGGACTGTATTAATCAACGAAAATAACCTATGGGAACAATTCCAGCAGATATCCGCGAACTTGTTCAGCGGATAAATAGTGTAGTTTCGCAAGGCCCAAGGTACGGCTGTCAATTCACGGTCAATTTTGAAGGTCTGCCAAATGTGGGTATCTATGCGAAGTCTTTCAGCCTTCCAAAAATAGGAGGCTCTGAAGCGTCTGAATTCGTGATGGGTACAGAAATTGACATGTCCGGAATACCACAATTTGGTGGCTCAGAGGGTTTTCCATGTCAAATTAAAGTTCGAAAAGGCGGGAAGACAATCAAGGAAATTATCCAACGCTTCTACTCCCGTGAGCGAATTCCAAAAACAATCGTGGAATTATCTGGAGTTGGGGAAACCCCGGTGGAATTCGAAAAAATCGCCTTCTACGGAGGAAAAATATCTGTTGACCCAACCTCTCTTGAGGATGACGCCAACACCGAGAACTTGGTCTTGGAAGGCACCTTTAAGTATCTTTACTGGCTGCCAGAATAATGAAGCCGACTGAAATTTTGGAATCCGTCCGAAAGAAAATTCCTTTTTATTATCTGGATGCATATATCGACAATTTGAAATCGGAGGGAAACTTCCTGTTGGCCGATGCTGAATATTCAATGCTGAGTTCAGCTATCAGTTATTTTGCAGAAAACGGAAGCCCTGAACGTACTTTATCTATCGAAGTGCCGGAATCGGATGGTTTTGATGAAAATGATTTCGAGATTCCATTTCCCGATGAGTTCCGGTCAGTGGTTCAAGTTAAGGATGCAGAGCTTCAGTCTTTGGCTTATCGAGTCGATTCAGTGAATGAAGTAATAATCGTCAGCAATGGCTACACAGGTCCTTATGAATTCCGATATCGATATAAGCTTGAAGACTACTTTGAATGTCACGTCACAGCGGAGGGCGATGTTGTTATTGACATCAACAAAGATATTACCGACACAAACACGGTTCAACTGATTAAAAGTCTGCTGAAGGCCAAATTAACCGACTATAACAAAAAGATTTCAGAAGTCGGGGAAAACGTTCATATGACGTTACCTACATCGGAAGGAGAGACTCAACTTGCAGAAGAAGCGATCAAAGGACAAGTGATTATCCAGCCGAGCCTCATGTCAAGCTAATCTCTCCCCACTTCTGGACTGACACTATGAATATACCTCCAGAAGTAAAGTTTCTCATTGAAAAAATCAAAGAGCGAACAGGCATTAAGGAACAGCATGCCAGTCATTATTTTGTGACTATCGATGGTGTTGATTACACCGTAAGAACGAAAACCGTTGAACTGGATCCCATCACAATCACGACAGACGAAAAAAAGGTCGGGTTTGGCGGCTACATCGTACCGACCGGAGCAGGACCGGTAGCCTTTCAGGGTGAGATTTTAGAGGATGAGAACGGCACAACACATACTCACATGGAAGAGCTTGCAGCAAGGGTTTTTAACGATGATAAGACAGGGAATCTTCCCTATAACTCAAGTCACGGGATCGGGTATGTCATAGATCTGGTAGTCGGGTTTTACAACACAAAAGGTATTGAAACCAGGTCCAAGAAGTACGAAATGTTCATCACTTCGGAAAAGATCGGGCTTGCTTTTGAAGAATCCGGAGCCTTGTGGCTGCCGGTAGAATTCACACAGTTTTTTTATTGATGAAACCGAAAATAGGCAAAGATAACGAAGTCACCCTGTTTTACCCGAACAAACGGACTATTCGGCTTAAGGACATGACAACCGAGCTTGCTTATAAGCTTGATGGCATTCCAAAGGACCGAAATTCCCGTTTCACGACCAAATATCTAAACCTCCTCCAGGATGGCAAAGTAGATGATTCAGCGAAATGGAGCGTTGCGGATAGAATTTTAACGGTTCTCCTTTACGGGGTTCAGCAGAACGCCGAGGTTAACCAGGGCGGCGAATTAAAGGCAAAATTTAATTATCCAAAGCCCTGCCGGTATTGCGGGAAGGTCCATGGATTCTCGTTTAATTACGCAAAGCTTTTGAACAATTACAAGAACGTTCCTAAAGCCTGGCCGGTGATCAAATGGAAAAGCAAGGATATAGAGCTAAAACCCATAACCGGCGACTTCGAAACCCTGATGGAGTTTCAGGAGAGCCAATACTGGAAAAAGGAACTGATCGATTCCGAGCCCGGTACGCTTGAATATCAGAACGATCTGGATGACCTCAAAGAGCATAATAGCAACGTATTCTCAGAGGTCCAGTTCCTTATTGTATCGGCACACACCGGAATTGATGTGGATAAACTCAAGGTGCTCAAAATCGACAAATTCAGGGATCTTCTTTCACAGGTTCAAAAACACCGCAAAGACCTGAATTATGGAATTCAGTTCTGGAAGGATGAAGGAGATCATATCAGGTATCCAGGTAGAATCGAGTATTATCACCGCTGTATCGAACCGGATGAAGATTATATGGCTAAAATCGATCCCGCACTTCTTGAGCGGTACAAGAAAGGAGGGCTGGAAGCGATCCTGATAACGATACCCTTTCGTGCTGAGCATTGTACTTAAGGAATACACTCAGGAAGGTTGGAATAATATTCTCCGAGCTTTGCCGTTCCAAAACTGGGCAGATTTGATGAAGATGCCTAAAAACTTTGTATTGAACCAATATGAGCTAACCAAAAAGAAATGAGAAATGTTGTCGAACTGGAGCAGAAGAAAGCCTTGCTTGTTGATTTTGCGAAGGGCGTTCCGATTGGTTCGACTCTTGAGCAGGTCAAAAACAACACTTCCGAAACGGTCCAGATTCTAAAAAGCCAGGACAGGCTGCCGCAGCAACTCTCCGCCACTGAGCCCTCTCTCCCTCAGTGGGCTGCGGAGCCTGTCGCCTCTCGTGAGCCTGTTTTCAGTCCTATTATCGAAGTTCCTCCCCCGGTGATTATCGATAAAACTTCGCCCACCGATAAGAACCGGGGCGGGGACTTTTTAAGTCTATCGGAGAAAACAACCGGCAAATCTCAACCACAGAAAGAAGTTATCCGAGAAAACCCGGAAGCAGAATCAAAGCCCGCTAAGAAAGAGGACAAACTTTCGGGTAATAAAACACCTGCAGCAACAAGAAAGAGGGGTAGGGCCGGACAAAAAACTAGACAAAAATCCGAGGCCGTCGAATCGAGACAAAGAGAAGTCGTTCAGGAAAGTCAGACATCCCCAAGGCCGGAACAACCAGCCCATAACAACGAATCCCTGAACGAATCCCGTCGAAATCGCGGTTTTCTAAAAGCGGTTGTCGACATTTTCCGTAGAAGTAAAAAGGATGAGGAGAAACGGGATTCCAACCTTGCTTCATCACTTGCTGACCAGGACGATGCTACCGA
Organism: SAR324 cluster bacterium; assembly: GCA_028282885.1. Lineage (GTDB taxonomy): Bacteria > SAR324 > SAR324 > XYD2-FULL-50-16 > XYD2-FULL-50-16 > JAHJTV01. The sequence continues at coordinate 72,464 of JANQGX010000023.1, forward strand.
AACCGGAATGCTTGGAATCTTGGGGCCTATTGCCCCCGCTATCCAGGAGACAGCCAACCTCATTGAAAGTGCTAAGGATGAAGATGGTGCCATTGGTAAGCTTCTCAGCAAATTCGGGAAGAATGACCAAGCCGCAGAGCATCTTGAAAAGACAGCTCAAAAAGATCTCTCGGATATGGGGTATTCTCGCGATAAACAAGGTCGAATCAGGGACAGAGAAGGAAAGTTTGTTTCCATGGGCAAGAAAAAAGAAGCTGCCCGGCAGAAACAATTCAAAGACTTGGCTGGTCCTGGTTTGTTTTCTCGAAGAACCGAGAAAGAAGAATCCCCCAAGGCATTAGAAAAGCTTGATGATATCCATGATGCTATAATCGACACCGATAAAGAGCAGAAAAAACGAGACAGGAAGGCCCTCAAGGCCATAGGGCAGATCGAAGGTGGTGATGATGGCGGATTCCCATTTAAACCGCCCAGGAATCTTGAGAAAGTCGCAAAGGTCGGCTTGGTTGGAGTGGCAGCGACAGCAGTAACTGCCGGGGCATCTCTGATTGCAAAAGACATTTATGATATTTTTAAGGCTTACACCCAAAAAGACCAGAGCGGCAAAAACAAAGGTGTTGAAAATGTATCGGGGGAAGATGTAGCTGGTGTTGCCGGGGGATTAGGCGGTGCGGCGGCTGGTGCATTGGCGGGGGCAACCATCGGTTCGGCGGTTCCTGTTGTTGGAACGGTTATAGGCGGATTAATTGGTGCTGGCATTGGAGCAGTGGGGGGTAATTTAATTGGTGGTTGGTTGGGGAAAAAAACTGATGAAGCAGATCCAGTAGAAGTAGCCAAAGAAAAACAAGAAGCCATTGACAATGCGAATGCTATGTTTCCTGGTATGCCTGCTATACCAGAAAAGAAAGTAGTGAAACCAGCCAAGCAAGCTCAGCCGTCGTATTTTGGCTTCACTCACCCAGCATTGGGGATGTATTCACCTCCCCTACAAGCGGAAGAAAACCGAACTCCAAAACATGCCAGAGACAAGAAACAAAAAAGCGAGAAGGATCTTCAAAAAAAAATCGATGTTTCCAACAAAGAACTGATTGAAGAAGTACGCCAGACAAACACATTACTAAAACAACAACTCGACCAATCTAAGAGCAAAGGGCAAAGCAGAACGGCGAAAACCGATGACCATATTCCAAGCGGGATCGACAACCAATCCGACCTGTTGGCAATTTTCGGGCTTGACTAATGATATCTGTAGGCTTTAGCGATAATCGCATTCACAAGAGTTATATCTGTCGAATTAAAGGTATTTCCGGCAATGGACAAGAAGTTGCTGTTAATGGATTACTTCCCGAAGGGTACAACCTGCAATCGATTTCTAACTACGCTCAGCCAATGCTTGATTTTACAGCGGGGCAGAAACTAGCGGCTGCCGGGGCGATTACCCAAGAATTATCGGGCGGGATTACGAGCCAGACGATTGCAAATAGTATTCAGGTCTATGAGAACGAGACTCCTTTGACTTTGACTCTTCCTCTTTCTTTTTTAGCCCTGCGGAATCCGGTAAATGAAGTCGGCCTTCCGATGCGTTACCTTCTGGAGATGAAAGCGCCCAACTTGGTTGGTGGATTATTAGAAGGAGATGCACCCGATTTTGAAGCCTATTGGAATCTTGTTTCTTCATATTTTACTGAAAAAAAAACCGACACAACTGGATTAAGCCGTCGCCCTCATGCCGTATCAGTGTCAATCGCCCGTCATTTCCTGTTCCCGGAAGCTCTCGTTACTGATGTCGAGATACAAAACGAATCGGTAAATCACAAATCCGGAACCCCATCTCAATCCATGATAAATGTCACGATTGCATTTCAAAAAGCAATCAACAATACAGAATTTGCCAACCTGTTCAAATTCAAATAAAGGCTTAATTGGTCTATGTTTGCCAGCACTTAGATTTTTTGCAAAAGAAAGATTTCTTGACTTCAGTTGTGAATATGTGTATAAGTGTAGACAAATGAGTTAATATTCAGGAAAAACTACTTCGAGGAGCAAAATGAAGGGACCCCGAGTACGCTTATCCTGTGCAGGATGTGATTTTTCTATAGCCGAAGAGCAGGGCAAGACTCTTTGGTTTTACTGTACATGGTATGACAGCCCTAAAATTGTCAGAAGAGTAAGCGTTGAAGGTCTCGGAGTTTTCGACCCTTGCCTGTGCCCATTTATGCCTGTGATAAAATCTCGCAATACAGCAAGGCGGGGCTTGAGAAAATGACTCACTGTACAGTCAGTATTTTTTTGGTTGATATTATTAATGATTTTTAACTCTAAGGTTTTTAAGGAGCGGAAATGCAGTCCAGAACACATGCTGAGGTAGTTGATCGATTTTTTACGGACTTAAAGAGTTGTAACTGTTCAGATGTCTTCGCAAAATTCTTCACCAGAATTAGTCCGGAGGGTGGAGAGCTGGATCTTGAAGCAGTGAAGAAATATTTCAAAACATGCAGTAGTGGTGAGAAAATCATGCTCTCCTTCTTTGGCAATATCTTTCTTGGACGAGATGAGTATGAGCTCAAGCTCACACAGGCCGTTGGCAGATTGGATGAAACTAACCGGTTAATCATTGCTAAGTGGATGGCAAATCCGTATTGGCCCTAATGAAAAGGTTTGTGATGGATATCTCAGAACTGGACAAACTATCAAAAGAACTTGGTTTCTCCTTTGAGATTTCAGAAGGAGATAAACAGTGGGCGATGATTAAGACTTCTCAAGATGCTCTTGTTGGGAAACTGATCTTTACCGAGGGGGAGTTAATCGGCTGGAAGTGTTACAAAAAACACTATATCCGGGAGCTTTGCGAAGCCGACAAAATTTGGTTTCGGCTTGAATGCTTCATCATGCAAGGCAGAATCATAACCAACAAACAGTATAACCGTCTTGTGGAGGAGGCGAAGAGGATCCAGCAGAAAGACTTGGCCGATAAAATCGCATGGAGGATTGCCAATCCCCGGCAAGGTACCAACAGAAGGAAACGACTTCAGGGACGGAATGTCCGGTTTGTATTGCGTGAACTTATTTTAGAAGGAGGAACATGCTCAACTTTTCAATCACTGATAAAGAGCTTCGAACTGAACATGAGAAAAGTAATAACGGCTCTAAAAGGGTTTGTGCAGGGAAAGAAGCTCATAAACGACTCAAGACCTATGCTGCAGAACAAGAAGTATCAGTCCAGGCAGTAGTGAATTGTTTTGCCGCAAAACTTCCGTTAAGCACTGATTTGAAAGCAAGTTAAGATGGACAAAAAACTAGTAAAAGCCCAAATCGAGATTGAAATCTTCGATGATCCTGCGTTTTGCTGTGAACCACTAAGCCCGGAGCATGACATAGATATGGTAAGCCGCTGTCCTCGGTTAATGAGGGCAGGTGCCTGCAGGCAGTTTGACACAGAACATGCAGAAAATTGGCTTTTCTTTACCAAGGGTAGGTTTGCGAAATGTCCACAATGCAAGTTTGTATATCAAAAAGCAAAGGAGGAATCGTGAAAATCAACAGCGTTATCAGTCGTCAGACTTTTCTTTTCATTGCCGTGGCGATCTCTGTCTATTTCGGGGTCCATGGCTATTTTTATCTTGTTAAAAAATGGGAATGGCCTTGGGGATTGTCACTTGCAACCATCGTTCTGGTTGAACTCGTGTTCCTTAATGTTTTTCGGGCAGACTCTTATTCAAAAGTCAGTCGGATTCCGGTTTTTATCTTTGGGTTTCTGGCTCTGATTTTTAGTATCGCTCTACCGCTTCTCTCGTCCTGGGATGACTATCAAGCTTTGGAACGAAAAGTCACGGCAACAGTCGAATTGACAGAACCGGTTTACTATTCAGCCAAGGTGCTTCCCGCTCTTGAAAAAGAACTGGAAGCAGCAGAGGCAGCAATTGCTCCAAGAGTAGCTGAGAGGAACCGAAGGATGATGATTGGGAAAGGCGAATACAGCCGCCGAACGATGAATGATGGGACTGTCAGAACTTTTTCAGGATACGAGGCCGCTGGTTGGATTCCCTATGGAGAAGCAGAAAAAGCCGCGTTTCGGAAAGTGGAAGATTTAAAGGGAACTATCCGAGAGTACCTGGAAGCCGACAAGACGGCAAAGAACGCCTACCATGTAGCAAAGAATAATGCCGTGGCGAACTTGAAAGCGATCAAATCCGATGCCTTCTATGGCTGGTGGGCATTTTGGTTCAAAGTCGCCCTGATTGTTTTTCTCGGTGTTGCGTCACTTTATTACATGTACTCCTACAGCAACCCGGAAACGAAGGAGGCAAAAGGAGAGCTAGATAAAAAAGACCAGAGCGCCATCCCAGACGACAAAGCATTTGTTAAGGGAAAGTTCTCTGATGCATTTGGCACCGGCATCGGTAAAGAGGTTCAGATTAAATCAGATTCAGCCGGTGGGCTTTTGGGAGCAGGAAAGAACGCCGATCAAGCATGGTGGGATGCGAGGCAGAATATTATAAAAGGCTCATATCCTATCAAACAGGTTCATCAACTTAAAAGTGCATGAGGTCACTATGGCGGGACAAATCATCGAAATGACAGAAGAGGAATATCATGCAAGACCTGAGCTTAATGCTTCACTACTTGCTGATTTCGCCGATATCGAAGACAAGGCACTCCTTCCCAGGCAAGAGAAGCAGTGTTTTGATGTCGGGCATCAGTTTGAAGATTGGGTGTTTCAACAGGTTTCTGGCGATCCCTGGTTTGATTCGAAATACAAAGTCATTGAACTTGACACTGAAATTCCCGACAAGGTGTTTGATTTGGTAAATTCCCGGGTGGATCTTAAAAAGCACCTGGAAGAGAACAGGCCGAAATACTTCACCAAGAAAAGTGATTATCAGGAATTAAACGGCAAAATGGTGAATTCTTACAACTGGATTCAGGAGCATATCAAAGCCGGTGGGCGTCATCTAATAGGGAAGTTCAATTTCGAGATGATCAAGAAAATGGCAGTCAACTTCCTGGATAAGATGCAGATTGACCTTTTTGGTGATGGGTCCCGGTACCCTGTCAGACAGCTTTTTGAATGTGCCGAATTCCAAAAAAAGGTCTTCTGGGATGGCAAGAAAGCCATGTTCGACGTTTTTCTGGTCTGGGATGGAATTCTTTTTATCCTGGATATCAAGACAGCCGCAGAAGGGCAATTCTATAGGATGTTTCAGTCGAAATATGGTCCGATTCAGTGTCCTCATTATACCGAAGGCGCGGAATCCTTGATTGGTCAGCATGGAATCGAAAGGGTTCATCACAAGCTTTTCTTTCTAGTCGGGATAAAAGCTTCTGAATCGAAATCCTTGGATTTCTCCTCCTGTATTGCCGAATCCTACTCAACTCAAGATGAAGCTATCAGGGGAGTGAGAGAAGATTATAAGGACATCGTTTTCAGATTTAACGAGTGGGATAAAGATGGAAGACCCCCGAAGGGTTGGAGAGAGCACAGGGAGATTCCGCTTAGATCCAGATACGCAGCATAACAAATCAATCGGAGAGAGAAGATGAACGACATTATTCAACAGAATAACCAAATGACATCTGGCACTGAAACTGACCGAGTTATGATGCAGGTACAAGCCCAAGTCATGATGGCAAAAAAGTTTCCGAGGGATGTGGGCGAATCCAGAGAGAAGATCCTCAGTCTATGCCAAAATCCAAAGTTGGCAAGCATTGCCACTTATTCCTATGACAGAGGGGAAACAAATATTGAGCGCCCGTCAATCCAACTCGCAAAGGCAATGGCTGTTGCATGGAAGAACCTAGAATACAATTGGTATGAAATATCACGTAGGAGAGGCACAAAACAAGTTCCAGGCGAAAGCCACATTACAGTCTATTGTTGGGATCTGGAAAACAACACCCGGCCAAGCAGAACGTTTATAGTTCGCCATTGGAGGGATACAAGGAGTGGTGGGTACAGTTTGACAGATGAAAGGGACATCTACGAAGTTTGCGCTAATATGGCTGCCCGGAGGATGCGAGAATGCATCCTTGATATTTTTCCAAAGGACATTGAAGACGATGCCGTACAAGAGGTTAAGAAAACAATGGCAAGGGCTATGGGAGACGGTTCTGCAGATACACTGGCAGTCAGGGCACAAAACCTACTCAAGAAGTTCGAGGGGATAGGTGTCACCAGGGCGATGTTTGAAAAACGACTCGGGAAGAGCATTGAATCGATGATTATGCCTGATCTCCTTAAGTATCAAGGCATCTTTATGACTCTAAATGACGGAGAACAGAGTATTGAATCGGTCTTTCCATCAAATAACGGTAATGGAATCAGTCAAACCAGCAATAGCAACGGGAACAGCAAGGACAAACGCCCTCTACCTGGAAAGAAAAACGGAAAAGGGGCAGCTCCCAAAACAGATCCGGCAAACCAAACGGGAGAAATAGACTGGTCACTCCCTGCTGATGAAGCCGGACTTCGAGCCTTCTTCAATCATGTTTGCGAAAAACACCCGGATAAAGCAGAAGAGTTGAAGGTGTTTGAGAAGAATGATCCTATCCAGGGAAGACCGCTTGAATTTTATGATGACTTTGTTGATGGGATGAAACGAATCGTAAACAACTAACCGGAGAGAGAAATGCAATTTCTTAGTTATAGCACAGATGGTTTTGGTCGATTGGATATTTCTTCCCATTCTATGGAAGATAGAGAATATACTATTTTTTGTGGCGACCATGGGGAAGGAAAGACTCAAGCCATACTGGGGGTTATGTCTGTTTTGTCTGATGAGGAGTTCAAGTCAATTGACAATCCCATCACAAAAGGGAAAAAACGGCTCGAAAACGTTGTTGAATTGAAGGTAGATCCAGGCGATCAAATCACCCTTATGGACCATGTATTCCGGGCGAATGTCGGAGACAACATCACCGTTGCCCTGGTTAAAACACCGTCCCAAAGCCCAAAACTTACCCTTTTTAATTCGACTACCGGAGATCAGTACATAGGCAGCACCACTGAAACCAGGAAGATAGTTGACAAATTTCTTGGGAGATTCCCCGACCCGAAAAGGCTTGACGATCTGGCTACCAGTGGAAAGAAAAGCGACCGGGAAGATTTTGTTAAAATCGTTGCTTCCATGTCCCGAACCAAAGAGGGAGCCCCGATTGACTTCGCGCCCTTCATTGAGCGAGAGGAAGCGTACAGAGTAGAGCACTCGGAAGAAAAAGCCAGCCTGAAAGTTCTGAAGGATGATCTCTCAATGATGCCAGTCCCGCAGCTTGATTGGGCAATTGAAAAGATTGACCAGAAAGCCGTCTCCGATGAGATCCAGCGCTACAATGCCCACCAACAGGAAAACGCAAAGCGGACTCAGGCTGTTCAGGAAGTTGAGCGGAAGTTGTCAGAACAGAACAATATTCTTTCGGGTCTCCAGGAACAGAACGAGGCTTTCGATGCTTCTATTGTCCAATTGGTTAATTCCCTGTCCCAGGAAAGAGAATCGCTGAAAAAATTTATTCAAGCGATTGAAAATTATCAGAATAATAATCCGATAGTTCAGCCAGAAGACACCGAAGCGCTGACCAGGGAAATCGAAGCCCTTCAGAAGCGCCTCAAAGCCGCCAATGACCTGAAGGAAAAGAATCGGAACATCGAGAACACTATCACGGAACAGACAAATAAACTGGCTCTCAGACAACAGGCAATTGAACAGTCTGAGAATTCATTAGCAGAGAAGCGGCAGAACAAGGCAGTTGTCCTTGATAAGATCGAGTCAATTGAAAAAGATGTCGTTCCGGCGATCCAGGGCGAAATCGAAAAAGCCAAGTCCGACAACCAACCCCTTGAGTGGAAAGGCTCAGTAGATCCTGAAGGCGACCTTGGTGTGCTGCCATACCTCAACAAACTGATGGCAGACGCCGAGAAAGCCAACAGACAGGTTGAAGACCGGGAGAAGCACGAAGGCCAAAAGAGAAAGATCGAAGTCTCTGAAAAGCACTTGAAAGAGATCACCGAATCCATCAACGGGGTAAAAGACGATGAACGAGCAGTTATTGAGGCCTCAGTCTTTCCTCACCCCGGAATCCAGATCAGACGGGACGAGAAGAATAAAATCGATGTTTGGGTCAAAGATAAGCACGGCGTTTGGAATACCTACAACGACTCCAATCATGCTCACCGGCTGTTTTACGCAACAAACATCGTCACTCATGGCGTGAACGGCGATCTGAAACTGTTAGTAGTCCGGGAAGGGTATGCGCTGTTTGAGTATATGCAAAAGTTGATCATTGAGACAGCCAACCGGCGCGGATTTAAAGTCCTGATGGAGACGCTGATCAGTTCTGACAAAAACGCTGTTTACCTTGGCGATAGCGAGATCCCGCAAGAGATTGTTTCCGCTCCCCTGCCGGATGGTGAAAACATCCCAGATGTTCCGGCATTTGGGAGTACATCGGCTGAATACAACTCTGAACCTGCAAAGAGTAGACAATGAACAAAATCGAGCCGAGATATTATCAGCATGATGCCCTTAATGCTCTACTTGAGTTTTTCCAAACCTTAAAGCCGGGTGTAAGGGCTAATCCTTGCCTTAAACTTCCACCGGGAACCGGGAAGTCAATAATAGTCGCAATGGCTGTTAAAGAGCTTTTTGAACGGTGGAATGCAAGGATTTTGATACTTTGTCATTCTTCGGAGTTAATCGACCAGGACTATAGAAAAACCGTCGAATTTTGGCCTGAAGGGGAGCATTTGTTTGGGATCAACGCTGAGAAACTAGGTCGGAGGGATTATGATAATCAGATCATATTCGCGACGATTCAGAGCGTTTATAACAATCCGGCTCTTTTCTTTGCGAACAATAAGCAACCCTATAACGTTGTTTTAACTGACGAATGTCAGAGAATTCCTCCGGATGGTGACGGGATGTACCTATCCTTCTTTAACAGGTTGTTGGAATACAATCCCGATACAAGGATCGGTGGATTAACTGCATCAGATTGGCGGCTTGGCTCCGGTCGAATCTGCAAGCCAGGGAATATTCTGACTCATCTGATTTACGAATACCCGATCATGGAGGCGATCCAGAAAGGGTATCTCGCAAAGCCAGTCAATAACCCCACAAAACACCGGATTGACAGATCAAAACTCAAGATTCAACGGGGAGACTTCACCGAAGAATCCATGAATAAGGTGATGAATCAAGGGGGATTAATAGCAGACCAGATTGAAGAAGTGATCCGGACTGCCGAGAGGGAAGAGAGGGAATACTGGTTGTTTAATTGCATCGGGATTCCTCATGCCAACGCCGTTTATGAACGCCTGGAACAAAGGGGAATTGTTTCTGATGTGATTCACAGTGATATTGAGGATGCCCATAGGAAAGACATTATGTCGGCATTCCGTGAGAAAGAAACAAACGCCCTGGTACATGTCAACATGATTTCTCTTGGTGTGGATTTCCCCCATCTGTCCTTGGGTGCATTGATGAGACCGACAAAGAGCTCTGAGCTATACTATCAACAGATTGGTAGGATCATCAGGGTTGAACCTTTTCCCTGCCCAAAATGCGGAAAAAAGAGCATTGAAATTGAAGATAATTGCCAGTATTGCGGTGGCTTGCTCAGCAGAACTTTTGCTCAAATGACAGGGTATATAATGGATTTTGCTGGCAATGTAGCCGAGCACGGTGCTATCAATTGTGATTTGGCGAGCCCGGACAAAGGAAAAAAGCAGAAGAAAGGACCACGCCTCAAAGAATGCCCAAACTGCAGAGAGGCGGTAGCCATCCACCTAAAACAGTGCCCTTACTGCGATTCCCTTTTTCCCAGACAAGAGCGGGAAAACAACACCTTTAGCCAAGCACAACACGGGGAGATCATTGCAGAACCTGAATGGATGGATGTGGAAAATCATCAGTTTTTCACCAGCGCCAAGAAAGGGATAATTCAACACCATCTTTTCCTCAAGGGAGATATCAAGATCACAAACAGGCTGGAGCTTGAATCCGAAGATCCACTCAAAAGAGAGAAGGCCAGAAAGTTTTTACAGTTCCTATTGAATGAAGATGTTCCTAAAACAGTAAGGTCATTCGTGGAAGATGGGTACCGGGAAAAGATAAATTGCCCGTCCCAGGTTTTGGTAACTCAGCAAGCCGGTTTTCGTAGGCTTGAAGAATATCGTTATAACAATCCTTATAGAGGAGAACAATGAGATCAAACATCTGTATCAAATGCCACAAGCCTTTGAGCGACCCGAAATCAGTTGAACGAGGAATGGGTCCGGTATGTGCCAGAAGAGAATCTGCTAAAGCTGAAATGGAAAGCGGGGTTATCCTGCTTCAAGACCCTTTTTTGAAAGAAGGATTGGTTTGTAAGAGAATCGATGGGAAACTTGCATGTAATATCCCAATTGAAATCCATCACCACGCCGAGGGTGTTGAAATTGGATACAGCGGTTCAGGACCTGCCGATCTGGCTTTGAATGTCCTTAATATGATTTTTCCGGTAGAACCAGGAGTTGAAACAACTCCCATTTTTAACGGGAAGGTCTGCAGCCGCATGGCCTGGAATCTTCATCAGGGATTTAAGTGGAAATACATCGCTGGTATGGATGAGAACGGCGGTAGAGTTACTATTGAAGATATCTATCAATGGATAGAGGAGCAGGGAGTAAAAATCCCTGAAATGCATGAAAAATCAGCATAAGATTTAAGTTTGACAAATCTATAGAAACAGTTTTAAAAAAATGCAAGTTCAGTCGCTGAGATTGAAAGTGGTTTGATAAAACGGAGAGATACCATGGATGCTATAACTGCTAAAGATCTGGGAAAAGACGATTTAGTGTCGATATTTGAGACTCTGGAAGCTGTTGAAAGGGTGAGGAGCAAAGAAGATTACCTGCAGCTCATTCCGGAAATCAACAATCTCATCCCGTTTGGAGTTTTGAGCCATGCATTAGTTGAGTGCAGAGCTAACGACCAGGGCTTGTTGGAAATCGTTGATCATTTTCAGGTTGGCACCTATCCATCCGAATGGACCGAACGATACGCCGAAATGAACTATGGCTTAATCGATCCTGTTATCCATCAAAATCTTGCAGGTGCTTTCGGTTACCAGAGATGGCAGGAAACCTATAAGATGATCGAACCACTCAAACAGTTTCAAATGGAGGCGGACGATTTCGGTCTTGCTGATGGTATCACAATAGGCGGGGCTTCTGTTCGACAACCCGAGTTTTCAGTATTGTCACTTTCAGGAGAGGGAATTGAGTTCAATGGTCGTTCGAAGTTTATTGTTCAAAGGCTTATAAATACTCTTCACCAGGCTCTCAGGCGGGCCAAAGCGAACTCTAAAAAGCCCTCGTTAACTAAACAGCAAAAGATAGTGTTAGATTATTTGAAACAAGGTATGTCGCAGAAAGTAATTGCAGACAGGATGTTTTTGAGCCCTGATCGGATTAAAGGTATTATATCTGAGATCAGGAAAAGATTAGACGCTGAAAATGCCGTTCACAGTGTCTATCAAGCAATGTTGCATGGAGAGATTTAAGCTGCTTTCCGGGGGTTGAATTTATCGGTTTCAATGACGGCCACCTCTATTCTTACCGGTTTGCCTGTCACTAAATCCTTGATGGTCTTTTTCTTGATGGTCTCAAAAGGTAAGCCGCGATTTCTCATTACTCGCATTAATCGGCTTGTCGTAGCAGTATAAACTTTTTTAATTCCAAATAACTCACAAAGCTCTTTTTGTTTTTTGTATATCATGACAGCAATTCCTCCGGATTCCACTCCCCCTTCACCGGTCAACCCAACGTCGCGGAACCTCCGATGAATCACTAAATGAGACGCTTCTCCTACATGACGCCCCTGTTCAATCTGGGCCCCAACTCCGATATTCTCATATTCCCTGATAAACATAAATACCGACGGCCAGCGTAATATTCTCTGGTGAGCAATTAGGGATCCGGCAGGTACAAATTCTTCAGGCCAGGTTTCCATTTTTCCGCGTTTTTTGACTTCGATTTCTGGAAATGTCCAGTCCATAGTGGTATATACCCCTACTCGAAATAAAACCGACATATCATAATAGTCATTTGCCATTTCATGAGGATTCGCCGGGATCCATCCCTCTTCGGTGTGGTAAACATCATATAACAGCTTCCATGCCATGAAATCATGATCTTCGGGCATTTGTTTGGCGACCAAGGTTTCGAAGGGATATTCTTTCATTTTATCTCCAAAAAATGATTTAGTTAGGTGAATTTATAAAAGAAAATACACGAAGGAAAGTCACTGTACGGTCAGTTATTAGCTTTCTGAATATAAAGAGGATTATTCGAGGCTCTTTAAAAACTTTTCAATCTCTTTGATATTTTTTTTGGATTGAAATTTCTCCGCGAATTGCCCAAAAACAGTGATGTTTTTCCGGGTATAGAGAGCTGGCATGAGGACTTTGAATATTTCCCCCAGCCCCTCAATCTCAGAGACAATGTTTATTTTTCTTCCGCGGATATTATATGAAATAGGGATCTGATAACCGGGCATTCTGGGGACATGTTTCCACCCCTGGTCTGCCACAACACCCTCCATGGCGATTTCTTTATTTGTGACGAGTTGTAATAGATTAAGGGATTTTTCGTTGTCGGCCAGGTATTTTTTCTGGATCTTTTCATTCTTGCCATTGAACAGTGTCCGGAGCTTGGAGATAAAATCTGAAATTATGCAATCCTCATCAAGGTACTTGATGAGATGGGGGAACCTTGCCAGGCCTTCTATTACACGTGCCATTTTATAAGACTCTGTTGTCTCTACGCCGTAGACATGTCTTAAATAAGTCGGGAAGCTCTTTGCGTGTTTGGGCTCCAAGAATTTGTCTTTCTTCATATAGACATATGGCAGTCTTGATAGAATCTGACGCATTCGCGGGAGTTCAAATGCGTCCAGTTTTCGTTTTGCTTCGTCTCTCGCGTCGTGGATCTCCTGGAAAAGAAGTTTGAGTTCTCTCTCTTCTTTTTTGTAGTCAAGATCAACCGGATAATCCTCTCCAACTGCCTGCTCTATCGTTCTTCCGGTTTTTACCTTGGTGAGTACCTTTCCTGACTTCACATCAACTGCTCCACCTTTCCCCTTCTTTTTAGTCACCTTTTTTTCAGCCATGTTCTCTCCAGATTTATTTTTTGATGCACATTCCCATCTTTAACATTGATTTTATTGACTTGGCAAGACGAAAGAGGATTGAGAGCAGCTAGCTTCTTTAAGGGAAGGCAAATCAGCAGAACTCATAGCTGGTAGTTTTTATAATTAGGGGCAACGCCCGTTTTGCGCTCTGTCAGGCCTTTAGAAGTATTTTCTCGGTCAGATTCCCACCAAAAGCACATTTCTTCATCCGGATCGGCGGTATCAGGTGTTTTCTTGAAGGCTTCAATTATTTGTTTCCGGTTCAAGGCGGGGCAGAATCTATTTTTGTGCATTCCCTGTTCAAGTAGGTCAGCTATTGCCTTTTTATCGAAGTGCCATTTACCATCGGGACCGAATTCTCCGTTTCGATACCATCTTCCGACAATTCCCGATTCAGGCATTTCCAGGGCTTTACATCCCCAAATGTTCTTATCGGTCAGTGTTGTTCCGAAACAATGGTCTGTTTGGTTTCGTGATTTGAGGAGCTTTCGGTAACAGCTACACCCATGATTGAGGAGTTCGCGAAGTGTTCCCGGAGCATTATTGATGAAGAAAGAAGAGGACTTCCAGGATCCAACCAAATTCCAAATCCTGCAAATTAATTCGATCTCTGTTGCTTTGAGAGTGATAGAATGAAACTTTTGTTTAGCTTCTATGAATTGTTTATAATTTGAAGTATTTACGATGATTTTTAAGACTAATTCATAGTTCTTCGACCTGCTTTCACCAAACAAGATCTCGACAACGGCAATACTGGTAGACAGGGGATTCTCGATATTTCCAAACTCGATTTTACTGCCACAATGCTCACAGTATTTAGCTGTGTCGTTGATGTATTTTTTACAATTGCCACAGGAGATCATTTTGCCCTTTTGGGATTAAGAAACAATAGCATTTTAAACTACACGACAGTACAAAACCAAGTACCAAAACAGGTAATGGTAGTTAACTTCTGGTCACAATTTATTTTAGAACTATTTCGCCGAATTTTAGGGATGGTAAAAAAGGAAGGAGTAGAAAATTACTACAAGGAAACACATTTGTGCAATGCTTCTCCAGGCTAATTCGATGTCTTATTGATGATTTTTCCATTCCAGCTCATATTCAGAAATGTACCCATCCTCGTTTACATCAAGCCTTAAAAAAATTGAATCATGGAAAACAAACTCTTTCCTATCTATTAACAAATCCTCGTTTTTGTCATATGCACTGATTATGTCGTTAACGGAAATTTGAGACAACGCTTCATAATGTTGCTCAATCGGTTTTGGATCTGACGTGGAAGGTTTTAATAAACTAGATCTGATAACGCTGATATCATGGTCATAAATCATCTCTTTTTCTGAAATCATATTATCCTGATTAATGTCCATTTTATTGAACGCCAACCTGGTTCCACCGGCATTCTTGTATTCATCGAATGAGATTAAATCATTTTCATTATTGTCTAAAACATTGAAGGTTCGCAATATTGCAATCTCCATTTCATCCAAGTGATTATCCTCAATAGTTAACAGGTCCTTTTCCGTAAATTCTGACTGATTAGAAGTTGTCTTTTGCTTTGTTTGTTCATTGTTTTTTACTGTTTTAAGTTTTTCGATTTGTTTGTCTTCAGATCTTCTAATGCTTTTTGAGATGCCTTCTGTAGAATCCATTTTTAAAAAAGATTCATTAGTGGATCGCCTTTTCTTTTCCGATTTGCCATTGTCTGATGTCGGTTTAACTACCTGTTTGGTTTTTGCACTACCTTGCTCTGATTTACTGGCTTCATTATTCACTGCTAGATCAGCTATCAGAACGATAATTACAAAGATTATGAGCGATATGAATACATGAAAAGGCTTCACTTTGCGATTGAATAAGTACATCTAGTCTCTCTGTTTCTACAAAAAATTGAAATTCTCCCACTCCCAACTGACGGATTATTTTAAACAAGAATCTTAACTGGGAGTGGAATTTAGTCGATTATTTATAAAAGTGTTGGCCAATTACATTTGGGACATGGTCATTACCAATGTTGTCGGTGCATGCGCAATAGTAGTAGCTCCTGCTCGTTGTTCCATTGTTCTCAAAGTAACAGTAATCAACGAAGCTCGACTTTTGCCAATTATAACCTGCTCTGCCGCCAGCACTTGATGTGGTTGAGTATGAAACACACAGGGCGTAGTATTTATTTAGCCATTTTCCAGTTTTCACCATATCCTTGTCACGAAGCTCATGAGAGCAAACAGATTGGCATCCCCCAATCCCAGCGTTATAGTACCAAACAATGCCTGCAGACGAGATATTTGCAACACACAGCATAAAAAGTAGACTCACGAACAGTTTCAATTTCATTTGGCCTCCGTTTCATTGGTTAAGCAACTTGGTTTTGCCCTTTTTCCAGAAGGTGCTAAAGTGAAAGTGTATTTAAACTACAACAAAAGGCAGTATCATCAATAATTTAAATACATGTATATGTTGACTAAAGCATATAAATTTGTCAAATTTAAAAAATACGGATTGCAACAATAAGGTCTGAGAGTCATTTTTTTCAAATCCACGGCCATGCTCTTTTTAATCGATTTTCACCTCGACCGGAAAATGATCACTAATCTTCTTAGCGAATTCATTATCTAATCTGAATTCAGATTCAAAGTTAAACACTCCAGCGCTATAAGCCACATCTATCATCTCTCCAGTAGCGACAATCCGGTCATATGCACAGTCGGTAGCTGATACGGTTGTGTCTACTTCATTCCCAATTAGCCAATTGAATCGGTTATCGGTCCACAGAGAAACAACACCCCACTCTCCGGGTTTCACATATTTGCATTCTGCATTGAAATCCCCAAGAATCAAAGCGTCTTTCTCTCCTAATTCCCGGACAGAAGAATTATAAACCTTGGTCAGATTGTCGATTTCCTTGACCGCAATATCCGGGTCGGTGTGGATTCCGATCAGTGAAAAATCAAATCCGTTGTTTGCTTTGAACCTCACAACAAACGGCTCCCTGTGAAATTCATCATTGGGAAGACCTCTATCGGGATACTGATATTGCCCAATCACTTGTGCCTTTGCTGGCCGATAGAAGAAAGCATACTGCTCTTTCATTGACGATCTACCGATTCTCTGACTGATTACCATTTCGTACTGATCGGATTTATTGACCTCTTTAAGCAGATCTTTAATTGCCTTACCAGATTTATCCCTGATTTCCTGGATGAGGATGATATCGTATCGCTTGATAATCTTAACCAGGTATTTAACCACTTCTGGCTTTTTCATCTTGGCCCTTCCAAATATCTCGATATTAAATGCAGCGATCTTAAGATTTGCAGGGGGTGAGAATGGATTTGATGCCTGAATAGATAGAGAAAATAGTGCCAATAGGATAAATATAGAAACGCCTTTCATTGTTCTCTCCCAATAAACAGTGTTATCAAGAATAATCAATATGATCCAAAACGTCACTCGATTGAGTAGACTGCCATTTTTGGCAATCCAATTTTAGATCAGTACTTAAATAAATACAAATAAAGTTTTCAACATATCTATGTATCTAAATTTCAAACCAATCTATAAAGAGGGTTCTTTAATAATCGTACATTTTATCAACAAAATAAGTTAGTTATGTGGTTATGATTTTTGTTGTATTTAGTTAAAATCTCTGCAATATTATCACTAATCTTAACGTAAATAAAGGTATGCAAAGTCTCGAATCGAATTTCAGTGGAGGTGTCAATGAAAGCAGCTAAGACATATCTGGTTCTTATCCCGATATTATTTTTCTATTCATGTTGTACCTATCCATTAAAGGGCTCGGGACCACATGAATTTGATAATATAAAAAATAAACCAGGTATAAAATACTATGTGGGAAAGGACGTAATTTTGGTTGATGCAAGTGTGTCAAAGAAGAAATCAGTCAGAGTCAATCAAAAAGTGGAATTGGAACAAATCGAGCAACTGTCTTCTGTGGTTAGTATAAATAAAAAAACAGTTCCAGATTATGATCAGGTTTTTCTCTTGGAAATCGATAGTGGGGGCAGCTTCGAAGATAAAATCACCATATCAACAAACCCAGATGGTTTATTAACCGGTTTATCAACCGAAACTCATGGAAAAGCTGGTGAGATCATTAGTAACGTGGGTTCTATTGTAGGAATGCTCTATGGAGGCATAACCGCAGACGCGCTAAAATCAGATACCTCTCAAGAATGCGTCAGTAATGCAAAAGAATCCGGACTGGATGTGGAATACCAGTTTTTATTTGGCTTGAATTCAGATGCATGCAACAGCTTTGATCAATTGATAAAACAGAAAGAGGAGCTGAACAAACTAAATGATGATATTTTTGCCTTGAGTAGTAAGATTGCTGGGGATCCAACAACAGACGTCCTTAAGGATCTTCAATCAAGATTATCAATTAAATCAAAGGCCAGAGACAGTATAAAAGAAAATCTCAAAGATGTGGAGTTGAGAATCAAAAACATGTTCAATAATTTCAAAGAAAAAGTGCTGGTAACAAAAGAAACAACACAAAATCATTCTTTCGTATTTGAATTGGACCAAATTCCACCAAAACGCTTGTTCAAGGAATTAATGAAGTTAGATAATTTATCAAGTGAAGCTCTTATTGAAAAAATCAATGTAGAGTTGAATGAGGATAAGTATTCAAGCATGAGAGAACTTGTGGACAGATCCAATACTCTTTTTGCAATTGATCCAGTATCTCCAAGTCAGCTTACATACTATGATGAAAACCCAATGAATAAGCTCACAGATTACTCGAAATCAACAAATAGAATATACTATCGTCGTACCTATCCTTTTGTTATCACCAAATTTCGTTTTGAACACCCAATAACAAAAGAAAACACCCCCGATTTTACAAAAGCAAAACTTTCAGTAGATTCATCCTCTCTTAGCTCGCTAATACATGACAATTCGGTTTTTAATTTTGTTGAATATAAGACTTCTGATTTTTCAAAATCTAAGATCACATTAGCATTTGATGCTGATACAAACAGTTTAATTGAGGTTACCACCGACAACAAATCATCAACATTGGCAGTAGCTCAATCAATCTCCAATGCATTTAAATCATACCAAAGCGAATATTTATCAACTCTGGAAAATATTCATACAGCACAACAACGACTTTCAAAAATAGATTTACATGAATATCAAAGTGAAATAGATCGACTTACCAAGAAAAAAGAACTGTTAGATACTGAAATTCAGTATGCAGGAGTTCGAGATACCAAAGATCTAGTATTGGAGAAAAAGCTAATTGATCAAAAGCTAGAAAACATGAAATCCGAATTGGAATATGCCAAACTTGAGTCGACTTATGGAGATGCTCTAAGCATCAGCAAAGTCACTTCAGCTCTTGATCTATTGTCAAAAGAAATAGAATTGGCAAAGAAAGAAGCATCTTCAAGTCAAGAAATTAGCTTGCAGAAAGTAACCGCCGATCTTGAGCTTTTATCGAAAGAAATAGAATTGGCGAAAAAAGAAATAACAGCCGCGAATGACATTGAATTAGCCGGAGTAACCTCCGCGCTCAGGTTACTTGAAGAAAGGCTGAAGACTGTAGAGTTATTATTAAAAGAAAACCAATAGACCAACTAACCCATTTGAAAGCATTCTTTGTATTCAGTTTCTATCGGTTCTTTTACACATAGTTAAGTGACCCCCGGCCAAGCCGGGGGTTTACCTGTTACAATTAGGTCGTGCACAAATATCTAATTCCATTTCATTCTATTGGCGGGATTGAAATATCAAAGCTAGCAACTGAAACGATGAATTTTCGCTTAGATGTGTAATATGCTTCAGCTTCAAATCCTTGCTTTCTTAAGATTTTACAGTATTTGATTGCTTGTATTTCATCATTGAATTTCTTTATACCATAATAAATATTATTTCTTGGACTTGTACTAAAATCATTACTTGGAAAGATTCTCTGTAGAATTTCATTTCCTGTCACTGTAAATAGTTTTTTAAAGTTTCTTTTATGGCCTAAACTATAACCTGTATTACCGAAAATAAATACACATACTCTAGTATTGTCCATGAACGAACCAAAAGCTACTCCCTTTCCTTCCAGGCTAGCGATCAATAGATTTGCTTTTTTTATATCAGTAAAACACACTAAATTAGTTGTAACCTCACTTGTGAAAAAATCATTTAATTGGTTTTTGGGGAATACTAATTCCATTTTTTCCCCTGTCAAGAATACACCTTGTTTTGCAATTCCTGTAGCTAAGGCCTTTTTTTTAATCGACAATGCTTTACTTTTTGTTTGATGATCAAGGGTAACAGCATAGTATCCGTTATTACTTTTATAGACTTGTGCATTATATCCTAACCCTCTGTTGCGCTTTGCGAGATCAATTGAAAGATTAAGATCTTTTGAAGAGCTGACAACTACGTATAGCTTCTTATTGGTATCCGACTGAGTCAGTAAGTTAGGATTGAGAACGAAAGCAGAAAGAATGAACAGAATCCCCAAGATGACAGTAGCATGTCTTAGATATTTATATTTCAACATTAGTTTTGGTTTTGACAGCATTTTCGTAATTGCCCCAAAACCGATAAACGACATTCCCACCAATAGCATTATTTCTTCTAAATATCTCACATGAGACTCCAATACTTTCTTATACCTGTTCCAGTTTTTACTTCCGGTTATTCGTTTTCGTTATTCTGTGTTATTTGCTTTGTTTGATCCTTCATTTCCCTGACAACTCTATTCATCTGTGATTTTAAATCTTTCATGCCTTCAGGTATACGATTAAGAGTATCATTCATTTCATCGACAATTCTATTCATTTGTTTTGTCATTTCTTCATAAGATAGTTCCGCGAAGTCCTTTTGAAATTGGTCAATCATTTTAGGCAGCTGGCTGTTCAGTTTTTGTCCAAATTGATTGGAATAGGTTTGATATAGTTTATTCAAATGATCTGCTTTTTGGAAATAGACTTTCAAAGTTGTTTCGTTAACATTTTTGTTGAAGTCAATTTCGGTTTTCTGAATATCTGCTAATTGTTGATTTATTTTACTCTGGCTTTCGAGTTCATTAAGTCTCATTTCTTGGTTCGAATCTTTAAGTTCGGCTGCGATTTCCATTTCTCTAATGTTTATTGTGTCCTCTTTTGCTTTTGCTTCTTGGTACCTTGTTTGTGCTTCATATATTGTCTTTGCTGTATTTGGGTCAATATCGTAGATAGACAATCGCATTCCAATTTCTTCAAGTTTATCAAACGTAAAGGTTAAAAAGAGAATTATTCCTAAAAGAGTAGCGGTTGAAATGTGGCTAAACCCCAATCCGAAAGTGATGAATAGTGAAGTAAAAAGCAAGACTGAGAACATTGAAATATGGAATGCAATAAGATGTAGCGGAACAAGTTCCATTATTAACCACAATATCCCCCATATTACCAAGCTCATGGCTAAGATAATCAAGATGTCTTGATAACTATGCAAAGAATCGTAAATGTAACTACTTGTATCAATACTGTTCCATGCTAACGAAAACAATACCATTGGAAAGAAAGTGGATGAATATAGTTGTACCCATCTAAAAGGCTTAATACCTAAATCTATTTCAATGTCTTGAGAAATTGTATGTGCTTTTATGGCGACGAAAGGTATAAATGAAATCGCCCAAAGCATGTAAAACCAAAGGGTTAAATCAGAAAATAGTGTAAGTAAAATTGTAATAAATGACCCTAAATTTAGTTTGGCATTTGTAAATATTTCAATATACTGATCTGGTAAATCGTCCATTTGCCACTTAATCACAGTGGAAATGATATATCCAGTAAGTGCAATTATTGTAGTTATCTTGAAATACGAGGGGAGAATTAAAAGAATTTTTTTCTGTCTCTTTTCAATTTGTGAAATTATTTTGGATTCTGTGTTTATTCCAAAGGCTTTAAGTTCGTCATTAGATACAACCATAGACCCCCCCAATTGTGTATAAAATTGCAATATCTGATGAGATTTTTTTTGGCATCAGGAAAGGAGTGTGCCATCGTTACGATAGTTTTTGGGGAACTTAATATCCACTGAAAAAACTTTTGATCATTCTGATGGATCCAATCCTCACCGGTAGACATTCATCGATTTTTGATAGCCAAGAGCAGAGCGAAACAGTTTGCGGCTGCGAAAATCAATGTGCTTTGACATTGCTTTCTTTGTCAAAGCTACCACTATGACATCCGATCATTGCAAACATAAACGATGAGATCAGAAGAGGGCCATAATCCCCAACCAATCCCGTTCATAATAATTCTTGTTTTACACGTTTTAATGAAATATGACGATATCAGGCACCCTCGCCGCAGCTTAACCAACCCAACAAGATTGACGATTAATTCTCTGTAAAACTTATTTGGACGGAAGCCTTTCTAACATTCAATCCGCCTCTTTGAAAGGAGTCCTAGATATGAGCTTGATTTTTGCCTTGAACTTGTTCCGAGAAAAATCTCCAAAAAGTATATCTTTAGGTTGACAAAAGATATAAATAACCAATCCAGTGTGTCAAGGTTTGCTTTCAAACAGATTAGGAAGGGTGATGAATCAGCTATTTCGGCAGCTACAAAAGCTGTCTCGGCTGCAAAGGAGCAAGGCGATACTTATTATCATTCTGTTTTTACGAAATCACTCAATAACATCAAATGATGAGTTAAATGTGAGATGATTTTTTCAGGACTGTTAACTGATAGATTAAAACACTTGTGAGCCTTTCTTTGAGTCAATAGCTAGATTAATATCGGGTTTATTTCTATTTTCCCTTGAGTTGACTGCAGGTTGGATTAACCTTGATTTCACTACCTGCGGTTTTCTGAGTTGAAGAAAAGAGTTAGCTGAACCGCTGTTTAAAAACCGATGCCATTTGGGAGGAAGGATTGCAGTTTTGGCACAGAAATGGGGCACACCAACCCACCTTTTGATCGGGGTGGCTTAACTTAGATCGGGGCAAATGACACCATCCTGAACCGAAGGTCACAATTAGAGCACTGATAATAGGATTTGACGTATTTAGAGCTATTCAATCCTGCTATTATTGTTCTTTGATTTTTTTCAATGCCGCGCTCCGACATATTTTGAAAAGGAAATCTGGAAGATCGAAATCCCAATTATTTATATACCTTGATTTCACCATCTTTTCCTCCCACAGAACATTCCTGTGGTCATTTTTATTTGTTGTAAACCGTACTCCCCAATACGGCAAATGATCGTCTACTGAAGCATGGGCATTTTGAGTTTCTTTCAAAAGGGCATCTAGATTATTATCATCTCCGGACAATCCTATAAAAATACAAGTATGTCTTCTCAATACTGTCGCTACCAACTGATACCATAATACATTTGGATTCCCAATAATTTTTAAGTAAGAATCTTGGTCAAATACAATGTCGTTACTATTACCTCCGGTACCTGGAACAGGCAAATATCCATGTGGGTGATAGATTCTTACATCTGTAGGTGTATGCCAGTGCCGCTCTTCACTTATTGGGATCACACAAAATCCAAAAAAAGATAAATAAAGTTCCAAGAGATTATCGAAATTGAGTGTAATTATCTCAGCAACGCTTCCCCGACTGGATGCCATAACAAGAGATCCAATAGCGGAAAGGGTTCTATTGGATCTGATTTTCTCGAAATCAAGTTTAAATTCTTTGTAGAGTGCCTTTGAAACGACTCTAATGAATTCTTCTGTTTTGTTCTTAAAATAGTTGATCTTAATATACTCCATCTGGGCTTCCACTTTCATGGTATTATCAGGTGTATCCTTAACCTCCTCCCAAATATTTTTAGCAAGTCCACCCCAATCAGGAAGCCCAAATGGTTTTGATATACCTGAACCTAAAACCAATGCTAATCTATTGTGGAGTAATTGATTTGCCAAATAATCTATCAAAGCTGATTCTTTTTCCCATAAATGTACTGAGTACATCGAATAACCTTTTGTTCATATCTCAAGATAATCACGTTCGGAATAAACATAAAATCCACCTTTTCTTATAAATCCAAGAACACGTTCAATATTTGCTAATTGATCTATACTCTCACAGTAGAATGATAAACGGCCATTTGATTTAATACTAATAAGCTCTCCTGGATCATCGGATCCTTTTAACCCGCATGTAAAACAAGAAAATATTTCAAAATTGTGTCTGAAAAGACCTGATTCTCCAATATCTTCTCCATAAAAAGAAGCCGATTTTAAGGAAATTCCAAACGCATCAACACGAGTATGTACTGACGTCAATGAGTATGTTTTCGGGTTTTCAATAATATCTTTAACTAGTTTATGAACGTCAAACCTTATTGTCCAAAAAGAGGTATTAAAAAACTTGGGCAGTACATTGTTTTTAATGTATTCGACTACTGATTTTGAAACACTAAGTATCAAATGATTTCTGCTTTCACTTTGTTTGTGAAAAACTGGATAAATGTATGGACCTGGAACATTAAGTTCATCTTCATCCTGTAATGGCAGGGGAGATGTGAATTGATATAATTCCCATCCAAATGAACCCCTTTCGAAATCTTTATAAATGAAGCCTAAATGACGATTGATTGACTTCAATTTAATTTCGATATCTTCAGCCGACAACAAAAGACCATATAATCTTTTGGGTAGAGTTAGATCCACTTTTTGCTATTGTTAAAACAGATATTGTTAAGAATCCACAATGACTTGGCGGGAGATGGTTCTACATCTTTTACATATTTACTGATAAAACGCAAAGGATTGTCTATCAATAGATCATCTAAAATATAA
The DNA here is from genome assembly GCA_028282885.1 of SAR324 cluster bacterium. Lineage (GTDB taxonomy): Bacteria > SAR324 > SAR324 > XYD2-FULL-50-16 > XYD2-FULL-50-16 > JAHJTV01. Next base: position 96,407 of record JANQGX010000023.1, read on the forward strand.
AGCTTTTTGGGGTAGCCTCCTTTTCTTGATCTACCCCCGGATTGTTTGGTTTCTTTGAAAAGTCTTGCCGACAAAGATTCAGAGTAAAAAAAAGTGCGAACTATAGAAGTTAAAACTGTTCTTGCTGCAAACTTTAATTCTTGCTGCTCATCCCAATCTTCTTCGAGTAATTTAACTGCTTCAGAAATATATTGGATATCTTCATGTTTTGCTTTTAAACCTTTTAAGATTTTCAGTACTTTCCTAAAAGCCAAAGTCTCGGGATTTTCGCGTTTTCTAAGATATAGCGCCGCTACTGCTGATAACGATCTAAATACGTAGTCTGGCACCCGGTTGCTAATACTTGGAATTACACTCCAGCTCAACCAGATGCCTTCGATGTAATGTTCAGGCTTCCCTTGATAAAAATATAAAAAATCAAAGACATGAGCCATTATCTCTTCAACCTCAAAATAGTATTTATCCAAAATAACCCTTAACGACTCATTGTTTTTAATCTCTCCTTTTGGTTCTTTTCCGGAATCTGCCATATAGATAGAAGCAATCCCACCAACTAGATATTTTCTAAGTTGTTCAGTACCAGTTAAATCAGCTATTTCTTTATCCCACAGCGACCTGGTCTGCTCCAGTTCTTCATCAGAGGTTACAACTGGATAGAGCACACTTAAACACCCTTTGATAAACAAATGACTTATTTCATGAGTTAGTGTTTTTAAGTCCCAAAGCCTTGAATTACATGATGTCACGGTCGTAAGAGGAGCGCTTAAGGTTGTTTGAGTACTCTTGAAACCATCGCGCCCACTAAAATATGTAAAAAGAGGAAAAGGCTCTTCGTCTTTTTCTGAACTGATTTTTTCCACTCCAATTAAATGATCAGTATACCAAAACTCATCATCAAAACCTAATGATAAGTCTAGTTCGTTACCTTTTAAGTTTTCAATTCTGGCCGGAATATTGAAACTCCCAATTTTTTGAAATATGAAATCAAAAATCTTATTGAGAGCCACATTTGCAGTACCAGTGCCGAGAAGAGAGTGGATCCAATAGTGACATTCTGTATCTGTTATGGGTGAGCTGCCTGAAAAAGTTTGAGATGAAAACCGAGATAGCCCTGCATTGACTTTTGTCATGAGACTGTTTATATCATGTCTAAGCAAACCATTGTCTTCTGATAACTTGTTCAATATATCCAGTATATGATAATGTGAATCAATTAAGTTTTGAGTTAGGAAGGGGTCTGATGCGTTTGCTCGCGACAAAGTCGTTGACATTAAGACACAGTATTCTTTTATTGTCTCGGTTAATTCTCCACAATATTTTTTCGTTGATAAATCCGATAAGCTTAATTTCCAATCTCTTTTTGAGTAATCCAATGAAGATTGTTCATATGTGATTCGAACGCCATCTTGGACCACCCAATACTCGTATCGTACTTTTTTCTTTTTAGCCCATCTAAGGATTTTCTTGGCTGTATTTTTGTTTTCAGTACAAACAATGAGATTATACAAACCATAGGTAAGCCAAATAGAACAATGGCTGTCAATTTGACCCTTGAGTAGTATTGGTTTTAAAGGACCGAGGAACAAAAGATGGGAAAAATCTGGTAAGGATGTTACTGCTTTTTCACCTTTAATTTTCTGTATTTGATAAATTGGAGAGATTCGGGAATTGGAGCTCCAACTAAGCAATACTTCTTTCAACTCTAATAAAAGATTTAAACGGTATTTCTTTAAGTTTGAATCATACTGCAACACTAAATAATTTTGGCGCTCCATTATTTTCATAATCGAAGCCTATTTACACCTCTAATTTGTGTGCGCCTGTTTTTTGATCTTTCTTCAGATTAAATGAGATTGGTTTTTGCTCAATGTTTTCGGTTTTATCCTTAGAGCTAATTTGGTCAATAACGGTTGAGTCCTGATGGTAGGGGCCTGACAGGTTTGAGCGATCATGATCATAAAAACCTGGACGGTTTTCACCGTAAGCATGTTGCAATCTAGAGGATTTTAATATGTAACGTTTTGTAAGCATAGCTTATCCAGCTTGAGTTTTGATGTCATCGTTAGTATATCAGCGTCCTTATCTCAAAGCAAAAATTTTAATCATTGTCAAGGAAAAAGTCAATGATATCCTATAAGTTTCTCCCGTTTTTCTATGAACCTACAAATCAAAATGCTAAACTCAAGCACGGTTTTACTTTCTTATTAGAGCATTAGTTTGCTTAATTATTATTTTCTTCTTTTTCATTTTCAACAGACAAACTGTATTTTTGGTGTGTGGGCTCAATTTTAAATAAGCCAGTTCCAATAGAAATTCCTTCCGTCCAAACATCCAAATGTAGTCCTATTTTCAATGGCTTGCTGCTTACAGAGTTCTTCTCCTTGTCTTTAGAAATTATAGTGAAATCTGACATGCGTACTAATAAAGATTTTTTTCTTTGGATCGTCAAGAATTCTCTTCTCAGCTTTTCTATGAGCATTAGCTTTTTGCGGTTTTGATACAGAGTTGAGTGTACCAGTGCGTCTTCTGCCCCTGGTGGCTTCATTCAAACTCCTGGAAACGGCTCAGTTCTGGACCGCTGGTGACACTAAAACTAATGAATACAACTATGTCAAAAAATAAACAGTAATTCAAACGGAGTTAAACTGGTGTTCTTTTACAGAATGTCATAGTAATAGGTAGTTTTTTTTAAGTTGACAAAACTTACTGATCGAGATATCGTCTTATTTACAGGTAGTCAAAAACCTTTAAAAGAACGATATGAACATAATCCAAATATACAAAAGATTTCCCACTGAAAAAGACTGTGTTGAATATCTTGAACATGTCCGTTGGAACGGAATCCCTCAATGTCCGTACTGCAATTCCAGAAGAACCACCTCACTTCCAAAAGAATCCCGTCATCATTGCAATAGATGCAACACGTCATTTGCTGTAACAGTCGGAACGATTTTCCATAATACAAAGCTTGACCTCCAAAAGTGGTTTCTTGCCCTGGTACTCATACTTAATGCAAAACAGGATATTTCAGCGAGACAGTTAGGAAGAGATCTAGAAGTTACCAAAGATACTGCTTGGCGAATGAGTTTGAAGATTCGTGATGCTTTGACCCAAAAACAGTCAGAATTACTTTCAGGCGTAGTTGAGATGGATGAAACCTACATCGGTGGTAAGCCTAGAAAAGGGAAGAAGTATGACGATGACGACAAGTTGATACGCGGTCGTGGAACAAAGAAAGTTTCAGTTTTCGGGCGGAGAGAGTGATGGAAAAGTCAAAGCTCAGAAAACAACAAGCGTAAAAGGAAAGACTTTGAAAGTTTTGGTAAAAAAGAACTTCGATATTAAAAATTTGGTTCTTGATACCGATGAATTCAAGGGATATATTGGAATGCAAACAGTTATAAATCACAATGTAGTCAATTATCAGAATTGGTTTGTTAAGGGGGGATTCTATACTAACAGTATCGAATCTTTTTAGGCGCTTCTCAAGCGTGGTATAATCGGTCAATATCACAAAGTATGCAAGGGGTATCTGGACCGCTATATCGATGAATTCTGCTGCAGGTTCAACAACCGTGATAATGAGAACCTTTTCCGGAAAACTATCAATTTAGTAGTGGGGGGTTTAGATGGTAGAAGAAAAATTGGAAGTAGCTCCTTTCAGAGGGGCGATAAGTATTGGTGATATTTCCATTCCTTGTTTTGTCTTAGAAAATGGAACAAGAGTTATTTCTGGCAGGAGTTTAACAACTTCAATAGGAATGAAAGGGCGTGGCCAAGGAGCATCAAGAATCGCGCATCATAAAACCTTAAAACCCTTTATTGACGAGGCTTTGTCTTTGGCCATTGAAAACCCTATCAAGTTCTATGGAATTGGTAAAAAACTTACAACTGGATATGAAGCAACTGTGCTTCAGGAATTATGCGAGTCAATACTGAAAGCGCGTGATTCGGGAGCACTAAAGACCAAACAGGAATTTCGGTATGCACATTTTGCAGATGTATTAATAAGATCTTTTGCCAAAGTAGGTATCATCGCTTTAGTTGATGAGGCAACCGGCTATCAAGAGTTTCGAGATCGTGATGAACTAAACAAATTGCTATCTCTTTATTTATCAGAAGAAAGATTAAAATGGGCTAAAACATTCCCTGACGAGTTTTACAAACACATATACCGACTGAAAGGATGGAGATATCCTACATCTACCCAAAAAAGAACTCCGTTTCTCGGCAAGATAACAAATGAGATTGTTTATAAAAAACTACCACTTGGTGTGCTTGAAGAGTTAAAAAAAAGGAATCCTGTCCCACCTGGAAAGAAAACCAGAAGATGGAAACATTTTCAATTCTTATCCGAAGACCTCGGGAATCCTGATTTACGTAATCACTTATTGCAGTTGATCACCCTGTTTAAAATAAGTACAAGTTGGAGAACGTTTGAACGTCATTTCGCGAGGGCATTTCCGGAAGATAGCCTACAGACAGACCTTGAGGACCACGGAATAGCTATGGACGATGATTGATTGGCAAACTATACATAGCGTCATAAGTAATTGCGCATAAAAGCCTGACAAACTCACCGCCTTTTTTGTTTTTAGGCATATAATCAACGCTGGGTGCCATTCCAAAAAACTTCGGAAGAAACATTCCTAAGATCCCATCTTTGCAGCACTCCTAAAGAAAAAATACAATAATTGATTCATTGAATTGTCTGGCTAACTCTGGCAAAATCTGACCGCGCAAATTATCAAAATAGTTGCAGTCATCGGAGAGGAAAAATCAGGAGGGAAAGTTATTTGTTTTGAACTAATAATCTTAAAAGGCTGATTATTTCTGCATGTGAAGGGGGATTGTCTCGTACCGGATTATGTTCTGTTACTCGGGGAGAAGGGGGTATATCAGGTAGACGGAATAGTGTGGCCTGTAGATTTGGATGAAGATTCTCTTTTTTTGAGGGCCATGGACTCCAACATACTCTCGTATTTTGATCTTGCTTCTTCAAGTTGTTTCTCAAGTTTCGCAATGCGAGATTCTTGGTTTTTGATTGTTTTATCCTTAAACACCACTAATCTTTCATATGCATCCCTTTGGTGGTGAAACTCCTCCTTTAACAACTGCACTACGGCGTTTAGTTCTACATCGTTACTTGGTGTATCCTTTGAAAAAGCTTCATTCAAACGAGATACATCTATCTTGGATAATGTATCATTGATTTGCCTTACCAAATAATCTCTGTCGTTATCACGCTTAATAAAAATCTCTTTAGATTCGCCTTTTATATATTCGGGGTTGATGCTATGGGTTTTCTCAAGCAGAACAAGGTGGTAATCCTGAATACTCTTCGCTCCACTACACATCTCATACATCAAAGTCGGTGAAATCTTAATCGATTCTGCAACCGCCTTTCTGTTTGATCCGAGGGCTTTAATGGCATTTAGTAATAATGCACCCTCACTTGCCCTTGTCTCGCTATGCAATAATTTTCTTGACATATCTCGCTTTGCGATATAGGATTATCTCACCTTATTTGGAAAAACTGTCCACCAACAGACATCAAAAATCGCAATGGTATTCACAAAAGCCGATAAGAAGATCTTCGACAAAGCCCTTATCGACCTTGAATCAACCAGAAAGAAAATTGCCGAAGATTTCGGCGTTTCTCAAAAATCAATTACCCGGATCCTGGCGAATGAAGCGGGAAATATTCCAGGCAATTCAGTTCACGATGCAAAAAGTTACATCGTGAAGATTATTAAAAATTACAAAAAGCGGAATCCGAAGGCCGCTTAATTTAACGGAGTTGAAAAATGTACCGAAACTTCAAATTCGAAAAAGCAGTCGCGAAACTCAACAAAGCAGTCACCGAAAACGGCATGAATATCGAGGCTATGGATTCTGTTGACGTTGCCGAAATCATTGACGACTTCTCGAACGACGAAAACCCGACATACAGCAAGTATTACAAAATCAAGGCTGATATTCTGATTCCAATCGAAGCGGTTGAGGATTAGTCCTCGATAAGCGCTTCGAGGGTATTGCCTTTTTCGAATACTCTTCCGTTTCTATCCAGTGTTCGATTGGTTTTTGGATCGTATTTGCCAACAACATTACCTTTTTTGTTTCGTGCCACCAAAAAGGAGCCTTCTTGATGGATTTTACCAATAACAGCTCCCTTTTTATTTCTGATCACCTTGGGTTGTTTTGCCATTAAATCTCCTTATTATGGAACTCATTACTGAGCCCGGTTAACCTCAGATGAACAGACCAAAAGATATTATAGATCTTATCCGAAGCCTTAAAGAACAGGTTTGGGAGAGATCCATTGATGAAATTAAAGAACTCATCAAAAAAGCGAACAGGCCGAAAAAGCCTAGCCAGAGTACCGATCCTGATGAAATCAACGGAATGATCGAGTGGAATCCTGAAAATTCACCTCTAAAATTCAGTGTTTCGGCGTCCCAAAAAGAAGACATCGATCATTTGTGTGTAATCATTAACGAACTCTACATGCTTAAGCCATCAAGGCTCAAAAAGATCAGAGACTCGATTATTAACTTCGGACACAGGACATCGGAGCCTCCTTATTTTGAGGTTCTTTTCGACGCTCTTGAAAATAAAAAGCTTATTCTATCTCCTTCTGAAAGTTTTGGGCGAACTCAAGAATAAGCGGATTGTTTTCGACACGCTCTTTGCCGTTATGGGTGATGCCGTATTCGGACCTGTTGCCGGATTCCATAAAGATTAGCTCGCTGGCCACCATTCGGTTGAGAACAGTATAGCGTTCACCCGGATTTTTCGTGAATTCAAGATAATCGAATAATGGAAATACTTCTATCCAGTTTTCGCCAGCTTCGGATTTGTTCAGGGCGATATACAAACAGGCCAACAACTTATCATCAATTGAAAGGTTTGAATCCATATCGTTTTCCCTTGATCGCGGTTAAAAACCCAACAAAACACTTATGAAAGCTATTTCTTTTTCTCCTCTTCAATGCGTTCGATGAACCGGCATTTTGCTTTCCTTGAATGAAGGATTAACACCCAAACGGAGAGAAAAGTGAAAACAAAATCCTTACCAGCGTACAAAATTGCTAAATTCATGGGAATGTCCTGTATGGATCTGGCTAAGAAAGTTCATTCCCAAAGTACGGATGTTCCCCCACCCCTTTCAAGAAAACCGGAAGATCCGATCCGCTATTCCTGGAAGGGTTTTGTCATTTGGTATACCAACCGGAAAATTCAGAGTGTCCCGAATGTGCCAGTTATTTGTTTGTAATCAGACCTTCTTTGTATCAAAACTATCTTCTATCCGATAGTACCAAAAAAGGTAGAAAATTCAAACATTTTAACAAAAAAACCGTTCTGTTGTGAATAAATATAATCGCAAAAATACGATTAAATGACAACTACCCGAAGGGAGTAATTATGGAAGATCCCGCCATTATATTATTCAAAATAATGCTGAAAAAAGCAAAAACCGAAAAGGAAAGAGCCGAAATTCAAGCTGCCATTGATGAGCTGGAAGCCGAGAAATGGGAGTGTTCGGCGTAGTTGAATGAAAAAGATCAGGATTTTTTTAAAAGGGTATTGACATAATCTACCTCAAGTGATTTCTTCATCATCGAGAAAAAGGAAACGGAATAAATGAAACAGACAGAATCCAAAAACCAAGATGAGTATCTTTCCCCGAAGCAAGTTGCCGAAATACTAGGCATGAAGCTTGGAGGTGTATATAACCAAGTCGCGAAAGGGATGATAGGAATCCCATATTACCGGTTTGGGAAGCTGATCAAGTTTAAAAAATCTGATGTTGAGAAATATCTGGAAGAGTGCAGGGTTGAGCCTAAACAACAGGAGAGAAATAACTCTTAGTTGGAGGTAATTATGGATGATCTGATCAAAATCGAAGAAATTGATGGCGAAGGACGAGTAGATTCTCGTTACATTGCGTGTCGGCTTGGTAATGAGCATAAGCATGCCTTGGAGATGATTCGTAAGTACAAAGATAGGTTCGAAAGGTATGGTGAGGTGCCTTTTAAAACGGCACCTTCTTTAAATCCAGATAGTTACCAGCGAGTAACGGTTTGTTGGTTGAATGAAAAACAGGCAACGTTTCTGGTTACTCTTTCAAGAAACAGTGAAAAAGCAGTAGATCTCAAACAGGATCTGAATGACGCTTTCCACAGTTACAGGTCGCAGTTCAAAACCTTCCAACTCCCACAAACTCACCACGGCGCTCTTCGCTTGTTAGCAGAAACGGCCAATAAACTAGCTGATCAAGTCGAAGAAAACTCCCAACTCAAGACAAAGATTCAGGAGGATCAACCTAAAGTAGAGTTTGTTAACAGGATATCCCGGTCCAAAGACACTGTTTCGGTCGGGGATTTTGCTAACATTCTCGCTAACAAGGGCGTTGACAAGATTGATATCGGACAAAACCGTCTGTTCGATATTCTCAAGGATAAAAACGGTCTCAACCTCTTGATAACAGCATATAAACCATACCAGTATGCCATTGACAACGGGTGGTTGATTGTCGACGAATACACTTTTCAGGATCGTGAGGGTGAGGAAAGAATCGGACGAAGGGTTATGGTGACAGGGAAAGGGCAGGTGTATATTGAAAAGAAACTTCGAGAACATCTGGCAGAACGAGAAGCCAGAGAAGTGTTTTTTAAGAAAAATAAAGCTTCATAGTTGATTACAAAAGATATTTATAACCAAAAGTGTACTTGACAAGCAATTCAAGTGTCAAATTTCGAACAAAACAGGAGAGACGGTTTCATCTGGTTATGGCGTTCGATTCTGCCGGATTATCCGGAACTGGAAGAACAGGTTAAAACCGGAATTAAGCCCAAAGAGTTTGATATTTGGATTGAGGAACCACCATCAGTAGCAAAGTTTTTCCGACTTCTACTTTTATTGGCAACCAAGAGGGAGGATTTACTAAAAAGAGGTGAGGTAAGGCGATCACTTAAATGCTATTCGATTTTCCTATCTCAATATGATCGGAAGAAAAAGAAATGGGTTACACCAGGTAGAACAACAATAATTGATTGGATTGAACGGCTTGAAAAAGCTGAAATGATTTACCATCGGAAGCTTGATTCCGACCTGATTCTTGGGGTTACAAACTACCGGGATTATCAGACTCAAAATGAGACAAAAGAGGTTCATGATGAAGAACATCCGAACAACTTCCGAACAACTTCCGAACAGCGAAAACAAAGGGATGAGCAATTTCAAAATAGCGAACATCCGACATACTACAATATACAACAAGAAGATATTACATATATACCACCGACCCAATCCGATCTTGATAAAATTGCTTTTGACTATAATAAGATTTTTGTCTCTGGCTATCGCAAAGCCAATGGTCAGGATCCAGGATTCGTACATGTCGTTTCCATCCTCTTTTTGGATGGGAAGAATACAACACACTTCCTTCTGGTGCATAAAGCAGCATACGACCATTGGCTTAAGGGAATGCCAGCTAATTGTAGATGGGAGGTTCTTTACCGACCAAACAACTTTGAAACCCTTTTAGAGATAGCGGAGATTAAACCCGGTGGATCAAAAGGTAAAGAGGACAAAAAAACCAAAAAGGACCCATATGCTGGTAGATTCGATCACATGCAGGAGGGGGTAGTAAGATGAATACGGAACTGACAAAAACAAAATCATTCGAAGATATCACCAAATCTTTTGCTGAAACCCCTGGTTTTGCACATCTGGCTGATCTTACCGAAGTTGCGACAGGGAATTATCAATCAGGTAACGTTGACGGTGTTTGGTCCGAGGATGAGCATGGTGGCGCGATTGTAAATTATGCTGAATATCGAAAACTACTCAAAGATGAGGAACGTCAAAAAGCTATAAAAATGCATGGTAATGATCCAAACAAACGATTAGATCTTGCAGGGTTTCCGATCCGTGATCGTGTCTTCATGATGACATACGATTACGGAAACCTCGCCCACCCAACAATTGATTTTTCCACGCTTGCTTTCGACTGGCTTTATTTGTTTGGCTACAACGGCAATGGAAAAACAACGGTAGCCTGCCGTCTCGCTTGGGAATGGATGGAAAAAGACCCACTCAGGGAGGCCACATTTCTTTCTGTTGTTGATTGGATCCACAATCTCAAAAAGCCGGAAGATGAGAGCATCGAAGTGGAACTACCCCGCTTGAAGCAGTTCGTTATTTTAGACGATTTTGACAAAGTCTATTACCCCAGAACCGAGTGGCAAGCAAATCAATTATTCCGGTTGGTCGATCATCTTTATCGGAAAGACTCACACGTCATTATCACGGCAAATAGGAGCCTGGATGGAATTGTAGAAGCTTCGGATTTCAACATTGATATGCAGGGTTCCAGTGACCGCATAATGGGAAGAATAGAAGGTGAAGGAATAGTATTCAAACAGGATAGTTTCAGGAGGAGCAAATGACAGAAGCCACCCCCGCACTGTCCATTCCTCACGATTTTGAAGCCGAACAGGCTGTCCTCGGTGCCATTATCTTTGATAATCGTACGATGAACGATATTGCAGGGATTCTTGCACCCAACTCCTTCCATGACGAAAGGCACAAGCATATTTACAGGGCCATGCTGGAACTGGTCGACACCAACCAGCCAATTGATGAAATCCTGTTGGGAGACCAGTTAAAAGCGCTTAATAAGCTTGATGATATTGGTGGTTATGCCTATCTTGCCGAACTCGTTGAATGCGTACCCAGCTCG
>JANQGX010000085.1 GCA_028282885.1 SAR324 cluster bacterium
CAAGACTGGCGAAAGGGTTATGGCGGTGACCAACAGTCCATCTGGCAGGCAACCCTGGGTGCGGAAGCGGTTGCTTTCACAACCCATCCCGCCACTGAGACGGATGGAGGAGACAGTCCCAATTACTGGGTAGGATATGGTACCATGCCGCGGGCAATCCAGGTGAAAAATGTGGTCATCTCGCTCTATGATATAGACACCTCCGACGGATTATATGTTTCCGACCAGCCCTTGTATACCCATGCATACCTGCCGAAGGGCAAGTTCGACGAAGCGGTCAAGGAGTCCGGATGGTTTTTTGCGCGCAAGGATGATGGCTATCTGGCGCTCTGGACTTCTGATTCAACGGCTGTTTGGGTGACCAACGACAATGCGGAAGAAGCCGATAAGGGGGATTACGAAATTATTGCCTCGGGTGAAAAGACCATCTGGATTTGTGAACTGGGAAGCAGCTCCGAATATGCTGATTTCGACAGTTTTAAAAGTGCGATAGCCGGGGCAAGCCTGACTACAGATATTTCCTCGGGTATGCAGGTCACTTATGAATCCCCTTCCCAGGGTACCCTGGTTATGAACTGGGACGATGATCTCACGCAGGATGGCTCCGCGGTGAACATTTCGGATTATAAGCGATATGAAAATCCCTACTCTTCGGCTGATTTTCCGGGAAGTGAGATTACCTTTGAGTTGAACGGAGAATCCCTGACGTTGAATTTCAGCAGTTCAAGCAGGACGGTGAGTAGTTATCTGCAGTAGATTTTGCGGAGATAAAAAGCTTCCGGGTTATTTACAAATTTGGTCGCGGGGCAGATGTTTTGCCCCGTTATTAAGTCCTTATCCCGGTTTGCCGCAACACTTCTTGTACTTTTTCCCGCTTCCGCAGGGACAGGGATTATTACGCCCCACTTTTTCTGCCTGTCGAGGATTTTGCACTCCGGCTCTGTTCTGCTCCGACAGGCGTTGTTGCCGGATTGATTCGGCAAGGACTTCAAAACCATGGGCGGAATGAGTATAAAACTGCTGCCAACCGTCACAAAGCCTGCTGAGGTTCCCTGCTTTGCATTCTACCGCAACCCTGTGCTTGATGCAGTCACCCTGGCACAGAGGCAGAACTTCACACGTTTCACATTGAGGATGCCACTGTTTTTTTCGAGCACCGAACTGCCGATACAGTGGAGATTTCAGCAGACTGTCCCATGAATCGCTCAAGATGTTACCAAGGCGAAGTGGTTCATCCACAAAAAAATCGCAGGGGTAGACATCTCCATTGTATTCCACTACGAAGTACTGGCAGCAATTGTTTCCCATGGTGCAAACACCGGCATTGCCATCCACCAGTTGGTTGAGTACGGCATCGAACTGGCGAATGGATACCTTGTAGGCATCTTTCGGGTACCAGAGATCATAGATCCGGCAAAGGAAATCACCCCATTCGCTGCCGGAAATGGCGTAGGGTAGCAGGTCTCCCTTCTCGTCGAATTCAACGCAGGGGATATACTGGTGATAAGTGTGGCCTTCTTCTACCAGATATTGATACACCTCTTCAGCCCTGTGAACGTTCGCCTGGCTGACCAATACCAGGATATTGAACTCGACCCTTTTTTCACTTAGGAGATCGATCCCCTTGACCACCCGCTCGTGCGAACCGACGGAATCAGTGGTTTGACGATAGAGGTCGTGAATTTCTGCGGGACCGTCCAGGCTGCAACCCAATAGGAATTTATAATCCGCAAAGAGAGTGGCCATTTCATCAGTTATCAGGGTCGCATTGGTCTGAAGGCCATTCCCTACTGATGAACCGGGTCTTCCGTATTTCTGTTGCAGCTTCACTACCTTTTTGAAAAACGCCGTTCCCATCAGGGTGGGCTCACCTCCCTGCCAACCGAAGGAGTAAAATGGTTGATCCGTGGCAAGATAGCTGCTGATCAGTTTTTCCAACACCTCATCCGACATGCGGTGTCGTCTGGTTTCCGGATAGATGTCACATTTTTCCAGGTAAAAGCAATACTCACAGTTTAGATTGCAATCTGCCGAGGCGGGTTTGATAAGAAGCGAAAAGGGATTCATAGTGTTCCGATATCTTGGGTTCTCTGGGAAGTTTAGGTTCTGTTCCCGAATGAGTCAAGACCCGGAACTAGATTCCCGGATGGGTGACGGCCGGGGAATCGATTAGTTTCAATAACTCCCTGAACTCGGATTCAGGCAAATGGGTTTGCCAGTATCCTGTTATCATCCCCAGGCCGACCAGACCAAAGTAACTGAAAACAATGGCAGAACCCAGGTAGACTGGTGACCAGCGGTTTTTGAATTTGAAAGCCCCCGACTCAAATGCAAGGGTGCTTTTCACCGGACAGGCATCCACACAATCCAGACAGGCGGAACATTCCGGACTGTAAACTCGTGATTTGACACGAACATCTATTCTGTGGGGGCAGGCTTTGCTGCATTGCCCACAATCCGTGCAAGTGTCTTTGTCCCGGGTGATTGCCGAGGGACTGATGAATCCCAGCAATCCGGTAAGGGCGCCATACGGACAAAAATATCTGCACCAGAAATTCTTAATAAAGAGAGATCCGATCACCAGGATGAAAAGTACAATTGCGGTTGTCAGGGACATATGGGTAAAAAAACGCAGCATTTTGGCATCGGAAATCTTGTAGTAAGGGCTGTTGATAAAGGCGGAAATCGCGTCCAGGGGCATCGTGAGAATAACCCAGAGGAAGAATCCCAAAAGCAGGTACTTTATCCCCATCAACGGGTAATCCAGCCATCGTGGAGGACTGATTTGCCTACCGAAAAGAAATCTGCCAGTTTTCCAAGTCCATTCGGAGAGCGCTCCGATCGGGCAAAACCAACTGCAAAACGCCTTGTGGAATAAAAACGAAATCAGCAAGGCAAACCCGAAAATCACCATGGCGGCGGGATGAGTTATATCCCACTGGCCGCTCAACAGAAACCTTTTCCAGCTCATCAAGGCACCAATGGGCAGGAAACCCTCAACACCTGCGGGTCTGGGGATAGTAACGGCCCCGTTGCCCATAGCCTGCCCAATATAGAGATAGAATTGCAGACCGATTGCCAAGGTCCAGATGAAGATGATTGATTGAATCAGGTGTCGTGGTTTGAGCTTAAGAAAGTCGAATCTCTGCATGATGGAATGGACCGGATGAAATGAACAATCATCAGGATGTTGTTATCCCTTTTGAGATTTAATTCTAGGTAAAGCGAATCCGTTTTTACTTGACATAAGTCAAATTAAAAAAGGCAGATTTTGCGATTTTCCGGAACCATTGATTTTGATCCGGGATAAAAGCCTGTTGGGCATTGTAAGTCATCATTCCTGGTGCTATATTTTACCAAAACAGTCGATTTCGACCGATTTATTCAAGAATCCGATCCGTGAATCAAAGGATATCGTGAAGCTGATTGCTTCGTTTGCAGGCCGTAATCGCAAACCGGTTTCAACAAGGTTTTGTGAACCCTTGCCCGGTACGGAGACTTAATAACCACTAATATTCGGAGAATTTATGATTTTGACAATCCTTGAGGAAGTCGTAGCGGTTAATGCTTACGGGGATTGTTCGGTCTGACCTGATGTCGTCTCATTTTGTTTCACCCGGTACGTTCGTGACGTATGCCTGTAGTTGGAGTCGCATCAAACAGGTATTGGTTCTATCCGAACGCGCTGTCCAACGGAGTTCTGAGCCCTTTTAACCAGGTATCAGCTTCGGATTGACGCATTGGTACGGTAGTTTCTGGCATCGACATCCTGCCACCCCTCCGCTTGAATCCCCTGTAAGTGTTGGCCCCCTTAGCTTTTACAATTCAACGCAACAAAAACTGGTATCGATACGGGAACAGATCAAGTATCAGGTTCCTGTGACATCGATCACGACTTTTATTCAGGGGAAAATACAATGGAATTGGAAAACCTGGGATGGAACAACCATTTTTCAAACCAAATTTCAACGGACAATTTTGATAAAACTGGCATCGGTCGAGTCATAGATGTCCAGAAAAACAGCTTCAGACTGCTGGGATTGAGGGGAGAGTGTCGGGCTAAGTTGTCCGGATCTTTCAGTTTCAATCTGCAATCTGCCTTTGATTTGCCGGTTGTCGGAGACTGGGTTTTGTTTAATAAAGCTCCGGACGACGATACGGCTATCATTCACACCCTTCTGAACCGTCAGAACTCGATTTCCAGAAAGGCAGCGGGATCGAGTCGTTCCAAAGAGGAGAGCACAGGCCGGGTACAGGTGATGGCAGCCAATGTGGATACCGTATTTATAGTTTCGGGATTGGATCGCGATTTCAATCCAAGAAGGATAGAGCGATATCTAACACTGGTTTACGATAGTCATGCCATGCCTGTGGTTCTGCTTAACAAAGCGGATCTGTGTGGTGATGCGGAAGATAAACGTTTCGAGATCGAGTCGATCGCTATTGGAGCGCCTGTTCTTTTGATTTCGGCCAGATCCGACGATTGCATCGATGTGATTCGACCCTATCTGATGCCTGGCTATACTGCAGCGTTGCTGGGCTCTTCGGGTGTGGGTAAATCCACTTTGATCAATGCTTTGTTGGGGAGGGAACGTCAAAAGGTCAAATCGGTAAGCGAAGCGGTTGGCAAAGGCACCCATACAACAACACACCGGGAACTCATCCTGTTACCGGAGGGCGGTATGATTATCGATACTCCCGGCATGAGGGAACTGCAATTACAGGATTTTGACGAGGGGCTGGATGTCACTTTTGAGGATATTGAGCAATTGGCTACCTGTTGTAGATTTTCCGACTGTGGTCACGATTCGGAGCCCGGCTGCGCAGTGATTGAAGCAATCGAGCAGGGAGATTTGGATCCTGATCGCTTACAGAGCTATCTTAAACTCAAACGGGAGATAAGCTACTATGATGACAGGGAAACCAAGAGTTCTCGGGTCATCGAAAAAGAGAAGTGGAAAAAGATCAGGATTCTGCAACGCAACCTGAAAAAACACCCGAAGCATCGAGGGAATTAAATTGTTGGATTGTGGTTGGGAGACACTCTTGGAAGAGTAGTGGCATGTCAGGTGTTCAATTCGGCTGGAAGGGATTATGGCTTTCCGTTTTTGGAAAGCTTTGATTTCCTGTACCACTTTTCGTCGCCATATAATTCTTCGGTGCACTCGGGGCAGACACCATGACTGAACAGTGCATCGGAGTGGTTTTCTATGTACGATTCAAGCTGTTCCCAGAAACCGGAAACGTCGCGGATTTTTTTACATCTGGCGCAGATAGGGAGAAATCCGCTTAACGTTTTGATATTGTCAAGGGCATCCTGGAGTTCCACATTGGCAGAAAGGAGCTGTTTCTGGTTACGCGCGATGTGGTTTCCAAAAAGCAGGAAGGCGGCAGCACCTGCCAATGCTGTGGTAATATGGCTGATCCAGAGAACCCAGTTGATTTTTTTCGGTTCGATGGGAAGGGTGACGCTGATACCGCCTCGAATATCTCCCTCGTGGTATCCCTGCTTTTCATGACATTGCAGACAATTGCGCGTAGTCACAAGCGGTGCCATATAGCGATATATGCCAACACCATTGCGATCCGTCAGGAACTCCCGGTATTCCGGAACACCCTTTTCGAAACTCTGCAGAGCCTTCGCTTCCCATTCGTCAGCCTTGTTGGCAGGGCGAATCGGCTTCAAACTGGTGATGTGAAAGCGAATATTACTTCCCTCCAAAGCTATGCTTGCGATTTGGCGCGTCATGAAAGCAGGGTTTATCTTGGTCAACTTCAGTCCCTCCCTGGTTTCGAGATCGCGAAACGGATCCTCAAGATATGGATTGGGCGAGGTTTTCTCGCCGATGGGAACATAAACCCCGCCGTGTTCGGCATTCCATGACCGGGTTAGCACAATCTGCTGAAAAAAGGCTTTAGCTCCCTGGTGAAACAAACTCTTCTGCTGGGCATTCTCCGAAGTTACATTCCAGAAGAGTGAAAAAGCGCAGATGCTAACCCATCCTATCATCAAAGTAGTAATGAGTTTTTTCATATTTGTATTGTGTAAAAAATGCATTATTCTGATCCTTTAGGTTCGGTTTAGACCTAAATACGCTATTCCTCAGCCGGTGACAAGTCCGGAAATACAGACGCAGAATTATATCTCGTTAAATTCGATGTATACGGAGTAAAATTGAGGGAAGTTAAATCCTTCTTTCCGTAGGCGAAAAGATGGTCCGGTTGAGTTTAACCAGGGTGCTTTGGGATGGAGAGGGATTAAAGCCGTTAGAATAAAATTGGCTTTGATGCACGGATTAACCGGGAAGTTGGTTCATTGCCAGGCAAAATGAGGTTGTTCAAAATGAGCAACCCTGGTGTCCCTGCCGTGAATAGCGACTTCCCGAAATTGATAAAGGATGGCGCCGGTAGGAGAAGCGATCCAGCTTTGACCAATCGGCATCAGCAGAACCGGATTTTCCGATTCGGGGATAGAGTCCAGGATAGGGGCATCTTCTCTCATTAACTCGGCAATGGGTATTCTATGAATCGAACCCACCTCTGCGGGGTTGGGAATCAGTTCCAAGACGGTTCCGCCCCAGAAAACAACAGGAGTGATGGCAAATCCCGAGCGGGTGATGAAATCATCCAGTCTGCCCAGTATGGAGTTCTGTGTCAGTTTCAAGCCCACCTCTTCATGCAACTCCCGTAAAGCAGTCTCTTCCGGGCTTTCCCCTTCATCATTGCGACCTCCCGGAAGCGCCCATTGTCCTGCATGATGATTCAATCCCGGATTGCGACGGGTGAGAATGAGGGCTGCATGCTCTTTGGTGAGCTTTTCCCGGGACATGCCATAGACGCCGGGATCATCGGCCACATTGACAACAGTTAAGGCCACAGCAGCTCTTTTGCCGGCTGTTCCCTGTGAAGCATTAACCTGAAATCGCTTCAGGTGCTGCCGAATGAGGGCTTGCAGTTCGTTTCCAATAATGAATGAGGAGTTATCTTCCATGATATTCGGTTTTATTAATTCGTCGGTTTCATTGCGGTCTTTCCGGTTCGAACCTCTGCAACCCGGTGGATTGATCAGGCATGAGACCGATTCCGGAAATTGTCCCGGGTGTTCATCCTGGCTGTAACTGCCCCGGGCGCGAATCAGAATTGCAGATCTTTGCCTGGTTTCCATCATAGTCGGAATCTGAAAGACAAGGATACCATGATTCCAGTCTCTTGAAAACTACGCATTTAATCCGGATTCACGTAAACGATGTGAGCAATCGGTTACAACTGGACCGGGAGATTATCCATTCAGGAAGACGCATGGATCGGTTCGTTGATCTCGGTTAAGCCGTTTCCGGCTTTAAAAGCTTTTCGAACAGACAGTCTCTTTTTGCTTGTGATTTCTGCACCATTTTTGGTGCACCTCAGGCGGAAGTGCGATTGGAATATTTCCTGAATTGTGATAACCAATAGTTACACGATACGCAGACTCCATCTCTGCATGGGATACCATCGGGCTTTCATCGGATTTGAAATCAATCGACTTATAAATCCACATCTATCACACTTTGTCTGGACTCAATAATGAACAGGGATATCTCCCATGGAAAATGAAAACAATTTTGCCTTTCAGGATTACTATCCTGATGACTATGCACATTGCTACGGTTGTGGTCGTTTAAATGAAGACGGCCTTCAGATTAAAAGCTATTGGGATGGCGACGAGAGTGTCTGCCATGTCAATCCCCACAAACACTACACTGGGGGGATGAAAGATATTCTCTACGGCGGCCTGATCGCATCGTTGATTGACTGCCATGGAGCCGGAACCGCCGCTGCCGCCCAGGCCAGGGAACTGAAGATCAACCTGGAACCGGGCACCATGCCCCGATTCGTGACGGCGTCCCTGAAAGTAGACTACCTGGCTCCCACACCGGTGGGAAAGGAAATTGAATTGAGGGGAACGGTAAAATCCATCGACGGCAGAAAAGTGGTGGTGGAAGTCACCCTCTCTTCCGAAAACAACCTCTGTGCCAGGGGAGAAGGCTTGTTTATTCAGGTACGTGAAAAATCCTGATGCCTGGCTATTGAACCTATAGCCGGTTTCAACCTGTGTGGTTTTTAACTAAACCAGGTGAGATGCCGGACCACAGTATCGAACATTAACGATCTGCGTTGCTATTCACTCAAATCGGATAGTTAAGATCAAAAACTAATATCTTAAAATAGAGATTGACAACATACCGTACGGTTAGTATGTTATAAAAAAACGGATTTAATAATGGACACAAAAGAGAATTTATTAGCCGCCGCCTTTGATTGCTTTCAGGAACACGGGTACGAGAAAGCAAGTATCAGTATGATTACGGAACGCTGCAATATTACCAAGGGAGCCTTCTATCATCATTTCAAAACCAAGGAGGAAGTGTACCTGGCTGTGATGAATAACTTCTTCTATGAGATCGAGAAATGGATCCGGGAAAGAATTTACTCCTCTGAAAACATGGAGACCCTGATTCACAAGGTGTTGAATTACACCGACTATTTTGACAAAAGTAGTTTCGCCAGGAATGTTTCGGAGCAGCACTATTCGATTGTTTTCGACACTATGAGACGCTTTCCCGATTTTCGCAGACGGATTGGAAAAATCTATTCGGGATGTATGGACCTGTTTGAACAACGGGTTGCAGATGCTCAGATCTCAGGGGAGATCAAGAAGACCATCAATCCGGAAACCTTTGCAGCTCACCTGTTTTCCGTAGCAGAAGGCTTCGTGTTGATGACAGTCCTCTTTCACGATGATCAGACAATTAAGGAGAAAGGAGATAAAATAGCCACTGAACTGTGGCAGCTCATCAAAAAGTAATGATCGATTTGGTGCCGTTAGCCTTGACTGGTTGAGGGCTTGAATCGGCGGTTAGGTGGGCTTTGGACTATGTTTCGGATTCTTTGCAGTGGGTGAAGTCTAAAAGTTGATGGGGTGGTTTGTTCAAAAACATACCGAACGGTCAGTATGATATATTTTTCATTGTATTTTCCAATACCGTAATTTTGCATGTCGCCGGGGGGATAGAAGTGCATGTTGACCATCGTTTGCCTGCAGGATCAATGTATTAATTTAACAAGGGAGGAAGCATGTTTGACAGATTCTTGAAGTTTTTTCTGTACCTGGCTTTACAGCAAAAGCGGGTGGTCATTGCTGTAACCATAACCATCACCTGTATTGCCGGCTATCTGGCAAGTATGATCGGTGTTGACATGAAGTGGATTTCTCTATTGCCCCAATCCGAACCGGTTGTGCAGGAGTGGGTTGATGTCCTGGAGAATTATCCGATGGGCTCGAATTATCTGATCGTAATTGAGTCGGAATCGCCTGTTTTAACCGAAGCTGCTGTGGAGACTGTAACTGAACGGATAGAAGCGCTAACCGATGTTGTTATCACAACTTATGGCAAGCTGGATGAAACGTTTTTAATTCAGCACGGATTGCGAACCATCAAACCGAAGGATCTGAAACGGTCGGTGGATGTCTTTTCCGATGTTCGCCTCGTTCCTTACCTTACCCATCTCAATGATGATTTTGAACGTGAGTTTTCCGGTGATGCGGATAAAGTTCAGGATCAGGAAAGGGAGCTGGTTGCGATTCTGGCTGCGCTGGAAGATTTTATCGTAATGCTGGACGACAGTGCAAAAGGGATTGAGGTCAGCAAGCCGTTAATCCTGAGGTCTGCTCGGGATCTCTCCTCGGGTAATCCTTACCTGCTGTCCCTGGACAAGAAAATGGGGGTCATACCGGTGGCTGTCAAAGCATCCTCAACGGATTGGGGAAAGCAGATACATGTAGATGCCAGGATCAGGCCTGTTTTGCAGGAGATCGAATCATCCATACCGGGTATTCGAATCGGAACCACGGGCATGATCCCCACAGCCCGTGACGAGTTGGAATCGATGGGACCATACACCTTCGGGCTTACCCTGCTGGCGCTGGTTTTGGTTTTTGTCCTTTTGGTCTGGAACTACCGCTCTCTCATTATTCCATTGCTGGGAATCGGACCCATCTTGATTGGCATTGTTTGGTCAATGGGTTTTTATCGTCTGACCATTATCGATCTCAATATTCTGACAGCCATGATCATGTTGGTTTTGATCGGGTTGGGGATCGGGTTTTCGATTCATATCATCACCCGTTTTTATGAGGAGCGTTCGAGTGGTCGGTCTCTGGAGGAGGCATTGGAGAAAACGGTTGTAGTTACCGGCCGAGGGGTATTGGCCAGCGCCCTGACCACGGCATTGGCGTTCTTTGCGTTGATGGTCGGGGATACCCGTGGCATAGCCGAGTTTGGTTTTTGTGCGGGAAGCGGCGTCGTTATTTCCCTGCTGGCGATTTTCTTTATCCTGCCGACCCTTTTGGCACTACGAGACAATCGTCTGTCCCGAATGGGGAAAAAGGTGGAAAGCAGGGATTTCATCATCCTGGGCAATATCGCATCCGGGGTGACGAAAAGTCGAATTGTCTACCTGTTTATTGGACTGGTTTTGATTCTCACAGCCGCACTACAGTTGAGGGAGCTTCGGTATGAATATAATCTCCTCGAATTGGAGCCGACGGGATTGGATTCGGTACGCTTGCATAAGGAGATTATCAAGCGGTTTAAAATGTCTGCAGAGCTGGCTTTCATGACGGTTGACTCGGTTGAAGAGTCCAGGGATATTGCCCGGCGCCTGAAAAAGAAAAAGGTAGTGGGAGACGTAGATTCCATTGATCGCTGGATTCCTGAGGACGGGTGGATCGAACAGAATGATCAACTGGTTAGAAATCTGAGAGGCAGCCTGGAAAAGAACAATGGTTTGAACTCCTTTGGTGTTGGCAGGGTCGACACAAGACAGGCGCTTGCGGAGCAGTTGGAGCGGTTGATGTTTAACCTTATCGAAATCGAGGAACTCTCTTTTATTGGAGGGCAGGACAGGGTCGTGGCAGCCATAGAGAGAGTGACCGGTGGAGAAGAACAAGAAGGTAAACTAACGGGGTTAATCGCTTTTCTGGAAGGCGGGTCTGCAGACTGGAAGCAGATCAACAGCTTTGCGGATCATTTTTCGGAAAGCCTCAGGGATCGGCTGTTGAGAATGGTTGAACATGAAGGTCCGGTGACGGAAGAGATGCTGCCGGAAAAACTTCAGGCCTTGTATCGAAATCCCGAGAGCGGGCGTTACCTGGTACAGATCTATCCAAAAAAAGATCTTTATGAATACGATCCCCTGGTGCGGTTTGTCGAGAGCATCGATTCGGTCTCTACCAGGATTGCCGGAACACCCAAGCTAATGCTGTTGGTTAACGAAGCGATGGTAAGGGACGGTAAAAAAGCGTTGATTGCCGCAGCCCTGGTTATCATTCTGCTGCTGCTCCTGGATCTGAGGAGCCCGACAGCGGCATTTACGGCCATGGTCCCCCTTGTTTTCGGAACTTTGTGGATGGTTGCCATGATGGCTGTATTGGGAATCAAGCTGAATTTTGTCAACATTGTGGCAGTTCCCGTAATCATCGGCATTGGTGTTGATAACGGTATTCATATTATTCATCGATGGCGCCAGGAAGGAGTGGGCGGGATTAAGAAGGCGACGGCAAAAGTCGGTCATGCCATTTTGATGACCGCACTCACAACCATGATCGGATTTGGCAGCATCGGATTTTACACCCACAGGGGAATGGCCAGCCTGGGCTATGTCCTGTTTATAGGGGTTGGTTTCTGTTTTATCTCGACGATTCTTGTGCTTCCCCTGGTGGGATCGTTTGTTGAGAAGAGAATCGTCGGTCAGCCGGCGAGGCGTTTTCCGGAAGGCGAAAAAACCAACCACACGGCAAGTTCGCTTTAATTCGATTTATCAGGAGGACATTATGAAACTCAGAATTTTACTCGTGATTTTAATAAACCTGTTTTTCCTCTCAAAGCTTCTGGTCGCCCAGGAGATGACCGCGTTGGAAATTCTCAAGAAAGTTGATGAAGTGGAAAAGTATGACCACGCCATTATGGAGATGGAACAGGTGATTACCACGTCGGGCGGAGACAAACGACTTTTGAAGATCAAAAGCTGGTCGGTGAACACCGGTGATAAGCAGTTAGCGGTGTATACCTATCCCAAACGGGTCAAGGGGGTGAAAATCCTAATGCTGAATGATGGGGATGATATCTGGAGCTACTCTCCCAGAACCCGTAGAATCCGTCATCTGGCTTCACATGCCAAAAAACAGAAGGTGATGGGATCGGATTTCACCTATGAGGACATGGGAGGCGGTAAAATGAGTGAGAAGTATACCGGAAAGCTGAAGGGAGAGGAAACATTTGAAGATGTTTCCTGCTATGTGCTGGAGATGATTCCTACACCCAAAGGGCCAAGCTACGGACGCATTGTAGGCTGGATCGGGAAACACGATTTCGTGGCCAGGAAGATCGACTATTATAACAAAGGAGACAAAAAACCGTTTAAGACGCTGTTTCTACGGGATGTTCAGAACAGAGACGGTCATCTCGTCCCCATGGAAATGGTTATGAAAAATCATGAAGATGACGGTACGACGGAAAACCTGACCCTGAACATCGATTTCAAAACCCCGATCCAGGCGAGCAGGTTTAAATCCAACCGATTAAACAGGTAGGCGACATGAAAAAAGTACTCATCATATCACTCGGTATGATCGCTCTGATCTCTTTCCCTGTCTTTTCCCAGGAGTCCGAACTGGAGTTTGGCGGATATCTGGAAGACACCCTTTCATCAGAGAGAAACATTGCCCTGGATAAGACTGTTGTTTCAAATCAAACCCGTATCCGTCTAAACATTAAAAACAGCTACGGCGA
The DNA here is from genome assembly GCA_028282885.1 of SAR324 cluster bacterium. Lineage (GTDB taxonomy): Bacteria > SAR324 > SAR324 > XYD2-FULL-50-16 > XYD2-FULL-50-16 > JAHJTV01. The sequence continues at coordinate 12,831 of JANQGX010000085.1, forward strand.
TAGGGGAGATCTCAGTGTGGCCATTGTAGGGACCCGATATTCCGGATATAAGACGATCAATCTCTGCGATTACCTTCCTGAAGAGGAAGCTTCCAGGTTTCCGACTGCGGTATCGTATGACAAAACCGATGATATCTGGTTTCAGGAAGCGTACGGATCGCTCTACCTGGGCCAAACCACCCTTCGGGCGGGTCGTCAGAAGTACTACACGGGAACCGGATATGCCTGGAATCCAACCGATCTCTTTAACTGGAAAGACGTTTTTGATCCCGCTTATGAGATTGAAGGATTGGACAGCGTCCTGTTCGCCCGTTCTCTTCCCGGTGATAGTCTGGTGTCCCTGTATTATTCTTTCGGCACGAGTCATGATCGACCTCAAAGGGATTATGTGGAATCCGAAGACGGTGATTACCAGTTTAAACTGAAAACCCATCTCTTTTCATGGGAGATCACATTGCAGCATTCCGATGTAATCAAGGAGTACGTTGATTATGAGGGTGTGTTAAACGGAACGGTGGATCCAACCGCGATGACCAGTCCCATTCGCTGGAAGTTGAATGCCCTGGAGGTGAGCGGTGAATTGGCGGGAATCGGGATTCATGCAGAGGGCGGCGAATACACACTGAGCAGGCCTGATGATAAGGATGGGGATCTGCCGGGAAAGCTGGAAAGTCATACCAAATACCTGGTGGGAGCGGATTATACCTTTGAAAACGGTGTTTTTGTAATTCTGGAGTACTATCATGAAGGACTCGGGGAGACCAATCTGGAAGATTACTCATTGAACCAGAGAATGGCGTATTACTCGGGAGAAAGAGATTCGCTGGGCAAGGACAACTACTACCTGGGAACAAGTTTTCCTGTCACCGATTTTTCCACGTTGGCGCTTTATGTCATTACCAATGGCAATGATGGCTCAACGATTCTCAATCCCTGGTTCACCTGGATTGCCGATGACGACATTTCCCTCTATCTCTCCGCCCAGATCCCGGATGGAGAAGAGGAAAGCGCAATAGGACGATCAGGATCGGTATTATTCGGTCGCCTGGTGTTCAATTTTTAACCCGTCAAGGTCTGCAAATTCTACCTAAAGCAGCAGACACTTATTCGTGAGAGCAACCGCATTCACCGCTATGGATATGGCCGTGCTTAAGTTCCTCTTCGGTCGCCTCGCGAATATCCACAACTTCGATATCGAAATGCAGGGTCTGTCCGGCCAGGGGATGGTTCATATCCACTGTCAATTCTTCATTTTCAATTTTGGTGATCGTTGCCAGTACCGGTCCGCCTGAGGTATCCACTTGAAACTGCGTCCCCACTTTGAGTTTATCCGCATTGGGAAACTTGGAGAGGGGATAGGATTGTGCGAGTTGGGGATTGTAATCTCCATACCCATCTTCAGGAACCAGTGTTTTTTTGATCCTTGATTTGATTTTCTTCCCTTCGAGAGCCTCTTCCAGCCGAGGCAGAATATTGCCCGCGCCATGGAGATATACGAGTGGTGTCTGTTGCTGGGTGCTGTCCAGAATCTCACCTTCGCTATTGGTCAATGTGTAATCTAAGGAAACCGCTTTGTCTTTTTCAATAATCATAGTCTATTCCGCCTGGAATGGTGTGGGATTCGGGGATTCATCACAAATACCTATCATAGGGACAAGGCAGGTCTCTAGCAAGCACTGCATCGAATTATATTTTGTCTCCCCGAACACTGGCTGGTAGATGTTTTCAATGATGTGACTCTTGTATAGCTAATGCTCGGGACCGGGTGAAAGAAGCTTCGGCAGCTCAAACCAAGCACAAGTTGGGAACTATAGGGCTTGATCTCAGGCGCAAAAGAAGTTAAACCGGATATTTGATAGCTCCAATTAAGTTTAAATTTAAAATTAATAACTGTTGGTTATAATGATGAACTTGAATCAGCTCAGGATTTTTCACATCACTGCGGGACTGAACAGTTTTACCAAGGCTTCCAGGGAGTTGTGTCTGACTCAACCCGGCATCAGTAAGCACATCAAGCAACTGGAAGAGCATTTCGGCATCAGGCTGTTTGACAGGCTGGGGAAAAAGGTGGTTCCCACACAAGCAGGCGAGGTTCTCTACCAGGCAACCAGGGAGATTTTCGAGCTTCTCGACGATGCCACCGCAAAATTGAATGATCTCAAAGGTATGACTGGTGGGACGCTAAAACTGGGAGCAAGTTTCACGGCAGGCGTCTATTTGATCCCGGAACTGGTGGGTAAATTTCAGGCCCGTTATCCCGAGATTGAGACACTGCTGGAAATCGATCTGAGCGACAAGATTGCCCGAAAGGTGATCGCAAACGAGCTCGATATCGGTTTTATTGGAGCGCCGGTTTCGGATGATCGACTGGTGAGTGAGGTTCTGTTCAGAGACGAACTGGTGACGATAATCCCCACCAACCACCCCTGGAAGAAAAGAAAATCGGTTACCTTCCCAGAGCTTGAGAGTGAAAAAGTGGTGTTGGCGAGTAAAGGCTCGGGTACCCGATCTGTCGTGGAGGAGTGTTTAGCCACGGCAGGTGTTTCTCTGAAAAGAACGGTTGAGTTCGGTAATACGGAATCGGTTAAGAAGGCGGTCATTGCCGGCATGGGGATCTCTGTCATATCAAAGGCCGCTGTCAGGGGAGAAGTAGCCGGAGGATTGCTCAAGCTGCTACATCTATCGGATAGTACCCCAACCCGGGATTTTTACTATGCTTTTCACAAGGATAAATACAAAACCCAAACTACCCGGGCCCTGCTAGATTTGATTACAGAGATGTGGGGAGAGGCTGGGTAAATGTTAATTTGGTCCGGGTTGCCTTCCCGGCATTGATTAGCCGGGAAAATCTGTAACTGTTATTGACATCTAACTGTTATAAACAGTAATATGCTTTTAACAGTTACCATATTCGGAGAAAACCGGTGAAAAAGATGCGTTACGGGAGACACACGCCGGAGTTTCTGTTGCTGTTTCTGGCGGAAAAGCCGGGTTGCGGGACCGAGCTCCATAAAAGATTTGACGAACTGATACCGATCAGTCGATTTGACAGCGCCATTGTTTACAGATCATTGGCTAACCTGGAGCAGGAAGATCTGGTTGAGTTTCAGTGGGATACTACCGGAAAGGGACCGGCAAGAAAGATTTACAGGATCACCCCCAAGGGTTTGGAAAGGCTTGCTGAACATAAGGCATATGTTGAGTTGCGCATCAGGAATTTGGACATTTTCCTCAACAAATTCAAGAAACTTGAAGCAGAAGGGAGGTTTTCATGACCTACCCGATACTATGGATTGTGGTTGCAGGTCTGCTGTTGCTGTCTTTTTTTAAGGATCGGGCTAAAACCAAAAAAGCGCTTATGATGGCGCTCAAGCAGTTTTCGAACCTGCTTTCCGTATTGATCGGCTTGGTTCTTTTCCTCGGAATGGCACGCTCCCTGATCGATCCAGCCCTGATCGGGCGACTGATTGGCCCTGAATCGGGTGTTTTGGGAGTTGCGGGTGGATTGATTATCGGATCAATTATGCTGATTCCGGGTTTCGTGGCTTTTCCACTGGCAGCAGGCTTTCTGGAGATAGGCGCTGGCTACCCCCAAGTCGCCGGTTTTATCGCAGCCCTGATGAGTGTCGGTGTGTCAACGGCACCTCTGGAGCTGAAGTATTTTGGTGTTCGATTGACGGTTCTCAGGAATCTGCTTTGCCTGCTAACCGCCATTGTTTTTGTATTGGTGATCTGGTGGAGGGGAATATGAATCTGCTTAAAAAATACAAATATGCTGTTCTGTTTTCGCTCTGTCTGCTCGGGCTTTATATCGGCTGGCCCGAAAAAGGTTTCAGTGCTGCCATGATATCGCTGAAGGATGCCCGTATGATCCTCACCGTACTGCCTCCTGTTTTATTGTTGATCGGGCTTTTTGATGTTTGGGTTCCCAGGGAGACGGTGATCAGGTACATGGGGGCCAAGTCCGGTGTCAGGGGATTGATTTTTGCGTTCATTCTCGGAGCAATGGCAGCCGGTCCCCTGTTTGTCGCTTTTCCCATAGCAGCCATGCTGGCTTCAAAAGGAGCACGATTGGCAAATATCCTTTTTTTCATTGGGATTTGGAGCACTGCCAAGTTGCCAATGCTTTTATTTGAGATCTCTTTTATGGGGAAAGAGTTTACCTTTATTCACGTATCAGTCGGGATAATAATGTTTCTGGCGGGTTCATTTGTTCTGGAAAAGGTGGTGCCGGAGACTACTATAGACACCCTGCAGTCGATGGTCGGGCGCAAATGAATGGTTTAATTTACGCCTCAAACCCTGCCATCCGACAATGAGGTGTCATCGTCTGATTTTCGGAATCTCGACCCGATTCAATGGCAATCTACAATGACGCTGAATGGCCGGATATACAGCCGGAAATGAATTTTATCCTGGAAAGTTTTATCCAACTGGATGCCTGACAGAGTTTTGATTGGGTCTGTGCCAATCAGTATCGATATTATCTCTGACAAGAAAGGGCTATTGTAATGGCGACCGGATAGTTGGAGACAACCTACTATAATCCATCACGGGAGGAAGAGCCTGCTTTCTCCCTGCCGACTCTCTCCAGTTTGTAGACCTGAATTATTGTCCGATTCTTATAGTATTTTCTCATTGACATAGCTGTGCTGCATTTGAGCAAAATGTACACGTGTACATATCAAATTAAAAAAGGTCATCATAATGTCACCACTATCCATATCCGACCATCCCCATCGCCGGTTGAATCCTTTGACCGGTGAATGGGTATTAAACTCCCCGCATCGAACCAAGAGACCCTGGCAGGGCAAAGAAGAGAGTGCAGCATTGGCTGAGCTGCCAAGGTATGACAGGGATTGTTATCTCTGTCCCGGCAATAAGAGGGCTAATGGAGAGATCAATCCGGATTACCGGAACACTTTTGTATTTGAGAATGATTTTTCAGCGTTGCTGGATGAGTCATACGAAATACCGCAAAACAGTCATCCCTTGCTGCGGATTGCGGCACCTCGCGGTCTCTGTCGTGTGGTCTGTTTTTCACCCAGGCATGATTTAACCCTCCCCGAACTGGAGACAGATGAGATCAGGCAGGTCATTGATATCTGGGCAGATCAGGTTGAGGAGTTGAAGCAACAGTTTCAATGGGTTCAGGTATTTGAGAACAAGGGGGCCTTGATGGGCTGTTCGAATCCGCACCCTCACTGTCAAATCTGGGCAATCGATACCATACCGAACGAACCTGCAAAGGAGCACAGGTCACTGAAAGCGTATCAACAGCAGAACAATTCCAACCTGTTGATTGACTATCAGCGATTGGAATCGGAAAAAGGCGAGCGCACCATCATCGAGAATGAGCACTGGCTGGCTGTTGTCCCTTTCTGGGCTATCTGGCCGTTTGAATCACTGATCCTTCCCAAACGCCATGTCAGGGACTTGCCTGAACTGAACTCTGTAGAACGTTTATCACTGGCCGGATTTATGAAAAGGCTGCTGACCCGGTACGACAACCTGTTTAACACGCATTTTCCATATTCCCTGGGATGGCATGGTGCACCGGGTATGGATGAAAACGGGGATCACTGGCTGCTTCATGCCCATATATACCCACCGTTGTTACGTTCTGCAACGATCAGGAAGTTCATGGTTGGATTTGAAACCATGGCGGAACCTCAACGCGATTTGACGCCTGAGCAGGCGGCTGAGAGATTGAGGTTGTTGTCCGAGATTCATTTCAAGCAGAAAACCTAAAGAAGAGTCAGCTATGAAATCATCTGCTACCGACCTGTTCAGAAAAACGTACGATGAAACTCCTCAACTGTTAATCAGAAGCCCTGGGAGGGTTAATCTCATCGGTGAGCATACCGATTATAACGATGGCTTTATTTTCCCGCTGGCCATTGATTATGCCATCTGGCTGGCCCTGTCTCCGACAGGGGATAAGAAAGTGTCACTACTGGCGGGAGATCTGAATGATTCGGCGTCGTTCTCACTCGAATCCTTGATCAATACCAAATCCGGTTGGATTGAATATGTCAAGGGGGTGGCCTCTACACTGCAGAATCATGGCTATGTTTTGTCGGGCTGGAAGGGATGTATTTTATCAAATCTTCCCATCGGTTCCAGTCTTTCATCATCAGCCGCACTTGAAATGGCGGTGGTAAAGGCTTTCTCCGAGGTATCAGGATTTGCCATGTCACCCGAAAGGATGGCTATGATCGGTCGAACGGCTGAGAATGAATGGGTGGGAATGAACTGCGGAATTATGGATCAGTTGGCTTCGGCCTGCGGAATTTCTGGTCACGCACTCTTTATCGATTGTCGGTCCATCGAGCTCGAAGCCGTGCCATTGCCTGGTGATGCCGTAATAGCCGTGCTTGATACTTCGACACGCAGAAAGCTGGTGGAATCGGAATACAATATCAGACGGGAACAGTGTGAGACTGCTGCCAGGTATTTCAATATTCCCGCTTTGCGTGATCTTGAGATGGAAAGGCTGCAGGCGGATATCAAAAGTCTGGATGATCGGGTGGGGAGAAGAGCGCTGCACATTGTTTCGGAAAATGACCGGGTACTGTCCACTGTCCAATCACTTAAAGAGAATGACATACCACGGGTTGGGGAGTTGATGTACGAGAGTCACGTCAGCCTCAGGGATCTCTACGAGGTCTCCAGTACGGAGCTGAACCATATTGTTGAATCCGCCATGGAAAGCGTTGGATGCTATGGTGCCCGAATGACCGGCGCCGGATTCGGCGGATGTGGCGTGGCCCTGGTGGAAAAGGATTGTGCATCGTCGTTCAGCGAAGAAGTGATCAGTAGATACAAGGCGAAATCCGGATTGGATGCCGAGATTTTTGTAACCCCGGCAACAGCCGGAACTGAATTGATTGGTCTGGATTAGAGTATCATGGTTTGGGATCTGCTTTTGTGCTTGGCAGGCGTTGGATAAGTCAGTTTCATATTATCGGCAAAGGTTGTTGGCAGGTATTGGACATGTCGGAAAAACCAAACAGGAAACAGGTTGCACAGGCTGCCGGTGTCAGTGAAGCGACAGTTTCCAGGGTGTTTAACAACCCGGAATCGGTCAGCGCTGACAAGATTAAAAGGGTCACCGAAGCCGCCCGGAGACTGAGATATACACCAAACAAATATGCCAGCGCCTTGAGACGAAAAGGTAGTGGCGTCATCCTGTTCCTGGAGAATGAAAACGATACCCGCCATTATCGCTGGACCCGTATCCGGCATTATAACGCTTTTTATGCTGAAATCATTCGTGCCCTGTCCAGAGAAGCCGACCAATCCATGTTTCACCTGAGGCTGGCTTCAGTGTCTTCTCCGGAGGAGATTCTGGACCTCGAACAATCAGAAGTGTGTGATGGGATTATCGGGTTCAATTTTGAGGACGAGCGGTCGGTTGAACCGTTTCAAAAAATAAGTATTCCCTATGTCTGCTGCCATCATACGGAAACCTTTAAGGGGATCAACAGGGTCAGCACAGACAACTTTGATGGGGGATTCCAGCAGGCTTCTCTTTTAAGAGATCGCGGATATCAGGCACCTGTTTATGTTACCGGTGCCCTGGATGAGACCATCGCACATAAACGGCGACTCAACGGGTTTTTGTCGGGATTTCCGAAAGACCAAATCCGGGTTATCCAAACCGATCCGTCTTTTGCAGGCGGTTTATCCATAGCCGAAAGCTTGATTCCTGAGATAATAAACGGCAGGATCGACTCCATTGGGGTGGTTAACGATCTGACTGCAGTGGGAATCGTCCAGAAGCTGCTGGCTAACGGCATAGGCATTCCGGATCAAATCGGCATTGTGGGATATGACAACCTGCCGATCATTAGTGTGCAACCGGTTAATCTAACCAGCATCGACCTTTCCCTACCTGAAGTTTACAGCACCGCCTTTCGTTCATTGCTCGATATGATCAGGCACAGACAACCCGTAGCCAAAGTGATCCCGCCGATAGTAAAAGCGGGAGAATCCATTTAGCCCTTATCCAACATTTGGTTGCTGATATGACGCTATTGAGATGGAGATCGAATCTGATAGCAATGGGGAAGCGGGTGGTCGGGTTGGGTATCCAGTTGAAAACAGATTTCTCCATCCTTGTCGGTCCTCAATAGAATTCGACTGGTGCGGCTGAGGGCGGAGATGGTTTTTGAGGCCGGATAGCCACGGATATTGTCGGCATTGACAGAAATAACCGCAAAATCGGGAGAAAGTCGGTTTAAAAAATCCAAGTCCCCGGTATCACCAGCTCCATGATGTCCGGCAACCAGAATTCTAACGGGATTAATCATACCCGACTTCAGCAATGATTGCTCGACAACCCTGTCGGCATCTCCCATCAACAGTGCTTCAGTGTCAGCATACCTGACCCGGATTACCAGGGAATGCCGATTCAGGTTGGCGCTGGTGAACTGAAATGGCCAGAGAATCTCCAACCTGAAATCGTGCCAGTTGAGATGATCGCCACCCAGAATTCTTTTTTGCCGGGGATCCAGTTTCAAGGCGTCGTTAACCCAGCGGACAAGATCAGGTGCCACATCAGCAGGGAGTGGGTGGGCTGGGTGAAGGATCATGGCATCCGGAAAAGCCTCCCTTAATCTGAAGTATCCGCCCGCATGATCGGGGTGTAGGTGGGTTAAAATAAGAAAGGCGAGTCTCTCCACGCCATGAGTCTTCAGTCGCGAAAGAACCCTCAGGGCCATCCCGGGATGACCCGTATCGATCAGAATTCCCTCCGTATCGTGTTTGAGCAGAACCGCCTGACCCTCTCCAACATCCAGGATCACGATTCTTGAATCTGCCAAAAGGGTTGAGCAAAGCAGAAAGCTAATCAGTATTATCGCGATGTGTTTCATGACGGCTCCATAAAAAATAGGCCAATAGAGATCCTGCGAGACAGGCAAACCAGTTGAATCCAACATCACGCCAATCACCTACCCTGTCCGGTAACCACCATTGCAGTATTTCGTCCAGCAGACCGGCAAGGAAACAAAGAGCTATTGCCTTTTGAGATCCCCAACTCCTCAGGGAGAGATATCCGAATAACCCGAAAACAATGAAGTGAAGACGTTCCACCACGGTGGGAAGAAACAAAGGAATAACGATGAACACAAGAGAAGCCCAGATCGGGTGAATCCATTTCTGTCTTGGGAGGTTCCGGAGGACAAAAACAGCCAGTATTCCCAGCAATCCCGCGCTTATCGTCAGGAACACGGCAGCGAGTTGTTCACTGGATATCTCCTGTATCACAGCTCGCTGCAGGGGCCTTCCAAAGATCGAAAGCAGGGGAATCACCGCAAGTGTTATAAACCAGGATAATTTGGTAACGATATCTTGCATTTGGTCGCTCAAGTGACTCAAATAAAAAGGGGTTTGATGTTCTCTCTGGTTATTATACCGGTCCTGATAAAGAATAGAAAGAGGCAGTACGGACCGACCATGGCGATTAATCTTCCCTGTTTTTCCCTGGGATTCACATCCGACACCTGCTCCAGGTTTGTTCTCCTTAATCAGGACGAGCTCAATATCTGGCCTCTAATCGACGAAAAACACGGGGACTGGAGTCTGCATATTTTTTTATTAAAAAATTATTGACATAAAACTTAAGATTATTAAAATTACACACATTGAATTTGCAATAAATAAAATAAAAAGGCAAAGCAATGAAAGAAGGGGAAATTGATAAACTGGACCGACAGTTGATTAAACTACTGTCCGAAGATGGCCGTATGCCCGCAAAGGATCTTGCCAGGCAATTGGATATTTCCGCTCCCACCGTTCAGTCCCGTCTCAAAGGATTGATCAGGAGGGGGGTATTGAAGGTTGCCGGCCTGGTCGACCCGTTTAAGCTGAAAAACGTCTTGGTGGCAATTATCGCCATACGTGTGGATGACGTGATTAAAATGCCCAGGATTATCGATCAACTGATGGAGTTCAAACAGGTTAGCTGGGCGATCGCCGTAACAGGGCGTTATGATATTTTTGCCGAGGTCATCGTGACGGAAGGAATCGAGTGGATGTTTAAATTTTATGCCGATGAAATGAGCAAGCTGGATGGCGTGGCCCATTCGGAATCTTTTATGGTAACCCAGACTCGCAGGAAATGGACCACCCTGCCACCGGATATTGCAGGCTGGCTCTAGCAAGAACTCGTACAGGTAAACGGAAAGTGGTGACTGGATATTGAAGATGAAAATCAAACGAATTGACGTGTGGAAAGAGGATCTGCAACTGAAGCGTCCCTATACCATTGCTTATGAGACAATCGATTCGGTCGAAAATCTGTTTGTCTCTCTTGAGACCGAGAATGGTGAAATCGGAGTTGGCGCCGGTTCTCCGGCAGAAGACGTTACGGGAGAAAGCGTTGCAGCCTGTGAAGAGGCACTTAACACGAAACTGGAACCGATATTGAGAGGCGGGGATATTCGCTGTCTTCGAGCACTTTTGTATAAACTGGAAGAAGGTTTGGGAGATACACCCGCGGCTCTGGCAGCAGCAGACATCGCCCTGCACGATTTGGCCGGAAGATGTCTGGGTTTGCCTATTGTTGACCTTCTGGGCCGGCGACATGAAACCATGCAGACATCAATCACCATCGGTATAAAGCCAACGGAAGAGGAAACCCTTGAAGAGGCTGACGAATACTGGGGGCGAGGTTTCAGGGTGTTTAAGATTAAAACCGGGCACAGCGTTGAGGAGGATGTTGAAAGGCTGTCACGTATAAGAGAAAGATTCGGTCCCGCATTGACCATCAGGGTGGATGCCAACCAGGGCTACAGTGTGGAGGATTTTCAATCCTTTCTCAGCCAGACCCGGGCAGTCGACCTGGAATTTGTCGAACAGCCATTGAAGGCATCGGATCTTGCGGGAATGCGAAGGTTGGCGAATCCCATTCGCGCGCTTTCGGCGGCAGATGAGAGTCTGCTGACTCCTGCCGGAGCTGTGCCGTGTCTTTGTCCTCCCTTACCTTTCGGGGTTTTCAATATCAAATTGATGAAATGTGGAGGAATAGCCCCGGGGCTGGAGATCGCACGGTTGGCACATTTTACAGGCATTGACCTGATGTGGGGATGTATGGACGAGAGTATCGTCAGTATTACTGCAGCCCTGCATGCAGCCTTTGCATCTCCTGCTACGAAATATCTGGATCTGGACGGCAGTCTGGATCTGGCCAAAGACCTGGTGACAGGTGGCTTTGTGTTGAAAGACGGTTGGATGAGATTGACTGATCAACCGGGGCTGGGTGTTACCAGGATCTGATTCTTATTGAGGTAAACTATAAATGCTATGATGGAACGGACAACAAAAACCAGATCTGTGATCAACCAGACAACCGGAACCGCTGTTGTTTTAACCAACGGTAAGCTTGACAAGACCGACGCCAAAACGGCGCACGGATTGATCAGGGGGAGTGAACGGTTTGATGTGTTGGCAGTGATCGATGTAAATAGTGCCGGTCGAGATGCCGGTGAGGTTCTGGACGGAATTCACAGGAGTATTCCGGTATTTGCGTCCATTGACGAATTTCTTGCCGTCAGTGACAAGAAACCTGATTTCGCGCTTGTGGGTGTAGCGTTAAGCGGAGGAATAATCGACGAGGAGTGGCAGCAGTTGCTGATGGAGATTCTCAAACGGGGTATCTCGGTTGTCAATGGCCTGCATATGCCGGTGGGAGACCTTCCCGGCTTTTCAGAGATTGCCGAAACGCATAAAGCGGAAATCATCGATATCCGTCGTCCAAAACCTTTTATCGAACTCAGTCACTGGACCGGTGAGATTTTCGAGTTGAAAATCCCCCGCCTTTCAGTGCTGGGAACTGACTGTGCGATTGGCAAACGCACAACCTGCAGGATGATCATGGAGGCCTGTCGTGACGAGGGTATTCGCACCGAGATGATTTATACCGGGCAGACGGGTTGGTTTCAGGGAAACCGTCATGGTTTTATTCTGGACGCCACCCTGAACGACTTTGTTTGCGGTGAACTGGAAGCAGCCGTTGTCGAATGTGAGCAGGAGTCTTCCCCGGACCTGATTCTGATCGAAGGGCAATCGGCTTTAAGGAATCCGATTGGACCATGCGGGGCAGAAATCATCCTCTCGGCCAATGTCAAAGGCATTATACTGCAGCATGCGCCGTTCAGGACCGTGTTTGACGGTACAGAAGATTATGGATGTCTGGTGCCGAGCCTGGAGAGTGAAATCAGCTTTGTTGAAAAATACGGATCCCGCGTTATCGCGGTCACCTTGAACGGTCAGGGCGGTTCATCCGGAGACTTGAAAAACTATGCCAATGATATGCAGCAGAAACTGGGCATTCCTTTTTTAAGGCCTCTGGAAGATGAGATGTCCAAACTTGTACCGATTATTCGCAGCTTCATACGTGATCATGACCGGTACCCTTCCACCACCCTGCTGAAACCTCCCCGGATCAATGAGATGAAGGGGTGAATCCGGTTGTATGATAAGACTGAATTGGCAGCAGGATTTAATCACTTTAAAAACGGAGATGAAAAATGAAAAAGATATTAAAAAGTATCATCGCGATACTGGTTCTTGCATTTTTGGCCGCACCATTTGCAGCGGCAAGTGAACTGGTCATCGCCACAGCCGAGGAAATTGAGGGAACGGATATTCAGCAGATTGAATGGGAGAATATCGTTCATGCATTGGTATACACGCCGCCTGTGCGGTTCAACAAGGACATGTCCAAAATTGTTCCCGGCTTTGCTTCCGACTGGAAGCTTTCCAAAGACGGTAAAACAATGACCCTGACCATTGCCAAGGGAATGACTTTTTCCAACGGAATGCCAATGACACCTGCTGCGATCAAGGCTTCTTACGAACGATATCTGAAAATCAGTCCTTATGCCACTGATCTGGAGGCTTTGGATAAAATCACCACATCCGGGGACAAGGTGATTATGCACTGGAAAGCGCCTCCGATACCGGCATTGGTTTCCCTGGCATCATCATACGGCGGAGTGGTGGCAACAGATGCGGTTAAGAAAGTCTCACCGGAAGCATTTAACCGTCAGGCTATTGCATACGGAGCCATGAGTGTTGATGAGTGGGTTCAGGGCTCCCATATCACCCTGAAACGCAATCCCAATTACCGAACCTATTTCAGCGAAGTAAAAAACAAGGGTCCGATCAGGGTTGATAAGGTCACCGTCAGGTTTATTCCGGATGACTTTACCCGGGTAACGGAAATCCTCTCCGGCTCCGTGGACATTATTTACCAGGTGCCCCTGGAGAATGTTGAGGAGTTGAAGGCGGACAGGGATATTGTTCTGCATAGCTATCTGCAGCCGGGTTGTGTGTTGTTTTATGTAAATCCCGAGGCACCAAACCTGACCGATGTCCGGGTGCGCAGAGCTTTGCAGCGTGGTGTGAACAGGGCCGAACTGGTTGCCGTTCTTGCCAACAACGCCCAGCAGCGCCACGGTATTTTCTCCCCTTCCATGGCCGGTTTTCAGCAGGCAGCCGAAGACAGTTTTGCCAGGAAGTACGGATTTGACCCGAATGCAGCGAAAGCATTACTGGACGAGGCTGGATGGAAGGATACCAATGGCGACGGTATTCGTGACAAAGGCGGAAAAAAATTGACGATGACAGCCATGATCGGTCTCGATTATCCCTCAGCCAAAAAGACCGCACCTGTCATTCAGGCTCAGTATAAGAAGATCGGAGTTCAGCTTAACCTGAGGGAATATGAAGGCAAGTATATCAAGCAGGCTGTTCGCGACAAGAGGTTTGACCTGGGATCACGCCGATTTGTCTGGCCTGACGGAGATATGCTGACTTATCTCTTCCACACGGATTCCGGAAACTATTCTTATCCTCCGGTTGATGCTTTGATCAACAAGGGACGCTATGAGACCGATCCGGCCAAACGGGCTGCCATATATGCAGAAGCTCAGGAGTTGGTACTGGAGATGGGTCTGGCCATTCCGCTGGTTTCGAATATCAATTATGTTGCCGTTCGGAAGGATGTCACCGGTTTCTCCCTTGCGGTTGACGGTACAGGTATTCTGAATGACCTGCAGAAAAAGTAACGATCAAGGAATTCCATGAATAAACTTCAGGACAGGATAAACCGGATCATGGAAGAGGCTTGCCCCGGACAACAGCCCGGGGCATCGCTGATGATAACCAAGGGTGATGAAATTCTGGTTCACAATGGATACGGTTTGGCCGATTTACCCGGCGGTATCCCTTCGGATCCTAATTCGACTTACCTGATCGCATCGGTATCAAAACAGTTTACCTGTGCTGCCATTCTACTGCTGGCAGAAGCCGGACAACTGTCCATTGATGATTCCCTTGGGAAATATGTCGATGGTTTTTCTTCCTATCGTGAGCAGGTAACGATTCGTCAAATGATGAATCATACATCGGGAATTCCGGACTATTTTGATCCGCATTTTCTCAAGACCTATTGCCAGGAGGAAAGTCCTTCGCTTAACCAGGAAGAACTGGTTTCCTACATCAGTGACCGTTATCCCAAATTGGAGTTTGAACCCGGAAGTGATTGGGCATACAGCAATTCTGCCTATGTGATTCTGGGGTTTATTGTGGAACGCGTGGCTGGACTTCCTTTTGAGCAATTTCTGCAGAAGAGGATATTTGATCCCCTTGGTATGGATCATACCAAAGTGGGGATTTCGGAAACACGAGAGCCGGGTATGGCTGTCGGTTATGATAAAAATCCCGAAGGAAGCTATATCCCATCGGTATATAACAGGATTGTCGTTGGCTGGGCAGATGGGAATATTATTTCCAATTGCCGGGATCTCCATAAATGGCTGCGGGCGCTATATACCGGTAAAGTTCTCTCTCCAAACTTTAGGGAGTCGATGCTCTCGCCGACTGTATTGAATGACGGCAGAACGACTCCCTACGGTTTTGGTTGGTTTATTTATCACCGACGGGGTTTGGTCGAGCATTGGCATACCGGCAGTACCGTCGGCTACCACTGCCGCATGTCCTATTTTCCCGAAAAAGAAGTGGCAGTAATTTGCCTCCTGAATTCGGAGAAAGGGATTGATGGCGATTTGAATATTCCATTTACAACAATGGTAAATGCTGTGTTGGAAGATGAGATGGAACCGTTACCGGCTCCGGTAAGCCTGAGCAGAGGCGATCTTCAACTTTGGAAAGGTAAATGGCGGGAAGTTGACCTTGCTGAGAATAGTCCCCTTTTGTTCACAATTACGGAAGACTCAGAGGGCGGATTACGGCTATCGGGGAATCTCTTCGGAACAACCGGGGATTGGTTGTTGATTCCGGAGAACAGTACAAAGCTCTATCTGGCTTCAGGAGCTGATTATTATCTGATCAGGGATTCATCTGATGAAGGAAGCCCGGGTCTTGTTTTGAACAGCAGCGGACGTGAGATCAGGATGGAACTACGGGAAGAGATCGGGTAGTCCGTTTTAACTGACCGCTTGACCCTGCTCAACCGTTTAACTGCGTTTTGCTGAAAACCGGCCAATCAAATCGTATACTTACGATATATTAAAACTGTTCGGAAGATCGAGGGGTGTTTAAATTCAGCGGAGATTTATATAATGAATGATTTTGCCGGTTATGCGGCCAGACGCTTTGTACAGGGGATATTCATTGTGCTGGCGGTTACCGCGATACTGTTCAGCATCATGCATATGATGCCGGGAGATCCGATTCAGTTGATCGACAGTACGAGACTGGATGCAGAGGCCGTTGCCAAGTTGCGTCATAAATGGGGTCTCGATAAACCGGCTGTGGTTCAGTATCTCTATTGGCTGGGAAATCTGCTGAGGGGCGAAATGGGTCATTCCATCACCAACGGTCAATCGGTCTCCGTCTTACTGGCTTCCCGACTCCCCTTCACACTTCAGATCACACTGCTGGCTCTTCTGCTGCAGTACCTGATAGCAGTTCCCTTGGGGCTGCTGGCGGGATATTACCAGGGATCATTCTTTGACAAGACTGTGGTGGTCATCACCTCTGTGCTGAGGGCCATCCCTTATTTCTGGTTGGGAATCATCCTGATTATCTTCTTCAGTGTTTACCTTCGTCTCCTTCCCGTCTCCGGATATCGTGGCTGGAGTTCGCTGATCATGCCGGTTTTAACATTGACCTTGCCAGCCCTGGCAGACACCCTTCGTCTGACCCGATCCGAGGTGCTGGAGGTTTTGCGGGAGAAGCACGTTATCACGGCTATTGCCAAGGGATTGCGGCAGAAACTTGTGGTACTGCGTCACGTCTTGCGCAATGCGCTGGTGCCGGTTACCGTCATGTTTTTTCTCTCGGTCCCCTGGTTAATCGGTGGATCGGTTATCACTGAAACCATCTTTTCCTGGCCGGGAATGGGGAGATTATTGTGGAAAGCGATCTCCGCACAGGATTTCCCGGTGGTTCAGGGAATTGTGTTGATTATCTCCATGCTTACCGTGGTCAGTACTACTATCGGGGACATCCTGACCGGAATTCTGGACCCGCGTATCAGGGCCGAACTGGGAGGGAAAAAGCTATGATGAAAATCCTGACAACATTCGGCGCAGCCTGCCGCAACAGAACGTTTCTGGTTGGATTTATAATCATGTTAAGTGTCGGGATTACAGCGATGTTCGCCAGCAGGATCGCCCCATACACCTTTGATGAGATCGATGTCCTGAACGCCCTCAAACCTCCCTCTTCCCAACATTTACTGGGAACCGATCATCTGGGCCGGGATTCATTCTCCAGGCTGGTTTACGGTTCCCAAATCGCTCTGCAGGTAGGATTTATTGCCGTAAGTATTCAACTCCTGATCGGGGTATCGCTTGGCCTGATTGCCGGTTACTTCGGGGGACGAATTGATCGAGTCATTGTCTTTGTCACCGATGTGATCTGGGCTTTACCTCCCATCATTCTTGCCATTGCGATCTGCACAGTTCTGGGGCCGAGCTTGACAAACGTCATTATCGCCATCGCTGTGGTGAGTTGGGCGCAGTTCACCAGAATTGTTCGATCAAAGACCCAGTCCCTGAAGAATATGCCCTATGTGGAAGCCGCGCGCGCCGTGGGAGAGAGTGATTTTAGTATCATGGTTCGCTACATTCTCCCCAATGTTATTCCCGTGATCATTGTCCTGGCAACGCTGGCTCTGCCCATTGCTATCATCAATACCACGGCCATGGGATTTCTGGGGCTTGGGGCGCAACCTCCTGCTCCGGACTGGGGAGTGATTTTGTCCGAGAGTATGACCTATATTCGCAGGGCACCCTGGATCAGTATATTTCCGGGACTGGCCATTATTTACATCGTTTTGGGATTTAACCTGCTGGGTGAAGGACTTCGGGATGTCCTGGATCCGCGCTTAAAAATTTAAGGGAGCTCCGAGTTGGCTGAACAATCAACCCTGCTATCCGTTAAAGACCTGGAAATAGCCTTCCAGACACCGGCCGGGCCGGCGAAGGCGGTAAATAAAATCAGTTTTGATATAAAACAGGGGGAGATTTTTGCGCTTGTCGGCGAATCGGGTTGCGGAAAATCCAGCGCTGCTCACACGGTCATGCGACTGATCAATTCTATCAACGCCCCGGGCCACAGGACAGGAGGAAGCGTCTGTTTCAAAGACAAAGACCTTCTTCAACTATCAAACGATGAGATGTGCGGGATTCGCGGCAAGGAAATCAGTATGATCTTTCAGAATCCGCTGGATTCGTTGAATCCCCTCTATAAAGCAGGTTACCAGGTCTATGAGGCCATTGTACTGGACAAGACACCCAAAATTGAGGCCTGGCAAAAGGTTGAAAGCTTGTTCAGGGATGTCAGAATATCCGATCCCGAACAGCGAATCTATGCTTATCCCCAGGAACTCTCGGGGGGGATGCGACAGAGGGTTATGATCGGAATGATGCTTTCGCGAAATCCGCAGTTGCTGATCGCCGATGAACCCACAACAGCTCTTGATGTAACGATCCAGGCTCAGATTCTGGATCTCATCAAGTCGCTCCGGGATACCATGGGCATGGCAGTCTGGGTGATTACACATGATTTTGGCATCGTGGCAGAGATAGCCGATCGGGTTGGGGTAATGTATGCAGGTGTCCTGGTGGAGGAAGGCGATGTCTTTGAAATTTTCGATCATCCCAAACATCCTTATACCCGGATGCTTTTGGAGTCCTTACCCCAGGGGTCAAAGAATGATAAGCGTCTGCAGACTATCCCCGGTATTCTGCCCAATCCGACTATAGATATCAGGGGATGCCGTTTCGAGGAACGTTGCCCGTTTAAGTTCGACAAATGTGAAATGGAGGTTCCCCCAATGCAAAGAATGAAACCCGGGCACTATGTGGCCTGCCACCTGACATCGGACCGTAATGGAGATTCAGCCTTATGAACGAACTTGCCCGGGTTTCAAACCTGAAAAAGTATTTCGACATTAGTAGCGGGTTTCTGAGAAGAACCACGGTTCACGTAAAAGCGGTGGACGGCATCAGCTTTTCCCTGAAGAAGGGAGAAACCCTGGGACTGGTTGGTGAAAGCGGAAGTGGCAAGAGCACGGTGGCCAGAATGTTTCTCAGGTTGATAACACCGACTGCCGGAGAAATCAGTTTGAACGGTGTTGAGGTTGCAGGCGCTGATTCGAAAACAATGAAACAGCTTCGACGACAGATGGGAATTGTTTTCCAGGATCCGGCTGTATCGATGAATCCGCGGACAACGATTGAATGGTCGTTAAAAAGACCGCTTCTGGCAAACGGATGGAAATCGACCGAAATCCCGGAATTGATTACCGATGTACTGGAAAAGGTGAATCTTGGGCAAGAGCTATTGGATCGCTATCCGCACCAGTTGAGCGGTGGTCAGCAGCAAAGGGTTAGCGTCGCCAGAGCGCTGTTGCTGCGTCCGCAATTGTTGATCCTGGATGAGCCAACCTCTGCTTTGGATATTTCGGTACAGGCACAGGTATTAAACGTGCTATTGGATTTGCAGGAGTCCTTCAATCTGGCTTATCTGTTCATCACACATGATCTAAACGTGGTTCGTTACATCAGTGATCGTGCGGCGATAATGTACCTGGGCAAGTTGATGGAAATCGGACCGGTGGAAACGGTCCTCAAAGACCCACTTCATCCTTACACCCAGGGGTTGGCTTCCTCCTCCCCACCTTTATCGCCGCATCACCGTCGTCGTAAGCGGTTGCTATTGTCTGAAACACCGACAAGCCTGGTGAATTTGCCCAGCGGGTGTCGCTTATATCCGCGCTGCCCTTTTAAAAAAGAGATCTGTCGGGAATCCCTTCCGGAAATGAAAGAGTATGATACCGGTCACTGGGCGGCGTGCCATCGTATCGGTGAATTTTAATCACAATTGCCTTTGAATTGGGGGTTTTATGTTGGACGTATTGATCAAAAATGCGGAAATCATTGATGGCTCGGGGAACAAGGGCTATCGAGCGGATATCGGTATCCGGGGGGATGAGATTGTTGAGATCGGTGCCTGCCGGGATATCCAGGCAGCCAGAATAATTGATGCCAAAGGAATGATGGTTTGCCCCGGATTCATCGATATGCATTCCCATTCAGATTTCACATTGTTGAATTTCCCACATGCCGAAAGCAAAATACACCAGGGTGTTACTACCGAAGTGGTGGGGAATTGTGGTGAATCCATGGGACCCGTTTCCGACAAGTATTTTCAGGAATATGCGGATTTCATCAACAGCATCGGGGGGATGTTCGGGTTATCTGTAAGCAGGGAATCCTGGCATTGGAAGTCGCTGGGGGAGTATTGTCGGGAGGTCGGTGATAATGGCATCTCTATCAATGTCGCGCCATTGGTGGGGCATGGTGCTATCCGTTGTGCGGTAATGGGATATGAGAGTAGTGCTCCGGATGGTGAGCAGATAGCGCAAATGCATAAACTCATTCAGAGGGAACTGGAACAGGGTGTTTTTGGCATATCGGCAGGATTGATCTATCACCCGGGTGCCTTTGCGGATGTAAACGAACTGGTTTCCCTGGCAAAACCTGTGAGCGAGGCGGGTGGGATTTTCTCACTTCACATGAGGAGCGAAGGGAACGGAATCATCGACGCGGTGAACGAGGCGATTGCCATCAGCCAGGGAGCAGATATCTCCTTCCAGATTTCCCATTTGAAGTGCGAGTTACCTGGCAACTGGGGAAAATCGAAAATTATTTTGGAAATGATCGAAAAAGCTCGTGATCAGGGCATAGATTTGACCTTTGACCAATACCCGTATCCCGCCTGGTGCACCGGTTTGCTGGAAATTTTTCCCACCTGGGCCAAGAACAAGGGGCCGACTGCCATGATCAATACCCTCAATGATCCCCGGGCAAGGAAACAAATCGTTAAAGAGATGACGGTTCCGCCTTACGATTGGGAAAATCCCAGGGATGGCTTGGGGTGGGATAAGATAATCCTGAGTGGTTTTAGCCGGGAGGAGAATCTTCGCTTTGACGGTCGAAGTATCCTGGAGATTGCCGAGATGCTGGGTCTCTCACCTGTTGAGAGCGTCTTCAGGGTGTTTTGCGAGGAAAAGGGCTCACTTTCCATGATTGCCTTCTCCATGTGTGATGAAGATATCGAACGAATCATGACCCACCCCGCCGGAATGGTTTCCTCCGATGGAGCGGCTATTGCTTATGAGGGCTCGATCAGGGGGAAGAACGTCCATCCCAGGTATTATGGTTCCTTTCCCAGGGTTTTGGCACAGTATGTTCGAGAGAAAAAACTACTGTCAATTGAATCTGCGATTCACAAAATGACGGGTGGTCCCGCAAAAAAACTGGGCTTCACCGATCGGGGATTGATCAGAAAAGGTTACAAGGCTGATCTGGTTATCCTGGATCATGCTGTGGTCGCTGACAAGGCCACTTTCGAGAATCCTCACCAGTTTCCCCAGGGAATAGACACTGTCATGATCAATGGGCAGGTAACATTGGATCAGGGCAGACAAACCGGCACCCTCGCCGGAAAGATTCTTCAACGTTGATTGAATGGTTATTGCGAATTATCGGACCGGGTGATTGCGATCTCCCAGATCAAGCGGGCTCTGAACCGCAAATCCACCACTTTCGAGAATATGGGTATGGATCGTTGTAGTATTGATATCCCTGTGTCAGCAGTTCCTGAACAGTTCGGATATCATAGCCAGACTCCGGCAGATGGCTTGTGAATCAATGTCTTAGAGTGTGACAACTTCCTCTTTTATTAAATCCGGATCGGCCATAGCCTTGTTTAAATCCCGCTGAAGGAAATCTTTTGAAATATGGTGTCTTCGCTCGATCTTTGAGCTTGGATCCAAGGAAAGGCTTGAGGACAGGAACAGAGACTGCCACCTGAGATCCGCTGAAGCTCCGGGAAATTTCTTTTCCAGAGCATAAGGAAGATAGACTTTTGTACAGCCGTTTTTCATATCCTGGTCATGCAATACCTTCACTTTCTCCATCTGTCTGGCTGAAACAAGAACGGAGAAGAGAGTTCAGCATAGTAAATAGCTAAATAACGTTTCAATCAGCCGACATGTCAATCCGACTGGCTGCTGGGCCGTGGAATCAGACGGCCATATCTCCCCTTTCTCCTGTTCTGATGCGAACGCTTTCGTTGATGTGACTGATAAAAATCTTGCCATCCCCTATCTTGCCTGTTTTGGCAGATGAAATAATCGCTTCCACGGCATCATCAACCTTATCATCGTCCAGGACAATCTCAATTTTTACCTTGGGCACAAAATCGATCTGGTATTCCGCCCCGCGATAGAGTTCGGTGTGCCCTTTTTGTTGCCCGAATCCCTTCACCTCGGACACGGTCATTCCTGAGATTTCCAGTTCTGAAAGAGCCGCTTTCACCTCTTCGAGCTTAAATGGTTTGATAATCGCTTCTAGCTTCGTCATTTACCTTCTTCTTATTGGGCCGGAGCAGTTATGGTTTACAAGTAATGAGTTCCGTCCGCTTAAGCTGTCTCAATAAAGAGATAAAACCTCGGACGGAATCCAATTATACTGTTTTTTTTCAGTTTTAATTATCCAGTTTTAATCTGAACTTTGCAAGACGAGATTTAGTGCTGCCAAACTAAACAGCGATTTCGCCTCTTTCACCGGTTCTGATCCTGATGGTTTCATCAACATTCAGGATGAAAATCTTCCCATCTCCCATTTTACCGGTTTTAGCAACTGATATGATTGAGTTTACAATCTCATCTACCTTCTCTTCCGCGGTGACGATCTCGATCTTTATCTTGGGAACAAACCCGATCTGATACTCTGCTCCACGGTACAGCTCTGTGTGACCTTTCTGCTGACCAAACCCTTTGACTTCGGAGATGGTCATTCCAAAGATATTGAGTTCGGCAAGCGTTGATTTGACTTCATCAAGTTTGTATGGTTTTATGATTGCTTCTATCTTTTTCATGGTGGTTTCTATGCTGGTGTTTGTTAATAGGTCGCTAAAGCCTAATTATAATTTTAATCATAACCGGATCCGAAACTGCTGACGCTGAAGTCCGGATAAGCGGAAGCACCGTGTTCTGAATAATCCAGTCCCATCGCTTCCTCCTTGTCGCTGACCCTGATGCTGGAGATCACTTTGACTATGCTGATGAAGACAAAAGAGCTGATGAAAGCCCAGAGCCCTATCGAAACAACACCAAGGGCCTGTACACCAAAGAAGGACCAACCCCCCTCGGCATATAAAACACCGCTTTCGGAATGGAATAAGCCGAGTAACAGGGTACCGGCGGCGCCACAAACACCATGCACAGAAATTGCTCCCACCGGATCATCGATCTTTAACTTGTCGAAAAAGATGACGGAGAATACAACAAGAATTCCGCAAAGGACGCCGATGATTAGCGCTCCCAGCGGAGTTGTATTAGCGCAACCCGCTGTAATACCAACCAGACCGGCCAAGGCGCCGTTCAACGTCATACCAACATCTGCCCTTTTAAAACGTGTCAGGGTAGTGAAAAAGGCAGTCAGGGAAGCTGCGGCAGCGGATAAAGTGGTGGTAACTGCTATATGACCGATTGCCGAAGCATCAGCCGCCATAGTGGAACCGGGGTTGAAACCATACCAGCCCATCCACAGAATCAAAACTCCCAGCGTTGCCAAGGGAATATTATGTCCCGGAATCGGTTTGAGGCGACCTTCACGGTCAAATTTATCCTTCCTCGGACCCAGTATGATTGCTGCTGCCAGTGCCGCGAATCCTCCAACAGAATGAACAATGGTTGAGCCCGCAAAATCGGTAAATCCGAGTTCTGAAAGCCAACCTCCTCCCCATCCCCAATGTCCTGATACGGGATATATAATAATCGTGATCAGGGCCGAGATAGCCATATAGCTGCTGAACTTAATCCTTTCAGCTACTGCTCCCGATACGATAGTCGCTGCTGTGGCAGCAAAAACCGCCTGAAAGATAAAACCGGCCATAACAGGCACCGAAGACCAGCTTAATGAACTATAGGAAGCGGCTTTGGTAGCGTCTACGAAGAATCCCGAATAGCCAAACAGGCCATTTCCATCACCAAACATGATGGCGAATCCGATAGCCCAAAAGCTGATTGTCCCGATGGATAGGTCCATCATGTTTTTCATCATGATATTGACCGCGCTTTTGGCCCGGGTAAATCCGGACTCCACCATGGCAAATCCGGCCTGCATAAAGAAGACAAGAATTGCCGCCAAAATCACCCAAACAGTGTCCAAAGCATACTGCAACGCATCGATGGTCTCGCCATCGATTTTACCTTCAAGTCCGTAAACCGGAACCGCAAATCCGGTAATGAGTATCAATGTTGTAATCAGTGTATGTTTCATAATTTAACCCTGCATAACTTTTTGATGTATAGATTAATAACGTTATAAAAATCGTCGATCCCGGGTGAGTTATCGGAATATAAAAAGTGTCAACACTGTTTTTGATAGTCCAAGTTCTGTACCATCTGGAAATATTAAATATTACAGTTGGTTATATAGGCTATGAAAAATGACAATATTGACAAAATGGTCAATCGAATACAAAAGGGACCGTGAAATACGACATCTCACAGTCACGCAGTTTCGGAGCTTGTTGTATCAACTTCCCGGATTGCTGGAGTTGTTAGAAGTGACAGGATCTCTTCACATGAAAGAAAAAATAGGGGAAATCAAGCTGACGTATGGATTTAATACTATTGTGTGGTAGAATACTGCTTGGACTTGAGGGGAATTAGATGGCGGCTGTGCCTCTTTCGCCGGTTCTGATGCGGATGGTTTCGCTGATATCACTGACAAATACTTTGCCGTCTCCGATTTTTCCGGTTCTGGCTGCGTTAACAACAGCGTCGATTGTTTTGTCCACCACATCGTCGTTGACAACGATTTCGATTTTTATCTTGGGAACGAAATCAACCTGATACTCGGCGCCCCGATAAAGTTCTGTGTGGCCCTTTTGTTGACCAAACCCTTTAACTTCGGAAATGGTCATGCCATATATGCCCATTCCGGCCAGAGCATCTTTCACTTCGTCAAGCTTGAAAGGTTTGATCAGTAACTCTATCTTCTTCATATTCAACAGGGATTTTCGATGAATCAACCCGACGAGCTGTCTCATCTCAGCAAACCGGGTTGAAACATCTAAGACAGAAACGGACATTGGATCATTCAAGGACAATCCAATGCATGCTGCCGTATTCGAATCCGGCAAATTGATTCGAATTTTCGACAACATTCAGCGACGTGATCTAAAAATCACGATTCATTCTTTCTCTGCAGTTGGAAATCAGTTCCGTTATTTTAATCCCTCATACCGAAGGTATTTCAGGATCATTCTGATTCCATGGCAGATTTTTCAGGCGTTAAAGATAACTGCAATCGTGATGCCAATAAGTAAACTTCAAAAATTACAATTACATAGGGAAATTTATTATTAAGATTGAATGACAAAATTGACAAATCATACAAAATTACGCAAAATCCATCATGATTGTAAAAGAATAAAAATATCAATAATATAACAATAAAATCAATTCGATAAATGACAAAATTAACAAATATAATCCAATTGATCCAGACGAAAAAATGGAGAAGTTAAGCTTGACAGAAGTGATAATTCGTATATACTAAAAACATATCTATCTTATAAATAACTCCAGAATTCCTGGCTAAGGAATTCGATTTTTGCTTGCTTTGATCACAAGTTTGTAGAAAATGGTGCCATTATTAGATTTGAATGAAGGAGAATTTGGAGAGGTTGTTGAAATTTCCATTGACTCGGAACACTCAGGACACGGTAGACATCGCCTGAAAGGTCATGGCAAGAGACATAAACGGTGCTGCGAGCGGGTTTGTCCATATGATCTCGGCATCAGGATTGGCAAAGTGGTCACTTTACTGCAGAAACCCTGGAAAGGCTCCATGCTTGTAAAAATAGGAGATTCCAGATTTGCCATTGACAGGGAAATGGCGGAACGGATCAAGATCAGACATCTCAATTGATTCTACCCTCATATTTTGCCATAATAGCCAACCAAACATACCCACATTCCGAAAAACCGGCATTCGACTGATTCAATGACAAAGCGAATAGGTATTGATCTTGGAGGAACCAAAACCGAGATCATTCTAACCCATGATGACCCCCTGGACATCATCCACCGCAAGCGCGTTCCTACCCTTCAGGAGAAGGGGTACAATCACATTCTACAGCAGCTTGTTGAACTGATTAAAGAGTGTCTGGATCTCAGCGATGAAACTCCCGTGATCGGTGTAGGGATTCCGGGTTCCATCAGTCCGGAGACCGGTCTGGTCAGAAATGCCAATACAACGTGCCTCAATGGTAATCCATTTAAAAAAGATCTGGAAAGACAGATCAAATTGCCTGTCTTTATGGAAAACGATGCCAATTGCTTTGCATTGAGTGAAGCACTGCTGGGGGCCGGTCGGGGCCATGAGATTGTACTCGGCTTGATCATGGGTACGGGTATGGGAGGAGGGGTTGCAAAGGACCGACGAGTTATTCAGGGGCGGCACGGAATTCTCGGTGAGTTTGGTCATACTTCTATTGATTACAACGGACGCGATTGCTGGTGTGGGGCAAAGGGTTGCCTGGAACGCTACATATCAGGTCCGGCGGTCGAACAGCAGTATGTGGAAAGGTGCGGAACGAAGCTGGGTCTCAGGGAAATCTACGAAAGATATCAATCAAAGAGTGATTCTATCGCGATGGAGGTGGTCGAAGAGTTTATAACCTTTTTTGGACGAGGTTTGGCGAATCTAATAACCGCCTTTGATCCCGGAATTGTAGTGATCGGTGGCGGTCTTTCCAATATCCCCTTACTTTACTCCAAAGGCGCAGATCTGGCGCGCAGCCAGGTTTTCAGTGATGAATGCACGACACCTGTTGTGAAAAACGAATTGGGAGATTCCAGCGGGATTTTCGGAGCCGCCCTGTTGGCTGGCGAGTAGGTCTTAGAGATTTCTTTCCAGTTCGTTCATCAAATCCGTCAATCGCTTCAAATGATTCTGCCGTTCCTCTTTCGATTGTGAAGCCCCTGAAAAACGCAGCCTGTCAATCTCTTCCAGGTAAGAGACCAAGCTATCGCCGATTTCATGTGAAATCTTCTTGCCATCCGCCAGCCGGGAAATATCAACTGTGGTTACCTCTCCCGCACCCAGATCCAGTTTATCTGCCAGGTAACCGCCCAGGGTTTTAGACAGACCGAGATAAAAGGTATCACCCTCCTCGGTTAAGAGTTTTTGCACGGATTTAAGTCGCTTTTTACTCAATTTTTTGGCAGCTTTAGCCCTGACCTGTTTCCGGTCGTTTTCCAGTTGTTTTCGTCGGGCCACCGCGAATCGAATCAGCAGATACAAAGCTGGCGGAAAAGTAAAAAGAAGAAACCAGGCTGCATGCAGGGATTGCTGTTTAAGTGCGTCTTCAAATACATAGTTGGCGTAAATCCCCTTTGTTTCTCGGGTGAGAATGGCAGGATCAACTCCGGCGCGATCTTCGGGAAGCACAATATCTTCCTTTTTGACAACACCGGCCGGTAGCACTTTGACCGGTATTGGCTGACTGGTAACGGTCTGAAACCTCTCTGTGTCAGGATTGAAAAAGGAGAAGGGGACAGGCGGAATCTCAGCAATCTCGTCATGCCGGGGGCGGATGGTCTGTTTAAAGATAATCCCATCCGGTTTAATATCACCGGGTTGAAGACTATCTACCACAGCAAAGTTTTGCTTGAATTCGGGTAATCCGGACAAAATGGGTTGTTCAATCTTATCATACCTGCCGTTACCGCTGATTTTGATGGTCAACTCAATGGGATCGCCAACCTTGACTCGTGTGAAATCAACGGATGTCGCAACACTGAATCTACCGACTCCGCCAGTATAGGCTTCCGGACGATTTTTGGTAGGAATCGGCAGAACGGTTATTTGTAAAGGTTTTGAAGCGGCGAAGAGCTTCCGTAATTTAGGACTCCTGATGGTTCTGCCAAAGAGGTCTTGGCGCAACTCACTGCCATCACGAATCATTGCTTTAACGCTTGCCGCTGGCAGAGAGATGGTACCCGTGTCCGGCGGGAAAAGGTCAAAATCGACCCGGTAAACCGTGTAGGCTTCCCCTTCGAACTGTTCATGCTTTCTTGAAAAAGGTACTTTAAAACCACTGACACTCAGATCAACAGTGGTTCCGGAAGCCGACCTTTTCGATAGTTTGAGCTGATAGCTGTCTTTCTGCTCCAGAAGTGGAAACTGAATGGCATAATCTTCAATATCGTTCTGCAAATACCATTTCAAAGTTAACGTCACCATCTGTTGCAGGTAGATTTTGTCCCTGGACAGCGAGGCGACCATGCGCATCTTTGTTTCCTGGTTGGGTTCACGAACATGGATATCAAAAGGCTGGGAGCGATAAATCTTGCCATTGTATTCAACCTCGATACCCGGAACTTTGTAAACGCCTTTTCTGGTCGCGCTGATGCCAATCCTGTAAACAAGACCACTGAAGCTTTCAACCCTACCGTTAGTAATAACCGTCTGGCTTGTCGCGGTTGGTGGGCCGAGTTGAGAAAAACTGAATCCTTCGAGTGAAGGCAGTCGCAGAGATACTCCCTGTTTGGCGCCATCAACCTTAAGTTGAAGAGTAATCTGATCTCCAATGATCAACGTGGAGTCGGATAATTGACTCTGAAGCTTTATTTCAGCCGAAAGAACCGCGGCACAGGTGAAACTGATGATCAGGGACAGAATAACTTTGGATAACCGATTCATTCCACATTCTTGGAAACAGGGGTGCAAGGTCGATCGGCTGGTTCGATATGCCGACGATAACAACCATTTGATGATTAGTAATTTGATACAAAATCCCAAATCTGGCAAGTGGTGAACCTCGGGTGGAATGGTGCTTATCATCAACCAAACCGCTTGATAAAGCTTAATTGCCAGTTTTTGGTTTTTTTGACTGGTCATGCGCTTTTTATAGTGTTAAATTTTAGACTGACGAGTCAGTTTTTAGTTGAGAATTGAATCTATCCCTATGAATTAAAATGGAATATTCTGGTGCGGAAGGTAAAATAAAAGAACGACACCCGATGCTGATTGTGTTGAAGAACAGAAACCTTCGTTTGCTGTGGCTGGGTGAAGGATTTTCCGTGCTGGGATCGCAGTTCTACTTAATTGCCTTGCCCTGGCTGGTGCTGCAATTGACGGGAGATCCGTTGAAGATGGGAACCGTTCTGGCTTTGGCGGGTATTCCCAGGGCATTGTTTATATTGGTAGGAGGAGCAATGACGGATCGCTTCTCACCCAAAATGTTGATGATCTGTTCCAATGCTGTACGAATGAGTATTGGGATTGTCCTGGCCCTGCTGGTGCTTAATGGCTGGGTGAATATGATCGCGCTCTATGCCCTGTCACTACTTTTCGGTTTGGCAGACGCATTTCTGTTTCCCGCCCAGAATGCAATTCTGCCGCTGATTGTTGATCAGAAATACCTGCTTGCCGGGAATGCCATTGTGCAAGGTACCGCACATTTAAGCGTGGCTGTGGGTCCCGCACTGGCCGGGATCATCATTGCTTTGTTTTCCGGACCGGGAGGAAGCAGCGCAGCGGCTGGTCAAGCCGTTGATTTTATGGGCATCGCAGTCAGCTTCTCTGTCAATGCCTCGGCATTTTTATTCTCGATTCTGGCATTTATCTTTATTAAACCGAAAATAGCAGAGGTTGCCGAATCGAAATCGGATGTCATGACTCTTTTGAAAGAGGGCATCGATCATGTCATGGGCAACAGGACGGTTATCTTTATGCTGATCATCGCATCCGTTGGTTACTTTCTGGTGGAAGGACCTCTGCTTATCGGCATTCCTGTTTTGGCGCACACCAGGTATCCCGAGGGAGCGGCGGCGTATGGGATTATCATGTCAGGTCTTGGTGCAGGAATGTTGATCGGCATAGTAGCTGCCGGAACCTTACCTAAGCTCAAACCGTCCAAACTGGGGCCGGTGTTATTGGGTCTGCTGGGAATCTCGGGCCTCATTCTGATGACGATAGGAATCATACCTAATGCCTATCTGGCTGCTGTCGTGGTTTTGATTATGGGACTTGCACAGGGGTATGTGATAGTGCAAATCTCCACCTGGTTTCAGATCCAGACACCCGAACACATGCTGGGCAGGGTTTTAAGCATGATGATGTTCGCTTCCCTGGGGCTGCTTCCGATCTCTCAGGCGCTCTGCGGAGCCTTGATTAAGTTGAGTCATGTGGGCTTGTTTGTGGGGGCGGGGGCGATTCTTGCGCTGTTCAGTTTTTGTATGATGCTGACGCCGGAAATCAAAAGCATGGGATACCTCATCGAAAGAGGGGATGGGAAAGAAGAGACAGTTCGTAATTAAAACATAAGCAGCTTCACTCATGTTGAATACCCGCACACGCTTTTCTTCTGCATTGGTCGGCTAGTGTTTGTTGTAATGCATGATCACCACGACATAATCCGGTATATCGTTATCATCTCTCGAGTCAACGCCTGGAAGTGATCCCTGCATTGATTTCAAAGGTAGTCTCTTGCGGATTAAGAGGATATGGGGGTTTATCAGAGAAAAATAGTATTGACGAAAACAACAGGTTTTTTTATATTGAATACTTGATTTGTTGTTAGGGGTATAGCCAAGCGGTAAGGCACCGGGTTTTGATCCCGTGATCCCAGGTTCGAATCCTGGTACCCCTGCCAACAGCCAAAACCAAGCGAGCGGGAGTAGCTCAGTTGGCTAGAGCATCAGCCTTCCAAGCTGAGGGTCGCGAGTTCGAGTCTCGTTTCCCGCTCCACTAAATACCGGCCTAAATACCTTTCCAAATTCTCCAAATTCAAGTTGACTGACGAAATACTGACGGAGTCAATATTTCTAGTTTGGAAGTCCTTTGAACTCTATAGCAATTTCACTAAAACTCTTACTTCCGATTTTTCTTGATAAAGTCTCAGTTGAAATTGGACTGTAGTGTTCAATATTTACTTCTCTTGAATTACCAATATAACAAATAAGGATAGATTGTGTGAGGAACGAACCACAATCTATCCTGTTGTTGGACAAGCCCGGTGTTGACTGTACCTTATATAAGGAAATATATTT
>JANQGX010000093.1 GCA_028282885.1 SAR324 cluster bacterium
ATCCAGCTCAATAAAGAAGTCTTCACCGACGAAAAACTGTTCGCCACCCCAGTCGGAAAACTTGATCTTTTCGGCCTTGTCGAACCTGCCTTGATCAATGGCCGCTTCTCGTTCGTTCTGGATCTGGTCTCGCTCTTCCTTTGTCAGGTAGTGGCCATATTCAAGCCGGTAAAAAGCTTTGATTCCAAAAATAATCCGGCTGGTTTTCTTACTGTATCCCAGCGGATTGTGTTCGTGGTTGTTGAGTGGAGGAATGACCACGGTTCCGTCTTCATAATAGAGAAGAGCAAAATCAGGCTTCATTCTCTCTTTTAGAGTCGCCTGGAGATCTTCTGGTAGTGTGTCGAATGTTTGATACATTGGGCTCCTAAAGATCTGAGAGTTCGATTTTCTGTTTCAAGATCTTCGATACCTTGCTGATCTTGATGGCTCGTAGCTGATCGTCATTTTTCCATTTTCTTCCAAAATCCATTACAAGCGACATTAATTTGCCGTCCCAGCCTGCTATATTTGCCTTAAAATATTCTGCCCAGGCAACGTCCCTCGCCGCCCAACGACATCGTTTATTGAAGTCTGGAATGTAGGGCAGAACCTCTTCTTGCTGAAGTCGAGGAGTACTATCAAATTCACTGAAGATGGTATGAGAAAAACCTTGTTGAGCAGGTGTCTCCCATCCCAATACTTTATCCCAGTCTTCTCTTCGTTGGTCCCATTCTGCTTCTGGGATTTGTTCCGGCCGGTCTGTGCTGTCCTGATAGTGGTAGTCCTCAATTCCTTTCTGCGACATCCATAAGCCTTTTAGAGGCTCGTGCTCGCAGAACATAATCCCGAGTATATCACCATCCAGCGGAAACACTGAGATATCAAACATAAAATCAATCTCGGGATCACGACGCTGGGTTGTCTTAACTTTATGAACCCGATCGCATACTTCCATCCAGACTTCAATAAAAGGCTTTTTGCTACGTTCTTCAGAATACCCTAATGCTACACTGTCTATTTTTCGGGTAATTTGTCCCGCTATCATCTTTGCCAACCCTTCTTTTAAAATAGGCATTGCTGTTTTCCTGAATGCCTTCATGTCCTCCAGAACGGATTCAAGGGTTTTGTTTTTGATCCGAAAGGCATCGTATATTTTTGTGCTCATGTTGTAGGCTCCCAATCGGCGTAAGAAAGATCTTCTGATACAGCCTCTTCAGGTGACATTCCCTGATTAAAATAATCTCTCCAGCTGTCAGCGCCGGTCTGTTCAGATAAATTATCAAGCCAACCGATTGATTTAGAATACTCATCAAGTTCAGTGAGCCATTGTTTGAAGTTGGTTTCTTTTAAAGCAGACTTAACCGTATCAATAACCCGACAGAGGTACACATAATCCTGATTTGCTTTCATCGGGAGACATGTAAAGCGCCAATCTGGTCCGAATAGACGCTGAACCAACTCACTACCTGACTGCATCCATTCATCAGCCGATTCAAATCTCTCAATTTCGTTCATGGCTAATATCGAACCGCGATAATCTAGCTGGTCATTCTGTTTGGCTTTGTCAATTTCCCATTTGATAAACTCCCAGGCTTTTTCGTCATCAGTGGTGTTGGAAGGGAGGTTGCCGGCCAGACAGTTAGAAAGATAGCTCTCATCACACGAACAGAAAAACTGGGCAACAGTGTGGCCTCTCATCGCTCCCCAATATGAAGACCAGGATTGTCCGAAGCATTCAATTGTGATCTTTCCTTGGCCCGGCTCGAAATCTTCCAAGTAGACCGTTACCGGATCCAGGCGTTCAACCTCCTCGATTAAGAGCTTTCTTACTTTGGATTCTGTGATTTTCACGCAACCTCCACTTTTTTAACTGGTTCAACTCGCCCGATCTGACCGTTAAGCAATCCCTGAACAATCATGTTCCATTCCCAGCATCGGTATTGACTGTCGACCATAATTCGCAATCCAAGCGAATAGTCGTGTTTCTTCCGGTCGATAAAAGCTTGTAATGGGCAATTGCGGTGATCACAGTCATCGCAATGTCCAATGTCATCCGAAACGCTTCCGATAATATTGAGACTCAAAGTATGTGGGGCTCTTACGTTCATAGCTTAATATCCTCCGCTTTCAACTCGCCTGTCTCCAGTTTATAAATAACTGCATTTGCCCGTTTTTGGGCCTCAGTCTTTCCATCAGTCCAAATCATATCCAGGCCTAGCTGATGAATGCTTTTGATATGGTAAAGATTATCTTCACCATATCCCAGAATGATCCCGAACTCAGCGACATCAGGCGCTGGAACAAAAGAAAACTTCGATGAGTCCCAATCCGGATCGTATGGGTCCGGTTGATAGCTGGATGATAAAACCAAAACTGGAGGATCGAAGTTTTTATCCGAAAACCAATATCGTTCAGTCTTTATTCTCAGGCCGAGATCATAAAGTTTAACCGCCTGCTCAGGCAGGCAGCACTTATCTTCTACTTTCATCAGTTGGCCATTTTAGGATCAGGTGTCCAAGTGTCATCTTTTAAGTCTTTGTGTTCTTCCACCCATTCCCGGATGTACATTTGCACCCCCGAATACCAGGTACGGTAAGAGGTTGAAGTAACCAATTTCTCAACTTGTTCTGAGTTGGGCTCACCTTTGTATTTTGAGTCGTTTCTCCCGCCTCTTAATGCCATATATTCGTGGATCTCTCCCGATAACACAGCTCTGGGAATGTAAAGCCACCAGGGTTCAAGTCCAAGAGCAAGCTTGTCCGCAACACAAAGTTTTGAATACTGTTTCCCATCACGTTTTGCATAGAACCTCGAATGGTAAAGACAGAAATCTGACCATTCCTGGCCGAATAAACGACCCATTACTTTTGCAGCCCATTCCGGATGCCTGTCGCCTTCAGGGCCATCCATGTTAGGTTTTCCCCAGTAGCCGAGATCGTGAAAAAAAAACGCGATCCAAAGCCGGGGATCAAACGGAAATCCGTAAAGTTTCCACCATGCATAAGCAACTATCCAGGGATGAATCAAAAACTGATGTACTCCGAATAATATGCTTCTTGTTCCCATTTTCATAACGTGGATCTCCTATACAGCAACAGGTTGTCTGATTTCTTTAATTGAGAAGGTGTAAGCGAATACCCAAGGATTAGCCCTCCAAGAAACATCCGGTTTATTATTTTTTGGCTTCCCGTTGATTGAGTCCCAGAGAATGCGGAAGCCGGCCTTGTACCGCTCATGCTCTTCGATTCCTGCATCCAAAGAAGCCAATCCCGACAGTGAGTTAATTTTTTGTAACGGTTTCGCCCTTTCCGCTTTTGCATCACGCTCAGAGATATCTTGCAGGCGTTCGGCGCGGACTTCGTCAATAGAGATAAATAACCTGGCCGCTTCTTTCGGCATGAAGATTGATGGTTTCCATTTTACTTCATCATCGTCATAATCTGCTCTGAAGACGTATGTGCCGGTCGGCGGACATGAACAATCATCATAGCAAGCACATTCATCCCTTGCGCTGAATTGTCTCCAGGTTTCAATTGTTCCCGCTGGAATTCTCTGTTTTGGTTCATAACCGGCCAACTTTCTTTGTAGTCTCTCGATAGGTTTAATTTTATACTCCCCTGTGCATTGGCGACGAATCATTCCTCTCTCGCCGTTCGCACCTAAAGTGAAGTATGGTAAAGAAGCCCAACGTCGACCACCTACCTTTTTTCCTCGAACTTGTGAAATAAGGGCATCTTCTTTAATATTGCCTTGTCTTACAGTGTAGATCGGGATTCCGTATTTCTTGCCCTCTGATTTAAGGAACTCAAGCCATGCGTAAACCTTTCTGGATTCTCAACATGTATCAGCAAATATCGCTAACTCGAAGGTCTCACCAAGTCGCTTTTTGAGCTCTCCATAGCATCCCATTAAATAGATCATCGAGGACTGTACCCCCACCCCGAGTGAGAGGATTTTTAAAGGTACGCTACATTGCATCGTCAAAAACCGTTATTTGGTTGAGGCTCGGTTCAACTCGTTTGATAGTCATGTCAAGGTATTCTTGGTTGATATCTATTCCGATGTAATTTCTTCCAAGTTCTCGGGCGACCAGACCAGTTGTGCCGGCGCCGTTGAATGGGTCGAGAACTACATCCCCCCCCCTGGATCCTGCTTTTATGCAGGTCATTGGTAATTTAGGAGGAAAAGTTGCGAAATGAGCCTCTTTGAATGGAAATGTCGCTATACTCCAGACAGAACGTTTATTTCTCGATTTCGAATATTCGATATCTTCTCTATCTTCCCGATGCTGATCCGGTGCTCCCGGTTTACCCTGTGTTGCCGTCTTTCTCGCGAACGAATATGCCGACTTTCTCCTGCCATCTTTATGAAAGCTACCATGGGAACCTTTCCCAGTATCCCAGCCGGACGGAACCTTTTGTTTCGTGTTACCAGAGACTGTCCTTTTTCCAAGGGTCGAATTGTCATTGTTTCCATTCACATAACAACCGCCTCGAAAGCTGTTTGCGTTTCCTTTCTTACCAGCAGGCTCTTCTATAGCTTTATTATCGAAGTAGTATATGGCTGATTTACTCAATAGAAAAACATAATCATGAGCCTTGGTACACCGATCTTTGACCGACTCCGGCATAGGATTCGTTTTATGCCAAATAACATCTTGCCGGAGATACCAGCCATCTGCTTGGAGAGCAAAAGCAACCTTCCATGGAATCCCGATTAGATCCTTCTGCTTCAGGCCTATTTTCCCGGGGGTTCGATATGAATTACCAAGACTACCGTTATTTGTTTTTTGTTTCTCGCCTATATTGTCTTTGCTCTTGTATCCGCCATTTCCAGCATAAGAGTCACCCAAATTAACCCAAATGGTTCCGTCTTTTTTGAGTACTCGGGAAACCTCCCTGAAAACCAAAACAATGTGACCGACAAAAGCCAAAGGATCATCTTCAAGGCCCAAACAACAAGACTGTTCCGGAATAGTGACGGGTTCCAATCCTGGCATTGGTGAGAAGCTGACACTTGGCCACAAGGTTTCCGGGATACCATAGTCCCGTAAGCCCCAATATGGTGGACTAGTTACAGCACACTGAACAGACTCGTTAGACAATGCTTTAAGCCCATCAACGACATCGGCGTGATAAAGAGTGAACCCAAAATTCTCGTAGTATGGCTTCATCAACTACACCCTTGGCTAGAACCACAGTGGGCGCACACAAAGCATGTTCCGGTTCTGATAAACTCCGTATTTCCACATTTTCCAAGTAATCCCAGGCAAGGTGGATGATCAGAGGTTGTGACAGAATCCACCGGTTTGGACTCTTTCAGTGTTTGAATTTGACAGAGCATTTTTCCGTTTGCTTCAGATTCAATAATCGCCTTATAACTATTCCTTATCGCTCTTAGAATCTGCTCTTCTGAGTAG
>JANQGX010000013.1 GCA_028282885.1 SAR324 cluster bacterium
TTAAACAAGATTTTAGAAATCCTCAATCATTTGCATTTCCTCACCTGACATGCTATCACTGTCCCGATATCCGCTATCGACGGATCGCTCATGAAATCGGAACATCCAATTTTTTCACAAATTGATTTGTTCAATGAGGGAATATGAAAAAGGCTTTTTCCGTAAATCGGGGGACAGAATAGCAATTAAAATTGGTTTCATGTCCCCCGATTTCAAAAACTGAAGAAGAAAATATGAAAAAACTAATTTTGGTGTTGTTCCTTGTTACTTTTAATCTAAGCTAGGCATTAGCGCAGACCAATACGGTAGCAATGCTATCCCGATAGCAATTGGTGTTTACACAGCTTCCTCTTCTGATACCAACTGGAACTCAGGGGAAAACCTTTATGTTCGGTTCAACGCCCATGTTAATGGTTATACGAATGCCCAGGTATGCACCAGTGCAGCTACCTGGTTTAGAAGTCTGATAAAGCGATGCTATCAGTTACACTGATGGTAATTTCTATGGGAGAAAAAGCGACAATTGGAGTCAGATCGAACATGCGAATAGGAGGAGTCTGTGAGCTTGTTTATTTTGAAGTAAGACCTTAAAGACTAGAGCACAATTGGGGTCTGGTCTTGCATCTTGACTTCTTGAAAAAGTCAAAATATAAGACCTGACCCCAGCCTTCACGGCCAAGCATTGGTTATCGTGTCTTTTGTTTTAATTGAATTCAGGAGAAAGTTATGAAAAAAGCATTTAAAAAGATTGTTTCAATTGCACCGATGATTCTTCTAAGTATGAGCCTTTTTGCTGGGAACTACGAAGGGAAAATTGAAGAATTATGGGTAAGTGATGGGGTCCGAGAAAACAAAGGATGGATAAAACTGAACAGCGCCATGGACGATCCCGCTTGCTCAAGTCCTGATTGGTTCGTGGTTGATTTAACGGATGATACAATGAAGTTGGCATTGGCTTTCGTATTGAGTGCCCATATCGCAGGCAGGGAAGTTAGGTTGAGCGGGACTGGAACCTGTATGGAAAGCTGGGAATGGTTGAAATTTATTGTAGTTAAATGAAGGGGTCTGAAGGGGTCCGTGAAGGGGACAGGCTTGCGTTTTTGCGTTTTTATAAAAATCAGGTGACAGCATATCAATAAATATAGGTACCATGCCCCCTGATTTTAATCGATTGTTGGATTTAAAACCTAATCAATGAAGATGAAATGAAGCCTTTTAGAATCGTATTACTTATTCTGGTATTGACTCTAATTAATACAATTGCATTTGCCGCTACTGCGGATCGAAGAGGATTTATACAGAAAATACAGGCGTCGAGTTCAGACAGAGTAGGGCTTGAAAATATCGTTTGGATTGAACAACAAGAAATTTGGTCGCCAGCTGTTAACTGCAAACCTGACTGGGCTTATATCAAAGGAGATTTAGATTCTCACATGCTTTCATTATTATTAACGGCAAAAATTGTCAAACTAGAAGTTAAAATGGCAGTTGATGATACGTACCCTAAAATAGACGGTTATTGCCGTATTATTCAAATTAAACTCTATTGACCAATATGTTAGGGTGAAGGGGACAGGCTCGCGTTTTTGCGTTTTTTATAAAAATCAGTGGACAGTATACCAATATTAATAGGTATCCCCTTATTTACTACCCTGAT
Source organism: SAR324 cluster bacterium (assembly GCA_028282885.1). Taxonomy (GTDB): domain Bacteria; phylum SAR324; class SAR324; order XYD2-FULL-50-16; family XYD2-FULL-50-16; genus JAHJTV01. The sequence goes on from JANQGX010000013.1 coordinate 1,658, forward strand.
TTAATTTCGAACTTCTGATCTCAATAAGGAGAATTCCTATGAAAAAAATAAAATTCCAAATTGTATTTGTTACAATTGCGGTATTCGCAATTTTGCTCTGTAGCCAGGATTCGATGGCAGGAGAGGGGACAGGCACAATCAGGGAATTGTGATATAATGGTAACTCTGATGGGGATGGTCCTCACTATATCGTTGTTGAATTAAATGGTACAGTTCAAGGTTCCCCATGTTCAAATGTCAATAATCAAGGAGGATTTAGATTAGATATCAATAGGACGGAGGCTAGGTATCTTTTTGCATTATTACTCGCATACCAAGCACAAAACAAAACTATAACGCTGCAAGGTGATAAAACATGTTATAACAGTTGGTGGGAAAACCTAAAGAGTATAGATATACCTTAATTACCAAATCGTGGAGTAGCGGAGTAGGGGCAGGCTTGCGTATTTGCGTTTTTAATAAAAATCAGTATCATGTCCCTTGATTTCACAAATTGATTTGTTCAAAGAGGGAATATGAAAAAAGCAATCGTAGTTTTAGCTGTGTTTGGTTTTGTCATTTCAGCAACCAATACCTATGCCGGTTGGGCTTATGAGCTTGCAATCAAATATATTTATCCAACATCAGCTGGAGATTTATATGTAGCGGTTGATAAGGATTTAAGCCCATCTTGTACTGAAAAATGGGTCCACTTTCAGCCAGGTGATAGCAATTACATGAATAAAGTATTCTCCGTATTCTTGACAGCGTATGTGGCAGGCAAGAAGGTCGGTATCGCAACAAATGGATGTCTACCGAGTGGCTATGCAGATGGCGCAGCAGTTCAACTGACCGAATGCAATGGTATTACACTGACCTGTCCATAAAACTAAATATTGTTGCTCATATCAAGTAACAGCAAATCAGCTTAAGCTGACTGTATATTCCCTCTTTTAAGTACTCTATGGAATCGGGAGAAATTATGAAAAAAGCAGCTTCCATAATTGCAAAAACGCTGGTTGTAAGTTTGTTTATCTTTGTTTTTAGTAAGACATCTCTTGCATGCACCAATTTTGGAAACGCCGGGGACGGTTGTGCAAATTATGTGTTGGGTGTTCTGTACATGAATGGCGTAGTTGAACTCGAACTGAGTGTCGTCTCATGGTACCCAGGGCATGTTTGTACAGGAATCAACAGAATCCAGTTCACAGCAGACAAAGAACTCAGAGACAAAGCCTGGACTGTCGGGCTTACCTCATATGTATCAGGCAAAGGTCCGGTTTTTTTCCGATGTGATAGCGCCGTTGGAAATCGTACTTGGTGCAATTGCCAGGTTATTGTTTATGGGAATACTTATCGAGATTAAACGGGAACCAAGAGAGAATGAAGGGGTCAGGAAGGGGGGCAGGCTTGCGTATTTGCGTTTTTTACAAGAATCAGGTGGCAGAATAGATTTACATAAACACTATGTCCCTGGATTCATAACTCGATTAAGAAGGAGTGTTATGAGAATTTTGTTGATTTTCCTAACTTTCATTTGCATCTCATCACAAGCTTTTGGTGGAGGAGTAGTTTCCTATGTTGCGGAGCTTGGCGTGGTAACTGAACGATATGCCCTTTTTAGAATTACTACTGCAGCAGCTACGAAGCCGGACTGTGCCACGAACTATAAGGTTTATTCTTTTGATAAAACCACACAGCATGGAAGAGATATGTTTACTATGGTACTTACCTCTCTTGTCGCCCAAAAAAAGCTTCAAGTAGATTTTAGTGATACTGATTGCGGGCTATATGCTACCAGGGCTCTAGTCTACAGTGTCCGCATCTTCAATGAATAAAAAGTCAGAAAAATCAGGGGACAACATACTAAATCAGGTTTCTTGTCTTCTTATTCTTGCTGATTTTAAAATTACTGTGGAGAAATCATGATGAAAACCTTAATGGTTATTCAAAAAAAGATACTGTTGGTTGTATTATTTTTGTTTTATTCAGGAACTGTTTATGCTGATGGATGGTACACCGGAAAAGTCTACTCAATAATGGCGGTCCCGGAGAATCACCACGGCCTGGTTGAATGGAGAAACAAAGTTCAATTTGTTCTTACAGGTGGTCAGGTCGGAAATTGTCCCACCATTCAAGAATATGGCAATAACACATTGTTTTGGATAGAACACCATGATGTTGCTGCACTGTCTTTACTAATGATGGCAAAGTCTCAAGACCTCAATGTCACAATTTATTACGCTAACGACGCTCCCAAAATCCAAGGATACTGTGCCGTCTCGATTGTCCGAATCGATTGAATGAAGGGGTGAAGGGGTCAGGCTTGCGTATTTGCGTTTCTTCATAAATCGAGCGGCAGCATGCCAATCAAAATACGTAACACGCCACCTGTTATCCTGATTATGAAGGGGGCAGACTTGCGTATTGTATTGGTTTTGGGAGCAATTGCTATCTCGATGTTGAATAGAATCGGGTGCCTTCACCGAAGTCTAAACAACAAACATATACGACGATAAAATGAGAAAAATCATTGCTAACATTATTATCATACTGACGATTATCTCCGCGAATACTTCATTGTCAGCAAATGAGCAACTCGCGGGAACGGCTGTTCCCTCCTCTTTGAAAGTCAAAACAATTGGTGTCTTTATTGGAGGTTTCTCATCTTCAAGTCAAGGATGTACCCACGATTTAGTGATTTTATCTGCTGATACGCCTTTGTTTGATTCGTATATGTCAGTGGCTTTGACATCAATCGTGACTGGCCAATTAATAAAGGTTTACGTCAAGAATTGTGATTTGGGATACACGAAGATCAGCACTATTGAATTAATTAAAACAGGGGAATGAAGGGGTCAGACTTGCGTATTTGCGTTTCTTTTTTAAACCGGGCGGCAGAATACCAATGAAGATAGGTATCATGTCCCTAGATTTGGATTTAAATCTCAATAAAAAGAGTAACATGAAAAAATCGATACTAGTTATAATTATTCTGATCATACCTTCCTTAAATGTGATGGCTGGACAAACCCACAGCACAGGCAAGGTAACCAGATTATATGTCCAAGAATGCTGTGGGACCCTTGCTCCGGAAGCCCATTTTAATGTCGAAAATCGTAACCTTTCTCAATACGATTGCACCAACGAGGATAACTTCTATGCTATTCCTCTAAATAATGATCGAGGAAAAGCGATGTATAGTCTTGTTTTAGCCGCATATAAGTCGGGTAAAAGCATTGAGGTTTGGGGATTAGGTGAATGTCTTCAAACCAGACCAATTTTTGAAGATGTTACAGCGGTAGGTTTTCTCAATCCATCTCAGTGAATCAAGGTAAAGTGGTCAGTGAGGGGGACAGGCTTGTGTATCCCCCGATTAGCCGGTTTTCATTTAGTAAACATATCCATGGAGAAGATATGAAATTCCAAAGGGTTCCAGTTGTCATAGCTATTTTGCTCACAAGTCTGATGATGTCGCCAAATGCGTTCGCGTACAATCAATCGGTTCCAGGATCAAAAGTTATCCAGTTGGGAATGGGAAATATTCCGTCTTATTGTAACGGGAACTGTGTTTTGGTTAAGCTGGATATCGAGCCAACAGTTGGGACTATTGCTCCATGCCATTGTTCAGGAAGTTTTTACTGTGGATGGCACTTTGCTCTTGATCTAAACGATCCCAACGCGAACTCAATGGTGTCAATGTTATTGGCTGCCAAAGTTGCAGGTATTCCTGTGGAGATCAATGCTCCGGGGACTTGCGTCGGCCAATTTCAAAAAATCGGAACATTGATATTACGACCTTGAAGCCGCTATAGCAGAATACAGCTAAATATTGGGTATCGTGTCCATTTTGTAATAGAATCCAGGAGAAACAATGAAAAAGAAAATTTGTATGGTTGTTTGTTTATTGCTTTTTTGTTCAACGAATTACGCGACTGCTGGTATGTTCACATGCTCCGGCCTTGTGCTGAGTCTTGCGCTTGGTCCGACAAACGGAAAACTTCAGGTCAATACGGGGTACGGCGTACACTACCTGTGTAGCTTTGATGTGGAATTCAATAATGTTCATACGGAAGTTTGCAAAGCATGGTATTCAATGTTTTTAACAGCGTTGGTGACTAACAGGGAAATTGTACAATACTACCAAGACAGCGCAGGGACAAACTGCTCAACCCTGGGGAGCTGGGCTGTCCCAAATCCCATGCCCTACTACGTAACGATAAAATCTGAGCCAAACTAAAATCTGTGGATAGCATACGAATCAACGACGAGTGTGAAGTCCGTTAATTGATCGACTGGTTCAGGAGACTAAGATGAGATATCGTATTGAGATTTTGCTAGTGTCATTTCTTGTTTTGACTTTTGGAGCCTCAAACGCGTTTGCAGCGTATACTCCTTGTGCGGGTAAAGTACTCAGCATAGGAGTTAGATCCAGCGGTGTTTTTGGCTCATTTGAAAACTGCGGTACTAATGTTTATGTCTGCCGTTTATCCGATGGAAAAAACATCGAAAGTGGGGCAGAGGGCTGTAAAGCTGCAATTTCACTTTTACTTGCTGCCAAATTATCTGATAAAAACGTCAGGATCTATCTGAGCGCCTGTGATTACTCGGCTTCTCCATGGCAATATATCGGAGGTAATGATATTTGCCCCATTACTCAACTGACAATTGAATAAGTCTCTACCGACATGACCGGGATACTCGGCGAAAATCCTTTTCAGATGAATAAAGCCGAGTTGAAGACGTGTTTGAAAACCAAGAGATAAACTTTCAATAAAGCAAACCAGATATCTATAAATGAATCGTCATTTTTCGTATAAAATTCGAAACCTTTTTTTAATCACCATTCTGTCGGTGTTGGTGGGATGTTCCGTCATGAAGACCAATCCGGTGGGGACTCTAATCATCATCGAGGATAAAGATCTCAGTAAAAGAGGTGTTGGAGAGGGGTTGGCAAAGCCATTGCCGGGTCAGCCTTTGTTGGTGAATCATCCCATGAACATGATGATGGCCTTCTCAATGGAAGCAGGGATGGGTGTGGCCATAGCCGTTGGGGATCACGTCGCAAAGAGTGGAAAGACCTTGAAGGCATTAAAACCGGTACCTCCCCTGCAACTGAAAACCAAGCTGCAGTACGTGCTGCAGCAAGGTATTGAATCCGAGGAGTGGACCGTCATATCCGATAAATTGACAAAGCAGAACAGAAAGCTCGTTTTGCAGCCCTATTGCTATCTGTCCGGCTACCCGAATGCCAAATTGGAAACCCGTATCCTGGCCAGGATCTCTGATCAGGACGGAAATATTGTTTGGGAGAAGGAAGTAAAGGAAGTATCAGCAGAAAAACCCATTTTCGAAGCCGACTCCTGGTCCGCAAACAACGGCCAGGCAATCATGGCTGAAATAGATCGCGCACTTCCGGTTGTCTGGCAAGCGCTGTTTGTTCAGATTCAAACCGGCATCAAGCGATAGTGTGAGGTCATGTATTAAAAGAACCAAACTAAAATAGAAGGAGGATAGCAATGAAGGAATTTATTATTGCCCTGGTAATTATGTGTGTCGTTTCTTCCTTTGGAGTTTTTGCAGAAAACAGAAATGGTGTTCCCAGCAGAGTATTGATATATGACCGAGATGCATCAACTGCGGCAATCAGGGTTTATATCGATCCGGATGCAAGCGCAAATTGTGCGGCGGATGGAATTATCAAGATTGGCAGAAACCAATATACGGAAGAGTCTGTTAAACTATGGACAAACCTGGCATTAATCGCTTTTGCATCTGGAAAGCGGTTTCATGCGTTTTATTCAAATGTACAGATAGCAAACGGTATCTGCCAAATTGAATATGCGAGTATTTTCTAATTCTGTAATGAGAGAATTGCGGTTAACATTCATGATCAACAATCATGATTGATACAAGGAAATATATGAAAAAAACAAGCTTTCTCATTTTCTGCTTTGTGTTAGTTACATCTCAAGTCTTGGGAAATGTTAGATGGGACGCTGCCGAGGTGTCTGAGGCCCAGACGGATAATTGGAGCTGCGGGGTACATTCAGCGCATCGGTTGCTTAAAACTTACGAGCAGGATGAAGACTACAACGCCATGAGAAATGACATCGGACCATACAATTACAGCTTTGACCTTCTCTATAATATAAACGATCAGATTGACAAGACAGTTTGTGACATTTGGACTGTCGTTCTTTTCGGGCCGGATATATGTATTACGTGGAAAATAATCACGGTGACCGTGGAAGTTACGGAAGATATTATCGTAAAGATTGATGATATCGGTATCGGAAAACCAACAAACATATTGGTTGACAAACTTCAGACCGATTATCGATCCACATTCAGATCTCGACAGGGAAACGTTAGCTTTCAGGATGTTAAAGATCTCCTGGAAGATGGTCGGCCTGTAATGGCTCTCCTTCAAAAAGGAAAAAGAAGGATTGATAAACACCTTTTAACTGCTACAGGTCTGATTCCCGCAGAAGCAATATGGCTGTACTCAAGTGATATAGACGTTCCGCTACCGCTCCATTGGGTGATTATTACAGGTTACGACGAAAACTATATCTATTACTACGATACAGGCAGTGGTAGTACCCCATTGAACTCCGAATTCAGCATGTCTCATGCTCAATTTCTGGAATATTGGGAGTGGAATCATGATGGATATAACAAAAACAATAATTTAGCTCATGATTATTTGACAAGCAGTGCTGTTGACCTGGATGAAAGGACAATCATCTGGATAGATGAAGATGTGCCGGTGTCAACACCGCCGGACCCATCAGGAACACTCAACAATGATCCGGCTACATATTTACCAGCGATACTAAGTATTTTGCTGCATTGATGATAGAGGGGAATACAGAATATTAAATCATGGAATTCGGTTAACGGCTTGCTAACTGATGGTAGGGGGCCCGTTTACCATCGGTTATTAAACGAGAATTTATCAAAGGAAATCAAATGAAAAAGTCTATATTGCTGTTTATTGCAATCTATTTTGTTTTCTCATTTGTTGCTCTGGCTGAGCCACGATCAGGCGTCCCGACAAAGGTGATGCTGGTTAACGCCACAAATGTTCCGTCTCTTTGGATTTATATACCGGCTAAATCATCCGCCTTGTGCGCTGCGGATGGGATCATAAAGCTGGGAGAAGACAGATACTCAAGTGACGAATTGAAAATGTGGACATCCATGGCCCTGGTTGCCTTCACTGCCGGGAAAACAGTCAGAGCAAATTATCATCAGGGCGCAGCCACAAGCGGAACATGCAAAATTACAAATCTAAGTATTTATTGAGGTTAAGATGAGATCAGGAGGCGGAATGCTGAATAAAGTAGTACAGCACGTCTCCTGATTTCCAAGCACTATCCAGCCTCTAACCGGTTCAGTCTCATATCACATTCCATTTTTCAACCCGTTGGATTGTATTGCAACAAAACTCTCAAAATCCGATAAATCAGGTGACAGAACACCGGTTTAGAAACCGGGATTTCCGATTTCTATTGATATATCTTTTTTGATATATCAATACAGTATGAATGGAAAACAAGTCATCAAGCGCCTTAAGGAAAACGGATGGCAGGTGCTACGTGTAAGTGGGAGCTATTATCGAATAGGAAAAGGTGCCCAACGAACCACAGTTCCCGTTCATGGTAAGCGGGACCTTGGATCGGGATTGTTGACGGCCATAGAGAAACAAACAGGAGTAAACCTAAAATGAAGACACTATTTCCGGCAAAGATGGAACTGGACGAATCAGGCATGTACTTTGTCCGCTTTTTGGATCTTGAGGAAGCTGTCACTGAAGGTGAGACACTGGAAGAAGCTCTTTTCAATGCTCGGGAAGTACTTACTCTGACGCTGGAGGCTCGCATGGATGAAGGAATGGATATCCCGTTTCCCAGTGAGATTGCCGATGAAAAGATTCATTTAATTGCGCCGGCAGCAAGGGTACAGGCTGCATTTCTGGTGCACCATTGTCGAGGTGACAAGAGCCTGGCTGATCTTGCCAGAGCCCTTGAAACGTCCTGGCCAGCCGTTAAACGTCTGGAAAACCCGCATCACTCTCCAACACTGAAGATCCTGGAAAAAGCCGCTGCATCCCTTGGGAAAAAACTTGTTTTGTCTTTTGAGTAAATCAACCGGGCAAGAATAAACGCAACACCGGGTTAAGAGTATCAATAACCCGGTATTGGGTATTTTACTTAAGTGTTAACCGGTGCCGGATTCGCGGATAGCTTTGGTGGGAGTCAGGCCGATGTTGCGCATTTCTTTGGCGATTTGCTAACCCAGATCCATTCCCCTGAATGCTTCATTGACTGTCGGGTGCAGGCCGATGTCGATTTCGTCCACGCTGGGCTCAATCTGAATCTTTAACTGTGATCCTGGTCGCTTTCCAGGCGGTTCTTCCGCTATATGTGAAACAGGCACCTAAGTAGAAGCTAACTGGCTTTTTTTCTTTATAGGCAAGAAGTACTGCAGCGTACAATGTATGTACACTTGAGGTATCAATGAAAACGGAATTGGTGAGATTGCATTGATTGTGTTCATGATCAGGCGTTATATAAACTCTTACTGCTGAAAGGTAGACATCGAGCCTTGTAATCGTATGATACCCTGTTGTTTCCCCTGCAAAAGAAGATGCCGAAATAAGTAGACATAACAAAACAAAAACAATCTTCTTCATATTCACTCCTGTCATTGTTATTAAGGAATATCAGATGACAATGTGCCACTGTGAAATAAGTATAGCGCCATCTGCTTTAAATGCTTAAGGTTTCTATTCCATAATCCTCAAGTACCCTAATTCCGGCCATCCGAAGGAAGAGCAACCATTCGTATAGACAGCCACTTTCTTGCCTGAAAGGAAGGCTGCCAGGGCCATTGAGTAAACCATACTCGCCTTTTTCTCCGGTCTGTCATCACTGACCACAACCAGATTTTCATGACTGCAGCCCGTAGATGTAATATCCTGGGATATTTTCATCTGAAAGTAGTAATTCCACCCGCTGTCAGTGAATTGTCCGGGTGTTGTTACAATTTCTTCGATTAAGCAGCCGGTCGGGCAATGCAGCTTGGCTGCAAAGGCAAAAGTTGGAATCATGATAAACACAAAAAGAACTGGTAACAAAAAAGATTTTTTCATAGCTGATGTTTCTCCTTTGTTTGACTTGAATTTTGTTAGCCTCACTCCCTCTCTAACTCAATCCAGTTTATTTTTGGAAAGCCTTCACCGCTGCAACCGGAAAGATTGAACCTGATGGTCTCCTGTGCGATATACGCAGCGAGAATTAAACTTAATGATTGGCTTGTGTAGTCATTTGTGTACTCAAGTACGTATACAGCACTGGATGTGCACCCGTCCGGATTTACCGGGTTTTCATGCTGAATTCGTACAATTGGCCAATGGGGATTAAGGTCGATTTTTATTATATACCCTAAACCGGTCCAGCCAGCGGCGTAGGTGTTTGATCCAAGGGACAACAGGGCAATGCAGCAAATAAAAGCAACTTTTGTCTTTTTCACATTTTGTCCTTAGGAATTTGCTAGTTAAATGGCTATTATGGGGTTAGTATTATCACTGTATCTATTAAGCATCCGTTGTGGTTAAAAAGAACTTCCTTGTTGGAAATTGCTGCTGTCATCAACATAGTGAACATTACCATGCTGGTTGTTTGATTCATCATCAGAGTTAGAGCACCTGAAGCACCTGCAGCTTGACAGTAAATGTTGTCTGCCCCCACCGGACAACCTCCTGCATCTTGCACACACAATGTTGTTGCAACACCGTTTTCTGATCTCAAAACACCTTTTATTTTTGTCTGCAGTTGTTGGGCGAATGAGGAGTAATTGAATATTGTAAGAAAAATAGCGATTAACAGGATTACTCTCAGATTTTTCATGGCTGATCTCCATTGATGGGTTAAAGATCACAGAACTCGCAAACACCGAACTTGAAAACGCATAGTATGTTGTTTGGTTTATCAATGTCAAAACGTTTTGAAAACTCTCATCGTTTGTATACGATGAATGTGTGGTTTTTGGAGATTGGGGATGAGGATCGGTTAACCGGAATAGTGTGTATCTATTCCGGTTGGAGGCTTTTGATGAAGGTTAACCGGTGCCGGATTCGCGGGTGGCTTCGGTGAGGGTGAGGCCGATGTTGCACATTTATTCGGCGATTTGCTGGCCCAGTTCCATTCCCCTGAATGCTTCATTCACTGTCGGTTTCATCTACCGACATAGCAGCAAAGGCCCGCAGGATGAAGTCCAACTGGTGCTTCAGCTTGTGCAGTCGGTCTTCCAGGTCCACAATATCCAACTTTTCATTTGTCACAGCGACCTCCCCGGGATGAGTTCCCGCAGATGTTTTGCCTCGTTTCCGGGTCCGCTTCCTGGTATCCCTGGTCGATCAGCAACTGCCCGGCGAGGAGCATGTTCTGGTCCATACCCTGGCATTGTTCGATGGAGAGCTTTAGCAAACGCCTGGTATCCCGGATCAGGTCTGAAAAACATTCCGAGGGATAGGTCAGGGGGATCTCCAGGATCGCCCAGCGGACAAGGGGCATGACGAGAGGATGCCCGGATCGGACGACAAAGCTGAAGAATCCGGAGAGATAAAGAATACTGACATGATTCACGCCGGAGAGGTTCAATCCTTCCCGATCAGGAAAGGAAGCTGCTGGAATAGTATCGTAATCAAAACCGGTTTCCAGGGTTCTGGAACGATTTACCGATTGGATCGGTGCCGGAAAATCCAGGACGTCCCCCACCTCCCGGGTGAGAAATGTTATTTTTTCGTTAAACAGGAATACATGGAGCGGTCGCTCCGCGTAGGAAAGACTCTTAACGAGTAGAGCCGTGTTTTTATCGGTCATGGTGTAATCTCCTTGGATAAGAAGATTAAGGTCACCACCAGGCGGGCTGTCCCCGGAAAATGAGAAAAGCCCAGAAGCCTGGCGGTGTGAGAGCACCATAAAGCAGGGTGACAGCCCTGCCGTAGCCAAACCCCTGGGCCCATCTCATTTCACCTCACGTTTTGTGGATTGTCGGTCCAACGAATCCCACTCTCATAGAATTCTCAAAACCCAATGAAACAGACGTCCCCAAAGGAACAATCGAATTATACACCCACAATACCCCCACGCAGCCTTCAGGTCAAGCAACCATTCCTTTATCGCACATATACGATTAAACAAAATTCCAGTAGTATTGGGTGCACCAAGAAGTTGTGGGTAATATCAAGCCGCCTTCAGATACTTGTTAACCATTTCATCCCACCGTCCCGACTCATATCTGGCCTTCACTGA
>JANQGX010000019.1 GCA_028282885.1 SAR324 cluster bacterium
GGTATCTCCCTGATGAGATCGGGAACGTTCTCTATCCCTTTTTCTTCCAGGATATCTTCTCCTATAACCGTGATGCTCTGGGGAACGTCCTGAACATCCTCCTCGATTTTATTGGCGGTCACCGTCATCTCTGGCATCTCCATCGCGATACCTGCCTCTTTCTCACTGCACCATGACGTAGCCGGCACAAAGGAGCAGGCGGAGCTTATACAAATGGCAAACACCTTTATTCTTCCAAAACGCATTCCCTTTTCCTCCAGTTAAATTATGGGCACATCAACTGCTCTGTTGTTTGAAAGACAATAACTAACGGGAAGATCCAATTCTCATATGCACCATCGAGCACACACCCAGCATATCCGTAATGGCTCCCATGATTTTAAATTGCAGCGCAACCCCTTTTTTCATTCCCTTTGACATGGGGACTGCACTTATCACCCTGATCCTCTTATCCCACTTTTCGAGGGACGCTACCGGCTTCAGTCCCCATCCGCCATCCATGGACATACCCATGCCGCCTTTTTTCAATACCTGCTTTTTAGCGATCTTCACTCCCATAGGCGAGAGTGCATCGAAGAAAAAATCACACGCCTTGAAATGGTCTGCCACTTTAACGAAGAACTCTTTAATCTGTTCTTCACTGAAATACATGAACACACCCCCGGCCAGAAACAGCAAACCGTCCCGGACCTCTATTTCCTCAAACCATTTTGTATCCAGAAATGAGGAAGCAATACTTTTGTGCCTGTCGCTGTCTTCATAGAAGTTCTTTCTCAGCTCAATCACATCCGGCAGGTCAAGTTCATAAAACATGATCGTGCCGTTATCGATACGGCTGAAGGTGGTGTCCATCCCGCAGCCGATATTGACTATGGTCGCTTCGGGATGTTTTTTGATAAACTCGAGGGCCACTCTGTCCGTATGCAGGCTGCGTGCGACCCAGCCATGCTGTGACATGGCCTGGGTTTTTTCGATATCCGAAAAATCGTAATCAATTTGTCGAATAATCTCCACCGCACGCTCGTCGATCAACCGCGGGTTGTTCTTTTGTGTTTCATATGCCCTGCCCCATAAAGGCAGTAGGAGGGTTTCCTCAATAGTGCCTGTCTTGATCTTGATTTTTTGAGCCATATCTCATTTTCCTTGTTGACCAGGTTAGTTCAAAACCGTTCCGCATTAAGGGCATCTCTAACCTGAATAATTCATGAGAGTTCAAACACCCGATCCCCGATTGTTCTTCTTTCGGGGTTCGCCGTCGCCATCGGGATCGGGAATCGATCTTTTCTTTTCCCTAACCTTTTCTTCCTTTGCCAACTGATTCCCTTTCGATCCCGAAACCCGATCCCGACCCCGATTCCCGATTCCCGATTAAGTTTTTTTCTTCCTTTGGTGAGGCATCTCTATGTATTTATTCCGCGCTTCAATTGCTTCGTTGAGCGGATGGGAGAGGGTGTTGCTCATGACAATACATAAAGGTGCCCTGTTTCCGAATCGTGAAGGCGCCGCTAAATATATAAAGACTAAATATAAATAAACAAATAAATCTTGTTGATATACGTACGGGTACTTTACCTGAGCCTGTCGGCAGAAAAACTACCGGAAAAGTCCTTACCGTGTCGGTCGGTCTTTGTTGAGGAAATACAGAAGAAGGCAGTCTCAGGCGACCCGAAGCAATGGAACGTTACCGGTAAGAAAACGTCCTTTTTGCCGCCATTGATAGTTATACATTGTGTTGACCACTTGTGAACCCATTAGGGCCCGGCACGACTTCTTGAAAATGAAGACACTGGAAGATATTATTACAAAGATTAGCTGCCCCCGGAGGAAACCTCCCGGAGCAGCGTGAGGCCATGCCGAAGGGTTAGAACCGGTAGGCAAGTTGCAGGCCGATCTCCCTGGGAGGACTGTAGTTATTGTAAAAATTGTAAAAATTCAACATGTCATATTTGATATCGAACAGGTTGTATGCATACAGATAGACATCGAGTTGATCGAATTCATAGCCGATTTTCGCGTTGACCAGTTCGTAGGCATCCATTTTTTCCTGGTTGGCCTTATCGATATACATATCGCCATAACCCACCAGATCGGCAGAGAAGAAAAGACCGCTATCATGCTGCCTATATTTGGCGCCTAAATTAAAGGTGTATTCCGGTGCAAAAGGGTTCTTGTTCCCCGAATAATCTCCCAGAGCATCTTTGAAGGTGTCAAAGGTGGTGTCATTATATCCAAACCCGGCATTGATGGTCAGCCCTTCTAAAACCCTGGCTGTCAATTCGATCTCCACCCCTTTGGCCGTGGCTTCGGCCGCATTGGTAATATAGGCGATCATGGGGGTTATCCCTTCCTCCACCTGCATATCCTTGATATCCATATAGTAAACGCCGGCGTTGACAATCAGACGATTTTCCAAAAAGCTTGTTTTGACGCCTATCTCGTAGTTCCAGAGTTCTTCGGGATCATAGGTTCTGTATTCAACATCAGTCGCCGTATGATTGAAGCCACCGGTCCGGAACCCCTCCGCAACAGTGGCGTAAACATTTACCTGAGGTGAGAACCGATACTGTAGACTGAGCTTGGGAGTGATTTTGTCCCAAGATTTATCTGTATCTATTATAAGCAGGTCATCCTCGTAATCCATGTTCTGCTTCTCGTATCTGAGCCCTGCAGTCACGTGGAGTGCCTCTGTCAGACCGTAATCAATCTGGCCGAACAGGGCATAGGAATCCCCACTGAGCTCCCGCTTCGTCGTCGGTATCCTGGAGTTGTCAGTCAGGATATTCCCAATATCAATATCATTCAAATGCATATCTCCCCACAGGCCTACCAGTCCTTTCATACGCCCGGACTGCCAGTTGAGCCTGATTTCCTGGGACCATCTGGAATATTCAGCATCATTGTAGACATGGTAAATATGCATGGGACTGAAATCAAAATCCCTCTCCGCATCCCAGTCGGTCATTTTCCTTGCAGTAATGGAGGTGATGCTCATGGAATCGCTCACATCATAGGCAATTTTCAAGGAATGGATGTCATTGTAGGTTTCCTTCATTGACCGCAAATCGGAATTTATCGTTCGTTCGGGTGGCACAGGCAATCCAAACATGGCAAACATCGCCTCGTTACCGACCTGGGGGCTCCCCCCCTCATCCGAGGCCAGCCGGGATAAGATTAAAGAAATGTCCCAGTCCGGTGTCGGGGTCCATCTGAGATGTGCCCGCCCGTAATACCGTTCACGGTCATCGTCGGTTCCCCCCAGATAGGTGTTTTTAATAAAGCCGTCTTTACTGTCGTATTGTCCGGTGAGACTGAAAAACAGTTTGTTTTGAATAAGAGGGCCGCTCACCGATCCCATGACAAGCCGCTTATTGTCCTCACCATATTCGATCCCTGTTTTCCCCCGCCACTCGTTATCCGGCTGGCGCGTGATGATACTGATGACCCCGGCTTCAGTA
>JANQGX010000030.1 GCA_028282885.1 SAR324 cluster bacterium
GACGGGCTACTACTATTACAACGCCCGCCACTACGACCCGGAGATCGCCCGTTTCACCACGGCAGACAGCATCATCGACGGCCTCTACGAGACCCAGGGTTGGAACCGTTACATGTATGTCAAGGGCAATCCATTGCAAAATATTTAGAGTAGAAAGGAGAAATCGCATGAAAGCAGTTGTCTGTAAAAAATATGGCCCACCGGAGGTATTGCAGCTCAGCGAGTTACCAAAGCCAGTGCCGAAGGACAATGAAGTCGTCGTAAAAAACTTTGCATCAGCAGTAACGGGAAGTGATGTATTAATCCGCAGTGCAAATTTACCTCTTATCATAGGGCTGATGTTTCGAGTGGTGATAGGATTTACCAAACCGCGAAAACCAATTCTTGGACTCATTTTCGCAGGAGAAATTGAGTCAGTTGGTAAATATGTGAAACGATACAAAAAAGGTGATCAGGTTTATGGATTCAACGGTTCCAGTTTTGGAGCTTATGCAGGCTTTTTATGTGTTTCTGAAAACGAGACAAAGGAAAGCTGTCTTGTTATTAAACCTGCTGATATGAGCTATGAGGAGGCTGCAGCCGTTGCCTATGGGGGTGTTTTAGCACCCTATTATCTGGAAAAAGGTAATATTCAAAAGGGGCAAAAGGTCCTAATTTACGGTGCTTCAGGAGCATTTGGAACAACTTCGGTGCAACTTGCTAAAAATCTGGGAGCGGAAGTAACAGGTGTATGTAGTACAAGGAATGTAGAATTGGTAAAATCGCTTGGAGCTGATAGGGTGATTGATTATAAGAAAGAAGATTTTACTGGTAGTCAAGAGCGTTATGATTTCATTTTGGATGCGGTTCCTCACGGCAAGATTGACAAGAAAAACCTAAAAACTCTGTGTAAAAAAGTGCTCTCTCCGAACGGGAAATTTGCTTCCATCAATGAGGGATCTCCAAAAGTGAAAGCTGAATATCTTATTCAACTCAACACACTATTTGAAAAAGGAGATTTTAAAGCAGTTATCGACAGGAAGTATCCCATAGAACAAATTGCTGAAGCACACAAATATGTTGATACAGGACGTAAGAAAGGAAATGTGGTAATTACTGTGGAACATCCCTGAATTTAACAGTGTACTATGGGGACGCCTTTGCAAAATTGCGATTTGGAATTAGTTCTTTTTTGCGGATGTATTCGGGATTGCCTGGTACATGGACAATCCTGGAGTTTGGGAGTCAGGGTCGGTTCGGACCTGCGATTTAACTGACGATCCGAATGTCGGTTGCGTTTTCCGGTTGGAAGTGAAAAGGTGATGTCCCCACACCAATACTAACACTAAGGGCAAAATGGCAAAAGACATCATCGAAAAATATATTGAATCAGGGCTTAAAATCGGAGCGACCGAGGCAAAATTCATCCATCCCCATACTGTAGTGACGGAGCCCTGGGTCAAGATGAAGTGTCAATTCGGGTGTCCCGCCTACGGACGGAGTTATTGCTGTCCACCCGACACCCCGGATCATCACCAAACCAGGGAGATGCTGGACTCCTACCAGCGATCAATTCTCTTCCACCTGGAAGCTCCCAAAGTGGAAGGAGAGAAGAGACCGTTTAAAAAATATTATAATAGATTGGTGAATCTCGAAGGAGAGCTTTTCAAGGAGGGGTATCACAAGGCTTTCATGTTTTTGGCAGGCCCCTGCCGACTTTGCAAGGAATGTAACAAAACGACTGGAGAACCCTGTCAATACGGATATAAAGCAAGACCATCCATGGAAAGCTGTGGCATTGATGTCTTTCAGACTGCAAGAAATAACGGGATGTTTATCGAACCGTTAAGTAAGCCGGAAGAGACTCAAAACATTTACTGCCTGTTGATGGTGGATTGACGGAAGATATTGGCGCTCAAGGTACATCCGGTTAAAGCAAGGGATCTCAAGACCTGCTTTTCAAATAAACGGATTATATGTCCCCTTACTTATCTTGGATTATTCGACAGAAGACTTTCTTATTATTTTGAAGTGGAAAATCCAGGTCATTTGACATATCGTGCAGAATCATTCAGTCTGTGCTAATCAGGACTTCAAGTGATGATCAGCACAGAAAGGTACAAATGATAGAAATCAAAAGAGAGTTGCAAGCAAGGCTTGAGCAGGACGCAAAAACCTTCCGCATTGTTACTATTCTTGGCCCCAGGCAAGCCGGAAAGACCACGCTTGCCAAGATGACCTTCAAAGACCATAACTATGTTTCCCTGGAAGATCCAGAGATGCGGGCACTGGCAACAAGTGATCCGAAAACCTTTCTTAGAAGATTTAATCCGCCAGCAATTCTTGATGAAGTTCAAAGGGTCCCGGATCTATTGTCCTATGTTCAAGGTCAGGTGGACCAGAAACCGGATGATAAAGGTCAGTATATTCTGACGGGTAGCCATCAACCTCTTTTACGTGAAAAAATTGCTCAATCTCTTGCCGGAAGAACAAGTATTCTCATTCTATACCCTCTGAGTTTCAGGGAAGTTCTTTTGCATGATAAGTCCTTTATGAACGATGCTGCGCACAACTGGATTTATCGGGGTTTCATGCCGGAGATTTATCGGGCTGACCTCAATCCCACCAGATCCTATCAGGCCTATACCCAAACGTACGTAGAACGAGATGTAAGACAACTTATTCAAGTAAAGGAGCAGTTAGTCTTTGAGAGGTTTCTCAAGCTGCTTGCCGGTCGAATAGGTCAACTGTTGAATTTGGATTCGCTTGCCAGTGATGTTGGGGTTTCAGCTAAGACCATTCGCAATTGGATTTCTGTTCTTGAAGCTTCCTTCATCGTATTCCGACTTCCTCCCTATTTTAGAAACTTAGGGAAAAGGCTCGTTAAAACGCCTAAAATCTATTTCACTGAGATTGGACTTGCAACCTATCTGCTCGGTATTGAATCATCAAAGCAAGTTGATAGAGACCCTCTGTTCGGTAGCCTGTTCGAAAACATGGTCATGATGGAATTGGTGAAATTCAGATCTGCCCAGGGGAAAAATCCCGAACTCTACTTTTATCGGGATAGCCACGGCAATGAAATTGATGTGATTACAGAAGTGATGAGAAGAGTGATACCTATCGAAATTAAATCCAGTGCCACCTTTCAAAAACACCTGTTGAAATCACTTGAGTTCTATCACGCATCAATCGATAAGGAATGTAAGAGCAGTTTTCTTGTCTACAGCGGGAGTAGCGGATCTTTGACAGAAAGAATCCAGGGATTTCATTTTACTGCCAGCTCTGAAGTTCTTGTGTAAAGTTTTTATCCTACTTTTTCTGCATTGGTGTTGATCCATTCAAAGCAGATTCTATATTGGTCATTAATTCGAATCAAATAACGGCCAGATTTGTCTCCTTGTACCAACAGATTCAACTTATTGTAAAATATGGATTTCTGTTTTTATCTTGACAGATGGAACGGAATGTATATAATCAAAAGTAGTTTATAACATAAAGTACTTTTTGATAGGAGACTTCTTTATGGTTAAAATTAGCGCTGATCAGGTAGACAAGTTGTTAGAGGATATCTCTTCCATCAAGTCGGTCCTGAGTAAAAACAAACCCGTGCTGAAGCAGTTGCTGCTTCCTACGCATTTCCGGGTCATCTCTTTTATCAGCGGTGCCAGTATTATTGTATTGGCTGCTGTCTACTACTACCTATTGTTGCGTTACGATTACTATTACGGGATTCCGGAGGGGATTCGTCAACTATTGATTGGGATTATAGCGGCAATCTATATATTGACAGTGGTTTTGAAACGAATTCTATGGGTGAGGTCCGTCAAACGTCTGGACAAACGGTATACCTTCGGAGCGATTGTTAAGATAATTTATACCCACCAGTTGGTCCATATTTGGGTGCCTATTCTGACCACCATAATATTTTTCACCGGCTATTTCGCCTACATGGATCAGGAGAGGTATATCATCCCTACAATATCGATTGGTCTTGGCATATTGTACAACTCAATTGGCGGGATGACACGTCTCTGGCAGTACCTGATCATTGGTTACTGGTTTATTGTGACCGGGGTCATGACTGTTGTTTTTGCTGAGGTCTCGGCACTTGTTTTTCTGGCACTGTCCCCGGGATGTGGTCTGTTGTTTTTTGCCTTTATGAGCGGTGAATCGGATCAAGATAACGTGGGGGAGTAAAACCGTGGCCAAATTAGACAAGATTATACATGAAAGGGCCCGGCTTCGAATTGTAACATACCTGGCGTCGGAAAGCTCCAGGGAAACCAGTTTTACCGAATTGCAGGAAAGATTGGAATTCTCGTCGGGCAATCTGTCTATTCAGTTGAAGAAACTGAAAGAGGCAGGTTATGTTGATATCAATAAAACTTTTAAGGATAACAAACCATTTACCACTGTGATTTTAACACCGTCGGGCTCCGAAGCTTTACTTGCTTATGTTGATGAAATGGAAAAGATAATCGGGGCTTTGAAACAATAGAAAGGAGCAAAAAAATGAAAAGAATACTCAATCGATTGTCACTGTATTTTGAGACAGTGCCAGCCCGTCTGAGGAGAAGAAAGATCCTTGTTTGGCTTTTTTTTATATTGGTGACAGCATTTCTGGTCGTGGGAACGACCCGGACCAAATTTGATATGACCCTGGAAGGATGGTTTTCCGATGACGATCCCATCAAGGTTGCCCTGGACGATTTCAAAGCGGAGTTCGGTAGCGATGACGGTGTTTTTATCGTTTATAAGCCCGCTGACGGGGATGTCTTTTCCGAGAAATCGCTGCAGGCAGTCAAGGGCATCAGGGATGAATTGCTGAATTTCAGGCAGAGGGTGGAAGATCCCGAATCATCCATGCTGAATCACATCACCCGCATCGATACACTGGTTAATGCCCCCATTCTGACTGTCGATGAGGACGCACTCATCTCCAGTAAACTGGTCGGACAACATATTCCCACCAGCCAGGAAGAGCTGGAGGAGATTAGAAAAAAGGCCAACGGCCAGCGGTCTTTTCCCTTGCTTTATTTTTCCAAGGATTACAAGTATGGCGGGATATTCATCGAGACTGATTTCGGGGCCATTCCTCTTGATTCGGAAGAGCCGGTCGGCGAAGCCGAATTTGATGAAGGTTTCGGGGACGAGCTGGAGCTTGATGAAACAGCTTTGGCGGTAGACGAAGAGATGGAAGTGGAGCGGATCAAGTTCAAACCTACTGAAATGGATGATTATCTTGGTCTGATGAAAGAGATTAACCAGGTGATTCACAAAGAGGAATATGCGTCACATCTCGAATACTACGCTACCGGTAACGCTCCCCTGATGGAATACGGTTTGGAGGTGATGGAGGAGATGGGGCCCATGTATATCGGGATGCTTATCATTATGATCTTCATGCTCTGGTTTCTATTTCGTTCGTTAAGTGCGGTTATATGGCCCGTTCTGGTGGTAGTCCTGAGTACGGTTTGGACTGTGGGAATCTTCGGCTGGATGGGGGTGACCATCACAACTATGTTGATGCTGACGATCATGCTGATCCTGGCGGTGGGGACGGCTGACGCTATCCACATTCTGTCGGGTTATCTTTTTTTCCGAAACAAGGGTAAAGATCACGAACAGGCCCTTGCCTCGGCTTTTCAGAAATCAGCGCTGGCCTGTCTCTTGACCAGTGTTACCACCATGGCCGGGATGCTTTCCCTGACTTTCACCGAAATGACGCATATTAAGGTGTTTGGTTATATGTCAGCTTTTGGCGTGGGACTGGCCTTTCTGCTAACGGTCTATTTTCTTCCGGTAATGCTTGATCTCTGGTCCCCGGTACCCAAGCAGAAGCCTGCGGAAGGGAAAAAACAGAGATTATCTTTTCGCATCCTGCCGGATGTATCAAAAATCCTGCAAGGGCTTCTTGATCGGGTCCTGCCCATTGTCCAGAAGAGCCCTGTTTTTATCTCACTGATCTTCCTGACGGTGTTCGGAGTCTGTATTTACGGAGCTTCCCAGGTGATGGTGGATTCCAATATCATCGAGCAGTTCAAGGAGGGGACCAGAATACGCAATACCTATGAAATTGTGGATGAGAACATGATGGGTACACAGAATATGATCATCTATGTCGACATGGGTGAAGATAACGCCTTTCAGGATCCGGTGGTCATAAATGCCATGGATCGTCTGCAGCAGACGATTGCCGGTAAGTATCGGAACCTGGTGGTCAAGACCTCGTCACTGGCAGATGTCATCAAGGATGCTTACCAGACACTTAACGAAGGCAGGGAGGAAATGTATATCATTCCGCAGGAGCCGAAGGTGCTTGCCCAAACGCTCTTCCTGTTCAATAATGCCAATCCGGAGGATCGAAGAAGGCTGGTTTCCGATGACTACAGCAAGTCACACGTTTCAGCCCAATTGTATAATACCGGCTCTTTTGAATACATAATGACCTTTGCAAAAATGCGTGGGGATATCGATGAGATACTCAACCCGTTGAAAGTGAAATATCCGGACATGGAGGTGACCATCACCGGCGGCCTGGCGCTGATGATGGAGTTGTCCGATTACATCACCTGGTCGCAGATCAAAAGTTTGAGCATGGTGATTGTGGTTATCAGTATCATGTTGATTTTTGTTTTCGGTTCCCTTCGGGCCGGATTGATATCGATAATTCCTAACCTGATTCCGGCTACCATCACTTTTGGTCTTTTGGGGCTGCTGGGGATTCCGCTTGATTCGGATACCATGATTATTGCGCCGGTTATCATCGGGATTGCTGTGGATGATACCATTCATTTCATCACCCACTATCGGGCTGAAGTGCTGATAGACGGCGACATCGCCAGGGCTCTCCGTGATACCATCAAGGAGGTCGGCCAGGCAATTACATTCACCACCCTTATTCTTGGACTCGGTTTCAGCATCATGGCATTCTCTTCACACATGGGAATGTCGAACCTGGGACGTTACGGTACACTGGCCATTCTGATGGCTCTGCTCTGCGATCTGTTCATGCTGCCCGCCATGATCCTGATTTTTAAACCCAGATTTCAGAAAAAAGGAGCTGCTGTTGCCGAAAAGGATCAAAATTCAGTAACCGTATAAAAGCATTCGCAGAATAGTTAGAGTTTGGATTGCCCCTGCTTCGACAGGGGCGGCAGAACTTCACATTCATAAAAGGACGAAGAAATGAAAAACAGAACAGTGATCCTTAAGACGATTTTGGTAATGGTATCCCTGATGCTGATATTTCCGCTTGGTTTGACAGCGCAGACGGCAAGGGAAATCGTTAAAAAAGCGGACGAGGTTACAAAAGAGTCCTACTTCTCAACGATTCAGAAAATGAAGATGACCACCTGTAAATACAGGATTCAGAAGAAAAAAATGCGATGTGTGGATACGGCTCGCATTAAGGTCATGGAGAGTATTCAGAAGGATACCGGCGTTGATGGCAAGGACAGTCGTTCTATCGCTATTATCCTGGAACCCATTGGGGAGAAAGGGATCGGTATGTTGACCTATGACTACGATGATGCCAAAAAAGATGCGGACACCTGGCTGTATCTCTCCGCCATGGGCAAGGTGAAGCGAATGATCTCCAGTAGCGAGGACAGCGATGAAAGTGGCAGTTTTTTCGGCACCGAGTTTTCTATTGAAGATATGGAATCGAGAAAAATAGACGACTATCGCTATAAGCTTCTGAAAGAAGGGACCTATGCGGGCAGACCGGTTTGGGTGATTGAATCCGTACCAACGCCTGAACGGGCTCGTAAAACAAAGTATGGAAAATCCATTACCTGGATTGATAAAGAGCGTTATCTTGCGTTGAAGGTCAACCTTTACAATCGACATGGAAAACCCTACAAGCAGATGACGATGAGGGATATCAAACGCATCGACGATGTCTGGGTAACTCTGAAAATGACCATGAACAACCTAATTACCCGCAGGGTGACTCATATGGAGGTATTGGATGTGGCCTTCAATATGGAGATTCCGGAAAATTTCCTGACCCAAAGAACCTTGACCGATTTCGCCTTCCGGGAGCGGGAACTGCAGAAGCTTCGGAAATTTATCCAGTAGTGTTTCCTGAGCAGGATTGGAATTTCCACCTGCTGATTCGACGGGTGGAACGACGGGGAGACGATTAATATCTTCACCCGTATGAGTGTTTAAGGTTTTGTGCAACCCTAATGAAAATGAAAAACATGAGAGTATTGTTGTTGATCGGGATCTGTCTGGCGATCTGCATGGCAGCGCTGTATGCGGATGATGTCGATGTTACCGCAGATATTTCTGCGAGCTTTGAAGAGTCAGGTGATCCGGGCTTTCCCGATGAAGAGCCGTTGTTTGTGGAAGACGACGGCGGATTTTCCGACGATGAACCAACATTTTCGGAAGAGGAGGCCGATTTCGATAGTGGTGAAGCCTCATTCGAAGAACCCGGATTTGATGACGAAGCTGAATTTGCCATGGAGGAAGGGGCTGAGGAAGAAGGTTCACTATTGGCGGATCTGTTTTCCACCGCCCGCTTCACCCTCAAGCATGAAGTGTCCTATAAAACCGAGGAGGTGGCGGGTATTCAGATCAACCGCAGCTCCTTTCGCTTGGAGTATTCCAGGTTCTTTCTGGAGAATTACTATTTGCAATTCGACACCAAGGTTAACTCTTTTTGGAGCAACGACCACAGGGCTGAAGCAGAAGAGAAAGAGTCCCTGGTTGAAACCTACACCAAAGAGGCATTTTTACAGGCCAGCTTCGGCAACACCAGTATCAAGGGGGGGATTCAAATCATGATCTGGGGAGAATCCGATGGCGGCGCTATAACCGATGTGATCAGCCCCCGCGATTACTCAGAATTCATTCTGATCTCCCTGGAGGAATCCAGGATCGGGCAGCCCATGTTAATTCTGGATCAGTTTTCCGATATCGGAGACTGGAGTTTTTTTTACATTCCCGATCCCAAATTTAATGAGTATCCCGAAGAGGGGACCGCTTTTTACTATGATCCTTTTAACGGGCAGGTGGTCTATCGGGATGGAACATCCGATGATCCGGAGCATGAGTACGGCATGAGATGGAAGAAGACCTTCGGTAAAAGTGATATTGCCCTGATGGCGGCCAGCCTGATGGAAAACGATTATGTTTATCGACTGGACGGCATAACCACCAGCGGTAAAATGCTCATCACCAGAACAGAACAGCGATTTACCATGGTCGGAATCACCTTCAACTACGCCAAGGGAAATTTTCTTTATAAAGGGGAGATTGGCAGAAAGATGCCTCTCTCATACAATAACAGCGCCTATCAGATTATCGAAAGAGATGTTGTGGATACGGCCCTGGGAGTGGAGTATTCACCCGGAGGATCGTATACACTGGGTATGGAAGCCGTGAACAGCCATGTTCAGGAGTGGAGTGAAGAAATCCAGGGGGTTCATGAGAACACCAGTAGTCTTGTCCTGGTCTGGAGCAAGAATTTCCTGAATGAAGATCTTTCGGTCAACTGGATGTCGAGCTACACCAATCCGGATGAGAGTTTTGTCCACAGCCTGACCTCCTCCTATAAATGGAATGATAATGTCACGACAGACTTTGAGGCTTTTTATCCGGACATCAGGGACGAAGAGAGCGGCTACTGGGTGTATCGGGATCATAAATATCTGGTGGTTAAACTGCAGGTTCAATTCTGATGGGCGTTGGTGATGGAAGGATGACAGAATATCCCCTTCCGTTTGTGGTAGCCGCTTTCTTTTGACGCACCTCATTGAAGCGATTGATTTGACAAAACCAATTCGCAGGATACAAAATATGAGAATCACCATCCGGTCTTTTTTTATTGAAACAGAACCTTTACATCTGTTTTAATCACCGAATTGATACAATTCATCACCACCAAGATTCTGAAGTCGGAATGAATGCTAAAGTCCCGGATACAGTAAGTTGGTTTACGGCGACAATTGAAAGGATAACCGATGTATGATTCTCAACCCACCCTGTTCCTGAGAAAATAATGAATCCTAGTTTATCTTGCAGATCAGACCTGAAAACGGTTTTCCTGATCTTTTTTCTCCTGTTGATATTTACGGGTTGCTCGCAACATGATGCTGAAACGGGAATCAGTAATGACGGTAGCGGTACTGCTGCTGTCGACCCCGGTGAAGCGGACCCGGATGAAGATCCCCTGGCAGAACCCGGAGGTGAAGAGGACCTGCTGGGTGAAGAGGGGGACGATGATCTTGATGAATTTGACGAGTTCGAAGACGAGTTTGGCGATGCTACGGCAAATGAGGTTTCCGACCCATTGGAAGGATATAACAGGGTCATGACCTCATTTAATGACAAGCTTTACTTCTGGGTTTTGAAACCCGTAGCCACGGGCTACAAATGGCTTGTTCCCGAAATGGTGCGCAGCGGAATTGCAAATTTTTTTCATAACCTGCTCTATCCCGTACGTTTCG
The DNA here is from genome assembly GCA_028282885.1 of SAR324 cluster bacterium. GTDB lineage: Bacteria > SAR324 > SAR324 > XYD2-FULL-50-16 > XYD2-FULL-50-16 > JAHJTV01. Next base: position 10,443 of record JANQGX010000030.1, read on the forward strand.
TTAACAATGTGCTGCAGTTGAAGTTTGGCAATGCCGGGGAGGAAACAATAAGGTTTCTTTATAACACAACCTTTGGTCTTCTTGGAGTGTGGGATCCCGGCAAGGAGTGGCTGGAGCTGGATCCGCATGAAGAAGACTTTGGTCAGACATTGGGATACTGGGGTGTCGGGGCAGGACCCCACATTGTGTTGCCCATACTCGGTCCCTCGAACCTGAGAGACACTTTTTCCCTCTATCCGGACAATTTCGTTCTGGATCCCAAGGCGTATTATGTCGAGGGAACCGAACGTAAGGTGGGTGTGTTTGCCTTTGAAAAGGTTAACGATACCTCTTTTAGACTTGGGCAATATGAGAGTATTAAAAAGGATGCAGTCGATTTTTACATTTTCCTGAGAGATGGTTACGAGCAAATCAGAATCAAAGAGATAAAGGAGTAATCCATGAAACAAATCATTGCGGTATTTTTATCCTGTGCCCTGTTACTCGCACAACCGGTTATGGCCGACGAACTTACGAAGGTAAGAAACATCGTTGATAAAAACGTCAAGATTTTCATCGGGTACGTGGCCGATAAGAATATGGACAAAGAGGTAAAAAAACAGAAGTTGATTGAAACCATCGAACCCTTTTTTGATTTCCAGACCATGGCCCTGATCTGCCTGGTTAAGAAGCACCGGAAAGAGTTGAGCAAGGTGAAAGGGAGACGACAGGAGTTTGTAGATGTCTTTGTCAAACGTTTGCAGGATTCCTACCTGGAGAAGATGGATCTCTATACCGATGAGACGGTGGAGGTTGGTGAAGCCAAGAAGGTGAAGAAGAATATTCATGTAGTGACTAACCTGGTGGGTAAGGATGGTAAGATTGAAATCATTTACAAGTTCCGCAAAACCAAGAAGGGTTGGCTGGTTTACGACCTTGAGATTTTGGGAGTCAGCATCGTGCAGACCTATCGTTCTCAGTTTGCCAGTTTCCTGAAAAACAACACTATTGAAGACCTGCTGGTCAGTCTGAAAACAACGGATACCTTTAAAATGCCGGAAGACAAAAAACAATAATCCAAACCGAAAAACGCCATGAAACGTTTCTTCAACAATCTTATTCTGGAATATCCCAAGCTGGTTCTGATTGTCATTGTGATTGTCATCGCCTTTTTCGGATACCAGTCCAGAAAGCTGGAAATCGATGCTTCATCCGAAACGCTGATGCTGGAAGATGACAAGGATCTGGCACTTTCCCGTCTTTTTACCGAGCGCTTCAAGAGTCAGGATTTCCTGTTTATCGCTTTCACGCCCAAAGGAGATCTTCTGGATGAGAAGAATCTGGATATCATGCGGCGCTTGAAGGCCGATCTGCTCAAGCTGGATCGTGTAGAATCCGTTACTTCCATCCTCGATGTACCCCTGCTGGAGAGTCCACCCAAACCGGTAAAGGAGCTTCTGAAAGCCGTTCCAACAATTGAATCTCCCGGTATTGATAAGGAGCTGGCCAAAAAAGAATTTCTCAACAGCCCGATATATAAGGACAATATTGTCTCCGCCGATTTCAAAACCACCGGGATGCTGGCCAATCTCAAGGAAGATACGCTCTGGCAGGATTTTGTTAAAAAACGTAATGCCCTTCGTATCAAAGAGAAAGACGGATCTATTACCCCGGAAGAACGACAGGAACTGGCGAAGGTTATAGCGGATTTTGATGCGCATCGCGAAATGATGCGGGAAATAGAACATGAAAACATTGCCCGGGTGCGGGCTATCATTGCCAAATACAACAACGAGGCCGATCTGTTTCTGGGTGGTGTGACCATGATAGCGGACGACCTGATTACCTTTGTTAAAGGGGATCTCAGGGTTTTTGGATTGGGGGTGTTGCTCTTTCTGATTGTAATGCTCTGGATCATTTTCAGGCAGGCGCGCTGGATTCTGCTGCCGATCCTGACCTGCAGCTTTTCTGTTGTGGCCACCAGTGGTATCATGGGCATGACCGGCTGGGAGGTGACGGTTATCTCTTCCAACTTCATGTCCATCCAGTTGATTATCACCATGGCCATCACCATCCACCTAATCGTTCGTTATCGGGAACTGGTATTGAGCCGACCGGAAGCAGACCAGAGGGATTTGGTTCTGGAAGCTACCTACTCCATGGCCAAGCCCTGCTTCTATGCCATCCTGACCACCATGGCGGGATTCAGTTCCCTGGTCTTTAGTGGTATCCGGCCTGTCATCAATTTCGGCTGGATGATGACGGCAGGCATCGGTATCTCCCTGCTGCTGACCTTTCTCATCTTCCCTGCTGTAACGATATTAATGAACAAGATTCAACCCAACACTTCGTTTGAGTCTTTCTTCGGTGCAACCAAAAAACTGGCTGTTTATACCGAAAGACACGGGACAGCCATTCTGGTGATCAGTGCGGCTATATTGGCTCTCAGCATTGTCGGGGGATCCCGGTTGATTGTTGAGAACGCCTTTATCGATTATTTCAAGGAGTCCACCGAAATCCACCAGGGGATGAAGATCATCGACACCAAATTGGGAGGGACAACCCCCCTTGATGTGGTGATTGATCTGGCACCGGAAAATGATGAAGAGGCCGCCCCGGCAGAGGAACCTGATGGAGAGGAAGAGTTTGACGATCTTGGCGACTTCGATGATGAATTTGAAGCCGAGGCCGATGATGCCAAATACTGGTTTACCGCCGAGAAAATGGAACTGGTGGAGCAAATTCATGACTACCTGGAAAGTGTTCCAGAAAACGGAAAGGTACAATCCCTGGGTACCATGCTGAAAGTGGGGAAAACCCTCAATGACGGCGAACCCCTGGATGATTTTCTGCTGGCCCTGGTTTACAAGGAGCTGCCGGATGAGTTCAAAAAAATCATCCTCAATCCCTATGTATCGGTTGAACATAACCAGGCCCGGTATTCCATCAGGGTTATCGATTCCAAACCGGATCTGCGTAGGGATGAGTTGTTGAAGAGAATCCGCAGCGATCTGATCAGCAAATTTGAACTTGAGGAAGACCAGGTTCATCTGGCCGGAATGATGGTGATGTACAACAATGTCCTGCAAAGCCTTTTTGATTCACAGATCATGACCTTGGGAACTGTCCTGGCGGCATTGATGTTCATGTTCATGGTTCTTTTCCGATCTTTGAAAATCGCCCTGATTGCTATATTTCCCAATGTGCTGTCTGTCGGGGTGGTTCTTGGTTTTATGGGTTGGGCGGGGATTCCGCTGGACCTGATGACCATCACCATTGCTGCCATCAGTGTTGGTATTGCAGTAGACGATACCATTCACTACATCCACAGGTTCAAGCGGGAGTTCGCCAGGGACCGGAATTATGTGGCCGCCATGTATCGCTGTCATGAGAGCATCGGGTATGCCATGTACTACACCTCTATTACGATAATCGTAGGATTCTCCATTCTGGTGCTGTCCAATTTCATCCCCAGTATCTATTTTGGTCTGCTGACCGGACTGGCAATGTTGATCGCCTTGCTGGCTGCACTGACTCTCCTTCCCCAGATGATTGTGACCTTTAAACCACTGGGACCTGAAGGAGGCAGCAAGCAATAGTGTGGAACCTGATCTTCTCATAAGAATGCATTCCGCCGAACATCTTCTCAATGGCACCATGGTGAAGATGTTCGGGTGCGAACGCAGCTTCAGCGCACATATCAATAAGAAGAAAACCAAGTGTGACTACCACTTCCAACGACCTCTGGAGGACGAGGAAATCAGATCCCTGGAAGAGAAGATCAATGGTGTTATCAAACAGGACCTTCCTGTCATCATTGAAGTCATGGACAGGAAGTCCGCAGAAAAGCTGTTCAGTCTCAAACGTCTTCCCGAAGTTGTCGGGGATGATATCCGCGTCGTAAAGATGGGGGACTATGATGCCGTCCCCTGTATTGGCGATCATGTCGGCTTCACTGGCCAGATCGGGCAATTCAACATCACCACTACCAGTTTTGAAGACGGAATTCTCCGTATTCGTTTCAAGCTGAAATCAATATAATCCCTGGTTTTCATTCGATTGTGGATCAGTGGAAATGTGGGGACAAATACTTGTTACGTGTCTCCTCATTTCCGCGGGATCGAAGCGACGGTTGAGCGTTTACAGGACATCAGGAAGGTCGGTTTGTTGTTGCCAAGATTTTTCGAAATAAAACAATAAACCGGGAAACTGATTTTCAAAACCCCCTGGGAAGGCGGAACTCAGGAATAGCAGACCTCTTGCTGCTGAAACGGCAGGGTGAAGGTAAAAATGGTTCCTCCCTCTTTGCGATTTTTGACCCAGATGTTTCCACGATGCGCGCGAACAATCTCCTGACAGATGGCCAATCCAAGCCCAGTCCCGCCGGCTCCGGTTTTGGTATTGCTGCTCTGGGTGAACTTGTCAAAAATCGAACTTAACTCCTCCTTTGGAATGCCGATTCCACTGTCTTCGACGGAGACCCTGAGGAACCTGAATTTTCCATCTGCCACATCTTCAATAATAAACCTGATGGTGATGGTCTCTCCTTCCGGTGAATACCGGATGGCATTGGTCAAGAGATTCTGGACCACCTGTCCTATACGAAATGTGTCGCAAATGACGATAGAATCAACCCCTTCGGTGATGACTTCGACCTGCAGGTTTTTCTCTTCGAAACTGTGCTTCAGCTCCCTGATGACTCCACTGACAATCGCCGCAACATCTGCAGCCTTCATTTCATAAGACATTTTCCCGGCTTCAAGCCTGGATATGTCCAGCAGATTGTCAAGCAGTTGCATCAGTTTCTTTCCGCTGGTGTTGGCCTGATTTAGATAGTGTTTGACTTTCTCCACGGCTACATCGTCGAACTTTTCAATCCCCATGCGGGTGTAATTGAGGATGTGGTGCATTGGTGTACGTAACTCATGAGACATGTTTGCCAGAAACTCGCTCTTCGCCATATTGGCTTCTTCGGCTTGCTGTTTGGCGTATATCAGCTTCTGTTCGGTTGCTACCCGGTTATTGATCTCGGCTTTCAGTTCCTGGTTGGTCTTTGCCAACTCAAGGGTCCGCTCCTTGACCCGTTGTTCAAGCTCATCATGAGCCTGTTTCAGCTCGTTCTCAGCCCTTACCCTGTCGATGGCAATGCCGATCTGCTCGGCGACGAGTTTCAGCATGTTGACATGCTTTGAATCGAACATGTTGGCACGCTGATAATCCTGGGTAAAGATAGCCCCGATGATCTCCTTCCCCGAAATTAACGGAACTCCCGCCCATGATTCGGATAATCTGCCGATGGGGTTGCCTCCCAGATTGTTGATCATTTCCTCCTGCTCTGATTTATTCATAATCATGGTCCGGCCGTTCTTTACCACCTGGAAAGCCAGGGAGCATGATCGACTGACCGCTTCAATGCTATGGTCATGTGTTTCCAAGTCCGTTGAAAAGGGGCTGTGGAGTATATCTTTGTCTTTGTCATAAATAGCGATGGTGAAATCCAGGACATCGACTATATTCTTCATAGCATCAATGATCTTTTGAAAGAGCTCGTCCAGGTCTTTTGATGCGTGGGTGGCATTGGAAATCTCATACAGGGTTTTAAGATGGAGTTCTCTCTGTTTCAAATCCTCTACCGCTCTTTTGCGTTGAATTGCCAGCGCAACCTGTTCCGATACGGAGATCATAATTCTGGGAGATTCCCGGGCCATTTTACTGGTGAATTCCGAGTAGGACTGGGTGACCATGGCACCAAACACTTCATTGTTGGCAATCAGGGGTACGCCGATCCATAATTTGGAAGGATTTCCGATCATCTCTCCTCCCAGTCTCTCAACCAGTTTGTATTGTTCTTCCAGATCCATGATCAGAGGCTTTCCGGTGCGAATCACCTCTCCGGTCATGGAGGTTGACTGGCTGACGTTTTCCAGACCTTCCGGAAAGTAATCCCCTGATTTATCCACTTCATAGGGGAAAGTCAGCCTGTCACGTTCCTTGTCGTAAATGGCGATATAGAAATTATCCACATTGACAATGCGGCTCAGGGAGAGATGGATAGTCTTATAAAGTTCATTGAGGTCTGAAGTGGCATTGATAGCATTGGAAATCTCAAACAGGGTTTTGATCAGCAGTTCCCTGTATTTGGTTTCCCCTTCCCACTGCTTCCTTTCTATGGCAATCGCCACCTGATCCGATACTGATGCCAGAATATCGATATCGCTCTCCTGATAGAGTTGCGGATCATTGTAACTCTGAGTGACCATGGCTCCAATAACTTGATTTCTGACGATCAGGGGAACGCCCATCCAGAGTTCAGAAGGAGTGCCGATAATGCCCCCGCCGAGTTTTTGGGCTAAATGGTATTGCTCTTCCTTGTTGAGAAACAGTGGTTTCTTGGAGCGGATCACTTCCCAGGTCAGAGAAGAAGTTTTGCTGGCATTGGTAATACTCTCCAACTCATATTGATCTATGACATCGGAGTTAAAGGGAAAGGTGATGCAGTCGGTTACTTCATCGTAGATAGCGATAAAAAAGCTGTCGACATTTATGATGGTTCCCAAGGTTCTGTGAATCACTTTATAGAGGGCATCAAGGTCAAAGGTGCTGTTAACGGCATTGGAAATCAGAAATAGTGCCTTGTTAATGGCCTCTGCCTGTTTTTTGTACTGAACGTCCGACTTCATGATATCAGCGATTTGCCTCGGAGTTGACCCACGAACTTGGATTGAACTGGAAGCATGTTGTCACAATACAAATCGTTTTGTCATCATGAATATATTATAGCAGACTATCGCCCGGATTCAAACTGCTACTCAAGTCTTAACCAGGAAGAATGTATATGAAAGATCCAGAAATCAGACTGTTTAAACAGGAGGATATCCCATTGCTCCATCTGTTTCAGCCGGAAGGCTGGAACAGGATTGAAGGTGCTTTTGAGTTTTATTTGAAAAACAGGGTCTGTACTCCTTTCATAGCTTTTCAAGAGGACCGACCCGTCGGCATTGCCTGCAGTATCAATAATGGAGATACCGGCTGGCTGGCACATATTATTGTGCCTGAGCAGGATAAACGAAAAGGATTTGGAAGCCTGCTGACCCGCCATGCCATGGATTACCTCTCTGAAAATGGGTGCAACTCCCTGTCGCTGATTGCCACGGAAGAGGGAGCCTTGCTTTACCGGACCCTCGGCTTCAAGCCCGATGGAATCTATCACCATTTCCAGGGGAAGAAGACCGGTTACCGGCCTGACGATGGTAATGGTGTACGCAAAATCGTTGCTGCTGATCGGGATTCGATTCTCGCCCTGGATCGGGCTATTAGCGGCGAAAATCGTGAAAATGTTTTGGAAGAGTATCTGTCACGGGGGTGGCTGATCGAGAAACCATTGACAGGAGAGTTAACCGGATTTTTTCTGAGCGAACTTAGTGAGGGAACCATCATCGCCTCCAATCCGCAATCAGGACTGGAGTTGTTGGCTGTTAAACACGGGACTAAGGATTGTCGGTCATCCCTGCCCGAAGCTAATGGCCCCGGAATGGCTTTTTTGCAGAAAGCCGGATTTAAACGATACAACAGCTCATTACGCATGATACATGGCGATAGAGTAACCTGGGAACCAACGGGGGTTTTCTCCAGGATCGGAGGGTGTTATGCCTGATCCTGTAAGTGACTCGGAAAATTTGTGCGATATTCGAGAAGAAATATTGATTTTTATAAATTTTCCGTTCAATTTCTGCCGATTTTGTAATCTTTGCCTTGACACCTTGAAGACATATAACTTATTTTGAAGTCTATTTGGATCGATCAGGGGAGGGGAAACCAATAGGAAACCATTCAGTCTAAACGTTGCCGGGGGATTGTGATTCAGGAACCGCGATATTCCTTCCCGGAGTAGCGCAAAGTCTTCCTTTGAAGTCATTTTGAATCACCATACCCGTGGTGACGATACCATGGTCTGAGGGGTTACCCAAACGTAAAATCGGGAGGTCAAGATGCGCCGGATTGTTGGTTTGATAGTTGTTCTTATCGTAGTTGTTGGAGTTATCGTATATTTCTCCGGTGAAACGGAACAAGCAAAAGTAGCCAGGGACATCAAAGTTGGTGCCATCATCAACCTGACAGGCCCTGCATCGTCATGGGGACAATACCATGCCAAGGGGCACAAGGACTATTTTCGCTATGTCAATGAAGAAAAAGGAGGCGTGGCCGGTAACAAAATCAACCTGACCGTTGTTGACAGTGCCTATAAGGTTTCTGAAGCTTTGAAATATGTAAAAAAGTTCTGTTCCCAGGACAAAATGGATATGATGGCAACCTGGAGTGCCGGCGCCGGAATCATGGCCAAGCCGATTATACAGGATTGCAAGATCCCCAATATCAACTACTCAACCTACCAGGGTATTCTGAAAGATCCGGTTGACTATGTTTACCTGCCATTTGGCAGCTACATTCTCGATTCCCATGCCGTGCTTGAATATATCAAGGCCATTCACAAAGGTGCGGATGCTCCCAAAGTGGGATTGCTGACCTATAACAATGCCTACGGCAAATCGATTCATGCCCCCAGCAAGGAGTACGCCGAGAAGAATAACATCAATATCGTGGATATCGAGGAATTTCCGCCCAAAGCCCTGGACCTGAATACGGAACTTCTCAGGTTGAAGCAGAAAGGCGCCGAGTACATTTTTGTTCAAAACCTGCCTTCAGCCATCATTATGGCCCTGCAGGCCGCCGATCGGGCCAATTATGACGTCAAGTTTTTCGGAACCTGGACCTCCACCGATCCCGATTTCTTTAAACGCGGGAAGGACCTGATCCGGGATCGCGTCTATATGCAATTCTCCGGTTGTCTCCCGGGTGATGACGCTCCGGCAATGAAAATCCTGGAAGAGATGTGGGAGAAGTACGGTACGGTGAAGAAGTTCGATGCTTCTTACTGGGAAGGAGTTGCAATTGCCATGATCATGGAAAGGGCTTTCCAGAAGGCGCATGATCAATTCGGCGAGATCAATGCGGAGACCATTAACCAAGCCCTGGAAACCTTTAACGATGAGGATATGGGCGGCATTGTTCCTAATATCACCTATACCAAAACAGATCACAGCGCTTCCTTCAAAGCCAGAATCGTCCAGGTTCATGAAGATGCCACCTACACTCCTGTAACCAATTTCTGGGTACCCGGGAAAGAGGAAATTAAACTGCTGAAATGAAGACATTTCGGGGAGAACCCAGCATCTATAAGATAAACCCGTCCAGGGATAACCGGGCGGACCTGGAATTAAAAGATCTGACGCTGAAATTCGGCGGTATTACCGCCCTGAACAGAATCAATCTTAAGGTCAACACGGGGGAACTGGTCGGGGTTATCGGTCCGAACGGGGCTGGCAAAACCAGTCTGCTCAATTGTATCACCGGTTTTTATAAGCCACAGAAGGGGAGCCTGACATTCAATGATCAGGATGTAACGGGGCTCTCCGCCCATCAACTGACAGCCATCGGTATTGGCAGGACTTTTCAAAACATCGAGCTTTTCTCGGGGATGTCCGTACTCTCCAACATGCTTCTGGCCAGAAACCTTCACTGCAAATACGGTCTGGGGGTGGCTGCCTTTTTCTCACGAAAGGTTCGTCGGGAGGAGGTGCGCCACAGAAAAGTGTTGGAAGAGCTGATCGATTTTCTGGAGATGCAATCCATTCGCAAGGAACTGGTCGGATCATTACCCTATGGTATGAGAAAGCGCGTGGAGCTGGGTCGGGCCTTGGCCCTGGAACCCAAATTGCTGATCCTGGATGAACCCCTGGCCGGTATGACGTTGGAGGAAAAAGAGGATATGGTTCGTTTTCTGGTTGAATTGAACAGCTCCTGGAAACAGACCATGATCCTGGTGGAGCATGATATGTCCATTGTGATGGGTATTTCCCAACGTATTGCGGTCCTGGATTTCGGTGCGAAAATCGCGGAGGGCTCCCCGGATCAAGTTCAAAGTCACCCCGAAGTGATCAAAGCATACCTGGGTGAGACCACCATTGCGTAAATCAAGTTCAGACAGAACCCTATCGAATAACCGCCATCCCATGAATTCCGATCTGTCAAAGAAAGATCAAGCTGCTGTTCATCAATTGCCGTCATACTCGGGATTAACACTGCCACAGGTATTATTGCGACAGGCGGAAAACCTTGGAAGTGGCAGAACAGCCATTCGGGAAAAAGCTTTTGGCATCTGGAACACCTTTGATTGGCAGCAGTACCTGGAGTACACCCGAAATACCGCCCTGGGATTAAAGTCATTCGGATTGAAAAGAGGAAGCAATATCGCGCTGATATTGGATAATATCCCTGAATGGCTGTTTAGCGAGTTGGGTTCGCAATCCCTGGGAGCTGTAACCATCAACCTTTTTACATCCGCGGTTGCCGGGGAAATCCTGGGAGGCATTAACAGGTCCGACGCCACACATGTGATTGTGCAGGATCAGGAGCAGGTCGACAAATTGTTGGAAAACCGGGAGCAGATATCCGGTGTCGAGAAAGTCGTATATGTGGATCCCACCGGGATGAGGAATTATCAGGAAAACTCCTGGCTTGCCAGCTTTGAACAGCTTTTGGAGGCTGGGGAAAAGCTCGACCGGGAACAGCCCCGGTTATTTGAAGAGGAACTTTGGCGAGGAAAAGCCGAAGAGACAGCTTTGATGATCATGACATCCGGGACCACAGGCGTACCGAAAATGGTCATGTTGAGCCATGAAAACCTCGCTGATATGTCGGAAAAATGGCTGCAATCCTCTCCGGTTGGCGTTGGGGATAACTGGATATCCATTTCTCCGCCAGCGTGGATTGTGGACCAAATGTGGGGAGTGGGTGTGACCTTGTTTGGCGGATTAACGATGAATTTCCCGGAAAACAATGAAACCATTGTTGAGGATTTTCGGGAGGTGGGACCATCGATCATTATCTCTTCTTCCCGGTTTTGGGAAGATCTTGCTTCCAAAATCCGGGTGAAGATTACCGATACCGGACCCGTTAAACGCTGGTTTTATAATATGGCGCAGAAAACCGGGCGGGCCGTTCTGCAATATGAAGAGAAGCATGAAAAGCTCCCGTTTTCCCTGGAAGTGATGAAGTGGATTTCCGAAAAGACGGTTTATCGTCCCCTGCTGGATCGTATCGGTTGCCTGGGATTCAAAGCGGCTTATACCGGGGGACACCCCATCAGTCCGGAAGTTATTCGATTCTTCAGAATGAATGGCTTGAACCTGAAACAATGCTACGGAATGACAGAAGCCGGAGGTATCTTTCAGGTGCAACCCGATGGTGAGGTCAAGCCGGAAACTGTCGGTAAAACGCTTCCGGGAACAGAAATCAAGATTACCGAAGACCAGGAAGTGCTGGTTTCAGGAAAATCTATTTTCAAGGGATACTATAAAAATCCCGAAGCCACAGCCGAAGCGATTGTGGATGGTTGGTTTCTGACCGGGGACGCGGGATATCTCGATGACGATGGCCACCTGGTTATCCTGGGACGAAAACAGGATATCATGCGCACTCGTGAGGGAGAGCCCTTTTCTCCCGACTTTATCGAAACCCGGCTCAAGTTCAGCCCTTACATTAAGGAAGCGGTGATTTGGGGAGAGGGACACCCCTATCTTTCCGCATTTATCAATATCGACTTTGAAAATGTCGGTGTCTGGGCGGAAGAACGCAAGATTCCCTACACAACTTACCTGGACTTATCCCGTCAATCCGACGTGGAGAAGCTGATAGCCGAAGAGGTAAATGAGGTCAACAAGTCCCTGCCCCAACCCATGCAATTGGCAAAAATCATGCTGCTATACAAATTGCTGGACGCAGATGACGAGGAATTAACCAGAACCGGTAAGGTCAGGCGCAAGTTTGTGGCCAAACGATACCGGGATCTGGTCGAAGCCCTCTACTCTGATAAAACCGAATTGGAGGTCAAAGGGCAGGTTAATTATCGGGACGGAACGATAGGCACCATTGAAAGTACGGTGCGAATTCTACCCCTGTTGTAAGGAGTAATTATGGAGTTTTTTCTTCATCTTTTGGTAAACGGAATTTCCCTGGGATTTCTTTATGCTTTGTCCGCCCTGGGATTTGTTATGATTTACAAGTCCAGCAGTGTTCTGAACTTTGCCCACGGTGAGCTGCTGGCAATGGGAGCGTTCCTGTTTCTAACCCTGACCGCCTGGGCTGAACTGCCGATTATTCTCTCTTTTGCTTTGACCCTGACAGGGTGTTTTCTACTGGGTTTCATTGTGGAGCGCTTCTTCCTGCGCCCACTGATCGGAGAGGACCTGATCCAGGTGATAATGCTGACGGTGGGGCTGGCAGCCATGTTCAGGGGGCTTCTGCTGTTTATTTTTGGCGGCGATATCCATAAATATCCCGAGTTTCTGCCACCGGAGCTCAGCATCAAACTTGACCTGATTCAGATTCCGTCGGTTTATGTGGCGACCTTTATCATCGGGCTTTTGTTTCTGCTCCTTTTTGGCTTTTTCTTCAAGTATTCATCCCAGGGCATCTATATGAGATCTGTTGCCGATAACCAACCGGCAGCCCTTTCACTTGGTGTGCATGTCAGGCGGGTATTTGCGCTTTCATGGGCAATTGCCGGTCTGGTTGCCGCCATGAGCGGGATTGTGCTGGGAATCATCAATGGCATTAACGTTCATGAGCTCAGCTCCATCGGGTTGAAGGTCTTCCCGGTGGTGATTCTGGGAGGATTGGACAGTATTTCGGGAGCCATTGTGGGGGGTGTTATTATCGGACTTCTGGAGACGTTTACCGGGGGATATCTTTCCACCTCCCTGAGAGAGATTATTCCTTATATCGTCCTTGTTTTTATCCTCATGGTTAAGCCATACGGATTGTTCGGCCTGAAGGAGATCGAACGGGTTTGACAGACTAATACCGGCTTCGTCGAGGAAGTTGCGATTTCTAAGCAAAAGTTATTATACAAAGTACCAAAACAAACGGTTGATCGATGACCAAACGAAAACTGCATTTTTCACTTTGTGGTAACCTGAAAGAGTCTTACGAAGAGGAATTGACTATTTTTGAGACCGACTTCGGCAGGCTCTGGCTGTGCATCGGCATTGTTATCCTCCTGGGGGTGATACCCTTCATCTGCTCTTCCTATTGGCTTTATATTCTCAATACCATAGGAATCTATGCCATTGCGGCCATCGGGTTGAATCTTCTGATCGGATACACCGGTCTGATCTCCCTTGGCCACGGAGCATTTTTCGGGGTGGGCGCCTATGCCGCAGCAATCCTGACCACCAGAGCCGGCATTCCTTTTCTGGCTGCCTTGCCGCTGGCAGGGGTTATTACTGCAGGTGTGGGGATGATATTCGGTATCCCTTCGATTCGTTTGAAGCATCTTTACCTGACCATCGCCACCCTGGCCGGACAGTTCATTATTGAATATGTGCTGGTCCAGTGGGAGGGATTGACCGGAGGGGCTGAAGGGATTCCGGTATCCAACACCTCCGTATTCGGGATCGGGTTTAACAGTGATCGTTCTTTCTATTACCTGATTTTCTGCAGTTTTATTTTCCTGACCTGGGTCATGGTCAATGTACTGAGAACACGGTTTGGCAGAGCTTTTATTGCAGTTCGGGACAATGATCGGGCAGCAGAAGGGATGGGAATTCCCATATTCAAGTACAAGTTGCTGTCCTTCGGCATCAGCTCCTTTTATGCCGGTTACGCAGGGGCGCTGTTTGCGGGTTACATGATGGCGATTACTCCGGAACCCTTTAACATGTTCCTGTCCATCGAATTCATCGCCATGATTATAATCGGGGGATTGGGTAGTGTATCGGGAGCTGTTTTTGGAACTGTTTTTATCGTCTCTCTTTCGGAGGTTTTAAGCATTGTCACTGAATTTCTGATGAATGTGGGACCGACAACCGGTTTTGCGGTTACCATTGCACCGCTCAGGGAATTTGTGTTTGGTCTTTCCATTGTGCTCTTTATCATTTTTGAACCCAAGGGTCTGGCAGAGATCTGGCGGATTGTTCGTTCCAGCTTCCGGCTCTGGCCGTTTTCTTACTGATGTCTTTTATTTGCTAACGGGTTATGAGCAGGCAGAACAAATTACTCATCAATAATATCAGCGTTGTCTATTCAGACGTCATCCAGGTGCTGAGAGGGGTTTCCCTAGCCATCAAGGAGGGGCAGATTGTTTCCCTGGTTGGTAGCAATGGCGCCGGTAAGACCACAACCCTGAAAGCCATCTCTGGACTGCTCAAGCCGGAAAACGGGAAGGTTACTGAAGGTTCCATAGAATTTCAGGACAAGTCAATTCAGAATCTTTCACCGGAAGAGATCACGCGCAAGGGTATTATCCAGGTTCTGGAGGGGCGGCAGGAGTTTAAATACCTGACAGTTGAAGAAAACCTGAGGGTCGGTACAGCTACCCGATGGGGACGATCTTATCAAAAGGACCTGGAGCTGGTCTATGACCTTTTCCCCGCCCTAGCCAGGAGACGAAAGACCCTGGCCGGGTTCTGCAGCGGCGGAGAGTTGCAGATGTTAGTGATTGGCCGGGCTATGATGGCGCACCCCGATCTACTGTTACTGGATGAACCATCCCTGGGACTCGCTCCACTGCTGGTCAGAGAGATTTTCAGGATCATCAAAAAAATCAACCAGGAACAGAACACCACCATTCTGCTGGTGGAGCAAAACACAAATATGGCTCTTCAGATTGCCCACTACGGTTATGTGATGGAAAACGGAAAGATCGTACTGGAGGGGGAAGCGGAGTATTTGAAGGAGAACCCCGATGTCAAGGAGTTCTATCTTGGAACATCCATGACCGGGGATAACAAGTCCTATCACGATTTAAAATCGTACAAGCGACGAAAGCGCTGGCTTTAGATCAGCTCCACTGATCGGCAAACTGTTCCGGACCGACGATACCGTAACCCCGCTTTTTCAGTTCTTCCAGAATAGGATTCAGATCCGCGGTTTGAACCCTGAAAACCAGGATATAGATATTATCGTGGCAGAAACTGGCTGCAGATACGAAATTGAGCCCCATATCGGCTATCAGACCCGAAACTTCTGCCATCACCCCCGGACGATCTTCAAACTCGATGGCAAACCTTGATCCTCCCCTGTGCAGACCCATCTCCTCCACCAGGACATCCAGCATCACACTGCGGTTGATGTAGCCGACAAGTTTCCCGGAAGGAGAAACGACAGCTAGCCCGGGAAGATTATGCTTGGCCATGATTTCCGCGGCGCTTTCAATCTCCATTTCAGGCGTAACGGTGATGATGTCTTTAAGTACAAAATCCTCCACCGTGATATGGGACATGATCTCGGGGAGTTCGTATTTGCTAAGAGTGGTAGCGGGCGAAGGAAGAGCGGTCCGAACATCCTCCTTCTGCAGATATCCCAGCAGTTTTTCACCTTCCACCACCGGGAGCATCCAGAGGCGGTGTTTTTCCATCAGATCATTCGCCTCTGTAATCAAAGCGTCCTTGGCGACGAACACCAGGTCCGTAATCATTTTCAGTCCGACATACATGGCAAGATCCCCTTTAGTAGTTTGGTCTTTGAAACACTCAGTTTCGATCGCAAGATAACGAGTTCACTTCTCGTCACCATCTTCGATGAATTCTGTCAAAAAGACAAGTTGTTACTACTCACCGGATTTAATCACTTTTGATTGCTGTTCCTGTTGGAGTTGTTGTTGCTGGATCATTTTATTGTAGTTGTCCCTGACCTCTTCAGCGGCCTTTTCCATGGCTGCGGGAAGTACTTCAATTGCTCCCTCAAGTGAATCAGCCTGCAATTCAGCCTGCACAGGAACCGGACCCTGGGGGCTGATCAGTTCGGCATTGCCAAAAAAGAGTACTTTACGGGATTCATCAACCGAACCATCCGGCTTTACTGGGGTTAGTCTGCGAATGGATGCGGATTTCAGATCGGTAAAAGCTTCATCACGATACAGATTACTGCTGTCAACAAAAAAGGCGATACTCTGTTCCTGCTTCTTTTTCTTCATGGATATCCTTTTGTTTTTATTCGTTTATCCGGTCTCGCTTTGAGGGAAAGATCGATCGGAACCGGATCTGATGGATTGAATCCTTTTTTAAGATTTTTCCGGTTTGGTTGTTTAACTTCGGCCAAAGGTTTTGTCAGACAGGTTCAAACAGTTCCTGTCAAGTAATTCAAACTATATCCTGCTGCCTTAGTTAGGTTCGTCATTCAACGCCAGAGTTGTCCCAATGATATATAATTTACCGCATTCCAGACACCGAAGTTCAGACTCCCCCGTACAATAGTCATTTCTGCATCTCGAGCGGTTTTTATGACAGGTTCGACAGCGTAATACCAGTCTGCCTCCACATTTAGAGCAAATTCTGCTCGATGTTTTTTCCATCGTTTATCTGCAACTGTTACCTGATCCAATTCCCTCTACCCAACCACAACATCACATTAGCATCAATTCGTCGGAATTTCTAAGAGATAGATCAGGACTTGAGCGTTATTTGTCTATTTCAACGTGAATCGGGGAATAGGGGATGTCCTGTTCATCGGCAATTCGGAAATATGCCTCCTGTTGTTCGATGGAAAGCTTTTCCAGATCGTCATAACCCCTTAGGACAAGCTTCTCTTTGATAAACTGATTCCACTGGGCTGTTCTCTCCCTGTGCATCATTCTTTTACGGATCTCAAAGGGTTTCAGTTTGGCAATCAGGATATGAACCGGCAGTTGTTTGAGGTGTGACAGGACAAGTTGGTAGTTGTTCTCAAAATCGTTTTCATACTCCCATTCCAGAATTTTAGCGGTGAGATGGAACCTTTCCAGCAGAATCAAACAGTCCGGCTCATCTGCCAGCTTTTTTTCCAGGTAGTCGAGAAAGATTTTGAAGTAGGCAATTCTGACAACCGAAAGATGTGGAATATGCACCTGCTTCCAACCCAGCAACAGATCATCCTCGGTATATTCATAAAGCTTCCGGCCTTTAAGGCTGTTTTTCAGATAACCTTTGAGAGTGGTTTTGCCGGAGCCGGAGATACCTTCCAAAATCAAAATCCTGGCATTTTCCGGAAAATCTACTTTCATGAGCCTCGATTATGCAATCCCAAAGAGCTGACCAGGCAGTCCATCAGCCGTGGGAGATTCGATTTCTGTTTTTTAAAAAGAGAACGTTAATGAACAGAATACAGGCCAAAGCCAGACCGATAGTCAGGATTCCGGCAGTAACGCCCTTCTCGTGATCACCCGAGATCATCTGAAGATAGACATTTATGGGAATGTTCTCCGTTTTTCCCGGGATACCGCCACCGACCATCAGGGTTGCGCCAAACTCCCCGATGCATCTGAGCCAGGTCAGAATCAAGCCCGATAAGATCCCAGGGAAAGCTATTTTATAGGTGGTGTCAAAAAAGGACTTCACCGGTTTGGCCCCAAGCGTCATGGCGATTCTTTCATAAATTGGCGGGACCAGCTCGAAGGCGTTTTTCGATGATTTGATGGTAAAGGGTACGGCAATAAAAAACTGGGCAGCAATGGCACCCGGCGCAGTGAAAATGAAAGAATAGAAATTTCTGATGATTGGAATATTGAAAAAGGTGACCAGCAAAACTCCGACAATCAAAGGTGGAATCACAATCGGAATGTCGAAGAGCACATCCATAAATCGGGAAACCAAAGTGTTATTGCGCGCCAGAAAAAAGCCGGAGGGCACCCCCAGGATAAAGGCAAATGCTGTTGCCACAAGAGACGTTTGCAGGCTGAATACAACCGCCTGCAAAAAACCGCTGTCCTGAAACAGATCATTGATGGACCTGAACCCGGTGTAAAACAATCCGGAGATCAAAATAGCCCCGAAGAAAAAGGCCAATATCACCACAATTATTCTGGAAACGCTTGATAGTTTCATATACAACGTCTTTTAGATCTTTAAGGAATCAGGTTGAATCCGTAAGACTTGAAAACGCCTTCCTGCCGGAAAACATAGTCTTTAAATTTCCGCACTTCTATCGGGTTTTGCGAAAACTTCAAAACAGCAAGATAAGCACGATTTACCACATTTACCTCATCCGGAATCCTGACATAAGAGAGTCCGTTTGCGACGGCTGTCGTGTCAAACACAATACCGGCGTCAACTGTGTTAGTGCGTAGATAGTTAACCACCTGGTTGATGTTGATGGCGAATAGCTGGGTATTGGCTCTGATTGCCTTTTTTAAGGTTTCCTCCATCGCCTGTTCTATTCGAAGATAGGTTTTGCCTAAAGCCATGGTTTTGGGATTTCCCAGCGCAATTCGATTTCCCTTGTTTACCAGATCCGTAAACGACTTAATTTTAGCTGTTCCCCCGGTTGAGAGTCCGAAAACAGGTCGCTGCTCCAACAATAATCGGGAAGAAGCGACCAGCTTGAGAGATTTTGCTTTTTCCAGAAACGCTTCTGATGCAGGTGTATAGATATCTCCCTTACCCGCCAGTTTTAGTTGACTCAACAACTGACCCGAACCTCCAATCACCAGTAATATCTTGCAGGTTTTTGTCTCTCTGTTGTAGCTATCAACCACTGCCTTGCCCGGTTTTGACATCGATGCTGCCAGATACCAGTATAACTCGCATGCCTGAATTTTAAAAGGGACAGACAGACACCCCGCTATAAAAAAGCCTGTCAATATCGATTTACTTTTATTGAACATTGTTACCCCGGTTACGATTGAGTTCAATCATCGGTTGAACCTGCTCCTGCATAGCACTATGGACTCCTCCTTGAGAGAAACCTTGCACTGCTTGTCCCTGGTTAACTTCAGCTTTTTAAAAGCGTGCTCAGGCAGGTTTATAGTGAGTTGAAGGCCTTTTTCCGTGTTCATGACCAGGTTTACGTATTTACCCCTGTGATGAATTTCCGTGATACTTCCATTGACCATGTTTTTTTTCAGGTTATCCTTGGAGGGGATATCTTCCCTGATAAACATGATATTTTCAGGCCTGATACAGAGATGATTGCACTCCCGGGCATAGTCACCGGTATAGGTGAAAATGTGACCGCTTTTCGTACGAACCTCGTGATTCTGCAGACGGGTTACCGGCCAGATGTTGATGAATCCCATCAGGTCGGCCGTTTCCGCATTAACCGGCGAGTCAAATACAGCACTCCTGGATCCGTATTCGATCACTTCGCCGCTATTGACCAGTACGATCTCCTTACCGAAGATGAATGCCTCCTCCAGGTCGTGAGTGACAAAAAGGGTTACGACATTCATCTCATCGGCTATATCGATAACCAGATCTCTCAGGGATTCACGGATGGTGCTGTCCAGGGCACTGAAAGGCTCGTCCAGCAGCAGAATTCGAGGTCGGACCAGTAGCGCCCTGGCAAGAGCAACACGTTGCTTCTGTCCGCCGGACAGGTCGTCGGGGAAGTGATCCAGCTTGGCTGCTATGCCCAAACGTTCCATTAAGCGATCGATTCTGGATTTCTCGATCTGCAGTTTTCTGGTTTTCATACCGTAAAGGATGTTTTCCTTTACACTCATATTGGGAAAAAGCGTATACTCCTGTGGCAAGTAACCGATATTTCGCTGGTGTATGGGGAGACTGACTTTTCCTTTTTTACTGAACAGTAATTGATTCTCGATGATAATATCGCCGCGATCCGGGTCAAAAAAGCCGGAGATCATTTTCAACAGAAGGGTTTTACCGCTTCCTGAAGGACCAAACACCACAATGCGATTGGTTTCTCCGGAGAAGGAGAAAAGAAATCGGTTGTTTTTCAGTGTTTTGGCGATATGGATCTGAATCATGTCTTGTCCCGCTCTGTCATTCGAAACAGGTTACTCGCAGTCAATGAAGTGCCTTGAGCGCATTCTCCGCGCCTTCCATGGTATGATGAGATGGTATTGAATCGCTGAATCTCAGTCAAGATTACCCGGAATCAGAGCATAAGATTACCAAGACCCATTCGGAACATAAATCAAGGGAAAAAGAAAGGGTGTTTCATATCAACAATCCAGGTAAAATCGGAGAATAACGGGATTGTCGATACCCTGTGATTGGACACCCGATAGAGGCCGGCCAGGAAAGCGTGGGATTTGATTTTACCTCGTTTTTGACAACTACGTAAATCGTATAATCCGGGAGCGCATGAAGCACTCTAATATTTCACTCACCGCAGACAGGATTCTCCGGAGGAGAGATCTATGGCATGGTGGTGAGAGTGATCCTCGCTTCCGACTTCAAGGCCTTACCTTGGGCGGATCCGCCTTTTTTAGCGATTTTTATGCCTCTCAAATTGCTGACGATATTGGCTGTGGCACGGTCTCCTGAGAAGGCGCGGTAACCCCCGCCGACATTGATGAGCCCTTCATCGGTAAACATGTGGGTTGAGGCAAAGGCGATGATCATTTCAGTGCCAAAGGGAGGCTGGATGGTATAACGATTGTTGCGATGGAGTTCGTAAACAACTCCGGCCCTGAGTTTTCCCTTGGGATCTCTTTCGGTGGGATACATCAGGATGCGATTTCCATCGACATCGATATAGATCACCCTCAGGAAGCAATCAACCTCGGTTCTGAACATAACTTTGAGATTATCTCCTGATCTGTAAACCCCTCCGTTGCCTTTGTCGATCCAGAGATCGATTTGAAAATCATTGCTGGGCGTAGATAACCTGTCAATATCATCGGTTATCTTCTCCATTTTGGTAATATTGGCGGGTTTGATAGGCAACCGGACTGCATCCCTTTTGATGGCAATTTCGGCTTGAGATACCCGGGCTCCGTTATCCTCTTCCAGACGAAGTGTGACATAAATGATCGATTCATCAGGGCTTTGACGATAAACCCCGGAGAGGGTAACCGCCGTTTCGCCAGGGACATCATTGCCCTGTTCCCGAATCAACCCGCTTCTTGTTTTGGAAGCGCTCCTTGTTAGTATCTGTCTTTTTACCTGAACGAAGTCTTCGCTATAATCCGGTTGGGACATTTCGGCTTGTGCCAGGGTTAACAGGTTCTCGGCAAATTCGCTTGAGATTTTTGAGTTCTCAAGGGTTAATGATCCGATAGTGACATTGAGGGTGCCTTTTTCCAGATTGTCAGCAAGTTCCTCAACCAGGGCACGTACTGCCTTCATTTCATTGTCGTGGGGTGTGACTCCCATCAGGCCCACAGGGAAGACACCGACTGCGATGAGTAGCAAGAGAACGGTTATTTGACGGTAAAATCTCATTTTCTGACTCCAAAGTGACCGATTTAGCCCGATCTTCAGGCTTACCTAAAAAGATATCATCCTTGGACCCGATCTCGGGACCCAATGTGAGGATACAATCCGGTCGATTTTGTCTGACCGGGCCTTTTCCGGATTTGTCATTGCTTCCAATGGCGAACCATGGAACAAGTGTTGTTGTGACAGTCTATTTGACAATTGTAAATGCGGCTTTTGCCTCCGCTTTGGTTTTCGCAGCTCCCCTCAACTGCCTGAAGAGGATCGGAAACTCATTCGGTACAAAGGTCTGGTTGAGCTCAAAATTGATGGGAAACTTCTTTTTTGATGCAATGGCAACCAAGGACTGAACCCCTTCTTCTACCGCCCTGACGGTAAAAGAGATCTGCTTGTTCTTTAACAGTCGTTTCCTGCCGCTGTCTTCAATTACAGTCACCTGACCTTTTTCATCAATATTGAAAATCTTAAGATAGCACCGGGTTGAACAGACGGCGGAGATATCGATCTTGTCTCCCACCTTATAGGTTCCGCCTCCCACATCCGTCCAGACTTTCATATGAAAATCGGATGGCTCCAGCGGCATGATCTTATCCAGCGCGGTTTTGTTTTCGACACATCCTTTGGCAATGGCCTGCTTATCAATATCAACTTGGTTGAAGGAGATACCGGCCGAAGCCAATTGGGTTTCCGGGCCGGTAATCACGGCATTCAACGATGCGTTTTCCCCTTGGATTTCAAATACTGCCGAAAGAATGCCGGCTCCCATAATTTTTGCCTGGTCAGATTCCACATTGGGATCAAGATTATCCGGAATCTTTTTCGGAATTCTCAGGAGTCCTTTGACCTTAAATGTCCTATTATTCACCGCCTTGGCATTGACCTTTGTACGGAGTTCCTCCAGGAATGGGCTGGAGCAATCGCTTCCTTTCAGCTTGAAGTTACCGATGGCCAACATAACCGGCTTTATAATGGAAGGGTCTCCCGAAACCTTGTCTGCCAGCTTTTGAACCAGATCTTCGGCTTTATCGACCGCTGATTTGGTGGCGACGATGATATCAAACTGAACTTTTTTCTCGATCAGGAATTTCCCCGCATAGGGAGAGATTTTCTCTTTCAGTGAACTCAGATCGATTGATGCGATAAGCGTCAGTTTCCCTTCTCCTCCTGACGGAGGAAGGGTAATGAAAGCTTTACCTGCAGCGTCCGTGGGTGCTTTCATCTGAGCCGACCTGACCTTGAAAAGGATGGTAACATTGCTAACCGGTGCGGAGCCATATTTTAAAGAAACGGCCAGGGGTTCCGGCACCGTGCCCGGTTCAATTTTCTGGCTGATACGACTGGCGGGAGTCAGGTCCAATTCGCCCGATATTTTTTTCTCAGCCAGTTCGATGACAGTCTCATCCGACTTTCCCGGTTCGACGAAGTCGACATCGGCGGCAATTGTTGATCTTGCGGTATTCAATGTGTTTAAAGCAGCAACGACGTTTCCCGTACCGGCCAGATTGTTGGCTTCCTGGATGAGCTCATTGACCTTGCGGGTAAGAAGCCGGGTTTTGTAATTCTTTTTGAGGGTTTTGACCGTGGAGTACTGGTAGCTGATATCGGCAGGTTCTACATTGCCCTCTTCGATTCTTTTGTCAGCCTCCTCTACCGTTTTAAGAGCGGCAACCAGGTTGCCAACGGTTTCGAATGCCTTGGCATCCTTGATCAAACGATCAAGATCCTTGACGAGGAGTGCCTTTTGTTTCTCCTGCCAGGCTTTGATTTTTTCACATTCGTCTTTGGGAACCTTGAACAGCAGGGCAATGACATAGGCATTTTTCAGCCAGACATTATCCTGCAGCACTTCATATTTCTCGGTATAACGCTCCTTTATCTTCAAACCGCTGACAAAGGCGTTGACACGTTGCTTCGTTACCGATTCGCCGGTCACTGTTTGAACAATAGCACCCGCTGTACTCTGATCCCGAGCGCTTTTTACATAAGAGTCAAAAAAACTGACCCTTACCCCGCAGCTTTTAATAAATCGGTTAGTTGCATCTACTGCTGCGTTGTCTGTCGCGCCCTGTTCGTCAGAATATTTTTGTGAAATCCCTACCAGATAGGTAAACGCCTGGTCGTCCGGAGGTGTTTGCAACATCCAGTCAGGTCGTTCGGGATGGCTGGAGGAGACAAGATTTTCGGTAATCAGACCTTCTTTTGTTGGTTTTTTAGCTGCAACTGGCTCCGAACTTGAGCATGATATCTGGATCAGGGAAACAACAAATATGGCGAGTATAAGTCTCATGATAACCTGATGGTCGTTTGTTTGATTCAAAGGATCTTTTTTCTTGTAATACCTGTCGGGTCTGTCCCGAAATTTCAGTCGGGTTCATGATGAGCGTTCTCCGTTGTTCCGAGAACAGATTCATTCGGCGTTGTGAGTCCAACACCTCATCGCTGAGTTAAAATCCGGGAAGGAGATTTGAGCCTTTTTGGAAACCTTGTCCGATGCTTACCGGGTGGTTGAACCGGTGCTAATCCGGGAATCGTTGGCGTATTTGAATCCCGGATGCTAAAGATAGGTGTCTTCCCGGATTAGTCGACTACACCCTGTTCCACCATGTCAGCCCACATATCGGCGGCTTTTTGTGCCTGTGTCTGGGCAGCAGCGTCGCGAGCTTCTTTGGCCTTTTTCTCAGCCTTGGCTTTTTCCATCTCCATAGCGTTTTTGAAAGCGTTGTTCAGAGCCGCTTTGGGAACCCTGGCAAGAACAAAGTATTTATATCCCTTACCGGTAGCGGTTTCTTCCCTTTCCATATACCACTTGGTGGATTTAACCTGGCTGGTTACATTTTCTGCAACCTGTCTTTGGAAATCCCTGGTGGCTGCGGTGGGATCAATAGCATCGCTGGACAATCCGTGCGAAACTCTTGCTCTTTCAAACTTGGCCTTGGCTTCGGTTCCGATATACTCGATAACTCTTCTGTTGGCATTCACAAGGGCATTGTCACGGGCATCCTGTTCTGAAGCCCAGACAGCCGAAATACCGACAAAATAAAGATCGCTTCCTTCAACTTCCGGTTCATTCATCGTCCAGGACGGACGTTGTGGTTGCACTGGAGTCTGGGGAGCCTGCGCCGCGCAGCCAACCAGCATCAACGAGATCAGACCTACCATCAAACCATAAAGTACTTTTTTCATAACAACTCCTAACAAACGGGTTTAGGAACGAATCATTCCGCTCCTGCTTTGGTTAACCGTTCGGTTGAGTTTTCCGATCGGTTTTGACATGAAAATCATCCTGCCGAATCCGACCTGTCAAATTTAAGGACATTTGCTTTCGATTTGTTTCCATACTTGACAGGCAGATCCAAAGAGTCGATTTTCAGAAATTGGATTAAGTTAACAAGTTATTTATCTAATACGGACTAAAAAAGAAATTGTAAAATATTTTTCTTTAATCCACCGGAGAAATCCCAAATATTGCAACGGAAGTTTTGAGAAGATACCAAACTGACTGGCAAGTTTCCGAATCTGTTCCGATGATTCCTCTGTCTGATTTCTTTGGAAAGATGTATTCGTACAAGTTATAATTTTAGTAAAATCAGTTTTACATTTTTTTAAAAAAAAGGGCCAGGTAGGCACTTGCAACTCCCCACTACACCATTTATCGAATATACCTCTGCAGCGGATGGGTTATTGTTCTGATTCGATCATAATATAGATTTTATCGAAGAACTCCAATTTATCAAATGGTGATAGATATGGAGGGTAGAGACGATTGTTAAGTTCCTCTATATCGCAGAAAAAAGAGCCTTTGACGGAACCTGGGGAATCGCTGCATCCCCCCTTGATATGCAGCGACGGTTAAGTGGGTGGTGGTTCAAATACTTAATTGTTAAAGGGATTTTCTTCGAAAATGCGATGGATATTTCTAATTTTCTCCAGCGAATCCAGCTTTCGACCGGAAAAGATGGTTCCCGGTTTACCCTCCGTTGTATGGGCATAGCCATCAGCCCTGGGATCAGCATCGGCCAGATCAGGTTTTCTTGCCTTTCCGGTTTTTCTCTTTTCAATATAGGAATCTGGCGCTTTACCCGTGCCACTGGGGGCATCAGCTCCGCCAACGGTATCGGGTGATGGAATTGCTTCCCGTTCGGCCTTGACAGCGGATGCCGGAGGAAGTTCTCCAATGACATCGATAATCCATTGGCGGGCGGTGGTTGATTTGACAGCAAAATTCAATCCGGTTAAGACCAGACCTCCCGACCCCTGCCTGACGATGAAGGTATTGATACCGATAACAGCTCCACTGCCATCGATCAAAGGACCACCCGAATTGCCGGGGTTAAGTGCTGTTTCGGTTTGAAAAACATCCCAACCGGATCGTTCATTGTAGTCTTTCCAGGAGGCACTGATTTTTCCGGTGGTTAATGTCCAGGATGCTCCTCCTCCCGGGTGACCGATTGCCACAGTCGGTTCGCCGATTCCGACATTGGACAGGTCACTCAAAGGCAGAACCGGTAGATCCTTCGGAGGATCGATAATCTGCACCAAAGCCAGATCGTATTTGGGGTTAACGACCAGAACCTTTGCCAGGTAGCCACGGCTGAGATCGTTTTTTTGACTGCCCGTTACCCGATCCGGTTTGAGAAAAACAAACTGCTTGTCCCATAACTTGTCTTCATTGATCACGACGTGCGTATTGGTGAGCACCAGGCCGGATTTGTCTATAATGGAGCCGGTTCCTTTGGATCCTTCGCTACCGTCGGTCCCGTATAGCAGGACCACTGCTTTGGAAGTCTTCTGATAGAGTTTTTTGTAATCGATCTCCACTGCCAATATCAACGGGGCTGCCAGGATTCCGAAAATTAAAAAACTGACCAGCCGGAGCGTTTTCAGCCGCGTGCTTTTCAAGTTAGATTTTTGTTTCATGCTGCTTCCTTGGTTGAGGGAAAACCCAAATTTAAAATTACGATCTTGATCCAAAACACAATGGCTGACAATCATACCTGCTGTTTTCCGGACCAGATCCCCCGGGCGATAACAAAACAAGTGTCACTTTGTTGCTGCTGAAATGAGTCAGGGAGTGACATGTTTCAGCTTCTTGGCTATTGTCTGATGCCTCTTCCCTTATATCAAACAGCGTGGGAAAGTCACACTATTTAAGAATCTCCTATGAGTTCAAAAAGAATAAACGGACAATTTTGAAGTCTGCAAAAGAAAAAAAGTTAAAACCTAATCGTTGATTCGATCTTGTCCTAAAACCAGTGCCTTGCTCACGGGAAGTAAATATCAGGATGAACCGGAGCCGTTGTTATCATCAGTTTGTCGGATTGGACATTTCAGGTGACAACCCCAAGCGATGATCCCGCTATTCGATTGATTTCAGGATATCGTGGTCGATACCATGATCACCCACCAGGGGGGTCATCATGGATTTGTTTTCGACTCCGGAAATCATACGGAGATTCCTTCCGGCGAGTTTATAAATCGCAGATGATTCGGGGACCCTTTTTAACAATCGCATCGATTTCTCCCTGTTTAACTCCGAATTTTGAAGATATAGCGCCAGTGCCCTGTTGTTTACAGCATAGGGGTCTGAAGATTCTCCTGACAAAAGGTTATCTGCCTCAAGTTCCGCTGTCTTGTACTCCTGTCTGGTGATTTGAAGAGCGGTCAGGTTAATGAGGGCAGGCCGAAATGTCCTGTCCTTGACCCTGGCCATTTCCAAATATTCGTCAGCTCTACTGATAATCTTTTTGAAAAGATCGGGCTGACACGGGAGCTGTTTCTTCACATCGACGGAAATCCTTGTCTCTTCAGGAACCAGCAGCTCGGCATCTGTCCGGGTCACCAGGCGGGTGGCCGGAATCAGTTTGTAGTGAATCCCCTTGCATCCCGAAACATAAATCCGTGCCTTTTGATAAAGCGTCAGTCCCAAGTTGTTTAATGTCTCGCGACCCGGGTAAATCTTGAGGAACTTATGGAAATGCTGTTCTGCCATGTCCAGGTTTTGCTTTTGATAAGCTTCAACGCCCAAGTAAAAATGCTGGAGCTGATCGGCAAACCGTTTGAGACGAATTCTGAGTTCTTCTGCCCGAATATTGGATTCAGGGTGGCGTTTCTTCTGTTTTCGATTGCCGATGCTTCTGATTTTTTTTCTGACCTTTTGAGCATACTCGCCAAAAAAAGTGGAGTCCGCGCGAAGAACGTCTCTCGGGTTGTACCCGGCCATGGTCATGATAAAAATCCCTTTATAATCGGCGGATAGCTCTATTTTCCTGGCGGTTTCCATCTCCTCTTTGCTGCTTAAAACCTGAAACAACAGGGGAACTCCCAATGATTTATGGTCCTTGTGCAGCAGATGAGCCAACTCATGGGACAGGACAAAGGCAAGTCTGGAATCTCCCGATTGATGATCAGCACTATCGATATTAAAGGCAAGCGGTAAAAGGCTTTCTACAATGATGATGCTGCCGTCAGCAATGGAGATTGCCCACGAATCCAGCCATTTGCCCGCGGATTCCTTGAGAAACAATAATCTCGGTTTCTTTATAGAGGCAGGCTGAGAGGAAAGCCAGATTTTGTCGAAGATTTCCTCGGCTCTTTTGATCTCCGGTAACTGATCCCTGGTAACTTCCCCATAGTTTTCGATCCACCAATCGCCGGATCCCTTTTCCTGCGCTTGTGTGTTCTGCAGGAGAATGGCGAAGATACCAACAAGAATAACAAAATATTGTTTCATTTTCTTACATCAAAATATGGAGAATGGTATCAAAACTCTGTTTGATTTTTTCGAAGTCCTGACCGGAAAGAGAATCTCGCTCCAGTGTTTGCGCAATGGATTTGAGACTGCGTTCAATACCGGGAGGTAAGCCAAGTTTATTGGCTTCGTCCTGATAATAAGGCAGGTCACTCTTTTCAAAAAAGAGAGGATCATTAGCTGATGCGGCCAGGCTGCCGGCTTGAACCCAGCTTCCGAACACCATAAAAAAACCGACATCCTGCTGCTGCATCAGCGGTTCTATCGGTTCCGTATGCCGGCTGATGGACTCCGGAAAGCTCCCATTGGAGAGAAGAAAGTGAACTTCCCGCAGATTGGAAACAACTTTTCCCTGCTCATCAAGTTCCCCCAGCAGGGAAAGGAGTGGCTTTATTAACAGATTGGATTGTTCCGCATCCCGGGCTCGAACCGCGATTTCGAGGCTGTAAGTGAGAACGCCTATCCGGAAGGCAGCCCGTTCCAACGACAAACCGTCGAAGAATCCAAAGGCGGCAGATCCGTAGGGTAGCTTTTTCAACTGGTTCACCAAATGATGCGAGATTTCGACACCATCAAGGGATGATGCAACTGTTTTGTAGCCGGGATGTTTTTCCGGTTTGAAAGCAACCAGAACGGCAATTAGAAGTATTGCCACAACCGGGGCTGTATATCTGATTTTGAGGGAGTTTTCCATGGTGCCAATTAAAGAGCTGGCGGCTGCAACAAGCTTATCGAGAGGTGAGGAGGCGATTTCAAACACTTGCTCCTCCTTTTCCGTGTTCAACTCTTCGTTGATTACCAGGGCTTCGGAGAAAAGCTCATAACAGGATTGACATTGATTAAGATGACCAATGATCCTTTTCCGTTCGGCATACGAGCTTTTTCCATCCATGAACCTGGAGAGATCGGCGAAAGTCGGACAGTCATGTTCAGTCTTCCCCCCTTTGTCCAAGGATGCGATATAGGCCCCAAGTTGATTGTCTTCGTTTGTGGTCATGTGTTTGATTAAGTCCGGTTCATTACGTCTGGTATGGGCAAAATCTTAAGTACAGGTCTCCCGTTTAATTTTCTTTACGGACAAGTCGGTAAAAATGAAAATTTTTCAGTTAAAATATTCAATAATCTCTTCAATTTCAGATCTTTCAAAACCGTTTTTTAGTATTATATGTTTAAAATTCTCCAACGTTTTATCGATGGTTTTTTTAATATGATAACGGCTCTTATTCAAGATTTTGGAAATGGTTGAAATATTGTTATTTTCATGAAAATAGAGCTTGAGAATCAACTGCTCCTCTTCACCGAGTTTTTGCCTGTGTTGATTTATAACCTGATCCAACAGTTTCTTTCTGTCATCCAACTGGTTCTTGCGGAAGTTCGATTCATAGTCCGGATTGGAGGTGGCAATATTGGTCAGGTGAGGATCTCCCGGAAGAACGGTGATGTTTCGATGCCTTATTTTGAGTTGGCTGGCGATTCGCTCCAATTCAGCTCTTGAAGGGATTGGTGAATCGGTATTCCGGCATTGGGTTTCAATAATTTCGATAGCCTCCTCAAAGGAGTGTTGATGACGATAGAGAAGCTTCTCCAGCAGGCAGGCAGTCTCTCCCAGCTCTTTGGCTTTGGTTGACGGACGCCACCTTCCCGAATGCATGCGAAAGAAATCCTTGCAGATGTTGGTGACGACCAGTACGAGGTAGGATTGGGGAAGAGTCTCTCCGTCAAAATCCCGGATGATATGATAGTCGTTGCGAATGAGTCTTTCGTATGTGTAGGAGACGATATCCTCAATGTCAGCTTCCTGCATCGCCGATCGAAGACAGATTTTTCGTACGATCGTGCTGATGAGTTCCAAATTTTCTTCCAGGACTTGCTGGGGGTTCTCCATATTCTTCCCTTGTTTGTAAAACGGCTCGTCTGAAGCTTTTCTTAACAGGAACAATAAACTTTTTAAAGCAGTTTTCTTGATTATCTCGGCCGGATATGACTTTGCCGGGGAGAAGGTCATTAAATCCGATTTTGGAAATCAACAACTGGCAAAACAGATTATCGGCTTACATATATGGATTTTACGGATTCGTTGACAGCTTAAGGCGTTATTGGTAGATTGCGCCAATTAGACTTACAAAGTTTTTTTCTGTCCGTTGATTAAAGAAACCGGTTGTGGTTGTGGAAATGGTGGCAAACCATGAGTGACGAATATTCAGTTTTTCATCGTTAATCCATCTATTGTCAATTACAGCCATGGGTTATTTATCACTAATTTATATATGATAAGACCCGTTAGCTGTTTCTGGCGCAGTGCATGTCAGGTTCTTTGTTGAGATGCAGAGTTTGCACACAACCAGAAAGTGTGAAGCTCGTAAAGGGGGTTGAGCCAAATACAGGGTATTCCCACATCAAGGGTGTCCTGTTCAAGAATCTTAAAATCACCACCTCCCTGGCTTTCTCGAGGTATGAAAGGCTGTATTCAGTTTAAGTTAAGGACTTTTTTTGATTGACCTGTGAACCAATTGAACCAACCAGGAGGAGTTGCCATGTTAAAACGCGTTCTCTTATTCATCTTTATGCTGCTTCCCGGAATGCTGTTGGGTGAAACACCGATCCTCGTCATCGATTCCGGAGGGCACATGGCCAAAATAAAAGATATCATGTTTACCAGCGATGGGAGGTACCTGGTATCTGCTGCCTATGATAAAACCGTCCGAGTCTGGGATGCAGAGACCGGTGAAATGGTAAGGACGATTCGAGGGCAGATAAAAGAGGGGGATGAAGGCAAACTGTATGCAGCCGCTCTATCACCTGATGACAGATGGCTGGCAGTTGGCGGATGGATGAAATATGATGAGATACGCCTCATCGATTTTAGGACAGGTGAGATTGTGGCCCTGCTCAAGGGGCATTCCAATGTCCTGCTGGGACTGGATTTCTCTCCTGACAGTAGGAGACTCGTATCAAGCAGCAGCGATAAAACTGCAATTATCTGGGATGTACTCAACCAGAAAAAACTGCATGTACTGGAGGGGCACGAGATGAGAATCTATGGTGTGGCCTATTCAGCCGATAACAGCATGGTTGCGACAGGAAGTGATGATGATTCCATCAAGTTATGGGATGCCTATAGCGGCCGGCTGATCACCACCATGACAGGACATACCAAAGATGTTCTGAGTCTTGTGTTCACTCCTGACGGGCGCTACCTGCTTTCCGGTAGTGATGACAAAACGATCCGGCTCTGGCGGGCAGAAAGTGGAAGACTCGTCAAAGTATTGGCAACACAGAATACAACGGTTGACCATCTTTCGGTTAGCCCGAACAGCCGGATGGTATTATCCGGTTCTGGGATCGGAGGCAAAAAGACTAACAATATTTACACTATTCCTGATGGTTATAACCAGACGGCCTTTAAGAAACACCGTAATATTGTGCTTAGCACGGCTTTTGGACCTTACAACAAAGTCGTGGCAACGGGAGGAGGAAGCAACCAGGAGATCTATATCTGGGATGTCAGGGACGGAGCAGTCAAGCACAAGATGGTGGGCAAAGGCAAGAGAGTCTGGAATGTCGGATTTGCCAAAGATGGTCGATCCATCGCCTGGGGTAAAACCTGGAGATCGGGAAATCTGTTCGACAGAGGCGACCTGGAGCAACGGTTCAATCTGATTGAAGACGGGGAGTTCAAACCTTCGTTGGGTAGTAAAATGGATGGCGACCCACACGGAGAATACACCAGGGGAATCCGGCAAGTCGGCTCTCTTTCTATCAGAACGCCCGACGGAGGAGTGAATAAGGAACTTGAAATCCTGAGAAACGGTTCCGTTGCCCACACTGTTGTCTGTGAGACTTCGACTTGTATTTCCCACCGGGGACTAACGCTTTCGCCCGATGGTCAACATGTGATCAGCGGTGGCAGTAATGGATCATTGTTGAGTTTTGATCCCTATACCGGAAAGCAACTACATGAATTTGTAGGTCACGCGGGAGATGTCTGGGGTGTGGCAGTTTCTCCTGACAGCCGGTACCTGGTATCAGGATCAGATGATCAGACAGTGAGATTATGGGATTTGGGATCCGGAAAGAACCTGCTGACTGTTTTTCACGCATCCGATAACCAGTGGGTAGCCTGGACGCCTGAAGGATACTACAGCTCTTCCAGCGGTGGAGACAAATACATCGGCTGGCAGATTAACCAGGGATATGAAAGATCCGCTCTTTACTATCCGGCATCCCGCTTTGCGGACCAGTTCAGACAACCCCTGGTGGTTGGCAATTACGTCAAAACAAGGGGGGACCTTGACCGTGCTATTAAGCTGGCAAATGATTCCAGGGGCGGCTATAAAAAGAATGTGAAAAAATATGGTGCCGGAGATTTGCAGAATATTTTACCCCCGGCTGTATTTATCCAGTTTCCAACAGAAACAATGGTGACGACAGCGGATGAAAAATTCTGTGTCAAAGCAGTTGCCCGTTCCTTGAACAACGAGGACATTACCGATATCTGGCTGACTCTGAACGGTAGAAAGACCCGTGGCCTGGGTGTCAGCGCTTCCGCGGCCAGCCAGCCCGAGGTCAATAAACAGCTTTTGGGTAGAAGAGCCAGCCTTGAGCAATGTGTTCAACTGACCGATCGAGACAACACGATATCAGTATTTGCTTCCAACCAGTATGGATCGTCGGATCCGGAAGTTATCAGCGTTCGCTGGAAAGGGAATGTACAGCAGATCGATGACATCTTTAAGCCCAAGCTTTATGTTCTTTCGATCGGGATCTCCCGTTATGCCGACAGTCAACTGAACCTGGATGTTGCCCATAAGGATGCAAAAGCAGTTGCCCGAATTTTTCAAGGACAGGAAGGCAAGCTGTTCCGTAAAGTCGAATCTCGCGTTCTGCTCGATGACCAAGCAACACGCGATGATATTCTTGACGGACTGGATTGGATTCTGCAGGAGTCAACCCAAAAGGATATGAGTATCATTTTTATGGCAGGTCACGGAATGAACGACAAACGGAACAATTACTATTTCCTGCCGCATGATGCAGAAATGAACAGACTTCGTCGTACCGGGGTGAAATGGTTTGATTTTCAGGATGTCGTGGTTTCACTTCCCTCCAAAACCATATTGATGGTGGATACCTGTCATAGTGGAAACGTGACGGGAAAGAGAAGAGGACTGAGCGATATGACCGAAGCGATTCGGGAACTGAACTCCGCAGATAGCGGCGTTGTGGTTATGACCGCTGCAACGGGCCGGGAAGTCAGCCAGGAGCGTCCGGAATGGGGACATGGTGCTTTCACTAAAGCCCTGGTGGAAGGATTGGGCTCGCTGGATGCAGATTATAACAGAAACGGTA
Source organism: SAR324 cluster bacterium (assembly GCA_028282885.1). GTDB lineage: Bacteria > SAR324 > SAR324 > XYD2-FULL-50-16 > XYD2-FULL-50-16 > JAHJTV01. The sequence goes on from JANQGX010000030.1 coordinate 43,737, forward strand.
TCGTTGAAATCAAAGAGCTGGATCTGTTCATAACTGAACGGGTTAAGGCTTTGACTGGCGGCAGCCAGCATCCCACGACCGAAATTCCGCAAACCCTGCCTAATTTCCCGGTTGCTGCCAGGTAAGAGGAACTATGTCCGATGTCGGACTGATATGACAATCAGGAGCCCGACATCGGATTTTCGATCGGGCATTGAAATCCGGAACCGCAGGTGCCACGTGTTGGTTTTCCAATCCGCACAAATTAACTGCGGCCAAGCTAATCGCACCTAGCCGGGAGTAAATCACGTTTTATTGGAATCCGCAAATCGGTCACAGAACTGCGGAGCTTTTGATTCCGGCAGCCTCAGGCAGACATTTCCATTACCGGCTGCAAGTTGCGGATGAAGAAGGATTCGGATGGCTGACAAGGTGTCCGGGATTTTGGATTGCAGCAAAAACAAGGAGTTCTGGTGTGCCTTCAGGAAAGCGTTCGTTCAAGTGATTCGCTGAGAGCTTCAAATGAGACGGGTTTGGTTAGATAATCATCCATACCTGCTGCGATACAGGCATCGCGATCTTCCTTGAGAGCCTTGGCAGTGAGAGCGATAATGGGAAGTCTTTTGGTAAATCGCCCTTTCAGATTCAACGAGCGGATTCTTCTTGTGGTTTCAAATCCATCCAAGATCGGCATCAGACAATCCATAAACACAACGGCATAGGATTGTTTACGAAGCAAATTCAGGGCCTCTTCACCGCCTTCTGCCTGATCCACCTGGTAACCGATTTTCTCCAGCATATCTTTGACCACGATTCGACTAATTCTATCGTCGTCAACGACCAATACCTTGAAGTCATCCGGCTTCAGAATCTGCTTTTCCCCTTCAACAGGTATATCAGCCAGTTCACAGATCTGAGATCTGCTTTTTTTGAAGGATAATTTAAACCAGACCTGGGTCCCTGATCCTTCCCGGCTTTCTATTTCAATCGTTCCCCCCATCCTTTCCACAATACTTCTGGCAATGGTCAATCCCAAACCGGCACCGCCGTGTTTGCGTGTCGTTGAATTATCCGCTTGCGAGAAAGACTGAAAAATCAATGGCAGGGCTTCCTCGGAGATACCAATACCGGTATCCTCTACCAAAAATCTGAGAAGAACGGTTTCGTCTGTCTCCTCAAGCAGGTTGACTTTAAGTTTGATAGCTCCCTTGTCTGTGAATTTCTGGGCATTGGAGAGGACATTGGATAAGACCTGACCCAGCCGGATGGGATCGCCAATTAGGATGTCCGGGGTTTTTTCATCGATAGTGTAGGTAAAATCGAGACCCTTTATCACGATGGAACCTGAAAACAGATCTGCTGAGTTCTCTACGGCTTGGCGCAGGCTGAAATCAGTCTGCTCGATATCAAACTTGTCCGCTTCAATTCGGGTCAGATCCAGAATGTCATTGAGGATCTTGAGAAGGACCTTTCCGGACTGGGTAACAGTGGTCAGGTATTTCTTCTGATGATCATCCAGCGAAGTGTGCAAAAGAAGTTCGGTAATCCCCAACACCCCGTTCATTGGTGTCCTGAGCTCATGGCTCATGTGTGCCAAAAAGCGGTTTTTGGCTTCGTTGGCCTTTTCTGCGGCTTCCTTGGCCATCATGATTTTTTCTTCGAACTGTTTTCTTTCGGTGATATCGATGACAATGCCCCGCAAACCCATTAATTGTTCATTGCGCAGAATTCTTCGTGAGTAAATCAAAACCGGGCAGGTCTCACCGTTTTTTTTAAGGAGAGTGAATTCGGTGCCGGTTGGCGGCTCATTCGAGAGTATCCTGCGGATGTTGATATCGATTTTTTTGCTGTCTTGGGGAATGAACAGATCCGCAGCCATAATGCCCTTTTGAAAATCATCCTGGGTATATCCGGTCAATTTGAACCCATAAAGATTTGTGTAGACAATCCTTCCGGTTAGATCCAGTTCGTAAATGGTTTGTGGCAACAGGTTGGCGAGGTGCCTGAACTTTTCTTCGCTGGCGCTTAACTCCTCTTCAAATCGCTTTCTTTCTGTAATCTCCGTTCGCAGCTCTTTGATGGTTTTTACCAGTTCCAGGGTTCGAGCTTCGATTCGTGCTTCCAGGTTCCCTTTTTCCTTCTGCAAGGCAGCTTCGGCGGCTTCTTTCTCTTTTATCTCCAATTCAAGCGATTCACGTTGTTTTTGCAGGATCTTCCAGAAACGACCTCGCACCCGTTCGTAATTATAGGTAAAGAACATAATCAGGATATAGCCACCCATCACTCTCAGGTGTAGCTGAGGCTGGTATACGAATTCCGAGAAAAGGTTTTTTGGATTGATATAAAGAAATACCAGGAAAAGGATCACGGTCAAGCTCCACACCATTCCTTCATTGCGTTCGAGAAAATAAAACGCAACCACGGGAAAGGTGAGAATCCAGATGACAGCGACGCCTTCCGCAGAATTATTGATAATCCAGCCTAAAAAAGTAATGGACAGAAAAAGGCAAATGAGCCGATAGATGAATACCCCTCTCTGTAATCTGCGAATGATCAGCATGGATATCAGAAATCCGGAAGCCAAACTGATATTAATCAGACCGTAGGTGTGCCCGCCTGTTAACAGATGATATATACCGAATCCCAGGAAGGAGGGGGTTGCGAGAACGACGAAGACAAAATAGATCTGTCTTTTTCTGATCTCCTCCAGATCGATTGCTTTCTCCGAGAGCAGTGATGTGATAATGGTTTGAGTGGATTTGGGTTTAAACATCTGAACTCAAGTCTGAATTTCCTCGTGGCCCGAATACTAAGGTAGGAGGTCTGTTTAGGGTTCTTCAGAAAGATGGATTTAGTTATAAAGCAGATCATTTCTTTAGTCAAACGCAAATCATGGAGAATTCACAAGGGAACCATCAAATCTTCAAAAGAGTGATGAACTGATATACCAGTTCGTTTGGAAACTCCAGGTATAATCAGGTTCTGTCGTTGAAGGCCCGTTGTAATTCGCTTTACAAATGGTCGTCCGTTCTGCTAGAAATCGGGGGAATTGACAATTTTACTGAGAAACCAGTCTTTTGCAAACGACCAACAGTATCGGAGGGGTCGCTATCCCCGAAGAAATGCCAAACAAACCGGTCGCGGGTTCGAATATAACCAGGAAGAGAGAACACATCATCGGGAGAAGGGTATGGATGAGAACAGGGACAATGCCATTGAAGCATACGCAAGACACATCTATCCCGGAAAGGTCGACTTTTATAGGAAATATGACATCATGCTGGTCCCGGAAAAAAGGTCGGGTTGCTTTATTTATGACATGGACGGAAGAAAGTATTATAACTGCCACTGCAACGGAGGGGTTTTTAACCTGGGGCATCGCCACCCGGAGGTTATAGAAGCTGTTCGAGAAGGTCTGGATCTATACGATATTGGCAATCATCATCTGGTCAGCAAACCCAAGGCGTTTTTGGGTAAAATGATAGCAGAAACCATGCCTTCCGGATTAAACCAGGTGGTGTATGGCGTTAGTGGAGGAGAAGCTATTGATCTGGCGATTAAACTTTCAAGAGGCATCACCGGGCGAAGTGATATTATCTCCGTTTTGGGTGGTTACCACGGACATACCGGCTTGGCCATGGCAGCCGGAGATGCCAGGTTCAGGGATCAGTTTAAATCCCAATCCCCGGGGTTTGCCCAGATACCTTACAACGATATGGAAATGATGGAGCAAACGATTTCCGGCGAGACAGCGGCTGTTCTGCTGGAGACCATTCCTGCAACCCTGGGAATGGTTACTCCGCAGGATGATTATCTAAAGAAAGTCAGGAAACTTTGCGATGAGCACGAAACCTTGCTGATTCTCGATGAGGTTCAGGCCGGGTTTGGCAGAACCGGAACGTTGTGGGGATTTGAACAGTATGAGATTGAACCGGATATGGTGGTCTTGGGAAAAGGAATGAGTGGTGGTATCTATCCCATCACAGCGACGGTTTATCATGAGAAATATGCCGGTTTTTTCAAGGAGGATCCCTTCGTCCATATTTCAACCTTCGGTGGCAGCGAAATCGGTTGTCTGGCAGCAATGGAGGTATTGAAAATAACGAATCAAACTACGTTCCTCAGTCACGTGATCGATCTCAGTCGTTATTTCAGAGGGCGGCTTCACAAGCTTGGCGAAGCACATCCCTCGCTGGGATTTAAGTTGCGGGGGTTGGGGCTTATGCTGGGTTTGGAATTCAAGGACGAGACCACAGCCCTGTTCATGATTAAACTGCTTTTTGACAAGGGTGTTTATGTGGTTTATTCCGGCAATGATCCAAAGGTGATACAATTCCTGCCGGTTCTGACCATCACCTTGGAGGAAGCCGATCAGATACTGGAGATTTTGGAATCCTGTTTTCAACTGATGGCAGCTTGATAAGGTAACGAATTACTGACGATATTGAATTGCCGGGCTAGCCAACCGGTGTATTTTTTTGACCAGCAGCGATGTCAGCGGACTTTGTTACAGAACTGAGGTGTTGCTTCTGAAGGCATTCGGTCCCCTGGTATTGCTCCATTCAGGTTTTCCCTCAAAATGAAAGCTGATATTGATCTTATCAATCGATTTGAAGAGCAACTAAACCCGACGAAACTGGAGAATTCCACAATTCCGACTAAAGTGCTCGGATACGGTGAAATCTCCTCTATCTTTCAGGTTGGTACGGACGAGAAGGTCGTGTACAAGCGCCTGCCATATTTCCCAACCAAAGCATCTGCAGAGGCCCATCTCAAGCTTTACTATGAATATAGTGATTTGCTGAAAAAAATCGGAATTAACCTTCCGCCCGATGACGCGGTGATTGTTACCATCCCCGGCCGCCCGGTGGTCCTTTACCTGTTGCAGGAGAGAATGCCGGAAGATGCCTTTTGTCACAGGTTGATCAATCAACTGGATCAAGATGAGATCGTGATGATGCTGACGTCGATCCTGGCGATGATGCAAAAAATTTGGGATTACAACCGGGAAAATCATCCCGGAATCGAAACAGCGATTGATGCCCAGCTTTCCAATTGGGTTTGGTTTAATGAAAATGGATCCCGAAAGCTCTGTCTGGTGGACACCAGTACGCCTTTTCTCAGGATCAACGGTGAGGAGCAATTAGATGTTGATCTGTTACTGGAAGCCGTTCCCTGGTTTATTCGCTGGGCGATTAAGCGTCTCAACCTGGATGATGTGGTTAGTCGTTACTATGATAAACGGAAGGTCCTGATCGATCTGATCGGGAACCTGTTTAAAGAGCAGAGATCGGACCTGATTCCCCTGTTTCTTGAGGTAACAAACAGCAAAATAACTGATGGAATTGAACTACTTAAAAAAGAAGAGGTTGACAGCTATTACAAAGAGGATAAAATGATCTGGACGCTGTTTCTGGCGTTGAGAAGAGCTGATCGATTTATTACGACAAAAATATTGAGGAAAAGATACGAATTCATTCTTCCTGGGCACGTAAAGCGATAATCCAAACCTAACCTGTTTATCCGCCTTTCTGAGGTTGTTATATGTGCGATACATTTGTCTCCATTCTGCCTGGCAGTAAAGGGCATTCGGTTTTTTTCGGCAAAAACAGCGATCGGGAACCAAACGAAGCACAAGTTCTGGAGTACCATCCGGCAAAATCCTCTTCTCTCTCCGATAAAGTCCACTGTACCTATATGTCTATTCCCCAGGTTCGGGAAACACAGGCTGTATTAATCAGCCGGCCATTCTGGATGTGGGGCGCGGAAATGGGAGCCAACGAAAAGGGCGTGGTAATCGGCAACGAAGCAGTGTTCACCAAGATGCCCTATAAACGTTCCGGCGGACTAACCGGAATGGACCTGTTACGATTGGCCTTGGAAAGAGCCGAATCTGCCGACCAGGCCCTGGAACAGATTATCTCACTGCTCGCAGACTGGGGACAAGGGGGTGTATGTGGTTATAAGGACAAGAATCTGGTTTATCACAACAGCTACATCATCGCCGATTACGAGAGAGCATGGGTTCTGGAAACCGCAGGGGAAGTCTGGGTGGCTAAAAAAATAACCGATGAACATGCCATCAGTAACGGATTAACCATTGGCACCGAGTTTGATGAAAGTCATCCCGACCTGATTGAGACGGCCAGGAGCAAAAGGCTTTTGAAAAGAGGGGAGGATTTTCACTTCGCCAAATGCTATTCCGACTGGTTGTATACCACTTTTTCCGCTTCCGGAAAGCGACAGGAGTGCTCCAGCAGATTACTTGGAGAACTGCGCGAAACCAAAGATGTCAGGAGTGCGTTTTCAATCCTGAGGCATCATGAATCGGAGCCATATGATCCCTCGGGACACATGTTGCAGAACTCCATATGTGCGCACGCCGGTAATTCCTTTACCCGCAATATGGGAACCACCGGTTCCCTGGTTGCTCATTTGAGAAAAGGCAACAATCTGTATTGGGCCACTGCCACCTCTGCTCCCTGCACCAGTATTTTCAAACCGATCTGGTTCGAAGGGGAGGTCCTTCCGGATATTGGTCCACTACCCAAGGGCAGGTTTAATTCCAAATCTTACTGGTGGTACCATGAACGGTTTCATCGCAGTGTCCTGAAGGATTTTAACCGCATGGAGAAGTTCAAGCCGGAAAGAGACAAGTTGGAGTCTTCATTCATCAAATATGCCTACCGGCTCCAGTCCAAGGAGCGACACGCTTATACTGTTGAAGCTTTCAGGGATTCCAGAGAGATGGTGAAGAAATGGTGGCGGGAGCTGAAACATGAGCCTGCAAAAACCCGCATCGGATTTGTATATCAGCACTACTGGAGAAAACAGGATGATCAGGCAGAGGTTTTCATGTAATTGCGATTAGGTCTGTTCAACTGGTTTTCGGTTTTCCTCCTCACCATCTTTGATTGCCACATAAAGATCGATCTCGGCACCCTTTTTCCGGGTGCTTCTTTCATCATGCCATTCAAAATCATCCACAATCCTTGCCGGGAGATATCCGGACTGGGGAAGCCATATTTCATCAACCGAGGTGACGACTTCGCCTACCATGTAATTAAAGATCAGATCCGCTTCATCGTAATTGCTACCCAGGGCAACAAAAGCCCAGGGAGATTTGCGGTTGGGGATTTATAATCTAAAGAGTCGCTGCCAATTCGTAGGCTTTTTTCAGGTTAGGCTCCCTCATTGAATCGTCTCCGGGGAGCATTCCATCCAGTACCTCCAAACGGGCTTCCCGGACTCCCACACCCAACAGTCGGTCATTTAGCATAATCACTTTCATGGCTTGAAAAATGCCTGTTTCCTCCAGGTATTCCTGTGTATTCCCAGCGGAACAGATTACCAGGGCTTTTTGAATATCGATTCGGGTGTGTCTTTGTTCCTGCTCATCATAGTAGTAAGCATAGCCGTGAGTTAGAACCCGATCGAACCATCCCTTCATTTTAGCCGGGCAATCGCTCCACCACAAGGGGTAGATGAATACCAGGGCATCTGCCCTGTCGATCTTCTCCTGTTCCCTGAGAACATCTTCCGGAACCGGTGACAGGGGATTCATGTTTAGTTCACGAAAATACTGTTCCTCATCCATCTCGGAGAGAAAACCCATTTCATAAAGATCGGCGATTTCATAGCTGTGGTTGCGATCTTCCAGACCCCTGGTGAACGCGTCCAGAACAGCTTTGCTAAAGGACTCCCGGCTGGGATGAGCAAAAATAATGTAGATGTGCATAGTTTACCTTTAACTGATTTGGTGACCGGAAGGCCGGTGAAGGGTTACCGATACTTCAATCGCTTTCCGGAATCCGGATACAAATTGACAGGATCGTAGAGCATACGTAACAATCGCATAATTAACCGACGATGCCAATATGACAAAGATAGATCTATCTGATCAATATGCTGATATCATTTTATAAGATAAAAAAACTCATCCTGTTTTTGAGGCAGGAGGGATTCTCGGAAGGTCGCATTCTCAAAGCGATTGGCTTGGTGTTGACGCTCAACCTGTTGTTCGGCACACTCTTTTATCTGGTGGAGAGCGGCGCTCAACCCGAACTGACCCTGACCGATTCCATCTGGTGGGCGGTCGTCACCATGACTACGGTTGGATATGGAGACTTCGCCGCAACAACTGTTCCGGGGAGGTTTATCATCTCCTATCTCTGTATGTTTATAGGGATTGGCTTGATTGGCTATATTATCGGATTTATCGCTGAAGGCATTATCCACATGGTGGCAAGAACAAGGAGAGGTCTCATGAAAATTCTGGAAGAGGATCATCTGATTATCTGCAATTATCCCGGTGAAAATAAGGTTCTGGAGGTGATCAGGGAGATCAAGGCAACACCTGTCTATGAAAAGTTTCCCATTGTACTGGTCTCGGAAGATCTGGAGGAATTACCCGAGAGTTTAAAAGACCAGAAGATCATGTTCGTGCACGGCAGTCCCACTGATGAGGAGATCCTGTTCAAGGCAAACATCAAAAAGGCCGCAGGTGTTATCATATTAGCGGATCATCTGAATCCTTCAATCTCCGATGAGCGCTCTTTTGCCGTCGCAACCATTATCGATCTGATAGAAAAGGAACATCAACTCGATCTTAAATCCGTGGTCGAGATCGAAAACAGGAAAAACCTCAAACTGATGAATCGAACGGACGTCGAAGGCATGATTACCAATGACGGCATAACCAGCCGTATGCTGGTGCAGGAATTTCTCTATCCGGGAATTTACGATATTATTCAACAACTGCTCAGCAACCTGAAGGGGAGTCAGTTTTTTATCCTCCCAACCAGACTGGTTGGTAAGAGAGTGGTTGATATCCAGATGGAAATCATCAAGCATCCCACCGATATCCAGGTCATCGGTCTTATCAAGAAAGGAGAGAAAATTCTCAATCCTTCGAAAAGCCTCTTTATAGAAGAGGGCGATCAACTGATTCTGCTGGCAGAGAAAATCACCGATTTTGAAAGCATTGAAAACGCTCTTTTGAGCCCCTAAAGGTCAAATTGTCAGCATCACCTCTTCTTTCTTCAAAATCCGGGTCAGGGGTTCTCCCCAATAAATCACTTCGGTGTTTAGTTCCTCCTGTGCTTCCGTGACGCCGAGTTGATTCGCACATGCTTTACAGGCGGTGAGGTGAACACCGGCTTCAGTGGTGCGATTGGTGTTCCTTATTTCCGCGATAATCTCCTTCTCGTCGGTGAGACCGATCACCATCTTGTTTTGGACTATTCGTCAGAGGAGTTTGAAAAGTGAAACTCGCAGTTCTGAAGAACAGCCCGGGATCCGCAACTCATTCGCAGGTGTCGGAGATTATGTGGATCTCCCGTCGAGGATGCCGGACGTGTAGTACCCGATCAACCGGATTTTGCAGGACCGTTTCCGGTGTCATGAGTGTGATCGTGAAGATTGGCCGAGTTTGTTTCGAGAGCGGAAAAATCGGTGGCGAAAAATAATTTCTGCTTGACGACATCCCTGTAGTTCAGACAGAACCGCTAATCCGCTTCAACACACTCCAATACCTGTAACGGCTTTGGTTGTCCAATCTGTTTTCACTTGACACACAAAAATCTAGTTCCTACCATCCCGTCTATAGGGATATCGAACGCTTTTGTACCCGGTTCTATCCCGGAATGGTCAAACATGAGATTTCAGGATGAATTTATTAACCTTTGTATCCACGATAGGCGCTTTACAAGGGATCATTATCCTGGTGTCAATTCTTTTTAGATTTCGACACCAAAAAAATTTACCTCTTGCGTTATTGTTAATCGTCTTTTCGGCGCGCCTGGTGACAATTCCAACCTGGAACGCGGAAGTGCTCATTTCGCGACCGTGGATACTCCCTTTGACGACTCCGTTACCATTTTTATTCGGTCCGTTTCTTTGGTGGTATATCAGGGAGTTAAGCAGTGATACCCGGAACGTTCCGAAATATCTCATTCTACACCTGTTACCTTACATTTCGGAAGCCCTGGCTGTCTCTATAACCCTTCTAAAAATGGGGGAAGGAGAATATGAGCTGTTTATTCATAATGTATTCACGGGTAACCCGCCTTTGTGGTTGCCGGTTCGAAACAGCTTGAAAGTTATCTTGAATATCGTCTATATAGGATTTTCTTCACGTCTGGCTTTCGGTAAAAAAGCGAATCGTCTTTCGGGAGCGAAGCGGTTGTGGCTGAGGCTTCTGGTCGTGATACCCGCAATTGTTCTGTCGGCCTTTGCTTATGTTGCGATCCTTCCTTCAGCTACAGAATATCTGACAAAAGGATCAGCCACTCCTTTTTCCGTTTTAGCAGTAACC
>JANQGX010000037.1 GCA_028282885.1 SAR324 cluster bacterium
TAAATTGATTGGATCTGTAAAGTGAACTGCCTCAAATGAATCTGATACCGGAAATAAATCCGGATTTAGTGAATGTACTAACTATCGCCTGCCTCGATCAGGACACCACAGTCCTCACAGCGATAGCGGGATCCCCCTTTCCGGTCGGGAACCACTGACTCGAATCGATAATTCTTTTTGCCTTTCGTCTCGTAGCATTCAGGGCAATAGCTGTCGCCCAACTCCTCTGCTGTTAGGGTCAGATGACATTGGCAGCAACGCATTCGATCCGCAGCCTCGGTTATCAGTACCAGGTTTTTATGAAAGCATTCGTGCATAAAACAAATGTTTGCTGTTAATCTTTAACTACCTCCGTATGCTGATCATCGGCATCGGTAAGGATAGGAGCTGGTACATCCAGGCTCGGTCTATTTGGCAACAAAACTTTAACATAGCTAAAAAAAAGGCGACTGGCTACGGGAGATCACATCGATATTTGAGCCGGACGAAAATCTACCAGAATCTTGAGCCACAAATAGTTGAATCCGGCTATAGCCAATTGACTGTTTCACCAAGGGTCACCATGACTCTCACTGAATCACACTTCAAACTCCGGAATTCTTTGATGGGGATTCAAATACCAACCGGTTCGGGTCCTTCATCAAATCGAAAACGGTTAGTCCCTGTCTATATCTCCAACTTATTGATACTTCACAATAGTTCCACTATTCAAGTGATTCGGCGGGTTTCTCAAACGGATCGGTAGCGGTTATGATAGCAAACCGAGAATGAAAACCGGTCCGGATAACGATCGCTTTTCGGGAATTCGGGGTTGATCGAAGTATCAAGTTGACTGCAGGACGCGGAGGTTTATCAATGTCTTGTCACCGGACAAGGTTTAAAAAGAAATGGAATGCAAATGAAAAGCTATATTAATGTGGGAATGTTCGGAATGGGCCATGTGGGTACGGCTCTTTTTCGTCTTCTGAAGGAAAATCGCTCCCTGATCGATAATCGTATCGGAATGCCGATTCGAATAAGCAAGGTTGTGGTTTCGGATCTTTCGAAAAATAGAGGGGTGGACGTTTCAGGGCTTAACATGGGCACTGACCCCGACTTGATTCTGGAAGATCCCGAGATCGATGTTGTGGTGGAGTTAATCGGTGGGGTAACACTGGCGGAAAGTATCATCCGGAGAGCACTGGATAAGGGCAAGTCCGTTGTGACAGCGAACAAAGCCTTGCTGGCTGAAAAAGGAGCAGTTATCTTTCCTGCTGCTTATCGGAATCAAGGGTATTTCGGCTTTGAAGCGAGTGTCGGTGCGGCAATTCCCATTATCAGAACCTTCAGGGAGGGGTATGCCGGAGATGAGATCCTGGCATTTTCGGCAATTCTGAACGGCACCTCCAATTATATCCTGACCCATATGACGGAAAACGGCACAGAATTCGACGAAGCCCTGGGTCAGGCAAGAGAAAAAGGTCTGGCAGAGGCCGACCCGACGCTTGATATTGAAGGAATAGATGCTGCCCATAAACTGACGATTCTGTTGAACCTCGCTTTTGGAGGCCGTTTCGATTTTTCCAGTCTTTACATGGAAGGGATCTCAAAAATCACTGCGGCCGATATCTCCTTTACCAAGCAACTGGGATACAGGATCAAGCACCTCGGGATTGCCCGCAAATCGGAGTATGGGGTTGAAGCAAGGGTACATCCCGTGCTGCTGCCTCAACAACATATTCTCTCATCTGTCAATGGATCGTTCAATGCTGTGTCTCTCACCTGCAAATATTCCGGATCTTCTCTCCTGTACGGTCATGGTGCCGGCCCGGATCCTTCAGCATCTGGAGTAGCGGCGGATCTGATTGAGGCATGCAGATCCATCATAGCAAAACAGCAACCCCGGACATCGCCGGTCAATGTACCCTTGAAGAGCTGGCTTCCCATGGAGATTGTCTCCATGGATGAGCTACAATCGGAGTATTATCTAAGATTCAAGGTGATGGATCATCCCGGCGTTTTGGCTTCCATTTCGAAAATCCTGGCTGATCATTCCATCAGTATTCGTTCTGCTATTCAACCGGGGACATCAGCAGAGGGCAAAATGGTGGATATTGTACTGATGACTCACCAGGCCTTGGAGTCGCAAATCCAGTCAGCTCTGCAGGCCATTCAACCCCTGGATTTCATGGCAGCCGAATCGCAATTGATCCGAATCGGGGGGTGATTTACTGTGACAATTGAATCCGGCGTGGCACCATGATCAAAATACCTGAAAATCATCATAGGTTAAATCCAGTTCAGGTAATTCAAAAGAACTTAAATGAAATTCAAAACATCGTCATTGACTGGTATTGAGACATATTGTGAGGAGCATCAGGAAGGAGTGGTCGAGCTGATAACCTCTATTCAGCAACGGGAGTTCGGTGTGGTCATCACCATAGAGGAGCAGCCTGATCTATTGAACATCAAGACGTTTTATCAGGCCGGCAAAGGCAACTTTTGGGTTGCTCTTTCCAATAGTCGGGTTGTGGGGACTATTGCCCTGCTGGATTTGAAAAATGGCTTGGGTGCCTTACGCAAGATGTTTGTTGAACCGGATTATCGAGGCAATGAGACAGGAACTGCAATACTGCTGCTAGACACCTTGTTCGAATGGGCAAGAGCAAACCATTACCAAGAGATTTACCTCGGGACTACCCCCAAGTTCCTGGCAGCACATCGTTTCTACGAAAAAAACGGTTTTCTATTAGTCGAACAAGACGACCTGCCTGAAGCGTTCCCCGTTATGAAAGTCGATACCAGATTTTATAAATACTCGATGCAGCCCCATGTCGGAAATCGATGATAAGTGATACTCCGACGATAATAAAAGTCGTCACCCTCACGTCTGTTTTCCACAGACGTTCATCTACCTAAAAGAACATCAAAGGGAAATCCATTGATAATGAAATCCCCAATTGAATGGAAGTGGGGGCAAAGGTGACTTTTTCGTCCTGATACGTATAGAAGAATTTGCGGTTGTTGGGCTTGACCTGAAAACCAAAACCGAAGGATAAAGGGAGGTCCATGATACCAAACATTCCCCATAATCCGGGGGAGACATATTGGGAAAGATCATTCAGATCGTTTTTTTCCTCTTCGACAAACTGTTCTTTATCTTCTTCTTTTGTTTTCATTTTCTCACTCCTGGACAGAGCCTGAAATGGCGCTCCCAGATCGAAAAAAGTGATCAGCCACGATCCCGATGTAAACAAGCCGCATTCGATACCGAATGACACTTCATATCCGATTGGAATCCACAGTCCGGTGTATGAGTAATCCACAGATACTGTATCCTGGTATTCAAGTTTTTCTCTTCCTCCGATTAATCCCAGGTACATATTGATTCCGTTGAGCTTGTTTTTGCTGATCCTCTTTGAACGATATGAGCCTGCAGGTTCGAATGTACTCTGGAAAGCTGTAACAACGTCCTCCTTGGTTTTGGCATTTGATACCATTGTTGTCAGCGTGACCAGGGAGTAGAACTGTCTCGGGGCCTCACTCCCTTGAAGTTTTTCAAAAACAACCGCAATTTCCATAGCCACCTTGTCATATTCCTTCTTATTCAAACTGGCTTGAATCTGAAAAACACTCTTGAGATAATCCAGGTATTCCAGACCCTCAAAGTCAGACAGCAGCAGTTCCAGAATCTCCTGGTAAGTTTTCAGAAGGAGAACGTTCTCGTCCATTTTATCTGCGTCGGGTTGCAAATCTTCTTTGTAAGATCCGCTCTGTATCGATGCTATTTTTTTCAAGATAGCATCGGCTATGGTGGTAGACCTTATTTTGCTGAAAACCACCGTCTTGTCGAACAGTTTGTAGGCAAGCTTATTCCTCAACTCATCCGATCTCGAAGTTTCCTGTAGCTCTTTTATATCATTATTTATTTTATGATAAACATCCACACACGATTGTGCTTCCCCCTTGCAATTTGTTACCAGCGATTCTTTGAGGCGCAGTAATTCCGCTTCCCTGATGAGGTTATGCCTGGAAAACTCGTTTTCGATTTCCTGACGGTTCGCATTCAGGAAATCAAGGAACTGGGCAACGCGTGCCTGTTCTTTTGCCGGAAGCAATGCATGAAGGCTTTCAGAGTAAAACAGCAAAATCTGGTAAGGATCTGATTTCATTTTTATCAGATTGTCGATATGGACAATCAACTGTGCCAGGCCCTTGATCAGCATTACGTTATTGCTTCTGTTCGGAGCAAGAAACAGCGTTTCAACTAGATTCAAATAGTCCTGCCTTTTCTGTTCATTTACCGGCCCGATCTGACTTTGAATCCTCAAGTCATTCAGGAGATCCACATAGTTATTTAATTTCTTTCCCCACAGGTTTATATCCTGACGGTCAAGTACATCCTTTTTTGAATACTCACAAAGGTAATGGCCAAGCTTCCAACGTTCCTTCATTGTTTCAGGCTGCAATTCAAAGGGACCGCAATGGAGCTGGTTGTTATCGAGAACCTTGACAAAGGAATATCCAAGAAAGTAACGAATTGCGGTTCGTTTGCCTTCCAGTTTGAATTTATCCAGAAACTTATGCCTGGCCGATGAAAGAACAGTGTCCAATTCGGTCAGGCCCTCTTTCAAATCTTTATACTCTCGGGAGAGAATGGATCTTAAAGTGAGCAGTTTACTAAAATCCTCTTCGGTAAACTGATAATCACTTACAACCTCGTCAAACAGTTTTAGTCCGAATTGAAAATAGAACGCTTCAGCGGAAAACAACGATTTCAAGCCTCTCTCTTCCACAGTATTAAAGAAAAGTATGGCAAATTGAAAAAACCCTGCCGCTTCTCCATAAAGATCATCATCAAAACGGTTCAAATCACACAGGAACTGATCTATCCCATCACAGCTTTGAAGTTCCCGGCTGGTCGGCATGGACTCAGACAAAGCCGTCATCATTTCATATGCTTTATTACTATGCGTTTCCTTCTTTTCAATGATCTTCTTTGCGTAGTACTCCTCCAGGGTTTTCTCTATTTCAACGACCTCAAGTTCAATGAGTTTGCTTTTCAGACAGAGATCTTTGCTGTCTAGCTGTTGGTTGTTACAATCACTTTCAAGCATTTCGATTACGTCATCTGCCTTGTGATTTTTATAATGATCACTGTTTAACAACTTCAGCAGACTATTCAGGACCGCAGATTTTCCCCTGATATTGTCGGGATCGGCATGATCTTTTTTCACCTCTTCACGATATGTGATAACCCTGTCCAGTCTCTCAATCTTTTTCAGTTTGGCAGTGTCGGCAGAGCTGTCCTTGGCCCAGGGGAAAATCCTTTCAAACAGCTCTCCGCCTTCAGCAGAACCGAAAGGTTTAACAGTTCCTATGCTCAGACCGCTTGCCTTATACAGATAGTCAAACATCTTATCGATTTCCCCTGTTAATTTATTATCGTATTCCTGGTTTTCCAGTTTTTGGACAAACGACTCCTGCGAAATGCGTTCAGCAAGTCTTTTGTTTAAGAGCATTCTCCTCTTGATAACCGACGGAAACCTCTCGGAAACTGATATTGCTGAGGCTTTGCTGATGAGTGTTGGCAGTTTGTTATCGTTGTCAGTAACGTCATCAATCAAAGCTGTTAACAGGTTTTTATTTATTGCAAAAAAGTAAGAGAAAATAGGTGAGAAATCAGATTTTCCATCTTCTTCAGTAGAATCAAGGCAGTATCCGCCGAAAGTAAAAATGGCTCCGACAAATCCTTTAACATCATCGAGTGTGACCCTATTGCTCTTCCCTTTCGTGAGTACACAGGGACGGGTCAACTTACTTTGAATCGGATCTTCCATTTCGCAGTCAGAAATATAGTCAGACAGTTTCAGGGAGTTGGCAATTTGCCGTAACTTCTGTTTTTTAAAATATTCCAGATCTCTACTAGCATCGGCGGTCATGTCGACTTTTATCGGACCATTGATGAGCTGTTCCATTTCGGTATTGAGTAATTCATAGAGCTTTTTAAAAACCTCTTTACGATGTGTTTTCAGAGAATCCGAATTAAAGGTTCTCTCCTCCCCCGGTTTCACCCCAAGGTAGTGACACAGGCCTCCCATATCAGTGGCTTCCGGTTTATCGCAGGCCAATTCCTGTACATTGAGATTAGAAAGCATCTTATTTTTGTTTAAAATCCCTGCAAATTCCTCAAACATGTTGTAAATAACACTTTTTTCCAAACCCAGGACAGCATTGAGTCTGTTCCATTTTTCGGGATATCGCTTGACATTGGACCGAATATCACCCAAAAAATCCAACGGATCAGAGATCGATGCCATGGATGTATTAAATCTGCCAACTTCAGCATCAAACAATGATTTATAATCGGAAATCAGAGGATGATCGCCGTTAGCTGGCTTTGCATCAAATCGCAGGCTGAACAACCAGCTAAAGTCTTCCCTGATATAGGTTTTGTATTTATCAAGACGTGATTTATCAAGTAATTTATCACCCAGGAATTGAACCGTAGGCTCTGCCAAGATACAAACGTATTCCTGGAAACTGTCATGGTAGTCAATCGTTTTGAGCACAATTTCATTTTTCTCTTTTTTGTCGCTGGTAGTGAAATAACGACAGTGAACTTTTTCCTGAAACGTCTCTTCCAGGCGGCCTCCTTTATCGATGAAATCAGAAAGTTCCTGAATTAACCTTATCGTGTCTTGGGTGGCTTCCGGATACTCTTTCCAATCCAGGTTTACTAAAACACTAAAAGGATTACCATCGTCCTTTTTTAATTCATCATCTAGTTGGTTGAATATTTTTGGATGTTTGATCTGTAGCATTTGGTTGAGGATATTTACCAGAAGGTGATCGAGATCTTCTTGAAAAGCACTTTGCCAGACTGTCTCATTAATTCTGCCGTCAATATTTTTGGTCTGTTCCACCAGTCGTCGGGTAGCCGGGAAGACCTCCTTGGCAATTTCATTGCTGTCAAACCACTGTTTCAGCTTGTCAATTACATACAGGATCATTTCCTGTTTCGCCCTGTCTTTCAGGTATTGGTGCATTCCTTGAACAAGTTGCTCTTCAAAACCGGAAGGTGCAGATTCTTCACCAATGAGATTTGATGGGATGACAAAGTTGACAAACAGTATAAAAACAAAAAGTGGTTTCACGAAATTCGAAACTCTGTTGATCATATCTCCCCCGTATTATCGTTTATTGATACATCCGGCATACTACATAGATTCAAGCTAAATAAAACAGGTTCTATAAACAAGTTATTACCCTGCAAAACCTTAGAGGAAATTTCATTAAAAATAAACCAATTTTTAAGATTTTACGAGGATTCTGCATGCAAAGCCTGATCTAATTCCCAAACTCTGCTTTGTACACAATTGAGCAAATTTGCACTCAATAAAGCACCAGCAATATATTGAAACCATGGAACCTCTCGGAAGTGAGAAGAAGGATCAGTGATTTTGATCATTGATGCACGCTGAGAATCCGCTCATTGTGTTCCAGGCAAAACAGCTTGCGGAAATCAAATACTTGTTGAAAAATCTGACGTGATTTTTGATAAAATAGAACTAATTGATGTTGTGGCAGGTGTTAAAAACGGAAAGGTTGAAAACTCCATCTACCCGCAACAAGCGCTAATTTAAGGAGCATCAGGAAGGAGTGGTCGAGCTGATAACCTCTATTCAGCAACGGGAGTTCGGTGTGGCCATCACCGTAGAGGAGCAGCCTGATCTATTGAACATCAAGACTTTTTATCAAGCCGGCAAAGGCAACTTTTGGGTTGCTCTTTCCGATAGTCGGGTTGTGGGGACTGTTGCCCTGCTGGATTTGAAAAATGGCCTGGGTGCCTTACGCAAGATGTTTGTTGAACCGGATTATCGAGGCAATGAGACAGGAATTGCAATACTGCTGCTAGACACCTTATTCGAATGGGCAAGAGCAAACCATTATCAAGAGATTTACCTCGGGACCACCCCCAAGTTCCTGGCAGCACATCGTTTCTATGAAAAAAACGGTTTTCTATTAGTCGAACAAGACGACCTGCCTGAAGCGTTCCCCGTTATGAAAGTCGATACCAGGTTTTACAAAATCTCACCGTAAAAGAGATGTGTTCTTCCGGTTTCTTCACCTGATTCCGTGTTTCTTGAGGAGCCCGTAATAGTGGGATTTGGAAAGGCCGGATCGATTCAATATTTCGGTCAGATCTCCTTTGGCATCAGCGATTAGCGCCTTGAGATAGTGTTTCTCCATCCGGACCTTAAACTCCTTCAGTGAAGGATAGCGGCTGTCATCCTGTCCTACGACCTTCAGATCGGGCAGCCTGTCATTTTCGAAATCTTCCTTTCTCATTACAACCGAATTCTCTCCAATTCCCTTACTGATGAGTGACTTCGTCACCTTGATTCGGATCTCCTTTGGCAGATGCATGGCAAAAAGAGTTTTTTCCGAACCGGAGGCAATCAACGCGGTTTCGAGAGTATGAAACAGTTCACGAACATTTCCGGGCCAGTTGTAGGCATTGAGAGTTTCGAAAAAGCCCTGTTCAAAACCCTTGTTGGGGATTTTATATTCCTCGCAGAGGCGATTTGTATGGAAAAGGCTTAAGAGTTTAATATCATCCTGTCTCTCCCTTAGGGGCGGGATTTTGATTTGAATAGCACAGAGACGGAACAGCAGATCCTTACGAAACTCTTTTTTATCCACCATGTCGTGGAGGTTTCGGTTGGTGGCGGCAATCAGCCTGAAATCACTGGTTAACTCTCTGTTTTCTCCCAAGGGTCGATAACGTTTCTCCTGAAGGACCCTGAGAAAGGACTTCTGGGTAGTGAGCGGCATTTCCGCCACTTCATCGAGGAAGAGGGTTCCTCCATTGGCAAGAGAAATCAGACCGGACTTTTGTTCATCAGCCCCGGTGAATGAGCCTTTCTTGTGACCGAAAAGCGTGCTCTCAAGAAGGTTTTCGGTCAGGGAGGCACAATCCACCACAACGAATTCACCCTGTCTGCGGAGACTGTTGTCATGAATGGTCTTGGCAAACAGCTCTTTCCCGGTTCCGGTTTCACCGGTGATGAGAACCGGAGCATTCGACGTTGCCGCCTGGGTGATCAACTCGAAGGACTGTTTAATGGCCGCTGATTGGCCGATGACCCGTTCCAGATTCAGGTTAACCGCCTTTTGTTTCCTGCTTTTCTCCTCCCTGTATTTGAGCGCCCGATTCAGGCTCAGCCTGATCTCCTTGATTTTGGTGGGCTTAACAATATAATCCCAAACCCCTTCTTTGATGGCAATTTCAGCACCATCGGGATCTCCCATACCGGTGATGATGAATATATCAGGATTTCCAAGGGATGTTTCCTTAATGACAGGCAGAGACTCAATGCCATTTCCGTCGGGCAGAAAAACGTCCAGCAGGAGTAGATCAACTGCCTGCCGTTGAAGAATGGAGAGACCCTCTTTCAGGCTGGGGGCGGATATAGCTGTGTGATCCATGCGCTCGATCAGGCTTTGCATGGTTTCACAAAAATCCTTATCATCATCAATGACCAGTACAATCGCCATATGGATTCTTGAATGAAAAAGTCTTTTTCAGGAGGCCGATCTGTTTGGCGCGTTGTTGACATTGGCTGCTTTCATCACACACCGGATGGCCTCGGAAATACTGATCTTATTGTAAGGTTTGGTCACCAATTTCTTGATATTCCTGTGCCGGAGTTCGTCAAATTCAAACTGGCGACCGGAAACCATAATAATCGGGGTTTCCGGTGAGATCTCCTCCAGCATGGCGGCAAACTCGAAGCCGTTAACCTTCGGCATATCGTAGTCGGTGATCACGAGATCAAAACCACTACCAGAACCATTGAACTTGAGCAAGGCTTCTTCCGCGTTTGCCGCCGCTTCCACCCGATATCCCAGGTTCTGCAAAGCACGCGGGACGCTTATCCGCTGGTCTTCACCATCTTCCACAAACAGAATGGACTCACTACCGAAATGAAGAGAGAAATCCACGCTGGTAAAGTCATTTAGTTTTTCTGATAATTGCGGAATATAAACCCTGAATTCGGTACGAACATTTGGAATGCTGGTCACGCTGATCCCGCCTTTGTGCGCCTGAATGATTCCGTGAACAACCGAGAGTCCCAGACCCGTTCCAATGTCCTTGTTCTTGGTCGAGAAAAAGGGATCAAAGATCTTTTCCAGAATATCGGAGCGGATGCCGGGTCCGTCGTCAGCGATAACTAGTTCGATATAAGCCCCCGGCTCAACTGACAGTTGGTCTGCTGAATTACCACCCAGAAAACATTCCTGAAGGGAGATATTTATGCAGCCATTACTCTCTCCCATGGCCTGAAACGAATTTGTACAGAGGTTCATGACGATCTGATGAATCTGTGTGGGATCTCCCATACAGAAGGTGGTCGTGGAGGTGATATCCTCCTTGATAACAATCTGTTTCGGCAATGAACTCCTGATCAGGTCGAGGGATTCATTAACGGTATTCACCACATTGAAAGGTTTGAATTTCTGGCTGCTGGGACGGCTGAACGCCATGATCTGTTTGACCAGGTTACTCCCTCTCGCACTGGCATTGAGAATACGTTTCAGGTCCTTTCGGGTAACCGAACCGATGGGAATATCCTCCAGGGCCAGCTCAGCGGAGTTGACGATGGAGGTGAGAATATTATTGAAATCGTGGGCAATGCCGCCGGAGAGGATTCCCAGGGCCTCCATCTTCTGTGACTGTCGGAGCTGCTTCTCCAGGTTCATCTCTTTGGTAATATCCTCCGCGGTGGAAAGCACTCCCACCACTTCTCCGTTTTCATCATGAAACGGTATCTTGTTCACCTCCAGCCAGATTACCTCCTGGTCGGACCGACGAATGGTCCAACGAATTTTGTACTGGGGTTTTTCACTGCGCATGACCTCGTGGTTGGTCTCCATGACCCGATCAACATCAATACCCACACCCAGGTGATCATAGTTGTTGGACCCGATGATATCATCGTAGTCACGAATCCTGAAAAACTCCAGAAAGGACTGGTTAACGTCCATAAATCGTAAGTCCTTGTCCTGCCAGAACACAAGTTGTGGGATATTATCCAGGAACATCCTTAGCTTCAGGCGGGAGGCTTTCATCTCCAGGTTGGCTTTCTTCCTCTGATTTGTATTGAAAATCAGGAGCACTACCACAACCAGGAGCAGGACCACACTGGTGACAATAAACCAGAATACCACGCGGTTTAGCTGATAGAAATTGTATGGCTGGTTGATGATAATACTGCCCTCGGGAAGTTGGGATGAAGCGATCTTGAAATGCTGCAGAATCTTGTAATCAAAAATATACTTGTGTCCTCCCCTGGCAATATAGGGGATGGAAGCAGCCTCCTCACCATCCAGAATCCTCAAGGCCAGCCTGGCTGCTGTTTTTCCGTGGACATGAGCACTGTTAACCTTACCGCCGACCGTTCCGTAGCCGACGAGAAACTCCCAGGCGCCAAAGACAGGCAGGCCGGTTGCTTCGAATACCTTGCGGGTCAATTCCCAGGATGAATAAAACTCCCCGTTAATCTCCTCATAGGCCGGAATGATATAAAGCATGGTGTCACCGGCTTCGTGCTGCAACTCTTCTATCAGCGTTTCACTTCTTAAATCATTGCGAAAGCGGATATCAAAATCGATGTTATTAACCCGAATGCTCTCTTTTATCTGGTCAGCAATGGCAATCGAGGTAACCGAGTTATTGCCAATCACAATCAGCTTTTTGACCTCGGGATGAAGTCCGCGGGCAATATCCAGGTTCTCTTTGAAGAATATACTCTCGATAACGCCGGTGATCTGCCTGCCCGGATCGATATTATATTTGGCGTAGTCATTGATGCCGCAAAACACAATGGGAAGACCCGGGAACAGTGCATCGCCGTATTCCAGAATGAAATCAAGGGCATTGTTATCGGACACGATCACGATATCGAAGGTTTTATTACGGAATTTATAGGCAAAATGCTGATAAAGGTTCTGTTTGATGACCTTGTCATAATACTTTTTTGAGTTCAGAAACTCGATCTGTAATTGAATCGTGCGTCCACTGTTGTTCAGAACCTCCCGAATTCCACGAGTCATGTTATCTGACCACGGATAACCCACGTGGTACGAGTTCAGGTAAAAGACATTAATCCTTTCAGGTGAATTCGCGTATGCAACCGTGTTTACGGACAGTGCGAGGAAAGCCAACAGGAGTTTTATCAATCTGTCCATTCTCGTACCGTATTGGGATTCGGACACATTAGAAACCGGAGAAAGATGGTTCATTGTTGCAAATTTCAGACTATTTTGCCAGAATCCCTATCGAAAACATCTAATCCTATCTTATCAGATAGTTGAAGCCTTAATCTGTCCCCTAAATCCCATCCTGAATCGTGGAAGGATAAATCTGCATCTCCGCTCTAAATTCTCATTCAAATTTGTTAACACCTGAAAACATAATCTTTTTTCCCATGCGTCAATTTGCCGGACGAATTAAAACAATGGTCAGTCTAAAAAAACAGACTGGCTATCACTCTGATATTGAAGCTTATAGTTAACATTACCGGTTGAACTGACAAAACCTGGTCCGAAAAATCGGACTGGATTCGGCCAAGAAGAGCTAAATTTATCCAATCTCGCCAATAGAAATTAGAATCACCCGACCACATCCATGATTTTAGACTCCGCTTAATCCGGAAAATACCGGCTTTCAGCGAAATCCGAAGATGGCAGGTCAAACGTGCTGGCATTCAATCTGCAGAAGGCCAATCCTGAATTCCTAAAGCGGGTCCGGTTTTTAAAATCCGCTTCGGATTTCAACTACGTTGTTCCGGATACGGCCGATCCGGATGAACGGTTCGGACCACTTGCGTCAGGCCTGTTGAGTAAATCTTGATGGGGGCGGAGATCCGGGAGTTAAAATTGAATAACTCCCGGGCTTCAACGCTCCTGTTTATATCACTCTCACGATCCTGCAAAAAGGTCCTCAAACCGTCCTTTTAATCCTCGAATCAACCCCTCCGGGTTGTAACTCATTGATAGATATCAGGAGAGCGATTATGAAAAAAACACTGGTGAAACTGTTCGGTCTTTTTGTTGTCATCTGCCTCACTGCAGCGCCTTTGCAGGCTCAGCAAAGAACCAAATTCGGAACTGACAAAAGACATAAAATAGCCAAGAGGGTCAAATTCAAAACCTCCGACGAGAAAATCCGCTGGAAAATGGTTATGCCCTGGACCAAAGGGTTGTTGTTTTATGATATAGCTGTACATTTTGCTGACAGTGTCCGATTGGCCTCAGCCGGTCGGCTGGATATCAAGCCCTTCTCCGCCGGAGAAATGGTTCCGGCAATGCAGGCGTTTGATGCTGTCGCCAAAGGATCCGCCCAGGTTGGTCACGATTTTCCGGGATACTGGAAAGGCAAGAACGAGGCATTCGTAGCCTTTGCTTCGGTTCCCTTTGGACTTGATGGTGAAGGGTATAACATCTGGCTATATGAAAAAGGCGGAATAGAAATGCTGCAGGAGCTGTACGGTCAATTCAACCTGTTTGCACTGCCCGGTGGTCAGTTGGGCCAGGAAATGGGACTCTTCTCCAACAAGCGGGCCACCAAATTTCAGGACTTTAAAGGGATGCGTATCCGAACTCCCGGCTGGTTCATGGATATCATGAACAACCTGGGAGCCTCTGTCAGCCCGCTACCCGGTGGTGAGGTCTATCTGGCCCTGGAAAGAGGTGTGATTGATGCGGCCGAATTCTCTTCACCGGCTATCAACTATCCCATGGGATTCGATGAAATCACCAAGTATGCGATTCAACCCGGTGTTCATCAACCCGGTATTCAGTGTGCGCTGTTTTTCAACAAGGATGCTTACGCTAAACTTCCCGAAGATTTGAAATGGATTGTTGATATCGCCGCCAAGGAGACCCAGTTGTGGAGTTATAACTGGATCAATTCCCTCAACGCGGAAGCAATCAGAAGATTCAGTGAAAATGTAGAGATCGTCAAAATGGACAAAGAGACCCTGGTGAGTTTCCGAAAAACCACCAAGGAGTACCTGGAACAGGTAAAGGCAAAGTTCCCTTTTGTTAAAAAGGTTTTAGACTCACAAGAACAGTTCATCGAAGAATATGCGGTCTGGAGAGAAGCCCGCAGTGGCGCAACTCCATGGCCCTACGAAACCTATATCTCCGGTAAAACCACCGAATAGTATTGATCACGGGATTTCCGTTTGAATCCGAACAGGAAATCCCGGTGCTATCCAAGGGAATGAAATGCTTGAATCATTTGCCAACGGTATTGACAAGTTCAGTACCAAAACAGGAGAGATCACCTCATTGCTGGTATTTCCGCTCCTGTTTGTCGTTATCTACGAAGTATTTATGCGCTACGCGCTAAATGCACCGACCATCTGGGGATTTGAAATGACGGCATTCCTTTACGGAATGCATTATATGTTCGGACTCGCCTATACCGATGTACAGAAAGGCCACGTAAGAGTCGACATATTCACCTCCAGACTGACCCCGAAATCACAGGCGATTGTCAATATCATCACCCTGCTGGTGATGTTTATTCCCGTGTTTATTTGCCTCGTGATCTGGACCTCCACCTTTGCCTACAGCTCGGCGGTCGAAGTCGAACGAAACTCAACCAGTTGGGCTCCGGTTATCTTCCCTTACAAGATTATCATGGCCCTGACTCTTTTCTTCACTCTTCTCCAGGGTCTTTCCAACCTGGCCAGGGAGATTCTGACCCTGATTAGGGTAACCAAAAACGAGGAGGTATAATATGAGCCCGGAAATCCTGACAGTGGCCATGTTTGCCACCCTCATTGTCTCTATTTTTTTAGGCCACCCCCTGGCCTATACCCTGGCTGCCATCGCCACCCTGTTTGGCCTGATCGACAACGGATTTGATTTTCATGCCCTTTTCGATATGTTTGCCAATAACGTCTGGGGGCTGATGGGAAATTACATTCTGGTCGCCATCCCGCTGTTTATCCTGATGGCACAATTGCTGGATCGATCAAAAGTTTCCGATTCTCTCTTTGAAGCGTTATACGTTATCCTGGGTTCCGTTAAGGGTGGCCTGGGTCTGGCCGTTGTGGTGGTCTGCACGGTTTTCGCAGCAACCACCGGAATCATCGGGGCATCTGTCGTAGCCATGGGACTGCTGGCGACCCCGGCTCTTTTGAGAAAAGGTTACCAGAAGGAGCTGACCAGTGGTATCATTTGCGCCGCCGGAACCCTGGGGATTTTAATCCCTCCGAGTATCATGATGGTGATCTACGGCGGTCTCACCGGTTTGAAAGAGACATCTGTGGGAAACCTGTTTGCGGGCGCCATTTTTCCCGGACTGGTGCTCTCCACACTCTACTTCGGGTATATACTGGTTCGGTGTAAAATCAATCCCGACCTGGGTCCTCCAATATCCAAGCAAGAAGCCAGTCAGTACACACTGGCCACAAAACTGGGAATGACTCTTAAATCCCTGCTTCCGCCCCTGGGATTGATACTGGCCGTGATGGGAACAATCCTGGCAGGTGTGGCCACAGCCACCGAAGCTGCGGGGCTGGGAGCTGTCGGAGCCCTGGTACTGGCGTTCTTCAATAAAAAGTTGAACTGGACGGTGCTTAAGGAATCAGCTTGGGCTACCATGAAAACCACCTCCATGGTGATGATGCTTTTTATCGGGGGAAAACTCTTCAGCTCGGTATTCCTGAGCAGCGGCGGGGGAGATGTAGTAGCCGACCTGTTGATTGGCAGCGGCATGAACCGCTGGATTGTGCTGATCATCATGATGCTGATCATTTTTATCATGGGGATGTTTGTGGACTGGCTGGCTATTCTACTGGTCACCGTTCCCGTGTTCATGCCAATTGCTATTGAATTGGAATTTAATCCGCTCTGGTTCGCCATTATGATGTGTGTTAACCTGCAAACCTCCTTTTTGACACCTCCCTTCGGATACGCCTTGTTTTATTTCAAGGGAGTCGCACCACCGGAGTATACCATGGGACACATTTACAGGGGTATAATTCCCTTTGTTCTTCTCCAGTTGGTCGCAATCGGTATCATCACCCTGTTTCCGGAACTGGTTACCTGGTTACCCGAATTGTTCTTTGGTCGATATTAAACTATAATCGCGGGTACAAACATGACCCCGCGTCACCGGGACAAAAGGTACGGGGACGACCGATCCCCGCCAGGAAACTGAAGGTGTGTTCCATTCCCTTGGAACCGTGGACCGGAAGCTAGGGAGATCCTGTAGCCTTCTTCCGGTTCATCCCGAGCGCTCCGTAAAAACTGAAAGGCAAAAGGGCTCATATATCCCAAACCGAATGTCATGAGTTACAACCAGAATAAACCGGACACTGTCTATTTTTTTGGCACCTGTCTTGTCGAAGGGCTTTATCCTGAAGTCGGGATGGCTGCTATCAAACTGCTGAGCAAAGCCGGGGTGAGAGTGGTTTTTCCCAGGGGGCAGACCTGTTGCGGACAACCTGCCTATAATTCAGGTTTCCCGGAAGAGGCGAAAAAGGTGGCCCGCCATCAAATAAGCCTATTTCCCGAAGACCATCCTATTGTTGTTCCCTCGGGCTCTTGCGCCGGAATGATGAAAGTTCATTATCCGATCCTTTTTGCGGAGGAGCCGGATCAAAGTGAAATTGCCGCATTTTCGGAAAGGATTTTCGAACTTTCAGAATTCCTGGTCAGGATTATGGAATTCAGACTTGCCGATCTGGGCGATCCCGTCAGCGTTACCTGGCATTCTTCCTGCCATGCGGCCAGGGAGATGAAGGTGATCGAGGATTCCAAATCACTGCTTCGGCAGCTACATAATGTCAGTCTGGTTGACCTGGAAAATGAACAGCAGTGCTGCGGATTCGGTGGAACATTTTCTGTCAAACAGCCGGATATATCCGCAGCCATGGTAAGAGACAAGCTGGAAGCGATTGAGAAAACCGGCGCCTCGGAGGTCATTTCGGGAGATTGCGGCTGCCTTCTCAACATATCCGGTGCAGCGGAATACCTGAAATCGTCTGTCAAGTGCAGGCATCTCGCTGAATTTATCTGGGAGAGAACCCATGAGTCATAAACCCTTTAACTTCCGGAAAAACGTCAGAGAGGCACTGGATAACAAACAGCTTCGGGGCAATCTGCGGTTTGCCATGGAAACCATGATACGAAACCGTAAAAATCTGTTTAATGATCCTGAAAGGCTCGAACACCTGAGGGAGACCAGCAGTGCTATCAGGTCCAAGTCCCTTGCTTTGCTGCCGCGACTTCTGGAAAAACTGGAACAGAATTGCCATCAAAACGGAATCAAGGTTCATTGGGCAGAAACCGTGGACCAGGGAAACCGGATTGTACTGGATATTTTGAATTCCCGGAATGTGAAAAGGGTTGTCAAAGGGAAATCGATGGTTTCCGAGGAGATGCACCTTAATCGATTCCTTGAAAAAAATGGTATCAAGCCGCTGGAAAGCGACCTCGGAGAGTATATTATCCAACTGGCAGGTGAAAAACCTTCTCACATTATCGTTCCTGCCATTCATAAGAATAAAAAAGAGATTGCAGAGTTGTTCCACAAACATATTCCGGATACCCCATACACCGAGAAGGTGGAAGAACTGAACGCCATCGCCAGGAAAGTCCTGCGCAAACACTTCTATGAGGCTGAAGCCGGCATCAGCGGAGTTAACATGGCTGTTGCCGAGACTGGAACCTTGTGCCTGGTTGAAAATGAAGGAAACGGACGGATGTGTACTACCCTGCCGCAAATTCACATTGCCCTGATGGGTATTGAAAAGGTTGTGGAAAAGCTGGAAGAGGTGCCGCCCTTATTGGAGTTGTTGACCGGTTCCGCAACCGGACAGCGCATGACCACCTATTTCAATTTTATCACTTCACCCCGTAAGCCCGGAGAAAAGGATGGCCCAAGTGAGGTTCACCTGGTTTTACTGGACAACGGGCGTTCAACCATTATGGCGGATAAGCAATTGTATGAGACATTAAAATGCATCCGCTGCGGTACCTGCCTCAATCACTGCCCCGTATACACCAGGATCGGAGGTCATGCATACGGTTACGTATACCCGGGCCCTATCGGGACAATCCTGACGCCACAGATGGAAGGGGTGGATAAAACTCAAAGCCTGCCGGATGCATCCAGTCTCTGCAATGCCTGTGCGGAGGTCTGTCCGGTTAAAATTCCCATACCCGATCTGATTCGACGGATTCGAAACGATAGTAAGTCATCTTCAGGCAAAACAAAGGGTAGTGGCTCAGGAAGGAGCCTCATGGAATCAGCGGTTTGGAAGGGGTGGGCCTTAATGAACAGCAAACCGGAGTTAAACCGGTTGGGTATGAAAGCCGGCAGTTTATTTGGCCAGTATCTTCCCAAAACAGGACCTCTTGGGAAATGGTGTAACATTCGTTCCATGCCCGTCCCGGCAAAGAAAACCCTACATATGATGGCAGATGAAGAAGGGGTGGATCGTGACTAAACAATCCAGGGATAAAATACTGAAAAATCTGAATCGCTCACAAGTTCTGCATTTCCCGTTCCCGGCCGAACCGGACAACTTGGAAAAAAAACTGTCAAAACAAGACCGGATTTCCCTTTTGAAGCAGAACCTTGAAAAAGTAAGGGCGGAAGTCAGGTTGAGCAACAGGACTGAATGGGTTCGTGAATTAGTAGACATTGTTGAAAGTAAAAACATCAGCAAACTACTCTACTCTCCGGACGTAGGCCTGGATGGTCGCATCTCCGGCTTGTGGCATGATGCCGTAAAAATTGATCGTTTGAAAACCCGGCTCTATTCACCTGCTGTTGAAATCGGGGCGGATATAAGAAAAACCTGGCAAGCAGACAATATTACCGACACTGAACTGGTAGAGTATGGGGAGGAGATTGAAATCTTCAAGCCGAACCTGTTCGAAATCGACGCGGCCATCACCTCCACCAAAGGGGCTATTGCAGAGAACGGCGCCCTGATTCTATGGCCTGATGAAAAAGAGCCGCGGCTGATGTCATTGGTCCCCCCGATCCATATTGCCCTGGTTGAAGCCTCTACCGTCAAAACATCTTTTGCCGAAGCAATTGAGTGCGGTAAATGGTCGGAGGGGATGCCAAGCAATGTTGTTCTGGTTTCCGGTCCCTCCAAAACTGCCGATATAGAGCTTGTGCTTGCTTTCGGTGTGCACGGGCCTAAAGAATTGATTGTCATTATTGTTGATTGATCCCCTGTTTAATCGGAGTTCCCTATGATTTCCAAGAGCCTTGTCGACCGTTTCACAACATTACTAGGTAAAGAAAACGTATATCGGGATAAAATCGACCGATTCAATTATGCATATGACGCTGCGGTACTTGAGCCGGTTATCCCTGAACTGGTCTTAAGGCCAACCGACAGGGAGCAACTCGGGGAAGTTGCCCGTCTTTGCAATGAAAACAAACTTCCACTGACTGTTAGAGGCGCAGGTACAAATCTAAGCGGTGGTACGATTCCCCAAAAAGAGGGGGTCGTCGTTCTGACCCAGGCTTTGAACAAAATCATCGAAATCAATGAAGCTGATATGTACGCCATTGTTGAACCCGGGGTTGTAACGGCAACCCTGGCATCCGAGGCAGCCGCCAAGGGTCTCTTCTATCCCCCTGATCCGGGCAGCCAGAGTGTTTCAACCCTTGGAGGCAATGTGGCGGAAAATGCCGGAGGCTTGAGAGGACTCAAATACGGCGTTACCAAGGACTACCTGATGGGTTTGTCTTTTTTCGACGTAGAGGGCAACAAGATTAAATCAGGTTCCAAAACCGTGAAATGTGTCACCGGGTATAACCTCTCCGGTTTGATGATCGCTTCGGAGGGAACCCTGGGCGTTTTCAGCGAACTGACGCTGAAACTGATACCGCCTCCGCAGACTTCTCAGGCCATGATGGCTGTCTACGATACCGTTGAAGGTGCAACCCAAACCGTTGCGGCCATTATTGCTGCCAAAATTCTTCCCTGCACCTTGGAATTTCTTGATAACTTCACCATTCGGGCAGTTGAAGAGTTCTCACATGCGGGACTTCCGGTGGATGCCAATGCCCTGCTTTTGATAGAGGTAGACGGACATCCAGAGCAGGTGGCGGAAGAAGCTAATATCATCAGGGAGATCTGTTCCAAAAACGGCTCTACCAGAATCCAAATCGCCGAAGATGAAGTGGAAAAAAACAGGATATGGGAGGCCAGACGTTCGGCATTATCGGCCCTTGCCCGTCTCAAACCAACCCTGGTTCTTGAGGATGCCACAGTCCCCCGCAGCAAAGTACCTGACATGGTCAAAGGGGTGCAACAACTGGCCGGAAAATACAATCTGGCTATCGGAACTTTCGGCCATGCAGGTGACGGAAACCTGCATCCCACGATTCTTTGCGACAAGCGAAATCGGGGTGAATGGGAAACCGTTGAAAAAATGATCGGTGAGTTGTTTGAGATTGCTCTCGACCTGGGCGGAACCCTCTCCGGCGAGCATGGCATCGGGATTGCGAAAGCGGGATTCCTGGCCAGGGAGATCGGTCAGGCTTCGATTGATTACTCCAGAAAAATGAAACTGTCGATCGATCCCAATAATATCCTTAATCCCGGAAAGCAGGTTGGGGGTTGGAATGGGTGAAATCGAACGACTCATCGACCGGCTTGAAGAGCTGGACGATCTTCTGGCCGGTTGCATGAAATGTGGTCTCTGTCAGGCTGTTTGTCCCGTATTCACAGAAACCGGACTGGAAGGCGATGTAACCAGGGGAAAACTGTATCTGCTTGAAGGAGTGGCGAGAAAGATGATCAGCGATGCCAAGGGAGTCAAGCAAAGACTGGACAAATGTCTCCTCTGCGGCACTTGTGCCGCAAACTGCCCAAGCGGCGTCAATGCCCTGGAGATCTTTTTAAAGGCCAGAATAATCCTGACCGAGTTTATCGGATTATCACCGGTAAAAAAGGTGATCTTTCGAAACCTGATAGCCCATCCCCGTCTGTTCAATCGTATCATGAGTCTTTCCGGGAGATTTCAGGGTTTGTTCATCACACCGGCCAGCCCCCAATTGGAAACCTATTGTTCAAGGGCTTTGTCCCGATTCATGGGTGAGAGGCACTTTCGCCGCCTGGCAGAAGTGACGTTTTCACAGGGTCCGGAAAAATGGAAAAAACCGGGAAAAACTTCAAAATATAAAGTCGCTTTGTTTCCCGGTTGCGTTGTGGACAAGATGTTCCCCCAAGTAGCGATGAAAACAGCCCGGGTACTGGAAAGGCACAACGTTGAAGTCTCTATACCCGATGTGCAAATCTGTTGCGGGATTCCATCGCTGGCCTCGGGTGACCGCAAAAGCTTCACAAGCTTGCTGAGTCAAAATCTCGATAGTCTCATCGCTCTTGAAGCTGATTTTCTGGTGACTCCCTGCGCTACCTGCACTTCCACTATCAGGAAAATATGGCCCATGATGGGCAGTGAACTACTTTCCGAACGAAAAGAGCAAATCAACAAGCTTGCCGCATCAGCCATGGATATCAGTCAGTTTCTGGTTGATGTAGTTAAGATCTCATCTCCAGCTCTCTCCTCCGATGGCAAGGGTAAACGAGTCACTTATCACGACCCTTGCCATTTGGGAAAATCGCTTGGTGTCTACCAGCAGCCACGGATGCTTCTGCAATCACTGTCGGATTGCAGCTTTGTTGAAATGAAGGATGCGGATGTCTGTTGCGGCAACGGGGGCAGCTTTAATCTGCAGCATTATCAGACTTCCGGCTCCATTGGAGAAAACAAAATTCACAATATCCAGTCGGTTGAAGCAGATGTGGTCGCCACATCCTGTCCCGCCTGTATGATGCAGTTGATCGATCTGTTATCCCGCAATGAAAAGCCAATCGCTGTAAAACATGTCATTGAGCTTTATGAAGAGGATGGGAATCAGTAATCAACGCTACAGGGCCATTACCAACATTACTTGCAAGAAGAGACCGACCACAGGCCTGGTTGTCAGTTTCAAACAGATCGACTGGTATTCCTCATCCTGATCCTCGTTCCTTTCAAACTGCCCGACCATTAATCCTCGATGGGATTTCGAACTGCAGCTCTAAAGTGCGAATCCTGCTGCTTTGAACAATGGAATGTTTCCGCGGATCTTCCCGACGGAATTTGCATGTTTTAAATAAGAACTCCCTCGAACATCATACGGGTATCCATATTTCAATTAATTGAAACATTGCTTTTGTATACCCGAAAAAGGGTAAATGATTTTCGTTTTATTTCATTTACCCTGACATTGATATAGGTTAGACTAAGGGATTTCCAGAATAGAGAAATTCGTATCACAAACAGCAACCGGATTTATACATGGAAAAGGAGAGTATTCAGAAAACACCACCAAGACAGGAAAGTCATCAAATTGCAGAACAACGTCGCGTCAGGCTTTCTTATATTGAAGGCTGGTTATCGCTGGTCTTCAATACGATCCTGTTCGGTCTGAAATACTGGGCCGGCTTGACTTCGGGATCAGTGGCAGTTATCGCAGATGCCTGGCACACACTCTCGGACTCATTAACATCGATTGTCGTGCTGGTGGGCACCAAAATCTCGTCCAAATCCGCCGATGAAGACCACCCTTTCGGGCACGGCAGGGCTGAACTGATCGCCTCGATCATGATTGGCATGTTGTTGGCCATTGTCGGGATCAATTTCCTGATCGAGTCCATCGAGCGCTTGAGAAATCACCAAACCGCTTCTTACGGTTGGTTGGTAATCATTGTTTTCGTCATTTCGGTCATCGTCAAGGAAGGGCTTGCCCAGTTTGCCATCCGGGCCGGGAAAAAAACCGAATCCAAAGCGCTGATGGCCGATGGTTGGCATCACCGTAGTGACGCCATTGCTTCCGTTGTGATTCTGATCGGGGTTTTTGCCGGACGGTATTTCTGGTGGATTGACGGTGTCATGGGCATCCTTGTCGCCATCCTCATCCTGTATGCCACTTACGAGATTATGAAACAATCCGTTAATCCCCTAATCGGGGAGAAGGCAGATGACGAACTGATAAACAACCTGGCTGAGATAACAGGCGGTGTGATCAAGAACGGCTTTGATCTTCACCACATCCATGTCCATCGTTACGGTTCCTCCACAGAGGTAACCTTCCATATCCGCTTCCTCAGCGAGATCAGTTTTCGGGAGGCGCATCAAAATGTGACGGTCATCGAAAAAAAACTGAAGGAGGATCTCAACATCGAAGCCACCATTCATTTCGAGCCGGCTGACTAACACGTCTGAAACCTTTTCGCCTTCAAAAAGGACGGATTTGAATTAATCCGACTAAAAACCGATACCCGTTAAACAAAAAAACAAAATAAATCGAGAGATCAACGGTTTCAATTTGACAACCGGTGCAGGGGAGGATAAAACTTACTTCAATGAGTGAATTAACTTCTTCAACAACGGATACGCCCGGACACCGAACAGATCACACTATGGATGAACTGACCAAGGCTTTTATCACCGAGTATGCCAAGCCCATGCCCGCACCGGTTGGAGTCAGCAACCGCGAGATTGTAAAGAAGGCGGTCCGGTTTGAGAATCCCCCAAGAGTTCCCTATTGCTTTTCCATTCCTTTCGAAAGTGACTTTTTTGAGACCGCTGTTGTCCGTTTTCTGTTTGAATCAGAACAGAAGAATAATCCTGCAAAGGGCGAGCTCTACTATGATGAATGGGGAGTCGGCCAGATAGTAACCGGCAGGGGACATGATCAGAGTTGCGAACCTCCCCTGGATGATCTGGGAAAGCTCTCAACCTATCAATTGCCGGATCTGGCTTCCCCTTCCCGTTTTGAAGCCTTCAAGCCCATGCTTGAACACGCAGTTCAACAGGGAAAATTTGTTCTAGCGGATGATCCCATAAACCTGTATGAACGCAGCAAGCAACTGGTAGGCTTTGAAAAGTTGATGGTCTCTTTTTATACAGACAAGGATGCTGTTAAGCGGTTGTTGTCCGGAATGACCGATCTGATGCTGTCCATCATCGATCAATGGGCCGCAATCGGCGGTATAGATGGTTTTATGACCTGGGATGACTGGGGGCTGCAGACCGGACTACAGATCAGTCCGGAGATGTTCAGGGAGTTTTTCAGACCGTTTTATCGCAAAATCGCGGATCGGGTTCATGACAAAGGCATGCTGCTTTTCCTGCACAGTTGTGGTGATATCTTTGACATCATCGAAGACCTGATCGAGATTGGGATTGACGTTCTTCAACTCGATCAACCCCGTCTGATGGGCCACCAACGGTTAAGTGACACCTTCGGCGGAAGGATCTGCTTCTGGAATACCGTCGATATCCAGTGGTCGGTGGCAGATGAACGCACAGAATCAGAAATCAGGGATGAAGTAAAAAAAATGATTTCCTCTTATCATCGCTTCAACGGGGGGTTAATTGCCCGACACTATCCGCAGCCAGATGATATACACCTCTCCCACGAAAGAAACTGGGCAATTTACAACGCCTTTATGGATATGGGGTGTCGTTAAGCCCCGTTGCGGGAACTCGGTTTTTGTACCCAAAAACTCCCCACAGACTTCGACCAAACCAGTCTAATTTCAAGCCCCATAATGATCATGCTTGATTTGAGGTCAGTTCGTGGGGTTCCTCAATCTGCAGAATTACCGTGCTTCGCAAGATCTGATATCATACGGCTGATGGTATCCAATAACCCGGGGATTCGTTCCTGACAGATGGTAAAAACAGCTTCTGCGTTTAAATCGAAATAGTGGTGACTAATCACATCTCGGACACCCTTTGCACCTTTCCAATCCACTTCCGGGTACTTTAGCAACAATTCTGAATCGGTTAATTTATCAAGCTGCTTTAGACCTTCTCCAATCGCTATCAACATCATGCAAATGGCATCTAGTCTATCCAATCCATCATCAGTATCGAGGAAGTCATCTGCTGCTGATATTTCAGAAAACCGTCTCTCTATTCTTTTGCCTGCAATTCTGATCTGCTGGAGGATACCCAGTACGAGCTCATAATCATACATAGATAGCTTCACTGTCGATTTTGTTCTTCAGCAATTGATTCATTCTATCTCGATAATGAACCACATCGACGTTTGTATGAAAGATATCCTGCAATTCTTCCTTAATGTGAACCAAATAAAACAGATCTGGTTTCTTCATTCGGACAACAACATCCAAATCACTGTCAATCCTTGTCTCATTTCGAGCCGCTGATCCGAATATTCCTATTGAAGTTACTCCGAATCGTTCAGCATAGCTTTTTTTATTCTTGCGAAGTAATTCAAGTACTCTGTTTCTGTCTCTCATCTTGATCCATCATTTTTCAGGATGAACTTTGTATTCTGTTTTTTTAACAATAGCATCCCGCCTTTTAAGTTGTAAATCAGGTGACAGGATACTTAATCAGAAGATATGTTTTTTGCGGGTTGGCGGGGTCGGACTTAGGGTGTCACGGGGCAATTTACAACGCCTTTATGGATATGGGGTGTCGTTAAGCCCTAATCCGGAGATTCCGATTTCATTTACGCAAATACTCCCGAGCATTCAATTTGATTCGTCTCATTTTAAGCCTTTTATTGACCAAGCCGAAAATTGCCCGACTCTCCTATCCGTGTTCCGACATCAGTTTTTTATTTGTAAAAACAGACTGTTTTTTATGGATACTTCTCCTGTTTAGCGACCTTTAGCTCGATCTTGGATGTTATATTGGCAATCTTTGCCATTGATGATATGGTGAAGACAAAACACTCAACTGACCAAAGGAAATTATATGGCAACTTTAAATATTTCAATGCCAGACAAACTGCGCGAGTTTATCGAATGCAGAGTAAAGACTGGTGAATACCAAAGTGCAAGCGATTATTTACGAGATTTGATTCGTCATGACAAGGAAAAAATTGATATTCTTTTAAGTGAAGGACTTGATAGTGGAGAATCCAGACCGTTTGATTTGGCAAACATCAAAAAAAAGGCCAAGAAAAAACTGACCAGTGATTCGGGTAATCAATGACAAAACTGCTAATAAAACCGGCAGCCGAAGAAGATTTAATAAATATTTGGATTTACATCGCCCGCGATAACCCAAATGCCGCAGATAAGGTTTTGGAGGCTGTATATCAAACACTCCAAACCTTGCTTAAAATGCCTGAAATAGGCACGAAATATCAGAGTTACAGAAGGAAGTTGGCTGGTATTAGATTTATCCCGGTTAAAAATTACAAAAGCTATGTTGTTTACTATCGATCGACTGATAAAGGAATTGAGATTACTCGTGTACTTCATTCGCGGATGAAGAAAGAGAGTAGATTGGCAAATAAAATTAGTTGAACAGGGTAGCGGGCCTGAAATCGGAGTGGTTTTTTAGTGTAAAATGACAAAAATGCGACACCTTAGGTCCGACCCAGGCTCCATCGAGCCCCAAAATCTCGCGATATGATTACAAATCAAGGACCAGTTTCAAACCTTCGTTCACCTGAGCCATTCGTTTTTCGGATAATGAACCAATTTCCTCTTTGACACTACTTTTATCAACAGATTTGACTTGGGTGGTGTTGACAACGCATTTACGAGGAAGATTTGCTTCTCCTTTTCTGAGTGTGACGTTTCCGGGCAATTGACCAAACTTGAGGGTTGAAGTTATTGCAAGCATAATTACGGTATTGATTCGGCTATCATTGATCACATCATTTTGGATCACAAGACCAGGCCTTCTTCCTATCGGCTCGGATCCCTTACCCGGTGAGAAATCAACCCAATAGACTGATCCTTTCTTAATCACCATTCCTGACCCTCCCGGTCCTCCAAACCTTCAAACCATTTTGAAGTATCAAATTGTTCCTTACGTATTACACTATCCGCAAACACGGAATCATAGGCTTCTTGAATCTTTCTTTTCCTGTTTTCCAGAAGCTTCTCCTTGAGCACGAGTGAAACAAATCTGCTGCGGGAAATCTTGAGCTCCTTGCTGGCAGTGTCAATCAAACTCAGTATTTCCTTGGATATGGTTATCGATACTTTTTGAGTACTCATTGTGTTATGTCCCTATGGTATTGAATAGGATATTCTCTTTTTATCCGATAATTTTAGATTACCAAACAATAAGAATATGGGTCAAGATAATGATCAAAATGTAACACCCTAGGTCCGACCCTAACTTCCTGGAAAGATAATGTTATCAATCTGGAGAAAATCGAAAATAGATCCGAAACAGACCATCGACGAGAAGAGCATTTCGGGCCTGAAATCGGAGTGGTTTTTTAGTGTAAAACGACCAAAATGCGACACCCTAGGTCCGACCCCGAACTCCATTTATTCATATGAGATTGGCTCGGTCCGACCCAAACTCCTGCGACTCCGAACTCCCGGCGCAAGCTCCTGACGATATGGTATCAATTGTTGAGGAAATGGGATTTTCAGGCTTACCTATTTCACTTGAGGATGGCCAGTCGATTCTGGATTTGCCTCTGCTACATAAAGATCCTTTTGATCGTATGTTGATTGCTCAGGCGCTAAATAGCAAATTGACCATTATCACAAACGATCAAATGATACCGACATACGATGTTAAAACCATGTTGGCATCGTAATTTAGGCTTCCAAAACAAATCAGGTTTTCACACTGTTTTGCTCAATCGAGTTATAAAAACGATCAGATTTGGGCGACCCTAACTCCCTCATGACAAACTCCCTACTTTTCCTTTTCAGTTTCATTGTTGGCCTGCCCTCTTTCATAGAATCCTTCTAACAATTCCATACTTGCATCACATTTAGGACAAGTTTTTAACGATTCGTAACCAGAATAGGCATCCTCACAATTGGGGCATATCATGTCTGGAAAGTTCTTTTTTTTACTAAGGTTTTTGATTGAATCAAGAAAAAATAAAAATCCTACAAAAATTAGGAAAAAACTAAAAAGAGGTTGAAATTCAGAAAAATCCTGAATTGTTTTCGTATTTTCAAAATAATTAGTCCGGATGAATAAGGGATTGATTAACATTAATATACCAGTCAAGATAACAAGTAGCCCAAGTAATAAAGAAATCATATTGATCTGTTGTGCTTTAAAAATCGTTGAGAGTATGAAAAAGGTGATATCTAAACTATTGTTTCTTGTGATCTACAAAAATTCTGAATAGGCTTTATTTTCATTATGACAATTAGAAATAAATATTAAACTTCCTATGACGCTTAATTATTCTGAATTATCATTCGAATCATCGGCTTTTGTTTCATTTGAATCCTGGTTTTCTTGATTATCGTTGTCGTTTTTTTCTTCATTGTTTCCAGACAATTCTTTCGCAGTTTCCTTACCTAAGGATTCAAGGCTTGAAGAGTTTGGTGCATTATTTGATCCATCGGTGGAGTTATTTTGAGTGACATCTTTACAAAACTCCACAGCTTTATTAGCCAATGTCCCAGCACTTGAAGCAGGGGATGTTGGATAATTTTCGTCAATATTTGTAGCAGCTGCAGCAAATTCTAAACCTGCTGTAGCTGCTTTAACATTCGCTCCTACAGCATTATAAGCGGCTGGTGCTGCTATTAATGCGGTTTCCACCATTGACGCTGCTGCTGACAATGCTGCAGTAGTATCAATTAAATCCTGATTAGTTGCAGGTGCCTTTCCTGTAGCAATGTTAGCTGCTGAATTTGTTGCTGTTGCTACTCCAAACCCAACTCCAAATCCGATTGCTTTTGCTAGTAAAAAACCTCCTGCGGCTGCTAATGGTACCACGTTCCCCGTCGGGTCCGAGTACCTCACCGGATTGCCTTTGACGTACATGTAACGGTTCCAGCCCTGGGTCTCGTAGAGGCCGTCGATGATGCTGTCTGCCGTGGTGAAACGGGCGATCTCCGGGTCGTAGTGGCGGGCGTTGTAATAGTAGTAGCCCGTC
>JANQGX010000044.1 GCA_028282885.1 SAR324 cluster bacterium
CGGCATGATAACCTCCCTTGGTTAAGAAGGATCATGCCGGATAAAAAAACAAAATGCAACCTTTAATACGTCATCGTATTTATGCCATCATGTACTTAGGCTATGTGATAAAAATATTAAGCAATGTCAAATTCACAGAATTCTATTTACGTATCGGTCTCCTGTGATTAACATAGGAGACGTTGTGAATATCTGAGCCGGCTTAATCACACTCCTACCAAGCCATCGAAAACCTTTCATTTTTATCATCCGGGAGATCAAGATGGTACTCATGCTGCGAGAAAGAAACAAGATTCTGATTGAGACAATCAAGAGACTTCTCCGCCGGGGAGCAACTTCCCATCTTCGCAAGATCGTAGGCAAGGCCCACGCTGCTGACCTTTCCCAGGTATTCGGTTCGCTCACACTGGTCAACCAGCGCAAGCTGTTCGGAATGATCGACGATCTGGATAAAAAGGGGATTCTTTTCTCCGAATTGGAAGAAAAGGTTCTGCTGGATCTGATCAACAGCCTGCCTTTAAACAGCATTGTCGAGGTTCTGGAAGACATGGCTTCGGATGATGCGGCTGATATCCTGGCGAAACTGCCTGATGAGATTTCGGACACCATCCTGGAAAAGATGAAAGCGGAAGGTTCCGAAGAGCTGGAAGGTTTGTTGAGTTATGAGGACGATACAGCGGGTCGTATCATGGCCACCGATTTTATCGCCTTCAAAGAGGACATCACTGCCAAGGAAGCCATTGAATCCCTGCAAACCACGCATGAGGATGCGGAGATGGTTTTTTATCTCTATGTGGTGGATGAGTACTCCAAGCTGGTGGGGGTCCTTTCATTGCGGCAGTTGGTAGTAGTTCCTCCCGACACGCCGCTCAAGGATTTTATGACCACGGATATCTTCTCGGTTCGCACCGATATGGACCAGGAAGAGGTGGCAAAAATTGTAGCCCGTTATGACATTCTGGCCGTGCCCGTGGTTGATGACAAAAATACACTTGTCGGGATTATTACTGTAGATGATGTAATTGACATCTTTCGGGAAGAGGCGACCGAAGATATCCTGAAAATGGCCGGGGTTGGAGATGAGTATGTTGAAACCCAGTCGGTCCTGCGTAGCACAAAAACCCGCCTGCCCTGGTTATTTGCCAGTTGTGTTGGCGGCATTCTGGCCTTTTTTATAATAAGTGGTTTCGAATCAAGTCTTGCCCGCTTTGCCTACCTGGCTGCGTTTATACCGGTGATTATGGGGATGGGCGGTAACATTGGAACTCAATCCTCAACCATTGTCGTCCGGGGCCTGGCAACGGGGCGCCTGGTTATGAAGGATTTCTGGCCGGTGATTTTTAAGGAGCTGTCCACCGGATTGATTCTGGGAATAGTATACGGCCTTTTGATCGCAGTCGTCGCGCAGATCGTTTTTCACGAAACGGTTCCGTCGGGTTTTCTTGCCTTGTCGGTCGGACTGGCAGTAATCAGCTCCATGTCGATTGCTGCGTTGGTGGGATCCATGGTTCCCATGCTTTTCGCACGTATCAATGTTGATCCGGCTATTGCTACAGGTCCTTTTGTGACCACCTCCATCGATATTATCAGCGTCTATTTTTATTTTTTGATAGCCACCAATCTGCTCAATATCTAAAATCTCCTCTATTTGAGATCAGGATGTATCTATCTTCAAAAGTGTCTCGAATAATAGTGATACATCCGTTTATTCCTTCCATTCAGGCAACTTGATATCAGGTTGCCAAAGGGTTTCCGGCACACGTTTCTTGAAGCAGACCCAACGTGCCATGACAAACAACAGATCGGAAAGACGATTTAGAAAAGCCATGATATTGGGATTTATCTCTTCGTTTTTGGCAAAGCGAATCACCTGCCTTTCGCCACGCCTGCAAACAGTCCGCGCCTGGTGAAGGTGGGCGTTTATCGGGTCTCCCCCGGGCAGAACAAAACTCTGCAAAGGTTCAAGTTCCCGATTCAGTGTATCAATTATCTGTTCCAGCCAATCGACATTCTCCCGGGATGCCGTGATTTGCCCATCATAGGCGTCGTCTTGGTGGGTTGCCAGCTCCGAACCCAGATCAAACAACTTCTGTTGCACGGTCCTTAGAATCAGGCAGAATCGCTCCCACTGAAACCCTTCCTCCCGGAGAGCCAGGGTTCGGGCAATGCCGATGATACTGTTCAGCTCATCTACAGTCCCGTAAGACTCTATTCTGGCATCATCCTTTGGTGCCCTTCTTCCCCCGACCAGGCTTGTTTCCCCCTTGTCGCCGGTTCTGGTGTAGACTTTGTTAATTTGTACCATAGTGTCTCCTGGTGTTTAGTCGTATAAGATGCGTTTCCCGTACCGTTTTCCATGTAAAACCAAAATTTGCTCATCCGGTCAATACGTGCCTGAATCTTTACAATTGCCCAAATGGCAGGCAATTGTGGTGAGTATCATATCCGTCTTTTGTCTCCGGTCTATTAAAATTGGCAAAAAGGCACAAGGTTTGAAACAGATAACGATAAATTAGTTGTTATTATTCATCAAAGCCCCTTCAACCGGGTTACGAAGACTCTTATTGGAAAGCGAAGTGACAAGCATTGGTGATCCAATATCGCAACTCGTTGATAGCCGGATGTTGATGAAATAAGTATCCAGATTCTTACCTGTGTTGGAAATGGTTTGCAAGACAACAATATGTTTTCTTAGAACTGTTACATAGTTCTGCAGGTATTGTCACCGGAGGGATCGATCTTTTCGTATGTCGAATGAGATCAGGATGATTAAAGATAGTTTACTGGTGACGGAATGGTTTTACGTGTTATGATAAACCCGTAATGTAATTGCTCAAATTCAATTTTAACCGAAGAGGCCATGGTGCAAAGACATTCTGTTCTATTATCAGGTATTGCGAGAGAACATTCGGATGTCGGTGTTTCGAATCATAGCCCCTTGGTTCCGGATGAATTTGAGTTGTTACGCTATCCAGTTAAAAGTGGAGGTAGAAATGATAAAAAAGAAGTCGGTTTACTATAGCGAGAAGTGTAAAAACATCGTAGAAGCTCTTTGGGATGGTGATCAAGGACTAAGCTGCTGCGGCGAACCCATGGTGGAGCTGAAAGCAAATACTGTGGATGCAGCCCAGGAAAAACATGTTCCGGTTATCGAAAGAGACGGGAACAGGGTTACGGTAAAAGTTGGTGAAGCGCCCCACCCCATGGGCGCGGATCATTACATTCTTTTTGTTGAGGTGGTTGCCGGTGATAAGGTCTACCGGCATGATTTCAAAGAAGGGGATACCGTTGCAGAAGCCACGTTTTTGATCGAAGAGCAGGACATCAAGGCCCGGGCTTTCTGCAATCTCCACGGTTTCTGGGAATCTGCCTAGCCCGCAACCGCTTCTCACATGAGCAAATTCCCGAACTTATCAGCCGTATTAGTTCGGGATATCCTGATAACAGACAACAAGGGAGGAAGAAATGGAATTTGATTCAATCAATGATATTATCGACTACGCTATTGAAAAAGAGATAGAAGCGGCCGAGTTTTACGAAGAAGCCGCCGGGACCATCGAAATTGTCGGGGCCAGAGAAGTGTTGAAAGAGTATGCGGAGGAGGAACGGAAGCACGAGCGCATTCTCAAAGACCTCAGGGAGAACAAAGCCAGGCTCGACGAATACAAGTTTGAGAAGATCCAGGATATCAAACGAAGTGACTACCTGGTGGAGATGACCTATCGTCCGGATATGAGCTATGAGGATTTGATGCGGCTGGCCATGAAGCGGGAGGAGAAGGCCAATCAGCTATACCTTACCCTGGCCAAGTCAACTGACATTGCGGAGCACGCCCAGTTTTTCACGATTCTGGCCCAGGAAGAGCTGAAACATAAAAACTCCTTTGAGAAGCTGTATGATGATCACATGGCTCAAATGGGAGACTAATGTCAATTGAGATCGGCTAACGCAGGTTTGGTACCAAATCGGGCAGGGGGAAAGACAGTTCTCCTCTTCCCGATATGCTTTCCGGAGCTGGAAGATGTTTTATCTAAAATACACCCAACTCCAGTTTCACTTCGTCCGAGAGTTGCTGCGGATCCCATGGGGGTTCAAAAACCAAATCAACCCGAACATCCATCACCTCCTCAACAGAGCTTACCATCCTTTTGACCTGCTTTTCCAGAAGCGATCCCACCGGACATCCCGGAGAGGTTAACGTCATCTCTATGATGACCGAACTCGCATCGTCGACCGCAACATTATAGATCAATCCCAAATCGTAAATATTTACATCCAGTTCCGGATCATAGACTGTTTTCAGTTTGTCGATGATCTTTTCCCGCATTTTATCTTTTGAAGTCATTGCTGTTCCGTGCTAACCATTTGGTCTGTTTCGTTAATTGCAGCATTGAGTATATGCCAGGGCAGTATGGCGCATTTAACCCGCATGGGAAACTCTTTAACTCCCCCCAAAACTTTCAGCTTACCCAGCTCGTCGTCCGATTCCTCGTTGGCCTTGTGATCAGTCAAATGACGATGGACACTGTTAAAGAGGTGTTCGACTTCTTCCAGACTTTTTCCCTTTACACTTTCCAACATCAGTGAAGCCGACGCTTTGGAGATAGCACAGCCTGAACCCTCAAAACCTGCATCGTCTATTCGACCGTCCTTCACTGTCAATTTGACCGAATATCGATCTCCGCAGAGCGGATTATCTCCATGAGCCGTGTGATTTGCGTTCTCCGGAGTGTGATTATAATTTCGGGGATTACGATTGTGATCCAGGATCACCTCCTCATATAGTTCTCTCAGACTGTCATTCATTTAAAAACCTCCTTTACCTGTTTTAA
Organism: SAR324 cluster bacterium; assembly: GCA_028282885.1. Lineage (GTDB taxonomy): Bacteria > SAR324 > SAR324 > XYD2-FULL-50-16 > XYD2-FULL-50-16 > JAHJTV01. Next base: position 4,833 of record JANQGX010000044.1, read on the forward strand.
ACCCTCAACCAATGAATCGATATCATCCTTGGTATTGTATAGCGCCAGGGAAACTCTGGTTGTGGCTGGTAATTGAAAACGCTCCATAATCGGCATGGCACAGTGATGTCCGGTTCGCACTGCAATACCTGCCTGGTCAAGAATGGTCCCGACATCATGCGGGTGAATGCTGTCGATTACAAAAGAGATGATCCCGGCCTTATGACCGGAAGTACCGATGATTTTTAACCCGTCCATGGCTGACAATCGATCGGTAGCATAGTCCAGCACTTCATTCTCGTGCGCTGATAGGGTGTCGAAATCGATGCTGTTCAGGTAATCTGCTGCCGCCCCCAGGCCTATCGCTCCTTCGATGTTCGGGGTTCCGGCTTCAAAGCGATATGGAGGTTTGGCGTAGCTCGAACCTGTCAGGCTCACGCTCGTGATCATCTCTCCTCCTCCCTGGTAGGGAGGCATGTTTTGCAACAGTTCCCTTTTTCCATACAGAATTCCGATCCCCGTAGGGGCGTACATTTTGTGACCTGACAGGGTGTAGAAGTCGCAATCCAGATCGTGAACATCAATTTTCAGATGTGGCGCAGCCTGTGCTCCATCCACAAGTACCCTGGCTCCAACTTCATGTGCGGACCTGATGATTTCCCGGATGGGATTAACAGTTCCCAGGGCGTTTGATATATGCGTTATGGCAACCAACTTGGTTTTTTCCGTGAGTTTTTCCCGCAGCTCCTCCCGAATCAGTTCACCGTTATCATCGATATGTATAACCTGCAGATCAGCCCCCGTCTCTTCCACAAGAAGTTGCCAGGGGACGATATTTGAATGATGCTCCATCTCGGTGATAAGAATTTCGTCTCCTTGACCGATCTCCTTTCTGCCGTAGGTCTGGGCTACGAGGTTGATGGCTTCCGTTGAGCCCCGTACGAAAACGATTTCATCGGCATGATCTGCATTAATGAACTCCTGCATCTTTATTCTGGCCATTTCATAAGCTTCAGTTGCTTTTTCACTAAGCCAGTGAACACCGCGATGTACGTTGGCATTGGAATCCAGATAATATTGGCGGATAGCTTCGATAACGGTGTGGGGTTTCTGGCTGGTTGCCGCATTGTCCAGGTATACCAATTTTTTCCCCCTGACCGGTTTTCGCAGAATTGGAAAATCATTTTTGAATTTTTCGGGATCGAGTCCTGCTGAGATACCGGTTGGCTCCAGGAAAAAGTAGGGATAATTCATTGTACAAGCTCCTTAATCTCTCTGTTCGCGGACAGTCTTGATATCAGCAAGTTTTTAAAGAATCCTTTCAAGGATTCGGATTCAATCCGTTCAAGAACGGAACTGGCAAAACCAAATACAAGCAAGGCATGGGCAACCGCATGATCGATCCCGCGGGAAGTCAGGTAAAAGAGCTGTTCGGTATCCAACTGTCCAGACCCACTGCCATGGCTGCATTTGACATCGTCCGCGTATATCTCCAGTTGTGGCATGGTGTCGACTTCAGCTTTTTCAGAGAGTAACAGGTTGGAATTGTTCAATCTGGCATCGCTCTTCTGTGCATCCTGATGAACCTTGATTTTTCCTCGAAATACCCCTTTGCCCTGGTCGTTTAGAATCCCTTTGTACTGTTCTGAACTCTGACACCGGGGGACCCTGTGCTCGGTAGTGGTATAGTTATCCGCCTGCCTCTCTCCATCCACCAGGAACAGACCATTCAGATTACAGGAAGCATTTTCTCCCAAAAAGTCAACCCGGACGTCATTTCTGGAAAGCAGACCGCCCAGGGAGAACGAGTGAGCGGAGAACCGGCTGTCCCGATTCAAGTGAACGCGATGTACCGAGAGATGAAAAGACTGCGGGTCTTCATCTTGAAGTTTGATGTATTCAGCTTTGGCCCCATCTTTCAGGATAACCTGACTCACTGTGTTGTTCAGGTAACCGGGTATGGAATCGAGCGACAGGAATCGTTCTATAATTCGAACTTCACTATTTTCACCGAAAATAAACAGGTTACGTGTGTTGTAATGGACGTGATCATCTTGGCTGGTGGTGACGTGAAGGATCTGGATCGGTTTTGAAATCTTTGCATCCCTGTTTACATGCAAATAGACACCATCAGCCATAAAAGCGGTGTTGAGTGATTCAAAGGCGGTCAGGGTTTCAGCACTTTCGGCCAGGTATTCCCGGATGGTTTCAGGTTCCCGTGATACCAGCGTCGCCAGGTTTTCCAATCGAAAGTTTTCAGATGTCAGGTTTCCAAGCAGTTTTGAGAATCTGCCGTTGATCAACACAAGGGAGATTTCGGCATCAATCTCCCCGGCAATGCTGTTGATTTCCCCGTCATTGATTTTGCCGATCTGATCCGTTTTGGTTACATAGTTATGATCGGTCAACACAGATAGATTTGTGTACTTCCAGTCTTCCGCTTTTCGTTGCGGAAATCCTTTTTCGGAGAATCGGTTCAGAGCATCTTTTCTCAGTTGATCAAACCACGGAGTACTGAGCCCGGGTAATTCGGACCTGACTACTGTGAACTGCTGGTGATAGTGTTCTGTGGGCGTTGTTTTCATGTCTGCGTTAGTTTTTTATCCAACCGTATCCTTTTTCATCGACTTCATACGCTAAACTCCTGTCTCCGGATTTAACGATTTTTCCGTCGGCCAGAACATGCACGAAATCGGGTGTAATATAGTCCAGAATCCTCTGGTAGTGGGTTACCAGGATAATCGAGCGGGTTTCGCTCTTGAGAGTGTTGATTCCTTGGGTAACGATTTGGAGCGCATCAATATCCAGCCCTGAATCGGTTTCGTCCAGGATGGACAATTTGGGCTCCAGAACCGCCATTTGCAGGATTTCATTTCTTTTTTTTTCACCGCCGGAGAATCCTTCGTTTACCGGTCTGTTTAGAAAGCTGCGATCCATTTGAACCAGATCCAGCTTTTCCTTAACCAGACTGAGAAAATCGACTGCATCGAGTTCATCCAGCCCCTGGTGTTTGCGTTTGGCGTTGAGTGCCGATTTCAGCAGGTAGATGTTGCTCACCCCGGGGATTTCCACCGGGTATTGAAACGCCATAAACAATCCTTCACGGGATCGAACTTCCGGAGCCATCTCCAGCAGATCCTTGCCCAGATACTGAACGGAACCCTCGGTGACAGTGTAGTTATCCCGACCTGCCAGAACATTTGCCAGGGTGCTTTTTCCTGATCCGTTAGGTCCCATGATGGCATGAACTTCTCCCGGATTGACTTTAAGATCCAGACCATTGAGAATCTGTTGATCTCCGACGGAGACCTTTAAATTATTAATTTTTAACATTGTTTTCCTCCTAATAATCGACCTGCAGGGTATTTTCAGTTCTTAAACCACGTACCGGTCATAAACGCGATTTATTAATAGATATCGCAATTATCCGACACTATCCTCCAGGCTGATATCCAGCAGTTTCTGAGCTTCGACTGCAAATTCCATTGGTAGTACGTTGAATATCTCCTTGCAGAATCCGTTGACAATCAGGGAAATGGCCTCCTCCTCCGAAAGCCCCCTCTGTTTGCAGAAAAACAGTTGATCCTCTCCGATGCGGGATGTGGATGCTTCATGTTCAACCTTGGCATTGTTGTTTTTTACCTCAATGTAGGGAAAGGTGTGAGCTCCGCAGCGATCACCCATCAGAAGCGAGTCACATTGACTGTAATTGCGGGCTCCTTCCGCTTTGTTTCCGATCCGTACCAGGCCCCGATAGGTGTTTTGCCCCTTTCCGGCGGAAATTCCTTTGGAAATAATGGTGCTTTTCGTGTTCCTACCAAGATGAATCATTTTCGTGCCGGTGTCAGCCTGCTGGTGGTTGGCGGTCAGGGCAACCGAGTAAAACTCACCGATGGAGTTGTCACCTTTCAATATAACGCTCGGGTATTTCCAGGTTATAGCAGAGCCTGTCTCTACCTGGGTCCAGGAGATTTTTGAATTCTTTCCGGCTGCCTTGCCACGTTTGGTTACGAAATTGTAAATACCGCCCTTGCCGTTTTTGTCCCCCGGGTACCAGTTTTGAATAGTGGAGTATTTGATTTCTGCATTGTCCATGGCGATGAGCTCGACCACTGCGGCATGTAGCTGGTTTTCGTCTCTCATGGGAGCTGTACAACCCTCCAGGTAACTCACGTAACTTCCCTCCTCTGCGATGATCAGAGTCCTTTCAAACTGCCCTGTTTTGGAGGAATTGATCCTGAAGTAGCTCGATAACTCCATGGGGCAGCGCACGCCTTTTGGTACATAGACGAAAGACCCATCGCTGAAAACGGCCGAATTTAATCCCGCGAAGTAGTTATCTCCGTACGGGACGACTGTGCCCAGGTACTTCTTCACTAAATCCGGGTGGTTCTTTACAGCTTCGGAAAACGAACAGAAGATAACCCCGTATTCGCTCAGCTTTTCCTTGAATGTTGTGGCAACCGAGACACTGTCGAAAACGGCATCCACTGCTATTCCCGCCAGCATTTTCTGCTCTTCCAGCGGAATTCCCAGCCTGTTGTAAGTATCCAAAAGTAGTGGATCCACTTCATCAAGGCTTTTGGGGGCATCCCCTGCCGTTTTTGGAGCAGAGTAATAGGTGATTTCCTGAAGATCGATCGGGGGGTATTTTACATTGGACCATTTGGGTTCAATCATCTTCAGCCAGTTGCGGTAGGCTTTAAGCCTCCATTCCAGCATGAATTCCGGCTCGTTTTTTTTTGCTGAAATAGCTCGGATGGTGTCTTCGTTCAAGCCGGGTGGGATCGTGTCGGATTCAATCTCGGTAACGAAGCCGTGCTGGTATTCGCGATCCACAATAGAGTCCAGGTGTTCTTGAGATTCCATTTGATTTTCCGTGCAAAAGGTTTGGAAACGGTTGCTCCGGTTTGCCCGCCTCCTGATTGGTTCTCTTATCATCTGTAGCTGAAAAATCCATGCCAAGCATGAAGACGGAGGCCAATTAAAGGTTAATACAGGTATGAGAGCCAGATAAGGTTCTGCGGGATGAACGGAAGGGTTAATATAACTGAATGTTGCGCCGGAGTTTGGTGGTTTGTTGTTTTTCGTATGAAGCATTTCTTGATTTTGTCGGATCTCAAGGGAAAAGTGTATCAGATGTCGTTTCTGTCTCAATCATGAGACAGAAAAAGATTGTAAGTTCCGCTTTATCTTAACACTCACAAGCAAGTTGCCGGGTGTCCTTTCTTAATCTCAAAACTGTCAAACTCCTCATCAGGGTGGTCGGGCACATTCATGCACCGATGAATTGAATTAACATCATTCAAGCTTGGGCAAACAGACCAATAGCATCGAAATTGCAGCTTTCAGGAATGACCACAAGAGTTCAAATCCAACATTCAGAGAAGGAGCGTAAAATGAAAGGTTCCAAGTTCAAACTGAGCTTCATGGCACTGGCTATGATGGTTGTGCCAACAGGTTTGCAATCAAGGGAAAGTGATGAAAAAGCAACCTTCGCCGGTGGCTGTTTCTGGTGTATGGAACACCCGTTTGAGAAGATAAAAGGGGTGAAGTCTGTAATTTCCGGGTATATTGGTGGTAGCGCAGAGAATCCTACCTATGAACAGGTGTCTTATGGAGATTCAGGACATCTGGAAGCCGTTCAAATCGTTTACGATCCAAAGCTGGTGTCCTATGAAAAACTGTTGGAGGTTTTCTGGCGCCAGGTAAATCCAACCGATGCCGGTGGGCAGTTTGTAGACCGGGGTGACCAATATGCAACGGCAATCTTCTACCATAGTGAAGAGCAACGCAAATTAGCCGAAAATTCCAAAAAAGCTCTTGATGAGTCCGATCGATTCAAATCCCCTGTTGTCACAGAAATCAGGGAAGCCGAGATCTTTTATCCGGCAGAGGAATACCATCAGGATTACCACAGGAAAAATCCGATCCGTTATCAGTTTTACAGATCCCGCTCCGGCAGGGATGCCTTTTTGGAAAAGACCTGGAAGAAAGATGAAAAGGTAACCACTGGTAAGAAGAAATATGAAGGTTTTAAGAAACCTTCCGAACAGCAACTGAAAACCAGCCTCACCCCCCTCCAATTCGAGATCACCCAACGGAATGGGACGGAAAGGGCCTTTTCAAATGAATATTGGGATAACAAGGCTGAAGGTATTTATGTGGATGTTGTCTCCGGGGAACCCCTGTTCAGTTCCACCGACAAGTTCAGATCCGGCACAGGTTGGCCAAGTTTTACAAAACCCCTGGTTGCTGATAATGTCAACGAATTGGAGGACAAAAGCTTGTTTATGAAACGCGTGGAAGTGAGAAGTCGTTTTGCGGATTCTCATTTGGGGCATGTTTTTGATGATGGTCCTGATCCTACCGGGCTTCGCTATTGTATCAACTCCGCCGCGTTGAGGTTTATACCCAAAGAGAGGCTGGAAGCCGAGGGTTTTGATCAGTTCCTTTCCCTGTTCGATCTGAAGAATTGAACAGACCGTTCATCGGATCGGAAACTCCTCGTCTACGGAATTTGCACACGGAGCTGCTTAAATGGTTGTTACCTGGAATCCCGATCCAATTCTTTTAAGCTGGAATTTTATCACGGTTCGCTGGTACGGAATCTTTTTCGCGCTGGCTTTTATCTCCGGGGGTGTTCTGGGAACATGGATTCTAAAAAGGGAATCCAAAGCTCCGGAATCCCTGGACAGGATTATGATCCATATGATCCTGGGAACCATAATTGGCGCCAGGTTGGGTCACTGCCTTTTTTACGAACCGGGTTTCTACCTGGCTAACCCGTTGGAAATCCTTAAAATCTGGAAAGGAGGACTGGCAAGCCATGGAGGGGGAGTTGGGATCATTCTTGCTATCTATATCTACGCACGCAGAACTCCCGATCAGCCTTTTTTTTGGATACTTGACAGGGTAGGATTGGCGACGGCTCTGGGTTGTGTCTTTATCAGGCTGGGCAATCTCTTCAATTCCGAGATCATCGGACTCCCAACCCATTCCGGCTGGGGTGTAATCTTCAGTCGTGTTGATATGATCCCAAGACACCCGACCCAATTGTACGAGTCCCTGGCTTATTTTATTGTCTTTCTGGTATTGTTGAAGATTTACTTTAATAAGGATCTTGCTGCCAGGCAGGGATTTTTATCCGGGGCTACCCTGATCGGGTTATTGCCTGCCAGATGGTTCATCGAAATTCTCAAGGAAAACCAGTCAGCATTCGAGGAAGGTTGGTTTATGAATCTTGGACAATTGCTGAGTATTCCGCTTTTCCTTTTGGGGCTCTACTTCATGATCAGATCACGAAAGCAGCAGCACCCAGGTTAACCTCTCAGAAACTCGTCCGCTGCAGCATCTCTCATTTTAATGAAAGCCTGATATGCTTCATCATCCATTTCAATCCGCGTGATTTTTCCGCCGTTTTTGAGATATTCGTCCACGGCGCTGTTGATATACTTTCGGTTAGGATTGAAAGAAACGCTTTTCTTTTTGGATCTTCGTCCTCGTCTCCATTGACTCATTGTTGACTCCTTCGCTACTCATTCATAACCGTTTTTGTTTGGTCGATCCGGTTTCCGATACACAGCGGGACCGTTTAACCGAATTGAGTTTCCCAAGTCAATTCATGTCCTGCCGTGATCCTGAAACCGTGGTTTCAATGAGTCTAATTTACTGAAAGAATCATGCCATGGAATCACATATACTCAAAACAGCAGATAACATTGAGTTATCCTTTGTTTTTTTGCTGTTGTTTCAGTAGGTTGACGATTGTCCGCACCGGAACGCCTGTCGCATATTTATCCCGGTACCCGGATTTTGACTCCATGTAGGCGGTACCTGCGATGTCCAGGTGTATCCATTTTGTGCCCTTTTCCACGAATTGTTCCAGGAATTTTCCTCCTACTATTGTACCGGCTTTTCGGTTTTCATTGGCATTGATCATGTCGCAGATGTCACTCTTGATCAGTTCGAAGAACTCACGATCCATGGGTAGTCGCCAGGCTTTTTCACCGGTTTCCCGGGCTGATTCCAGAAAAGCTTCCGCCCATTCATCGTCGTTCGACATCAGTCCGGTATAGGTATCGCCAAAGGTAACGATACAGGCTCCGGTGAGAGTGGCAATGTCGATAATTCGGTTTGCTCCCAGTTTCTGCGCCTTAACCAGGGCATCACAAAGAACCATTCTACCTTCGGCATCGGTGTTGACCACTTCAATGGTTTTGCCATTGGAGGCAGTGACAATATCTCCGGGGCGATAGGCTTTGCTGCCAGGCATGTTTTCAGCAGCCGCTACTATAGTGATCAGGTTGACCTTCAGTCCCAGGGCCACGGTTGCTTCGAATGCTCCCAAAGCCGCAGCACTACCTGACATGTCAGTTTTCATCAATCCCATGCCGGTAGCCGGCTTTAGGGAAATACCGCCTGAATCGAAGGTAATGCCCTTCCCGATAACGCTATATACAACCTTACTTTTGGGATTACCATTATAGCGAAGAATAATCATTTTGGCGGGTTCCACGGATCCCCTGGCTACGGCCAGAAATGCCCCCATTTTTTCTTTTTGGGCATCTTCCTCATTCAGCACCTTTAATTCCACCTTTTTCTTGTATTTATTGGCAATTTCGGTCGCTTCTTTTTCGAGGTAAGTGGGGGTAACGACATTGGAAGGAAGGTTGATCAGGTTTTTGCTGCGGTTTATCGCCTCAAATACCGCCTGCATCTCTTCCGCAGCTTTGGCAGCAGCGACGGAGATAGAGATGACGGTTACCTTTTCCAGTGTATTGCGCCTATCCTTGTCTCCCTTTTGAAACATCCCTCGAAATTGATAATCCGCAATCAGGATTCCCTCCAAACAGGCCGAGAGAAATTTCTCCGCTGAAGGAACAGGTGTCACCATGGATTCCACTCTTAACCGGTTAGCCTCCTTTACGGCCTGGCTAAGAGCCAACCTGACTCCATCGGCATTGAAATCTCGCTTTTTCCCGAGTCCGATGATCAGGATCCTTTCAAATGTCTGGTTGCCTTCAATGATCAGTGTGTTACCAGCTTTAGCTTTAAATTCGAATGTTTTCAGGCTCTCCAGAATTTTCGATTTTAATTTGGTCTCAAGTGAATCCAGTTTCTCCGGTTTTTGCGCTGATTCAAAGGTGTACAGGCACAACAGATTGGCTTTTAATTGACCGTATGTCTTCTTGGTTTTTATACTCAGCATGTTTTGCTCCTTTCTCCAGTGCAGCGGTTTGGATCATTGCGGTTCACATAACGATGTTTACATCTTTACTTCTTTTCATAAAAAAGAATATTTTTCAATCATTTATCCGATAAAGTGAGGGATCTGCCGAATATCCTCGACCGGCCAGGATTCCCTATGTACGGAGTAGTTGGTCTTTCAGCTTGGTTTTTAATTGGCACAAAGGTCATTGGTTTTTTTAAGCAGGGGTATGAACTTGTGATTGGCCTTGGGAAACGGATATTCATCGATCTGGTGGAGCTCGATCCATTTGTAGTCCACCGGACCGGATAACCTGACGCTGCCTGAGACAAAACGGCAGATAAAAACCTCCATCTCGATCTTAAAGTGGGTGTAGGCATGTTTCACCCGGGTCAGGTGGGAAACCAACTCAACTTTTAGCCCGGTTTCCTCTTCAACTTCCCTGAGACAAGCATCCCTCGCTTTTTCTCCGGCTTTTAGTTTGCCGCCGGGGAATTCCCACAAACCACCGAGGAGCCCTTTATCACCCCGTTTGGTGATGAGAAGAAGTTCTCTTTTTATGACAACGGCAACGGCAATTCGGTGGGTAGGAACTTTGCTTTTTTTAATAACAACCGGAAATTCTGAAACCCGGTTGCTGTTTTTTGCTTCGCATAAATGAGACAGTGGACAGTTTTTACAATCAGGATTCCTGGGCTTGCAAATCAAAGCTCCCAGATCCATTAACGCCTGGTTGTAATCACCTGGATCATCATGAGACAGGAGTTGTTCTGCGAGTCTCTGATACACTTTTGTGGAAGCAGCCTGATTTACCGGTTCCGGCAAAGCCTTCAACCTGGAAAAAACGCGTTTGATATTCCCGTCTACAGCCGCTGCCGGTTTATTAAACGCGATACTGAGGATCGCAGCCGCTGTATACTCGCCGATGCCGGACAGTTTTTTGAGTTCTGAAAGGGTGGCGGGCAATTTTCCATTGTGGCGATGATAAATGTTGATGGCTGCGGCGTGCAGATTTCTGGCTCTGGAGTAATAACCGAGCCCTTCCCAGCGTTTCAATACCGAATCCGGATCTGCTTCCGCCAGGGCTGATATTGTGGGAAAGGCAGCAATAAAATTGTTGTAGTAAGGGATAACCGTATTGACCTGGGTCTGTTGAAGCATGATTTCCGAAATCCAGATGTGATAAGGGTTTTCGGATTTTCGCCAGGGTAAATCCCTTTTGTTTCGACGATACCAGGTGAAAAGGGATTGATGATACTCGGTGAGACGGTTCAACATGCCAGGCAGCGGTCAGGCCAACGTTAAGAGAAGGTGGACCGGGATTCCACGTTCTGTTTCAAGAACAGATGTAATGCTTTTGTGGGAGGAAGGTTGGGCGAAGGGTGCATTACTCGGGAATCCCGGACTTTCCAGTATATGGTTGACAGTTTTATCAGCGCTTGTTTCATATTTTGCCGCGTGAAACCAAATGTCTTTTTGATATCCAATCAATATACTCTTTCTACTGGAATAATCATGCCAAATCGGATCGCTAAGGGTGTTTTATTTTATCCGGATGGGTATTTTCGAGTAATCCTTATTTATTTCAGGTGATTATGCAGAGCAAGCTAAGTGTCATCCTGCTTGGCTATGAAATCAAGATAATTAGTGCGGGTGACGATGCCAATCAGGCTTTTTCCCTGGACAATGGGAAGGTGTCCAATGTTATTGGTAAAGAGGAGCTCCTCTATTTCCCGTATGGTCACATTCTTCGGGGCGGTAACCAGTTTGGTTGCCATATAGCCTTTAACGGATGAATGCATCTGGTTGCTCTTCCGGCCTTTCATGATGTCTCTCAAGGTCAGGAAGCCGACGAGTTGGCCCCTCTGGCTTATCACAGGGGCGCCGGTATGACTGGCGTCCTCCAGTGTCATGGAAGCTTCTATCAAAGTCAAGGTGTCCTTGAGGGTGACGACATCCTGAACCATGATATCTTCGGCAGTAATGGCAGGTTTCAGGGAGCCTTTCAAATGCTCTTCCAGATTGGCGAAAGTCATCATGCCCGATTGGTTTTTAATCAGGGCTGAAGCCGCTTTTTCGTGCCCGCCCCCGCCGAAGTAGTCCAGGAGTTTATCCAGCTTGATCGTGTCCTTCGCGCTTCGGGCAATAATCAAACTGTCATTGTTGCGGGTGAAATAGAAGACGCAAAAAATGGCTTCCGCTTTTTCCACTTCAAATATCTTTTCGATGACTGCTGCCAATCCGCTGACCTGGTTCTGTAGTTCGATATAGCTCAGGATCAGGGAATGCCCGTTGATATCCTTGTACGTCAGCCTGTTCATGACATCGCGAAACAGACTTATCTGTTCGCGATCACTCATGGTTTCCAGGAATTTCTTGATTACCTTGAGCGAGGCGCCACACTTCAATAAATAGGCGGCGACTTCAAGGTCTTCTGAGGTCGTGGTATCGTGCTGGAAGTTGCCCGTGTCGGCATAGATTCCAGTCAGGGCTATTGTGGCGTCTTCCGGTTCGATTCGGATCTGCTGTTTGATCAGTTCCAATCCGATATTGGTAGTATTGGAACCATAAGGACCGTACTTCAACGTGGCTCCCTCAATGTCATCGCCATTGGAGGGATGATGATCATAGACGAGAATCTCGCCCTTGAAATCCTTTAAGTGATCAAAATACTCTTTGACGCGGCCGGCTGCCCTGGTATCCACGACAATGATTTTCTCAACCGTCTCCCCTTTGAGGTCTTTTGATTGGATGAACTGAAAGCGATTTTGATACAGGTTATACAGATTTCTGGCTGCCGGATGGATGAGGTGACTTTGGACCAGTTGGTAATCAGGGTACAGATACTTGATAAGCGCAATCGACCCGAAACAGTCCAGGTCCATGTTGGTATGTCCGAATATAACGTTCATTCTCTATTCTTATCTGCCTGGCATAACCGGAATCGTGATTGGAACCGTTCTGATCTTCGGTATGCGTTGGGGGAAGGTCCGTTGATAACGGAACGACGATGAGCCAATTCTATCTGATACTACCTTTAAATACGGTTGCTGACAACTATCCTGTGGGTGCTAATCAACCCATCTTTAATAGAAACCGTATCCTGGCGGTATGGGAGTTAGTGCATTTTAATCTGTCTCAATATACCATCTGAGACAAGATTGTATCGATTCACTCGGATCCCGATTCCGAATATTTCTGAATCAGGTTCGACCTGATGGTCCCCAGGGTGTAGGGATTGACACTGAACTGTCTGTATCCGATGTGAATCAGGATGGATAACAAACTCGGATCTGTGGCGATTTCACCGCAGATTTCCACCTCTTTACCGCTGTTTTTGGTTTTCTGGTAAATCAGATCCAGCAGGTTGACAAAGGGTTGCATATCTGGACTGTACAAATAGCTGACATGGGAGTTGTTCCTGTCTACCGCACAGAAGTACTGAAACAGATCATTGGTACCAATACTGAAGAAGTCCGCTTTGTCACTTAATTCCTCAAGTATAAATACAGAGGACGGGATCTCAATCATGGCTCCAACTGGAAGTGGCTTGATTCCCATTTCGTTGGCAGTCTGATGGATAAAATCCTTGGCTGTAACAAATTCTTTGGTCTCGGTTATGAAAGGGATCATCAGCTTGCTGTTGCCGCCGACAGAGGCTTGCAAGAGAGCACGAACCTGTTCCTTGAAAAGATCACGTTTTTCCAGGAGCAAACGGAGTCCTCTCAACCCAAGGGCCGGGTTGTCTTCAGTAATATCGGTTCTGTTTCTTTTGTCAGCCCCCAGATCCAGAAGCCTGAATACAACGGGGCCGTTTGGAAAGCTTTCCAGAATTTGAGAATAGAGTTGGACCTGGGCATCAAAGGTAAAATTGCCCTTTCTCTGCAGATAGAATATCTCGGTTCGAACCAGTCCGATCCCATCCGCCATGACGGCAGAGGCTTTGACAGCGTCGTTGATACTGGATACATTTGAATACAGCTTGATTCCCTGCCCCTTGATTACAGTGTCATCTATATCCCCGATTTCTTTCTCTTCCCGCGCTTTGGTCTGTTTTTCCTTTTGTAACTGGTAATCCTGCAGGATTTCGGGGGAGGGATTGATGATGATCTTCCCTTCGAAGCCGTCAACAATAATCGTGTTGGCAAATTCTGTCAGTTTCAGCAAATACTCCACCCCACTTACGGCAGGAATCTGCCTGTTTCTGGCGAGAATGGCGGTATGGGAAGTGGGGCCGTCTTTCTGAGTAACAAAACCGGCTACCCTTTCCATATCCAGAGATGCTGTTTCTCCCGGGGTCAGCCGGTCTGCAATAACGATACTGTTGGTTTTCAGCTCGGCTGTTTTTTGCAGAACCCCGAGGTTGGAAAGGAGTCTTTGGCAGATATCCTCTACATCCGAAGCCCGTTCCCGAAGATAAGCATCCGGAATGGACTTAAAACCACGAATGAACTTATTGGAGACAAAACGGATGCTGAAGGCTGCGCCTTTATGATGTTTGGTAATATGGTGCAGGATTCCCTTTTTGTAGGACGGATCCTGAAGCATTAGCAAATGACCGCTGAAGATATCGGAACCAAAATGTTCCTTGCTCGATTCCATCTGCTCAATTAATTGTAGCAACTCGTTTCTGGTTGATTCAAAAGCCTGCTCCAGATGGGTCTTTTCAGCCTCCATATCGAACTCACCATGACTGCATTCTATATATTGCGAGATCAGGTGAACCGGCGTCCCAATCGCAATACCCCCGGAAAGCGGCAGCCCGGTAAGCTCCAGATCCTTTCCGGACTGTACCTGTTCGCTCTCTTCGTACAGCTCCGAAATGTTATACTTGCGAACCACTCCGGAAACCAGCGATCCAACGGTTATCAGGAGTTTCTCCATAACCGGGTCAAGTTCCTTGCTTTCCTGGAATTGAAAAACCAGTACTCCCAGGATCGACTTCTTGTCTCTCAGGGGTATTCCGATAAAGGTATCAAAAGGCTCTTCTCCAATACCGGGGAAATACTTGAATTTTTCATGATTGGACGCCTGTTGAATGAATTGAAAGCTCTCTTCCGAATAGACCAATCCGGTTAACCCTTCACTTGGTTTCATGCTGACTTTGCCGATGCTGTCTTCGTGAAGGCCGTGATTCGCGATCATCACCAACATCTCGGTATTATGATTAAACAGATAGATTGAACAGACATCGCTTTCAAGAAATCTGCTCAGTCGGGACACAATGCTCTGAAGAGCCTTGTCATAAGTCTCGGCATCAAGAATAATATTTCCAATATTCAGCAAAAGCTCTAAATCTTCCATGGAGTTTCCGGCATGCAAATGGGATTTTGTTTTAATCTGGTTCAGGCTTCGCCTGCGGTTTCAATGATCTGATTCCGGATTCAAAAATTGATCGTGCGTATATGTTGCAGGGCAATTACGACTGAAGGTTTATCAGCACGGTTTCTATAATCCCTATAACGCAAATTTACGAAAACTGAAATGATATGACCCAGCAAGTTCTGAAGTCGAAAAACAAATTTAAAACGGATCGCCATTTTATTCTCTGGCCCAGACTGATCCGGGGCACTCTGATACAACGCTATAAACGTTTTTTGGCCGATGTAAAGCTTGATAATGGGACCATTGTTACGGCCCATTGCGCCAACTCCGGAAGCATGAAGGCCTGCAAAGAGCCGGGGAATCCGGTTTATCTCTCATTCCATGATGATCCCAAGAGGAAACTCAAATATACCTGGGAGATCATTGAAATGGATACTTCACCGGTTGGGGTCAATACCGGCTGGCCCAACAGGTTGGTTGCCCAGGCAATAATCAATGATGTCATAGCCGAGTTAACCGGGTATTCCGAACTTCACAGCGAGGTAAAGGTTGGTGACCATAGCCGGCTGGATCTGTTGCTGACCGATGGAAACAACAAGAAATGCTATATCGAAGTCAAGAACTGCACCCTGGTGGAAGACGGTGTTGCTTCTTTTCCGGATGCCGTTACCCAACGGGGCAGAAAGCACCTTGTGGAACTACAGAAACTGCAGAAGCAGGGTGCTCGTTGTGTTATGTTCTATCTGGTTCAACGAATGGATGCGGAAATCTTTACCCCAGCCGATACAATCGATCCGGAATATGGAGCGGAACTCAGAAAAGCCCGGGAGAATGGCATTGAAATCCTGGTGTATGACGTCTCTATCGATCAGACGAAAATCGGAATCCGCAACAGACTGCCACATAAACTATGAAATCATTTGCCTGCCCTGACTATTGATCAAAATGCTTGGTCAGGTAATCCTGCATGACAACAGTCGCATCCTGCCTGCATTCTCCGCAACTGGTGCTGATTTTGGTCATCTCCTGAAGATCGTAAAACGTCCTGGCACCTTCCAGGACAGCCTCTTCAATATCGTGATCGGTAATTTCAAGACATTCGCAGATGATCTTGGCCTCCTCCTCAACAACCTTATCCTCCATCCCGTTTTTGAAGTAGTAATTGTTGATTGCCTTTCTCAACGCCTTATCTCCCAGAACAGAGCAATGAACTTTATTATCGGGCAGTCCGTCAAGCTCCATGGCGATATCTTTGGGAGACAGGTTAAAAGCTGCGTCCAGATCCATTCCTTTTACCATTTCAGACAGCACCGAGGTACTGGCAATGGCGCTGGCGCAGCCATATGTCTGCCATTTGCAGTCGGAAATAGTGTTGTTATCCTTATCTACTGAAATAAAGACGATCATCTGATCACCACATTTGACATTTCCTGTTTCTCCCCTGGCGTCATAATCGAAGTCCTTTTCATCGGCCAGTACGTTTCTGGGGTTCATGAAGTGATCTTTGACTTTCTCGGAGTAAATCCAACCGGCTTGTGCATTCATTAATTTCTCCCCTGATAGATTGTGGACATGCGGCGCACCCTCTGGATGGTGGATGTCAATTTCTCAATAAAATACTCTACCTCCTGTTCCGTGGTTTCTCTTCCCATACTGATTCTGATTGACCCGTGGGCCCATTCCGGTTCCAGCCCCATCGCCAGAAGCACATGTGAAGGATCCAGGGAGCCGGAGGCGCACGCTGATCCGGTGGAAACCGCTACTCCTTCCAGGTCCAAATAAAGCAGTATTGCTTCTCCTTCGGCACCTTCAAAAGAGGCATTCAGAGTGGTCTGAACACAATCATCCTGATGTCCGAGGAATTTGACGTCAGGTATATTGTCGATAATCCCCTGCTTCATCATGCTTCTGAAACTGGTCAAACGTTTGGTTTCATCCTCCATCTCCAGAGCTCGCATCTCTACAGCTTTGCCAAGTGCAATAATCCCAAGGGTGTTTTCGGTTCCCGCGCGTCTGCCTTTTTCCTGATGGCCTCCGCGAATCAAGGGACAAAAGGTGGTTCCTTTTTTAACGTATAAGGCACCGATCCCCTTGGGACCGTATATTTTGTGCCCGGACAGCGATAAAAAATCCACGTCCAGCTCCTTGACATCAACCGGCATTTTCCCTACAGCCTGAATACCATCTGTGTGAAACAGGGCGCCGTTTTCATGGGCGATCTGAGCCAGGGCTTTGATGTCCTGAATCGTTCCTGTTTCGTTGTTGACCATCATGACGGAAACCAGACCCGTCTCCTGCCCGATTTGCTCTTTTAGCTGGTCGATCTTAACCTTGCCATCCGGATTAACCTCCAGGAAGGCAACCTGGTTTCCCCTGTCGCTGAGACACTTGGCTGTTTCAAGTATACAAGGGTGTTCAATAACCGAGGTGAAAACCGATGGTTTTTTATCCGTCTGGTTGATCAAACAGGAATGAAACTGGTTGCAGGTCATGTTCTGTAAAACCGTGTTGTTCGCCTCCGAACCACTCCCCATGAATATAATCTCTTCCGCGCTGGCTCCAATGAAGGATGCCACTCGTTCCCTTGCCTCTTCAACTTTATCCCTGGCGATTCTGCCATACCCGTGAAGACTGGAAGGATTACCAAAATCCATCATGGTTTCCTGCATCGTCTTGATAACTTCCGGATGAAGCGGGGTAGTTGCGTTGTGATCGAAATAAACCATCTTTTGTCCTGTCATCTTTTTTGCCTGTCTAAATTTTTTTGTTTTCTCCATCAGTCCGGAGCTTGGTTTTCGTCTGAAGAATTGTGTCTGCTACTATTACCAAAATTCAGTTTTCCGGTTGGCAAAGCCGAACCAGATATCATTCCGCCTAATATTATGACCGAATCGGCCTACTCCTTCATCTTATTTTCCCAAGTTTTGTGTAATAAAATCAATGACTGTTGTCAATATTGTTTATTAGGTTAGTGAACATTATGATAATCCACCATTCCTAACCTGACCGGAATACATGATTGCTTTGATTCGTGAATCCCCGTTTTCTGCCTGCATGTTGCCAATGTTCATCATGCTTCAAACAGGTTTGTTGAAAGATATCTCTCACCGGTGTCAGGCAGGACAGAGACAATTAGTTTATCACGGAATTCATCCCGGGCTGCAGTTTGCAGTGCAGCCCATGCCGATGCTCCGGATGAGATTCCACACAGTATTCCCTCCTGTTTCGCCAGCAATTTGGCTGTATCCAGCGCGTCTTCATTGGATACAGTGACTATACGATCTATAATATCCGTATTGAGAATCTCCGGAACAAATCCGGCACCGATTCCCTGGATTTTGTGAGGACCGGGTTTACCGCCGGAAAGGACAGGCGAGTCTGCCGGTTCAACGGCCACGACGCTTAACGATTCTTTTCTTGATTTTAATACCTCTCCAACCCCGGTAATGGTTCCGCCAGTTCCTACCCCGGCGATGAATACATCTATCTCACCATTGGTAGCCTGCCAGATTTCTTCGGCAGTTGTTTTGCGATGAATTTCAGGATTAGCCGGATTCCCGAACTGATTGGGCATATGAGCCTCCGGGTTCTCTTTCAGAATCTCTTCAGCTTTTGCTATGGAACCTTTCATCCCCTTATCTCCCGGGGTTAAAACCAGTTCGGCACCAAGGTGGCTGAGTAGTTTTCTCCTCTCAATACTCATGGATTCGGGCATGGTCAATATCAACCTGTAGCCTCTGGCTGCGCAAATCATGGCAAGTGCCAGACCTGTATTACCACTGGTAGGCTCTACAATCAAAGAGCCCGGCTTGATCTGCCCTTTAGCTTCGGCAGCTTCTATCATGGAGAGACCGATCCTGTCCTTTACGCTTCCCAGGGGGTTCCTGGACTCGGTCTTAACAAGAATAGTGGCATGCTCTTTCGGGTTGATACGATTAAGCTTTAACAGAGGGGTGGAACCGATGGTGCTTCCCACTTCGTTTGCGGTGTTTTGCATAGTCATCTCCGAATTCAACGGGTGCTGGATTGAAAGAAGGTTATCAATTGTAGACTAACCTGGGGGTTTCCATAATAACTTTCGTGTTTGGCGGAACGGAATCGGTCAACCAGACGTTTCCTCCCACTACACTGCCTTTGCCAATGGTCGTTTCTCCCCCTAAAATAGTTGCTCCGGAGTAGATGATAACATCATCTTCGATAGTGGGGTGTCTTTTGGTACCCTTCATCCGCGCTCCTGCATCGGGGGGAAGTGAATGAGCCCCCAGGGTCACTCCCTGGTATATTCTCACATTGTCCCCGATAACAGTTGTTTCTCCAATGACCACACCGGTGCCGTGGTCGATGACGAAGCTTTCTCCGATTTCCGCCCCGGGATGAATATCAATTCCGGTTTGGCTATGTGCATATTCCGACATGGTTCTGGGCAATATGGGAACCTGTAATTGGGATAAAATATGGGCGATTCTGTAGATAGTGATGGCCTGAATTCCGGGAAAGCTGAAAATAATTTCATCATAGCTGCTGGCGGAAGGATCACCATTAAAGGTAGCTTTTACATCTTTGGCTAAAGTTTTTCGAATGCCCGGTATCGTATCCAGTAATTGAAGAGCAATTGTTTGTCCCTGATCCCGGCAATCTGAACACTCTTTCTGGTAGCGAAAGCAGTCATGGCGGATACTGTTGGCTACCTGCTCAGCAAGAAGATCGAAAACCACCGACACCGACTGCCCCATACTGTATTTTAGATTTACCGGGTTTAAACGGGACCTGCTGAAGTAACCGGGAAAGATTATCTCTTTCAACTGATTGAGAATCTCTATTACTGATTCAACAGAGGGGATCGGTTCATAATCGATGTGGGTATAGCATTCGGCATCTGAGCAACTATCAATAATTCGTTCCGTGACTCCCGGGAGTTGGCCACTTGTTGTCTCTGAAACACCGGCTTTTTTTCGGCACTGTTTTTGATTGCGGTCGGATTGTTGATTTTCCATCGATCTATCCTTTAAAGTTGAGCAGCCGGAATCGTACAATTAACAGTTTCCTAATTATCTTAGTTCGTTTTGATACAATAAGCCACCTCAACCTCTTTTTGCTGAAAGTATCATGCCAAAAAGGTCGCAAAACCTCAGATTCAATTTCGAACTTTGCAGAAGATCAGATCTAAGGAAGCCAATCGAAATCAAAACGGATTTTTCCAAAAAGGACAAACCATTGACTCCCCACAGCCCCTGTGGTAACATACAACCGACTGTAATCCCCGACTCTTTGAAGAGCAAGGGATATGGTCTTTCCTGTGATCATCATTCGTGTGGTGACAGGTGGAGATCAGGTCCTGTGAAATCGGCTCAGTCTGTATCGATGCATTATGACCGGATCCCCAAAAATACTCGGATCTGTCAGAAATGGGACACGTCGATGATCTTTTTTTTAAACCAGTTTTATCCTGATCGTCTAACTGTATTTAAGTTAATATTTTTTCAAAAGTCCGGTAAAAGCCCCTGGTAATTGGCTTAATCTTTCTTCATAGATCAACCCATGCAGAGCTGCAGGTATCTTAAATAAATACCGGATTGAATTTGCTGAATCGGTCATTTCGGTTCAGTTCCTTGTTGAAGGAGGTAGAAATATGGGGAAAAAACTGAAGTTAAAAGACGGAACCATCATTACAATTCGGCCACTGGTTGAAAGCGATCTGGAAAAATCGTGGGGTTTTTTTCAAAAGCTGCCCCCGGAGGATCGACTGTACCTAAGGGTTGATGTGACGGACAAGAAAATTGTTGCTCAAAGAATCAAAGATCTGGGAGCCAATAAGGTAAAAAGGATAGTGGCAGAACTTGATGATGAGATCATTGCAGATGCCGGATTGGAACTCAGACCCCACGGTTGGGAAAGACATCTGGCCGATTTCAGACTAATCATCTCGCCTGAATTCGGAGGCAAAGGCCTTGGTATGCTGATGGCGGAAGAACTCTATGAAATGGCGCTTAAGGAAAAGGTGGAGGAGATGCTGGTAGAGATTATGGCTCCCCAGGAAGGTGCCAAAAGCATTTTCAAACGTTTGGGATTCCGGGAAGATGTTGTTATCAAAAAATTTGTAAAGGATATTCACGGAAACAAACAGGATCTTGTCTTAATGCGATGTAACCTGGAAGAAATTTGGGACAAGATTGAATCTTATTTCAAGGAAGTGGAAAACAGAGACATGCATGATGCCTGATTACTTGCTGTTGCCGAGGGGCGGTTTCATTACCCCTCGGCCGGAGCTAACCGGCTTAGTGTTCGTATCCCCGAACCGGGGATGATCAAAAACCTCAACCACCGGAAGGTGAACAAGCAGGTGCTGGAACGGATGGCGAATTTGTCACTCCACCACCTGTCCTCAAACTCCCCGCTGACATCAGCTTCTTAACGTCTTTTTCATGACATTCGGGGCACTCCTCAATCACTTTTGAAGAGGAAAGAACCAGTTCCTCAAATCGATGATGGCAACGGTTGCATTCAAATTCAAACAACGGCATAAAAGACTCCATTTTTATTTGTCAGTTTGTACAGGTCGACGTCTGTTCCGGTAAATCGAACCCCGGAGATCGCTGTCGTTTATGCATATTAAAAAAACAATACCAGAATGTCATGATCCATGTTCAATTTTCAGACCAATCCACTGACTGGTCTCAATATGCCGTGGAATCGACTCCAGGAACAACGGCTGCTTTACTCGACCGGCGGATATTAAAACAGCCACAATACAACTATTAACGCGGGATATCAATATACCTGGATCTGGGGGAGATACCATCCTTGACCTCAGTTTTTGATCGTATTATGCTGATTTTAAGGACTCATGGGAACTTGGTCTTTCAGTTGGACATTTGTTTCGGTTGATGAGGAGGTAGATGAAATGGCGAGCAGCGAGACAAACAGGATTGCTAAAACGTTGTTGAACGAGGCCGGAATTGAGATCAACGGTAACAACCCTTGGGATATTCAGGTTCATAATGAGAAGCTCTTTCAGAGGCTTATGGCTGAAGGTATCCTTGGGGCCGGGGAATCTTACATGGATGGTTGGTGGAACGTTGAAGCCCTGGACCAATTTTTGGACAGAGCGATTCGAATCGATTACGAATCTTTTTTCAAGTCAAACTGGAAAGCGGCCTGGCACGCTGCCAGATCGCGATTATTTAATATGCAGAAGCTCAGTCGAGCCTTCAAGGTTGGGGAAGAACACTATGATGTGGGCAACGACCTTTATCAGGCCATGCTGGACAAAAGACTGAACTATACCTGCGGTTATTGGGAAAATGCAACCAACCTGGATGAAGCCCAGGAGGCAAAACTGGATCTGGTCTGCAGAAAAATTTGTCTGGAACCGGGAATGAAGGTTCTTGAATTCGGTTGCGGTTTTGGTTCTTTTGCCAAGTATGCTGCTGAAAAATACGGGGCAAATGTTGTGGGAGTTACCGTTTCCAAAGAACAGGTCAAACTGGGTATGGAGAAATGCAAAGGACTGCCTGTTGAATTACGGTTGGAGGATTATCGGAACATTTCCGGTCAGTATGATAGGGTTGTTTCCATTGGTATCCTAGAACACGTCGGATACAAGAATTACCGGACCTATATGGAGCGGGTTGATGCAAATCTCAAGGATGACGGTATCGGATTCATTCATACGATTGGCAGCAACAGAAGCGTTACGAAGACCAATGCGTGGTCTGATAAATATATCTTTCCCAACGGTATGCTGCCTTCCATAGCCCAGGTTGGAAAAGCGATGGAAGGACTATTTGTCATGGAAGACTGGCACAATTTCGGGGAGCATTATGACAAAACCCTGATGGCCTGGAATGATAATCTCGAAAAAGCGTGGCCTGAACTGAAGAAGCAATACAGTGAACGGTTTCGTCGTATGTGGCATTTTTACCTGATGACTTCAGCAGCATCGTTCCGATCAAGGGAGATTCAATTGTGGCAGATCGTCATGACCAAGGGAAGGCGCACCCAGCCCAGGTGCAGGATCATTTAAGATTCCGGCCGATGCTCGTGAACAGGGGATAGGATTGGCTTGTTTGATCCATGTTTCCTTTTGAACATATGAATCCCATTGGAACGGATTCAAGGTTATGAAAGAATCTGAAGTAATCATAGCGGGTGCGGGTCCTGCCGGATCTTCCTGTGCCTGGAAACTAAAGCAATTGGGTAAGCCGGTGCTGCTGCTGGATAAACAATCCTTTCCCAGAAAAAAACTCTGTGCCGGGTGGATCACCCCCGGGGTATTGAAAGACCTGGAAACGAGTCACAAGGAGTATCCCCACGGAATTCGACGCTACCGAAAACTCGATTTTCATATCAAAGGCCTTCCCCTGCCGGTTCCCACCCGGCAATACGCTATCAGAAGATGGGAGTTCGATCACTGGCTGCTGGAAAGATCAGAGGCTCCCTTAATCCAGCATGAAGTAAAGGAGATCAGGGATGATGGGGACAGCTTCATCATCGATGATCAATACAGATGTCGGTATCTCGTTGGTGCCGGTGGAACGGGTTGCAGGATTTACCAGACCTTTTTCAAACCTCTCAATCCCCGGATGGCTGAAAAACGGATCACAACCCTGGAAGAAGAGTTTCCTTACGATTACAGCGATTCCAGGTGCCATCTCTGGTACCTGGAGGAAGGACTGCCGGGATATTCCTGGTATGTTCCCAAGGCCAACGGTTACCTTAATATCGGAATCGGCGGTAAACTGGCCGGTCTCAAGGCAAAAAACCAGACCATCCGTCAGCACTGGAACCGGTTGGTCACAAAACTGCAGAAGCTTAAACTCGTCACAGATCATGAGTTCAGCCCTAGGGGATACAATTACTATCTCCGTCAAAACGTCCAGACGGTCCAAAGAGACAGGATATACATCGCCGGAGATGCAGCAGGATTAGCTACCCTGGATATGGGGGAAGGAATCGGACCCGCTGTCAGAAGCGGAATCGGGGTTGCCGAATCCATCGCTCTTGACAAGGAGTATTCATTAAGTTCCATAGGCAAATACAGCTTTCGTGATATCCTTTTTCCCTGGTAACGCTGAATCTTAATGCAGCGAAATTGGAGGATACGTAACTTGATATAACTCCCCTGATTGTCAACCTTGTGCCTTCCTTAAACTCCGTCGAAACCCTCGTGAATATTCACAAGAATCCATTGATTAAAATCGCCAAGACTGTTAAGCCTGTGAAACCGACTGACTGTTCAATCTCATAATTCGGACCCATCATTTAACACAACCGAAACCAAGCAGGGAGGAGGATCATGAGTAAGCTATTATGGCAACCCAGCGAAGAACAGATCAAAGCAACCAATATGTATCAGTTTATGCAATTGGCCAATGAGAGATATAACAAGTCATTCACCGACTACCCCGGACTTTACCAGTGGTCTATCGATAACATTCCGGATTTCTGGAAACTGTTCTGGGATTATGCCGATATCGTCAGATCCAGGGATTACGACCGTATCGTGGATGATCCGGATAAGATGCCGGGTGCAAAATGGTTTCCGGGAGCCAAACTCAATTTCGCCGAAAATCTGCTGCGCTATCGTGATGATCGGGTTGCGCTGTTATTCAAAGGTGAAGGACAACCGGTTAAAAAAATGACATATGGCGAACTCTACAGGGAAACCGCTCGAATGGCGAAAGCCTTGAAAGAGGCTGGTGTCCGGGTGGGAGATCGCGTGGTCGGATTCATGCCCAATATGCCCCAAACGACCATCGCCATGCTGGCAGCCGTCAGTCTGGGGGCTACCTGGTCATCCTGTTCACCCGACTTTGGTATCAAGGGAGTGCTGGATCGATTCGGGCAGATCAAACCCAGGATCCTGTTTACCGCCAACGGTTATTTCTTTAAGGGAAAATCCATCGATTCCCTGGAGCGCATCTCTAATATTCTCAAGGATCTACCTTCAATCGAGAAAGTTGTGGTTGTTCCTTATACCGAGGAAAATCCGGATCTGACCGGAGTACCCAATGCCGTGCTTTTCGATAAATTTAAAGACGATAATCCCAACCTGGAAATTGAGTTTGAGCAGCTTCCCTTTGAGCATCCGTTATACATCATGTATTCATCGGGAACCACTGGTCTTCCAAAGTGTATGGTGCAAAGTGCTGGGGGCATTCTCCTGCATCAGATGAAGGAGTTGATGCTCCACACTAACCTGACACGAGAGGACAACATTTTTTATTTCACTACCTGCGGCTGGATGATGTGGAACTGGCTTACCTGTTCGCTGGCAGTGGGAGCAACCCTAATTCTCTTTGATGGCAATCCCTTTCATCCCCATCCGGGAGTCTTATGGGAACTGGCCCAGGATGAAAAGATCAGTGTATTCGGCACCAGCGCCGGTTATATCGGGGCCCTGCAAAATGCCGGGTTTCTGCCGGCAAAGGAGTATGATCTCTCCTCCCTCAGAGCCCTGCTATCAACCGGCTCACCGCTTTCTGTTGAGGGTTTCGAGTTCATCTACCGGGAGGTGAACTCGGATTTACAACTGGCTTCCATTTCCGGCGGAACGGATCTAAATGGGTGCTTTGCCCTGGGAAATCCGATGGGACCGGTGTACACAGGCGAACTCCAATGTCGCGGACTCGCTATGAAGGTTGAAGCTTTCGATGATAACGCCAGATCGGTGATCAATCAGCAGGGAGAACTGGTCTGTACGGCACCGTTTCCATCCATGCCCATCTATTTTTGGGATGATCCGGATGGTTATAAATATAACAATGCCTATTTCTCCGTATACCCCAATATCTGGAGACACGGGGATTTTATTGAAATCAACGACCGGGGTGGGGTGGTTATTTACGGCCGCTCTGATGCAACCCTCAATCCCGGTGGCGTCCGCATCGGAACAGCGGAGATTTATCGTCAGGTTGATATGTTTGGTGAGATCGAGGATAGTGTCATAGTCGGTCAGAACTGGAAGAATGACATCCGGGTGATTCTGTTTATCAAAATGATTGAAGGCCAGACCCTGTCAGAAGACCTGATGAATCGATTAAAGACAGCAATTCGCAACAATGCTTCGCCCCGACACGTACCGGCAAAAATTCTGATGGTCCCGGATATTCCGTACACTCTCAACATGAAGAAGGTCGAACTGGCGGTCAAGAAAACCATTGAGGGCGAACCTGTATTAAACAAAGATGCCTTGCTCAATCCCCAGTCTCTTGATTATTACGCAACCATCAGGGAAGTCCGGGAGGATTGAAGATTCCGTCTCCGGCTATGCCTCCGCACACCCGCTAATTGCGGGTGTCAATTCTTACCGAACAACATTTTAAGCTTCTATCTCCGTTCACTTCTTTTAGCCACGACCGTGCAATTGCTGTCATTACAAGACTTTCCCGGTTTTTATTGATTGGCTGATTAATGACCGCAATGATATAAATAGTTAGTGTTTGCGTAATTAGGGACCTGAAAACCTGGCAGTAAAAAAGGGATATTGCCAATAACAGGAAATTGAAATGGAACAACTCAATCGTTTATGGAAGAAAGGGCAGGACTTTCTGGGTGTAAAATACCCGATCATGGCCGGAGCCATGACCTGGATCTCCAATCACCGGTTTGTAGCGGCTGTATCCAATACGGGTGGATTCGGCAGCCTGGCTGCCGGGAGCATGCCACCGGAAGAGCTTGAGAGGGAGATCGATAAAACCTTCGAGCTCACCGACAAGCCATTCGGTGTCAACCTGATCACCATTTCGCCGAACTACAAGCAACACCTGGAACTGACCGTCAGAAAAAAGGTTCCCTTTATCATCTTTGCCGGAAGCTTCCCGAGGGCTTCCGAAGTGAAAATCGCCAAAGAGAGTGGCGCCAAAGTGATCGCCTTCGCATCCAATAACTCTATCGCCAGAAGAATGATCGATTCAGGCATCGACGCCCTGATGCTGGAAGGTAGTGAAGCCGGAGGACATATCGGTCATGTCTCCCTCATTATCCTGCTGCAGCAGGTATTACTGGCAATGGACGAAGTCCCGATTTTCGTTGCCGGAGGAATCGCCACCGGACAATTAATGGCACACCTACTGCTCGCCGGTGCGGCCGGGGTTCAAATGGGAACCCGTTTCATCCTGACCGAAGAGTGTGAGGTTCATCCCAACTTCCGGGAAGCCTTTAGAAAGGCCCGTGCACGCGATGCCATTGCCACACCCGCAGTCGGATCAGAGCTCAATGTGGTTGCTGTCAGAGCCCTCAGAAACAAGGGGATGTCCGATTTCACCGATCTACAGATGGAGCTGATTTTAAAAAACCGCGCCGGAGAGATCTCCAAAAAAGAGGCACAGTTCGAAGTGGAAAAATTCTGGATGGGGGCCTTGAGAAATGCCGTCCATGAAGGTGACGTCAACAGGGGTTCCCTGATGGCCGGTCAAAGTGTTGGTCTTGTCAACAAGGTTCAGACGCTTCAGGAACTATTCGACGAAATGATCAATGACGCCCTTGGCGCCCTCAAGCTAGCCAAAAAAAGACTCGGCCCGTAACTCATCTTAAGAGGTGTATCCTGACCTGAAGGGATTCAACTCAGACACGGGAGAAAAGCATATGATCCATCCGGATGCTCAACAATTAAATATGTAAACCACCCGCCAGAATATCTTTTAAATCTAAATCGTTAAATCCCTGACACCACAATCTTGATCAAGCCACCTAACAGAGTGACTGGTGTGAAGCCGTTCAGGGCATTTGAGACGCCGAGTTAGATGGTCTTAACGAAACGGAGCGTCAGAAACCTCTATTGTCTGAGCGCAAGCGAGTTTAGAGGTTTTAGCGAAGTGAGTTTAGACCATCTTGCGAGGTGTTTCCTGACCTGAAGGGATTCACACCAGACACGGACGGTATTCATAACTATTATTTCAATTCCAGGAGAAGGAGATGGAGCCGATGATCAGGAATGCTACGGACATGACCGCCAGAACAACTATCTGACCGGCGACATCAATCAAGCCGGCACCGTCATTCATAATTGCCCGTAAAGCCGTCAGCAGATGAGTGAGGGGGAAGACCTCAGCCGCGTATTTTACCCACTGCGGTGCACCTTCCAGGGAGAACCAGACCTCGGAGAGAAACATCATGGGCCAGCTAATGAAGTTGATCACTCCTGAGGTGAACTCCTCGCTGTTGCCCCTGGAAGCCAGGATCAGCCCCAACGATGTGAGGCTTAGGCTCCCCAGGAAGAAAACCAGAGTCAAATCAAGAAAGGAGCCGTTCATTTGAAAGGAGAACATCAGATCGCAGCCGATCCAGACTACCAAAAGGGTAAACATGATCAGAAAATTCCGTGACAGCATCTGGGAGGTCAGGTATTCAAAGGACGTCAGCGGGGTGGCTTTGAGTCGTTTCAACACCCCGTTTTTTCTGTATCTGACCACCACATACCCCACGCCATAGAGTGCGCTGAACATCATGTTCATAGCTAGAATTCCCGGGAAAAACCAATCGATAAAACGAATTTCATAACCCTGGATTTCACGTTTTCGGCCATTGACCTTATGCTCGGTTCTGATCAGGGAGGAGTTAAACAACTGCTCTATGATATATCCCTTTTGGGAGGTTTCACTGACCCAGTATTCGTTCCCCGGGGATGCGTTTTTGACCAGGAAATCGATCTTATGGTGTTTCAGCTTATCAACCCCTTCACGGCCTGTTGTGAAGGGAATGAATTCAAAATTCTTTTGGTCCCGAAAACCTTCGGGAAGCTGCAGGAACTCCGCTTTTACCGGTTTGTCTTCCAACGGGAACACCCCGATTTTATAAACATTATAGCGATTGCTGCCAAAAATCAGGGCAAAGCCTCCTACCAGAAGAAACGGGAACAGGAAATTCCAGCCAAAAGCGGCCCTGTCCCTGAAAAACTCGTGATTTCGGGCTCTGAACATGGCCCACATGCGTTTGAAATTCATTCTACTCCCTGAGTTTCCTGCCGGTCAGATTTAAAAACACACTCTCCAAATTCTGGGAGCGTATCACGATATCATTCAGATTAACCTTCCTGGCCAGTAAATCTTCCAGGCAACGGTTTGCATCATCGGTGAGGATCTCAACCGATTCATGCTTCACCTTATGATTGAAGCTGTCCCTGTCGCCGATGGTCTTGAAATTCTCTTCGGGTATAACAATGGTCACATCTCCTCCATGCTGCCGAATCAACTCTTCCGGTGAGCCCTGGGCAATGATCTGACCGTGATCCATGATGGCAACTTCATCACAAAGGTATTGGGCCTCTTCCATGTAGTGGGTGGTGAGGATTATGGTTTTTCCCATCCCGGTAATTCTGCTGACGATATCCCAGAGATTGCGTCGGGCCTGTGGGTCAAGCCCTGTGGAAGGTTCATCAAGAAAGATCAGATCAGGCTCATTTATCAGGGCCAGCGCCAGAAAAAAGCGCTGTCGCTGCCCTCCCGAGATCTTATCATTCATCTGGTCCAGAAATTCGTTCAGAACACAAAGTTCCGCCAGGTCTTCTATCTCGGCACTTTTCTTATAAAGCGCCTTGAACGTTCGGAGGGTTTCCCTGATCGTCATGTGGCCCAGGAGAGCTGTTTGCTGAAACTGAATTCCGATCTTTTCCCTGAAGCTGGCAGAACGAGGTTTGCCGTCAAAAAGTACCTCTCCCGATGTAGCAGGGAACACATCTTCGATAACCTCGATCGTTGTGGTTTTTCCAGCACCGTTCGGTCCGAGCAGCCCGAAGCACTTACCTTGCTCAACGGTAAAGGAAACGCCTTTCACGGCTTCGATCTTGCCATAATTCTTAACCAGGTTTCTGACCTCCAGCATTATCGTCATGATCAATCGCTTTTCTTCGGTGAAATAATAGATTGGGGATTGAATCTATTGATTCCGGCTTGTAAAGAGCCTAATCATCAAAACCCTTTGCAGGTCGGGTTAATTGGTTATTCTAAGCAGGCGATGATAGTTTGTCCAATGCCATTAACAGCGATTGATAACCTCTCTTGTTATATTGAAATGAAGAGAGATTAGTCTTGAAAATGACCCTCCAAAAAAGGATGATAAACTGGCAGACAACAAAGGGATAAGCCAAATAACAGTTGAACCGGAGGGAACCATTGATTGATCAGGCCTTGTTGTACATGTTAAGCGGAACCGGCAATACCTTTCGTGTGGGATGCTGGATCAAGGAGATGATCGAAGCCGATGGGGGAACAGTCGAGCTGGAAATGATTGACGAAGCTGGGCCACGTGAGCAGTTGAACAGCAAAGAGACAAGAATGATCGGTCTGCTTTTTCCGGCACACGGATTCATGCCTCCCTGGTCCATGATAAAATTCATCCTACGATTTCCTGTCAGACGCGGAACACCGGCTATCTGCGTTGCCACCCGAGGCAGTTTTATCATCGGCCCCCTCAAGATTCCCGGTGCTTCGGGCTTTGCCACCTTCTTTGCTGCCCTGGTGCTTTTGCTAAAGGGGTACCGAATCAAGGGCCTGTTCAGTCTCGATATGCCGGCAAACATGTTGAACCTGCATTGGGGCCTGAAAGAGCACAACTCCGTTAGGATTATGGAAAAAACCTTTGTCAAACTAAAATCCTTCATGGACAGACTCCAAAACGGGAAGCACATCTATTTTACCCTGAACAACCTCTGGGAAGCGATGTGGTCGGTGATACTCTTCTGGCTTGTGCCTGTTTTTCCGGTGATTTACCTGGTATTCGGTCGCATGTTCATGGGGAAAATGATGTTCTCCAACAACCAGTGCGTGGGTTGCGGGCTGTGCGCCAAATCCTGCGGAAATCAGGCCATCAAGATGATCCGGGTCGGATCAAAACAAGTTCCTTTCTGGACCTATCACTGTGAAAACTGCATGCGCTGTATGGCCTATTGTAATAAGAAGGCGGTGGAGGCGGGCCATTCCTGGGGAGTCGTTCTCTACTATATCACCGCAGTGCCAGTGGTATTCTGGATATCCCTCTGGTTGCGGGAACGAGTTCCGGGTTTGCCTGTCGTCCAAAATTATTGGATCCAGGAGCTGCTGACAGTCTTCTATTTTTTACCAGCCCTGATCATCAGTTATCGTCTGTTCTGGTATCTGATTCGCATCAAACCGATTAATACCCTGTTTACCTATACGACCCTGACCCGTTTTTTCCGCCGCTATCATGAGCCTCAGACACGGTTAAAGCACCTGACGCTTCTCACCAGGAAAAGACAGCTTAAGACAAAAAAAGCAAAGGAATCCCTTCCGGATGAAACGGTTCAAAACTAAGCAAATCGTCCAAAGCGGGATTGGTATCAGGAGGTTATCGATAACCCACAAACCGAAAAACAGTGAAATACATCGAATTAAGTTTTCCCGGAAAATCCAACCGGCCACCCAGGCAAGGATCAAAAGGTACTTATGTTTTGATCCTTGAGCTGCCTCAGAGTCGACGAATCAAAATCGGAAAGCTCGGTATCTTTCACTTTGACAAAGGCTGCTACTGCTATGTGGGTAGTGCATTCGGTCCCGGGGGACTCCGACCCAGAACCGACAGGCATCGAAAACGATCCAAAAAGCTACGTTGGCACATTGACTACCTGAGGCGATATTGTCGCCTTGTCGAAATCTGGTATGCTTCCGGATCCATGAAGCAGGAGTGCCCCTGGGTATCGAAGTTAAATCCTGCACAGGAACCACGCGCAGTGCCGGTTCCTGGGTTCGGCTCTTCCGACTGCAAATGCGCCTCACACCTCTTTTACCATCCTCAAAGTTACCAATCCTGGTATGGGTTGCTCAGGGACACCAGATCCGAAGCATCTCAAAAGTTTACCGAAGGTTTGGGGAATTAAGGCAGGTTGTGTTATCCGGAACTTCCAAAGTTTTCGATTACCCGTCCCAGGGCGCCGAAGAACTGACTGCGCGCCACTTCCACCTCCAGGGCTTCCTTGTAACCGATGTAAGCTTTGTCACTATCCTTGAAACGATCCGGTTCGACCTGAAGAGCGTATGAATTAATCTGGCGATCCCAAAACCAGGTTGCTGAGCCGAATTGAATCATAGAGGGAGCAATTTGAGCTATCTGCCGGAGCTGGGCCTTGAGATCCCTGCCATCATCAGAATCCTCTATACAAAGGGCCAGGTAGGCGATCCTGTACTCTATTTCAACACCCTCACCAATAACAGGCAGGGGACCGATAAAATGCGAGTCGCTCTGACCGGGATAGAGAAAGTGGCCATAACAGCTCTGCAGGGAGAAACAACAGGTAAGTCCGGACAGATCGTTCATCAGGTTTGTCAATGGAGGATCTATTTCTGCGTCTTTCAATGTTCTCAGGCTATTTTCCCTTTGCTGATGAAAGTCCGGATTGGCAACGAGGTCAAGCGCTTCGATAAATGTTTCCATGGCGTTATTCTCGGGTTTCAAGTGATGGGTTGTTGATCAAGTCCCGACCATTGTTATTTTAGCATGACAGCTTTTGTCATGTTCCGCAATTCGTGATTCGAATCGATTGACTCAAACTGCCGACAGGTGTAGTATAAACCCATGTAATTTAAAGATATTTAAAGTTATATAATTCCCGGTTCAATCGGAAAGCGCTGTCATAAAACTACTTTCAATCGACTTTTCTTCCCGACAAGATCGGGCAATAAAGAGTTCCAAAACGGAAACTCAAACACGAATGAATATGAGAATTCTGAAAATCAAGGATGGCTCCGAATTCGCTAACCGGCTAACTATTTTGATCTACCTGGGCGGCTTTCTCCTGATGCTGGCAGTCATTGGTTATGCCGGAAGATTTGTTCTTTTCATGCCCTGGACCTCCAGAAATATGGTTTCTTCCCTGGTGGTGGACAGGCACCTTTACACCTTCGGCGGCAGGGCAGATGAGGGTGCTATGTATGCCGAAATACTCGATATTGACCTTACCGGGCGCACCATCAAAAGGCCGGCCAGTCTACCCGAGGAGATGGTTGGCATGAGCCCGTACCACCTGAACGATGTGTTCTATCTTGTGGGCGGCTACAACCGGAACGCCTATTCCGATCAGGTTTTGAAATTCGATCCAAACGCTGAAACTGTGGAACCGCTCATGAAACTGCCCTTTCCGGTTTCATTTGGGGGTGGTTTTCAGGAAGGACAGTATCTCTATTATTTAGGCGGTTGGGACGGGAAAAAGCAGAGATCCGATATTCTCAGAATCGAGCCCGAGAAGGGAGATGTCAGAACTATTGCCCACCTGCCGTCTGCCAGGGAATTCTTCACGGTCGTCCGGCTGGGAAGTGCCGTCTATCTGATGGGTGGAGAAAATCCCGATGGAGAGGTACTGGATGAGATTCTGGAAATCGGAATCGATGACTTCAAGGTCAAACGAACCGCCAAATTGCCTTCGGCAAGGATGTATATGGGAGGTACGGCTGTGGATGGGAAAATCTACTGCTTTGGTGGCTGGTCCTACAAGGGATTCTTTAACGAAATCCTGGAACTGGATCCCTCGGGACCGGAAATCAAGGTCCGGATTATCAGCCACCTGGAAAACAAGCAGGCGCATATATCAGCCACTTCTGACGGTTCCCGTATCTATATCGCAGGTGGTACTGATCCTGTTAACGAGCGCCAGATTAAAGTTCTGGTATTTAATCCCAACGATTTGAGTTTGCAGGCCCTGTCCCTGCGCAGCTACTCCTGGTGGTAAATGACCTGCCGGATTATGAATTGGCTTAGAACCCCCGATGCAAAACCCAGCTATCCAGCTTTTTCAGCACCTTCTCCCTCTGGCAATCTGACAGGGGCAGGGTTTCGTCCCTGAGCGTCGTCTTTAACAGTTCCTGTTTATCACACTTTCCCGCGGACCTGAATTTCCCGTTATAAATTTCGAATCCGGGAGAGACCAAGTGTTGAAACTGAGTCCGAGAACTCAAAACCGATTTGCCCACCAGCTTGGATGTCAACCCGGTCCCCATCATATCCAATATTGTTGCAATGATATCGGGGCTGTAGGATATGGTATCAATAACCCTTCCTTCTCCGGCAGCAAATCCCGGTGCCCGGAAAGCGGCAAACACTCTGCCGTACTCCCTCCCTCCCCCATGTGGCATATGATCCCCGGCCAGTACAACCATACTGTTATCCAGCAATCCTATTTCTCCCAAATGATCATAAAACATCCCAAATCCATAATCCGAGCAATGGATGGCGTTAAATAATTTATTATCTTTAGAAAATACGGGGCATTCCGGAGAGGTATCAAAAGGAGGATGAGTATCCAGGGTAAACAGGGTCAGGTGAAACGGGGAGCTCTTTTGCAACCGATCAACAGTCTTGACTGCAACCCTGTAAAGGTCGTAATCGTTGATACCCCAGGTCGTCATCCCTTTCCTGTACTCGGGGTATCTTTCTTTGATCGCGTAACGGCCGATAACTTCATCATATTGATGAAACTCGGCATACTTTTTAATTCCCGAAAACACAGGTGATGATCCCAGGAGCATGGTCTGCTGGTAACCCATCCCTTTTAGATAGTCGGGAAGGCAGAGAATATTGGGAGCGTACACGATCTTGTCCAGCGAATAATTGCCAAACCGGGGCAGCAGTCCACACTGGGTGGATATCAGCGCATTGATGGTGGGAGTGACTGCATTATAGAAATTCGGCAGGTAGGTATTATTCCCTGCAAACCTGTCCAGATTCGGGGTCAATCCTTTTATTTTGGACCCGCCAGCCCGGGTGAACTCTGCCTGGAAACCCTCCAGGTAGATCAGGATCAAGTTCGGTTTTTGCAGGGAAACGGCATTGTAGTCGAAACTCACCGGTTTCAGATCAAAGCCCAGGTTATTGATCACCTCCAGTTCTGTTTCAGTCCACTGTAAACTATCCAGAAAATCCGATTCACGGTAGTATTCATAAGCCTGCTCTACCAAGAGCTGTACTGCAAAATCAGCGCTTGAATGCCAGCTCTGCTTTTTGAGTACGACCGCGGATCGGACAAGGATCAACAGCATCAACACGGTTAATATGGTTCCGGCTCTCTTACCATAAGGCGGATAGGCCCTCTTCATGAAAAAGAGAAAGAAAACGATCAGGTACAATCCCAACAGAATGAGCCCCCACCAGTAGTCGTACGCCATCACCCTGAAGGATTCCAGTTCCAGGTTTGCGAAAAAAGCAGGTGAGAAGCTCATATGAAAAACTCTGAAGGATTCTATATCCACAATCCTGATGATAAATATTACCTGAAGCACCACCAGGAATATGAGCTTTGTGCTCCTGTAAAAAACCTGTTTTCCCAGAAAATAGGAGGCTGCCAGCAGATAAGCCAGGGTCAGATTAAGATTGTAATAGCTGGAAGTCAGATAATCCCCGGGCTCGGCGAAACGCAAGACTGCATAAAGCCTGGGCAGGGAAAGATAACCCAGTATCAGAAAAGGCAGAATCAGTATATCGAATACAAATCTGATGAATTGCAACTTTTTGTTACTCAGTCTTTGTGGTGATTCCATTTCCTGTCTGGTAAAATTGGGGATTGTCGGTCAGGATGACCTTGACCCGCGGATTCCCGAGAAACTGGTCAAGTACTTGCTGATCGTTGATGGTAAAGACAAACAGGGGATAATTATCCAGCACATCCTGAGGATACCTGAGAAACGTGCGGTAGTCGCCGGAAAGTGCGCTGAACTGCGAATTAATAAGCATCCCGCGTCTTCGGTGAAGCTCTCCCAGGTAATCGGGACTGCCTGCTTCATGGTTGAGGTTGATCCAGTAGAGCGTCTGGAAACCGCGATTGGACAACTCACTCAACTGATCACCGTGCCACGACTCGATAAAAACGAGTTCCTCCAGTTGATACGTTTCCAACAGTATGCGCATACGGTGTGAAACCGGCTCCAGGGTTTCCGCTGAGAGGTTTTTAAGGTCAACCCAGTAATAACCGGCATTACCGAAAGTTTCAAAAACACTCTCCAGGTAGAGCAAACGTCCGTTATGCTTTTGATACGGCTTGTCATGAGTGATGACAAATCGGTCAAGCTTCAGATCAAAATGGGTATCGAGCTCGATCCCTTTTGCTCCAGCTTTGAACGCAAGATCAAATGATTTAATTGTATTCTCCCCCGGTCCCTGGAGA
>JANQGX010000061.1 GCA_028282885.1 SAR324 cluster bacterium
CTATCCGGTCGTCATCCCACTCCATACCTAGCTGGCTCAAGCTGTAGGCCTGAGCGGGCCGCTGTTTATCCGTCATTCACCCGGGAAACTTCCAAGTACCGCGATTACTCCGGAATCCCTCGTGAATTTCGGGGATCCGGATGCATCGATTTAAGCTTCGGTCAATGCTTTATTCAGCATCGTAGAAACATTTGACTTCTTTCTGGAAGCCGTATTCTTGGGTATAACGCCCTTTGTATGAGCCTTATCGATCACCTTGTGAATGCGGGGTAACAACTCTTTTGCATCTTCAAGCTTCTTTTCGGATACAAGAGATACGAATTTCTTTATCTCCGTTTTATAGGAGGATTTCAAAGTTCTGTTACGAAGTCGCCGCTTGGCATTCTGCCTTGCTCTTTTTTCTGCGGATTTATGATTTGCCATAAATTGCCTACCTGATAAATGCTTCTGTTTAAAACGCGTTTTCAATATGTTCTAGAGAATACTGTTTCTGGTTCTGAAAAACGATGCCGATCACATCAAAGCGAGGCTGTTTTGTCCTGATTTTGTGCCGCGCGAGGTACGTCTGTCCCAACAACCTGATTCGATTACACTTTTTCCTGGTCATTGAAATCAAAGGATTGATCATCTCTTCCGTTGCATATCGTGACTTGACCTCAACGAAAACCAGATACTCACCATGGTCTGCGATCAGATCAATTTCACCCTCCCTGCATCGGAAATTCCTTTCCCTGATCCGGTATCCCTTTTGTTTGAGATATTCCGCTGCTTTTTGCTCACCCAATTTCCCCAATCGAATTCGATTTGTTGAATCAGGCACTTGGCTAACCTATTTGGTAAATAGTTTTTCCTTGATTCTGGCTGCTTTACCGAATCTACCACGCAGGTAATAGAGTTTTGCCCTGCGGATTCTACCTTTCTTGACAATTTTTATGTTTTCAATTCTGGGTGAGTGCAGGGGGAAAACTCTTTCCACTCCATATCCCTGGCTAACCTTACGTACTGTAAAGGTTGCTTTCAGGTTCTTTTCACCAAAATGTTTGGCGATAACGACACCTTCAAATGGCTGAACTCTCTCTTTCTCTCCTTCCTTAATTTTGTAGCTAACCCTGATAGTGCTGCCAATATCAAAAGAGGGAACCTCCCTCAGTTGCCTTTTTTCAACAGCTTCAATAATCCCACTCATCTTAAACTCCAAATACTTAATATTATTGACATCAAAAACACAAAATCACCGAAACATGCAGAATGGCAGATTTAACAATTGTCATGATTTCGAGGATTCTTTGTGACTCTTTACAAACTTACGGTATAAATCCGGTCTTCTTGTTTTGGTCTTCCTTAAAGCATCATTGTGACGCCACTCTTCAATAACCCTATGGTTTCCGGATGTCAGCACTTCAGGAACCTTCATCCCCTGATACACCAAGGGCTTTGTATATTGCGAATACTCCAACAGGTCACTGCCAAATGATTCCTGTTCTAACGACTCCTTATTACCAATAACACCCGGAACCAGTCTTGCGACAGATTCTATAACACCCATAGCGGCTACTTCCCCCCCCATGAGAACAAAATCTCCCATGCTGATTTCCTCATCAACAAAACTTCGGATCCGCTCGTCAAAACCTTCGAACCTTCCGCAAATCAATGCGATGGGATTGCGCTGTTGACTGAACTCTATCGCTTTATTTTGGTTGAATGTTTCTCCCTGGGGAGACAACAAAACCTTTAATATCCTATCTTTACCGGATGTCTTCCTGCATTGCTCAAGTGTTTCGACTATGGGTTCCGGCCTGAGAACCATTCCCGCTCCTCCACCATACGGGGTATCATCCACTTTCGCATGTTTTCCGACCCCGAATTCCCTGAAGTTATAAAGGTCAACTTCCAGCTTACCATCTTCAATCGCCCGACCGAGAAGCCCTTGGGACAGAAAGGAGGAAAAGACATCAGGATATACGGTTAATACCTGAAAATGAACTGATGCCTGGGCTTGACCGTTCAATTTATTTTGCCTTTTTCCGATTTAGGGTAATCAACTCAGGTATCAATTGAATAACAACTTTTCCGTCCGGTTTGACATCCTTGAGAATCTCATCAGAGGTAGGAAAAAGAAAAGACCCGCTTTCAGACTCCACTTCGCAAACGCCCTGGGTTCCGGCGTCAAAATAATTAACGATTCTTCCCAGATGGCGCCCCTCCGTTGAGAAAACCTCAGCATCAATCAGGTCATGAATAAAAAACTCATCCTCATCCAAGGGTCGAATCTGATCTTCCGTAGTATACAGCGCTTCGCCTTTCAGCGATTTGGCTTCATCAATATCCGAGATTCCTTCGAGTTTGATCAGCCAGTGGTTTTTAACCTCCCTGGCATTTTGTAGTGTGTGGAAAATCTTCCCGGAATCTTCAACCCTGATTAGTTCATCAAGTCTCAAAAAAATCCCGGGATCATCGGTTTGCGGCATGACCCTCAACTCCCCTTTCAGCCCGTGGGAATTGATGACCAAACCAACCTGGATAATACCCTCTAGATTCTTCATGAGATTTTGTGTGTAAACCTTGCGGTATTACGTCAGGAGCCTTTTACTCTTCTGCCTTCTCTTCAGCCTCTACCGGCTGCTCTTCGGCCTTTGCCTCTTTTTTCGGCTCGTCCTTCTTGGTCTTCTCTTTGGGCGTGAAGGTCAGTTTGAGATCAAAACCTTCTTTGTTCAACAGCTTTGACACCGTTTCCGAAGCGGAAGCGCCAACCGACAGCCATTTTTCGATGCTCTCCTTATTAAAATTGAGCTCTTTGGTCATCGGATTATAAGTTCCCAGTTTTTCCAGGAATCTTCCATCACGCTTAAATCGCTTATCCGCTGCTACCAACCTGTACAAAGGTTTCTTTTTTGAGCCGGTTCTAGCCAGTCGAATTCGTACCACTATTATTTCTCCTCAAGAATGTTAACAAAGTAAGAAATTAAAACGGGCTCATGTTACCACCTGATCCCATCATGTTCTGAAGTGCTCTCATCGATTTTTTGCCTTTGCCCATGGCAGAGAATTTTTTCATCATTTTGTTCATCTGGGCAAATTGTTTCAAAAGACGGTTCACGTCATTTACAGTCGTGCCGCTTCCTTTAGAAATTCGTAACTTTCTGGATCCATTAATGATATTCGGCTTAACCCTCTCTTTCTCCGTCATGGAAGAGATGATTGCATCAATCTTCACCAGGGATTTCTCATCCACATCCGCGCCCGTGGGGATTTTACTTCCCATCCCCGGAATCATTCCCAGAATATCCTTCAGGGATCCCATCTTTCTGATCTGCTGTAACTGATCCTGGAAGTCTGAAAGTGTAAACGTGTTTTTTCTGAGTTTTTCCTCCAGACTTTCCGCTTTTTTCTGATCGATATGTTCCTGCGCTTTTTCGATCAAACCAATCATATCCCCCATTCCCAGGATACGAGAAGCAATTCGATCCGGGAAAAAAGGCTCCAGGTCCTTGATCTTCTCTCCCACACCGATAAACTTGACTGGTTGACCGGTTATGGCGCGAATGGACAAAGCAGCACCACCCCTTGCATCGCCATCCATCTTTGTCAGAATGAAACCGGTAAGAGCAAGCCTGTCATGAAAGGTCTTGGCAACATTGACGGCATCCTGACCGGTCATGGCGTCAGCCACAAACAGAATATCGCTCAGCGGAAGCTTTGCCTTGATATCATCCAGTTCCTTCATCAAAGCTTCATCTATCTGTAACCGGCCCGCAGTATCGATCAACAGGTAATCCGCAAGTTTAACCTCGGCTTCACCGAAGGCATCAGCCGCAATGTTTAATGGCTTCATATTCGGATGACTATCGTAGCAAGGAACATCAAGGTCTTTGGCCAGAACCTTCAATTGGTCAATAGCAGCCGGTCGATAAACGTCCGTCGATGCCAGCAACACTTTCTTACCATCCTTCTTCAATCGATTGGCCAGTTTGGCGATGGTGGTTGTCTTTCCACTTCCCTGTAGTCCCACCAACATCACTACAGACAACTGATTGTTGACCTGCGTCAGACCGAAATTCTCGGCCCCCATCATGGCGATCAACTCGTCGTTCACTATTTTAATGAACTGTTGACCGGGGCTGAGAGATTTCATCACCTCCGCGCCCAGGGCTCTTTTTTTAACCGACTTCAAAAAAGCGTTAGTGACTCGATAATTTACATCGGCTTCCAGCAGGGCAAATTTGACTTCCTTCAATGATACTGCAATATTGCTCTCTGAAAGAACACCTTTATTGGTCAGCTTCTTAAATGTTTGATTCAGTTTTTCGGTGAGATTTTCAAACATCTAATGGTTTCTCAAATTTCTGGTTTGTTGTTTAAAGCACAATTGTACATATTAACCACTTAATCTGATCCTGTCAATGCTGGTCAAATTTCCTCATATTCCTTATTTCTTGTTGAAATGATTAAAGATTACCAACCAACCCTTAACCCTTCACCTTTCCTCACAGCTCACCCCGTGAGAATTGGGAGATTTCTTTTTTCAGCTCTCCTGTTTTTTTTGTTTTTGATGCAAACGGGTTGTGGTTTTCAATTAAACCGGAATCGGATTCAATTAATTGAACAGGCAAATTCCATAGCAGTATCGAAAATCAGCAACAAGAGTTACGTTCCCCGACTTGATTTAAGGTTGAGAGATCTCCTGATTGAGAGATTCAATCTGGATTCTGTCACAATTGCCCCTTTGGCAAAAGCGGATCTTGTGCTTACGTTTACCATAGACTCTATGACCAGGAGTAAAAGTGATTATTCACTGGACGATTCGGAAAAGACATATGATTTCACCTTCTCCGTAAAAGGTAGCCTGAACGTATATGACAACAGGAGTGAGTCCTTTCTGATTAACGGCAAATCACTCGGGGGTTCCTATTCCGTCAAGACAACATCCACTGACTTGTCCGCATCAGAGATTGATGAGGGTAGGGAAGAAGCGTTGGACGGTCTAAGCAATACCATCGCCCAGAATCTGAATGACAGCTTCTAATCGTTCGGTTTATGAGCCTCTTCAATTAACATCACGGGGATACCATCTTTGATGGGATACTGCAGTTCACAGGCCCTGCAGATCAATCCATCCTTTTTGGCGGTCAATTCAAGATCACCTTTGCATTTAGGGCATGCCAGAATATCCAGTAGTCTGGGATCGGGTTCCATAAAGCGTTATTGATAAATTTTTGGGTTAGATTTTCGGATCATTAATGACTGATGCATTGTGCCATATTCAGGATCAAGATCGGAATCAATTCTGTCAAAGGTTTGCTCATAACTATGTGGCACAACTCATTGTAATAAATAAAGTAAATTCGGTTTCCTGATCATCTCGATTTTGATGACTACCGGATTTTATTTGTTAAGTAATGTCTGATCTGCGCATTGGTTGAACCATCATGTTTCAGCCCATCTCGCTCGCCCTCCTTCAGTTCATCCAGAATCTTTATTGAAAGCTGTTTTCCCAGTTCAACCCCCCATTGATCGAACGAGTAAATGTTCCAAATCACCCCTTGCACAAACACTTTGTGTTCGTAAAAGGCGATCAATGATCCCAGTGATTCGGGGGTTAGTTTCTCAGCCAGAAGGCAGGTGGAGGGTCTGTTCCCCGTAAAAACCCTGAACGGGATTTGATCCTCGGCGATACCTTCTTCTTCGAGAATCGAACGCTCTTTTCCAAAGGCCAATGCCTCCTGTTGAGCAAAAAAATTGGCCATGAGCTTCTCATGGTGATCACCTGATTTGGCAAGGGGATTGATAAAGCCGATAAAATCGCAAGGAACTAATTTTGTTCCCTGGTGAATCAACTGATAAAAAGCGTGTTGCCCGTTGGTACCCGGTTCTCCCCAAATAACAGGTCCGGTGTCAAAAGGTACCGGCTGACCACTTCGATCGATTGACTTGCCATTGCTTTCCATATCTGTTTGCTGCAGGTAAGCGGGCAGACGGTGAAGATACTGGCTATAGGGAAGTATGGCATATGTCTGTGTCCTGAAAAAGTTGTTATACCAGATTCCCATCAGGGCCATCAAAACAGGAATATTCCTTTCAAGGGGGCTGTTTCTGAAATGGAGATCAACGCTGTGAAACCCCTCTCTGAGCCTTTTGAATATATCTTTTCCAAGCGTGGCCAGGAGTGAAAATCCTATGGCGGAAGTCAATGAATATCGACCCCCAACCCAGTTCCAAAACTCAAACATGTTGGCCGGATCAATCCCGAACTCAACCACTTTCTCTCGATTGGAAGAAAGGGCGATAAAGTGATTACGTACGGCATCTTCACTTCCCAGTTGGTCTGTCAGCCATTTTCTGGCAGTGGCTGCATTGGTCATCGTCTCCTGGGTAGTAAAGGTTTTGGATGCAACTACGAAAAGCGTCTCTGCCGCATCGAGATCCGAGATTTGCTCAATCAGATGAGCGGCATCCACATTTGATACATATCTGGCTTCAAGGGAGCGGTCGGAATAGTGTTTTAGTGCCTCATAAACCATACAGGGACCAAGATCCGAACCACCGATACCGATATTAACAACTGTTTTAATTTTCTCACCGGTGTACCCTCTCCATTTCCCGGATCGAATCCGCTCAGCCACCTTTTCCATTCTTGAAATGACGCTGTTGATCAAAGACATCACATCTTCACCATCCACAAATACCGGGGTATTGGAACAGTTACGCAAAGCTGTGTGCAAAACAGCCCGGTTTTCTGTCTTATTGATCTTCTGACCTGAAAACATCTCTTCGATCGCATCACTCAGCTTGCAAGCCTTGGCCAGATCCAATAGCAGCTTCAAAGTGGTGGAATCCATCAGATTCTTGGACAGATCCACATACCAACCGCAGTCCTCGAAGGTGAAGCTTTCCGCTCTTGTAGGATCCTCTTCAAAATGTTGTTTCAGATGGATTGGTCTGATCTGTTCAAAATGTTCGGCTAGCAACAACCACTCCTGGCTCTGTGAAACATCGGTCATTGGTTTTTCCATTTTGACTCTTTGGCAAATCGGATAAGGTGAAAGGTGCACTCCCGATGATCATCGTATCGTGACTATTGTAAACCAAGCAGAACCGAATGCAAATAAAAAACAGGTTCATTTCAGTTTAAATATCAGCTTAGTCGCCAATCAAAAGCGCTAATCCGCGGATGAGGAAATCAACGCAGTATCCGGGGCAA
Source organism: SAR324 cluster bacterium (assembly GCA_028282885.1). Lineage (GTDB taxonomy): Bacteria > SAR324 > SAR324 > XYD2-FULL-50-16 > XYD2-FULL-50-16 > JAHJTV01. Next base: position 7,199 of record JANQGX010000061.1, read on the forward strand.
AACACCAAGTTTGGCTGATTTAACGAAAAAGCCATTGCTTTTTTAAAATCATTGGCTTAAAAGGATAACAAGTTCACATTAATTCTCCTGCCGGCAACCATAGCAGCTTACGATATGAATTTTTTCGATATTATCTTTTCCCTGATCCTGGTCATTTTCATCCTCCTAAGTACATCCAAAGGCGCTTTTCGTGAAATCATGTCCACACTGGGAATAGTTCTCGGATACTATTGTGCGGAAAGGTTTCATCCCAGGTATATGAGTTTTACCCTGGAATACATCAGCAATGATACCCAGGCAAGAATCGTAACCTATTTTGCTATTTTTGCCGCTTTTGTTCTTGCCGGTCTGATTCTTTCCAGCCTGATCAAGGCTTTCATCTCCTTTAAAAGACCCTCATTTCTCAGCAGACTAATCGGTGCCCTTTTGGGCTTGATCAAAGGAATGCTTATCTGTCTGCTCATCTTCTTTATCGTCGAAGGCTATATCTCTTCCTATGTGGATGATCTGTACAACTCTCTGTATGCTCCCTGGCTCCAAAACCTGAGGAGTTTTATTAATGGTATCAAGTTTGCTTTTATTGATAGCATTAACCTAGTATAAACGTCTTCCCCGACTGAATTCTCTTTTCAAGTTACATTTGTTTCTGTTCGGAATGCTGTCGTGTTCTGACTATATTAGCTGCTATGGGCAAAAAAAGAGCATATTTCTGCAATCATATTGGGTTGTTCCTCAGCACACTCCTGCCTCTGCTTCTGTTTATATCGGGTTGCCAGCTATTCTCTTCCCCTGATGTTGATTCATCCGATGCCAGCGGCGATAAAACAATATCCTCCATCCGGATTCGCGAGATCTATATCCAGAGTTTCACGGGACAGCAAGTTGAACAGGTTCAGGAAGTATTTTTTGAAACGGTAACAGAACAGGACGTCTTCTCTTTCATGGAACTCTTGCCTGATGATTATACTGATCTGAAGGTGCTGCGTCTCGAAGTTGTTGACTATTCAATCTGGGAAAACGAGGAAAAATACGACGCCGACAATCCCGATCATCAATCAGTCGACAGCTCGGCGGATTTGATCAAACGAAGAAATGCTTTAATCAGTATCCGGGTTGCTCTTTTTGAAGCTGAAACAGGAAGATTGCTGTTACGAAAACTCTATACGCAACCCTTTCAGCAAATCTATGTCGGTGCAGACGAAGTAAACAACTTGCCGGAAAAAACACTTGAGCTCAAGCGATTGACCAAGATCCTGATTTTTAAGATTTTGACTGACTTTTACCAGGCTGTTAATGAAAAAATGGCACTTGATCTTGAGGAGGGACAGGGACAGGGGTTCATCTCAAGAACTTTTCATAATCTTGGAGACAGCCGGATCAAGAAAGGAAATCGATTGGCGCGTGCAGGCGATTTCGAAAGAGCAATCTGGATGTGGCAACTCGTGCTGTTCCGACCGGAAGAAGCCGAACCGTTAAACATTTACAAGATGAACCGGGCAAGCGCCTATTACAATTTGGGAACTCTTTACAGTCAAATGGGAGAATGGCTGAAAGCTGCCAGAATGTACTCCATGGCCAATCGTATGCAGCAAAAATTAAAATATGCCCAGGCTTGGGGTAACAGCATGCAGAAATGGCTTGAGATACAAAAGGGCGTTGAGGGTCAGGTTGATAATCTCTCCCAAAAAACAAAAATCCAGGATTCTTTTAAGATAATAAAGTCAAAGAAAAAGACGGAACAAAAAGAAGAACTCAAGGAGTCCGATATCCTGAAAAATCTTGAGAACAATGAACAACTCCTTCTGAAACCCCGGGAACTCTGGCCATTGGAACCCGCATTAAAATTCAGCGAGCCACTGGAACCTGTCGTGGAAGAACCGGTTATAATAGACGAACCTTTGCCGGATGCCACTGCAGATGCTCCGGAGGAACAGATCAATATTCTGAAATCGGAGCCGGGAGATGACCTGATCAGAAAGATTCCCGGAAGTTCATCGAACTGACCATGCGAAGTTAGGAATCCGAATCATGTCTGACCAGCCAGCCCTGTCATATGCTCTGCTGATAAAGAATGAGAGTGAAATTTATTGATATTGGGCTTATAATGGAGTCAATCAGCTTCAACCCTATTTGATAACAATTTAAGAGAAATGAGATGAAAACAAGAAAGACGATTCTTGCTCTACTGTCAACCCTTGTATTCCTACTGATTTCAATGACAGCGTCGGCCGGTGTGATTGGAAAGGGCAGTGCTCAAATATTTGACGGAAATGAAGCTTCCGCCCGAAAGCAGGCCTTGAGCAATGCCTTGAGAGATGCAGTCAAACAAGGCGTCGGACTATTTCTTGATTCCAAAACAGAAGTAAAAAACTGGGTGGTTATTAGAGACGAAATCTATTCCAGCGCCCGTGGCTTTGTCAAAAGCTACAATGTGTTAAAAGATGAAAAAAGGGATGGGAGCTGGTTTATCGAAATTGATGCCGAGGTAGCCTCGGCCGATATTAAGGATAAACTAAGTGAGTTGAGAATCCTTCACCAGAAAATGGGCAACAAACGCCTGATGGTGATATACAATCCCTCTCATCCGGAAGCCATGAAACAGGATCATGCTGCCGTAGCCTCGGCCTTATCCGCTCTTCAGTCCAGCTTGCTGGATTATGGATTTCGTGTTTTTGATCGACGTTCATTGGGACACATTTATGACAGGTTAAGTCAAAACGGAGCTCCCCGGGAAGAATGGGTAAAAATTGCCGATCAACATCAGGTCAATATTCTTGTGGAGTTCGAACTCCTGGCCGGAACCAAAAAGCCCTTTTCCAAGTCTGCATTCTCTGCCGCAAGAACCAGTATCCAGGTTAAAGGATTCGATGTTTCAACGGGGAGATTGATCGGAAATGTAGGGGCAACCCAGAAACAGATGACCAATGCACGGGTTGGCAGCTATGACTGGAACAATGCCCTTTCAAAGGCTGGTGAAAGAGCCGGGACGGTTGCGGCAGACGAACTTACCAAAGACATTATTAAATACTACGAAACGGTTGGCGATATAGGAAATGCTTATCTGATTGTTTTTAAAGATTTCAGTGAAGATGAAGAATTCGAAATTCTGGAGATACTGGAATCCTTGGAAGGATATCAATCTTTGTCTGAATTGGAAAATATACCGCAACTGCTGAAGGTCGAGTATTTCTCGTCAATGAACAAGTCAAGAATGCGCAGAAAGCTGTATCTGGCTTGTAAAGAAAAAGGCATACGGCTCAAAACCAAGGAGATGGCAGGAAACAGATTTATCTTTACCAAGCCGTGATCAGCCTTTGGCAGCTTCCACCATCTTATCCTTGATCAGCTTTAACTGGTCAAGGTTCTCCTCTTGTTGCTGCATCAGTTTTTTTCTTAATTCAAGCGACTCCTTCGAAAGAGGTGCCATTTTCAGTTTTTCTAGTTGTTCTGCTATTCGTTTTTCATTTTCTCTAAGCTCTACCAGCATTTGATAAAGCTGCTTCTTTCCTGACTGCTCCTGTTGTTGTCTGGCGAGTTTATCCCTGAAAATCTTTAGTTTCTTTCTGGCCAGCGTGTAGTTAAAAAGAGCATCTTCATCCCGTTTGACCGGAGTTCCCGAGTATTTCTCCTTTTGCTTCTCCTCATCGATGATTATCCTGTAGTGTCCCAGACTCCGTGTCAAAAGTTCCACTGCACTGCCAAGATCACTTTCCTGTACAAGTTCGGCCATGCGGTAAAAGCTGTTTCCAAGATTATAGTGCAGTGTACTGTTCATCTCACTATCATTGTTACCGGAATCCAGCAGTTCCAGAAATTTCGCTGAAGCTTTCTCATAATCCTGTTGCCGGTAATATACCACAGCCAGATTGAATTCCGCGTGGCTCGACTCGCCACCATCTTTCAAAGTCTTTTCTATTTCCCGAAGTGCATCTCCGGAAAGCTCTTGATCTGTCATCAAGCCCGGCATCTTCCAGATTTCTCTCGCACCCCACACGATTGAAATCCCAAATGCAGACACTAACAGAATAACAATCAAAATATTTCTCTTTTGTCCGAACAACATGTTTCATCACCCTATTGGTTCAATCTCCAGCACGACGGCTTTCTCTTCCTTTTGGATTTTCATTTATATAGAAAAACCGACTCCTGTTCAAGCCTGGATGCGAGCAATTGGTGAAGGATAACAACTGGTAAGTTAAAAACAGGAGCCCTTTCTCCACAACACTTCCAAACCGATCATTGATAAATCTGATAGTTCCTCATTTTAGGCAGGATTGCGCCAACCCATACCTACCCTAACAAACAAATAACGACGGAATATGCTCAACTCATCTGATCCTTTTCGGTCTACAAACAAGATATTTGGAGGTTTACAAACGATTTTCTTTCGAAATTTTCCGGAAAATTCCATTAAAAATTGATTAAACACGCGATATTTGCGGCGTTAAAGCGAAAAAAGTGAATTCATTCAATTCCAATCTGCGCCTGATTGTTCCAAGTTCCGGTGTTTAATAAGTATCTGCTGTATCCCTACAATTCAACAGCCTACAGAGTAGCTACACTGCAAGATACTGTTATATTTAGATATATCATTGATCACGTTCGATGTTCTGCTAAAACCAGGGTTTGAGGGGGATTAGCATTTACTCAAAAAAAATTAAAAAAAAGATGAAAGTAATAAGGAAACGCTTGACTTTATTCCGTTTTAGCGCCTAACTGGTTTTAACGTGATCTAGAGAAGTCGCGTTTGCGGTTTTATTTCGATTACGTTTGTTAAACCATTTCCGGAAACTAAAACCAACAGGAGTTTTTATGAATAAGGCAGAACTGATCGCAAATATTGCAGACAAGGCGGAAGTTAGCAAGGCGCAAGCAGAAAAACTGTTAAATGCAACCCTCTCAAGCATCAACGAAGGACTTACCAGTGACGGAAATCTTACCCTAGTAGGTTTCGGAACATTTTCAGTTGTTAAACGAGCAGCTAGAAAGGGAAGAAATCCCCAGACTGGCAAGACAATCAAGATTCCTGCTAAAAACGTCGTTAAGTTTAAGCCGGGCAAAAACCTCAAGGATGCTGTTAACTAGATCCGACAGATACTAACTAAAGCCGGTTCCAAGGCGATGTTAATCGGCGGTATTGGAACCGGTCATCCCTGTCTCTGAATCTTCTCCGCTCCTCAATCCCTTCAAAGCAATTTCCCGACATGATCGTCAAAATCTGGCAACCAAAGCCAGGGATACCCCGGAAGAGGTAATGGTGTGATCAGCTCCGTCTTCAGTCTGTATCGTAACCTGGTTATAAGAATAGCCCGGAATAATGACAAAACGAGAAGAGACACTGATCTTTACACCCAAACGAAATAGAGGCCCCCAACCTGTTCCCGATGTCGTTCCGACTTCGCTGCCATCGTAGTCATAATCATAGCTGTAATTCTGAACAGATAAACCCGCCCCGACATAAGGCATTAATTCCTCCTCGCGATCCGAATTCAAATCGAGACCATAACTCCACTGTATCCCGCCGGAAAGGGTGACAGTACTGGCAGACAGTTCCGAAGTTGTTCCGTTCTCTTCGTGTTCTCCGGTTGCCGACCCACTGCCAAGAGCTCCGAAATACGCCCAGTGATCCATAAAATATCTAAGATAGGCAATTGACAATCGACTCCCACTAACCGTATCAGTTCCGTCACTGGCTTGATAACTGCCAAACGACAGACTCATGATTGATTGCCCTTTTTTATCAGCCAACAAAGATAAACTGATAAAAAGAGCAAATACCGTCAGTAACGAAGATTTAATCAAAAATTTTGGTCTCATTTTTTATCCTCTGATTTGGATTTTGATCCGTCCGAACCGGTAAAAAAGCATTCTATGTTATCAATCCGGCGACCTCTTCTTCGGAAATACCCATTCGCTTTGCGATTTCCGGGGAAAGAATTGCAAAAGCCGCTTCAGCCCTGACACAGTCTTTCCCGGCCTTATCCCTTATGCTGCCTTCCATGATCACTTCGCGACGACTTGTTTTCTTTTTTATCCAACCTGACGCCTGTAACGGTTCGTCAACCAGGGCAGGTTTGAGGAACTTAATTTCAATATTTTTGGTTACCACCATGCATTTTAGAAAATGCATGGCTGACCAGCTCATCACCTCATCAAGTATAGTCGTTAACACACCGCCGTGAACAAATTGGTTCCATCCACAAAGATGCGGAGAGATTACAAGGTCAGATACAACCTTATCCTTGCCTGCAAAAAACTTCATTTGCAGACCAACCGGATTATCCTGGCTGCAGCCAAAACAGTTTCCGTTGGTTCGGTTTTTTAATTCGATATAGGAATCCTCTGTCATTTCAGTCTCCGATAAATAATTGAGTCTTATATCGTAGTTAACGAAGTTGAAATCGTCCAATCGGACTTTGTTTGGTCAGGCAGGAAACGCGAGGTTATCTTCGCTTCATTATGTCAGTCATCACCCGATATGGTGGGATCTTAAATCTGTTTTGTGAGGAAGATCCGGCTGGTATCCATTAATCGAAAGCGAAGAATTTGAGCTTTTGGTTTTTTTTACTATTAATAAAACAACCGAATTTGATATGGTTCTAAAACCATGTTATGAGTGTATTTTTTGTTGTTCTTGTGAATTTTGAGTCACGTTTTTTCGTGACATTTCCATTTAAAGAATCTGCCTGAATCCAACAGGGCAATCACCATAATAACTAGGGAGTGAGAAATGGGAGAAATATTAAGCCAACTGCCACCTGAAATTCAAGTTCACATCAAAGGAATAACCAAATCCGCAGGACTTCCCGATGAAGAGGAGTCTTACGAAAAAATGGCCCAGGGCTGGATGGATAAACAGAAGATTTTTGAGGAGCAGATCGGAGAACAAAACATGGTTGAGATAGAATCTCTCGCTGTCGATGATCCAAAGGGAGCGGTCGCCCTGACTTATTCCGGATCGCTGGTTTTGATCGGCCCCCTGGTGGATGGTTTTAGAAAGGCCGGTTACAACAGTATCGGCATTCGAAAAAATGTACCGGATTCCATGGTACAAGAAAACTCCAAACTGGCCTCTGATATTGCAGTCAATGGTCCAATAGAATTTGACAGCGGACCGGTCAAAAGCACCTCCTCCATTTTCAAGATCGCTGTCTGCAAAGAAGACCTGGGGGCTGAAGAGCAGGAGGAAAAAATATCGGAAGTTACTGTGATCATGACCGAGGAATTTGTCAATGTTAACAAAGAACTGATTCCCGTTTGAACCAACGCAAGAACACTGGATCATTTAAGGTTATGAATCAATTCCTACCAGCACAGCTATGCCGACACATCCATCACAAATTGGAAAATACAGGATCATTTCTCAGATAGGAAAAGGTGGCATGGGTGCTGTTTATAAGGCGCGCCACCCCACCCTGCAAAAAACTGTGATCATCAAGAAGCTGACGCTGACCGGAAGCCAGGATTTTGTGGAACGCTTTCGACGGGAAGCTCAACTGATGATGGAATTCAGAAATGAAAAAATCGTTCAGGTCTACGATCATTTCAAAGAGGAAAATGCCTATCACATTGTAATGGAATATGTTGACGGCATTACCTTGGAAGATCTGATAGCTAAGAGACGATTCCTTTCAGAAGATGCTGCGCTGCTGATATTTTCAGAAATCTGTGATGCATTAAAATACGCACATGATCGTCAGGTCATCCATCGTGATATCAAGCCAGCAAATATCCTGATCTCAAAGGATGGTGTCGTCAAACTGGTTGACTTCGGGGTGTCCGCCAACCTGGAGGCAAGTGATGATGACGGATTAACCAAAGCGGGCATGACAATCGGGACTCCATCTTACCTGGCACCGGAACAGATAGCCAACGCAAGAAACAGGGATAAAAGGTCTGATATCTACTCCATGGGGGTGATGTTATACGAGATGATCCTCGGTAAGAAGCCATTCCGGGGAGGTTTCACCCCGGAGGTCATCGCCCGGATTGAGAAGGGGAAGTACACCCACCCCAGAAAGGTAAATCCCAAAATCAAAAGATCCACACAAGGCATCGTCAAAAAAGCGATGCACCACAAAGTAAAAAAACGCTTTCAGGACCTGGGAGTCATTCTCAAAAAAACGGCTAAATTTCTCAAGCCTTTCAAAACTCAGGAAGACATCTATTCAGCCATCAGGCTGTATTTGGAAGGTAAGGATAGTCTTTCACAACCCAAGAAAAAGCGCCTACCCGATCTTTCCGGTAAGGCGACAGGCATCGGTATCGCTTCAGTGATTGTGTTGATCCTTGCCGGTGCAGGCGTCTTATGGGGTATTCAAAACCAGCTCCACCACGAGTGGTTGGACGGAGAAAACCTCGGTGCCTTGCAGGTAAAGGTAAAGGTTAAAAAAGGAAGAAAGGAGGCTGATGAAAACTATCTCCATGCCAAACTCTATGCTGAAAACCGACAGGGCTCCCTTAAAGAGGTAAAGGATGTCCGAATTCAGTTTCAAGAGGACAAGGAACTGGAGAGCAAATCATATTACACGTTCAAGTCCGAAAAAATCTATCTCCCACAAAAAATGTACATGTTACTTCTGTATGCAGAAAACGAGCAGTTTCGGGAAAATTTCTATCTGTCACCTCGCATCAGACAGCGTGAAATCCTTAGCATGAAAGAGGGCAGGCAGATTACATTTACCATTGAGAGGAACATGCCCGAACTCCCGGTTAAGGTCGAATTTAAGTTTTTTGCAGTCCATTCCGGACGGGACATCAGCAAGAAAACGGAGATGGCTGTGTACGCGAACAGCACTTGGAAAGAGTGGAGATACTTCGTTTCCGGGTTGCGAAGCGGCGGTTTTTTTTCGGGAAATCGATATAAGCTTCGTTTCAGGAATCCGGACTACCAGGATAAATACTACAATTTGACAATCCAACCGGAACAAACCAGCGTAAATCTGAAAATCAACCTCGCTCCCAAACCTGGTTCCCTGTATTTTAAAACCGATACGGAAGACGTCCGTTTACTCATTAATGACTCGGAATACTTCTATGATGAAAGCGGGGATAGAAGCTACAGGAAACTGTCTTCACCGACAGGCAAAAACCAAATCATCAGACTCTCACCCGGTGAATACAGAATTACAGCAGAATCGTCCAGGATGATTCTCGGTTCATCCACCGTTAAAAAGAATATCCGTATTCAATCAAACGAAAAAGTCTATCTTACCATCAGCAAATCCCCGGATGATGATAGTCTGCGTATTAATATCCACTAATCAGGAGAAGATATGTCAACGTTGTTAAGAAAACTTGTATTTGGGTTTATAGGTTTACTGGGAGGGCTTGCGGCCTGGCCGGTTTCGGAAGTACTGTTGGCCGCTCAATCCGGATTTCCCTCATTTTTAATTTTTACAGTCTGCCTGGGTGCTGTTTTCGGTGCAATAATGGGAGGTTTCCTGGGAAGCAGCGAAGGAATCACCCTTTCAATTCGATCAAAAGTCGTCCCCGGAATAGTCACCGGTTCCCTCGTTGGTATCGTCGGGGGTATTGCCGGATTCCTGATCGGGCAGGGCGTCCTGCTTTTTATCAGCGAAATTGTCTTCCATTCCAACAAATCGCTACGGTCAATCGGGATACCTGTCTCCAGAGTGGTCAGTTGGGCTTTTTTGGGACTGTTTATTGGCATCGTCGAAGGTGTCAGGGCCATGTCCTGGGCCAAAATAAAAGTAGGATTGCTGGGTGGATTCGTTGGAGGAATACTGGGTGGAATTACTCTGGAAGGCCTGGGGTATTATTTCCCGGACTTGCTGATTTCACGGCTGGCGGGCCTGATGGTACTCGGACTGTTAATCGGGATTTTCTACGGGCTTTTTGAAAAGGGAATGTCCAGCGGAGTATTAAGACTGCTCAACGGCAAACTTAAGGGAAAAGAGTATCTGCTGGTGCAGAGGAAAATCAAGGTCGGCAGCTCACCCAAGAGCGACATACATCTTGCCGACTATAAAAACGTTCAGGATACTCATGCCCTCTTAAGTGTTAAAAAAGATAATGTGTACCTGAAACCGGCTTCAGACCAGGGGCGTGTTCTGGTCAACGAGCTGAAAGTATCCGAACAGGCTTTGAAATTCGAGGATGTCGTTCAAATTGGATCCGCTAAATTTTTATTCTTCTACAAATAGGGAGTCATCAATGAAATTTCAAAAATACCTGCTGATTTCAATCCTCGCCTTATGCTTTTCACAAACAGGCCTGGCGGATTCAATCCGTATCTCCCAGGTGGATTCACGGAATCTATTGCTGCAGCAACAAGTGACACTGTACCTGAGTGTTACGAATGATCGTGGGATACCGTTAACCGAACTCAAGCAGGGGAATTTTAAGATTCAGGAATCACCTGATGGTAAAAACTATAAACCGGTAGATGAGATTCTCCACTTTCAGTCCGGAATCAGCCAGGTAGATGGGGTTAATTTCCTGCTTCTGATTGATAACTCGGAGAGCATGTATTGGACACTGGAAGGAAAAAAAACCAACAAAGAGTCACAACGAAGGATTACCATAGCAAAAAAGGCGGTTACCTCTTTTTTGCGAAGCATTACCAATCCCGGCGACCAGGTCGGAATTGCTGCCTATAACTCCTATTACACTCTGCTTTCAAAACCGAGCAATGAAATTGCCGAAGTCGAAAGACTACTTTCGGGAATCAGCCGTCCCGCTGGCGATGAAATTTACACCGAACTCTATGCCAGTTTGAATCTGGCAATAGAGGAATTTGACATCACCAAGGGCAGAAAAGCTGTGATTATCCTCTCGGATGGAGTGGACAACCCGGTTTACAATCACACGAAGCAACCAAATTCACAGTTTGACAGCCGAGTGACCAGTTATAAAAAACCGCTGGAACTACTTCAGCTTGAAGGAATCTCTCTCTACGTCATCTATTTCGGTGCCAAATCCGATAAAAAAGACAGACATTTGAAAACCATTGCCCGACAGTCAGGGGGGGTGACCTTTGATGCACATAACCAGGCACAGCTTAACCGGGTCTATGCCAGTATTATGAATCAGATCCAAAAAGAGTATGTTTTAACCTATAAGGCCACAATGGATGCAGCAGACCGCAAGAATGTCAAGGTCAGTTACCAAAAGAGTGGCAAACAAAAGTCCGTATCCCGGTATTATGTCTCCAGCTCGGTTTTCGGAGTACCTTCATCATCTTTTCACCCTGTTCTGCTCATTGTGGTCCTTGTTGCAGGACTGCTGCTGTGGCTACTCTCGAAATTCAAGTTCGAGAAACAGAGGCCACAGCCATCTCTGGAAGTGCTGAATGCAGGCGCAGGAAAGCTTTCCACCCAGATTCTAACCTTGGGAGGAGAAGAAACAATCATTGGCAGTTCCCCCAAAGCGGATATGACTATTGCGGGATTACCTTCGGTTGAAGAGAATCACGCCACTATCGTTTTCGATCCGGAAAAAGAGAAGTATCTCCTGAAAGGGGAAGCAACAATGATGGTGAATAATCAGTCTGTCACGACAAAGGTTCTGGAACCGGGAGACTTGATCAACATTGACGGAGCGACGATCGTTTTTGATGAGGGGGCGGAAAAGGATTAATCATAATACGCGACGATTTGTGTTCTTCATCCTGTATACTGTCTTCTACCAGAAAACAACCGGCGATAATCGGGCTGATCAGGGAACATCCAAATCGGCAACCCTGATCAGCTTGTTCTCTTTATCATAGATCTCTTCCTTGAGTTGAAATCCATAGATATCGAAATAGACCAGACGTTTTGACCAGTTCTTTGTTTCCGCCAATTCCCCGGTGAAAAAATAGGCTTCCTTCTTCTTCCGTCCCTTGGTGTCCAGGTAGTAAATAGTCTTAAAGTAACCTTTATCATTGGCATACTCATCAGTGAAATAACCTTCCTGGGCGAAGAGGCTACCCCTGTTGTTATACAGGAAAATATGCTTGGTCATCTGCTCTTTTTGGATCATCTCCCTGGTCAGATACCACTCTTCTCTTTTTTTCACACCCTTTGAATCATAGTAAAATACCGATCGAAAATATCCCAAACTATTAAACTCGCTATCCGGATAAAAGGTCTCTTTGCGAATTAGCTGCTCATTTTTGTTGTAGTGCATGACAACATGGAACTGTAGATCCGGGTTTTTCTTGTCCAGAGCGTAATAGACCTCCTCCTTGTTCTTTTTCCCATTGGACCTCAGGTAGCGTATACGTTTGAACTCTCCCGTCTCTGCAAAAGCCTCCGGTGAGCTAAACTGTTCCAGCTTGGATTCCCGGTGTTTTTTGATCTTTTTCTCAACATGGGCAATTGTTTTACCGACTCCGGATTTTTGTTTGTGCTCATCCGTATAAATCTGCTCTTTTCTCATTTGGCTGCCATCCGGCCCGAAGAAAACGATTTCACTGGAAATCCCGTTTTTCTTGGATCGGGATTCGATGTAAAACCTTTCCAGGCTTTTTCTTGATCCGTTTGCTCCAAAAAGGGTTTTTGTTTTATAATACCCCAGCGAGCGGGCCCTTTTCTCAGGATAGATGCGGATGATCCGGGTAATGGAGTCCTCATCGTCGTAATAGGTTATGATTTTATTCTGATCCCCCGATTCTATGGCATGTAAAGCAATTGAGCCAAAAACCGCAAATAACAATAGAATTAATATCCGAAAGGTATAACCTGTTCTTCTATGCTGAATCGATGTCATTGGGCTTTCTCTGTCAGATTGGAGGATTGTCACCAAACCGGCTAATTGTAAGACATTGAAAGGAGCATTAGTAAGCTTCATCCATCCCAGCCAAATATTGACTCCCTGAAACTATATCATGCAAAAAACAGTTCCAAAATCGAAAACGGTACAATAGGTGCTTGTAATCTCTGAATTCTGTTTCTTGATTAACCCGGAATATCAATATCTTTCGAATCAATATAGCGGATTATAAATGCTTGGTAAATCGTCAATCAGACAGTTGAGTCAGCAGACTCCCGAAGATAAGGTCTATATTCTTAAACTGATCGCCCACCAGAAGCTGGGAGCAAAGTGGGTTTACTACCGTAAGATAAAAAGGGGTGATCAGGGATTTAGCCTGTTCAAGGAAAAATCCATCATGGAACAGATGAAGGCCACCCGGGCAGCTCTCAGATTTACAACTCGAAATGCAAGAAAGCTTTATAAAACCGTATACCAGGACTCCGTCAAGGATATAAAAACCTATACCGGAGCTAAGGTGGAATTCCCAGAAGCCCCGGAATCCGGAGACGGCGAAGAAGTGCTGTCGTTAAACTCGATTCATGACGCCATCATCATTTCCTGGACGCCTATTAAATTTCTGCTTCCTGTTGTGCAACTTCGAGCCAAAGGTCTCGCCACCCAGCGGCACACCGAGGGACTCGCAGCCAAGCTATTCTTCAAAGTAGCCGGTTTTTATGCCGATCCGGAGAACTGGGACCGCTATAAACTGAACCTTTACCTTCGCCGTTTGACACCGAAATCGTCTTACCAGGATATTGTATCTGACCTTGAGCCCCTGAAAAACGATCTGGACAAACTGGTTGAAGCTTATGAGCCATTCAAATTTGGAAAGGCTTCACTCTCCAAGGATGTGACAGCAGATTCAGACGCCTTTGAAGATGCCATGGGTGTGGAAAGCTTCGATTCCCAACTGAGCACCTTGGCCTGGTATGACTTCATCTACCATGGAATGGAGCTGTTTCTTTTCCGTTACTATCTAACCCTCGTACTTTCAACGACCTCTGAAACAGCCATACGTTACCTGACATCGATTTTCGAACCCATTCTACAAAAAGCCATTGAAAACAGAAGTGTTTTTCTGGGTTCCTTCGAAACGGACAGATCTAAACGTACATTCAGAATTCCCTATCAGAAACTACTCGAGGAGCTTAAAAAAGAGCCTCTGAAAAAAAACATCAAAACCCAATCCGGAATATTTGAAACGTATACCTATAGTCTGGGTATGCTGGACCAATCAACTCTCACCTGTGAATTAGAATCGGTTCCCGAAGTGGGTTCTCAGTGGGGAAGAGTTCTAAAAAACTATATTCTCAATATAGAAAGGCCCCAGTTATTCCCGACTGATCAACAGGACTCCAAAAGCCTTCCCAAGCCCCCAGTTGAATCCGAAGAACTCAAAGAGGAGAAAAAACAGCTCTTCGAGGAGAGAACCAGAATTGTCAAAAGCAAAAAAGTTATTGCCGATAAAAAGGCGGAATTGGAACAGAAAGCAAATAACAACTCCCTGACTGATGCCGAAAAATCTGAGTTGGAAGGGAAAAAGACCGAACTGCAAGCAGAAGAAACAGGCTTGGAAAAGGAAAACCAGATACTACTGGAGAAAGTAAAAGCTTTTGAGGTTAAACAGCAAAAAACAAACGAAGAACAGAATGAGTCCGAAGAGGAACAAGACCCCCGATTTGTCGATAAAGAGGCGATCTTAAAGTTTGAAGAACAACTATCAGAGCACCCCGTCAGAGCTTATGCCTTAATAAACATTATGAACTCCATGATTAACTGTAACCAGTTTAAAAGACTGGCCAGGTATAAGATTCTGGAAAGATTCAAGGAAAGAGCAAAAAACGATCAGGAACTGGAGGCAAAAAGAATTGAAGAGATAAGAAAAAAAGCCGAAAAAAAACTGAGGGACTTGAAAAAAAGAAAAGGGAAACTGGAAAGGCTCAAACAGGAAGAGGCTCTGAACGTGCTGACAAAAGACATTGAGAAATTCGAATCTGGGATAGAAGAGCGTATTGACATCATAAAAAAGGATTCAAAACAGCAGTTACGATTGCAAAAAGAAAGATTGAACAACTTGTTTCAGGAAATCGCCAAGGAGAAAACAGTGAGCCTGGGTTCCACGTCCAAAATGCTCTGGAAATCCGTCCACTCTCTTGAGCCGGAAGGTGATTTCTACAAGGGCTTCCCCGCTTTTCTCTCTCAATCGATTCAATCCAACTATTCAAAAGAGTTGGAATCCTTCTATCTAAATATTTTTAATATTTTTGATCTTACCCTGCAGGATAAACTCATGATCAAACAATCCCTGGAGAAATCCGGGGGCGATAAAGCCGTCAAACTGCTTCTGGATGAAGGAGAAGAGCAGCAACTGCAGGAAGACATACAAAAAAGGAAGAACCAGATCCTGTCCACCATGCCAGATCTCTTTATCTGTAAGATCATCTTCCAGACCCAGATGATTCCGGTTGATGATCTGTTCAAATTAAGCCTGGAAAACAAAAGTCTGAATACACTGCTTTTACTGAAACTGGCCTCGCCAAAAACAACACAGAATATCAGCCTGAAAGCTGAAATTATCAAAGCACTTCTGGACCTGAATGCCATGATCAATCCCCTGCCCAGAAATCGCATCATGCAAGCCGGGAAAGAGAAGGAAAAAAACCCTGAAAAGAGAATCAACGCCACACAGCTAAGCAATTTGATACAGGACCTGAACAGGCAATCCGGAACCAAAGAGTAAGTTTTTCACAGATTTCGCATGACTATTGCTTAGATTGTTAATAGTTAAGAACTGAAAACCGCTATCCTATTCACAGTTGATTATGAAATCTACAACAATTCTTAAAATTATCAGTATATTAATCCTTATTGGAAGTCTCGTTACCGTTTCGGGATTCGCTTTTGAAAGATCGAGCCGCCTCCATGCGCTGAATGAACTTAATGTTGATAAAAACAAAGCCATCCTCCTGAGAACCAACAGGTGTAAGAATTGTTATCTGGCCTATGCAAAGTTATCCGGAATGGACCTGGCTTATGCGGACCTCAGGGGAGCAAACCTGATAGGCGTAACGTTCATCCGAGCGACACTATACGGTGCGAATCTCAGCGGGGCAAAAACCTCGGGGGCAAATTTTTCCGGTGCCCAATGGACAGACGGATCTATCTGTCAGTCAGGTTCAATAGGACGCTGTATTAAAAAACTGCAACAATAGGGCTGGTCTATACCTCCAATCAGTCACAACAAATCGCAAAACAATTCCCATTCTCCGGGAGGAATCCTCTCATAACCAGCCTTATATCACCAGCCAATCTAAAACCGCGGTTGACTTTTCCCCTGATCCTGAATCATAATTTCTTTCTGATCACCATAATCGTATCACGGAAGATACGACTCCTATTGAGCCTGTCTTTGTGAAACAAAATCCCAGTCTTTCATCAGCCTTCGAAACAAGATCTCAAAAGACTATACAATCAGCAATTCAAGGAGTCTGTTTTGGATTTCAATCCATGCATGAAACACAAGATGGTTCGTAAAACGGTTCGGGAATTTGCAGAAGCCGAACTTGGACCCATCGCCAACGATATAGACCGTCAAGCCAGTTTTCCCTGGGAAGTAATCGAGAAAATGCGTCCCTTGAATTTTTTTGGATTGCAGATTCCAAAAGATTACGGTGGTGCTGAAATGGACAGCATCAGCTATGCCATCACTATCGAAGAGCTATCGCGGGTTTGTGCCGCTATCGGGCTGTGCGTCACGGTACACAATAGTGTTGGTGCTTATCCCATTCAACTCTTTGGAACCGAAGCACAAAAGAAAAGATTTCTGCCTCCCCTCGCCTGCGGTGAGAGAATTGGTGCATTCTGTCTTACTGAATCCAACGCCGGATCCGATGCCGGTGGTGTGGAAACCAGCGCCGCTCCCGAAGGTGATGACTACATTCTCAACGGTACCAAAATATTTGTCACCAACGGTGGTGTCTGCGGAATCGCTCTTATCTTCGCAAATATCGAAAACTCGGGACCAAGACCGGAGTCAAGAGTATTCATTGTGGAAAAGGAAACACCGGGATTCATTGTCGGTGAAATTGAAGATTTATGTGGCATGCGGGCGAATCCGGTCTCCTCTCTCTTTTTTGAAGATTGCAGGGTCTCCTCAAAAAATGTTCTGGGTGGCTCCATTCCCGGTCTCAGAATTGGCCTGACGGCTCTGGATACCGGTAGAATTGGTATTGCTGCTCAGGCTCTTGGCATCGCACAAGGTGCTTTTGATGCCTCTGTCAGATACTCCAAAGAGCGCCAGCAATTCGGCAAACCCATCTCATCTTTTCAGACCATTCAGAACTATCTGGCAGAAATGGCCACTCAAATAGATGCCGGACGGCTACTACTATACAGAGCCTGCGCTTTGAAAGATGAAGAGAAGCCATTCAGCGCTGAAGCGGCCATGGCAAAACTCTACTGTAGCAGAGTGGCCTCAGAAGTTACCGGTCTCGGAGTGCAAATCCATGGCGGATACGGATACAGCAAGGAATATGATGTGGAACGCTATTTCCGAGATGCAAAAGTTACTGAAATCTATGAAGGAACCAGCGAAGTCCAGAGAATGGTCATTTCGCGGTCGATCCTAACCCAACTTACCTGACAGGATCCAAATGCTAAAACTTGTAACCTGCATTAAACAGGTCCCAATGGTTTCGGAACTTCCTTGGGATGCAAAAACAGGAACACTGAAACGGGAACTTGCGGAAGGCATGATGAATCCGGCCTGTAAGCACGCCCTGGAAGCCGCCCTTCTTCTGAAAAACCGGCACGGTGCCCATATTACAGCTATTTCCATGGGACCGCCCATGGCGGAAGAAGTTCTAAGAGAGGCTGTAGCCATGGGAGCTGACCGTGGCATCCTCCTCAGTGATTATCCAATGGCAGGTGCTGATACACTTTCGACCTCCTATACACTTGCCAGGGCCATTGAAAAAGAATGTCCGGATTTCGACCTAATCCTTAGCGGATGCTATACCAATGACAGCGAAACTGCACAGGTTGGGCCCCAGTTGCTAGAAGAGCTCAATATCCCCGGCGCCACCTTTGTCGATCAGTTCGAGATCAAGGGAAACACTATTCGAATGAACAGAACCGTGGACGAATACCTGGAAATCCTGGAAATGGACCTGCCAGGTCTGATAACGGTATCAACCCACCAATACAATCCGAGATATGCATCTTTGTCGGGTGTTGAGGATGCTTTCAACCGGGCAGACATTACCAGATTGGGGATCGATGATCTCGGAATTGAGCCCGAAATGACCGGTATCAAGGGATCCGCAACCCGGATTTTGGATGTTTATTCCCCGACAACCGAGAAGAAAAACGACGTCATTACAGGGAGTCCGAAACAGATAGTGGAAGAACTTTTTGCCAAATATGATGATAAAATCGGAAGCGCCATCGGAAAAGACCTCAAAGACTATGAATAAAAGCAAAAAAAAGAAGTCCCGACAGATTTGGGTTTTCGGAGACTACCGCAATTACTTCCAAAACAGGGTGACCCTGCAGTTGCTTTCCAAAGCCGCAGAACTGGCGCAGAAAATCGGGGGAGAAGTTTGTGCTGTTGTCTTTGGAAACGATATTGAAGAATACATCTGGGAATATACCTGCCACGGAGCAGAGAAGGTATACGCCCTGGAACATGACCGTTTATCGGACTATCCTATAGAGACCTATGTCAACCTGATGGAAATCTTTGTCAGACAATATCAACCGGAAATTCTTTTGGTTGGTGCCACCTCATTTGGCAGGGAGTTCACCCCGCGCCTGGCAAAACGATTAAAAACAGGCTTGAGCGCAGACTGTATCGGCCTGGACATTAACGACGAAGAACTATTGGTTCAAACAGCCCCTTCGTTCGGCGGAAATCTCCTTGCCAAAATCGTAACACCAAAAGCCAGACCTCAAATGGCAACAGTCAGACCGGGGATCTTCCAGGAAATACCCCACGATAATGACAGAACTTCGACCGTCATCCAACTCAAAATGCCCGAGAACCTCCCCAGGGAAAGGGTGAAAATGATATCATCCTCAAAAAGTCCCAGCCGCACGCAGAAGATTGAAGAGGCAAATGTGGTTGTGTGTGGTGGCCGGGGAATGGGAAGCAAGACCAAGTTTAAAAAAATATTCGAACTTGCCCGGCTGCTTACCGGCGAAGTCGGAGCAACGCGACCGGTGGTTTATTCGAGTTGGGCCGGTCATGAAACACTGGTTGGGCAGGCAGGAAAAAACATCAATCCTAAAGTTCTATTTTCGTTTGGCATCAGTGGAGCAATTCAACACACTGCTGCAATCACCAATGCAGATTTTATCATAGCAGTTAACAAGAATCCCAATGCCATGATGATGAAATTGGCAGATGTGGCTGTTGTGGCGGATGCAAACCAGATATGCACGGCGTTAATCAAGGAGCTTAGAAACCGAATACGTGCCTGAGTAGCTCA
The DNA here is from genome assembly GCA_028282885.1 of SAR324 cluster bacterium. GTDB lineage: Bacteria > SAR324 > SAR324 > XYD2-FULL-50-16 > XYD2-FULL-50-16 > JAHJTV01. The sequence goes on from JANQGX010000061.1 coordinate 26,446, forward strand.
TAAGAACCATTTAAACTAACTCAGGACTTAGCGTAGCCCAACTCGCTTAGTTTTCCGGGATTGTTAAACCAATTTTTGGAGACCTTGACATGTAGTGAAAGATAGAGTCGTGTGCCCAAAAGACGTTCTATCTTTAACCGTGACAGTTTCCCGATTTTTTTCAGCATAGCCCCCTGTTTGCCAATCACGATTCGTTTATGTGACTCCCTCTCAACGAAAACAGTAGCATAAATCGTGATTTTCTCCTTCTCCTCTTTGAAGGAATCCACCATAACCGCCGTACCATAGGGAATCTCCTGGAAACAGTTCCTCATGATCTGCTCCCTGATAAACTCCCCTACTATAACTCTCTCCGGAGTATCCGTTATCTGTTCTTCATCAAAATATGGGAATCCTTCAGGCAGATACCTGGAGAAGAATCCGTTTAGTACATCCACACCTTTTCCGTTTAACGCGCTGATGGGTACAGTTTCAAGAAATGGAAGGGCTTGGTTGAAACGGGCAATGGTCTCCAGCACATGTTCCGGCTGACTCCGATCTATTTTGTTAATAAGAAGGATGGTGTGATCGGCACGAGGTTTCAATTGCTCAATAATTACCTCATCCCCTTTGTGAATCGTTGCGTTCGCTGCAGGTAACGGTTCCGTGATATAAAAAACCAGATCCGTTTCCTGAATGGAACGTGTTGCATAAGAGACGATTCTTTTATGTAGCTCATTCCTCGGCAGGTGAATACCCGGCGTATCCAGTAGAACCGCCTGATAGTCGTCTCGGGTAAGTATTCCCCTGATATTATTTCTTGTTGTTTGAGGTTTGTCTGCAGTTATGGATATCTGCTGACCCACCAGACGGTTGAGCAGGGTTGATTTTCCCACATTGGGTCTGCCCACCAGGGAGATAAAACCCGATTTGAAGCCTTTCTTTTCACTGTTTCCTGAGTTCAAGACCATGTCCTGGCTGGAGGTATAATTGCATGCAATAGAACGTTGATAAAAACCTATTGTATGCAACCGAAAAAAAAAAAAGAATGAAAATGTTCCAGCAATATCATATTCGAATGCCTTCCAACCAAATATCGAGGGAATATCACTCTTTGGTTTTCCCGATTCAAGACAAAGTGGTTGACAGTTTGTTCACGCTGTCCTAAATTTAATATTTTACGTTAATGCTATTAAAGTGCTGGCTTAGCTCAGTCGGTAGAGCAGCTGATTTGTAATCAGCAGGTCGGGAGTTCGAATCCTCCAGCCAGCACCATATCGCGTTTCGTGGGGAGATTCCCGAGTGGCCAAAGGGAACAG
>JANQGX010000001.1 GCA_028282885.1 SAR324 cluster bacterium
TACTTTGAAAGAAGAGACATCAGCGAGTATTATTGCCCGACTTGCGGTCAAAAAACATGTCTTAAACAAAAGAGAATTCGACAGGTAGTTGGATTAGCCAGATACGAGGTCAAACGCCGTGTTTTTCACTGTGAAAGCTGTAAAACCTATTTCTACCCATTGGATGAAAAGCTGGGTCTTTCAGGACGATTTAGCTTTGAGGTACGAAAAGCCGCTTTGCTTTTAGGGCAGCGTATTCCATTTCAGGAGGCCAGTGATTATCTATATCGCCTCTTAGGTGTTGGGGTAAGTGATCAGACTATATTGACGCTAGTAGAATCAGTTGGCCGGAAAGTTCACAATGAAGATTTAAGATTGATTCGAAAAACGTTGAATGATGAAGGATTTGTTAAATCTGATAGAGACGAGACGTCGCCAAAGAAGGGAGTGGCTTACCTTCAGATGGATGGGATGATGGTCCAGACTCGCGAAGAAGGGTGGAAAGAGATTCGCAATGGAATTCTATTCGCAGACGACCAACGTATCGAGATGGACAAACATCACCGTTGGATACAAAGTAAGACATGTTTTAGTGTTTTCAATCGTCACAAAAACTGTCTGGAGGCGTTTAAAAGGAGAGCTACAACTGAAGCTCATCATTTCGGGTTTGAGAAATTCGAGAAGCCGGTAATTATCGGAGACGGCGCAAGATGGATATGGGACTACGCCGATACTTACCACCCAAACGCGATTCAAATTCTCGATTACTTTCACGCCTGTGAATATCTGGGAAATGCTATGAACTCAATAGATGCTGTTAAACGAGAAAAGACGAAGCATTTTAAAAGGCTTGAGAAGGGTGAAGTCAAACAAGTTCTCGACTACCTGGGAAAGCAACCCCAGACAAAAGAGATCGTTGATTGCCAGAGATATTTCACCAATCACAAACATCGAATGAACTATGCGGAATATAGAAAACAAGGTCTCGCCGTTGGCAGTGGCGCTATCGAGAGTACCCATCGAACATTGATTCAATCCCGCATGAAACAAGCGGGGATGCATTGGAAAAAGAAAAACGTACAATCAATTGCCTCAGTGAAGGCCAGATATGAGTCGGGACGGTGGGATGAAATGGTTAACAAGTATCTGAAGGCGGCTTGATATTACCCACAACTTCTTGGTGCACCCTACTCCACAGCATATTTCCAAAATAATCCTGTTTCATAACAAATTCGGCAGGCAACTCCATAAGTTCATCGTCTTTCGAATTATATATCAACTCGCCCTCGACCCGGTTGAGGTAATCAGATCCCGGGTTTAATCCAGTTAGATGTTGAATTGTCGGGTTTTAAAAGCTACTATCCTGAAAAGAATGCTTGTCACTTTAAGCTCAGCAGCAAGATATTATCTTTGGTCATCGAACTTCCGATTCTGATAGGTACCGGCTACATCTTCTGAAATTGACAGTATCCATGATAACCGACATTACTATCCAATTGATTACCTACTGACAAAATCCCGGATCAGCCTATGAGTCAGCCCTCATCCAATAAACGGGAACCCACCCAATCTTTCCTGGATCAATTTGAGTATAAAATCTTCAGTTTTGCCCGTGCCCAAGGATTGTTGGAGAATAGAGACAGGATTATTGTCAGTATCAGTGGCGGCATCGATTCAGTGAGCCTTTTTCATCTGCTATACGCATTTCGCAAGAAAATCGACATTCAACTCCATCTGGTACATTTTCATCATGGATTGCGTAAAGCCAGTGATGATGAGGAGCTGTTCATTCGGGATCTGTCACAACAGATGAATGTCCCCTTAACCGTCAAACGCTCTACAGATTTCAAGAATAAGAAGGGGATGCAAAATCTTGCGCGACAATGGAGACAGGAACAACTGGACAGTATTTTGAGCTCACTGGATTACAATAAGGTCGCACTCGGACACCATCTTGATGATCTGGTTGAAACCCAGATTTGGCGATTAATACGGGGGGCCTCGCTTTTTTCGCTTAACCCGATCCAGGCCATAAATCCGCCCTATATCCGCCCGCTGCTGCACACACCCAAAAAGGACCTGGTTGAGTACCTCAAAGGCAGAAAGCTTGAATGGAAGGAAGATCATTCCAACAGATCAGACGAATATACGAGAAATCTGATTCGTAATAGACTGATGCCAATCATGAAAGACTTCTCCGGTGGTAAACTGCTGGAGAAAATGCTTGCCCTGAACAATGATGCTGTTAACCTCAAATCGCTTTTCGAGCAGCTAATCCCTAAATCGTTTTATGAGAATGAGTCAATCCCTTATGAACTTCTGTCAAAAATGAACCCATTAATCGGGTGTGAGCTGATCCATCGTTTTTTGCTCTTTAACGGTCAAGACGAAATCAGCAGAGATAATATTCAACGGATTTTCGAACTGGTTCAATCCGGGAAAGGCAATTGGAGCATCAATTTGAAAGAAGGAGTTCAAATCTGCGGGCGAAAAAAAATCATCACCTTAATTCAAAATTGAGATAGAATATCAGAGGTATAGAAATACAGTCCCAATAACTTAACGACCTTCCTTTGAATTATTCATCCAAATCCGGACATTGGGCTTATAATCTGCATTTGCATTCCGACTTACGCATAAGCCTCATAGTCTTCCTGATCCTTGATTGGAGGCACATTGATCGCCCCAAAGCGATAAAGCGGAGAATCAGTCGCTGTAACCCGATATGATTAGAGTTTATCTTTTTTCCTTTTTTATCTTGATTTCGCACCTGCCTCTATTCGCGTATACGGATCCCGTCCTAAAAGTCCTTATTTTTCACTCCGTTAAGGATGTCACCGTCAGTAGCACTTCAAGAATGTCCATATCGGGCCAGGAGTTATATTCGGATAGCTACAGTTTCCGCATTAGGCGCAACTCGAAATCCAGCCTGTATATAAACAATCAACTGGTCAGTTCCAAATCAATCACTATTCTTCCTCGCACAGTTTTTCAAATCAATCTGCATGGCAGTAGTTTTATACGGCGTTATAAGGGCCACCTTGAAGTGGTACCAACCGATTCCGGGTTTTATATCATTAATCATATTCCGGTCGAATCCTATCTGGAGGGAGTTCTTAACGCTGAAATCAGCACTGATTGGCCTATAGAGGCCGTCAAAGCCCAATCGGTCATTGCCCGCACATTTGCCTTGTATAAAAAAGAAAAAAGATCAAAAAAACTGTGGCACCTGTCTTCCGGTCAAGCCGACCAGGTGTACAAGGGAGTCAATATATCGGATGAAAGAGGAGAATTCGCAATTCGACAAACACGAGGCATTGTCGTGGAATACCAGGGAAAGTTGGCGCAGACCTTTTATCATTCTAATTGCGGTGGAATTACCGAGGATCCCAGTGCTATCTGGAATTATTCGATGCCGTATCTGCAGGTTAAATCTGTTCCTTACGGAATGGCCGATCCGCGGTTTAACTGGCAGGTTCGTTTTAGCGAACGGGAACTGATCAACGTCCTGGCAAAATCAGGAGTCAGGACGGATCGAATCCAAACTATATCCGTTTTGGATTATACTTCGTCGGGGCGGGCAAACCAGCTCCAAATAAACAACTCACCGGATTTGTTAATACCAGCAGCAACATTTAGAAAAAATGTGGGTTATCAGCGGCTACAGAGCCTGTTATTTGATGTGATAAGAGTTCCCGGCGGTTTTTATTTCAAGGGAAAAGGGAATGGTCACGGGGTCGGACTGAGTCAATGGTCCGCAAAAGAGATGGCGGAAATCGGGTATCGCTACCATGAAATCCTCCATTTCTTTTACAAGGGAATCAAACTGGCTATCCACAAGCACTAGCGATCACCTTGTTTTTCTAAATTAGATATTCCTGCTTAGTACGAGGGCATCCACCTGCTTTGCTCCTGCGGATTTCAAGCATCTGCTGATCTCGCCCAGGGTCTCCCCCGTCGTACAAACATCATCAAAAAGAAGCAGTTTCTTGTTTTCGGCTTCTGATGACACTTTAAATACTCCCCGCAGATTAGCTTGCCGCTCTTTTTTCGATCTGCCCGCTTGCTGGGAAGTTCGTTTCATTTTTCTGACAGTCTTTCCGCTACATTTGAGAAGTCGCTGTTTATTCAAAAGGTATGTGGACTGGTTAAAACCTCGATCAAACAGTTTACTGACATGTAGCGGAACAGGGACAAGACAGTCGACATCCATTAGCTCCTGCCGGTGTTCCTCAAACCAGTTTTTAACCAGCCCCTGCAACAGGCGACCTGCTGTCCAGTTTCGTGAGTATTTTAATCGACTGATCCATTTACTGATCGGATCATGATAGGGATAGATGGCATAAAAATCGGTAATCGCAGTTGCCCATTCCGTTGTGCAATGAGTTGGATTATGGGATTTGCCACATTTAAGACAGATAGAAGACTGGAACTCCGGAAGGTTCGCAAAACATGTTTTGCATAGATAAGCTGAAGTTGATGAATTTCCGGTGGTCAGATAGATATTGCATTCATAACACCAGGCAGGAAAGAGACGTTTCATCTCAAAGCCGGTTCTTCAGCTTGAAAGAGAGATAATGCTCTGCTGCCAGATAGGAACTGCGAACAAGCGGACCACTGGCTACATACTCAAACCCCAGCTTTAGTCCTTCTTCCCGGTACCAGTCAAATTTCTCCGGTGTGATGTATGCTTCAACGGGAGCGCTTCTTCGATTGGGCTGAAGATATTGCCCCAGGGTGAGAATATTGGTCCCTGTTTCCCTGATATCAGCCATGGTCTCAAGAACCTCTGCCTCGGTTTCTCCAAAGCCCAGCATCAGTGAGGATTTTAAAACCAACTCGGGGTTAAACCGGTGCAGGGTCTTCAAAACTCCGAGAGATCCCTCATACGAGGCCCGGGGGTCCCTGATTTTTCGGGTCAGATCACGGGTACACTCCAGGTTGTGACCAACCACATCTGCCTGACTATTAGCCATTCTTTCAAGCAGATCCAAACGTCCCTGAAAATCCGGAATTAGCAACTCCACTAAAATGTTATCACAACTGTTTTTGATCTCTTCCAGACACCGCAGATAATGATCCACTCCCAGATCCGGCAAATCATCGCGATCGACAGAGGTAATCACAGCATATTTGAGCTTGAGTGTTCTCAGGGTTTCTGCCAGCTTTCGAGGCTCTTCCTGGTCTAACGCCGGAGGTGTTTTCGAGGTTTTAACCGAGCAGAAGCGACAGTTCCGGGTGCAAGTATCCCCCATGATCATGAACGTAGCCGTTCCCTTTTTCCAGCACTCCCACTGATTGGGACATTTCGCCTCTTCACAAACTGTAGCCAGATTTCCGTGATGACGTAAATGGCTGATTGCTTTAAAATTAGCACCAGATGGTACTTTACTGCGAATCCAGTCCGGTTTCTTTAAATATGCTGTCATTTTATTATCTGAAATAATCACCAGAACGACAGGAGTTCCAATCATTCCATAGGTTTTCCTGCCAAACCAGTCTCACCACAATGGATGAAATTCGTATAATCCCCTATTCCCGTTATGAAGCCCATGTCAATATGGCGGCAGACGAGTATATCATGTCTTTGCCGGGAACCATTCTCCGCTTCTACGGCTGGTCCACCCCCTCCCTCTCCTTTGGCAGATTCCGCAACAAGCTGAGTGAGATTGACGAGTCGTTTTGCCGCCGGAATAACATTAGCCTGGTTAAACGATTGACAGGTGGACAAACCGTCCTCCATCAACATGAGTTAACTTATTCCATTGCTTCAGATATCAATCTCTTCTCCGATTCGATCACCAAAACCTACAAGATGATCAGTCAGCCCCTGGTAGAGGCTCTGAAAAGTTTCGGTGTTCCGGCTGCCATGGAAAAACAGAAACGATCTCGGTCAAATTCTAATATCTGCTTTAAAGAAGTATCCTCTTTCGAAATAGCTGTTGGCAATAAAAAACTTGTAGGGAGCGCCCAGTTCAGGTCGTCAAAACGATTTCTCCAACACGGTTCCATCCTGATGAATATCGATTGGAATTTGTGGAAAAAGACCTGGCGAATACCGTCTAACTCATCAGAATTAGAAACAAGAATCACCCATATCGCCAATGAAACCACCCGTCAGGTCGATTTGATTGATCTGGCAGATACCATTAGTCAAAAACTGGCAGTAAGCTTGAACAAAAGCTGCTCGGAAAACCGATTCTCAGCGAAGGACTGGACCGGGATTAATAATCTGGCAGGAAAGTATAAATGGGAATTGTCCTGAAGGAACGAAGACGTGAAGAACCAGGCAGGTGAATAGATCATTCACATGCCTCTCTTGTACTGAACTGGTGTTAAATAATCACCCTCGCTCTGGCAGCAGCGCGTTTTCTGTCTTTGTGTCTGGTCTTTTCTGCATCCTCTCTTTTCAGCTTCGTGCGAACACTCGGCTTGGCATAATAACGTCGTTTTTTAAGCTCCTTGAAGAGTCCTTCTCGAATCAGCAAACGCTTCAGTTCACGCATGGATTTTTCAACCTGATTATTAACGACTTTTACTTCCATATATTCTTCTCTCTTGCTTGCTTCTATGTTTGGGAATGCAGATGTTTGGTTGTTGATTAATTTTTGATTACAGCATGAATCTGATAAATAGTCAAATCTGAATCCACCAAAAACAGGAATTTCTACCGAGAGCGGTATCGATTCATCATTTGGCAGATTTGGCGCGAATCCTGGGATAGATGAATTCCACAGCCCTTTTATAGTGGTTGGGATCGTCAATCTCCGTCCAGACAATATCAGGGATCTTAAGATAAAACACATCATGAGTAGAGGAAAGGTCGGAAATGCACTCTTCGTAGTGGGAGTTCTTCAGTGTTGCGAGGTTTTTATCATAGTAGTCACAAAGGATTCGGAAAAATGAGTATGACAGTTTTGAGATTCCGATCAGCTCACCCTTGGGCTCCACGCCTTCAAGCTTTTTCTTGTTGATCCTGCTGACCGTTTTCTTTTCTGCATCGCCATAGACATATACTTCATCTCCTGATCCCGTTTTACCGGATATCAACAATTCCGTTTCCTGTGAAGATTCCACCAGGGCGGGAATACAGCGTTCCTCATAAATCAGATCGGATTCAAACAAAAGAAAATTCCCTTTAATCCCTTCTCGAGCAAGAAACAGGGAATGCATGCTTCCCGATTGAGCATACTCCGGGTTTTGAAGATAGCGTATATGCGGATATTCGTCCGCCAGTTCCTTTTGGTAGCGTTCACTGGCATACCCGGTCACCATGATGACATTGTCAATTCCTCCGTCAGCTATCCGATCCAGAGATTCTTTGATAATCGCTCTGTTTTCAATTTCCAGCAGTCCCTTCGGCCTGTCATTTACGACGCCCTGTAATCTGACTCCCATGCCGGCTGCCAGGATGACAGCAGTATCTATTTTCCGCATTGATCGATTTTCCTTTTCTGCAACCCGATAATCAAGCCAATCCGTATTCAAGCCAGTCGGAAAAGTAACATAAGACCCAGTTCATGTCCCCGGGTGTAATGCTAAGGGTATCGTACGATACCTTTTCCGCATTCAATGGCCAAAAAGCCTTTGATTTTGTATGGAACCGTAACACGAGTGACGGGGGTATTAATGATAAATCTCTACCTTGATTTCCGTGATTGGATGACAATTAGTTTATCTATCTCATCGGATCTTACGTTTCCTGGAGTCGCTGCATCATCCTTTCCTTGACCTCAAAAGGCTTGATTTTGGGTCGACCCAGCTCTTTTGGCGAACCTTTTTTAATAAGCAAATGGATAAAGACAGGTCCGTCTTTTTCACCAAGATCAGCCAGTATGGTATTCAATTCTTCAATTGAATCCGTTGAATATATCTTGTTGTAGCCACATGAATCGGCTGCAGCAGCCAGAGAAACAGAGTTGCTGACAGAATCCTGCCCGCCGGTTGAGTCATTAACCTCATTATCCAGTACAATGTGCAGATAATTAGCAGGCTTATAGGCTCCAATGGTGGCAAGATTCCCCATCCTCATCAGTGCAGCGGCATCCCCGTCCAGAACAATCCATCTTTTATCCCGGGAGCACAAGGCGGCACCGAGGGCAAATGAGGAGGCACAACCCATGGATCCAACCATGTAAAGGTTCTGGGCACAATCATTGATTGTGTATAACTCCCTTCCTGTTTTGCCGGTTGTTGCCACAACAAAGTCCTTTTCCCGAGTATGCCTGACAATTGCCTGTATAGCTTCGGTTCTGGAGGCTCGTTGTGAATATGGTACTTGAAGATTCTCTTCAAAGATGGTTTTACGCTGGCCTATGGGCTCATCGCTTTTGCTCTTTTTCAGATCCTGTGGGCTGATGGTGCCTTTCTGCAGAACATAGGCGAAGGGCATATTGGTCTCTTCCATGTAGGCAACAGCCCCGGCTACGGATTTTTTCAGGGCATCCCGATCCAGGGGAAAATACTCCCATTTGATTCTCATTGTGTTGAGCATCTCTTCCGTAATCTGCCCCATCAATTCGTGCTGAGGTTCGTCCGGAGGTCCGCCGGGTTGTCCGCGATGCGTCACGATCATCATAAAGGGGAAACGAAAGGGAAAGGAGAGTGATGTAAGCGGATTCACGGCATTCCCCAACCCCGAGTTCTGAAACATAACCACACCTTTGCGTTTCAACATGGATGCACCGCAAACGATCGCCAGGGCATCACCTTCATTGGTGGCGCCATAGTAGTCTATTTCCGGATCATCGATCACAGCATTGATCAATGGTTTCAGATAGGAACAAGGGGTCCCTGAGAAAAAGTCGATTTCATATCCTTTACAGAAATTTAAAAACTCACTCGCTGCTATCATGTTAGAACTCGCTTGCCAGGGTCAGGTCAGAGATATTATTAACATCAACCCAATGACCTGAAATATATTGAATTTTTACCTTAACCCCATTATCAGCGAACCAGTTAATCATGTCCCTGACATCGAGATTGCTGAATTCGGGTTTATCCTGGTTTTCCCGAATAAACTCCCGTGCCATGTCAGCTCCCTTTGCCGACAGCTTCATTACACCGATCCATTCGCCATCGAATTCGGCATTGGGCTCGGAGAATACAACCTTGTTCACGTACGCTGTCTCTCCGAAATAGGATTGAACGTCCGGTTCGGTAGCATAGACAAAATCTGATTTATTGCTGTGGTTGGTATCTATTTTTGAATCGACAATGATAACGACATCCTCCGGGTCATCAATAGCGAACTGCAGAATATATTTCCGGAAAAGAATATCGCCAAAAAGAAGCAGTGTGGTTCGGTCGAGCTTGTCGATAGCTTTGGACAGCGAAACCATCTGACCGGTTCCCTCATAATCTTCATTGACCACTTTATTGAGATTGGGCAGATCAACCTTGTCGCTTTTGTATCCGGTAACGACTGTAATATCTTTAATATCGTGTTCATAGATATGGTTGATCATCCTGGCAAGAATGCTCTCTTTGCCGATTTTAAGCATGGTTTTTGGGATGTCGCTGGTAAGGTGTCCAAGAAGCTTTCCCCTGGAAGCAGACAGGATCACGGCGTTAATCGGATCTTTCGCATAGTTGCTGAGATATCTCTTTTCAGCTTCGGCAATTTCCTGATCATCTTGCAGCCGAAAGATTTCCTTTACCGGTACAATGCTGTCTTCAGCGGCCAGCAGGTTTTCGTCGGTATGAATCTGTTTCGTGATCTCCTGCATTTTTTGTACACAACCCCGGATTAAATGATTGGCCCAGATTACCAAAGAGACTTTGTGCTCACGAAAATCGTTGGTCGGGGTGGTATAATACTTAGTGGGAACCAGGACTATCGGAGACCGGTTGTCCCATTCCTTGATGAAGGAAAAGACCTCACTGCTGTTGCTAAGTTTACTATGGATCAAGATCGCATCCGCTCCGGCCTCTCTGTATGCTTCAGCCCTTAACAGGGCCTCCTTCAAACCCCATCCTGCAATAAAGGCTTCCACCCTGGCGATAATCAGAAAGTCGTCATCGGACTGCATGTCCTTGCCCGCCTTAATTTTGCCGGCAAACTCATCAATATCTGCCAACGGCTGCCGGTCTCCCCTTAAAAAGCTGTTAGTCTTTGGAAAAATCTTATCCTCAATGCAAACTCCGCCAACCCCTCTCTGCTCCAGTTTCTTAACCAACCGGCGCATATTGTTAAAGTTGCCGTATCCCGTGTCACCGTCCAGGAGGATAGGAATTGAGGTGGCATCGCTCATGTATTCAAGAACATCCAATACCTGGGTCCAACTGGCTTCATTGTTATCCCTGACTCCCAACGAGGCAGAAATTGCCAAACCACTTCCCCAGATTCCTTTGAAACCTGCTTCTTCAACAATTTTGGCAGAAAGTCCGTTATGGGCCTCCATGATAAATTCAAGGGAAGGGCTCTCCAGAAGTCGTCTTAATTGTGTCGTTTTTCTCATAGATTATTATATTTTGATGGCTCAAACTGCGAAATTAGCGCCTTTTGAGGAGTGATTCTTCTGATCCATTTGTTAAAACCTGGTATTTTGGGCTATCTGTTAATTTTGCAACTAAATTTAAGGATGACCATAAGAAGCGCTACAAATAGGGGCTATCCTTGATTTGCGTCAACCTGGGATGCTTCCGGATTCAGCATTTCCGTTTTTTGACCGTAAAAGGGTTAACTTTTGAATAATCTTTAGTCGGTCAACTGCCTTCAAAGCAGTAAGATCCGCTTGACGATGGAGCTTTGGTAACGATACAGTCTTCCAAGCAATCCAATAACAGCAGGAGTTAATATGGATATAAAAACGAAATGGAAAAAAAAGGAATCAGACCTGTTTGTCTGTCGAATAAAAGGATCGGCTGCAATGTGTGTTTTCTTGCTCACGGTTGGACTTCTTTTTCCGCTCGGATTATTCGGATATGATTTCAGTGATGTCAGAACATCCCTGATAAGAGACCTGAAGAAATGGCAGGGGTATGCCTCACGAAATAAAATCGCCGTCGTATATAATGTTGCTTCCAGAGATCAGATCAAGGCCAAACACAATCTCATTCAGTTTAAGAAGGACCTCTCCCATGAGTTGTTAAAGAGCTTTGATGTAGCGGACCCCATTATCGTCCAGGAGATCATCAATACCAATCAATTACAGTTCAACCAGATCGCCGATAACAAATCTATTTTAGAGCAGTTCTCGGACAGATCGGGCAGCGTTCATGTACTAATGGTTGATCTGAAACTGAAAGCGGATAACCTCCTGGTCAGTTTTGATTTAAAAAACAGGGACAACACTAAAATTTCAACTGTAACGACAGAGATTGCCGCCGGGAGCCAGAAAGAGAACTCATATCAACCCCAGCATGTCGTTGCTCAATCATCCGAACCCGAGACTCCTGTTTACCAGTCATTTAACATGGATTTCAGCTCCCGTCAGTTTACTGCGGGGCAGAACGACTCCTGGATCTATTTTTCACCCACCGCCCTGGTTAATCCATCCATGAATGCATTGACTGCAATGCTCTGGTTCAAGGACTTGCAGGAGGTCGATATTCAGGTGGTAAAAATGCGGTATTCCCTAAAAGTGGTGGATGTCCTGCAATTCGGAGTACAATCCTATGCCATTGCCGAAAAGGTCAACTCAAAAGCCGATGAACCCAATCTCGGCAATGAAAGCGGACACCATTCCACATATCTCTCCGTGAAGTTCCTGATCGTGGACGAAAGTGTACTGCCTGTCAATTTCGCTGTGGGGCTTCGTCGTCGTATCCTTTGGGATGAAGACAATACGGACTTCAGATCCAGAGATGAGGTCAACGAGTCAACAAATTCTGACGAGTATGATGATGCTAAAGATCTGGATGAACAGCATGACAAGTACAATCAGCTAACCCTCCAGGCAATGGTCACCGGAAAGATTGAACCCATCGGTATTCTCTATAATGCTTATCTGGACAGCCTTACCTTCGGAGCAGGCGTGAAATTCGTATTGACACCGGATATCAAACTCTTCGCTGATAATATCTATAATTACTACGAAGATCCGGATATTGATGGAGATACGGCAGTTGGTATTCAATTCTATAACCCGCTGGGATCGGCAGACCTGGTTTACCAGTTTGAAACCCAACAGGTGCAGTTGGGAATCAATCTCGACTTCTAGCACCTCCCCGAGCAAACGGCCGATTAATCATTTGCACGTAATGGAGGTCCTGTCGGACCTCCGGTTCATCACCGGTTTTATCATATCCTTACCGTTCAACCGCCGTTGCGGAACTCAGCGATTTCAGATTATCTAATCAACAGTGCTGCATCCCTTCACATTTGGAGTCGATTCCTATAGCTTTATATTTACCAATCAGACTGATTTGTTACACAATGACAAACCCGGTCGCCTAGATTCCATCGATTTGAATCAATTGGTTTGGTGAAACAATTTTCATGTTTTCCAAAAATACGATCTGTTATATGATACTGTATTGAGCCCAAAACCAATTGCCGGGGCAATCAACGGTTTGTTCCGGTCCGTTAGTCCTGAATACTGATATACTCATTTTTAATCTTATATCTCCGCTATGAGGGTAAACCATCGAAATTAAAAAACAACGCCTCTGCCGGAAACTCTAAACGCAATCCAAAAACCAGACATATCACCTTGAAAAATATAATCATTGGCACCAGCGGACATATCGATCACGGCAAATCTGCCTTGGTTAAAGCCCTGACGGGAACTGACCCTGACCGTTTCATTGAAGAGAAAAAAAGGGGCATCACCATAGACATTGGATTTGCCCATTATATTTGGGAAGACAGGCTGGACATATCCTTTGTTGACGTACCGGGTCACGAAAGATTCGTACACAATATGCTTGCCGGAGTCGGTGGGATCGATATTTTGCTTCTGGCCATTGCGGCAGATGGTGGTGTTATGCCTCAGACAACAGAACATCTGCATATCTGCAACCTCCTGGAAATAAGAAATGGTATTGTTGTACTGACAAGATGTGATTTGGCCGATGAAGAGATGGTTGAACTGGTGGAAGAGGAGGTTACCGAGCTGATCGAAGGGACTTTCCTGGAGGATAAACCCATAATCAAGACCTCAGCAATAGCAGGAACCGGACTTGACGATTTAAAAAAAGAAATTGCCACGATAGCGGATAGTCTACCTGCTCAAAAAACAAACAATCCATTCAGGTTACCCGTGGACCGGCGATTCACCCTCAAGGGATTCGGGACCGTTGTCACTGGTACTGTACACAGTGGTGAAGCAAATCTCGATGACAAACTGATGCTTTTCCCACAATTGGAGCCACTTCGCATAAGAGGGTTCCAGGTCCATGGCCAAAAATCCGATCGTATCAGCACAGGGCAACGATCAGCAATCAACCTGACCGGTATTCAAAAAGACCAAATTGAACGGGGCAACCAGATAGCGCTTCCCGGACAGCTTGTAAACACCAGGGTTATTGAGGTTGAACTGAACATTATTCCGGACAAAACGGGAATCCTGAAAAACAGAAGCAAACTCAGATTTTTCAGCAATGCCCAGGAGGTGACCGGAAGGCTCTACACAACAGATGATTTTGACCCGGACGCCACTGAAAAGCAATTTGTACAAGTTCGACTGGAGAATGACATAAGCTGTCGCTACGGGGATCGGTTTATCATCAGAAATCTTTCGCCGGTACAAACCCTTGCCGGTGGCAGAATCATTGCACCTTTCGGAAACCGGACCCGAAAAAACAAACATCGACTCAGCGAATCCCTTAACGGGCTCGCTTCCGACGACGAAATAACCCGGGTTCTGGAAGCCGTCTTCCTGTCGGGCACCAAGGGAGTCGTGGCAGATCAATTGGTACCGCTGGTCGGGAGTTCGGTCAAAGCGATTCAGAAGTCTTTGCAGTCTCTCTCCAGCAGAGGAGAGATAGTTTCCATCAACAATGAAAAAAAGAAGTTCATCCATAAGTTTCATAATGAACGTCTGGCCGGCTTTTTTGTCCGCACGCTTAAGGTTTTCCATAAAAAGCAGCCGGAAAAACCCGGTGCGCAAGGGTCCGATTTTTTTGGCAAAATGAGTCTTACCTTCAGCCATCAGGAGGTTCTCTCCTCTTTGAACTGGGCGGTCAAACAGGGGTTTATTGTGCAAACGGAAGGAGTTTATCACCTTCCGGGATTCGAAGGGGGGATGAATGAGAGACAGAAAAAATTGAAAGAACAGATTCTCAGGGAACTAAAAAAGAGTGGTTTCCACCCCCCCGGACTCGTCAATCTGTCCAAAGAACTGGATGTTGATCAGAAGGAAATCGAGAAGGTTCTGAAAATTGGTTTGTCAGAGAAATGGATTATCCGGGCGAAAGATGATCTATGGTACCTGCCTGAAACTATCGAAATAATTAAAGGAAAACTGATTGATTTCTTTTCAACAAAAGAAGACCTTACCGTTGCAGACTTCAAGGAACTAATCGGGGTATCGAGGAAACACGGCGTCGGATTATTGGAATATTTTGATAGTCTGCACCTGACAAGACGGATGGAAAACCACAGGGTTCTATACCGGGAAAACGCGTAGGTTTGGGACTCCTCTCCTTCTAACCACGAAAAACTGGCTAAAAAAGGCAATGTCACTGGTTATTTACGTTTCTCACAAAACGGTTATCATTTCCAAATATAACCTGGAGTTTCGTTTTACACCCCCTGCTGAAAACCTGACCAAGGCAGCAATCGGGGCTTACCAGATGCTGCGCCAATCCGAAATCCTGCAAACCGAATCCTCCCGCAATGAAAGGGAAGAGGTCATCACCCTTTTAAAACACTATGGAGCAGCACTCTTCCGCTCGGTGATTCCGGGTCATATCACATCAGAAATATACAAATCGGGGGGCCTGTTTGTTTACTCTTTAGACAGGGAAATTATCGATCTGCCTTGGGAACTGCTTTACGATGGTTCTTCGTTTTTCGCCTTAACGCAGGGTGTGGTCAGAATAAACAGATCGGAATCCGGAATCATTAAAGAGACAACCTCCTTCATGTTTCCGGCTTTAAGATTATCCTTAAGTTCGTATACACCTGCCGAACTGCAACCGGATAGCAACAGGTTAATCGGGTATGTCGAGGAGTTTGCATCAGCCGCCGTTCCCAGGTCGCCTTTGGTCAGATACAGAACAGATGGAGATGCCAGCTTTGACAGTATTCTGGAATCTCTGCAATGGAGCCCCAATCTGTTTTACTTTTCCGGTTATGACACCGGGGAAGGCTGGCAACTGCGAAAATCGGACAGCAGTGAATCTCCAAAGGAGTGGCAGGAAAAACGTTTTAAAGAGGAAGTTACGGATGCTATACGCAGAGGTCTTAAGATAATGCTTCTCCAGACCTCGCAACTCCTCTCCGATAAAAAAACCGATGAGAATCAACTTATAAAACAGTTGTTCGACGCCGGAACTCCATATGTCATAGCGTTTTACGGCCGGATTTCCAGAGGACGGCTGAAAGAGTACCTCAACATTTTTCTGTTAGGCTTGATCAGGGAGGAGAATATTTTAAGGGCCCATCGGTTAGCGATCAACCATATTCAGTCTTCTCTGCCGTTAAGTTGGGACTGGTCATGGATTCGATTTCACATTAATCAGAAACTCCTTGAATCCACCAAAGACAATCCCATCCCTCCATTTCATTTCGACAGATCAGAAACGAGTCATAACGATCAACCTGTGCCTCCTTCTGTCAATTTCAGGCTTCTCAGCAGCAGGAGGTTCCAGGGAAATTATGAGGCATTTAAAAGATTCAATACGATCCTCTCAGCGCCGGACGAGAAGAGGATCATCTGTCTGGATGCTTCCAAAGGAGTTCCCTTGGAACCATATTTACATGAGTATCTGAGGAGAACAGGCACCTTAAGGGAAGTGTCGTTAAATTTGTTCTATTATCAGAAATGGGGATTTAGTAACAAGATAAAAACCAAGCTTTTCAAATCCAAGTATGCGGATCTTTTCTCCTTTCTGGGGGAGGCGAGGCATCAAACAGCAAATCTCAACAATCGTTTGATCCCACTTGGATCTACTGTTGAAACAGGAGAAACGATCGAGCTGTTGATTATCTTCACGCCTCCTCAAAAAAAGGATCCGATTTTCGATCGTTGGCTCGCTGAACATCAAAAAAAGAATCGAAGCATCCTGTTCGTTCATGACGGGACCTGTCACACAAGTTTGAAAACCCTTGATTTCATATTGGACAAGACAGTCAAAGAGCAGGTTATCAATAGCTTTGAAGATGAGCTGCCTGAAGAGTGGATCGAGCTGATAGATCAAAAGCTGTCGCCCTCAATGCAGGATATTTCACTGCTTAAAACCATACAAAAACTTGGAAACAGGGATCTCATCAACTATCTGCATCAATCACCCAAGGTGGACGAGCTGTACGAAACCAGCTTTCATTATGTTTTCTCCACCCTGTCGGCCAGTCGTCTGAAAACCTTTCTGGCCTTGTATCTGTTGCGGATTTTCTGCCCCAAGAATTTTTTGATCGATCTGCTGGAAATCAAAGGAATTGAATCTGACCTGGAATATTTACATCATATTCATCTTATTAACGCTAACCTGACTTTCGAAGAATTCTGGGTCCCCCTTCACCTGCAAAACCGCATACGTGAATTGTCCCTCATACCGATCAACATACTGGAAACCCATGGACTGGATCTCCTGCAGAATCTGATCACCTGCCTGGACAGAAAAAATGCTCACTACGCACTGATTGAAATCGGTTTTCACTATGTCATTGCCGAACTCGGAAGAAACAAACTCTTTGAAATCCCACTACAGAGAAATCTGCAGATCGGTAAAAAACTCTCCCGAAAACCATTCCCCGAGTTCAGGCTAACGGACAATCTGATTACCAGCCTGGAATTGGCACTTCTGATCGGAAAGGGACAGCTAATACAGAAAACCCTGTTTACAATCGTGGAAACACTCGAAGTATTGCCTTTTGGTGAAGAAACCATTGCCATTTGCGAGTGGCTCCTCCAGGTTGAGAAGAAACACAGGAACTGGTCGCTGGTATCCACCATACAAACCAAAGCCGCTGCAATCTATGTTCGGATGAATCGCAAAGAGAAAGCCATCGGATTAATCTCTTCGGCGATTAAATTAAATAATGATATCAATAATTTTGCCAATCGATTTCAAAATCTGATCACAATTGCCCTGCTCTTGCTCGACCTCGACGAATTCGATAAACTCTCGAAACTACTGGCAAGTGCACATTTCGACATGTCTCTGTTGAGTAAGGATGATATTGCCAAACTCTGGTTGATCGACGGACATCTGCTTTACCACAACCGGAAATTCAGAGAAGCCCGAACATCTTTTGAAAAAGTTTTGAACGAGTTTGATTCAATAGCCCAGGATAGTCTAATGGCCAAGACATACAGTCTGATGGCTGACCTTTCCCAAAAAAAGAACCAAAAGCAGGACTATGCTTTCTATCTTGAGCAAACCGTTAGATATACCGAAGCCTGTGGTGATATGAACAGGGCTGCTGAACTACACCAGGAGCTTTACAACCTGTGTGTTTCCGGCAACAGACTGGAACAGGCTGCGCAGCATCTGGAGTGGATCTACTATTTCTACCAAAATAGCGGTAACAAAACAAAAATCCGTGATATCGCTGATCAACTCGGTGGTCTCTATTTCAAGATTGGTGAGCAATCAAAATCCACTGATTTCTATGGTATCGCGCAGGGTATCTGAAATCGCCATCAAGCCGCATTCAATAAACTCAACAACAACCATACCGATTCCATGACTAACGTTTTCAAGCAGATCGAAAAGATAATGAACGATCAGGATAGTACACCCGATCAGATCGAGCAGTTTGGTGAACTCTACAATCGCTTTTTATCCAGCAAGGATCATAAGATAGACTGGAATAAGATTGATACGCCATCAAGTGATTCCATTCTGGACTATGAATCTCTTGATGAAGTCGACGAAAAGACTATTCCTGCTCTGTTGTCAGAACTGACCGTCTGTCGCCTTAACGGCGGATTGGGAACATCCATGGGATGCGTTGGTCCCAAATCAGCGATAGAAGTAAAAAACGGGCTTAGTTTCCTCGATCTTATTGTCGATCAAATCCAGACCCTGAATCAGAAGTACGGTTCATCAGTTCCGCTGGTATTAATGAACAGCTTTAATACCGATCAGGACACCCAGAAGATAATCGGCAAATACAATGGCATGCTCCCCATCTATACCTTTCAACAGAATAGATTCCCCAGGTTGCGAAATGATTCTCTGCTCCCCTTGAGTAAGCAAAGATTCGGCAATCGTTGTAGTTATCCACCTGGGCATGGGGATTTTTATCAGAGCATTATGAGAACGGGTGTGCTGGATCAATTGATAAAAGCCGGCAAAAAGTACATGTTTATAGCCAATGCAGACAATCTTGGAGCGTCGGTTGACTTAAGAATCCTCAACCAGATGAAGAAGACAGGTGCGCCTTTCATTATGGAGGTAACCGAAAAATCCAGGGCTGATGTAAAGGGGGGGACGTTGATCAGGACGCAAAACAGGTCCCTGCGATTGCTTGAACTGGCCCAGGTGCCCAAGGATTATGTCGAAGAGTTCAAAAGTATTAAAAAATTCAAGATGTTCAACACCAATAATATCTGGATCAATCTGCAGGAACTTAAGAAAAAACTCCAAAACAATACTCTGCATTTGGACGTCATTGTTAACAAGAAAAACCTGGATCAATTACCGATAATTCAACTGGAAACAGCTATCGGATCCGGAATAAACAATTTTGAGGGCAGTCTGGCAGTTAAGGTCCCCAGGGTCCGCTTTGTTCCCATTAAAAAGACTGATGATCTGCTTCTGGTTCAATCAAACCTTTTTGTCTTTGAAAACGGCGTATTGATGAAAAATCCGGACAGGCAGTTCGGTGGAATTCCGTTAATCAGACTGGGGGACCAATTTCAAAGCGTGGAAGCCTATCAGGAGCGATTTAAGTCGATTCCGGATATCCTTGAGCTGGATCTCCTGACGGTTGTTGGAAACGTATATTTCGGAAAAGACATCACCCTGCGGGGAAACGTTATCCTGGTCTGTGAAAGGGGAGAACTACATATTCCGGACAACTCCCTTCTGGAGAATAAAGTTCTGACAGGCAGCATACAGGTTGGGGAGCTATAGCCGCTGTGGATTACTCTCAAGCAGTGGATTGAACCCATTGGTAAAGCGCCACAATCCACATCACACCAACGCCAATCAGGCACAAGAAAACAGCGGCACTGGCACAATCTTTTGCTTTTTTAGCCAGGTGATGCATCTCGCCGGAAACCAGATCTGTTACCGCTTCAATAGCAGAATTAAGTAACTCTGCCACCAGCACGGCAACCATGCTGAAAACTAAAAGAATACGAATAGCCAGATCTACGGGTATTAATATGGCCGTGGGAATCAGCACCACTCCGATGAGCACCTCCAAACGAAATGCCTGTTCCTCCTTAAAAGAGACGCGAAGCCCTTCTAACGAGTAATGAGTGGCCTTGCGAACCCGTTCAATAATTCCGGATTTTTTCTTTTCTTTTTGCATGACTAAGCTTTTAAGGCTTGTTGTGATAATACAATTTTGAATAGTTAAGCATAAACCGACTGTTTTGTACAACTGGTTCAAGGTTCTAACCAAGAACTAACTTTAACCCCATTTGCCGGTCCATTTTATTTGATCGCGGCGGAATGATTTCGGATTTGCCCTTGGCTGACAAATTGACAGCGTGTTAAATATGAATGAGTAAAAAACGATCTGAAAACCAGAATCCTGAAAAACCATCAAATATGACAAACAAAATCAAACTGAGTATTCCTCTGGCTGCCGAATGGAAAGACGGGGAATTATACCTGCTGGATCAAACGCTGCTTCCGTTGGAAACCCGTATCGAAAAACAGGAAACAGCAGAGCAGGTCTGGGACTCCATTAAGCGATTAAAAATCAGGGGGGCACCAGCGCTTGGAATAGCGGGTGCATACGGCTTACTGGTCGCCATACGCCCCTTCTTGAATCTTCGTGGCTATGAGTTTATGAAAGAACTCGTAAAACAGGCAGCTTATCTCGATTCGGCTCGTCCCACTGCCGTCAATCTTGGCTGGTCTTTGAGAAGAATGCGGAACAGGGCCGAAGAACTCCGGGCAGAAAATACTGCTACTATTTATGCAGAACTGGAAAAAGAAGCCATTCGCATTCATGAAGAGGATATCGATTGTTGCCATAAGATAGGTCACTATGGCGAACCGCTTATCCGGGAAGGGATGGGAGTGCTAACCCATTGCAATGCCGGAAGCCTGGCGGTTTCGGAGCTTGGTACCGCATTGGCTCCCATGTACACGGCACATAATATGGGCAAATCATTTAGAATCTTCGCGGACGAGACGAGACCACTTTTGCAGGGTGCCCGTCTGACCTCATGGGAACTGAAACAGGCCGGGCTGGATGTGACCTTGATCTGTGATAATATGGCCGCTCATTTCATGTCCCGGGGGGAAATCCAACTGGTCATTGTAGGCACCGACCGGGTAGCTGCCAATGGGGATGTAGCCAACAAAATCGGAACGCTTGGGGTCGCCATTCTGGCAGACTATTACGACATTCCCTTTTACGTCGCCTGTCCTTTCTCTACCATCGATTTAAATACAGCGACAGGGGAAGCAATCCCGATTGAAGAGCGCGATCCTGCTGAGGTCACTAGTTTCGGGAGCAGCAAAGTTGCACCGGATGAGATCAAGGTTGGTAATCCGGCTTTTGATGTCACTCCCAGTTCACTGGTAAAGGGATTTATTACGGAAAGGGGAATCATTTCACCCCCCTTTCAACAGAACCTGTTGGAGACTTTTGGTCAGTCCTGAGTGTCGAATACCCTCTCATCGGCCAATACAGCGGAAAATACCATACCATCCCCGACACTGATCCTTCCGTTAAGATAAAAGGGGAGATCCATAGAGCGGTAGAGGGGATTTTTTAAAATTCTCACACGGAAACTCCCCTCTTCAATACTCTCTATTTCGGCGTCATGAAATCCCAGGGAGATCCCTTGAATTGGCTGTAGACATTTATAAACAGCTTCCTTGATGGAAAATATCATCTTAATACTCTGCTCACGGGTTTCCTCATCCTGCAGCCAAATTTCCTTTTCCCGATTGGTCAGAATATGTCTGCTGATATCGGTTTTTAACTTTCTTTTGAGATCTTCCAGATCCAGACCAACTCCCTTTATCGATTGATTGCGTTTGCCAATAATTGCTGCCGCGATTCCGCCTCCGTGCGCAATACTTCCCTTGACTGCAAATGGCCAGGCCGGAGAACGGTTTTGATTTCTGAATACCGGCAACCAAGGAATGCCCGCTTTTTCTAATACCATCCGGGCACAGCGTCTTCCGGTTATAAACTCCGCTCTTCTCCGGTCGGAGCCAAATCGTTCCGCAATTTTTAGTTCGAGAGGGTGTACACCTTCTGTTTGCGAGCTGATCTTTTCCCAATGAAAGAAACACTGATCTGGAAACGGATTTTGAATATTCATCTTTCAGATTGCACTAAATCATTTAGCAAAAATCGGAGGGTTACCACTGGCAAATCGCTGTCACTACCCAAAATTGGACTTTCTAATGCGAGTTAAAAGTGGAACGATACCACAAATGTCTGCCATTGGTTTTGGATTACATTGCGACAAACGATCTCAGAACCCATTTAAGCTGATGTATTTTCCGCCTGATCCGTACCGGTCCATGTTAAACAATGACTTTAAATAGTTACCATTCCCCGATGTTTTGTTCAATCTTCCACATCTGAGAACCGTTACACTTAGCCAGGTTCAAACCCGTGTTTTAGCTATCTGAGACATTACTATTCGAAAATCAATTTTCTCCGGATCAGGCTTTCTCCGCAGAAGGTGAATTCTTCTCAAGATAAGTTCACCATTGTTTTATACGGAAGTGTGTGATAGTTAGAAGCCAGTAAACTGCAAATTGTTCACTAATTGTGGTCCGTTCACCGGACCATTCGAATCGGAGCAGTCTGAATTATGGATAATCTACCTGTTGTTTTGGATGCTTCCCTGGAAAACACTCTCAGATATGTGACCTTTAGCATCGGGGAAGAGCTGTTTGGTGTTGACATTATGTGCGTGGAGAGCATTATCCCTCCTCAGGATATAACTACTGTACCCCGGACGCCGGAGTATTTCCTGGGGATTATTAATCTAAGGGGGGAAGTCATCTCTATTGTTGATATGAGGAAACGATTTGGGCTGGAAACAGCAGAAGCCACCCCGGATACGAGAATAGTTGTTATCCTCTCCAATGGAATTCTGATAGGTATGCTGGTTGATAAAATCAACGCCATAGAATCCCTGGTAACGGAAAAAATACAGAAGGCACCGCCGCTAGCTTCGCTTGAGCACAAGAAGTTTATATCCGGCTCTTTCAAGCTTCCCAGCGAAAAGATTCTGCTTATCCTGCTCCACCAAAAACTGATCGATGATACCGACTTTATTATCGAACAGGAGCTCAAATTTAACCAGGATCTGCTCGAAACAAAATCCGGAAAAAAAGACTCTTGGGTAAAAGAGATTCCCCTGGTCAGTTTTCGCATTGGTGTTGAGCAATACACCGTGGAAAGCAGGGATGTTGAAGAGATAATCTTCATGCCGGAGATAACGGCCGTACCGGACATGGAAGACATGATAGACGGTATTTTTTATCTCCGTGAATCAGTTGTGCCTATTGTAAGGCTGAGCGAACGAATTGGACTGGGGGTGAGTCGACACACCGAAGAGAGTCAGGTGATAATCATCAAAAAGCACCTCTTCGGAATCAAAATTGGATTAATCGTTGATGATATTAGTGAAATCTTTTTCATCAATGAAGATGAGCTGGTGGAATCTCCTATAAATCTCAACAAAGCACAAAGCGAGCATTTGAAAGGGGTATTCAAACTCAGCTCAGGTGAGGAAAGTCTTATCGTCATGTTGCTGAATCTGGAGAAACTGTTCTCCGAGGAGGATCAGGATCAGCTCAGGGAACTGGAATTTGCCACCGCAACCGAAGAGACAAAGGGAGTCGAACAAGAAGGCACAATCGGCATTCTGGAGTTCATTGTAGCCGAAGAACGCTATGCGGTTAAAGTCTCAGAAACCAACGAAATCATCAGGGTTTCCAAAATAGTCCCTGTTCCCAAAGCTCCACCGTATTTAAAGGGAATTATCAACCTGAGGGGTGAGGTTATCTCCATTGTTGACGTGGGTCTGCTTATTGACAGGAAGAGACGTGAAATATCCGGCAATGCCAGGATCCTTATTGTCAATGCCGGTGAAGAGACTGCAGGGTTGTTGGTCGGCAATGTGATCGGTATCCGCAAGATCATGCTCTCAACCTTCGAACCACCATCAGACCTGATCAAACAAAAAGGTAACGTCTTTATCGAAGGTATCGGGAAAATCGAAGACACGGGTGAAATCGTCGTTTTAATGGATATCGAGACGACACTGCTTCAGGCCCAGTCCATGGAAGAAGATGATGAAGATCTGGAACAGGTGAGAAAAGAACTTGAGTATCTGGAGGAGGAAGACGAAAAAGCGCAATTGACTTATGTCGACAACACCTAGAGTTCCGCGTCACGAAAATGATTTATAAAGTAATCGTGGTTGATGATTCCGCTTTCATGAGATCGGAACTCAAAAAGATCATTGAACAGGAATCCCGGCTGAAAGTAATTGCTACTGCGGAAAACGGACGGATTGCACTTGGCAAGATTAAAAAGCTCCGACCGGATGTCGTCACCATGGATATCAATATGCCGGTCATGAACGGACTCTCCGCCTTGAAGCAAATCATGAGAGATGCCCCTTGCTCCGTTGTAATGGTCAGTGCCCTGACTCATGAAGCCGCCGAGGAAACCATTGAAGCACTCGCCCTGGGTGCTTTCGATTTTTTCCATAAACCCTCCGGCTCAATATCCCTGGATATCTCAAAGCAATCCGACATTATTAGAAGCAAAATCCTGACTGCTGCCATAAACAGAAAGCATGAAGCGCCGAATGTTAGTTTTCGTAAGAAATTCTACAAAAAAGTCTCTGCCGTATCAAAGATCCAGCAGGCAATCAAGATACCTCGATTATCAAGGATCACAAAACTGGGTGATATCGTCGCCATTGGTGTTTCCACCGGTGGTCCCAGGGTATTGATGTCAATTCTGCCGGATATCCCTGCCAATTTCAGGGGAAGCATTGTAATTGCGCAGCATATGCCGGAAAAATTCACACTCTCGTTTGCCAATCGACTGGATGACATTTGCCCATTGAAGGTTAAAGAGGCCAGGGATGGAGAAATTCTTCAGGTCGGCAGGGTCTATATCGCTCCGGGGGGAAAGAATATTAGCATCAACCGCAAGGATAACCGCTACTTTGTTGTGGAACTTAGAAGCGAAATCAATTCGGGTTCTTTTGTTCCCTCGGCGGATCTGTTATTCAGATCTTTGCAGCAAAGTTCCGGAAATCAATGGCTTGGAATCATGTTGACCGGAATGGGAAGCGATGGTGCCAAGGCGTTGGCCGAGCATCGGCAAAAAGGTGGTCATACCATCGCCGAATCGGAGGAGAGTTGCGTGGTTTTTGGTATGCCCAGAAAAGTAATTGAAATGAATGGGGCGGAATTCGTTTTAAGCGAACAGCAGATAGCAGGTAAAATTGTTGAACTCATCGGACACACACATGACTCTGGAACCAACTGAACAGATAAATCCCGCAGATTTGATCCCGATCAGGGACTTAATTGCCGATACCAGCGGGCTCTATTTTGACAAAAAAAAGTTCTACTTCTTGGAAAAACGGATTTCCAAAAGAATCAAAGCCACCAATACACAATCAGCGAGAAACTACTTCAGATTGCTGAAACTTGGGAAGAGCGCCGATGAGCTTCAACATTTGATCACCTCACTTACCACCAATGAAACCTATTTTTTCCGATACTTACCTCAATTAGAATCTTTCATTGAAGAGGCGCTTCCTGAGGTCTGCAAACGAAAAACAGAGAACAAAGAGCGTCACCTCAATATCTGGAGTGTCGGCTGTTCATCGGGTGAGGAACCCTATACCTTATCGATTCTGCTCAAGGAACAACTTGAGAACCATGAGAGTTGGAATATCCGTCTGATAGCGTCAGACATCGATGAAAAAGTGTTGGAAAAGGCCAAAAAAGGGATTTACGGAAAACGATCTGTCAAAGATGTCCCGGAAGATATCCTGGAGCGATACTTCGTCAGAAAAGACACGAAATTTGAAATCTGTGAGGAGATTCGCAAAAGTGTTGAGTTTTATCCTCTCAATCTGATGGATCGGGATGCCATGAGGGAAATGGGGGATATGGACATCGTCTTTTGCAGAAATGTTTTGATTTACTTCGATGAAAAAGCCAGGAAGCAGGCCGTTAACCTGATTTACGACTGCCTGGTCCCGGGTGGATTTATATTTCTCGGTCACTCCGAATCAGTGGGTAAAATAAGCGCCACCTATAAGCTGGTTAAATTCAAAAAAACGTTGTCATATCAAAAATGAAAAACCATGGATTGAAACATTTCAAACACCAATGATTACGCATAACAAGGTTGATATCTTCTGAAGGGGATTCAGATTTTAAGAAATAGGATTGAATTTGGTCTTTTTGTTGCTTTGCAAAGCGGATGACAAGAGAGACAGATTCGATTCTTCCGGACACTTTAAACGCTGAACAAGAAACGGACTCAGAATGAGCGGGCAGGGGAGAGATAAGGACAAGGAATCCGTTCAAACACTCTTGGCAAATCTGCAAAGCGGTGATGAAAAAAAACGTAGATTTGCTGCCGAAGACCTGGGCCATTGGAAGGTGGAGGAAGCAGTGCCTGCGCTGGTTCAAGGTCTTGAAGACCTGTCTATTGCTGTTTCAGAAGCATGTGCTGATGCACTTGTTAGAATTGGGACCCAGCGAGTCGCTGAAGAGATAGCCCCGGCTTTTGCTTCGGAAAATGTTCGCCTGCGAAATCATGCTTCGGAAATTATGAACCTGCTGGGAGAACCGGCAGTTCCAGTGCTGATCCAACAACTGGAGTCCCCCGATAAAGATGTCCGCATGTTTGCGGTAGATAATCTAATCTACATCAGCAGCAAAAAAAGCATCCATGCCCTCGTTAAAGCTCTTGAAGACAACAACATAAATGTCGCTGCGGCTGCGGCTGTTGGTGTTGGTAAAGTTGGCGAACCCGAGCACTTTGAAACCCTTCGAAAATACCTGGATAGTGAACACTGGATGAGATGCTCCGTTATCAGGGGAATGGGATTTCTGGGCAATCACCAGGCGATAGAGGTCATTCTGCCTTTGATCCACGATGAAGACCTGATGGTTAAAATCTCAGCCATCCAGGCCTTGGTCAAACTCGCCAATCACGAAATTCTGCCTGAACTCCTGAATCTGCTTCGGGAGGAATCCCTGGAATTGTTTGGTGTAGAGGCTCTACACGTAATTCACGAGATAATTACCAGTTATCCGGACAAGGACTATTCAAAGCTTTTCGATAAACAACTGCTCGATGCCATGTTGCAATTGACCCTGATGGGCGATGTCGAAAGCCGAATTAAAGCTATCGAAATTCTTGGTTATTCCAAAATCCAGAAAGTCGTCCCGGATCTGATCAACTTGATTGCCTGCAATGGCATAGATACCCGCAAATCCATCATAAACTCGATTGTCATGATCGATCCTTCGGACCTGGGATTGTTAAAACAGTTTCTGGAGGACCCCGACTCGACCTTTGAACAAAAATGCGCCGCTCTAGACTGTATCGGGAGATCCACCAGTAAAGACAGGTTTCTTATCATTAAAGAATTCCTCGGCTCCAATGACGAAACCCTTCCCCGCATTACGCTGGATGCCATTCACCAGGATTTTCAGCCTGTACCCGTAAAGGAGATCTCTGCGTTAATCTCTTCACCAATACCGGAAATCAGAGCCAGCGCTGCCGGTGCGATGGGGAGATTGGGAAAATCAGAGTTTATTCCGGTTTTGATTGCCGGGCTGAGTGATGGCAGCCCGGAAGTCCGGGAAGCAGTAGACAATGCGTTAATCAAAATCGGCAAGACGTACGAAACACCTATTCTTGCTCCCTATCTGGACTCGTTCGGCAAAATGGAACGAAAAACCGCTTTTGAATATTTCGGAATACGTAATCCGGAAACCATCAGCGAAAAGTACATAGAGGGATTACAGGATCCTAACGTGGAAGTGCGTGTTATATCATACAAGGTTATCGCCAATCTCAGGATCGCCACGCTCGATATGGTGAGGAAAGGTATAGAGGACCCTGTGGATACCGTTCAGGTACAAGCAGTTCGGGCAATTAACTCTCTGCCCGAAACTCCGGAAACCCAGTCATTCATCCATGAGATGCTGGCTTCTTCCGCTTCCGAGCGGCTGAAGGTGGAGTTGATTCAAGTCTTGGCTGGACTTGAAAGGTTTAATGTTGTAGATTCCCTATTGCCTCTGCTCGATGACAGCTCGTCATGGATCCGACTTGAGGTTGTCGAATATCTTAAAAAAAGAGGTGATCGCTCCCTCATTGATCATCTGAAAATGCTGCTGGATTCGGATGATGAAGACCTGGTGGAAGCGGTGGAAAATGCAATAGACCGGCTTGAATCCCATGCAAGGAGCTGAATGCCTAAGAGAATTTTAATAATCGATGATTCTCCAATTGTCCGAAATCTCCATGCTATCATGCTAAAATCTGCTGGTTTTTTTACCGAAGATGCTGAAAACGGATTTGACGCTTTGGAAAAAGCGATGAAATCGGATTTCGACCTGATGATAGTGGACATCAACATGCCAAAAATGGATGGCTTCGAGTTCTGCAGAGAAATGCGCAGAAATGATAAATACCGTGATATTCCCCTATTGATTGTTTCGACCGAATCTGAAGCCGAAGATAAAATGAAAGGATTTAAGGCCGGTGCCAATCTTTACCTGGTAAAACCGGTCAAACCCAATGATCTGATTGAGAACGTTAACCTGTTGCTGTCCGGCGATTAGCGGTCCGTTAAAATCTCCTGTCTGTCTTCAACCATTAAGGATTAGGAAAAACAAATGCCAGATGATCTTAATGATATGATTCAGGGCTTTGTGGAAGAGTCCCATGAAGCTTTTGATGATATTGAAAATGATCTGTTGACAATTGAAAGCAACCCGGATGATTTGAGCATTGTCAACGGTATTTTCCGCGTCATGCACACCATCAAAGGGACTGCAGGTTTCCTTAATCTGGATGAAATCGGGAAACTGGCTCACAAAATCGAATCCCTCTTCGATATGATTCGACGAGAAGAACTCAAAATTACATCCGAGATTATGGATACCCTGCTACCGTCCATAGATCTTCTAAAGCTGATGGTATTCGAGTTGATCGAAACAAAAAAGTCCGACTACCAGCTTGAAGATACCCTAAAGGCACTGCAGGAGATCTCCCAATCCCAGAAACCTTTTCGAAAATCTCCACCTGAAGAAAGAGCCGAAGTGGAAATGCCGTTACCTTTCGGAAAACCAGCACAGGACAGTGTGGAAGAGATTGATGAAGAGATGGCGACTTTCAGGAGCAGTCTTGAATCCATCTCTCCTCAACTGAGAATGGATTTTGTTGTGGAAGCGGAGGAGCACCTGGAAACTGTCGAGGAAAATCTCCTGATTCTTGAGCAGGCACCGGATGACATCAATTCCATCAATGAGATCTTCAGGGCCATTCATTCCATAAAAGGAACCTCGGATTATGTAAACATTGAGACCATCACACGCATCGCCCACAAGCTGGAAACCATTTTCGATAAAATCAGGAAAAGTGGTGCAAAATACGATGATCAGTTGGCCGACGTTGTGCTTAAAGGCACAGATGTTCTGAGAACCCTGATTTTTATGCTGAAAACCGAAGACTATTCAACCGATATTAAGATTTGTGACATCCTGGATCAACTGGATGCGCTGATTTCAGTGAAAAAGGACTCAAGACTCGAAAAAGAAGAAACTGCAGCATCTGCTCCGTCAAGCTCTTTTGCGGCATTCAGGAATATAAGCTCCCAGCAGCTACTGGTGATCGAGCATTTGGGTTCAAACTTTCTTAATAACAGTCTTGAACCGGACGAACTGACCGTTTTATCAAGATCCCTGAAAACACTGAGAGATGGCGCCGGTAATATCGGGATTTACGGTATCGTCTCTTTATCGACTCAACTGGTCAAAATCATTGCCGCGGTCACATCCGGGAAAGCGAGTCTGGAGGAGGTTAGCTCGGCTTTTACGATGACCAATCAAAAGCTGGTCAATGAGATGAACCGGATTAATGGTCTTACCGAGCAGGAATTCGTCGAAATGCTCAACGAAACACCACCCGACGAAGCGGCAGAGGAACAGACCGAGAAGAAGATCGTTTCCAAACCGGAAAGTGATGACAGCGTAGGTGATCTGGTAGCGGCGCAACCCATCATCAAGGACAACACCATTAAAACCATGAGGGTTGACTCCAGCAGGCTGGATACCTTTATGAACCTGATCGGAGAGCTTATTATCTCCAGGAACAGCTACAGCCATACCATCAGTGAGCTAACCGAACAGCGCGTTCCCTCCGACCTGCTGCAGGAACTTAAATCCATTGAGGCCAATTTCAACCGGATCTCTGAAGACCTCCAGGGAACCTTGATGGAAATACGTTTACTTCCCATAAAATCCGTATTCCAAAAGATTCCCAGGATTATCCGCGATATTGCCCGTAAACGGAACAAGAAAATCAATTTCCAGATGATCGGTGAAAACACGGAAATAGACAAATCAATCATCGAGATGATTGGCGATCCCCTTGTGCATATTGTCAGAAACTGTTGCGACCATGGAATCGAATCGGCTGAAGAGAGACTGCACTCCGGGAAACCTGAGATCGGAAATATCGTATTAAGAGCCAGCCATTTGGGAAGCGCTATTGCCATTGATGTCATCGACGACGGCGCCGGTATCAATACCGAACTTGTTAAGCGAATTGCCATCGAGAAAGGGATGATCACCCGCGAAAAAGCTGAAACCCTGGAAGACAAAACCATCAACAGTTTTATTTTTCAACCCGGTTTTTCGACAGCAACCGAAGTCACGGATATTAGTGGACGAGGTGTGGGAATGGACGTTGTTATTACCAATATCAAAAAAATCCATGGTACCGTTGATGTGGAATCGGAAAAAGGCCACGGAACCCAGGTCAGGTTATTATTGCCCCTGACTCTGGCCGTAGTGGATGCATTGCTGGTTCTGGATAATAATCAGAAATACGCGATTCCACTGGAAGCGGTCAAAGAAACTATTGAGATCAAAGAGAGTGAACTTCAAATCCTCAAACAGAAAGAAGCGATCAACCTCCGTGGAGATATTATCGGTATTTCCAGGCTATCCAATCTGCTGGGGGTTCCCAAAAGAAAGCAAGCCCCGGATGAAGTTTTGAGTGTGGTTTTTCTTCAAGCTGGTGCCCGACTGATCGGGATTATTGTCGACGATTTGTCCAATCAGCAGGAGATAGTGGTCAAACCTTTGCAGAAGTATCTCTCAAACATTCCCGGAATCAGCGGCTCCACAATCCTTGGAAACGGAGAAATCATTCTGATTCTCGATCCTGCCGAACTGATTGATCTGACCACGATTTAAGCAAACCTGCCACAAAGGGTGGTAAAATTCCTGGTATGATACCTGTCATAGACAAGGCCGCCACCCTGATCTAAACTTTGTGTTTACCTTTTTTACTAATCCCTGTTTAATGCCTTGTCTTTCAAATCGATATGAAACCAAAAAAACTGATCACATCAGCCCTCCCTTACGTCAACAACGCTCCTCACCTGGGGAACATCATCGGCTGCGTTCTTTCGGCGGACGTTTATGCCAGGTTTTGTCGCGCCATGGGCTACGACACTCTCTACATTTGTGCAACTGACGAATATGGGACGGCAACGGAAAACAGGGCTCGCGCTGAGGGGATGTCCCCCAAGGAGATCTGCGACAAATATCATGAGATTCATAAAAAGGTATATCAACATTTTAATATCTCCTTCGACTATTTCGGTCGAACCTCTCATCCTGAACATACCGAGATCACACAAGGAATATTCAAGGATCTCGAAGCAAAGGAGATGATAGAGGAGCAGGAAACCGAGCAGACCTATTGTGAGCACGACCGGATGTTTCTGGCAGACCGGTACGTTGAAGGAACCTGCCCGAGTTGCGGGTTTGACGATGCCAGGGGAGACCAATGTGATAATTGCGGCAAGCTCCTGCAACCGACAGAGATTATTAACCCAAAATGCAAGATCTGCGGCAATACACCGGTTCGGAAACTGACCAAACATTTGTATATTCGCTTGCCGGAACTGGAAGAAAAGCTGAAATCGTTTCATGCAGATTCCATCAAAAGGGGAAAGTGGTCCAATAATGCCATAACCCTGACCAACGGATGGATCGAAAACGGTCTTATCGCCAGACCCATTACCAGGGATCTTAAATGGGGAATTCCGGTACCAAAGGCTGGGTATGAAAATAAGGTATTTTACGTCTGGTTTGATGCACCCATCGGCTATATCTCAACAACCAAAAGGCTGCTCCCGGATTCCTGGCAGGATTGGTGGTGCACCCCGGAACAAACTGAACTATACCAGTTCATGGCCAAGGACAATATACCTTTTCACACGGTCGTGTTTCCGGCCTGCCTGATGGGTACGGGCAAAACGTGGACTCTTCTGCATCACATCAATGCAACAGAATACCTGAACTACGAAAATGATAAGTTTTCCAAATCCCGCAGCATCGGCGTTTTTGGAACGGATGTGGCCGAATCGGATATTCCCATTGACCTCTGGCGCTTTTACCTGCTGTTTAACCGACCTGAAAAGTCAGACTCCAATTTCTCCTGGAATACCTTTCTCGAAGATATCAACAGCAATTTCATTGATAATATCGGAAACCTGATCAACAGAGTCCTGGTCTTTTTTCAAAAACACTTTGAAGGACGGATTGAAAAAACGGAGTTTAACGAAGAACAAAGGACTTTTCTGGAGACTATCAAAAACATGGAGACCGAAGTCGTGGAAGCTTTGGAATCGGTACGTTTGAAAGACGGTCTGAAAAGCATTCTGGCCATTGGCAAATACGGCAATAAATTCTTCCAGGACCAAGAACCGTGGTCTGTTGTGAAAACCGACCCTCTCAAGGCAAGAGCCAGTCTGACAGCTTTGATCTACCTGGTAAGAGACCTGGGAGTTATGCTTGCTCCGTATATGCCTGATTCCTCCCGTAAAATCCTGAATATGACAGGAGAGCAGGATGGTGAATATAACCGTCTTGGACAATGGGATGATCTTGAGGGAAGGGAATTGGGGAAACCGGAGATTTTATTCAACAAACTTCAGAAAAAGAGAGTTGACCAATATCGCGACCTGTTCTCGGGGGAGCGGAAAGAAAAGGCCGATCCCCTCGCTTTATGGTCCAAAATACAATTGAAAGTAGGTGAAATCATATCTGTTACCAACCATCCGTCAGCCGACCTGCTTTATGTCGAAGAGGTTGATTGTGGAGAAGGTAAAAACCGAACTATTGTCTCCGGTCTGGTTAAATACTGTGCTCCGGAAGATCTGATTGGCAAAAAGGTATTGATAGTCACCAACCTGGCTCCTGCCGATCTCAGGGGAGTGGTTTCGGAGGGCATGCTGCTTACTGCAGAAAAGAAGAAGAAACTTGAAGTGATTGATGTCAGCTTCGCTGACCCCGGAACTGAAGTTTTGTTGGAAGGTGAAACGGAAGCTTCCGCCATCGATGAAATAAGCATTGATCAGTTTTCCGAAGCCGGACTTAGGATTGAAAACAATGAGGTGAAGATTGATGGGAAACGATTGGTGCTCAATGGCAGCCCGATCAAAACCAGTGAAGTAGCCAACGGCAAAGTGAGATAGCGATTGACCTGATCAGCTCAGGACTTTTAAAACTTGAATTGGTAATTGAAGATCGGTATCCGGGGTGATCTTGCTTTCTCACGTCGATCCACAATATGGTAGGAATTTCCCTCAAACGGCATGTTCTGCACATTACCCTCAAACTCACTGGGGGGTACCGGCTCAGAGTAGGGGAAAACAGCCTGCCTGTTCAATTGCAGTACGCCGAAGATAAATCCGAGAAACACTCCTCCGCCGTAGCCCTGCATGACACTTCCCCGTAAGTCGGCACCGGGAGCCAGCGGATCCAGCATCCAATATGCAACTCCTACGGCCGCTCCCAACACACCCCCGCCGATCGTATACATGGCAACGGACCTGAGTACCGGGTCTCCTTTATCCTGTGCATGAGCGTTACCGCTCAACATGGTTACCCCGATCAGCACCGAAAGAATTACAATGATCTGCTTGAATTTTCTATTCATTCCTTTATCTCAAAGATTTGAAATCGGTTCATTCCTTTGATTTCCGAATCCGGCTATCTCGTTTCACTGATCCGTCTGATTTCTAATATATTTCAGAGTATTGCAGGTGATCTAACTGAGCTCACCCCTAGGATACTGATAGTTAGTGCTTTTTAATATAAGTTCCCAGGTAAAAATCCATTCATCATCCATGCCTTTTATTACGATATTTCAGCTTTTGAAAACCACATTTCTGCTTAACGACTCTCTTTGAGGGATCTGCACAGTTTGTAAAAGTCCAAGGTCAGATCAGTCATAGCCTGCAAGGTATAGCTTTTCCGGTAGTCCGACAAAGCCTGATCCCTCAAATTGGAACTCCCCTGTTGGAGTTTGGACATCCACCTGATTCCCTCTACCAGTTCACCAACGGTTTTGTCCCTGCACAGGTATCCGTTTTTCCGATGATGGATAATATCCGGAAGCGTGCCGGTTGGAAATGAGATAACAGGTATTCCCATGGAAAAGAACTCCACGCACACCCGACAATTCACCTCACTGTCCAGGGAGGGAATCACACCAAAATCCACAACGGACAACACGCTATGAAGATTTTTTTGATGCCCCAGTATTGTTACCCTCTCCTGAAGATTGTGATCCTTAATAAACTTCTTCATGGATGTCAGTTCTTGTGGAAACTCATCCGGATCTTTAACCAGAAATAACAGGTGAATATCGAGATCACTTAACAGCACCAGAGCATCCAGGAGCAACTGGTGCCCCTTCACCTTTTGAGTCCTTCCCAGGAGGCAAAAAAGAAGTGATTCTTGCGGAATTCCCAGTTCCCGACGTTGATTAGATGTTTCGCTCAACTCCCCTTCTCCAATGGGAGAATCTCCGTAATAAATCGTCCGCAATTGTTGATTGGTCTTTTCTCCCAATAACGTCCTCATCCACCCATGCACAAGGGAACCGGTGGTGATTATTCCATCACAGGATTTGGTACAATAAACATATCGATTGACAAAATTACGCTTGGGAGGAACAGCCACACCCCTGGTTTTGATATAGGTAACATTGGAATTGAACCTGCGAATCAGGCTGAAGAGAAAAGCGCCGTTTGATTTGAACGAGTTAATTAGCTGGATTTGATTTTCGGTGATGTGAGTCTTAAGAATTTTGAAATTCCGCCACTGTTGAATGGGCGAAGCCGAATCCAGCAATACATCCTCAATCACCTCCATACCCAATGTTCCGGCCTTTTGATGAACAGGAGAACCGGGATTAGCCAGAAGCCAAACCTTAATACCTCTTTCAGTAAGCCCCTTGGCAAGATTTAAGGCGTAAGCCGCTTCAGCATTCCACCATCTGACGTTTATTGCAATTAATACTCGTTGAATCGCCACTTTTTGGATTGTCCGGTTGAGGTGTAATCTCTATCGTTCTTGCAAAGCCGAAAGAACCCTTTTCAAAACCAGCTCAGGACTTATCCTGCGCAAACAATCATAGTGTCCAAACCTGCATTCCCTGCTGAAACAGGGGGAACAATCAACTCCCAGGTTGATGACTTTAGCTTTTTGATTAAGCGGCCCCGTCCATACTGTCGATGTGGAGCCGAAAATGGCCACCTGCGGTTTTTGCAAAGCTGCCATAACGTGCATGGTTCCTGAGTCATTGCTGACCAGAGCCTTGGATTTTGCCAATATGGCAACCAGTTGCACCAGGTTGGTTTTGCCACAAAGATTCAAAACAGGTTTATTACCCCTTTTGCCTAATCTGTCTCCCAGGCTGATATCATCAGCGGTCCCAACAACAACGATTTCTTCTCCCCTCTCCACCAGCGCCTCTGCCAGTTTTTCAAAATACTCGATCGGCCATTGTTTCGCAGGGCCATATATCACCCCTGGAGCGATACAGAGATAGGATGATGGCAAATCGGGAAACTGATTGCCCAAGGTATCCTCTATCCACTGTTCGCTTATAACCAGTCCCGGATCGTTTCCCCGTATGGTTTGGTTATCATCCAATAGCTGAAGATACTCCGCAACCAGATGCTGCGTCCTGTGTTTTTGCCGATACGACTTGCAACGATTCAGCATCATGCATCTAAGACTTCCCTCATATCCGATACGCTCCGGGATACCGGCGCGAAAAGCCATCAAGGCCGACGAGAAACTGGGAGGAAGAACATAAATCAGATCATAACTCTCAACGTGAAGTCGTTTTCCAAAATCTAAAACCGATTCGGTTTTTTTATCAAAAGGTAATATCTTCCCTCGATTGGGCAAAGGCATGTTTTCAAAACCTTTTTTTACGATAAGATCAACCCGGGAATCGGGGAAATGTCGCAAAACAGCTCTGACAAAGGCGGTGGACATCATCAAGTCCCCCAGCCAGTTTGGAGTGCGAATAATGATCTTCTTTGTCTGCATCAGTTCAAGTTAGAGAGCAAGGAGGCGGCATCTTGGTAAGTATGCCTGTTTACGATCTCCACTGCCATTTGGGCATCAATCAGACTGTCAGTTATCATTCTTTATAAACAACAGCCGCCAGAGTCCGCAACTGGTTTGATCATAAACCAAGGGAAAAATAATCTTCATCATTAATCCGACTAAACTCGGAAACTTGCCTTTGACAGGATCGGGAAACAAAAATGATAACGTGTGCGTAACCATTCAGCGAACTAACAGGCCGAACTCGTCACAGTCATAAGGTAGCATGAGTCAATGTCTGTCTTTTAGTCAGAATGGAACGGCAATCACTGGATAACATTGGAGAAGAACGGGGTAAAACCTCGGGCAATCCTGTTGAAATCAGCTACCTGGGCGGTATGGCTGAGGTTCCTATTCGCGAAAAATTTACCCGGGAAGCGGCCGGGTTGAATTTGAGGCTGATGCCGTATTCAGCACACGGTTTGATCTTTTATGAATGGGCTGATACGTCTTTCTGTAGTGTATTTGCAGACGGGGAAACTCGGCTTGAACAGAAGCGAACGAGATGGCAGAAACCTGGATTTTCAACTGTTGCCGGTTAGTTTTAAAACCACTCCGGTGAT
Organism: SAR324 cluster bacterium; assembly: GCA_028282885.1. Taxonomy (GTDB): domain Bacteria; phylum SAR324; class SAR324; order XYD2-FULL-50-16; family XYD2-FULL-50-16; genus JAHJTV01. Next base: position 36,510 of record JANQGX010000001.1, read on the forward strand.
TCTGCAGGCTGCCAGGTTTCAAAGCCCATTGACGATGAGAGGCTATGCCGGTTAAGAAAGGGAGGATTCAGGATTTTGACAACAAAAAAGATTGTTTTGCCAGGGATCCATCCTTACGAACCGTTACGAGAAAATGGCACAGAACATTCAGATTTTAAAATCAAAGTTGACCGTTCCCCATGACTCCGGCATCGTCTATCGCAAACGGCTTTATCCCCTGTTAGATGATATTCGTTACAAACGACTTACCGTTGTCTCGGCCGGTGCCGGATATGGAAAAACCACTCTGATTGCAGACGCCATGCGTCATCTACAGTTGACGGTCGTCTGGTATCGTCTGGATCGAACCGATCGTGATTTCAATACGGTTATGGCTTACCTGGTAGAAGGAGTCCGTGAGAGTACACCGAACTTTGGCGAACACACGCAACTTCGGATGCAGAAAGCTGATTTCTCAAGTCTGGGCAGGGAAGCGATACTGAAAACCTTCATCGCAGAGCTGGAATCAAGTGGTCAGGAAAAGCTCACGATTGTCTTCGACGATTTTCATCTTATCGGTGAAAGTAGAGAAATAAAGGAGGCGATGCTGTTCCTGATCGAAAACGCACCGCGATCACTTCATTTGATTTTCATCAGTCGGACCGAACCGGAATTGTCCCTATCTCGTTTTCGTGCAGGCCGTGAGGTACTGGACATTGGAGAAGAGGATCTGATTTTTTCCCTGGACGAAACCCGCCAGTTGTTTGAGAAGTTGTTTCGGGTTTCGATTCCCGAAAAAAACCTGAAAACGCTTCACCGTAAAACGGAAGGATGGATATCCGGTCTGATCCTTTTCTACAACTCGCTACGGGGTAAAAGCGAAGAAAAGGTTGTCAAACTGTTGGATGGACTCAAGGGCTCCCAGAAAATTATTGCCAGCTTCCTGGAGGAAAATGTTTATAACATCCAGCCGGAATCTGTTAGAAACTTCTTAAAACAAACCTCTATTCTGTCGCGGGTTGGAGCCGATTTCTGTGATACTCTGCTCGGAATCAACGACTCCGCCCTGATCCTGGAACAGTTGGAGGAGAAGCACCTCTTCACGTTTCCCGTTGATGAAGACCGGAAATGGTTCATCTACCATCATCTTTTCCAGGACTTTTTAAAGTCCAGATTGTGTTCTGATACTGATGCGAGCGGAATCCGGAATCTTCATAAATCCGCAGCGCAAGTTTGGGAGCAGATAGATGCATTGGATGAGGCAATTGAGCATTACGTGCAGGCTGAAGAGTACGCAAGTGCCTGTATACTGCTTAGAAAAATGGGTCGTTCCGCTATTGCCAAAGGCTGCTTTCAACTGGTCATGTCAGTTATCGACAGGATTCCGGAGTCTTATCTGGATAAGGAGCCTTGGGTCCAGTACAGCTATGGTCGAGCACTTGAGTTTGCCGGAAATCGGACACAGGCTGTGAGCGTCTTTAATCGGGCAATGGACAATTTTTCCAGGCAGAACCTGGAGAAGGGGGCCAGGGTTTGTCTATTTACGTTGGCCAATAGCTACTACATGACCGGGGATTTCCCGAAAGCGGATCACATGCTTTGCAAACTACTGGATAAGATTGAGAACAACCCGGGGTTTGTCGTATCAATCCTGGGAAGTCTGGTCTTTATTTCCTCCCACCAGGGAAGAATGGAGACCGCCGATCAATATTTCAATAAGGCGGTCGCCATAGATCCTGAGCTAAAGACCGGTGAACCTTTGGCCTGGCTTTATTTCAACCGGGGATTTCGGTTTTGCTTTGCCGGAGAGTTCAAAAAAGCCCTGGATTTTGGCTTCCAAGTGGATCAAATGTGCCAGCGGGAAAAACTTTCTTACACACAGGTGTTTAACTATCACCTTATTTCCTGGTCGCTCTATTATCTTCATAGATACGAAGAAGGTATCCGCTATGCAATGACAGGACTGGAGATGGCAAAACGGGAAGGATACCAGGACACTTCCTATGCATGGCTGCTGACAGATCTGGCACTGAATGTGATCGGATCAGGGAACGGAGCAGCTGCGATCAACCACTGTATGGAGGCGATCCGGATTTTTAAAGAGCAAAGTACTACCTGGGGTGAAACCTGGGCCTATCACATCCTTTACGATGCGTATAAGGCTGACGGTCGCCCCGAAGAGGCCGAATCGTATCTGGTTAAAGGAATCGACCTTTTAAAAAACCTGACCCTGCCTCTGCAGGAGGGTATGCTGAAAAAGCGGCTGGCCGAAAGATCACTTGCCAGATGTGACTGGGAGAATGCGAGATTGTTGCTCAAGGATTGTGAAGCGGCTTTTCAATCATCCAGCCTGTATTCTGCCATAGCCTGCTTCTGCACCGCACGTCTTCACTGGCTGCAGAGAAAACAGGCTGCCGCATTGAAAAAAATGAAGGAAGCCCTATCGATCTGCCGACACAATCAATACGATCATATTGTGTCTCAAGAGAAAGATTGGATTCTGCCGCTTCTGGATCAGGCACGATCTGAAGGGATCATGAAGGACTACATTGACAAGATCCTTTCACAACCTGGTTTTGATACGGGTGATGAGGGACTGCAAACAATGACGACTGATAGACCATCAGCACAAGTATTTGCAGGAAGCAAAAGCCATGATCCAAAGCAGTCGGATTGTCCGGCGCTCAGGATTCAATGCCTGGGAGAATTTCGGGTTTTCAGGGGTACTGAAGAAATCGGGCAGAGCTGCTGGCATAGCAAAAAGGCCCTTAAGGTCTTTAAGTACCTTGTTCATTCCCGCCCGCACGGCTATGTCCATAAAGAGGTCCTAATCGATTTGATATGGCCGGATGTCGGGCCGGGTAAAGCATCCGGCAGGTTGCATGACGCCTTGAGTGCCTTGAGAAAAACACTGGAACCGGGAAAAAGCGGCGTGGTTAAATCCACTTACCTGAAGCGGGAAGCCAGTTCATACAAATTGTGCCTCGGCGAGGGCGGAGCTGTCGATGTCGAAGCGTTCAAATCACTTTTGAAACAGGCCGCAGCAGCAAACGCAACCGCGGAGAAAATCGAACAATACTTGAAGGCGGAAACGCTTTATGCAGGCGATTTCCTTGAAGAAGACAGATTTTCGAACTGGTGCGAGGAAGAGCGGGAACAACTGAAAAGCGAGTATCTAAACCTGATCGAACAGCTCATGAGCCATTTTGAAATGGAGCAACTGCACGAAAAAAGTATCGAATATGCCGTCAAATATCTGAAAAAAGACAAGTATGCCGAACATGTATACCAGCGGCTTATGAAGTACTATGCCACGGTCAACAACACCTCCATGCTGTCTAGAACGTATATGAATTGTCGGGATAATATCCGCGAAGGGCTGGACCAGTCGGTCAGCCGGGAAACCGAACAACTGTATCAGCAACTGAAAACCCGCTAAACACGTTTCTCTGAATCTTCATATTCCTGCCAGCACACGTTTTCTCCGGTAGCCCCTTCACTGCCTCTTCAGCCAGTTAGCTAGCCGAAAATTACCAACAGAATACAATTAATCGAGAATAAATCGAGAAACGATCGAGACAGATAAGATATCATGCTCTCGAATCGTATCATTTAACTGTCCGGAAATGATTAATTCGACGTAAATGTCCAGGTCTTGCTACCTGCCGAGAAAGCGTCAGGATAGTTACGATAAAACAATCATTCTTTTGGAGATCGATATGGATGATAGCAGGGCGGATATAAAAAGACAGAAAATTGGATGGTTTTGCTCCTATGTTCCTGAGGAGTTGATCATTGCAGCAGGGCTTCAACCGTTACGGCTGCAGGCCGGTACAGATCCAATTGAAAAAGCGGATTCATATTTACCTGCGAACTATTGCCACTATATCAAAAGAATCCTGGACTCCGGATTGAAAAATGAATACGCCGAAATAGAGGGAATGGTTTTCGTCAACTCCTGCGATGGCATGCGCCGACTCTTCGATCTTTGGCAGCACTATCTTGACACCCCGTTCGCCTTCTTTCTGGAACTGCCCAGGAACAGAAATAAAATGGGCATAAAATACTTCGCGGAGCAGTTGCATGTATTGAAAAACCGGTTGCAAAACCATTTTGAAATCGACATCACAGATGGTCATCTCAAAGAGGCCATCTCTCTGATGAACAGACGTCGAGCTGAAATCATGGGATTGTTTCAAAAACAGAAATCGGTTCCGGCACCGTTCAGTGGTACTGATCTTCAAGGTATTTGTCGGAAGGAATCAACGGGCAACAAAGCTGACGAAAATCTGACAACCGCTTTGGGGATGGGTTCGGAAATAAATACCACCGCCGAAACAGCTCCGCGGGTTCTGGTTGCCGGTAACAGCGGATTTAAACCGGTCTTGATACGGCTCGTAGAAAAACTGGGTGGATCTGTTGTCGCCTTCGATACATGTGATGGTATCCAGCACTATCGCGATCCGGTTGAGGAGGATGAAGATCCCTACATCACGCTGGCAAGAAGATACCTCCTCAGGCCGTCGTGCCCCAGAATGCCGAATACTCCTGAACGCATCACCCGCCTGGAGCACCTTGCATCCGAATATGCAGTGGATGGCGTCATTTATAGTTCCATCAAGTTCTGTGACCATTCCCTGTTTGAAGTTCCCCATCTGGAGAAGCGGTTTAATGATGTCCGGATACCCCTGCTGTTTTTAGAGAATGACTATTCCTGGTCTGATATCGAACGGGTTAAAACACGGGTGGAAGCATTCATTGAAATGATTGCCGGGCCGATATCGGCCTCAGTTAGAACCGGCTAGAATCCATGTGTCAAGCAATTTGAACTCGTAAAAAAGGAGGTTGGTAATGATGAAGGAAGAGTTTCAGAAGATGGTTCCGATACTGGAGCAGGGGCTTAAAGAGAAAACAAGGGGGTTTGCCTATTTTTCGCACCAGATGTATCAAACGATGCTGAGTTGTTATTCGGAAGATACCAAAACGGTATATGTATCCGGCTATGCTTTTCCCACCGAACTGCTGTGGGCTTTTGACGTCACACCGTTTGATTTTGAAGTTGCCTGCAACAATATGCCGACCGTTGTGAACGGGAATGGCTCGTCGATCATGCACTTCTCCGAGGATAGGGGATTTGGCAGGGACATCTGTTCGTTCGACCGGTTGATCATCGCCTGTATGCATGAAAACATGCTACCGAAAGGGGATCTTTTCCTGACTTCCAGCTACTACTGCCAGGGAAAATCGAAAACCAACGAGGTGGTGGCAAGGTCCTTCGGAAAGGAAAGCGTGGTGCTGGATGTCCCCAATGAAATCAGCGATGCCTCTATCAGATACGTCTCTGACCAACTGAAACAGATTGCCTTAATGCTGGAAGAGATAACAGGCGATATTCTTTATATGGATCGATTACGGGAGTCGATTCATTCGTCAAATAGAGCCCGGGCGAAGGTCGCTGAACTCAACGAGTTGATGAAAACGAAACCCTGCCCGTGGAATGGTTTCGAAGCTTGTCTTTTCGGGCTGGGGGGTGCTGTTTTCTCGGGATCACCTGTTCGGGAAAAGGCAAGCCAGGTTTTTCTTGATGAGATCAGAGAGCGAATCGAAAAAAGAAAACTGCGACCGGAAAAGCTCAGAATCTTGTGGTTTCCATGGGTTCCCGTGCAAACGACAAATATCTTTAACACCCTGAGGTATCATAAGGTCAGCGTTGTTATGGCGGAAGCGGGTATGGCTTGGTGGCCTGAACTGGATGCCGAAAAACCGTTCGAATCCCTGGCATTAAAGGCCCTTCGTGACCCTCACATCGGGAGTTGTGATCGCAGGGCCGAGAATCTGACAAGATGGGCTGAAGAATACGACGTAGACGGGGCCATTCATTTCTCAACCCCGTCTTGTTATCACGAGACCGGATCAGTGAAAATTACCAGTGATCGCTTAAAGGAAAAAGGGATTCCCCTCTTGGATCTGGCGGGGGATATGTCCGATGAAAGGGCTTATTCGCCTGAACAGACGTTGAACAAAATCACCACTTTCCTTGAAATGATTAGCTGAGCCGGATGGGACCGTTTCTGAAAAACCCGTTAACGGTCTCCTTGGAATATATGAGGATTAGATGACAGTGACATTGGGAATCGATATCGGATCGATCAGTACAAAGGCGGTGGCGTTGATAGACGGAAGAGTGGTGTTCGATAGTGTCCGCCTGACGGGTTACAATACCAAAAATGCCAGTAGGAGCATTCTGAAGGATCTGGAGGACGCAGGACTTGATCCCTCGTCCATCGAAAACGTAGTTGCCACCGGCTATGGCAGGAACTCCGTGGCCTTTGCCGATAAGACAATTACCGAAATCACATGCCATGCAGCGGGTGTCCATTTTCTTGCACCGGATGTGCGGGCGGTGATCGATATCGGAGGTCAGGACAGTAAAGCAATTACCGTCGATGAAACGGGCCATGTTCGAGATTTTGTGATGAATGACAAATGTGCGGCCGGTACCGGAAGGTTTCTGGAGGTTATGGCCCGGGCACTTGAGGTGGATCTGGATGATTTCGGCGCATATTCGCTTGCATCAAATAAACCATCATCTGTCAACAGTACCTGTACTGTTTTTGCGGAATCGGAAGTCATCAGCCTGATTGCCAAGGGAGAACATAGAGCGGACATCATTGCCGGGATCCATGATTCGGTAAGTATTCGTGTGGCCGCGATGGCAAAGCGTCTGAGTTTTGAAGGTCCCCTGATGATGACAGGCGGGGTCGCCAAAAACATCGGAATCGTGAAGGCTCTCGAAGGGAAATTCCGGAAGGAAATCGCCGTCTCTGAGCACGCCCAGTTGACAGGTGCATTGGGAGCGGCTTTGCTGGCGGCGGCATAATCAAAAGGTATCTGCCAATGATAACATTGGTCTGCCCGGGATCGCTCCTGACGTTGATAATAAATCTCAGTTCTTTGCACAAATAGAACTGGCTTGAATATATACCAGGGTAATGGCAAATTGAGAACAACAACTCAGATGATGGAGAGAAGAGATGATCCGTTCTTTAGGAGACAAAGGCGAGCCACATCATGGGGACGATAGGGTCTTGCCCCTTTCAGGCAGAAAGAAAGCCGGGGAATTGACACAAACGAAAGAAGATCAATGTTAGTTTGCGAGTTAACCAAACAACACCAAGACCTATCAAATCACTCTAACAAGCAAGAGGGCATGTCATGGTGAAGCAGCCGTTCGATATCAAACCAGGGTCAGCGTGGAATACCCTGTTTATCAAGCTGACAATCTTGAGTTGTTTATTGTCAACGTTATTTGCGTTTCCTGTCGAGTGTAAAAGTTCAAGGGAGACAGGTTCGAAAGAACTGCAAGGAGTTTCCATGGAATGGATATCGATTAATGGAATTAAAGTCAGCTATGCAACGGAAGGGGAAGGGATGCCGATCCTGTTGATTCATGGTGTTCCGACATCCTCTTTTCTCTGGAGGAAGATAATAAGGGAAATTACACCATATGCAAAAGTCTATGCACTGGATCTGCCCGGGTTCGGACATTCGGATCCGCTGCCGGCAGGAGATTACAGCATTTCTTCCTATGCAGACGTTATCAATGCTTTTGTCGAAAAACTATCGTTAAAACAAGTTACACTCGTCTGCCATGATTTTGGTGGTCCGATTGCGGTCACCTTCGCCTTGAAACATCCTGATAAGTATACACAACTGATAATTTTGAACACATTCCTTCATAATAACCTGCCGCCGTTAACCACGCCTCTGAAAGTTGCACGGATTCGTCCCTTGGGAGAAATCCTGTTCTGGTTCAGCGGAAGGGCCATTATTGAAGCCGGCCTAAAGGCAGGTGTTGTCGATAAATCCGTCATCACAGAAGGGATCGTCGATCGTTACTATTCGCCGGGCGGATCGACGGGGAAAACGGGTAGATCATTCCTGGGAATGCTTAGACTTGATCTGACCCCGGAACTCGGATTTATAGAAAGGAACCTGAAAACGATCGACAAGCGAACCCTGATTATCTGGGCCGAAAACGATGACTATCTGCCGATCCATCTCGGTGAGAAGATTCATGCAGACATGTCAGATTCGACATTTATTCGAATTCCCAATTGCGGACATTTTCTACAAGAAGAGTGCTCGAATAGAGTCTCAAATGAAATCCTGGAATTCATCCGCTAGAAGTTCTATTTCCCCGGCAATACCGGCCTCTGCCTTTGCGGCCGCATATTTGAAAACATCAAGTCATTGGATCTCATTACTCGAAATCCTGATAAAATCGGTATTTAAACATACTCAAAAACAGATTTAATAAAAACAGGTCACTATGTTAACTGAAGATGAAATATGGGTTTTTTCGCTTATCGCTGTATTGATATTACTTGTTCCGTTTTTCCTTCGAAAAATCAATTCTGACTACAAAACAGCATTCGAGTTATCGAGAAAGTCAGTTATTTATAATCTGATTTTTTTTGGACTCTTTACAATGACAATACTGAATGCAGCTCTTTATACAAGATGGACATTTGTCCCCGATAATTTTCCATGCAGAGTAACGGGATATGTTCTTATATTGGTAGCGGTTATAATAATAGCTGAAGCCTTTTTTGAGTTTCGTTCCCTTAAAAGAGTGAGCGGATTACAGGCCGATAGGGTTATCGCGTCCGGCGTATACAGACTCACCAGAAATCCCCAGTATTTGGCTCTTTTTTTATTTTTAATTGGATTTTCGCTATACCACCGATCAGTCATTGCCTTTATCTTAATCCCGATATTTTTTCTGCTCGTGAATACCTTTATCATTACAGGAGAAGAAAAATATTTGGAAAAATCACTGGGGAACAATTACATAGAATATAAGAAGAGGGTTAGAAGGTGGGTATAGGGAATGATATTTGACGATTATGCAACCTTTGCCGACTTACAAAAGGCTTAACCTATTTATATTTTGGATATGGCGAATATTCAAAAAAACCAGCAGAGGAGACCCCCATGGAGCGTGACGACGTCAAAGCAAGAGAAGCCTTGGGAACGATTTCCAGCCTGTTTCGGGAGGTGAAAGCCCCAAGCACGGTTCTTAGGAGACTAAATTGAACACGAACATTGCGAAACCCGCCAAAGTGGCGATTATCGGCGCCAGCGGAACCTATGGCAAGGGGATACTTGCCCGAGCTGAGGAGATCGGTGTCAAAGCGGTGGTGGTGACACGGTCGCCGCACAAGTTTCAAGACGTCAAGGCGACGACTACCGTGGTCGAGACTCAATTGAATGAAGAGGAGAAACTGAAGGAGGCATTTCTGGGCTGCGATGGCGTCATCTCGGCTCTCGGCGATAATAGAAAAGAGCGCCCGAAGACGAACTGTTTGCCGCATGTCTGGAACGCCATGAAGGCTGTCGACGTGACAAAGTATATCGGTATGGCCTCCGGGGCGATGATGATGCCGGGGGAGAAGCGTGGAGCGGTCCAACTTGTCGTGCATCTGCCGCTTACCGTGTTGAAAATCTTTGGAGTCGATTTTTTAGAGCAGAACGAATGGGAGCGCGACAGTCTGTTATTGGGAAAGAACGGGGCAGATAGCATCAGGTGGGTAATTACCAGGGTGATCAGGCCGACCGAGACGCCCTTTGTCGGAGCCTACGCTCACAAGAATGAACGCGGTCCGTTGAATTGTTCGATATACGACCATGGCGATTTCTGCTTGTATTGCGTGGCGTCAAGCGAGTGGGAAGGGCTTGCGCCGCAGGTCAACTCCGGGCCACAACCAAAGAAATAGTACGACCCCAAAAATTGTAACGTTCGTGACTGATCATAATGAAGCTCCGCTGAAATACACCCGCTAACTAGCCGGATCACGTTGTTTTTTGTTCCAAGCCTTTTGGAGTAAGTCACTAAAGAGGTGTGGATAATCATACAGCCTAAATCCGTGGTTGAATGAAGGTCCGCGAAAAATGCTATATCTTTTGCAGGGAGGTGTGCGTTTTTCGCTTGGCAAAACCTCAATGAATGACCCTATTTTCTTGACAATTAAAATCGGATTTTTTAGTATCAGATCATTGTATTATTTAAACGTTTAACTTCAACTGAACTTAAGTCTTCAGAGCAACCCCGGAACGATTTATCAGGAAACTGTAAAATCCCGCATCTCTTTAGCAAAAGGAATCACACGTTCGATTCTCCGGGTTTGATCTACTTCACAAATTCAGGATCGATTCGCTATATTACGACTTCTTTTTGTTATTAAACCAATCGATAGTCAAAGATCTCTGATGAGAATTAAACGTTTAACACAAAAATCAGGAACCGCTCAGATCCGGGAAGGAGAGACTGATGCCAAAAAGCGCACCTGTCAGAACAGCGTTGTTGGGAGCTGGTGAAAGAGGAGCATTAATGTTTGGACTTTTTGCCCGTAAACATCCTGATGTGTTTAAGTACGTGGCAGTAGCCGAGCCGAACAGAGATCGTCGGGAAAGATTTGTCAGAGATTTTGATATCAAGCCGGAGAATGTTTTTTCAAGTTGGGAGAAACTGCTAGAGAAGCCTCAGTTGGCGGATGCCGTCATTATCGCCATGCCTGATCGCTTCCATTTCCATTCCACTGTAGCGGCTTTGCAAAAGGGGTATCACGTACTACTCGAAAAACCGATGGCACAGACACCGGGAGAATGTGTACGCATGGTGCGGGAGGCTGAAAAGCGGGGAACCATTTTGCAGATATTTCTGGAATGCCGGTATTTAAAGCTTTATGAAGAGCTGAAGAGGTTGATTGTTTCCGGAAAGATCGGCAGGGTTATGGGGATGCAGTCAATGGAGAATTTGGGATACTGGCATTTTATCATGAGTTATGTCCGCGGATTTGCTAGACGCGCCGAAGATGTCGTTTCCTTTCTGTCAGCCAAGGGTATCCATGATTTTGATCTGTTAAACTGGCTGGCGGGATCCCGCCCTTCGAAGGTTTCCTCGTTTGGCGATTGCTCGTTCTTCAGGCCGGACAATGCTCCCGAAGGTGCTCCCGAGAGATGCCTGGACGGATGCCCGCAGGAAAGAACCTGCCCGTTTCATGCCTACAGGCAATACATCAAGCCGGGATTTCCGCAGATCCCTTTTTCACTTCTCACCGGTATCACCCCGGGAACATTGGTCGACGGATATATCAAATACCCTCACTTGAGAAGCCTTTCAGCCTATAATCTGACTGCTATCGACAGAGACGGCAGAATTGAAGAGTTGAAGACGGGACCGCACGGAAGGTGCGTTTTTCGTTGCGACAACGATGTCATGGACAGCCAGATTGTTAACATTCAATACGAAAACGGAATCCTATCGTCACTATCGCTTTCAGCGTTCAGCGTTGCCTGGGAAAGAACCCTGAACGTCAACGGTTCTGCCGGCGAGTTATATTCCAAAGATTTATCGGGGAAGCTCGAACTAAGGACCTTCGATCCGCGGATAAGTGTTCGTCGGAAAAGAATACGATTCAATCCGCTTTTTCACGGCGGTTCGGACGGAACCGTGCTGCTTAAGTTTGCCAAATCCGTCAAAGCGGGCGACAGTAATGATGAAGTACTGACAAGCGGTCGTGATGCTCTGGAAAGCCACTTTCTCTGTTTTGCAGGTGAAGAGGCGCGTAAAAACAATACGGTTGTTGACATGGACGAGTTCAGGATCAGGGCGGAGAAAGAAGCTGATGCACTGTAATCGGGCAGGCGAACTCAACAGGGAGACAAATGGAAAAACAAGAAATCTTTGCGGATTCGACAGATCTTATATCTACAGGAACGAAAATCGGATACGGCGTTGGTGATCTGGCGGCAAATCTGGTATTTCAGTCGATATTAATTTATCTCCTGTTCTTTTTCACAGATGTCTTTGGAATTGCTGCTCCGGTAGCCGGATTGATTTTTCTTATATCCAAAATCTGGGACGGAATCTCCGACCCGATCATGGGATATATCTCCGACCGCACCCACACGCGATGGGGAAAAAAACGGCCTTATCTGCTATTTGGCTCTGTTCCTTTGGGATTATGTTTCTTTCTACTTTTCCTGTCGCCGCCTCTTCCCGCCCACTTGAAACCGGTTTACGCCCTGGTCTTTTTTCTGCTGGTCTGCACCGGCTACACTGTGGTCAATATTCCCTACGGCGCTTTGACCGCCTCCCTGACAAGCGACTCGCATGAAAGATCCAGGTTAACCGGATATCGAATGTTCTGCGCCATCCTTGGAACATTGATTGTTGCAGGAGCGACCAAACCGCTGATCGGCTTGTTCTCATCGCAAAAGACCGGCTTCGCAGTCATTGCAGGAATATATGGATTCTTTGCAGCGACCCTGACCCTGGTGACCTTTGTTTCCGTAAAGGAAAAGATTCGGCAGAACAAAGCCGAGCAATATCGATTAAAGGATGTCGTCCTTGTAATCAAAAACAATCAACCGTTCATTGTGCTGTCCCTCGGCATGATTCTGCATCTCTGCGCTGTGGGTATTATCGCGGCCATGGTCAACTTCTACTTCAAGTACTATTTGAAAGACGAGTCGTTTGCCGCAATAGCCCTGTTGTGCATTTTTGTGTCTGCCGCAGCAGCCCTGCCGTTATGGATTCTTATATCAAAACGGCTGAACAAGAAAGCGGCCTTTAACCTGGGCATGGGGTTGCTGGCTCTTTCTCTCGGCGCTGTTTACCTGGTAAAGGAACTCAATCCGGCGGTATTGATTCCGGCCTTTGTCCTGACGGGTATCGGCATTTCAACCATTTTTTTCAGCCCAACCGCCATGATACCGGACACGGTGGAATACAGTGAATGGAAAATAGGGCTTAGACGGGAAGGAATCCTGTATGGATTTTATTACTTCGGACAGAAGCTGGCTGCCGCATTTGCAGGTTTCATCTGCGGACAGGGATTGGGGTTAGTCGGTTTTAAGCCAAATGCTGAACAGACTGCGTTCGCCCTGGAGGGAATTCGCATAATGACGACTCTGGTTCCGATTATCATTATCATTGCGGGGATTGCCCTGATCAGTTTTTATCCCATCGATGCCAAACTACATCAAAGGATGTTGAAAGAGATCGAAGAAAGAACAAAGGCGGCGTAATCTCGGACAACTATATTAAGCAACTGAAACGTTACCAACCAAAAGAGAGATTTGACGGAAAAGGAAACAAAAAAAATCACAATCAAGGACGTGGCCAAAAAGGCGGGAGTCTCCATTGCAACGGTCTCGTATGCGATTAACAACACCCGGCAAGTCAGCCGTGAAGTTAAGGAAAGGATATTCACGGTAATGGAGGAGATCGATTACCAGCCTAATCGAATTGCCGGAAGCCTGCGTAGAGCCTCTACTAAAATAGTCGGTTTAATTGTTCCGGATATTGCGAATCCGATATATGCCGAGCTTTCGAGGATAATCGAAGAACAACTGACGGAAGCCGGATTCACCCTGATCGTCAGCAATTCCGAGCACAGTCTGGAAAAAGAGAAGAACAGTCTAACCATGCTAAGGACCATGCGGGCTGACGGGGTCATCATCATCCCCTCTTCTTCGAAAACGGATCATATCAACAGCCTGGTAAAAAGCGGTGTCCCTGCCGTGATTCTGGACAGAACCGTCGAAAACATAGTTGCTGACGCAGTTTTTATCGATCATGCAAAAGCTATTTTTGATGCAACAGAGTATCTTATCGGATTGGGGCATAGCCGAATCGGGTATCTTGATAAAAATCTGAATGTTTATCACAAAACGCTTCGGCAGGAAGGCTTTCGCGCGGCTCTTGATAAGCATGGAGTTGAATATCACAAAGAATTTCACGTTCAGGCAGGAACGACTTTTGAAGCCGGCGCGAGTGCTATGGAAGTTCTGCTCCAAAAAAAGCCCGGGCCAAGCGCGGTTCTGGCGTTTGACGACCTCATTGCCGTGGGTGCCCTTAGAACCTGCAAGGACTTTCAACTTGACGTCCCAAACGATCTCTCGATCATGGGATTTGACGACATGCCGCTGTGCTCATATACCGTTCCCCGTTTGAGTACGATTTTCTACCCCAGGTTCAGAATGGCGGATACAGCCTGCAGAATGTTGCTGGGAAGAATCAACGACGAAGAAGAGGGAGAATATCGTCAGGTTGTCCTTCCGTTGGATCTGGTTATCAGGGAAACGACATCATTTAACGAAACCAGGGTAAAATGAAAAACCGTTGTCTAACCTTCGGCGGATACTTCTCTCTGCTGACTTACGGATTGGCCGCCACAATTGCCGGACCGGCCCTGGATCAGATCCGGACGACCTTCGAGGCCTCCTCCGGACAGGTCGGATTTCTTTTTACGGCCCTGTCCATCGGCTTCATATGTACTGTTGCAACATCCGGCCTTTACATAGACAGGTTTTCTCTCAAACCGGCCAGTGTCGCTGGGCAGTTGATCCTGCCCGTCGGATTAATCGCGTTTGGTCTGTCGGATTCCATTCTGTTCGGTTCAATCGCTTTTTTTATCATCGGCGTCGGTGGAGGACTTATTGAGATTGCGACCAATACATTGATCTCCACACTGCATTCGGAAAACAGGGCATCATCCTTAAATATGCTGCACCTCTTTTTCGGATTCGGCGCACTGACCGGATCCTTTCTATCCGGGGTTATGGTTCAGGCAGGGTTAGGATGGCGGACAGTATTCTTAGCAACAGGTTTTGCTTCATTAATTGTCGTTCTCCCATTGGTCCTGCCCGCTTATCCTCTAAACCGGTCATCCGGCGCACTATCTTTTATTAATTCATTGGGTTTACTTAAAAACAGCTACATGCTGCTGATCTGTCTGGCCGTTGTACTTTATGTCGGAATCGAAATGGCAATAAACAGCTGGTCGGTGATTTATATGGAGACGTATATCAAACTGGATAAGCTGACCGCCAGTTCCATACTCAGCTACTTCTGGATACTAATGACCTTCGGAAGAATATTGTGCGCCTGGCTCAGCAGAAAAATTCAGGCTCACAACCTTTTGACCGGACTTGTTTTGCTGTCCTGCCTGACCTACCCGTTGTTCATATTGTCTACCAACGGTGTATTGAGCGGCATTTCACTGGCCCTGACAGGGCTGTCGTTTTCAGGGATATTCCCTGTTTTGGTTGCTTTAAACAGCAACCGGTTTCCCGATATGACGGGAACAGGGACCGGCTTAATGATGTCGTTTATGGGACTTGGTTTGATGCTTTTTCCCTGGATGACCGGTGTACTGGCGGATTTACTTTCCCTGCAATGGAGTATGAGATTATTAACCATCGCTGTCGTCGTATTGTTTGCTGTGACGGTGCTGTTGAGACTTCAAACCCGATCCCTTTTAAGAAATCATGACGACCAAAAAACTGAAAGCAGCCATGATAGGCACAGGCGATAGAATCTCGCTCCACTTCCCGGGGTACCTTGCATCAGAACATTCAGAGCTTTGCTAACTCTACAATCTCAACGAAAACATCATGCTAAAAAGCCTATACCACCCTGGAATTCAAACACTAATATTTTTTGAAAATTCTCCTCCGAACGACAACCGCCTCCGGGAAGGCACCCATGTCTTTGTTTGCGGAGCTCTTCAAAACCCAAAGAAAACCGGATCTCTGCTGGGCTCGGTTCCTTCGTTCACGTATGGGGCTGTGAAAGGATTCCACAGGGGAACGGAAATGATCAACAACCGTGAAATTCCCTTCATGCTGCCTTCAGAGGGCGATCCCGACAAAGTTCTCACCGGCATCGTCTGGCTCGACCTCAGCGGCGATCAGTTAAGCAAAATCGAAGCATTGGAGTTGGAAAACAACTACCGAAAACGAATCCGCCTTCCAGTTCAGATCGGAGAACTACAGATCGAAGCGTTTACCTATGTGAAGAAGTAGCAGCTCAAACATTTACTTAAGTGCTGAAAAGTTACATGCGGGGATTTTTAAACGATTTGTTTGTACCGGGGAGAAAAGCCATCTGTCTGCCTTAGACGACTTCGGTGAGAGAGCTTTGAGCCACCCTGAAATAATAGTTCCTCGCTTGAGGAGAGGCTTTTCTGGCATTTTCATCCGAGAGGGCAAATGAAGACCGAGTTGAGTCCTTGGGTTTGAAGTAAAACATGCCTTTGGAAGGGTTGTAGAGAATCTCCCCGACATCGGAAATTCCCTTTAATGACCAGTATTCCACCCAAATCCGTTTATCTTCTGCAGGATGACTCTCATGCAGTTTAATCATTTTCAAATCCCACTTGTTAAAACCTTTAGGCAATTTGGCCGTTCTGACAGATTCCGTCTCAACCGCTTCATCTCGTTGCTCAGCCGGAGTAGAGGTCTTTTCCGGTTTTTTATAGGCAAACAGCTTCTCTCCCAAAATCTCCTCCAGCGCCTGGTAAAATTCAAAACCGAAAATATTTTCCATTCCGGCAACCCTGGATATTAAAACCTCTCCATCTGCATTTGCCTGTAAATCCCCTGACTCTGATTCGGAAAGATTTTCACCACGCGCTTTTTTGATAGCCGAGACCAGGTTGGTTCCAAAAATGGTGTGTAATTGCTGCAGAATCTGACGGAGTTTTTCCAATTGGTTGGTCTTTCTCTCTTCCAGGGAGAGGGAATTTTCTTCCCGGTAGATCTGCTCCCAGCTTTCAAGCTCCCTGTTGCTTTGTAACTTTTCCTCTTTTTCCAAGCTCAAACCTTCTACCAAACGATCTGTAAACGAGCTGTCCTGCCCAAAACAGTCTATTTTTCCAGATTGCCCTCACCACATTTAAACGGATTCTCTACTTTAGAACTATAAACACGAACGATTTTCTGGGCTTCTTTCATGGCTGTACGTTCTTTGGAGCTCATTCTGTAAAGCATACCATCGGCTTTATTTTCTTCTTCTTTCTTCAAGCTTGTAAAAACGGGTCTAAACACTCTTTTGAATATCATAGATTTAAGAATATTTGGTTGGTTTTTCAAGTGAATACATCAATAGAACATCAACTACCGATAGTTATTACCAATTCTCCGCAAATTAAGCATATTTTAAGGGAAATATCCAGCAAATTATCCAGTTTTTTCTAAGTTTTTCATCAATTTAACCCACTTTACAATTTGCCTTCCAACTTGACATCAATTGACATTCAATACTCAGTCCATATTGAGGGTTGCCTTTCTCTGGTACAACATGATCAAAGGTTGCAAACCAATGATAACAATCCCCTGCTATTTTTAAAAATAGGCAAATTGCTTTTCCAATCCTTGATAATATCAATTCTCTATTCTATGATCTTATTAACAGGTGAGAGGTGAAACATTCGTTCCCCAAATTCCGTTCTGGGCTCTTTTAACTTCTTCAGAGTATCTATGGCTAAAGTTGAGAAAATCGATAAGTGGCTGGATTCCGCTGAAAAAGAGATCACAAAGAAATCAAGCAAGGACGCCGACAAGCGGTTTCCGGGGGAGAAGTCCAAATCAGGTAAGGGAGCCAAGTATCGCTCATTTATTCCCGCCAATGAGCTGGTTCACAAGGTTCAAATGCTGCTCAAGGAAGCTCCCGTTTCCCCTATTTTTTTTGGTAAAAAGAAACTGATTGTAAAAGAGCCGAAAAGGAAACTCTTTAAACGGAGAAAGTATCCTGACCTGACCTCGCTGAGAGTGGATCTTAACAAATTGTCGGTGCAGGGTAAACCCGATGTCCATAACCGACAAAAGGTGAGGGCTGATCTGAAAGCATACCCGGAAGTGCCTGATCTTTATGTGATTAATGCCATTTATACTTATCAGGATATTCCACGGCAGGACAAAAATGCCGTTATGAGCCGGATGTCACAGAATACCCTGAACGAGAATCAGTTGGTTCAATTGAAAAAAGCGATTAACGAAATCGTCATGGCATTTCACAATGGAGGATTGAACATCTTCAACGTCAATTGGTTCGTTAAAATCTATGTTGATTATCTCAATGTGTTCAAGGGCCGATTGACACATGAACATGCGTCGCTGGAAGGCAGAAACGACAAACAACTTGTCGAACTGGGGAAAAAAATACGTACCTTGCAGGCGGAAATCATCAGCCTTTTGACCATAAAAGAAAAATTGGGAGGAGTTTCCAGACTTAGTCGCAGACTTAATGGTACGACCTATCTTTCCGACAGTTTATCAATCATGGAGATCAAAAAAGCCGCCTTTGCCATTCAAAATGGAGACGCCTCAAAAAATCTGGGCGAAGGTCGGACCGCAGCCAAGTCTTTTTTCGTATTTATTACCATGCTTTTCCTGCTGGCCAGAATACCGATTTTAAAAGATCTGGTAGAAGATATCCTCAAGGAAATTCCGGACGAGGATCGGGGAATCTTATTGCGAAAAAGAATGGTGCATACCATAATCCTTTCGACCGAGTTTGATATGGCTGTTGCCGGGGGAAATAAGGATTTGATTCGAAAATGCGGGGATAATCTCTACGGTTATTGTCTTGCAACCATCAATGAACATATAAAAGGGAATGCCCTCAAAGAACAGTATGAAGTGGATCCTTACCTCAAAGCTATATGGCTGGTGAAAACCGTTAACGGCCTTTACTCCAAACAGAAATACAAGGAAATGCTGGATCAGGCCTATAAAATGGTCGAATCCCTGACCGGTGATGATAACTACTTGAGAGCCTCGCACCGTGAGACTATTGTAGACATTGCCAGTAGATATTTGTACCAGCTTGATACCATTATGGATCAGCATGGCTGGTTGGGAAAACAGGAGAGCGAATCCTGGCAGAACAGGTCCTGATCGGACTTCCCTGTCAACTCACTCAAACATGTAGCTCCTACCCTCTTCGATCCAGATGGGTTCAATACGGGTTATCTTTCCTCCCTTGGCAAGATATTCATCCACCGCTGATTTAACCTCCTCTCTCGAAAGATCTTCACTTCCGGCCTTCTTGTTCTTCTTAGGAATTACCGACCGATACCTTCTTTTGATTCGTCCTTCCATTAGTGTTCTCCGCTTACTGTTCATAGGATTATGGAAACCTACTTCTTTATCGGAGACTCGATCGATTTCTTTAGAGTAAAAAAGGGGGAAACGTATGGATGAAGAGTCCGGGGAGGAATGCCCCAGCCTGCGAACTCACCCGTCTTTGGATTCAGGCCCGGAGCATTGATTTCTTAACAGGTTGGTTTTGAAAGGATTTGAGATCGTTTAACCAAACATCTTCTTTACATTTTTTAATTCTAGTTATACCATTTCATTAATTTGCTGACAAAACCCTGAAATAGTGTTCGTCTTTTGATTTCAAAACACTATCTCGGCGTTCAGGCAGGAACCGAGTTACATTTTCTTCGTATAACAATCTGATCGTTAGCTACAGTCACTCCCTGGAAAATTCACAGGATATCATATGACAGCAATTATATCATTCGTTAGCCAGAAAGGCGGGGTGGGTAAAACAACAAGTGCGATTAATCTGGCAACAGCTTTTGCATTTGGAGGATATTCCTCTCTTCTGGTAGACCTGGATCCGCAAAGCTCCATACGATTTTCCATGGGCGTGAACAACAAAGCCCCCGTTGGCACCAGAGAACTCTTCCTTGATCCATCGGTTCCCATCAAAGAACTGGTACAGGACACGGATCATGAAAACATGGATTTCATCTTCTCCAATATCGAGACCATCAGCCATGAAAGATCAGTGTTTGATATTGGAAATGATTCCGGATTTCTTCAACAGCGGCTGGAAAACGCGAAAGATGACTACGATTTTATCATAATAGATTCACCTGCCTCTACCAACAATATGGCTGTAAACGCCATCTATTGCTCCGACCTGATCATTCTTCCCCTCCAATGCGAAAGTCTGGCTATTAAGTCATTGAAAAGATTTCTGGTTGCTTTCAATGAGCTGCAGCGGCAGTTGACCAGCAAAAATCTGCGTCTGGCAGGCATTTTATTGACAATGTACGATCGCAAATTCGAAGTTCATCGAAGGGTCAGCCAACAGATCTACAAGGTGCTTTCCGATTCCGTATTTGAGACCATTATTCCCAGAAACGAAGCTATAATCGAAGCCAGCGCCCTGGGAAAATCGGTGATTACTTATAAGCTGAACTCCATCGGCGCAACGGCATATATCAAACTGATGAACGAGCTTGTTGATAAGTTCTCTCTCCGATAGCAATACATGCTAAACCAAACCAGACACAGCGCCAGAATCCTTGCCTTTCGTCTTATTTACTGCAGAAACAAACTGGGTATTAATCAAAACGGCGAAGCACAATTGCTGAATGAATCGAAACTCCAGGATAAATACCTGGGATTCTGTCGTAATCTGGTTGATAAAACCTGGGAGAACCTGGATCAGATTGATCCAATTATCCAGGGTAAACTGAAAAACTGGAAGCAGCACCGGCTTTCGGAAACCCTTAACGCACTCTTGAGAATCAGTATCTGCGAGTTTCTTTTCTTTCCCGAAACCGAGAGCAAGATAATCATCAACGAGGCCATCGAGATCTGTAAATACCACGTCGACGAAAAAGCTACCAGAATCTGCAATGGAGTCCTCCATGCAGCATCAAGTGAAATAAGGGTTGAACATTCAGACGAAAAAATCGGATAATAAAAGAAAGAGCCTTTCCGGATCGAAAATTTCGAAATTCAACAAACCCTAATATCATGTCTATCCCCTGGGATACTCATTTTACCTATTACTATCTCTCACCTTGAAAAAAAAGACCCAACGGACCCGACCCGCATCCTTCTTCATCTTAAATTTCCTGTTTGTGTGTTGCCTGCTGGTATGGTTTGCGATGATTCCGGCACATGTCCTCGCCCAGGGAAAAACAACCATATTGGTGTTGGGTGATTCACTGGCTGCCGGTTTCGGAGTGGAGAAGGAAGAGGCCTTTCCCTTTCTGCTGGAACAGCGACTGAAAGAAGAAGGTTTTGAAGATATCCGGGTAGTCAATGGAGGTTTCAGCGGATCCACCACCGCCGGTGCGTTGAAACGGATGAAGTGGTACCTGAAATTGAAACCCGATTTTCTGATTCTGGAACTGGGGGCCAATGACGGGCTGCGGGGCCATGACATTGCTTCTATCAGGCGAAACCTGGAAAAAACGATCGTTTATGCCAGGGAAAGAAAAATGAGGGTTCTTCTCGCCGGAATGAAAATACCGATTAACTATGGAAAAGAATACACCCTGAAATTCGAACAGATCTTCACCTCACTCGCGGAGCAGTATTCTATTACCCTGATACCTTTCCTGCTGGACGGAGTTGCGGGAAGAAAGGATCTCAATCTGGCGGATGGCATCCATCCCAATCCTGAAGGACATAAGATAGTGGCCGAAAATGTTTTGGCAGTTATTCGCCCTCTGCTGACCGAATCAAAATAATCATTGCAGGTAAATGAAAAATGATCTTAAAACTTGACAGGCTTTCAAAAACCTATCCCTCTTCTGATGGCATAAAAGCAGTCGAAGTATTCTCCAGCCTTGATCTGGATTTGGAGAAAGGTGAAACAGTCGCGGTTCTCGGCAGGTCGGGATGCGGAAAATCCACACTGCTCTCCCTGATTGCAGGACTGGACTCGCCGACTTCAGGAGATATACTTGTCAGCGGAGAATCCCTCGTTCATATGAATGAGAGAAAGCTTTCCTCTTTTCGCGCCAGGAACATCGGCATTGTATTTCAACAGTTTCATCTGATGCCCCATCTTACAGCCCTCGAAAACATCAGCCTCCCACTGGAGCTGGTTCACGATAGAGATGCCAGGAAAAAGTCGTTAAAACTCATAGAAGCCATTGGTTTGATCGATCGACAAAACCATTTTCCACACCAATTGAGTGGAGGTGAATGTCAACGTATTGCCATTGCCAGGGCGCTGGTGATTGAGCCGGCAATTCTCCTGGCAGACGAGCCCACCGGGAATCTGGACGAGAAAACCGGTGACCAACTGGCACTTCTTTTTTTTGAACTGGTCAAATCAATCAACATGACATTACTCCTGGTAACCCACAATCAAGCACTGGCTGAGCAATGCTCCAGACAGTTGACACTTAAAAACGGGGAACTCTTAAATGATCTGGTTTAAGCTGGCCTATAAGGAAATACGAAACAATCCCCGCTTCAGTCTCTTTTTCATCTTTAATCTGTCGCTGGGCCTTGTAGGATTTATCGCACTGAATTCATTTCAGGCATCCATCCATAACCACATGAGTAAACGCTCCAAGAGCATTCTCACTGCAGATCTGGATATTCGAAGTACCTACGAACTGACCGTTGAGGATATTGCCTATCTGGAAAACGAAATCGGTCAGTTCAGTGCCAAAACCAGACGAATTAACTTTTTATCCATGGCAGCCAGCAAGAATAACTCCCGGCTGGTTCAGATCCTGGCTGTGGACGAGGGGTACCCATTGTACGGAGAGATAAGGCTGGACAAAGGTCAACTGGCAGACCAAGCGCTCCTGAAGAATCAGTTGCTGGATAAACCCCATGTGTGGGTACAGCCTGAAATTCTTCCTGCCCTGGATATGAAAAAAAACCAGGAGCTGAACATTGGCAAAAAATCCTTTCTGATTTCCAGTACAGTAATGGAAACCAGCAGCGGTTTTGCTTTTAACAATGGGTTTGCCTACAGCATCTTCATGGGACTTGAACAAGCCAGGGAAACCGGTTTGATCACCACTGGCAGCCGCAGGTCTCATCACTATTATTATAAACTCCCGGAA
Organism: SAR324 cluster bacterium; assembly: GCA_028282885.1. GTDB lineage: Bacteria > SAR324 > SAR324 > XYD2-FULL-50-16 > XYD2-FULL-50-16 > JAHJTV01. The sequence goes on from JANQGX010000001.1 coordinate 59,180, forward strand.
AGCGCTGATGCCAATGAAATCTCAAACCGCTTGAAAAACGCCATATCGGAACGGTTCGGAAAAAATGCCTATCTTTCCGTAAGAACGCATGACCAAGCTGGTAGAAGTATGACTCGATTTTTGGGATACATGAATGACTACCTTGGTCTTGTTTCGCTGGTTGCCCTTTTTCTCGCCGGTGTGGGCACAGCTTATCTCTTTCGCAGTTATCTGGCCGGAAATCTCAAGGATCTGGCTATCCTGATGCTGCTGGGGACTCAAAAACGCAGTACCTACTTTTTTCTTATCATTCAATTGACTGTCCTGGGGGCAATAGCCGCTCTGATCTCGATCCTGCTCTCCTTTTTATTTCTACCCATTTTAACCGGTTTGATGTCCGATTTTCTGCCCAAGGATTTTGATACCATTTTTAGTTGGGAAAGCGTGATTCTTGCTCTATCAATGGGAACCTTGGGAAGCATTCTCTTCTGCCTGCCCATATTGAGCCGAATCCATCATCTGAAACCACTGATCGTCTTCAACGAAAGTCAACAAAGCACAACCGGATCCGGCAGAGTCCGTCCGCTGACACTTTTTAGTTACATTCCACTATTGTCAACATTCTGGCTGTTGTCAGTCTGGCAATCCAATTCCTGGTTAATCGGCAGCATCTTTTTTGCCAGTCTGCTTGGATCTTTCGCTGTTCTGGGACTCATCGGCTGGTTGCTGATTGTTCTCACCAATCGAATCGGACCGGATGTACACCTGGTTTTCAGATTGGCCTTTAGAAATCTGAATCGGAATATGACAGCGGTTATATCCAGTTTTCTTGCCATCGGCCTGGGCGCACTTCTCATCAATCTGGTGCCCCAAATTGATTACGGGCTGCAAAAGGAGATCAAACGACCGGAGAATGTCAATCTTCCCTCCCTGTTTCTGTTTGATATTCAACCGGACCAGGTCGATCCCCTGAAAAAGTTTGTTGCTGAAAAGAACTTTGAACTTGCCGATCTGTCTCCCTGGGTAGCTGCCAGGCTCACCCACATCAATGGCGAGGAATACTCAAAATTTGAGGCAGCCAGAGGGGGCACTCGGGAGCAACAACGTCGAGGATACTCCAGGAGAAGAACCCAGAATCTAAGCTATCGATCGGAGCTATACTCCTCTGAGCAATTAGTAGCCGGAAAACCCTTTTCCGGTGTGTACAATCCTGGGGGGGAGAGCCTGCCGGAAATATCTCTGGATGACGGATTTGCCGAATCTCTGCGCACTAAAATCGGTGATACCCTGACATTTGATATCCAGGGGATTCCGATTCAAGGAAAGATTGTCAATTTACGGGAGATAAAATGGCAGACAACGCGACCGAACTTCTTTGTGTTGTTTCAACCCGGGGTTCTGGAAGACGCACCCGGAACCTTTCTGGCGACCATTTACCAGGTGGAATCCCAAGAGAAAGTGGATCTGCAGAACAGCATTATCCGCAATTTCTCCAATATTTCCATGGTGGATGTCACCATGGCTGTGAACCGGATACTGGATATTACCGGACAGATCAGTTGGTCCATACAAGTAATGGCCTTTTCAGCCATTTTTGTAGGGTTGATTGTTGTCTATTCTATAGCTCGCTACAACTCGCAGGATCGAAAAAAAGAGATCAATCTGCTTAAGGTATTGGGTGCCGGTTTCAACGACATCCGGTTGTTCATCATTCTTGAGTTCTTTCTCTTCGGATTCACGGCAGCCTTGACCGGTTCGCTTTTGAGTTTGGCTGCGGCCTGGACTCTCTCTTTTCTTATCTTCGACAGTATATGGGCGATCTCCTGGGGAATTCTGTTTTCCACCATTGCGGCTGTAACCCTGCTCACCCTCATTGCTGCTTATTTGGGAACACGGAATGTATTAAAACAAAAACCTCTGTCTCTGTTGCAGACTGTCTGATTGTTCATCGACACCAAGGAGCTCTCCACATTTGAAAATGGAACTTCATGTCGACTGCTATTCCGGTTCGCAAGCTGAAGAGAAACCCAAATGCTTCCGCTTGGGTGAAAGAAAAATAGAGGTTATAAAAATACTGTCCCAGTGGTTTACTCCTGATCACAAGTATTTCAAGGTTTTGGGAGACGACCAACAGATATATCTCCTCCAACTTGATGTCCGTTCATGGCAGTGGTCAATATCCTGAATCAGAACGTTGTTTTTCAGTCCAAAATATACTTCATCGACGGACCGGTGTACAACGCCATGTTCGGACATATCCGGATCAGTTTCATTAAAGCCGATAGGGTTTCTGCCGGGGCATTGTTAGAGTAAATCCCTGCCCAAACTCCTCGACTGTATTCGAGCCAAACAAAGGTATGAAATCGATTTCAGTTTGAGATTGTCTGAAAAGACGGCAGTACGGCCTATTTGGAGAGTTCAGTCCAGCTTAAGGAACAGAAAAACGGTCATGCAATCGGGTTCAGAGCGGACGATTTCCTCATCGATGTGTTTCCCGGTCTCGCTTTGGAGAAAGAAAACATCGTACAGGACGTATTTGAACTGCATTGACCCGTCAAAACCAGGCAGATCCGGCGAAAGCCGGTCAGACAAGGCACATTGAAATCATGATCTATCCCTTGCTTTCGGAAGATGTTGAAGGTGCGGTGATAGGGCTGGACGATGTCACGGTTCGAATTCATATGGAAGAGGTGATGGTTCAGACGGGAAAAATGATCTCCCTGGGAGACCTTGTAGCTTGGGTGGCTCACGAAATCAATAATCCTTTGGGAGGAATACGAAACGGTTCCCAAAACCTGACACGGCGCCTACTCCCCGAGCTCCCAAAAATTCGGATTGGCAGTCTCATATTCAATCATCACAACACCCTTGATGTTGAATCCCGGCTCGGCAGGGGAACCAAATTGGTCATTCGCCTGCCTCGTGAACTGAAACCGGCACCGGCAACCCCGCCCAGTTAATTCCCAACACCTTTCAAAGCCTGGTCACCGGATTCCTGTTAAAATCCGTCAATGCCAGAAACAGGGCTCCAACAGCCAACTCGGCACAATGATAGGATTCTTCCGGTAATGTTTCCAGATACTCGATTACCTGCTCCGGCGAAACTTCCCAGGCCTCTTCAATCGATTTGCCTTCCACAAGCTGAGCAACCGTGTTGGCGCATGCGTTGGTGTAGACACAACCGTCTATCTGCAGATAAACTTGGCTGATAACGCGTTTCATGGTGACGATTGACATCTCCACCGTATCTCCGCAATCCCCGGTGTTCTTCCCGTAACCATCCGGTCGAAAGACCTTTTGGTGACGATTGGCATCCAGTGCCATGCGGAGAAACTTCTCAGAATGCTTCTCCAAAAATGCCTGCTCTTCAATGGTTCTATCCATTGCAGTTATCCTCATTATTGTTTCCATCTAACTCTTGATTTATTATCCCAATGAGTTTTGAATTACACAATAAATTTAAAGAGGTAATAACAAATGAGCATGTTCGCCATCACAAATCAAAGCTTGTAATAAAGATATGAGAAATCGTCCATTGCCAAACGCCTGCAAAGTGAACAAAACGATTCGGTTTTTGGAACCTGCTAACAGGAAACCTCTGTTTGATTCGGAATGTGACCAAAATCCCATTATTCCAGTAAACGACAAATCAAATCAAAGGCCTGTAAATGAACCCGATCCAGTGGCTCGTCTTCCGGTACTTCTTGGGCTGAGACTTTTGCAATCACCACTTTGGCTTTAGGGTCTATGTATATCCATTGGCCATGGATTCCCAATGCGAAGAAAGCTCCGTTGTCGTTGCGGATCTGATACCAGAAATTACGGTAGCATCCCTTCGGCAGAAAGCTGTAAAAACTTCCTTTTTTCCAGGCTGTTCTGTCACCTGAGGTAGTGGTATCATGAACCCATTCTTCAGAGATAACCGTTTGTCCTTCGGAACAACCACCATCCCGCATCAAAACTCCTATTCGGGCCAGATCGCGCAAGGTGACACACATCCCACCCCCGGCTCTTGCCGCACCGAGACGATCGACGGTTACATAAGCATCCCATTGCGCACCCATCGGTTTCCACAACAGCTCACGTATCAACTCAGCATAGGTTTTCCCTGAAGCCCTTTCCAGAATCCAGCCTATAAAATCCGTGTTGGGCGTTACATAATGGAACATATCCCCATGATTTCCAGTACCTCTTCTCATCGTAACAAGAAAGCTCTTTAGATCGCCCGGATTCTTCGGATCGGTAATTGGATTCCAGCCGATAGATTCCCTGTAACGTCCATAATCCCCATGTCGATCCAGGTACGCTTCTGTGAATTGAATATCTACCGACATATCCAGGAGGTTTTGGATCGGGCAGTCCTCGTAACAAGATCCGGCGGCTTCCGGGATATATTTCCCGGCCATATCATCAAGATTGATTACTCCTTTTTCTGCGAGTAGACCGGCGAGTATCCCGGTAATGGATTTGGTAACGGAAAAGATCAAATGAGGACGATTTTTCCGTAACCCATTAAAGTACTTTTCATAAACGATATGGTCATCCTTCACCACGATGAATCCGTTGGTGTTTGACGCAGAGAGCAATTGAGGCAGGTTCCAGGTTTCACCTTGCAATCCCCTGAATTGCAAATTGGACAGGGACACCGGAGACTCAGCCAAAGGTAGAAGTCGGTCACCTGATTCAATTTCAACCGTCGGAATCAACTCTCTGACGTGATGAAATGCCCACAGGCTGTTGGGAACCAATCGCCAGTTTTCCAATGTAACATTGCCGAGCGTAGAGCGAGTTATTTCGTTGCTTTGGGAATCATTCATTTTCATTACATGCCTGGGATTCAAATGCCTGGAATACTGGCAGCAAGAGAATCTTCATTAAAAGGTTTCGTTAAAATCTGGCGGGATTATATGTGATCCCGCCTGATGAAACTTCGTTATTTTAAAAGTTCTGTCCAAATGGCTGAGTACAGCTTTTTTGTTGCCGGACTACAGGTCGGAAGAAAAACGCCTTTTGCTTTGAATTCTTCCGGGATAATAATCTCGGGAGCTGTTTTCATGTCAGCGGGCATATATTTATCCGATCCCATAATTCCATTTGCATAACGGGCAAAACTGGAAATCAGGGCCGCATTTTCCGGTAACATGATAAAATTGAGGAACAGTCTGGCATTTTCCACATTCTTGGCATCTTTCAAAATGGCTGCACTGTCCATCCAAAGCGGAAAGCCTTCCCTGGGATAGCCATAGGCGACATCCGGATTCTTCAATCGTGCTCGAAAGGTTGATCCGTTCCAGTTGACAGTCGCCAGATAGTCGCTTTTGATCAGTTTCTCCGTTGTTCCATAGTCCATTGATAACCACTTGGGTTTCGCTGCAATGAGCCGATCCCTGACTCTTTTAAGCACCGTCATATCGTTTGTGCAAGGTTCACCCTTCTCGTACATAATAGTTAAAGAAATAATGTCACTCATTTCAGGAACGACATTGACTTTCCCTACCAACTCTGGCGGCGGGTCCAAAAATATTGAAGAAGTATTAATGTCCCCTTTATAGACGGAAGTATTGACTGCAATTCCGGTTGTTCCCCACTGCCAGGGAACCGAATAACGTCTGCCTTTGTCCCATGGTACATTTACCCAGATGGGATCCACATATTTGAAATTTGACATTAAGTCAGGTCGGGATTCCAGAAGCAGCCCTTCCCGAACAAAAACCGGAATGTAGTTTGCGGAGGGAACCACTATATCAAATCCATGACCGCCTGCCTTCACTTTGGTCAAAGCTGTCGTATTGGAATCAAAATCGGTTAATGTCACCTCAATATCGTATTGCTTTTCAAACTTCTCAATCAATTCAGGATTGGTATAATTGCCCCAGTTAAAAAGATTCAATTTACCCTTTGCCATAACTACAGTTGTCATCGTCAACATTACGATCAGTGCAACAATACTGAACAGTCTGGATTTCATCTTATTCTCCTTGAATGACAAATTAAAAAATCTGAAAAAGAAACATAGGTTATTGTTTTCACTTCATAGGCCCTCCTTTTCAGTTGAAAAAGACCTGATGAGATGGAAAAAATCTTATTCTGATTTTCGGTTCAAAAGATAAAAAAGAGTTAATATTACAACGGTGATCGCCAACAAAACCGTTGAGATCGCATTGATTTCCGGTGTGATGGCACGACGCAATTGCCCCAACATGTATGTTGGGAGCGTATCCTGACCCGCAGACTTCACCAGTTCAGTTATAACAACGTTATCAAGCGAAATGACAAATGCCAGCATTGCCCCCGCAATGATTCCGGGAAATAGCAGGGGAAAAGTCACCAGCCTGAAAGTCTTCCATGGTGTCGCATAAAGATCTGCAGCGGCCGTTTCCAGAATCAAATCCATTCCTTCCAATCTTGCGCGAATAGGCAAATAAGCAAAAGGAATACAGAAAGCGGTGTGGGCCAGAATGAGAAATCCCAAGCCTGCATATCCTGTGACTGTTTTGACTAGTGCAAAAAATATCAACAGGGCAACGCCGGTTACAATTTCCGGAACCATCAGCGGCTGGTTGATAATCGCGTAAACGATATTCTGCCCCCGGAAGCTTTTGGTCCTGGTTGTGGCAATCGCAGCCATGGTCGCAACTGTAGTCGAAATCCCTGAAGCGAATATAGCTACGATGAGAGAGCGCAATGCCGAATCCTTCACCTGCTCATTCCCCCAGGCAGAAACAAACCATCGCAAGGAAAATCCTTCCCACAAGGCGATTGAGTCTCCCTGGTTGAAGGCGTAAACCATCATCGTAAAAATAGGTGTATATAGAAAAATGAAACAGATGATGGCAATGGATGTGAAACCGTTCTGATGCCTAATATCAAAGCGGAAACTCTTTCGTTTTAATAATTTAAACATGAGATTTAGCCGATTTTGATGTCAGACGGACGTATAGGAGTAGAAAGATCATGGTCAATGCCAACAAAAAGAACGACAACGAAGCCCCCAACGGCCAGTTGTTTCCCTGGCCGAATTGAAGTTCGATAAGATTCCCCAGCATCATGCTCTTCCCTCCTCCCAGAATTCTAGGTGTGACATAAGCTCCAAGCGAGGGGACGAACACAAGAATCGAGCCAGCAACAATACCGGGTCTGATGATAGGCAAAATAATCCGCCTCATAGTGCGCCAGCGGGTTGCATAGAGATCATAACCCGCCTCCACAAGATTGAAGTCAAAGCGTTCCATCGATGAATAGATTGGCAGCACCATCAGCGGCAGAAAGACATAAAGCATTCCGGCCAGGATGGCAAAATCGGTGTAGAGGATCTGAATTGGCTGATCAATGACATTCAATGCCAGGAGCAGGGCATTCAGGATTCCCTCGTTTCTGACAACTTCCATGATGGCAAAAGTACGGATCAGCAAATTGGTCCAGAAAGGAATAGTAATTAGAAACAGCCAGAGCGATCTCCGCTTCTTCGAGCGGGTTGCAATAAAATAGGCCGTCGGAAAACCCATGATGAGGGTTAGAATCGTAGTCAGAAAGGAAAGCTTTATGGAACGGAGCAGAATTCGTAAATGCGCATCGGAAAGTGCTATGGAGCCGGTAAAAATATCTCGCTGCCAAATCACCTGTATCCAGCCGTCCAGGGAAAGCTCCCAGATTACTCCGCTATAATCGCCGGGGGTTAAAAAAGAATAAACCAGAACAATTAAAAGCGGACCGGAAGCAGCCAGCAATAACAGAATCAGTGCTGGCGACAGTAAAAGCCATCGCCGCTGTTCCTGCTTTTTAGAGGCGGTTTTTATCACCTCACTGATGGGGAGCCCGACTTCATGATTGGTTGTATTATCAGGGCGCATGATTAATCCTTCAAAATCTGAACTGCATTTTTGTGCAAACCGATACAAACTTCCGTTCCAAGGAACTGGGTGGATGTCTTGTCATCAGGATTATTTTGTATTCGAACGGTAAAGGTTTCGCCACTCTCAAGCTCGATGTGATAACGCATATCAGTGCCAAAATAGACAGCATTGATCAGCCGGCCCTGCAACAGACTTTCTGCCGGATCTTCAACAACCGTCGCATGTTCAGGTCGAATAACAATGTTCACGGTTCCTTCCGGTGAAAAACCCTTCTGGACGTTAGTCTCCACGGTTTTGCCCGAAGGAAGCGTGAGAGAGGCGACGCCATTGGCACACCCTAGTATTTCCGCTTTCAGGAAGTTTGTTTCTCCTATGAAATCAGCGACAAATCGTTCAGACGGTTGCTTGTATATCTCTCGCGGCGTACCGATTTGCAGCACTTTGCCGGAGTTCAACACCGCAATCCTGTTGGACATGGTCAATGCTTCTTCCTGGTCATGAGTCACAAAAACAAAGGTTATCCCGGTTTCACTTTGCAGACGTTTCAGCTCGATCTGCATCTCTTTTCTCAATTTCTGGTCCAGGGCTGAAAGGGGTTCATCCAGCAACAAAACTCTCGGTTTAGGAGCCAATGCCCTTGCAAGAGCAACACGCTGTTGTTGTCCGCCTGAAATCTGGCTGATCTGCCGGTTTTTCAAATCTTCCATTTTGACCAGGGTAAGCATCTCGTTAACAGTCTCATCTGTCTCTTTTTTGGGTTTCCCCAGCATCTCCAGACCAAAAGCGATATTCTCCGCCACCGTCATGTGTGGAAAAAGGGCATAGTTCTGAAACACTGTATTAACCTTCCGCTTATAAGGCGGATAAGCCGTAATATCCTTTCCGTATAAATGTATTTTCCCTTTTGTCGGATGCTCAAATCCTGCAATCAATCTCAGCAAGGTTGTTTTCCCACAACCGGATGGCCCCAAAAGCGTAAAAAATTCATTCTCCGGTATATCAATGGATACATCCTGCAAGGCGATCACCTTACCCCTGCCTTCCCCATATATTTTGGTTATATCTTCAATCCGAATTGCAATTTCTGACCTCTGCTGTTTCACCGCTTGACCTCTTTTATGAAATTCGTAGAATCTTTTTTCTATCGATTTTTATTATTCAAAACAGTTAACAATATTAAGTATTAATCGTCTGGTTACAAGACTTTCCGGCTATCAGACATTTTTGCGAATTGTTGTAAAAGCTCTTCATAATATGCTTTCAAAAGCCAGCCGACTTTCACTTCGTTCATATTATATTTCCAATTGTTACAGCGCGATGGTTTTCGTTAGTAAAGCACTTCATTTCTTACAAAGTGATTTTCATTGCCCCCCGGTAAACAAAACTCACCCCAGGTTCTTGGATTATACTCATGTCAACGAATACCGGTTTTTAATTTAAGATACTGAAAGCATGAAATCATTCATCAGGATTTTTTCACCTGGATTATCGATTTTTGCTTTATCATTCTGATCTAAAACATTATTTATGTTTTTGTCGTAAACTTTTAGCTTTATTCTATATGAAAGAGATATTGATTTGTCCAATATATTTTGCTATCAAAATTGATATATGAATCATATCAAAAGTGACCTATGGAACTTAGACATTTAAGATATTTTCTGGTTTTAGGAGAAGAGTTGCATTTTCGTAAAGCTGCTAAGCGTTTACGAATTTCGCAACCACCTTTGAGCATGCAAATTCAGGATCTGGAAAAAGAGATAGGAGTTACCCTGTTTGATCGAAGCAGTCGCCATGTCGAGTTGACAGATGCCGGTCATAGTTTTTTTGAAGATGTGCGAGGGCTGATGGAGTATTTGAATCAATCCGTCTATAAAGCCAAACAGATACAAAGTGGTATGATGGGAAGGCTGAAAGTCGGATTTCTTGAGATGACTATGGATGGATTTCTGGCCTCATTGTTGCGAAAATTCAAAGATCAATGCCCGGAAGCAGTCATATCACTTTATGATCTCAGTACCAACGATCAGATCGCTAAGATTACATCAGGGGAGATTGATATTGGATTTCTTCATTTGCACAAACGCAACCTGAAAGGATTAAAAACCCGCACCATGCTGAAGTCCAAATACATGCTGGCTGTCCCCGAAAAGCATCGTTTTGCAAAACGAAATAGCATCTCTCTGGGCGAACTGGACGGCGAAAACATCATCATGTATCCTAGGGAGATTCAACCTTCTCTTTATGATGATTTCATGGATTGTTTTGCAGATGTCGGTTGCAAACCGAACATCAACCATGAGTCGGATGTCCAGAAAACATCACTATTGCTGGTCGCTACCGGTATGGGGATCAGCTTTGCACCCGACTTCCTAAAGAACAGCTTCAATCAGGGGATCAAATATATAAAAGTTGAGGAGCCTTTACCGATTATCAATTTCAAAGCGGTTTGGAATTCGCAGTCAGCATCAGCAATTCTGGAAAATCTGACACAGATGTTTTAAACGGCATATCATACCAATCCCCCTCCATCCTCAACAGCACAATCCCCTCCTGGCTTATTCCCTTGTGCTGATTGACAGTCTTCGTTTTCCGGAATTTTACAGCTTTAGTTGTAGAGAATTAGAGCTTTACTCTCTGTTATTCTTAATTATTCAAGAGTTATTTTTTTCTTGCAAAATAGTGAACATATGTTTACCATTTACACAACGATGCTGTTGTCTATTGCTTAAGAGAGCGAACGATGAATTCACCATTGAAGACTGATATTATTAATATTGATGAGCTGAAAGACAAGATTTCCAAACGTTTTCCCGGTCTGACGGTCCCGACAAGGTTTAATGACTCCCAGCCTTTGAAACTGGCCTCCTGTATCGAAGAGATCGATGATTTTTTGGAAGGAGGATTGCCCTTTGACGGCATCACCGAATTCGGCATGCCCCTTGGCAAAGAGGGGCGGATACTGCTGTTAAAGTTTCTGGTCAACGCCACCCGTGGCATACGGATGAAACCGATCTGGGTCTTGTGGGTCTCTTCCCACAGCGAGTTTTCGGTTTTCCCGCCGGCCTGGTTCGTCAAGGGAATTTCCCCCTCCCGCATGGTGTTTACCCGTTCAGCAGCACCTGCGGAAGATCTGAAACGGGCTATTATCAATCCCCTTTTCAAGCTGATCATACTGGATTCCCCCCGGCATTTCAGCCGGGACGACTGCTTTTTCGTCAATACCCAGGCCCGTTCCAATGGCCAGTTGATAATCCTGCTGCGCAATTTCTTTCTTTCCAACAAAAGGGGGAATGTCTGGACTCGATTGCGCCTCAACTGTTGGAAACGCCAGGCTACAGGTGAATTTATACTGAAAACCATCAGGGGGTTGCCCGGTCGTCAATTGTCTGTTCATGAAGAGAGGTTGAAATGAAAACGATTTTTACGGAAAGAGAACCCGAACTCTTCATCGCCCTGGAAATCGGGGAGAAACGCCGGGAAATTCTGCAAAGCCTTACCACGGAAGTGATGCAGTGGAGTGAAGATGTCTGGATCATGGATCTCACCCGCTATTACAACTACTGGTCAAAGCAGGCCCGAAAATCCGCCATGACCCCACTGGCTTTGTGGAGAAAGCTTTTCGGCCAGCTCCTGGGAGAAGAGCCCATGGCGAATCACTCCAAGATCATCTCCTTTGCCCCTGCCTATAGAGCATGCTCAGCCCGCAATCCCTGGTCTGCCGTCCTATTGCTACAGGCCATGCGGGAAAGAGAAATCACCGGGCTGACCTCCCTGAACAGTAAATCCGGGCAGTCCCTTTTCAGGGAAATCCCCTGGAAAATCTGGTGGCAGGAGATAGAGATTCTGGAGACACATCTTCAAACTGCCGGTTTTAAGGGGTTCAAAAAGGCAGGTTTCAAGGGGCAGTGTAAACGTCTCAAACTGGCAATTCCCAAGCTCGATTTCAGACGCCCCTGGAAAATGCACATCCTCAACCGGACAGGGGTGAAGAGGCGGTTCGGGGAGACCCTGTCCAATGTCTGGGGCTGGTCCTACGATAAAACCGGGGAACAGTCCCAAACCATTTACCAGACCCGATTTCCCTGGAAGTCATGGCAATTCACTCCTCCCCCCAGCGTTAAGCGTTACCCGGATTTTCCACTGCTCTATTGGGAGCAGATCTCGCCCCTGCTGATGGAAGATCTGGACAAGCTCTGCAGTATCCAGGGAAACAGCGGGGAGAAGGTCACCCGCATCGACTGGCAGCTCACTTTCGAAGGTTTGGAAAGGTTGACTATTCCCATCCGTTTTCGCAATCCCCATAGCCTGCATGATGAAATAGGAAAACACACCACAGCTCTTCTCCAGGCCGGTTACGGATTCACGGAAGCCGTTAACAGACGTTTCCCCACTGATCCGGAAAGCAACTGTCCCGATTTCATGCCGCCGATTCAGGGCTGGGAAATGCGGATCACCGCCTGCCTTCATATCCCGGATCTGGTCCTCGATATTTTCGGTGAAATACAGGAGGAAAAGCGGGATCTCGACGCCCTGCTCCAACTGGAAAATGAGCTCCCGGTCAATCTGAGCCGATTCTCACCCCGGGAAGACTGGCTTCCGGAAGACTCCTTTCTCGAAGAGCATTTCGAAAGCGAAGAGATCGAAGTTGAAAGGCCGGAAATCAGTCGCTCCCTGGAGGCCCTGGCCGAAGGAAGGCCCCTTTATATCCGCAACAACCCGCTGCCAATCCAGGTGGCGGGGAGTAAATCGGTCGAACAATTTCTGGAAAGTACCATGATCAAATGGTGGAGGGCAGAACAATCCCTCCGGGGAGAACGAAATTATTTCAAGCATATCGACCCGGAAGGCAACGCCCTCTGGGTGTTCAAGGATACGGCAGGACGGTGGTATCAACATGGCATTTTCGGTTAACAATTGGCACGAATGGATCTGCCACACCAATTTCTCTTTTCTGCTGGGGGCTTCGCACCCCTATGACTTGGTCAGCCGTGCAGCACAGCTTAACTATCGCAGCCTGGGAATCTGTGATTACGATGGCGTCTACGGTATTGCCCGTTCCTACCGCGAACTCCTGGAGTTGAAGGAGGGAAACCCTTTGCTGCCTCTCAGGCTGCACTATGGGGCGGAAATCCATCTTGAGGTCGATCACGAACTGCCGGTCTGCCTGCAAAACACCCTTATCCTTTATGCCCAAACCCACAAGGGCTATTTTAATCTCTGCCGCCTGCTCACATACAGCCACCGGGACGGAAAGGAAAACGCCAATATTCCCCTGGATATTCTGCTCTCTTCAGCCGTTGATGAGCTGGTGGCCATTCAGCCCATGAGAGGCTTGATCCGCAGGCAGGAGGGAAATGATCCTGCTTTTCTGAAAAATCACTTTGCAAATCTCAGGGATCACTTCAAAAACCGTTTCTATTTCGCCATCAGCAGACACCTCAACAACGCCGAAGATAAATGGGGCGTCCCCACGCTCAGTCTTGCCAACATGCTGAACAGCCCCATTCTGCTCAGCCAGGATGCTTTTTTCGCAACCCCGCAAGAGAAGGATATCAGCGACCTGCTTCACGGCATCCGGCACAACAAAACCCTGGACGAGATTCCGGAGCAGTTGTTTGTCAACAGTAAGCGCTGTCTCCACTCATTGCCTTACCTGGAAAAACTCTACCGTGAGATTCCCGGTGCGGAGCAAGCCTGTCGGAACTCCCTGGAACTGGCGGAAAGTTTTCACTTCGAGCTGGATGAGCTGACCTATCACTACCCCAAGGAGATGATCCCGGAAAACCTCACTCCGCAACAATATCTCGAGCACCTGGTCTGGCAGGCTGCAACTGAGAAGTACGGACTTCCCCTCTCCACCAAGGTGCGTGAACTGCTTGAACATGAACTTTCCCTGGTCGAGCAACTGGGATTTGCCGACTATTTTTTGACAGTCTGGGATATCGTCAGTTGGGCCAGATCGCAGGGTATTCTCTGCCAAGGCAGGGGCAGCGCTGCCAATAGCTCCATCTGTTACGTGCTGGGGATTACGGCCATCGATCCCGATAATTTTGACCTGCTCTTCGAACGGTTTATCTCTGTGGAACGGGGCGACCCGCCGGATATCGATGTGGATTTCGAAAACGGGCGGCGCGAAGAGGTAATCCAGTACATCTACAACCGCTACGGCAGGGAAAAAGCCGCCATGGTCTGCAATGTCATCACCTTCAAATCGAGAGGCGCCATGCGTTTTACCGGAAAGGCGCTGGGCGTACCTGAAGCTCTGATCGACCGTGCGTCCAAATTGAGGGGAAATTTCAGTTTCCGGGGAACCACCATTTCCGAAACCCTGGTCGGGGTCAGGGAGGAATTCGAGGCAAAAGGGGAAACCGCCCTGCTCAGCGATCACCTCTGGAAACTCTGGGGTGATCTCTCGGAACGGATTCTCTACTACCCCAAATACCTGGGCATCCACTCAGGCGGTTTCATGCTGGCTGAAAAGGAAATCGACTGGCTGATTCCCCAGGAACCGGCCACCATGGACGGACGCACCGTCATTCAGTGGTGTAAGGAAGATATTGAAGCGCTGGGGTTCTTCAAAATCGACATTCTGGCCCTGGGCATGCTGACAGCTATCAGAAAATGCCTGGAATTGATCAAAAGCCACCATGGTATTCACCTCACCCTGGCCAGCATCCCGGAAGAAGACAGGGCTACCTATGATATGATCCAGCGGGCCGATACAACAGGAGTATTCCAGATTGAATCCACTGCACAGATGTCCAGTCTCCCCTCCCTGCAGCCTGCAAATTTTTACGATCTCGTGGTCCAGGTCGCCATCATAAGGCCCGGCCCTATCCTGGCCGGGGTCAAACATCCCTACCTGAGAAGACGCAACGGGCTGGAAGAGGTTACCTACGCCCACCCCAAACTCGAAACCATTTTGAAAAGAACCCATGGAACCATCATCTTCCAGGAACAACTGATGAGGGTTGCCATGACTGTAGGTAATTTTACGCCGGGAGAGGCCAACGAAATCAGGAAGAACATCGGTTCCTTCAGCGTCAAGGGAAAAATCAGCAAATGGATGGGAAAACTGACCCGGGGCATGGCCGATAAAGGCATCGGCGAAGATTTTATCAGGGAGGTCATCCAGCAGATCAAGGGATTTGCCAGCTACGGATTCCCCGAATCCCATGCCGCCTCCTTTGCCCTGCTGGCCTATGCTTCCTGTTATCTGAAATGTCACTACCCGGCCGCCTTCTTCACCTCTGTGTTGAATTCACAGCCCATGGGTTTTTACCAGCCCGACACCCTGATCAAAACCGCCCGCCTTGACGGAGTCACCGTGCTACCAATCTGTATCAACCATTCCCAATGGGATACCATTTTGGTACCCCTTGAGCGGAAAGGTGGAAAACAAAATGGCGACCGTAACGATCGGAAAACCATTGCCATGCGCCTGGGATTTCGTCTGATTAAGGGAGTCAGTGAAACAGGTATCGAAGAGATGCTGGAAAGAAGAAACCAATTCGGCTTCTGGAACTCCCTGGATCAGTTTCTGGCTGAAACAACGCTCTCCCGTGGCGATCTCTCCCTGTTGGCGGCAGCCAATGCTTTTTCCGTTTTTGGGATCAAACGCAAGGATGCAATCTGGATGGCCGAAGCAGCGCCCTTCCAGAAACCGGAAGAGCTTCCCGGTCGTCCGGAGCCTTTTGTTCCCGAAAGCAGGGTGGCGGAAGAGATGGTGGCTTTTTCAGTGGAAAGCGAGATCGAAACCGTGGAAGCGGACTACCGGGCCACCGGAACCTCCATCGGACGACATCTCGCCCGCCTGATCAGAGAACAGGCCTGGGTCTATCAGATCCCGGTCGAGGAGATTGTTACCTCCAATCACCTGGAACACATCTCCGACGGCAAATTTATTTCGGTATTTGGCATGGTGCAGGTCAGACAGTCGCCGGGGACAGCTCGCAAAATGCTCTTTGTCACCCTGGAAGACGAATACGGCACCATTCCCCTGGTTATCAGACCACATATTTACAAGCGATACAGTCATCTTGTTGAAGGTCAGTCCTTCCTCTGCGTTCTGGGGCGACTCCAGGTGGACGGTAATGCCCGCTCCCTGATGGTCTCCCAGGTTTTCGGACCCATCTTCAAAAAAGCGGATATCATCCCGGTGGAAAAAAGAGTGCGCTACGAGCAGATCAATTCCGGCGATTTCAGAAAGATCAGGAATTATATGTAAAAAAACAGGTAGGTCTTGTACCCCCTGTTTGTTTTCAGACCTCAACAAGGGAGGAAATTCTGGCAATCAGGTTAGCGTTTAGGGATTCGATATCGGGGTGTTTGAGTTCAATAGCCCGTTCCGGACAGCTTACCACACACCTGCCGCACCCCCTGCATTCATCGGAAATAATAGCCTTATCATCAACCAGGGAAATGGCATCGGCAAAGCAACTCTCCACGCAGGTTGAACAGCCTTGGCAATCATCCGTTACCCTCACTTCGATCCCCTCAATTTTCTGTACACTGTCAGAAATGGGCTGATAAACATTGCCCAACAGGACCTTCCAGAGACAACAACAGGGGCAGCAGTGACAAATGGTAAGAAGATTATGCGCGGGTTGTGCTTTCAACCAGACTGAATCAAGTTTGTTCCTGCCAATCAGGTGCACCAGTCCGGCCTCCTGACAGCGATCAACATAACCTAATGCTTCCTCAACACTGACCAGCCTTCCCAGTGCGGGATTGATCTGCCGGACCGCCTCGCCGAGGAAGAGGCATCCCATATCTATCGGATAATCCTTGCAATTACTGGATGCTCTGCAAATGCACTCGTTCATTATCCAGCGATATTCCGTCTTTTCCACAAAATGTCTCAACACTGCTGAAGGGACCGCCAGGCTGGCCTCCTGCGTTATGGTTTCGTCAATGGGAAGATAAACAATTTCATCGCCCTCAAACAAGAGGTGTTGAATTAATCTGCCAACAAGAGGTATGCGTGTGAGACGTGCCGTAAACGGCGTCGGGAAAGCTTTCTTGATGAGACTAACCTGCCAGAGAGGACGTGACATGTTTCCTCCTCTTAACGTTTGGTTGCTTGCTTCCTCAGGACAAAAAAGTAGTAAAACAGGGAATCGATATTCTGATTGATTTTGAAATATTTGACCAGCCCATTTAAAATCACGAAAAGCAGTGCCAGATAGAGAGCAGCCGGTGAAACCGCCCCTCTGGTAACCATAGAGCGGATCTGGGCGTAAATCAGGAAATAAATGATCAGCACGACCACCATGTAAACGATGTTCCCTGCCTTTGGGCTCCTGGGATTATAAATACCCATGGGCAGTGCAAAAATGGCAAAACAGAGGCAGGAGAGCACAGTTACAATACGGGCATGAAATTCATCCACATATTCGAAATAGGATTTAACATTGTTGGGCAGCTTGTTAAGCTCGACAAGCAGCTCATCCATAGTCAACTCGGTGTCCATTTTGCTGCCTCTCTCTCCGTTTTTGGTTCGAAAGCGGTGCGGAACATTTTGGTTTTCGGTTTCCGGTGGTGTCAGGTCATAATCCAGGTTTTTAAAAGTAACGATACGATAGCCGTCATCATCCACCACACTATGGATCTTCCCGTTGTTCAGTCTGAAAATTATTTTATGTTTTACCTCATCCAGGTAGATCTTCCCCGACTCTGCTTCGATCACACTGCTGTTTTTGGTGGATTTCCAGTCCGCGATAAAAATACCTTTAAACAGATCATCGGATTGATCGAAAATATAAATCAGCTTTTGCCCAAAGAAGCTGTTGATCTGCTTTACCGTCAGATTAAGCCGGGTCTGTTTTTTAAGAATGTTGAACTTTAGATCCTCCAGATTCGTCACACCGATGGGTCCCAGGTAGAATGTCTGAATCATGACGAAAATAGAAACAACGAAAGCCACCGAAAGCACCGGTTTGAAGAAAAAGGTGAGAGAAACCCCTGAGGCACGCATAACGATTAGTTCCGAATCCGCGGACAGCCTGCTGATTCCTGCATAGATACCTATCATCAAACTGATGGGAACGGAAATCATAAGGACAGGGGGGAGGGAATAGACAATCATCTCAAACAGAACATTGAGTTCGACTCCAGTGGACTGCAAAAAAGGAATGAACTCAAAGATTTGATTCATCAAAAGAATGGTGGAGATAACCCCGGTGCTGAGCAAGAGGGGAAACAACAATTCCTTCACCACGTATATAAAGAGAATCACTATTGCCTATCCATATTATTGAAATCACTACCAGAGGGATAGATTATCCGGCTCTCCTCCCAGGTATGAAAGCCCAATGGCAATATAGAAAATCCTGAGAATTCTGCCGTCATCATCCCGCACGATAAACGGTTCCTGATGTTGGATTTCTTTGAAGAAGCCAATCAATCTTGTTTTGTAGGATTCGGGTGTATCAGCCACGTAAATGGTATTGGCACCAATCTTCTTCTTCCCACGCTCCCAGAGAAGATAGCTTTTACCGTGAACCACATCCTCCCGGACATTCATGAGGTAGAAATTAGGGTGGCTGGGGGTGTAAAATCCCAACATGGAGGCCAGACTATAATCCTTTGATGTAAAAAACAAGCCCTCAGGTCGCTGCTCCCACTCGTTTCTCAGGGTATCAATGTGCTCCCCTATCTCTTTCCAGCCAAAGTAGTGAGACAGGACAGGCGCATCATCGTTAACTTGCCTGGTATAGATCATGTTGTCCGGCAGGAGCTTGGGAAAGACCACCAGCACAGACATAGCAAGAGAGATTCCCAGCGAGACAATGCAACCTGCAATGAACAGCTTTGAATGAAGAATACTCCTGCTCCTGTTGACTTCATAGACCTGAAGAAACCAGGCCATGATGATAATCGCGGCAATCGGATAAATCATGGCTGTCCAGTGTGGAGCAACCTCAACTCCGGCGGATGTAACTCCGAAATAGACCAGGGGAAAAGTGACAAAGTAAATCAGCAGTAACAATGAATCCCTGGTATTGGAGTTCCAAAGGTTTTTATATTTTTTAGAATACAGGCGATGAAAAAAATAGACTATCGCAACCAGTAGAATTGCGAAAAGTACCGGAGATCCCGCCAGAAGTTGTCCTGCCAGATAAATGAAAGGTTTCTCGGGATCGTATCCTTCTTCCCGATGCCGCATGTAAAGGTTGAACTGGAAGGTCAGCCAACTGTTTTTGTAATTCCAGTACAGAAAGGGGCTAAACAGAATTGCCGCAATAATTCCGGCCAGGTAAGGTTCCTTGGTTAAAAAAACGGCTCTGTACTTTTTATGAATCGCCAGAAACAGAAAAAATCCGGGAACAAAGAGAGCCGCCATGAACTTCGTCAGAAGCATACCCCCGCAAGCAATCCCCACCCAGTACCAATTGTAGCTTTGTTGATCGATCACTGCTTTCCGACAAAAATACACTGCTGCCGTGAAGAAAAAGATCAAAGCTGCATCGGTGGTCATGGCGGTTCCCATCACTAAGGAGAGGGGTAAAATCCCGTACAGAAATGCAGCCAATAACCCATTTCGCCTGGTTTGAAGGATCTCCCAAGCCAGTTTGTAAACAAATGTGGTTGTTCCCAGGTGGAGCAGAATTGCACTGAGTCTTACCGTATATTTGAAGGCACCGAAGATGGTTGTTAACACGGATATCAACCAGGCAGTCATGGGTGGATGTGCATAGTAGCCAAGCGCAAGATGCCTGGACCATTCCCAGAAAGTAGCTTCATCACCGTTAAGCGGTGGAATCAGGGCGATCAGGGAATGGAAGACAAACAGACAGGTGAGCAAAATCAGTAACCCGGTATGATTTTGTTTCAAGTTCTTAATCTTTCCCATTTGCCATTATCCAAATTGATTAACAGTCTCTGACGCTTCAGTGAGTTTCCCGTCCAAACACACCGATCTACGGTTCAAGGTAAAATACCTTCAATTTTCTCATCACCTTTCCGTTATGCTGTGTCTTAATCTCTCCCAAATACCTGAAGGAAGACGAAAATCGTTTTTCCGCCTTTTGCAGAAGCTTGGTGCACTCTCTTGTCGGGCAGATCAACAGGGCGCCCTGGCTTTTCACTTTTTCGACAGGACTCCACTGGTTCCGCAAAGCCTTTTCAATGGAATGCGGCCACGGATGATCTTCCAAATAAAGTCCCAGGACACTTGCCAACTGGTACTCCCTTGAAATAACAAAGGGCGGCAAATCCAGTCGTTTCTCCTCACATAGCTCTTCAATCTGGTCTGCGGTCATTTCCCAAGCGGCCAGGTTTCTCAATGAGGGAGCATCGGGAAATTTCACAGGGATGAAAATATAATGAATCTGTAGCAAAACGATGATCAGTATCGTGAAATTAAATGCAGTGGACCCGAAAAAGAGGAACACCTGTTTGCCGATCCTGCCCTGGCTGATTTCAGTGGAGATATATCTGGCCAGCATCAGAAAAAAGCTGAAGTAGGCAACATTTACCCAATGAGGATCTGTGCGACTCCCCAGGAAGCTTGTCACGGTAAAGAGCGCCATAGTAACAAGACCGGTAATCAATAGAAAAGAGTGCTTCTGACTGGCTTTTCCATTACCCTCAAAAAGGGTCTGACTGTTAAGGTTTTTTGTTACCAGTTTCCACCAAAAATAAACTGAATAAACAATGGAAAAGAGAACAAATTGAGAAGTTATGAAATGCAGGAAATGCACACCAAAACTGGCACCTTTCAATCCCTTGTCGAGTACAAAATTGAACGTGACCCACTCATTATGGTAATTCCAATAAATATTGGGAAAAACGATCAATAACGCAATTAGCGCTCCTGCGTAGGTTTGCCACTTGGTGAGAAGCTTTCTCGCCTCTATGTTAACCACACACCAGATCAGCATGGAAAGTGGCAAAAGAATCATAATGTATTTGGACATCGAACCCAATCCGGCAGAAACACCAAACAGCAGCATCCAGTTGGCGTTTCCACTGTTCATTTGCTTAACCATGACCAGCAGACAGATTAACCAGAAGAGCATATAAGGCTGATCAATATGCCAGAACAGGGATCCCATGGAAAAATAGGGTGTGGCAGTCAGAATCAAAACATAAACCAGCGCAGTTCTGGTGTCGTACAAGGTTTTGGCCGTCAGATACCCCATCAGCAAAATCAGTACGGAGAACAGCACACTGCCTAATTTCAAACCAAATACAATATCGCTGAAAACCAGCGTCACTAGACGCATGGTTAAGGCAACAAAAGGTGGATGCTCATAATAGCCAAGACTCAGATAACGAGACCAAATCCAGTGATCTGCCATATCCGGATGAACATCCAGCACAGTAAAAAATAGAATCCAGATGATAAAATGAATGACCAGAATTACCCAAATGGTGAGTTTTGATTTTAAAAACCTATCTACAAAAGTCATGTACTTCCCGGTTAAAATATTGACGTAAAACCGAATCCGTGGCGTCGACTGCAAAACGGTGATTTGAGTTTCAAGGTTCGACGCTGCGAGCCTTTATAACGAAAAGTGAAAATCTGCCGGAATCTTTGACAAACTCTGCCAGGGGATGCTCTCTAATCAAACGTTTTTTATTCTCTGTGCTCGTGATTATATAGATCGGATCATCCGCCCTGGTATTTAATATGGAAGGATCTCCCTCAAACTTATAATTGTGCAGGATATCGATTGGTTTTCTGCCATAAAAAAAGGCGGCAAAAGAAACCATTCGATAAAACACCAACCGGCTTTGGCGGCTGTTTGCCTCATTAACCAGCCGCAATAACGGTTTTTGATGAATATTGACGAATACAGGCAAATGGAATCTCCACAAGCCCTGGGTAAAAAGAGTCATTGCCAGAGCCGCCAACATTATCCCTTTACCGAACTTCTTCAAACCCAAGGCAATAACCGAGATGACAAACAGCACTGCGATTCCTGTAGCTGTAAGCCAGACTCCAAAAGATGGAAAGGTTCGAAAGGATATCAACTGCGCCTCTGCATACTGATTCAGCATTTGCGGCAAAAACAGGTTCAGGCAACCCAGACTTATCCCCAGTAAACCAAACGATATCAAAACCCAGTTCCGAAATTTAATCTTTTCTTTGTCAGCATGATTCAAAATAAAAGCGACAAACATGCTGAGCGGTATATAAACGGAAGCAGAATAGTGTGGCAGTTTGGTGGAAACCATGGAGAACAGAATCAGAACAAATGCAACCCAGGCACCTCCGAAAGCAGCCAAAGACTTACAATGACCATCGCTAGCCATCACCTTTCGAGGTGAAAAAACAAACAAAAATGGCGTCCAGGGTAACAAACCTGCTAACACCACTAAAAAATGGTAATAGACAGGTCCCTGATGCCCTTCCAGGGATTGAGAAAAAAGAAGAATCTGGAACCGGATAAATCCCTCCAGAAAGGACTCACCGGTATTGATCCAATTGACAAGGTACCAGGACAAAGCAATGCTTAATGATAAAACCCCACAGAAAACAAAGTGTGACAACCGGATACGAGGAGATCGATTAAATATTTTGTACCCTCCGAAAGCAACCAGCGGGATTACGCCTCCCAAGGGACCTTTTGTCAGGCAGGCCACACCCATACTGATACTGCCAAGGATCAGGTAGGTAAAATAGCTCTTTTTGGATACAGTCTCACTGCTCTCTGACGAGGCCAAATACCGTTCCAACTCCCTGTCAAACAGGTAAAGAAAATACGCTCCGCCGGCAATAAACAGATTGAAGGTATGATCGATTACCGCCGCTCTGGAAAACACAGAAGGCAAAAAGGAGGTCATGTAAACCAGAGACCAGGTAAGACCCAGACGCCTGGATCCAATTCTAAAGCCCACATGATAAAACAGCAGGATCATCAAAAGACCAGCCACACCGGAAGGAAACCTTGCCGCAAATTCGTTGATCCCAAACAGCTTGTAGGAAATGACCTGTTCCCAGAAAAAGAAAGGTGGTTTTTCAGAGAATAGCTGGTTGTTGATATAGACATTCAGGTAGTCTCCCCTGATCATCATTTGTCGACTGGCTTCCCCATAAATATTCTCATCCCAATCGATTAGCTGAACTCCTGATATGCCTGCAAATTGGAAAAAACAAGCGAAAAGCAATAATACAATAAGCTGAACGCGGGGATTGCTCAATAGCCCGCTTTCCTTGGTCATGTTAGTTTGATCTGAAGCGCTGTTGTTATAAACGTAAAAATTCAATTCGGTTAAAGTGCCTGATTATAGAGAATCGATTAAAGAATGTCATTCAGCCCTATCAAATGAGGCTGGATTTACGTTTCCCGCTTTTCTTTGCTGTTTACCTAAATAATCTGATTCACTATACTTTGGCAAAGTTTGAAGTGACTTTGCTGATTACTCATAGCGGTGGTTTACGGTTCAACAAACAATAGTCCCACTGATCTGATTTCAGGTAATGTATGCATTGCGGATTCGGTTGTTAAACCACCGACCATATGGAGAAAAGATCACTGATTAATTCGGACAACTCCCTATTAAGGAATACCCAGGTATTGACATGACATCTGATAAGCCACGAATTGCCGTCCTTATTCCCTGTTACAACGAAGATATCACCATCGCGAAAGTTATCGAGGATTTTCGCAGAGAGCTTCCTGATGCGGATATTTATGTTTTTGACAACAACTCAACTGATCGATCCGCAGAGATTGCCAGGGAAACCGGAGCAATCGTCATAAAGGAACCGAAGCAGGGAAAAGGATTTGTTGTGGTTTCCATGTTCAGGAAGATTGAGGCAGATATCTATGTGATGGTGGATGGAGATGACACCTATCCTGCAGAATCCGTCCATCAATTGATAGAACCCATTGTCAACCAGGAAGCAGATATGACAGTGGGTACGCGCCTCCAAAAATACAAGGATCGCGCATTTAAACCGCTTAATCTCTTTGGAAACTTCATGGTTGTTACCCTTGTCAACATCATATTTGACAGCAAACTGAAAGACATCATGAGCGGCTACCGGGTTTTTAACAGGGAATTCGTTAAAAATATTCCGCTCCTGTCAAAGGGATTTGAAGTTGAAACCCAACTGGTTATCCAATCGTTGTATTATCAATACAGTATCAAGGAGATCGATATTGAATTGAGACAACGACCGGAAGGATCGACTTCAAAACTAAATACCCTGAGCGATGGATTTCGGGTGATTATGACCATTATCAACATTGCCAAAGCCTATCGTCCGCTCTTTTTCTTTGGGCTCGTCGGAATGCTGTTTCTGATTTCCGGTATCGGACTGGGGATGATCCCCGTTGTGGAGTTCTTTAAAACCGGGTTGGTCACCCATTTTCCAACAGCTATTCTGGCCACAGGCCTGGTTCTGGTGTCGATGATCCTCTTCGCTATCGGTTTGATTTTGGATTCTATTAATTTCAGGATGAAAGAAATATTACAAATCCTGAGAAAACAGTGAACCCCTGAGAAAATGATCTGTTGTAAGCTTTTCTCTCACTCGGCAGTAAGACAGAAGAGTTTGGCAGAAATTTAGCATTCACCTGAAAAAACCAGTTATAAAAGCAAATCAATCGAATATCACAACATTATGAAATTAACAAACCTGCTCCTGCTTATCCCTATCACCCTGATATTGGGTTGTTCGTCCACATCTCAGCAACAGGTACAACCACAGTCCCGAAAAGCATTCTTTACTCCCAGAAACTGGCAGATCCCCATAGCAAAGGTTGAAAAAAAGCCTGCTACCTCAACCGGAGAGCAACCTCAAAAAAAGGCGGTTCCCTCTGCTGCTGTGGAAAAAAAGCCCGAGCCGACTCCGCAGAAAAAACCCGCCGAACCGACTCCCGTAGCACCTGCTTCCCCGGATGAACAAATGGTAGGGTTTGCATCCTGGTATGGTCCCGGGTTTCAGGGCGAAAAAACCGCCAATGGTGAGCAGTATAATCAAGACGCATTGACAGCAGCCCATAAAATCCTGCCCATGAATACCTGGGTTCAGGTCACAAATCTGGAGAATAGCAAAACCGTGGAGGTGAGGATCAACGACCGCGGACCTTATAAGAAAGACCGTATTATCGATGTGACACGGAAAGCGGCAGAATTACTTGGTTTCAAGGAACAGGGGACGGCAAGGGTATCCTTGGAAGTCACCCGTTACCCCAAAGACTACGATGCTTCCAAAGGACTGAAACCCTATAAACAGGTCATTGTACAGATTGCCGTATTCAGCACACAGCAAAGAGCAGATACCTTCAAGCTCCAACTATCGCAAAGATACACTAAGATTCCATTTTTAATTGAAACGAAAAATGACAAATTTTATGTGTTGGCAGGACCCTACGATAAAAAAGAAGATGCAGTGCAGATTGGGGCAGCCTTGAAGAAAGAGGGAATCGAAAATTTTGTACGTAGTTACAAGAAGTGAAGCTAATCAACCTCACTTCCTGAATCATTTATCCATGGATTCATAGACGGCATTCTGCAAATACCTGAAATTGAGTTCCCTGGCAGTTTTCGATTGGGGTTTGATCTTTTTCTCTTCGTTATTCAGAAGAGAATCAACATTGAATTTATACTGATTGTCGCTCAGGACTCCTGATATCCTGTTAATGACAAAAACTATCCCTGCTAACGACAAAACCAGTTTGGCAATAATAATTGCAGCGTTGATCAATTTCATCTGATTTCCTTGATGATAAACAGACAAAACCGGGTTTGCAGAAATCGGATTCCACTGGAAGAACCAAACCAAATCGGTTTACAGTCCCTGGAATCCTGATGGATTCAGATTTAATCGTAATGTTTTTTTGTAACTTTTTCAAATCCTTTAGGAAGGGGGATTACTTTGTTTCCAAATAATCACGGATCCAGACAAATTCTGAAAATCAGAACCTGCCTTACCTTTCTCATATTTCTCCTCATTATGCCGGCATATAGCCGGGCTGCAAATGAATACCGGATTGAGTACACCAAGTTTTTTGCTGAGTATGAGAATATTTTTCTTTTCAGGCCTAATCTGGTCAGGGATGTATTCTTCTCCATCGTAGAACTGAAGGGAAACCAGAAGACAGCTCGTAAGGTTATCAATAGTCAGGTGCTTGGCTGTCATACTAATACCAGTATTAACCAGGGCTGCCGGATCGATCAATTGCGACTGGAAAGAAAAAAGCTGGGTATTCCTAATTATGTGACCATTCCGGTCAATTTCATGAGAGTTTCAACCCGGGTTTTTAATAAGAGAAAGAAGCGAATGACACTGCAATGGAATCCTGAAATTTTGCAACCGCCAACCATCTCTGTTGATGAGTTTCTTAGCTATGTTACCGCAGCAAGGGAATCCAGACACTACAAAGTTGATCCGAACATCATTGAGTTTCAATTCAACACCCTGTTGGAACGAAAGATCGATATTATCGTTGAAAACGAACTCGCTGCAAACCTGCTGGATCTTTATCAATCCCCTCCTGCGGACAAACAGGATGCAATTACTTTCGCTTTTGATTTTGTCAGTACAAGCGAGCGTTTTGGTACCAGGGACATAAATATTCAACTTCGAGCCGTGGCAATCAGAATCAATCAGCAGAGGTTTAAAACCGTCCAGTTAAAACGCTGACCATTTACCTGAACCATAGAACCTGCTCCTGTTGTATATCACCCCTCACTGTGGAGCAGCCAGATATCTTAAATCAATAAACCAACTCTTTCAAAAGGCAGACCCATGATCGGGATGATATTAGCAGGAGGCAGCGGCAGCAGACTTTGGCCTTTCAGCAGAACCATGACACCCAAGCAATTTCTTAACCTGGGCTCCACCCATGAGTCCCTGTTACAGGAAACCATTCAAAGACTGTCCCCATTGCTCCCCATGGAAGATCTAATGATTATCGGGGGAAAGGCCCACGAACACGAACTGTACTACCAGGTAGAACAGCTCATCCCCGATTTTGCGAGGGAGAACATCCTCCTTGAACCGGAAAGTAAAAACACGGCACCAGCTATCCTATGGGGATTAAGCCGCATTCCAGTAGAAAAACGGGACGATCCCGTGGTTATTCTGCCGGCAGATCACCTCATCCAAAAAACAGACCGTTTCCTGAAACATCTGGAAGAAGGTAAAGCCCTTGCACGAGAAGGTTGGATTGTTACCTTCGGAATCCAGCCGGATCATCCCCATACCGGTTATGGTTACATAAAGGCCGGCAAACCCCTTGAAAATGGATTTAAGGTAGACCTTTTTACTGAAAAACCGGATCTTGAAACCGCTAAGAAGTTTCTGGCCAGTGGAAAATATAGCTGGAACGCAGGCATTTTCATGGCAACGCCTAAAACACTGTTAAAAGAGTTCAAGGAATTGGCCCCAGAAATGATCCGTCACTTTTTTGAAAACAGGGATCCCTGTCATTCAACCACAGATGACATTGATGTCGCAGCGGTTTTCTCACAAATCAAGTCCGACTCCATTGACTACGTCATTTTAGAAAAGTCGAAAAAAGTGGCGGTGATTACCATAGATGTCGGATGGAATGATCTGGGCAGTTGGGAGAGCATTTACCAGATCAGCCAGAAAGACCAGAATGGCAATGTCACCCGTGGTAACGTCATTATGCAGGAGAGCAATAATTGCCTGATTTTCTCCGACAAGAGATTGATTACCTGTTCGGGACTGAACAACATAATCATCATCGAGACAGAAGATGCCTTACTGGCTTGCGATCTTTCCAAGTCTCAAAGTGTTAAAAACATCGTGGAAACACTGAAGCAGGAAGATCGTTTCGAATATAAGTTCCATACAACCGTCGCCCGCCCCTGGGGAAGCTATCATGTAATATCGGAAGGCAATCACTACATGATCAGAAGGCTCACTGTACTTCCCGGAAAGCAGCTTTCAATGCAACGTCACTTCCACCGTCACGAACACTGGGTTGTAGTATCCGGAACCGCTGAAGTACTGAAGGGAGAAGAGACCTCCTTTCTCTCTGAAAATGAATCGATCAATATCCCTAAAACCATATTTCACCAACTTAAAAATCCCGGTAAAATGCCCTTGGAACTCATTGAAGTGCAACAGGGTGGGTATTTGAGTGATGACGATATTGAAAGACTTGAAGGCGACAACGAAGAAAGCGAAATGTTTACCTAGAGGGCAAAAAAAAACCCGGAGGTTTTTCTAAACCCCCGGGTTTTTCCTTCCGATAATAATTATCACTCTTCAACGATCTCAGTTTCAGATCGTCTGTTCTTGGACCAGGCTTCTTCGTTATGCCCGGAATCCAATGGTTTTTCCTCTCCGTATGATATAATCCGGATATTATCCGCTACGAATCCAAGGCTAATCAGATACCTTTTCACTGCGTAAGCCCTTCTTTCACCCAGCGCCAGATTATATTCGTTTGATCCTCTTTCGTCCGCATGACCTGCAATCAGGAGCTGAGCCTCGCCCTTGTCTTCCATGGGCTCGAAATCCTGTCTCAATTGCTCTTTAAATTCAGGTCTCAGGTAAGATCTATCAAATTCAAACAATACGTTCTCGATGGTAATGGTGATCGCTTCAGCTTCCGGTCCCTGAACAGCGACTGCCTCGGGTGCATCTGCAACAGCTTCGCCACCCGTATCAGCATCTCCTCCCGGAGCATCGGCGGCTGAAGGGGAAACTTCTGCGCTTACTGAGGGTGAATCTGCAGTCGGGGTTTCCTCCGCAGCGGCTACGTTTGCGGTTACAGGTGTATCTGCCGTAGGTTCAGCCACTACTTCTTCTTTGGGCTCTTCGAAGTTATCGGTAATTCTGGTAGCTTTACCACTAAAGACTTCCTCGCCTTTTGTGCTTTTCAGGTAGAGCAGAAAATAAGTACCGGAATCTTCGGTATAAGGAGTGTTTTCGGGTACGCTGTAGAGTGTTGTACCGGGGAAATTCACCGGAACCTCCGTGAGTTTCTCCCCTTTCCCTGAAGCCTGTGAAGAGGTACCCCAATAAATGACATAATTGCTTACACCTGTTGGTTTCAGCGATGCAGGTAAGTCAAGTTGGATATCACCGGCAATTTCCCCCTTGTCCTGGTCCGTATCGTTGAACGTAAAAGAGATTTTTCCTAGTGATGTGTTATCCCATGGTTTCATTTGAGCTTGCTCAGCACAACCTGCGATACCGATACCGGTTATAATGATAATGCAGTATTGCAGATACTTTATAATAGGCTTCATCATTGTCTATTCTTGGGAAATGGTTATTTAAGGATTTTGGTTTAAAAACAAGTGATTGGAATAATAAGAATTTGATACCAGAGATTTGTTAAACGGGTATTTCCTGCATTCTTACTTTAAAACGGTTTAGTTTGGCAACCCCTTTTTAAATATTTAAACTGACAGGCTATCTTTTCGACCTTGAAAAACGGGATTTTCGGATGTTTAATCAACTCCCTTGTATCCGATCAGAATGACCGAACCACTAAATCAGGACGAAGTCGAAAACAGCAACTGACTAATGGGTTTTCCTTTATTTTTTCCCCGAAAGCCATTAACATGATCCAAAAAGAGCAATCATCTTTCTTGATTCAATCTGATAGTCGATTGTGACCTCTTGTTTCCGACGAGTGATATGCTGAATCTGCTCAACAAAATGTTCAAATCCAGGGCTTTCAAGATCCTCTTGCGGGTTATCGCCAGCCTGGCAAGTGCGATTGCTGTGATCAGCGGTCTGCTCTTCTTTCTGAGCCTCAGCTCAAAGGAGAAGGAGGATGAAGTAACCGTGGAGAACAATGCAACGGATGAGCCCAATCAGCTCTCTAATGAGGACTCCTGAGCCAGAATTCCGTCAGATTCAACGAATCCAAGGCTTTCCACCGATAACTTTTCCTGTAAAAAGAAGGTAAGGCTCCTCTCTCCTCTATATGCCATTGGACAAACTGAAGGGTTTTCTTATTGGCATAACCGCCACCTTCTATTTCGCCGTACTCTCTCAGGAACGGCTTGCAGAGCTCCGCAAAACTCTTATCCCTTTCAGTTTTAGCAAGGATTGATGCAGCTGCAACACTCAGATAAGCGCTATCGGCCTTATTAACTGCAACTCTATTCGCTCCGGCCAGGGGGGAGAACAGATTCGCCCCATCCATCACCACGGAACCGGCAGGCAGTTCCTGAATAAGAGTCTTTGCGGTTTGCTGTTCAAGAAGATTGAGGCTGGATTCCCTGACATAATCATCCACCGTTTGAGATGAAAGAGAGATGATTCTGTGAGCGAACTGCTCCATTATCCTTTCGCTTAGTTCTCTGCGCGCATTTTTCCCACTCTTGCCACTGCCGTACGATTTGGAATCCCTGATTCCCCAACTGATCAGCAATTCTTCCATACCTTTGGGAACAACGACACCTGCCAGCACCATCGGCCCCAAAACAGGACCTCTTCCGGCTTCATCAATACCCAGCTCGGTGATTCCTATTTCAATCTCTTTTTTCAATGGTAAAAAGGCTTTGAGGTGAAACTCGATTGCGTTTGACATATCCGGCCGGCAATTCAAGAACCATATCTGCCAGAACCCCATAGCCATATCGCTTGAGTTGATCGTCGGGAGTGCCATGGCGGGGAGGGGGGACGTTTTCCCTGATATGCACGATTTTATTGTTTCTCAACCAGATAATATCGATTGAAAAGCTCATTCGCTTCATCCAGAAAATTCGAACACCAGGGTCATCATACAGAAACAACATCCCCTGACCTACCGGTAGTGAGAAACGATTCCCCAGCCCTAGTTGTTGCTGCTCCGGAGTTTGTGCAATTTCAGCCTCAATATGTTGGCCATCTATGCTAACGACCCAAATATCGCGTGCGGATACAGTTTGGAAGTCCGGAAGAAGGCAGATAACAAATATAACAAAAAGGAGTGTTTTCATGGATCAAGGTGCCGGTGTTGATTTAAGCTTCTTGAGTCGTTTCTTGACCATACTGCGCTGCAGGGGAGGTAAATAGTCGATAAAAAGCTTTCCGTTCAAATGATCTGTCTCGTGCTGGATACAAACAGCCAGATAACCTTCAGCGTCTTTCTCCATCTCCTCGCCTTCCAGGTTCCGGTAACGAAGCTTGATCCTGCCATATCGTTTAACTTCGGATCTGAACTCAGGAACCGAGAGGCAGCCTTCATCCGCAATCTGTTCATCACTTTTTTCAACAAATTCCGGATTAATGATCACCTCGGGATTTCTCTCCTCTTCCGGCATTTCTTTGTTAAAGTGAACATCCATTACAAACAGCCGTTTATCAATGCCCACCTGAACCGCTGCCAGACCAATTCCGTTGCTTTCATACATAGTCCGAATCATTTTCTCGGAAATCTCACGCAACTCATCATTAAACTCTGTAACCGGCTTGGCAACGGTCTTAAGAAAGGGGTCCGGAAAAGTTAAAATTTTATAAAGATCCATGCTCAAATCCTGTTTTTGATATTTATAAATACCAGCAGGTTCCAGTGTACTGTAATCCGTCTAGTCTGACTTGGAGTTTAACCGGACTCTTCTGAAATTTTGTTCATAATGAAACGGGAAACTCAAGGATTATAAAATCAAGCCGGTGCGAATGCCATTATTATAACCGCCCGAGTACTCTAATAGCTGCCGGTATTTTCTTCCATTCTAAAACCTCAATATCTCTAATGCAAGTGGACGGTATTCACGGATACTCGAAAGCGCTTTCTAATATTTTGAACGAATTGAGAGTTTGTGAGGAGACAGCCAAATTAGGAATGTTACAACAAGCTTCTCGCGTCAAGCCTAGCAAAGGAATCACGTGCTTATCCGAGCAATCCGCTTCCTGCAGAGCCTGTAGTGAAGAGTCGGGATTTTCCTTGATGGGTCTACACCAGCTTTAGCCGGAGTGAACCAAATGATAATTTTGCCTGATATTCTGTCCGATTCGTACGATGCAGTTAGTGGCAGTGGAATCGGGATACTGGACAATAACCGGACGTCTTTGCCGTATTGACTGGATCACATAGTTGTCATGTTCAACAAAACCGACGTAACCCAAGCCAACTCCAAAATATTTTTTACTGGCAGCCCCCATTGAAAAACCCATTCTGACGTCGGTTGGCGTTCTAACCTGATTGAGGATCAATTTCGGATTGAAGTTGGAGATTTCAAACTTCAGCGTTTCACCGGCCTGGAGGTTGATTTCACTGATTTCTGATACCAGCTCTGCCGGCGTTCGGGGAGATTCTTCGTTTTTGCTCTCGGTGATCCTCTCAAGAAAGCTACGTACCTCCTGATGTTTAATGACGCTTTTTAGCTTTCTGTAAAATGCGGATTTTATGAAGCGATATGTGTTCTCAACAGATGTCGGTTCCGGGGTGGCAACCAGAATACCCACATCGGCCACCAGGAATACATCCAGGGTGTATGAGCTGGTGCCGGCCCCAAGATCGACGATAACATAGTCAACATCCAGGGTTTTGATTGCCTTGATCAGTTTGTTCTGCTGGATTACATTCAGATTGGCCATTCCCAATACGTCATGGGCCCCACTTGCCAGTTTTAGATTGGAAATTCCTGTAGGCAATAGGATATCGTCCAATCGAAGCTGATTGCTTTTAATAAAATCAGAGACACTGATGATGGAAGTGCTGATCCCAAAAAAGGTATGTATATTCGGACCACCGAAGTCGGCATCGATCAGTACGACGCTGTTTCCCCTCTGAGCCAGATCAATGCTGAGATTACTGCACAAAAAGCTTTTACCGACACCACCTTTACCGCCAGCAATGGCCCAAATTCCTTTTCTTGCCATATTCAATATGTATTGCCAAAAAACCCGAATCCCTTCGATTATCCCGTCCCTGGGAATTCAGGAAAAAGTTATTAGATTAATTTCCTGTTACCGACACGGTTTTCGGAATTGCAATAAAAGCTCCAAAAACCATATCCGACTAAAAATAACTAAATTAATTTATAGAATCGTAACAATCGAATTGTTCGAAAAGTTGAGAGACCTAGGCAGAACCACTCGGGCAGATGAATCAAAGAAAACATCCGGGCGGGCAGGAAAGGAAGAATAAGGCTTAGCTGACGCTCACGTTGAAATAATGCAATCGGTTAGCTGTTTGTAGATATCCGGGATTAAATCTCATTGAGATTATTAATCCTCATATCAGAAAATTGTAACCACCGCACTCTCCAGATATAGATAAACGAATAGTATGAGAGCAACTTTTACCGGTTAAAGACGCAGAAATACCGTTTAACGTGATATAGAACTGGGAAGTATTAAGAGATGATACAGGAGAGTGGTACCAAGGAGGAGAGTCGAACTCCCAAGAGCCAAAGCTCACACGGACCTGAACCGTGCGCGTCTACCAGTTCCGCCACCTTGGTACGTCATTAGATCAATCTATTTTGAGACAGATGAAATGTCAAGGGTTAAATAAATCGAGTTGTTTCTGAATACTCGATAACTTTCTGTTATAAATGTCTTTTAAATCAAATCTATCCGTTTCATTCACCTCTCCTCAGGCGACATTCAGAAAGAGTTATCCAACAAGGTGGAAGGCAGCAACGAGGAGGAAACCGATTGATTCATAATCCAGAGCTGATGTGCCGCCCTGGAAGCAGCAATATGCAGCAGGTATCGTGAATAGGAATCATCTCTGTAATTCACGGTATCCACATCCAGCAGTATCACATAATCAAACTCCAATCCTTTTACCTGTCGCACGTCTGTCACATCAACCCCCGGCACAAAAGGAAAATTCTGGTCATCAATCAGACGGAGATCTTTAATATCAAAAGGTTTTAATAACTCATAAAGCGCCTTTGCCTCGGCTGGTGTGGAACAGATCAAAGCAACACTCGCTACGGGTTCATACAGCATCAGTTCAAGCAAGTTCCGACTCAACGTCTGGATTAGCTCACCCTGGTTGGCAAATTGGAACAATTGCACGGGGGGACCATGGCGGGTGGCAATAAACTCCTTCTCCTTCTTAAGATCGCCCAGAACTTCAAATGCAAATTCCATGATTTCAAAAGTGGAACGATAGCCGACTTGTAATGCGGACACTTTCTGCCCTTTGATCCCAAGTGTTTCAAAAGTCTGTTCCCAGGTCTTGAATCCACTTTCCTTAATCATCTTCTGGTTGGGATCTCCGGCAAAGGTAAGACTCAAAGGTTCATTCGCCACTCCCACCATCACGGCCAATTCGATAGGACTGAAATCCTGAACCTCGTCAATCATAATGTGACCAAACCCAAGTCGCTTTCCGCCACCCCTTGTGATCGTCTTGAAAAGTCGCTGGTACAAATAAACCAGAATGGCGTCGTCTTCATAATCCAATACCCCACCTGATGGTTCTCCGGGATCCGCTCCTTCACCTGACATAATCTGTACCAGGTCCTTCTTCGAGCTCTTGCTCTTGTCTGCCAACTCGGCATATTGATTTTTCATCCACTTGAGAACCTGGTCCAATTGCCCGGAGGAAAAATCCTCCGTCTCTGTCAGAAATCCGTTTTTCAAACTTGCGAAATCGGAAAAAAACTCCTCCCAATAATCCAGAACGGTATCCAATCTCTCTTTATCCGAGTCTATATAATCATCCACCAGATGTTGAAGTTGGCTCAAGGTACCGGGATCAAACTCAGCCTTGTGATCGGCTATTTTGCGTTTTCCTTCCAACCATTCATGAATTGTGTATACCCTGGTGATGAGGGGCAGCGCCTCCATCTCCGAGTTAAGACCACGATATTGCTGATCCTTCAAAATGGATGAAAGCCGGTTGTTGAAATCAGCATTCTTCACCCCGATAAACTCGTTGACCAGTTTTAACAATACAGGATGTTTCTTGAATCGAATGACAATGGCCGGGGTCTCCTCAGAGTAAGCCCTTGGAAATTTCCCCGAATAGAGCCTGCGCCTGATTTTGGAAATCCAGCGTTCATAATACTCAATGGTAACACCTTCAATTCCCAATGATGGCAGCACCATCGAAACGTAATTGGACAGGGCCTTGTTAAAAACGATAATGAGGATCTTCTCAGCGGAAAACCGACGTTTATCCTGAAAATGTAACCACGCTATCCTGTGCAGGGCCACTGTTGTTTTACCCGATCCGGCAAGTCCCTGGACTGCCACCACGCTGGTTTCAGGCTGGGTAATCAGCTCAAACTGGCTGGAATCGATCAGCCCGGTGATCTCCGGTAATAACTTGCTTTGTCGCATTTCACCACTGGCGTTGATACCCAGTTTCGGACTAAGGGAAATCGTGTTTTGAGGCCTGGTTGCAGAACCAGCACCTCCTCTGAGCAGTACACGACTTGAATCGGCTTTCTCCCAGGTTAGATTCCTGGTCTTCCTCAGCACCGAATCGCCCGATTGGATCTCCTTCAACTGGCCGTCCATGATTCTGATGATGCGTTTAAACAACATCTCACCTTCAAAAAGCCTTCCCTCGATCTCCTCTTCATATTCATCTCCCTCATCATAAAGAAAATAGATACGTCCGATGGGCGAGGTTTTCCAGTCGATAATCTGAATGACACCGTCACTGGTTCTGAAAACTTGTGTACCCAGGTACAAATCCCTGATCCCAGCCCGATCCCGCAGACGCATATGACCGAAATAGGGGCTCATCAAATCGAGTTGTCCGTGATTAAGGCTGTCAATCTGCTTGAGAATGGTATCCAATCGATTCAGTTGGGCGCTGATCTGGGGCAAATCATCGGCGTTAACTTCCGGAATCGCTTCATTCAAATCGGTGATTTCCTGGAGTATCTCATCTCGAAATCCACCTTCAAACTCGTCAATGTAATTCAGCTGAAGAAGTCTTAAATTCGCCTCTTCTTCTTTGATGATGGTCTGCTCGTTATGGGAAAGGGTCATATTTTATATTTGAAACTCTGGTTAACTCTGAAGACTATAATTCTTCTTATTTCCAGGAGCAAAAACTGCCGCGTGTCAACATCTGTAAGCCAAATCCTGCGTAAAGAAAATCAACAAGGTGAATAACTCATTTGATATCAATACCTGATGATCAAGCGGTGTGTATCACGTGCCCGCATATTGATAGATGCTGACGATCAGAAGCGCCCCGGATGCCTGTCCGATGCGGGGATAAACCAGATACCATGTTTTTGTCTTAGTCGCATCAAGGTATCGGACCTTAATGCATCATTCGTTTTATGTGCTCCATTAATCGCCGCATATATATTCCCCCCATAAAATCCCAGGGTCAAAAAACCGAAGACGAATCCGGCCTCTTCATGTTCCTGTCCAATAGCTTCCACGGTAGCCAGATAAAACAATCCGGTGATAAAGAAAGCGTAGATCCCCTCCAGATATCTCCCTGTATAAAAGCTTCCTGCTCCTGGTAAAACAGCAGATAAGCTGCCAGCCAATACCGGGGATTTGTCCTCTGCAAAATCGGTTAATTGCCACTCCCGGCTGAAATCGCCAATAATCTCTCTCTCGTGTACTTTTGAATCAAGCTCAGCAAAATGTTCCATGGCTTCTTCAACATTGTGTTCCCTAAAACTGAAGATCGCAGTCTGATCCAGATCCAACAGAGATATTCCCAACAGGATCTTTATCTTAGCATAGCTCTCATGATCAGTCTCCATTTCACTAAGCTCATTCTTCCAGAATCGAATCGCCTCATCCAGTTGACCGCCAGCCATATAAGATCTGCCAATCTGTAACCGGGCTTCTTTCTGCTTGGGACTCTCAGGAAAGAAATAAAGAAAGCGATGATATTCCGTGACTGCCCTGTAATACTCTCCCTCTCGATATAATTGAGTGGCATATTCATACACTTGTTTGTCATCCAGCACTAAGGTTTCTGCTGACAAACCGGTGCTTCCTTTGGAGATCGAAAAGATGATGATTGGTATGATTAATGCGGATATTTTGATTAGCTTCATCATCCTTCCGCCATTAAACAGGAGAAAATCTGATAGGATAGCTAGTTTCATCCGGGATTTCAGAATCCCTAAGAAGGGAATATCAGGCAGGTTTCCGTGTGGTGCGTGCGCATGAAACCCAACAATAGCATACGTCAAAGGGCAATTAGGTTCCAAACAGTTCCACCCTATCGCGTAGCGAAATTACATTATCAACATCGGTTGGCATGGTAAAATTCAACTTATCAGTTACACCCTTCACATCCACACCTGCCAACCTTAAATATCTTTGCGTTGTTTTCAGCTCCGTATGACCTACGACTGCTTGCACTTCAGCTATTGAAGCCCCGTTTTGAAATAACTGCGTAATGAATGTCGCTCTTAGATCATGAAACCGAATCGGGGTGATTCCAATACCTGAACAGAATTCTTTTAAAACTCTTGCCTGGGATCCTCTTGTCCATTGATGAGGATGAGGCAACAATTGCTCTCCTGTAGAAGAGTCCGTCAACAGGCTAATGAGCAGTGGTTTTAAATCCTTGGCAATCGGAACTATTCTCCAGTGCCCTGTTTTTGTTGACTTTGTCCCCGTCTTACTAGTCCATGATTTGTTGATCATGATGTTGCCGGATTCAAGGTCGATATCCTTCTTAACCAGGGCGTAACCTTCTCCGGATCGGATACCCGTCATAAGATGGACCGCCCATATCTTATGCCATATAGGCTGAAGCTCCTTGCTTCTCTTCAGAAGATAGTTTGCTTCATCCCGAGTCAGCACCTTGCACTCTGAATCAACCTTCGCCTTGGGAATCCTTACAACATCGCACGGATTCCGCTGCAATCCCGCTTTGCATGCGTGATCAAATATTCTACTCAAACAAGACTTGAGCTTGACCAATGACGAATAAACCAGATCATCTTTGGCATTTTCCAGAATATTTGAAATGTCGTTTGGTGCTACTGCCTCCAGTTTAACCCCGGCGATTGGGACTGACCACTTGATGACACGCTTAGTAAAACTATCCCAATCACTGAAATTGCTTTCGTAATATGGAAAGAACCGTGTATCGCAAAACTGCGAGAAAGTCTGACCAGCATATTCAAAGCCGTTTTTTATTTCGTGCAATTCCACAATAAGCTCGGATTCTACCCGTTTTGCTGCCGTATAACTTGTGATTCCGGATCTTGATCTTTTAATCTTTTTACCGAACTTATCCCTGGTTGAATAAGTCACGGTATATGTATCGCCATTTTTCTTGATCATTTACCCTCTTGAATTAAAAGAGCGTCCAGGTCTTCTCGGCGATATCGGTTGAATTTACCAAGTTTATAGGGCTTAATCAAGCCGGAACACGACTTCTTATACAGATATGAAACATTAGGCTTGCCGTTTTTATCAAATAAACGCAGGTATACGGCAGCCTCTTCTACCGTAAACCATGTAGGCAAATCGTTTTGATTATTGGCCGAATTTTCAACTACATTTTCCATTTTGTATTTTGTATTTATCCGCAATTCATGGTTATCAGGTCAACGAGGGCGTTCAACAGGCAAGGGTCGCCATATGTGAGAATGAGGTATGCGGTAACACATATCAGCCATGCCCTTACTGTTGACAAATCATCCATGATAGTTCGTTAATTCAGTGATTTAAATATTTTTCTTCAGAATATTTTATCTATCTTTGATGCTGCCTTTTCTTCGATGTTAATATACTTCCCTTCAAGCCCTGACGTTCGCAGTGATCGCACATTGCCCCCCCCATATGCAATCAAACAAGAAGGGGCTCCACCGCTGAACTTTGCTTTCTGCCCGTTTGAGTGGTGGAAAAACAATCTTCCTTTTAAAAAAAGGATCTCATCTGCCTTGCTCCATACATAATCAAAAAACATTCTAGTCTCAGTTCTGGCAAAAATGAGAGCGATCCCGTTGCCGTGATTCACCAGCCTATCTAGCCAAATCCCAGTCTGTTTTCCGTATGGAGGATTCAACCAGACCCGTCCAAACCATTCTTTTGATAATCCATCGTCTTCAATGGTAAAATGGTGTTTTGCTGTGTCCCACGGTCTACTCACAGGAGCACAGGGATCCAGATCAAAACACCCAAGAGCCTTGATAATCTCAGGAGGCGTGAGCCATTCATCCTTAATAGCCTTTGCACTTTGATGGGATCCCATTCCGCTCATGCTGCCTCGTTTTCTCGTCCTGAATATTTCTCATAGACACTAAGAAAATAGTCGATTTCGTCTTTCTTCAGTAGTGCGATACTTGCCAGTGAATATGCTGTCTTGAAGTGGCGTGACTGCTCACAGAGTCGAATTGATTCCTTGAATAGCTTCGTTCTTTCCGGACAATAATGATGAGTCAGAATTAATGCAGCTTTTATCGTTTGCTCCCTCTTTAAACTGGTATCTTCTTGGGCCTCCGCTGCTTTAAAAAGGATTTCAGCCTGTGCTTTGAGTTTTAGGAGTTGTTTTGCTTTCAGTTGTTTTTGATTCATTGCATTACCATTTTATTCGGACGGGCATAACTACACTTTTGAAAGCTGGGATTTTGGGATCCAGCAAATAGATTGGTGCTTCTGGATGAGCTACGCTTAACGTGACTTCTTTAGAGCCGAGTCTCAAAAGGGCTTCATCAAAGAAGTTGATATTGACGCCTATCGCCATGTCTTCGCCTGTATATTTGCAGGGAAGCTCTGTTTCGGCTGCGATGGTATAAGCGTCGGGCTGGTTAGATACGCTTAGGTTCCCGTTCAGGCGGAGCTTGCTGACTGCCCTTTTATCGTTGTCGGTTGAACGCTTCATAAGCGCAAAGGCTTTGCGGATCTTCGCTATGTCGAACCTCAAATGATGAGGGTGTTCCGCATGAACGAGCCTATTTAAATTGGGGTATTCTGCCTCAATCAGTTTTGCGTGAAAATAGGTCGTTCCGTCTGTGATTGCCAGAAAATTATCATCATAGGCAAATTTCAGAGCCCTCGATTTGTCGAAGATTTTTGAGATCTTTTTCAGACTCGTTTTTGGGAGAATAATACTCCCCTCTGCCTTGTTTGTGGTATCTACCTGGAATTCTGTTATCCGAAAGGAATCTGCCCCGGTGAAGACCAACCGAGCACTATCAGGATCTTTTTTGATGTTCAAGCCCATGAGGTTCTTCCTGGAATCATTTTCTCCGATAGCGAAGTAACACTTGTCGTAGACTTCCCGGAATTCTGCCTTGGTGAGAGTGAATCGATAAGGAAGCTTTTTCGTTTTCGGAGGATCGATCCCTTTCGGTGACGGAAGGTGGATTTGGGTTCTGGCAACCTCAGACTCAATCTGTATCCTGCTTTTGCTTGACCTGGAGATGGACAATTCTTTCCCGGTAAAAGCCATGAGGACTTGGGAAAGATCGACAATGTTCATAAACACGGAACCAGACTTTTCAATATCTGCTTTTATTCTAGTTCTGAATGTTTCGAGGTGGTTTGTAGTTGAAATGATCAGATTTCCCTTTGTGGCTTGCAAATATAGCCAGCGGATAGACAGGGCTCCTTTTTCTCCTTTCTGGGTTATATCAGCCGATTTGACAGCTCTATTAAATTCTGTGCGTTTGATTCTGAATTTCATTGGCTTCTCCTAAAAAAATAATTGTTCAGTATCCAGGGGTTTATAAAAACGTTTGAAAAGAATTCTAAAAGCATTCTCTGTGGTATCCGGATCAACTCCATTTCCAATCAACCTTACTCGATCAACCCGGTTATCCTCTGGACGACTGGCATCTTTTAATCGCGTCCATCCCGGAGGAAGGTTCATCAATTGCTCTTCCCAAGCCGGATTTAAGACATCGTAGAATTTTCCGGAATTAGAGACGATTTCGATTGTTCTTGGCTCTTCCCATGGGTGTTGAGGTTCTCCTTGTCTTGCAACTTGACGATAAATACCTGCCTCGGAAGGAGATTTTTCTTCACCCCCCCCCTTTAAGTCCATGTTTCCTGTGTCTTTGTAATCTCTTGCGGTAGGGGTGATCCAAGTTTTCGCCTCCCTCGCTCTGAACGATCTCAGTAATTCTGGATTGACAGCTCTCGCCAAACTGGCACTTGGACATTTCTCTGCATCGGTCGCAAGTGGAGTCGGCCAATTGTTCTTTTTCGCCATCTTTATTTGTTGGATTAATCCGTATCTGACATGTTTGTCTGTTCCTTTGACAAACATGCGGTGTCCAACCTCTCCTTCCAAATTCTCCGCACACGCACCTGGTTGATGCGCTGTTGGAGTTCTCCAATTGATGACTTGATCTTCCAGTCTCGACTCCTTCCCTGATGCTCTGACGTTTGGATAACCTCCATTTGTTGTTGTTCTCGGAGTCCCCCAATTCTTTGTTTTTAGCAAGGATGAAGACTCGCTCTCTTCCATGAGGAGTGCATTCGCTTCTATTAATGACAAGATATTCGCTATTTCCGAGCGGGATTGCATCATCATATGTGTGGAGATTTTCTTCCGAGCTAAATACTCCCCACGTTGGTGTGTAACCCAACTCTTCCAAGTCTGATATAACTCCGGGGAGTCCCATCGAAATATGTCCTCCTGTGTTCTCAAAGAAACACCATGTTGGTCGAACAATACGGACGAAATCTCTACAGTAAGGCCATAACCAGGTAACCGATTCTTCACCTTCTCTTTTTCCTGCGACTGACTCTCCTTGGCATGGATAGGAAGCAACGAAGAGATCCAACCCTCTATCTTTGAATGGTTCTGTTGGGAAGGTTTTACAATCCGTCCAAATAGGCGCTGAATCCAGGAGGCCTTCTTCCATTTTCTCAATAGTGTTTTCCAACGCATATGCTTCGATCTCACAAGCAGCGACGAGGCGCAGGTTTGGAAAAACTCTTCTGAGTCCGATGTGATTGCCTCCGTATCCAAAGAACCATTCAACTGTGTTAATGTATTGGGTATTATCCACATTTCCTATTGATCGATAGTTAGACCGTCACAAACTTCACCAATAAAACAACCACCCATTTTGCCCTTCTTGTGTCTCCATCCGGCTGAACACTTGTCTTCAGAGTTACCGTTTCCACCTCTTTTGCATTCAGAGCAATCGACATAGAGTTTCCCTTTTGAATCATACTCACTGTATCTTGCTTTCTTGTTTCTCATGCCTTCTCTCCTCAGTTTGTTTGATTTTATCCCAAAACTGCTTATTCCAAAGGCTTAGTTCTTCTAAGTCCTGGTTGTTTTGGTTGTTTAGATGCCTTGACAGTGTCCTTAGAAAAGCTTTGAATGACTCACTTTCAAGCTGGATATGGGTAGTCTGGGATTCCATTTTTTATTATGATGTTTCCTGCTTCAAATTCCATAGATAGGTGCAAGCTAATAAAAAAGAAAAACTCCTCCGAAAGCTCTACGCTCTTCCTTTCTTCCGGCTGGTCGAAGTGCTTGTGACATTTAACCCGGCATAGTGGGGTTTTGAGAATATCGGAAACTTTTCTTGCGGTTCCTTTACCCAATGATCCCGCCCTAAAACAACTATAATGAGCCATCTCAACACCCTCATAGACATACTTGTCGTCCATCCACCAACAACGAATACAGAATCGTCCTTTCGCATGGATGGGAGATATAGCCTTTTTTTTGAATTTAGCAGGGTGGAGGATCTTCTTAGTTGGGTGAATGATCATTTTCGGTTCTGTCGGCAACCATGATTCGACTTCTTCAACCAAAATATTCAGAGTTTCTGCTATCTTCTGAATGGTCCATCGGTCCGGCTTTTCACCTGCGAGAATAGAATCCAGATGCTTCTTTTTGATTCCCGATTCACGGGCGAACTCCAGGTTTGTTTTCCTGGTTTCCCTGATTTTTGATTGAAGGATGTCAGTAAAGCTCATGTTAGGCGCTCTTTTGTCTTTGTTTCAGCATCTTTTTTGCCAGTTTCCGGCGCTTCCTTCGGGGGAGCTCTGGTTTTTCGTGTCTTAATTGTGCGTTGATCTCCGCCATTCCTCCCCGCCTGAATACACTCTCTGCCTTCGTTTTTGGCTTGAATCCCTCAACAGGTTCGGACTGGGATTCTGCCTTTGGAAAATCTCCATTGGATCCCCCAAACAAGAATTTTTGCGCCTCTGAATGCAGTAGTGGGAATTGATTTTTGGTTGGCATTACGCCTCCTGTCGCTCGATGGTTTCCAGTTGGCCTTCAAAAAACACCTGAATCTCTTTCAAGTTACCCTTGTAGCATTCAGGGATTATATCAACCGGACCGATCCGTTTTTTCAACCTGATAACGAGTTTCAGGCTTTCTTCGAAAAACTGCTTTTGGGGTGTATTGTTCTCGGAGAGGGAGTTTTTAAGATGCCTCTTGATTGTTGCCGCAGTATTTTTGCGCCTAACCGCTATGTCCCGCAGATCCGCATAAAGTTCCGGGGAACACTCGTCATCCTCCCTTGCCTGTTTGAGAGCAAGAACCGAGTCGATATTTATTTCTTTCGGTATTTCAGGATCCACTTTTGTAATGAAAAAGTAAGCATTTGTAAGCTTGATTGCGGTCGATTTCTTTATTTTGATCTCATCCCGGCAATATTCTTCAAAAGTCCTGTGACCCCATTGTTCATAGAGTTTATCCGTGGCAACTTTCGTCAGATGCTCACCAAGTAAAACCCAATTGTTTTTGAAAAGCTTAGCGGCTTCCTGGGTTTGGGCTCGGTATGATAATGTGTTCATTTTCTCTCCTGGTTTGGATTAAAAAGGAATATCCCTTTCTTTGAAATCATCCAGCCTGTTCTTGGCAAAAAGGCTCCTGATTCGGCTTCTTATGGATTTAATGAATCGAACAGGTGACGAACGACGGATTTTCTCTGAAATCGACTCAAAAAACAGCTTCTTGTCGAAGAGAAAAGTAAGCAGATAGAAAGCCCGGATCGCCGCTTTCTCTTCTCTTGGCTCATGCCGGATTATTCCCTTGATGAACTTAACATAGCGGATGTTGGGCCTCCGCTGTTCCTTAATCCCCGGAACGTGGAACATGTGTTTTCCAAGCCAATAGCGAGAGAGGACGCAATAAAACTGCTGATAGATGCCCTCCTTACACCTCCAGCAGGTTTTCCCATGGTATTTCCCTGTTCCTCCGCATTGAAAACAGCGTTTAACGACATGCTGAAGGTCTTCCCTGTCTTTTGTTCCGTATTTTTCGAGGATTCTATTTTTCAAGGTATAGAACCTGCGATGATCAACCGGCAGTTGTCTTGCATTGCAGTTCGGGTATTCCAGCAAGTATCCGATGAAGTTTTTAATCGCCTTCACTTTTTGCCTCCGCAGCGTCTGATTGTTCTAATAATCCTATTTTGCCATCAATAAGCCCTTCAACAATCGCTTTGAACTCCCAACACCAGTAAAGGCTGCCAGTCCATATTCTCAACTCTCCATAGTCGTGTTTCTTTCGCTCAATGAATGCTTTGGCTGCTTCTTTAGTCAGATGGCTGTTTACATACTCCCAAGTTTCTTCGTAATAAACTTCTTCGATTCCGACTTTTCCTAGACATATTTCCTGTTCATAATCATAAAGCCTCAAAAAATCCTGGACATTTCTAACTTTGGCGAGATTGAGAATCTTTCTAGTTTCTTCCTCTTCAATGTCTTCAAACAAACTCTCAATGTCATCCCATTCGCGTTCTCTTCCAGAATCGACCCATAGAGACTTATCTGTATATCCGGAATCAAGACCATAAATCCTTCGCTTACACTGGACATTGAAGATGGGGTTGGCTGTGCCGTGTTCTCTAACGCCCGCACCAATATTGTGATAATGAAGACGTTTGAGTAAATCTTCGAAATTATCTTTTGTTAGTTCCATGTTTCCCCTTATGGCGCTGTCTCCCGGTTGTGATTTAAGATGAAGCCCCCATTCTTTCAAAAACTCAGCCGGCTCCAGATGCTCAACAGGAACCCCCATCTCTTCGGCGATTTTGATTTCTGCTTGGACTCCGGTTGATTCTTTCCAACCAGGGAGCATTAGAACATAAAGCTTTGAGCAACAGGAAATAAAAGCCCGGTCATATTCCTGCCAGTACTCCCAATCACCGGGTAAGTCGCACACTTCCGCTATTGGGTGAGTATGGGAGATTGGTGAAAAGATTTTATGTCCCCTTGACATGAGGATTCCGGCTACTTTATTGACCATCTGGAACCGGAATTCCCGGACAGACTTCAATTCATGCGTATAGGGACATGCGAGATATTCAAGTGGCTTCATT
The DNA here is from genome assembly GCA_028282885.1 of SAR324 cluster bacterium. Taxonomy (GTDB): domain Bacteria; phylum SAR324; class SAR324; order XYD2-FULL-50-16; family XYD2-FULL-50-16; genus JAHJTV01. Next base: position 104,098 of record JANQGX010000001.1, read on the forward strand.
ACTTTTCGATTGTTTTTGAGACGTTTGGCGAGATATACAATGACCGGGCTTCAACCGAATCATCATATTCAAGCTTCTCGATTTTTCCTCCATTTTTGAGGAATTCTTTAATGGCTTCATCAATATCTTCCTGAGTCGCGGGGGGTAAGAAGACTTCTCCATCATAGCCCCATTGTTGCCCCTTCCACCCTTGGACATTGCGCTTTTCCTTTTGTAAGCGCTTTGGCAAAATACTCAATTTTCTCCTACGCTGATTTTCGTTGAGCTGGTCTAATATAACTGTATAAACGACATTTTCCTGAATTGAGAGCAAGATCCTTCCATGCCTTGCTGTAGACACGACAATTTGACGCCAAAGGTAAATCCCATCTGCACATTCGGCATATTTTACGGCTGTTGTCTGGTTTCCCTTCTTTCATCCCGCTTGTTCTTGATGCGGTCTTTGATGGCATTCACTGCGTCAGTGGCTACCTCACAAACTCTTTTGACACTTTTATATTTCCATTCGCCATGGATCTCGTTGTAATACTCTTTTTTAATCTTCAGGTTCGTCGCTTCCTTCGCTAATGCGTCAGTCTTGCCAGGTTTTTCCTCAACAAAAACCTCACTGTATCGCGCTTTTCTCTCGGACTCTGCCAATCTCCAGGATCTCAAATAGTTCGTTTCGACTTCTGCTAGAAAAAAGCAGTGGTGAACCATTTGATTCTGGATTACCAACAATCTTTCAATTCCAAGAGTCATGTCGCTGCTGTCCGCTTCTAATCTGCGAAGAGCTGTGATTGATTCTTCAACTCTTGGATCATGCCTCGGTTTTTCAACCGGAAAATGTTTCGTCAATTCTTAATCAGCGTAGGTAATTCTGTATAAGTTCTACCTTCAAGCATGTTGCCGGATTTTTTCTTGCCAAGTTTCTGTCTGGTTGAAGGATGAAGTCTATCAAGCTCCTCCGGTGTTACGGAACAAAATTGACAGAAATCATCATCGTTTTTGAAGATTCTCCCATCAATCAACATCGTGATGCGTTTCTTTTTAAATCCGTTAGGAAACCCCCATTCACCATGCTGCTTAAACCAGTAAGCAGTATTATGACTTTTGCACTGGTCCCTGGCTGACAATGCCCACGAAGGATGCATTGGTCTCCCCTTTGAGCCAGATTCCCCGCCTAGCGCTATCCAATCGATCTGTTCCAGATGGTCTCCAAAATTGATGTGGCTGAGCATTGGCTCAACAGAAAGACCCCTGACTGCGACCAGGGTATCCAAAAGATAGTGAATCCGCTTATCATACATTTCCTGATTTTCTGTCGTTACTACCAGCCAAACGTTTTCTAGTGGGAATTGCCTGGCGGGATAGGCTTTTGACAGATAACTCCAGATCTTGGGAATCACCCTTGACGCTCTTTCGGGGCGCTTTGTGAAGATCATGAAAGTGTTTTGGGGGAAATGAATAAACTGTTCGAACATTTTAAAGATGAATCCGAATGACACTTCAGGATGAAAAGTGTCCGACATTGAGTTGATCATGTACCGCTTCGGAGTCCTGGAGAATTCGAAGGGGAGCATATCCCAATGCTCAACAACTTCGTTAAAACCTTTCTGGTATTTCTCCTGCCCCATTTCCTTGAGCCTGAATGTCATTGTCTCTGCATAACAATTCTGACATCCAGTTGAGATTTTACTACAACCGGTGACAAAGTTGATCGTTTTGTCCGTGTACTCGATTTTTGACATACCCTTTTTTTCCTTAATAAAATCAGACTGAAGATGACTGACTGTACAGTGAGTTTCAGCTAATATGAATTCGGTTATAAGGTGTATTTGCACCATAAAATGCTTTCTCAGCCTCTGTGAATTCAGTCTTCTTTTCGCTAATAACCAGGAGCCCTTTATTTAAATAAGCGATATAATACACCCCCTCTACCTCAAGAGTCACACAATTGAGACCATGAAAGCATTTAAACAGAAATGCTGCAACTTCCGTTGAGACTTTGATTGAGGTTTTATAGGTACCTAAACTCGATCCCAACAAGGCAACTCGGCTTTGAAGTAAGAGATTTTCTTTCTTCAGAGAGATTATTTCCTGCCGTTGTTTTTGGATTTCTTCGTTTTTGATTCCTGCTTGGACCTTTTGCCGAAGAATCGCAACAGCAACCAACAAAAAAACAATACCGATAAAGCAACCCCCAAGAACCATTGGACCTCCTTTCGCAAATTACGTAGATAATCTACACCTGAGGAACAACCAAGAATTAACAGCAACCCGCAAGCCGTGAGTGAAGTTAGGATCTTGTTTTTCATGTTACCACTTCAGTAAATTGTTTCCACAAACACGATATCGGGGTATTGTCTCATAAACTCGTTTTTAGAAAGGATATAGCCCCTTTCCATGGCTGTGCCACCTTTATTACCTTTCTTATCGGTCCATAGCGACTTAACATCTTCCCAATGGAGAATCCCCTTAGAATCGATGTATGAGAAATCTGCTTTGTAAGCCCATTGGGGGATCTTTTGACCATTCCTATTGACTGATCTTTTCCTTAGAATTTTCCTTGGTTGAACAATTAAATTTTGAATTTCTCCTTTTCTCTGGAGAAGCTTTAAATCTCGATACCTGTATAGCTCGGGATAAGAGTCGAAAAAATAGCCATCTTCAGTTGGTTTGTCCTTTTTTTTCCGGCTACCGTGCTTGTTTTTCCCCCTCTTTTGTGATTCCAGGTATTCATGGTATTGATCTTTGGTCCAGATTTCTGTCACTTGGTTTTCAAAAGCTCTAGCTTCCGTTCATAGACTTTCTCAGCCACTTGCTGATTGGGGCAATAAACAGTATCTGCAAAAGGTAGTTTTTTAAAATTTCTCGGTTTCCTTTCCACAACAACTTTAGATCCCTTCTTCAAATAACAAAAATAACGTTTATAGCTCGGTTTCAACTTGCTTTCAGGTTTCTCATTTTCTTGGCAGTCGCCAAGTCGACTCTCTCCACTTCGAAAAACACAGAATTGATCGAGAATGATAATCTGAATTTCTCATGCATATAGTCGGGATCCAACTCTACTGATAGCTCTTCCCTGAGGTAATTAAACTCTTTGGGGGTCATGTAATACTTGATCGAACAGCAAACTGAATCCTTGACTAAAAGGTGACGTTCATAATCATTTCGTTCCAACCTGGCTGTGATTTGCTTAAATGCTGCCAACCCAAAATCCCTCTGTGCTTTTGGATTTTTCAACAGTTCCATCTGGGAACTGATACACCCTCTAAAAGCGGACTTGTCGGAAGCTATTCCTTCTTTTGTAGGGGTATTATTCATTGATCGACTCCAGTTCCAGCTTTGGCGGTGCGTAATCGCGTTGATATTCTTTAAGCATTTCCGGCATATTCTCTGAAGCTAGCAAACATTCAAAACCTACATTCTGAAGATTTAGCCAAATTTCGCCGCACTTTTCGCACTGAAAAAGATCTGCCATTTTGATCGACGGCCCATCGCACATTGCGTCTTCAAGATTAGTATATCCACAGCTTATTCTAGCCTCTGCATCTGTGTGTGGGTATCGTGATCGACGATGCATAATACATGGGCTTCCAATCTCAATCAGTTCGCCACAACTACAACAGCGCTTCCGCTTTTTGGCTTCAAACATTTCAAAATCAACCTTTTCCAGCCAGAATGCATCAAAACACCATTGCCCTGGCTCAGGCTCATAGTCATCAAAATCGCAACTACATGTTAAAGGCATAATCTCTCCTTAATTCAACCGATGCTGATATTCAAAAATCCCCAATCGCCCTTTCATTGGAATAAAATCAATCTTCTGTTGGTTTTTCATAACGATTCCGTATTTTCCTTGAAACCAGTGACTGTCGGATTGGGTGACACAGTCAACAACTTCCACCTTACCAACCAAACCACCGAATTCTATCTGATCCATCTCTGGAAGTTGTATATCAAAATCAATATCAAACATGATTTGAAACTCTTTCCATGTTCTCTTTGATGGCCGAAAATTGGAGGCATGGATGAGTAACTCCCCCCGGTATTTCATATACCAATTCCGGTTTTCGATGTCTTTAAATCGATTTACTATCAGCCACGCCCACGGCTGCCGAATACTAAGACATTTGAGCGTGTGGATGATCTTCTGTTTCATAGTAAGAATCTGGTGATGGCGCTGAATTAGGCGGTGGCATCTGCTTCGCCAGACTGGCAAATTTGGTATACTTCCCGGAAAAAACAAGTTCTATCCATCCGGTTGGACCATTCCTGTGTTTGGCTATGATGATCTCGGCTATACCTTTTTTTTCTGAATCTTCATTGTAGACCTCATCACGGTAGATAAAGAGGATAATATCTCCATCCTGCTCAATACTGCCTGATTCCCTCAAATCCGATAGCTGTGGTCTTTTGTCGCTTCGTTTTTCAAGATCCCGATTCAGTTGAGAAAGTGCGATAACAGGAATATTCATTTCCTTCGCTATGCCTTTCAGGGACCTGGAAATTTGTGCTATCTGTTGCTCTCTTGATAACCTGGGATCTCCCTCCATTAGTTGAAGATAATCCAAAACTATTAAAGATATTCCATCCTCAAATTCTTTCTCTAGCTGCTTTGCGATTAGTTTCACTTCGAGGGATTGAATATTGGATGAGTCGTTTATGTAGATCGAAGCCACAGAAAGCCGGTCTGTTGCCTGGGCAAGTTTATCCCAATCGTCCTGCTCCAGGTTTCCGGTCCTCATCTTCTTGCTGTCAATCCTGGCTTCGGCGGTGAGCATTCGGATAGCAAGTTGTTCCTTTGACATTTCGAGACTGAAAATTAAAACAGCCCCCTTCTTTTCGGCCCTGGTTGCTACGTAAGAGGCGATGTTTAGTGCTAAACTTGTCTTCCCCATTGATGGTCTTGCAGCAAGGATAATCAGATCTGAATACTGTAATCCCGCTGTAATCTTGTCCAGATCTATAAAACCAGTCGGAAGTCCGGTTATGTCCCCTTTGGTATTCGAAACCTCTTCCAACCGATCAAAACTTGATACAATCACTTCTTTGAGATGAGTATACTCTTTCTTTGTGGTCCTGGTCGCTATCTCGGAGATCTTGCTTTCCGCTTCAGAAAGTAGCCCAGCAATGCTTTGTTGTGGATCTCTGCTCTTTCTTCCGATATCGGTTGTTGTTGCTATTAAATCCCGAAGTAAGGCGTGCTCCTGAATAATTCGGGCATAATAGACAATATTTCCCGAGCTGGGTACGCATTCAACGAGTTCGGCAAGATAGGCATAACCACCAATATCATCAAGCTTATTAAGCGCTTTTAACTGGTCTCCCAAC